>CAZNPU010000016.1:0-63986 GCA_964575335.1 uncultured Isosphaeraceae bacterium | reverse complement strand
CGGATGCACAAGCCCTTCTCGAATCCATCGCAACCAGTCGAGTAAGAGTTCCGTCAGTGATTCCACCTTGCTGCCCCTTTCCGTGATGATGATGAACGCCGCCACCGAACCGATTGTCTTCTAAGCCGCGTGACCGCGTTCAGCGACGTAATCGTGAAAGATGGTCTGTAATCTCCGCGAGCGACCCGAACATCGCGGTCAATGCTAACGGACAGAGCGACCACCACATCAGTGATTCACCGCGCGCCATTTGATCTGCAAGTGTCGTTCTGTCGGCACCAAGCATCATTGTTGCACGCGACGCACCTTTGTAGAGGTTGTAGCCGTACCCTGCCAGGCTTGCGGCGACAAGTATGCAGACCACCGCTGCGATTTTTGCGATCATTTATAGCTCCTTTGACGTTGGCGCTATCCCACTCGCCATTACTGGCACTCCCCCCAACTGGATAACGCTCCGCATTATCGTTCTCCCATGTGCGTCCCTGCACCTTGGTGCAATGTACCGCAGGAGCAGACTAGTGCGAGGAGAATCCATGCTTTCGCGGTAGCCGGGCCTCAATTCACCGGCTTGTCAGCACATCGCACACCCCAATGGCACACCGGCATGGCACACCGCCACAGATGCAGGCAGTCGCGCCCGTTCCCAGTTGTTACCAATCAGTCGCGCTCAGTCCCACGATAGACGTTGGCGCAATGCCAAGCGAGGTTCGGAAGCGTTCTTCGGAACCGAGGGTTGGGGGTTCGACTCCCTCCGTGCGCGTTGGCCAATGAACAAGGGCCGCCTGCTGGCGGCCCTGTCTTGTTTTTGGCGTTTGCCCCTGTCCCGTGCGGCGTGCTGCCGCGTCACGGTTCAGGTCACAGGTTCGGCTGCGGCGTCAGGCGCAGATACGGCTTCAACTTCCTGTAGCCCTTCGGGAAGGATTTGTTGGCTTCTTCATCGCTCACCGCCGGCACGATGATGCAATCGTCGCCATGCTTCCAGTTCACCGGCGTGGCCACCTGGTACTTGGCGGTCAACTGCAGCGAGTCGATCGTGCGCAGAATCTCATCAAAGTTGCGTCCCGTGCTGGCGGGATACGTCAGCATCAGCTTCACCTTCTTGTCCGGCCCGATGATAAACACGCTTCGCACCGTCATGGTGTCGCTGGCGTTGGGATGAATCATGCCGTAGAGGGTTGACACCTTCCTGTCCGCATCGGCAAGCAGCGGGAAGTTCAGTTTCACCCCCTGCGTCTCCTCGATGTCTTTGGACCATGCGTGATGATCGTTCAGCGGATCAACACTCAGGCCGATCACCTTCACGTTTCGCTTGTCAAACTCCGGCTTCAACTTGGCAACCTCGCCGAGTTCAGTCGTGCAGACCGGCGTGAAGTTCTTGGGATGCGAAAAAAGAATGCCCCAGCTATCGCCAAGCCAGTCATGAAAATGAATTTGCCCTTCGGTGGAGTCTTGTACGAAGTCCGGTGCGATGTCCCCAAGTTGAATGGCCATGGTGTTGTCTCCAATCCTACCGAGTCATTATGAAAATCGATGAAGGTGATGCGGGCGGGCGATACGCGCGAGCCTGAACGCGTATGGTTCGCCGCGCTAGCGTCAGGGGATTCAGTGTAACAATTTCATCGTCGGCGGGAAGTGTGCAGCAGCCATCTGACCAGTTTTGATGCCAATGGTCGCCATCAGCCTGTGCAATGCCTACGGCTTCGATGGTAAACCGGCTCATCTTCATCTTCTTGTTATTGAACGCAAACCCCCTGCCCGCCTACACCAACATTCGTCAGGCCTGACCATCCGCTTGAGGGACTTACCATGACTTCACATGACTGCTGCATATTCGCGCTTTGCCTTACCCTGACCGCCGCTGTCACATCTGCCTGGGGGCAAGTTACCCCCACGCATTCGCATCTGGCATATTCAAACGAACACCATCGGCATGTGCTCGATCTTTACCTGCCGGCCAATCAGTGTGCGCCCCGGCCACTGGTAATCTTCATTCATGGCGGCGGGTGGATTTCCGGCGACAAGGACGCGGTGCAACCTTATGTTCCCGCCCTGCTGTCGCGCGGCTTTGCCGTCGCTTCCATCAACTACCGCTTCAGTTACAACGCACCGTTTCCCGCCCAAATTCATGATTGCAAGGCCGCAGTGCGGTGGCTTCGCGCCAATGCCAGCCAGTACGGCATCGACCCGGCCCGGTTCGGCGTGCTGGGCGATTCGACCGGCGGGCATCTTGCTGCGCTGATCGGCACGTCCAGCGATGTCGCGGCTCTGGAAGGCACGGTCGGCGATTATCTCCAACACTCCAGCCGCGTGCAGGCCGCTGCATCAATGTTCGGGCCCAGCGATTTCTTTGCATTGGGCACCGTGCCGCCGCACGATCATCCCGATTCCATCGTGTCGCAACTGTTCGGCCATCCGATTCAGGACATCATCAACAACATGGACAATCCTGACTACGCGGACCTGGTGGCGCTGGTGCATTCCGCCAATCCCGCCACTCATGCCACCATTGACGATCCTCCATTTCGCATTGTCCACGGCGATGCCGACACGGTTATTCCGATGAACCAAAGCCAATTGCTTCACGCAGCGCTGGTAAGCGCCAATGTGCAGTCGCATCTGCGCATCGTGCCCGGCGCGCGTCACTCAATGCCGCTGTCGGAGTATCTTCCGGTCTTCGATGCATTTGCTCTGATATTGCAGCCGCCGACACCTGCCGACATCGACTGCAGCGGCTCGGTGAATGTGGACGATCTACTGGGCGTCATCAGTTCATGGGGTGTTTGCGCAAGCGGCGGCCCGCCATGCGTTGCCGATGTCAACGGCGATGGAGTGGTGAACGTGGACGATCTGCTGGCGGTCATCAGCGCATGGGGATAACAGCATCCTTACGGCATCGATCGCTGCCTATTGCGACATGATTACTTATGTGCTGTACCGCTGAACCGCCAGACTCGCAGCCACAGCGATGTTGCGCAGGAAGCGCGTTCGATACTCCGGCCGGGAGGCATGAAGCGGCGCTTCCACCGATACTCGCAACATCGGCGGCTGATCAGCACCGTCGCTCTCGGCTGATTCCTGAAGCATGTGCAAGGGGCACTCCAACAGCCCCCAGCCTGCCGGCAGTTCGCACTTTCGAATAACGCCCTGCGGCGCTGCGATATACAGTTGATCCGCCAGGCGATAGCGGGCCATCAGGAAGAACTTTGTTTCACCATGCAACTTGGCGTCCAGCCGCCGCAGTCGCCGCAACACCTTCCGGTAGCTCGGCAGACGGCTTGATGCGAAATCCCACTCTTCAAGTTCCGCAAAAAGCGATGTGCCGGTCTGCTGCAGTTGCGGCTCTTCTCGCTTGATTCGATATTCCTCGATGGATCGCCGAATGCGGTCCAGTTGCGAACGCAGTGCAATCAGTTCGTTTGCAGCTTCACTGTCGCGCAGAAAGTCGCTGCGCGATTGCTTGCATTCGATCACGATCGTTTTCGGTTCAATCGGCCGCGTGCGCCGGTCAGCGCTATTCGGTTGCTGATCAAGCGGCGGGCGGTCCATGTACCCAACCGCATCCACCCGAAATCGCGAGATCGGGCAGCGCACTTCGCTCATGGCGGCAAGGCAGCCCTGCTGGCGCAGAAACGCCAAAGCGAGCTTCTTCAAACGCTGGTGGGCTACAGTTTCCATTGCTGCCCAAAGCCTATGCGGAAATCGGTGAGTTGAAGTGTTTAAATTGACTGGTCCCGCTGCGTCAGTGAGGCGCTGTGCCGCGCTACCCGCCAGTTCAGGCATGAGATTCAGCAATGTTCACCCAGCAGACAACCGGCTCGGTTCACCCCCTCCCCGAAAGCCGCCGCATCTGCTACGCTTCTGCCCCCACAGAAGCCTGAAGCGAGTCCAACGAGCATGAATCCTGAAACAAATTCGTCGCGTGAAACCCTGACCGTCGCGCTGATCAGCGATGTCTTTTTTGACAACAACCCGGAAGCCCGCCTGCGAAGCCGGCTGGAAGAGGCCAAGCAGCAGGGCGCTGAACTGGCTGTGCTGCCGGAACTTCCCCTGAACCCTTGGTCGCCTGCAACCAAGCAGGCCCGCGATGACGATGCTGAAGCGCCCGGCGGCCCACGCTGGCGCATGCAGTCCGAAGCTGCCAAAGCGATCGGCATCTCGCTTGTAGGCGGGGTGATCGTGCGCGATCCGGATACAGGTCGGCGGCACAATACCGCCCTGGTGTTCGACGCTCAGGGCCAGCTTGTTGGCAGCTTCCAGAAAATTCACATTCCCGAAGAGCCCGGGTTCTGGGAAACCAGCCACTACGAAGCGGGCGATACGCCCTCGCCGGTGTTTGACCACCTTGGTTTTCCCTTCGGCGTACAGATCTGCTCTGACATCAATCGTCCGGAAGGCTCGCATCTGCTCGGCGCAATGGGCGCCAAGCTGGTCGTTGCGCCGCGCTCGACCGAACTGGCGACATATGAACGCTGGCGCGTCGTCTTCCAAGCCAATGCGCTGACCAGTTGTCTGTATGTGCTTTCGGTCAATCGGCCGGCACCGGAGCAGGACGTGCTGATCGGCGGGCCGTCGATTGCTGTCGCTCCCAACGGCCGCATACTGCTGGAAACCACCGACCCAGTGGGCGTGGTGACGATCGATGCCGCAACGATCCGCCAGGCGAAGATCGATTACCCGGGCTATCTGCCGGTGAGGGCAGATGTTTACGCCAAGGCATGGAGCGCGGTGGCGCAGGGGTGCTGAAAACGCGCATTTGCATTGAAAAAGCCGATGCGGAGCTCCGCATCGGCTTTTGTGATTGGTTTTTGCAAGTTGCAATGCTGCGTGAGCGTGATGCATCAACAGATGACTGCAGCTTTCAAGCTTGCGCTCTGCGGCAGCAATTGAAGCGTTTCAATCAACCAGCAAGCAGCATCACGTTTCCCATGGCGTCACTTGCCTGAGCCTTGCATCAATGCCACAGCGGGAACCGTGCGCACAGGTCGCGTACCTTCTCGCGCACATCGCGGCAGGTTGTCGCGTCGCCGTTGGAGCCCATGACGCGATCCAGCAGCGCCGCCACCTCGCGCATTTCGTTTTCCTTCATGCCTCGCGTTGTCAGGGCGGGCGTGCCGAGACGCAAACCGCTGGTCACCATGGGCGGCCTTGGGTCGTTGGGAATGCCGTTTTTATTCACGATAATGCCCGCAGACTCCAGCCATTTCTCCGCATCCGCGCCCGTGAGGTTTTCCGATCGCTGACGAAGATCAACCAGCATGAGGTGATTGTCGGTGCCGCCTGAACACAGGCGATAGCCGTGCGACACCAGCGCGTCAGCCAGCGCACGTGCGTTATTGACGATCTGCTGACAGTAGGTGCGGAACTCCGGTTTCAGCGCTTCGCCGAACGCCACCGCCTTCGCAGCGATGATGTGCATGAGTGGTCCGCCCTGGCTGCCCGGGAACACTTTTCGATCGACCTTTTTGGCGATCTCTTCATCATCGG
Organism: uncultured Isosphaeraceae bacterium; assembly: GCA_964575335.1. Lineage (GTDB taxonomy): Bacteria > Planctomycetota > Phycisphaerae > Phycisphaerales > SM1A02 > CAZNPU01. Next base: position 58,502 of record CAZNPU010000016.1, on the reverse strand, counting down.
ACAGCACCAGGCCGCCGCGCGGGCCGCGCAGGGTCTTGTGCGTTGTCGTCGTCACCACATGTGCGTGCGGGAACGGCGAAGGATGCACGCCGGCGGCGACCAGACCCGCAATATGCGCGATGTCAGCCATCAGATACGCCCCCACTTCATCAGCAATCGCACGGAATCTGGCGAAATCAATGACGCGCGGATACGCGCTGTAGCCGCAGATGATCATGCGAGGCCGGCACTCGCGCGCAATCGCCGCGATCGCGTCGTAATCGAGCGTCTCGCTTTGCGGATCCAGATCGTAATCGACGATGTTGTAGAACGTACCGGAGAAGTTGGGCTTCAGGCCGTGCGAAAGGTGCCCGCCTGATTTGATCGGCAGCGAGAGGATCGTGTCGCCAGGATTGCACAGCGCCATGAACGCAGCGATGTTGGCGTTGGCGCCCGAATGAGGCTGCACGTTGGCGAACTTGCACTGAAACAGCTTCTTGGCGCGCTCGCGGGCAAGCTCTTCCACCTGATCGTGAAACTCGCATCCGCCGTAATACCGCTTGCCGGGATACCCCTCAGCGTACTTGTTGGTCATCCACGTTCCCATGGCGTGCATGACCGCGGGACTGACGTGATTCTCGCTGGCGATAAGCTCCAGCGTGGTCGCCTGCCGCTCCGCCTCCGCAGCAAGGATGCGGGCGACTTCGCCATCGTGCTGGTGAAGCAGTTCGAGCAGTTCGACGGAGAGAGGATCAAGGTTGACGGTCGGCATCGCAGCAGGTTGTGGCGTTGTTGTCGTGCTATTCATGCCGGTATGGTAGCGAGGTCGAACCATTCGTACCGGTTGCGGACTTCAATCCGGCGCAAACCACCCCGACAATGCGGCTGCCAGCGCCGCCAGCGCCATCGGCTCTCACGCGCCGGTTTCGGCTGCAGCGTCTCCAGCCAGGCCCTTTACCCCCGTGTGCTGCACACGCATGTACGTTGCCACACGACGCTGCGCAAGCTCGTATCCGCAGCGCAGCATGCTGCCGGTTGGAAATCGGTCAACTGCCGGAACTTGTGCGCCGCCTTCATCTCATATGACATGCGCGCCGTACCATACCGGCAGTCAAATCGCCTTCCAATTCCAGATTCATCTCGCTCCAGGAAATCACATGCTGCTCACGTTACTGCTGTCTGCGCTTGCGAATGTCTCCCAGCCGCCTACGGGCCAAATCGTCATCGACGGCACATTTGACGATTGGGCTGCCGTTGCTGTCGCAGTCACCGACCCTGCTGACGCTCCCAACGCATTCGTGGATTTCGGCAACGTGAAGGCAGCACATGACGCCCGGCACGTATATCTCAAAATCGACCTCGGCCGCACGGTGAACGCGCAGGGGCTGGACGGCACTGCCATGATTCTGCTGGACGTTGATGGCGAGCCAGCCACCGGCCATGAATATTTTGGTCTGCCGGGCGTTGACATGATCGTCGAACTCACGCCGCCCAACCGGCGCTCGCCCAATCGTCCCAGCATGGGCATGGGCGTTCGCTCCACAACCTATCACCCCGATCCCAATGACCCGAGCGCCAGACAGCTTGGCCCCTATGACATCGGCTTGCGGTTCGGCCCCACGTATGCGGGCCGGCGCATGGAGTTTCGCATCGACCGCGGCATCAGGCTACCGCAGACGCCTCCGATGTTCCTCGGCGAGACCTTGAATGCCAAGCTCGTATATCTCGATTCCAATGGCGAGCTGCGCGATGAGACTGATCCATTCACGCACGAGCTGTCGATTCCCTTTGATCCGCACCCTCGGGCAATTGAGCAGGCCAGTGATCCGCTGGCGCGTCCAGCCCGCGATGCGGTTCGCGTGGTGAGCTGGAACGTGCATCACGGGGCGATGCTGACCGATCCCCAGCCGTTCGCCCGCACACTGGCAGCCCTCAACCCCGATGTGCTGCTGCTGCAGGAGTTGCCGGAAACAACCTCCGCTGAAGAACTTGAGCGATTTCTGAATGGTGTGCTGGCTGAGAGCGGTCGAGGCCGCCGACAGTGGACGGTCGTTCTCGGTGAAGGCGGAGGCGACCTGCGCTCAGCCGTCGCCAGTGCGCTGCCTGTTGAACCTTCCGAACAATTTCGGCTCGTATCGTTTCTCGATCAACCGCATCGAACCGTTCGCGCTGCGGGGGCGATTATTGAAGCCGGCAGCAGGCGGTTTCTTGCTGTGTCAGTGCATCTCAAATGCTGCGGCCGAATCGGCGGGCGCGAGGATGAAACGCGCATTGAAGAGGTCACCGCTATTCGTGAAGCGATTCGCGCTGCCTGTGAACAGGGCGGATTGGATGGACTTGTCGTCGCAGGCGATTTCAATCTGGTGGGCGGCCGCGAGCCGCTGGAACTCATGATGCTTGGCCTGGACTTTGATCAGTCATCCCTGACTGTAGCTGACGCGCTGCAGCTTGACGGCCTCAGCAACGACACATGGGCCGACGCCAGACAACCCTTTGCCCCCGCAACGCTGGATTATCTGCTTTACGCCGATTCCGCAATGCGTCTTGGCCGAGCGTTCGTGTACGACGCCAGCGATCTTTCCCCGCGATGGCGCGATGTCCACGGCACCGAGCCTGACGACACCGCCATTGCGTCAGATCACCTGCCGATCGTAGCTGATTTGTTCTGGATCGGCGGCGCTCGTTAAAAAAGCAGCTCCACAAAGCGCCGAAAAGCCGACTGAAGGGGAAAACCATCGCCAAGAATCGCAAAGCCATCACAAAGTGGAACCTGCTGACGCTGATCTGCGCGATTGCCGGAGCCGCAACAACACTTGTGCTTGATCAGACCTGGCTTCGCGCATGGGCCGGCGGCGGCGCGGGCTTCCCACAACAGCGTCCTCTCGGATGATCTTGTGCCTGCTGACGATCGCGTGGGGTGTTTCTGAAACAGTCTAATTCGGTTACCGAGGTGAAAACTGTGCGGGCTATTCAGATTACCGGCGCGTCAGTCACGCTTATCCTTATCCTGGGCTTTTACCTGTTGCACATCGCCGCCGTGCAGCGTCGACCGGATGCCGACGCCACCGGACAGCACACGGCCGGTACACTGTCCTGACAGCAGCCATTCGCTCGGATCGGAGCCACACCATGCGACATCGAATCCTCGACACCTGCACGGGCCCGTTTATCATCATTCTTTATGAGGACGGTCGATTGGTCACGACCTGGATGAACGACAACGTGCGCGCCATGCTCGCCGGTTCACGCGAGGATGCGGAGTTGCTTGCTGACCTCGGCGATCGTCTCGTGCGATATTTCGCTGGCGAGGCTGTTGACTTTTCCGATGTTCCCACGCCCCAGGGCAGCGATTTTTATCGGCGGTGCTGGGACGCCTGCCGCAGGATTCCGCGCGGCCAGACCATCAGCTACGGCGAACTGGCCATCCGCGCCGGGTCCACAAGTGGCGCTGCAAGGGCGGCTGGCCAGGCAATGCGCAATAATCCCCTGCCCGTGATCATTCCCTGTCATCGCGTGGTCGGTTCCGATCGGCAGTTGCACGGATTTGGCGGCAGTTGCGATCAAAACGGCAGCGAACTCGGCACCAAGCGAATTCTGCTTGAACTGGAAGGCGCACTTGACGCGCTGGCCGTGGCCTGAGCCGCGCTCTTTGCCGATCATTCATGGCAACAGCCCCCTGTCCCCCGCCCCAGGCAGGCGCAGCTGCGTCATTGCCGATCAATTTCCAGTGCTCAGGCTGGGGCTGGTTGCCATATAGTGTGGCCCGATTTCACCATCGCATATTCTCCCTCGCGAAGGATCGCACACGATGAGACTTACCATGGTTGGCACAGGCTATGTCGGATTGGTCACAGGCGCATGCCTGGCTGCCACCGGCAATGATGTGATCTGCCTCGATATCGACCAGAACAAAATCGACATGCTCAACCGCGGCGAGGTGCCGATCTACGAGCCGGGATTGAAAGACATCATCGACCGCAATACCGCTGCCGGCCGTCTGACGTTCACCACCGACAAGCGCGCAGCGTATCGCGATGCCCAGGTCATTTTCATCTGCGTCGGTACGCCGTCGGATGAAGACGGCTCAGCCGATGTGCGGCACGTGCTGGACGTGGCTGAGGATATCGCTGAGGTGATCGAATCGCTTGGCCCGGATGCAATGCCCAAGCTGATTGTGGTCAAATCCACCGTGCCGGTAGGCACGTCGCATCGGGTGCGCGATCTGATTCAATCAAAGACCAAATATCCCTTCCATATCGCCAACAACCCCGAGTTTCTGAAGGAAGGTGCAGCCGTCAACGATTTCATGAAGCCCGATCGGGTGATCTGCGGCGTTGACGATGACGTTGCGGCTCGCATCCTGCGCGATCTTTACGAACCGTTTGTCCGACAAGGCAACCCCATTTACATCATGGACGTGCGTTCGTCGGAGATGGTCAAGTACGCCTCCAACGCCATGTTGGCGGCAAAGATCAGCTTTATCAATGAAATTGCAGCGTTGTGCGAGTTCTACGGTGCAGATGTGCGCTTTGTGCGCGAAGGCATGTGCGCCGATCATCGCATTGGCAAACAGTTCCTCTATCCGGGGTTGGGGTACGGCGGATCGTGCTTCCCCAAGGACACGCTGGCTGTGGTGCGCATGGGCAAGGCAGTGGGATTTGACTGCAAGCTCAACGCGGCCGTCCATGAGGTGAATCAGAACCAGCGGTCTTTCTTCTGGAACAAGGTGATTCGGCACTTCGGCGAAGACCTGACCGGACGCACGCTTGCATTCTGGGGTATTGCGTTCAAGCCCGAAACCGACGACATCCGCGAAGCGCCGTCGATCACGCTGATGCAGTTTGCGCTCAAGGCCGGCGCCAAGGTGCATGCGTACGACCCCGTTGCCGGTCCGAACCTCAATGCCGTGATGCCGGAGGTGAAGACCTTTGATCACATGTACGATGCGCTGACCGGCTGCGATGCGCTGATTGTGTGCACCGAGTGGAGCGAGTTCCGCCACCCCGATTTCGATCAGATCGCCTGGCGATTGAAGGAAAAGACCATCTTCGACGGTCGGAACATCTACCGCCGCGAGCAGATGCACGAGGCGGGCTTCACCTATTACGCCGTCGGCCGCCCGCCGGTCAACGCCTATCCGTGCTGACTGACTGACTGACTGCCAAAGCCCGGAGCCTGTCCCGGAACCTGCACGACCTGCCGGTTGATGCCCGATTGAATCGACCAAAAAAGAAAAAGCGGACAGGGTGAGATTCGAACTCACGATAGGCCGAAGCCTATACCGGTTTTCGAGACCGGCCCATTCAACCGCTCTGGCACCTGTCCGAGAAGGCGTTGTCTGTTATGGGAAGGGCATTGTTGCAGCCGATGTTGCCGCCGTCAATTCAGCAGACGGGAAAACGGCCGGAGCCGCGGCAGGATAAGAACCCTTCCTGGTCTCAGCAGGCACGCACCAGGCGTGCTATTATGATAGGCGGCTGCAGGAGACATAAGGCACGCGGCATGAAGTGCCGGCATCTGGATTCCGCCTCCGATACGTCGCGTGCACGAGTGCAGCCGAGATTCATGACGATAGTGAAAAGCGTGTCCGCGTAGCTCAATTGGATAGAGCGTCGGCCTCCGAAGCCGAAGGTTGCAGGTTCGAGTCCCGCCGCGGACGCTTTGCTTTTTTGACATGATGATTTCTGACGGCTCATCGGCCCCCACCGGCGGAAATGGCGTCGATCAGCCAAGTGGTGCGACTGGCAAGGCCAGCCGTCTGCATGCTGTATCCATGAGCAGTGCCGCTCTGGGCAGTTGTGACTGGCTCTGCGGTTCGCCGGTCGGTACGATATGAGTCTTTCCCACAAGGAGCGCTCATGGATCGCGATCGTCTGAAAGAAGTTCGTCAGACTGACCTGACTGAAAGCCGCATCAACCAGGATTTTCTCGACTGGCTGAAGACCAGCGGCGTCACCTGGCTGCTGGTGATCATGGTCGGCCTGGTGGTGTACATGGGCTTTGTGCGATGGAACCAAAGCCGCATGAACTATCGCACCGAGGCATGGCGCGAGCTGTATACCGCCAACCTGCCCAGCGCGCTGGAAGAAGTGGCTGAGAAGTACGAAGACGTGGATGCGGTCTCCGACCTTGCTCGCCTTCAGGCGGCTGAGGAACTGATGCGCGCGGTGCAGACGGGCAGGATGCTCGGCGCTGCGACCGATCCTGCAGATCCCAACGCTCAAACACCCGACCTCACCGACGAAGAGCGAACGCGCTACCTTGAGCGGGCCGATCGGCTTTTTGCTGACGTGGCGGCCCGAGACGACGGCTCGACCGGCAAAACGCTGCTGGTTGTCACCGCACTGACCGGCCGCGCTGTCGTGGCTGAGAGCCGCGGCGACATGGAGCAGGCAAAGCAGTTGTACATGCAGGCCGCCCAGCGGGCCGACAACAAGTTCCCTCAACTTGCGGAGCGATCACGCAAGCGTGCTGAGACGGTTGCGCAATACCTTGCAGCCCGCCCGATGGCGGAGGTCGAGAGAAGCGCCGATCCGCTTCCATCCCCGCAGCGTGATCCCGTATCACTTGACCCGTGGGTGAACGACCTCATCGGTCAGCCGTGAGCCATTGGTATTGATTGATTGATTGGAAGGTTGCTTCATTCTGACTGGCAGACAACTTTCCTGCTGAACAGGCTGCAGAGGTTCAGCAATCGCAGCAAACGTGAGAAAGCCGCACCGCACGCATCACCACAATAATCAATCAGCGCATCGCGTGGTGCAGGCAAGGCGTTTCGATACGCTCTCACAATCGGCCTCTGCATCTGCTTTCCGTGATTGTGCGGTAAGTCTTCTTCTGCAACACAGTTTCCTTTGCCTTGACGAATCACGCCTCTAGGCCCGACATTCCGCTTGATCACAACCCCGACTTGATCGAACCGGGCGGCAAGGTCAATCGTGATGCGCTCTTTGCACTGTATGAACAGTCCGAGGATGCAGCGGGCGACGATGAATCGCAGGTGACGGTGCGCTTTGAACTGACGCGCGATCTGGAGAAGCGGCTGGACAAGTACCTTGTCGATCGGATTCCGTTTCTCAGCCGCACGAGCCTGCAGAATCTCATCCGCGAGCAGGCGGTGACGGTGAACGGCCGCGTACCTAAGCCGTCAACGAAACTTCGCCGCGGTGACGTGGTGGTGGCGGTGTTGCCGCCGCCGCCCAGCAATGAGATTCCCGCAGAAGATATCCCGCTTGATGTGCTGTACGAAGACGACGATCTGATCGTCATCAACAAGCAGGATGACATCATCGTTCACCCGGCGCGCGGCAACAAATCAGGCACGATCATCAACGCGCTGGCGTGGCACTTTCAGCATCGATCCAGCGGATCACTTTCAACGGTCGGCAAGGAATTTGCGCGGCCGGGCGTGGTGCATCGGCTTGATCGTCACACCACCGGGGTCATGGTGGCGGCAAAATCGGATACCGCACACTGGCGACTGGGCAAACAGTTTGAAGAACGCCGAACCGACAAGCGGTATCTCGCAGTGGTGCACGGCCGGATGGAGCCGTATGCGGATGTGATCGACCTGCCGTTGGGCAAGCACCCGACGATTCGTGAAAAGTACGCGGTGCGGTGGGATCAAACCGGCAAACCCTCGGTCACGATTTATCGAGTGCGCGAAGTGTACGAAGGCTACACGCTGGTGGAGTTGGAATTGAAAACTGGTCGAACGCACCAGATTCGCGTGCACCTGTCGCACATCGGCTATCCGATTGTGGGCGATGACATGTATGGCGGTCAGCATCTGAAGGTTGGCGATGTGGTTGGAGATTTGGCGAAGCATGATCCGTCATCAGATGAGGCGATTTCACCGGATCAGCCGCTGATCTCGCGCCAGGCGCTGCATGCAGCGATGCTCGGGTTCACGCATCCGACCACGAACACGCCGATGATCTTTCAAGCCCCGCTGCACGCGGATATGCGGTTGCTCGTGCAGTTGCTGCGCAAGTATCGATTCCTCGAAGCCCCCACTATCGCTGGAGCAGTGATCGACTTGGATCAGATGCTTTAGCTTTGAACTGAATTGCGAATGACGCAGTGAAACTGCGGCAGGCAAAGGCGGGTGGAAAAACGCAGATACATACAGATGGAGCTCCCAGCCGGTCGCCTGCGCAAGAGTCCAGTTGGATGACTGACAAGTTCATCGCGGTGATTAAGCAGTAGGAACTGCTGATCAGAAGCGACTCGGAAAACCAGCCTGATCGTTTCGCGTTCCGGCAGCCGCTGCTGCGCCGGCGTTGACGACATCAAGCCGCAGCGTACGCTTTTGGTGAATCGTCTTGCTTAAACAGCAACAGTTCCAATGATGATGCTGCGCATACTTGACCTGCAGCAACGGCCATGCGCGTGACGCTGATGCATAATCCGGACGCGGGAAACGAAAGCATCACCAGGGAATCGCTTCTGGAGGCGATCCGACATGCAGGACACGAAGTCACCTATCAATCCATCAAGGTGCGCAACTACGAACAGGCGCTCAAACAACCCGCCGATCTGATTGCGGTCGCAGGCGGCGACGGCACGGTGAAAAAAGTGTCGCGGCATCTGGTGGGGCGAGGCGTTCCGATCGCCATACTTCCAATCGGCACCGCCAACAATCTGGCGCGCACGCTCAACATCAGTCGCTCGCCCATGCAGCTTATTACTTCATGGGATTGCGCTCAGCGGCGTCGCATCGACGTCGGCCTGGCCACCGGCCCCTGGGGACAGCGATATTTTCTCGAATCAGCGGGATTCGGGCTGTTCAGTCAGGTGCTTCGACAACTGCAGCAGGAAGGCAAAGCGGATTTCGGTCACAGCGCTGCGGAACTTCGGCACGACCTTCAGCTTCTGCGCGATGTGCTGATGCGACGCTGTCCCGTGCGCCACTGGTCGATACGAATCGATGGCGAAGATGCGTCAGGCTCATACTTCCTGGGCGAGGTGATGAACACGCGCTATTTCGGCCCGAACGTGTGCCTTGCGCCCGAAACCGTTTCAGGCAGCGGCGCATTTGTGATTGTGCTGCTGAGCGAAAGCGAACGAGAGCATATGGATCACTATCTCGAAAGCCGCCTGGCTGGTTGTGATAAGCCGCCAGCGTTGCCGGCTCGTCACGCACGGCATGTCCAGCTTCGATTGGATTCATGTGATTTTCACCTTGACGACTGGCTCTGGCCGCGGCTGGACAGCGCTTCGAGCAAGGCTGAGGCCGAAGCTGATGCGAAGTCGCAGGTTGTTGAATTGAGCTTGATCACCAGCGCGCTGGAGTTTCTGACGTGACCATGACTTTGCGCTTGTGATGCAGGCTTCGGTCATGCTGACCCGCCCGGCTTTTGCAGCCCGCAGATAACTCTGGGATGTCAACTGCATTCAGCGCAGCTTGATCGAGACCAGCGCGATCATGGCAAAAACCACCGCGAGTACCCAGAATCGCGTGACGACCTGCTGCTCACTCCAGCCGCCCAGATGGAAGTGATGGTGAATGGGCGAACAGCGGAAGATGCGTTTGCCTTTGGTCCATTTGAAGTAGCCCACCTGCAGCATCACGCTGGCCATTTCCATATAGAAGACGCCGCCGATCACAAGCAGCAGCACCTCCTGCCGAATCGCAACCGCGATATAGGCAAGCAGTCCGCCCAGTGCGAGCGACCCGGTATCGCCCATGAAGACGCGCGCAGGCGCGCAGTTGAACCACAAAAATCCCAGACATGCCCCGGCCATCGCCCCTGCCGCCACCATCATTTCATCTGCGCCGCGAATGTAGGGAAAGTTCAGGAACTTGGCGATTTCAGCTTTGCCGCTGATGAACGTCAGCGCCATCATGGTGAATGCCGCTACGGTCATTGTGCCCGCCGCGAGGCCGTCCATACCGTCGGTCAGGTTCACTGCATTCGACGTACCGGCAATCAGCAGCGTTGCGATCAGAATAAACGCAACCGGCCCGAGGACGATGACATGACTTTCCAGTTCGAGTCGTTCCGCGCGCGGCACATAGGTGCGCTGGAACGGCAGCGTCAGTGCGCGTGCTGCATCGTTCTCCGCCGCCACGCCATAGCGATACAGAAAATATCCCGCCAGAAATGCCACGCCCAGTTGAAATAGCAGCTTCTCCCACGCATACAGCCCCTCGCGTGAACCGGGGTTGCGATGTCGCGCCGTCAGCTTCAGCCAGTCGTCAAAGCCCCCTACAACCGACAGCCAGACCAGCACCACGATGGCCAGATGCACGTAGCCGTTACGCAGGTCAGCCAGCAGCAGCATCGTGCAGAGAATTGCGCCGCAGATCAAAATGCCCCCCATCGTGGGCGTCTGGGCCTTGCCGGCCATGAGTTTGTTCACATCGGCGTTGTAAAACTCCGGCGCATCGCCGATCTTCTGCTTCAGCAGCCAGCGAATCGTTCGCTTGCCCAGAAGCAGCACGATCGCAAAGCTCATCACCACCGCCACAAACGCGCGAAACTCAAGTTGATCCAGCACCTGCACATACTGGTATAGGCCCACGTGATCAAGCCAGTTTCGAGTTTGCTGAAACAGGTTGTACAGCATGTTCGTGAATGGTGAACCTTACTACGTTGTGTGATCCTGCACGCTGCGTTTGTCTCCAAGCGCTCAGGACGAACTGCTCATCGGTCAGGTACAGCGGCGTTGTCCAATCCTCAATGCTGATCGCTCTCGAGCTTTAATTTGTGCAGCATCGCTGAGCATTCAGCCATTGGCAACCGCCCGGCGCACGATCGGGACTTCAATATCCGCCGCTGCAGTATGAGAATCCGGCTGATGATGCCGCTGCGCATGAAGCGCCGCCTCGATTGCCGGCACCAAGCGCTCAAGCTGCATCCCGCGCGAGGCCTTGATCAGCACTGCATCGCCCGGTTGCAACATCGCTGCGATGTCATGCGCCACATCCGGCTCCATTGCCGGCACACGCCAGACACGATCATCACCCCACTGTTGGGCGACCTCCGCTGCTGCGATTCCCGACAGTTCACCCACAAAAATCGCCATATCGATCTTCGCCTGCGCATCAATCGCCAGCAATCGCCCGCCGACTTCCCGATGAAGTTCAGCGCCTGCCGGGCCTAGTTCCAGCATGTCGCCCAGCACCACGATCCGCCGCTTGAACGGTTTGTGGGCGGCCAGCTCGGCAAATGTCTCCAGCGCAGCGCGCATCGAATCGGGATTGGCGTTGTAGGCGTCGTTGCAGATGGTGATCTCGCCAAGCTGCTGCATCGCCATGCGCATGGGAGCCGGTTCGACCATCGCCAGACCTGCGCAGATCGCTTCATCGTCCAATCCCAAACGCCGTCCCACCGCCAGCGCCGCTATCGCGTTGAGCGCATTGTGCTTGCCCGGCAGCGCCAATGGAAACCGCTGCCGCGCATTGATTTCAAACCACCAGTCGCTCTCGCCGGGCAGTTCATCGGCCCCGCGAGCGGTCAGCCGAAGGTCCGCATCGTCAGCTTCGCCAACAAGAATGCTGCTGGGCACGCTTTTGAGATACGGCCGCAGCAACGGCGCATCGGCTGTCACGACGGCAGTGCCGCCTTCGGTCAGGAAACGCAGAAGCGACGCTTTTTCTTTCGCGACCGCTTCGATCGATCCAAGCCCTTCCAGATGCGCCCGACCGATGGAGGTGATTACCGCCACGTCAGGCTCCACCACGCTCGCAAGCTGCGCGATCTCTCCCGGCGCATTGGTTCCCACTTCCACAATCAGATATTTGTCGCTTGGCCGGGCAGCCAGAATCGTCAGCGGCACGCCGATATCGTTGTTGAATGATTTGGGCGAGGCCGATCCCTGCAGCGAGACAGCCAGCACCGAATCGATGAGCCGTTTGGTCGTGGTCTTTCCCGCCGAACCGGTGACTGCAATCACCTTGGTGCCGCGCAGGGAGCGACGATAGTTCAAAGCCATGCGCGCCAGCGCACGGCGGGTGTTTTCCACCTGCACCACCGCAACATCGCCCGGCAGCGTGACGCCAGCGGGCACATGCTCAACCACCAGCACGCGTGCGCCAGCCTTTGCAGCCTCGGCAAGATACGCATGCCCATCGTGCGACTGACCCCGGATCGCCACGAACGCCTTGCCCGTCAGATCGTCGCGTGTGTCAATGCCCACGCCGGTCAGCACGCGCAGCTTCAGGCTCGCCGGCCGCTGCAGCCATCGGCCTGAGGTTGCCGCTCGCACATTTTCAATTTCAAAAAAGCTCATACCACACCTGCACTGGCGTTTCGCTGAGCCAGCGCCTCAGCCGCGACAAGTCGATCATCAAACGGCCGCTTCTGCGTGCCGATGATTTGATAATCCTCATGTCCTTTCCCGGCAATCAGCACGATATCCCCATCCTGTGCGCGATCGATCGCAGCGCGGATCGCTTCAGCGCGATCGACGATGCACAGCGTTGATGCTGCTCGATCCTCCGGCACACCGGCGCGGATTTCATCGACAATCGCCTGTGGGTCTTCAGTGCGGGGATTGTCGGATGTGAGAATCACAGCATCTGCATACCGGCAAGCCACGCGGGCCATTCGCGGCCGCTTGGTGCGGTCACGGTCGCCGCCGCAGCCGAAGACAATGCAGAGCCTGCCGCCTTCGGGCACGATCGGCTTCAACGCGCGCAACACATTGTCCAGCGCATCATCGGTATGGGCATAATCAACCAGAACCGCAAAGCCATGCTCAGGCGTCGTCACTGGTTCCAAGCGTCCCGGCGGCGCCTCGCATGTGGCGATTCCCCGCTCCAGCGCATCGCGCGGTGCGCCAAGCACATGCGCAACCGCCAGCGCCTGCAGCGCATTGCACACATTGTGCCTGCCGATCAGCGGCAGTTCGCAATCGAAACTTCCCCACGGCCCGGCAAAGGTCGCTTCAATGCTGGTGAGCGACTGCCGCCCGATACGGGCGCAGCAATCAGCCTCCGCATCCTGCACGCTGCAGGTGACAACCGGCGCGCTGGACCGCACCGCCATATGCTGGCCGTACGGATCGTCGATGTTGATGATCGCCCTGCCATCGTGCGGCAATCGTTCAAAGAGCATCGCCTTGGCTGCGAAATATGCCTCCATCGTCCGGTGATAATCAAGATGATCGCCGCTCAGATTCGTAAATACGCCGATCTGAAACCGCAGGCCAGCAGTGCGCTGCTGATCCAGCGCATGGCTGGACGCTTCCATGGCGCATGCATTGCAGCCGTTGTCAGCCATCAGGCGCAGCAGGCGGCTTATCTCAAATGCGGGCGGCGTGGTGAGGCTGGCAGCGTAAGTCCGCGCGCCGTCGTCAATCTGCACCGTTCCAATCAACCCGCAGCGCATTTCAGCGGTATTGAGCAGGTGGCGCACAAGATAAGCCGTTGTGGTTTTGCCGTTTGTGCCCGTAATGCCCACAAGCTGAAGCAGACTGCTCGGATTGCTGTGAAATCGCTCTGCAAGAACAGCCGCCTGACGTGCGACATCATCTGTCACCAGCGCAGCAACATGTGACGGCACGGCTGCTGCGTCGTCGGTCAGCACTGCAGCGGCGCCGGCTTCTACAGCGTCATTGATGAATTGCCGGCCGTCTGTTTTCACGCCCGGCCGTGCGACAAACAGGCATCCGCGCACCGCCTGACGCGAATCCTCAACAATTTCGGTTATGTCCGCAGCCGGCGAACCATGCGCCAGTTGCACGGGGAGTCCTTCGATGAGTTGCGCGATCTTCATGGTGAAACGGGCCGCATGAATGCCAGCCCTCCGCCTCCATGCCTGCTGTGCTGACATTATCGCTGGAATTGCCGCACCATGCGCCGGGCAGAATTACGGCAAAATCAGCATTGCGTCGCCGTAACTGTAGAAGCGATACCCGCGCGCAATTGCTTCACGGTAAATCGCCTTCAGCCGATCCAGTCCCACCATCGCGCCGACCAGCGCCAGCAGGGTTGAACGCGGCAAATGGAAGTTGGTCAGCATGCCATCGGTCAGCTTGAACGTATACGGCGGCGCAATCATCAGATCGGTCAATCCTGCAACAGGAGAACACAATTGCCCGCCGCTTTCAGCATGTTGTGTCGGCAACGGCGACGGCAGCGATTCCAGCGTGCGCACGCTGGTGGTGCCCACCGCCAGAATGCGGCCCCCGCTTCCCTCAGAGCTGCATTTTTTGATCCGGTGCAGCGCTTCAAGAGCAGCCGGCGAGACCTCGTACCGCTCTGAATGCATGCGATGCTGATCGAGTGATTCCGCGGTGACCGGTTTGAACGTGCCCGCTCCCACATGCAGCGTCACGTCAATTCGCTCCACGCCCTGCTGCGCAAGTCTGCGTAGCAGTTCGGGCGTGAAATGAAGACCGGCGGTTGGCGCTGCCACCGATTGACGCCGGGCCGCGTCGGCGAACACGGTCTGGTACCAGCTTCGGTCATCCGCATCGACGAACGCAGCGTCTCCCCGGGCTTTGAGAATGTAAGGCGGCAGCGGCGTCCAGCCCGCTGCATCGAGCGCAGTTTGGGTCTGGACCGCCTGCTCCAGATGCACGATCCACTCCGCCTCCTGCCGCTCACGCAGCTTGAATGAATACCCGCTCGGCTGCCCCAGTGCGTTGAGCAGTTCGATTCGATGCCCTTCCCGCAAACGCCCTCCCGACCGCAGCATGACCTGCCAGAGCGGACGATCGTCGCGGCTGCCTGTTTCGTGCAGGAAGAGCCCTTCAACGCGCCCGCCCGTATCGGCGCGTCGGCCGATCAGCCGAGCCGGCAGCACCGCCGTGTTGTTGAAGACCAGCGCATCGCCTGCCTGGAGATATTCAGGCAGATCGCGCACCTGGCGATGTTCGATAACATCGTCGCTTCGCCGCAGGACCAGCATGCGAGCGCTGTCGCGCGGGGTGGCGGGCCTGGTCGCAATCAGATGCGACGGCAGCTCGTACTCAAGTTCATCAGCCCGCAGGCGGTGTTGCTTCAATGACACGGGTATCGCTCGGAAATGTCGCCCGGGATCAACATCCCGCGCAACCTGACTGGTTGGTGCAATCTGCAATTGGCGGAAAATCCGGCATGTCGCTGCCGCGCCGGCCGCTCTTATCGGAAGGATAGGTTCGGCACGGCTGAATCGCGACCCCCGGTGCGCCTCATGCGGCATGTGGGGCGTGACAATCGAAAATCGGGTCAATGCAGTTTCTCTTTATCCCGTTGACCGGCTGATCCGCGTCCATGCGGAAACTCTGAAAACAGCCGCCCACATTCGGGAAGCATCACGGTGTGCTGAAGACGTTGTCTGCCCGCCGTGCAATGACCGGCAGTGTCGAATTGTCATCAACGCGCTGTTGCGAGAGATCGATCGGCTGCGCCGCGGATTCGATCAGATCGACTGCTGCAACATCACCAGCAGTGCAGACAGCGCATCATGCACCAGTATGGCGGCGATGAACGGGAATCAGCATTCCCGGGCAGATCAGCCGAGCGATTGCTGCGAAACAGGCGTTGCTAACGCCTCCAGCCGCTCCTCGCCGCACGCTTTACCGAAGAGTTATGCCGTCACGCCGCTTGGATATGTGCGCAGCAGCGCCGCGTCTGAATTGCCAGTGCCGATCGCACCAGCGGTCATCGTGACGCCGCCACATGTCACGAACGTCGGCAGCCTTCTGGACATTCTGGCTTGACTGGTAGCGCTTCACGCGCCGCAGCAGGGGCAGCCCAATCAACCCTCTCCAGCAGGACCCTGTTCATGAAAGTGAACAGGGTCTACTTTTTCGCCCCTAAAAATCGCTCATGAAACCGGCAAAAAGCATCGCCCAGCCATCGTGGACCGCGGTTCCCGCAAAGGGCCTGCGACACACGAAAGCTGGGCGATTTGAAACTGTTTCTGCCCTCTAGCAAACGAACCTGTCAGGGCAACTGGGATCAGCCCCAGTTGGCGATGACCATGAGCAGGTCATCGACATTGACGTGGCCATCGCCGCCTGGCGGAGCGATATCAGCATCGCACGCACCCTTGGCGGGGCACGGGCCCCACGCGCCGATCACATACAGCAGGTCATCCACGTTGACGATGCCGTCACCGGTGACGTCGCCAGGGGTAGTCGCAGGCTGATCGGCATAGGCGATATAGATGCCGCTGCCCCATTCGATCTGATTATTGCCCAGGGGCGTCAGAGCGCACTGGAAGGCAATATCGCCTCTCGCGTTGATGGTGGGCGCGCCGCCGAACACAGGCGAGGAATCATGCTGCGCGATCTGACCGGGGCCGTTGTCGGTTGGAACCTCATCCAGCCGCCCGATGACGCGGCGGAGCGTTTTGCCGTCGCCGACAAAGATCGCCTGATCGCCGTTTTGATCCTTGCCTCGGAAAACGACCAGCCCATTTTCATTCATGCTGGTGGCGAAAAACTCGATATCGCTGATTTCGGGCATCTGCGTGGTGGCGATGGTGGTGAGCGTTTTGCCGTCGCTCACAAACACGCCGCGCGCGCCGCCGACCAAGGTTGCGGCAAAGGAAACGCGGCCGTCATCGGTAATGCCGGGGCTGCTGTTGTCGATCCGGCTGATTGGCGAACTCGGATCGGAATCCTGATCGCTGGCCAGGACAACATATGAGCCGTCGGAATTGAACAGGCAGATTTGATCCGGTTGGCTTTCGCCGGTCTGTCCCGGGCCGCCCAGGCGGACCTTTGCCGCAATTTGCCGCTTGTTGTTCAGCGAAGGCGAGAAGATATAGGCAATCGGGCTTTGCGGATCGAGGCTGGCTTCCGCTGCATGAATGGCAACGCCGGTATCGCTCGACCAGGTGCACAGCATCTGTCCGTTGATTCCGTTTGCGCGATAGCCAACCACGCCATCGTCGTTGACCTGCACCGATGCCCACGAGTTGGTGTTGAGCGGCTGATTGGTCAGAAAACCGCTCTGGCCAGTGACGCTGTCGTAATAGTACACGCCGTTGAGCGAGCTGAACGTCTGCGGGAATGCAGCATAGCCGGCATTATTCACCCACGGATCGCTCACATTCGAACCGTTGGGCGAGGTGTACACAATTCCGCCCTTCCCAGCGGCGCCCATCCACACCCCCTGGCTCTCGGTGCCGGCCATCACGTCCAACTTGATCACAAACTGGCCATTGTCGTTCAGCACCGGCGTGCCGTTGGCAAAAAACGTGTTGCAGGGAATATTGAATGTGCCTTCCTGCTGATTCACGCACAGATTGGCGCGTGCCTGGAGCTCAAATTGGCTGTACGTCGGCACCTGGGCAATGCTGGACGCAACCGGCAACGCTGCAGCAAACAGCGCGATGGAAGACGGGGCAATCAACGGGTGAAAACGATAGGCGCGCATGACAACGATCCTTTCTCCTTCTGATTCCGGCCCAGCGTTCATTCATTCTGGTGGGCCACACGAATGCTCTTGGACTCGAACTCGATCGGGATCAGACCAGCGAAGTTCTGATTCCAGTGTACCGACTGGGTAATCTGAATCAATTCCCTGTTTCTGCAAATCCCTATGTCTGCTAGTGATACGCTTAGACGTACCGCAGCAGTTCCGGTGGAACCTGCTTCATGCCTCGCCGCATTGCTTTGCGCACGGCATAGCGCATGGATTCTTCCATGCGCCGCTCTACCGCCGGAGTGACGTTGAAGCCCTTGGCTCGCATCGTGTCCAGCGCCCAGACCCACACGACGTATTCTTCAAGACATCGCGGCCGGTAAACGCCCAAACCTATCGCGTGATGGCCGATTTCATGCAGAAAAATCGCACAACTCATCGGGCCGCGCGGGTACGGCGATTCGATGAGCTTCACCACGCGACCGGTTTCCACGTACCGCACCGTCCACGCCACGCCGCTGGAACTTTTGCGCCATTTGCGAACCCGCACGCCATAGGTGCGCTTCATCTCCTCCACCAGCGCATCGTATCGCTGCTGCATGGTGAGTTTGGGCTTCTTCGCGCCTGTCGCCAGCGGCTTCTTTGTTGTCTTTTGTGCGTCGTTGCGCACGGGCGCCTGCGCAACTGCATCATCCGCTGGCTTTGCTGCAGCCGGCTTGCGCTTGTTCTGTTTTGCAAGCAACTCCCAAAGCGATTCAGCCAGCCAAGTCATATCGGTTCGCACCTCGCGCCAATCGGCACGGATTGGCCGTTGCAGTATGCCGCAAACGACATCACCTTGCCACCCGGCGGCTGCACAGCAAGCAATTGAATCGCTCCGGGCGCGCATGAAATGGTCAAATCAGGCTGCACCACACCCGGTTCAGGAAAATGCTGGTCGGCGTGCGCGACTTTCACGCGCATCAGCCGTAGCGGCCGGCCTGCCAGCTTCACCGTGCAACCGGGCCAGGGCGTAAGCCCGTGCACGCGCTGGCGCACACGCAGAGCTGGCTGATCGAAGTGAACCGTTCCATCTGCTTTGGACAGTTTCGGCGCATAAGTCACCTGCGATTCATCCTGCGGCTGCGGCTTCAACTCGCCGCGTACATGCAGTTCCAGCACCTGCAACACCGCCTCCGGTCCGAGCAGCGCAAGCCGATCGTGCAACTCCCCTGCCGTTTCCATCGGATCGATTGCAACCGACCTCGTGGCCAGAATCTCGCCTGCATCCATGCGATCAGCCAGCGTGATGACGCTGACGCCCGTTGTCGTCTCGCCGTTGATCATCGCCCAATTGATCGGCGCAGCGCCGCGATACTTTGGCAGCAGCGAGCCGTGCAGGTTGATCGCAAACACGCCCTCTAGCAGCCGCCGTCCCAGCTTCTGACCAAAGGCGATTACCACAAAGGCCTCGGCGTTGACCGATCGAATCTGATCCACAACCGCAGGCTCATTCACGTTTTCCGGCTTGATGATCGCCATACCGCGCGACATGGCGAACTCGGCGATCGGCGTGGGCGTCAGCTTTCGATTGCGGCCGGCCGGCCGATCCGGCTGCGTGACAACCAGGGCGATTTCATGCGCAGTTGCGAGCTTCTGCAACGTGGGCAAGCCGAACGCACCAGAACCAAAAAACACCACTCGCATTGAATCATCGTCTCCCATCGCAGCGTTGCGCAACTGCTGATGCTGAAACAACCATTGCGCCAGCGCTTCTTCGCTTCATGTCGCTTGCAACTGATCACCACAAAGTCGGGCAGGTGCAGGTGCGGTTGCTGCAGCTCTTCTCTGCCGACCAATCATCGGGTCATCGATCTTTGGCGGCCGCAGCCTGCAGCTCCTTCAGTGCGCGGCGGGTTGCCAGCCGATCCAGAGGCGACATTTTGTCGATGATCAGGACGCCGTTGAGGTGATCGAATTCGTGCTGCCAGACTCGCGCTCGCGTCGAGTCATCGGAGAGGCGAAGCTCATTGCCTTCCAGGTCAAGCGCGGTCAACTCCACCGCCGCCGGCCGATCGACTTCCACATAGATGCCCGGCAGGCTGAGGCAGCCCTCTTCATGCCGTACTCGCGGGCTGCCAGCTACGGGCTGGAGATGCGGGTTGATGTAGACCTGCGGCTGAGCTTCATCCTGCGCGTGGGTCACGAACATGCGCCAGGGCAATCCGACCTGCGGGGCAGCCAGACCGACCCCTTCCGCCTCATGCATCAGGTCGATCATTCGTGCCGCGACCGCTCGCACCAGATCGTCGATGTGTTCGATCGGGGCAGCCTGCACTCGCAATTCCGGTGCCGGATAACGTAGAATTCGTAATTGCTTGGGGTTTATCGTCATCCAGCGTATGCTACGCTGGCAGCTCCCCGCAGCCAACGTGCTGGCGATTGACCAGCGGTGGAAATCGCCGTACCGTGCCGGGTTGCCGGCACGCGGTGCAACTGCAACCGGACCGGCTGAGGGTGCGGAATCAAGTCAAGGTAGTGTAAAAAGGACCGACCGTGGCGTTATTTGGCTGGAAAAAGAGCGGGGATCGTGACAAGGCTCCCGAAAAGGACGGGATCGACAGCGGAAAGACCAACGACTTTCAGGCCGACCCCGCCAAGGCTCGCACATGGTTCGACTACGGCCGCACCGCTGCGGATTCCTTCAACTACGAGTACGCCCTCACCTGCTTCGCCAACGGCATCAAGTTCGACCCGGAGGCCATGAGCGCCCACGAGTCGATGTACGAAGTGGCGATCAAGTACATGAATCGAGGCGGCAAGCCCGCCACCGGGAAAGAAATACGCAGCATCGAAGACTCGCACCCGGTCAGCAAGTTCGCCGCTGCCGAGTTCGCGTGGATGAAGGACATCGCCAACGCCAACTTGGCGATGAAGGCTCTTGAGGCAGCCATCAAGGCCGGGCAGCTTGAGTTCGGCAACTGGGCCGCTCCGAAAGTGCTCGGCGCGATCAGGCGCAGCAAGAAAGTCTCCAAGAGCACGCTCATCCAGGCCAAGGATCTGTTCAAGCAGGTCAGCGCGTGGAATGAAGCCCTTGCTGCCGGTCAGCTCGCTCTGGAGATGGACCCCACCGACAGCGACCTTGATCATGAAATCAAGGACATTTCCGCCCAGCGGGCAATGGATCAGGGCGGCTACGAGCGGGCTGCAGGCCAGGAAGGCGGCTTCCGCACCTTCGTGAAAGACGCCGACCGCCAGCGCCAGTTGCAGGATGCGGAAGCCATCGCAGCCAGCAAGAGCGTCGAAGAACGCAACCTGCTTCGCGCCAAGCAGGCGTACGAGCAGACGCCGACAGTGCCCGATGTCATCAACCAGTACGCGCAACTGCTCAAAAAGCAGGGCACGCCTGAGGCGGAAAAGCAAGCCTACGACGTCTATCTGAAAGGCTTCCAGAGCACGGGCGAATATCGGTTCCGCGTCGCAGCAGGCGACATCAAGATCGAGCAGCTTCGCCGGCAGGTCGAGGCGCTGCAGGCGCAGGCCGAGGCCAATCCAGATGATGAGGACCTGAAAGCCAAAGTCGAACAGGCCCGCACCAAGCTGCTTGATCTGGAATCGTCCGAAATCAACGAGCGCGTGACGAAATACCCCACCGACCGCCACCTGAAGATGCGGCTGGGCGAAGTCGAACTGGCCCGTGGCAACTACGAAGACGCCATGGCTGCACTACAGGCTGCCAAAGACGAGCCGAAGCTGCGTGTGCGTGCCGGCCATCTTCTTGGACGGTGCTTCGCCGCTGAGGCATGGCACTGGGAAGCGATCAACGAATTCAAGGAAGCGCTCGAGGCGATCGACGTGATCGAAAAGGATCGCGAACTGGCGATCCGGTACGACCTGATGGTCTCGCTGATCGAATACGCCCGAAGCGAGCGCTCCATTGAACATGCCCGCGAAGCGCTGGAGATATGCTCCGGCATCGCCCGCAGGGACATCACCTATCGCGACATTCGCGCCAAGCGCAAGGAAGTAGACCAGCTCATCAAGGAGCTGGGCAGCGGCGCAGCAGCAAACTGACTGAAAAGCGTCGCGCTCTCAGCCACCGATCAGCCTGTGCTGAGCTGCAATCGCCTTGCGCGCACTGACGAAGGATGATGCTGTAGAATCGCTGCATCATTCGCTGTCGCCTTATTGCCCTGCTGCCAGGTGTGAGTCTGCATGTCATCAATTGTTGCTGTCATTCCCGCCCGCTATGACTCGGTTCGATTTCCGGGCAAGATGCTCGCTGATCGCACCGGCAAACCGCTCATCCAGCACGTGTACGAACAAGCGGTCAAGGCACAAACGCTCAACCGCGTGATCGTGGCGACTGATGACGAGCGCATCGCCAAAGCAGTTGAGAACTTTGGCGGCGAGGTGGTGATGACCCGCCGCGATCATCCCAATGGCACCAGCCGCATCGCCGAAGCGATTGATCACATTGACGCAGAAGTGGTGGTGAACGTGCAGGGCGATGAACCGGAAATCGCTCCATCCCTGATCGACCTGACCGTTCACAGGCTCCTGGAGCATTCCGACTGCCCCGTTGCAACGCTGGCTTCGCCCTTTGCCCCTAGTGAAGATCCCAGCAATCCGAACGTGGTCAAAGTGGTGATCGATCAGCAGGGCTGCGCACTGTATTTTTCGCGCTCCTTGATTCCTTATGACCGCGATCGCGCACTCGCTGCGTCGTCGGCAGCAGCAGAAGCAGCATCGCCAGCAGCAACGCCCGTCTTTCCGCTCAAACACATCGGACTGTACGTCTACCGGCGAACGTTTTTGAAAACGTATGTCGAACTGCCCGCTGCGCCGCTGGAGCAGCTTGAGAAGCTGGAGCAGCTTCGCGTGCTCGAGCACGGCCACAAGATTGCCGTCGCCGTCGCTGAGGCGCATTTCCACGGCATCGACACGCCCGAACAATATGACGCATTCGTCGAGCGACACCAAAGTCAGCAAGCCACAATATAACCACAAGGGCAGGCGATGCACAGAGTTTTGATTTGGCCAAAGCCAATGAGCGCTGATTGCGGGCTTGGATGAAGTACCATTTCCGGCTATGGAATTCCTGCCGATCCTGGTTGTTCTGTTGTTTCTCGTCGTTATTGCGGCGGCGATGTATGGTGCGCACATAGCGCAGGTCAAACGCCGCGAGGCACTGGTGGCATTGGCATCGGAACTGGGCTGGTGGTTTGATCCCTCACGCGATTATCTGCATGATGACGAGTACGCACATTTTGAGGTCTTTCGAATCGGACACAGCCGATGCGCATACAACACGCTCATTGGCCGAGTGACGATCGCCGGTCGAACGTATCCCGCCAAAATGGGCGACTTCATGTACAAGGTCACCAGGGGTACGGGAAAAGACCGGCGCACGCGCACCTATCGCTTCAGCTATCTCATCGTGCATCTGCCTTTTCGCAATGTGCCTGATCTGCTCATTCGCCCGGAGAACTTTTTCGACAAGATTGCCGGCGTGTTCGGCTTTGCGGACATCAACTTCGAATCAGCAGAATTCAGTCGGCAGTTTCATGTCAAAAGTCCCGACAAGCGCTTCGCCTATGACGTGTGCCATCCGCGCATGATGGAATTTCTCCTGCAATCCAGCCCGCCTGCGGTCGATATCGAGCGTGATCGATGCTGCCTTTGCGATGGCAGGTATTGCTGGGAACCCCACAAGTTCAAGGCGATGGTGCAGTGGATCGAGCAGTTTTTCGAACTCTGGCCGGAGCACGTCAAGGCGGAGTTTCAATCAAGACGAGGTTGGAGTTTCAGTTGAAGCGAAAAGCGCAAGAGCACGCTTTATGTTCAGGGAAAAATGATGCCTGCTGCGCATCGGCATGATCTTCATGCATCCATTTCCCTGCAATGACAATCTCGATTGGCTGCACGATATGATTGAATCCCGGTTTCGTTGATCATTTGGATCGTTCGCACTTTTCCAATACCGGCATATGGAAAACCTGCTGCCCATTCTGATCGTTCTCGGCATCATCGTGACTCTGCCGATGATCTGGTTCATCGCCAACTACAACCGCTTTGCGCGACTGCGCCAGCACATTCGGGAAAGCTGGTCGGATATCGATGTGGAACTGAAGCGGCGACATGATCTCATTCCCAATCTGGTCGCAACCGTCAAAGGCTATGTGCAGCATGAGCAGGAAACGCTTGCGCAGGTGATCGAGCTGCGCAACCGCGCAATGGCGGCCCACACGAGCGCTGCATCGCAGGCTGTTGACGAATCAGCCCTGATGCTGGGTGTCAAAAGAATCTTCGCTCTTGCGGAAGCGTATCCGCAGCTTCGCGCTGATGTGCAGTTCCTCGCGCTGCAGAAAGAACTGGCCCTTACGGAAGACCGCATCGCTGCGGCAAGGCGATTCTACAACGGCAACATCCGCGAGATGAATCAACTGTGCGCGATGTTCCCCACCAGCCTGATCGCTTCAATGTTTGACTTTAAGCCTGGCGAGTTTTTTGAACTCGACAGCACGGCTGAGCGCGTGGTGCCACGGGTGGACATGTGATTTCACGCGCTGCAGGCATGCCTGCACAATTGCAGCAACTGTCATTCCTGAACGTGTAAATCCTGCGCGTTTCCTATTCAGCCTGAGTCCGCCTGCATGCTCTGATTGCTGTACGTGCATTAGTCAAGCGATGCTGCGCCAGGACTCTACCCATGCCACGGCAGCCATTTGAAGAATTGATCCAGACCGATGCCAGCATCGAAGAAGATATTCTGTTTCATCGCCGCGAGCTGATCGTGCAGCGCATCGGCTGGTTTCTTGGCGGATTGATTCTTCTTGCGGCTCTTCTTGGTTTTCTGGGCAACGGACCGCTGAGCAGCGCGAGTGTCAGCGACCCGACGGGCGCCATTGAAGTCGCCTATTCGCGTTTTCCGCACTGGCAGTCAAAGATCACGCTTGATGTAACGGTGCGGCCGACGCCAATCAACAATGGAAACCTGCGCATCTGGTTTGATCGTTCATATTTTGATTCTGTGCGGCCTGAATACATTTTGCCCCAGCCGCGCTCTTCAATCCTCAGCGGCGAGCGAGTCATTTATGAATTCCCTGCCGGTGACGCTGCCCACGGGAAGATCACATTTCATTTCACAGCGACGCGCTTCGGACCGCTGAGATGCACAGTCGGCCTGACCGATCAGCAGAGCGTGTCGTTCCGGCAGTTTATTTACCCGTGAATCGTTCGCAGCACGTTCCATCATCAGGAGCATCATCATGGAATCAGTGTTTCGCGGGGCGGCAATCTATGCGATTGTGTGGCTCATCTTCCGCCTTGCCGGCCGCAGAACATTTGCGGAGATGACCTCGTTTGATTTCGTCCTGCTTCTCATCGTTGGCGAAGCGACGCAGCAGGCGCTGCTCGGCAACGATTTCTCGATTACCAACGCCGCGCTGATCGTGCTCACGCTTGTGGGCATCGATGTCTTTCTCTCAGAGCTCAAGCAATGGTCGCCCGCCACAGAGAAAATCATCGACGGCCTGCCGCTGATTCTCCTGGTGGACGGCAAACCGCTCACCAATCGCATGAAGCGGGTCCGCGTCGATGAAGAGGACATCCTCGACGAAGCGCGCAAACGGCGCGGCCTGACCCACATTGAACAGATCAAATACGCTGTGCTGGAGCGGGGCGGCGGCATTTCAATCATTCCCCGCGATGAACTGTCCGGCGCACGATCGTGATCAGGTCGGCCTCCCACGCTGGACGCATCCCAACGGCGCGGACTGGACACGCCATGTACGCTGCGGATACTCTGGATGCTGGAGATTGCCGCTATGAACCGATATGCCACGCTTGCTCTGCCGACGCTCGCTGTGTCGGCCTTGTGCTTCCTGTCACCCGCTGCGTTTGCGCAACAACAGAAAAACCAGGTCGCTGACACATCAGCAGCCGGTCAGTTGCAGCAGCCGGCCAGCCAGATTCCAAGCATCGAAGCGTTCATGAAGATTCGCGCGCCCAACAGTCCGACCTTGGCGCCGGACGGAACGCTCTATGTGCGCGACTGGCCCGATGGAGTCAATCAACTCTACAAGCGCGAGCCTGGCCAGCCCGTTGATGCGCCGATGACCCGGCTGACCAACTTCACCGACGGCTTGAGCAGCTATTCGCTCTCACCCGACGGCGCAACGATCATCCTTGCTGCAGCCAGCGGCGGCAGCGAACAGGATGACCTGTACATGCTGGATACAGCAACGGGTCAGATCGTCGAATTGATGGCTGATCCGAACGTCGTGTTCGGCTTTCAACTCTGGCTGCGCGACAGCTCGGGCTTTATTTACACCGCCAACGACACCAGCCGCGCAGATTTTCATATCTATCGATACGACTTAAGCAGCCGGTCATCCACCAAGCTGCTGGATCGCCCGGGATACTGGCTCGCCAGCGACATCACGAATGACGGCTCGCGCCTGCTGGTTATGCAGTACATCTCCGCGTCGCATGTTGACGCGTATGAACTCAACGTCGCCACCGGCGAACTGACCTCGCTGAACCTGGCTGACGAGGCGTACAACACCCCTGCTGGCTATCTGCCCGGCGAGCAGGCTGCGATGGTGATTTCCGACAACAACGAACAGGGCTTTCGGCGACTGTTTGTGCGCGATCTGGCCACCGGCGAAGTGCGCAAACCGCTTCCCGAACTCGATGGCTACGACATCGAAGGCGGCGTGCTGAGCGAAGATCGCACGATCGCTGCGATCATCTTCAACGAAAACGGTTATGCAACGCCGCTGCTGGTCCGCCTGCCGTCGTTTGATCGCATGGGCGATCTGAACATTGACAAAGGCATCGTCAGCAGCGTGGACATTCGCAACGGCATACTCACCTGCTCGTTGAGCAATGCGCGCACGCCGGGGTTGTCGTATGCGATCGACCTCAGCGCCACCAACGGCGAGGCGAAGCAGATCACCGTTGCGCAAACTCAGAGCATCGATCTCTCAGCGTTCACGCTGCCGCAGCTCATCACCTACCCGTCGTTCGACGGCCTGGAGATACCTGCGTTTCTGTATACGCCGCCCGGCTATAAGCCAGGCAAGCCGATTCCGTTCGTGGCCATGTACCACGGCGGGCCGGAAGCGCAGTTCCGCCCCAGCTTCAGCCCGCTCACCCAGTACCTGCTGGCCAGCGGCTTTGGCATCATTCAGCCCAACGTGCGCGGTTCAACCGGTTACGGCCGGGAGTTCCACATGCTGGATAATTACAAGAACCGCTGGGATTCGGTGCGCGACGGCGTTGAAGCGGTGCGCTGGCTGATCTCCAACGGTTACACCGAGCCGGGTCGCGTGGCGGCCTACGGCGGAAGCTACGGTGGATTCATGGCCAGCGCCGTCATCATCGAAGGCAGCGATGTCTTCGGCGCATCGATCAACGTTGTAGGCATTGTGAACTTCATCACGTTCCTCGAGCAGACCAAGGACTACCGCCGCAAGCTGCGCGAAGCGGAGTACGGCCCGCTGAGCGATCCGGAGTTTCTCGCTTCGATCTCGCCGCTGAACCGCATCGACGAGATCAAGTGCCCCATGCTCATCGCCCACGGCCTAAACGATCCGCGCGTCCCCGTCGGCGAAGCGATGCAGCTTGCTGTGGGTCTGCAAAAACGCGGCTACGACCCCGAGCTGCTGTTTTTCCCGGATGAAGGCCACGGCTTCGCGAAGCTGGAGAACCGCCTGCTCTTCGCCCAGCGCATGGTGAAGTTCCTGCAGCGCACGATTGGGGAGTGATGCTCGGGATCGCTCCTGCATAAGAAGTCCCGAAGGGACGCGAGACTGTAGCCACGGGTGCAGCGGCGCGACGGCGACGCCGTCCGCCATGCAACCCGTGGGGTGTGGAGTCGTATCATCGCTCGCCCCGGAGGGGCGAAGGAAACGTTGTTGCGTCAAAATAGGTTTCAACCTCTTGAGTCGTTGTTCTTCCTTCGCCCCTCCGGGGCGAAATCAAAGATCAACGCCCTTTCTTCCACGGGTTTCACCCGTGGCTACAAACCTGCGCCCCGTTGGGGCGACGATGCAGTGTTCTTACGTGCAGCACGCAGATAGACACAGCCGCCCTCACAAATCCACCGCTTACCTGTTGATTGGCGGCGATGATCTGCCCTGCAACTACCCCCTGCTGCAACTCCGCTCCTTCCGCAGCGTCATCAGAATCAGATCAGAGTGAGCTTTTCTCATGTAAAGTAAAGTCCCGAAGGGACGCCGGGCTGTAGCTGTAGCCACGGGTGAAACCCGTGGGAGTGTGAGTGGAAGTAAACGTCCTCTTCTCTCCCCCGAAGGGGTGAAGGATTCATCGGGGAGCGCAACATGCCCGGAACATACTCTCAACTTCTCCTGCATATCGTGTTTTCGACGAAATGGCGCAAGCCTTGGATCACACATGATGTCGCAGAGCGTCTTTATCCTTACATCGGTGGAATTATTCGCGCCGAAAAGGGAATGCTCTACGACATCGGCGGCGTTGAGGATCACGTTCACCTCTACATCCGCTGGCGGACCGACAGCTCAATCTTCGATCTGATGCGCACCGTCAAAGCACGCTCATCAAAGTGGGTTCATGACACCTTTCCGAAGCTCGCTGACTTTGCGTGGCAGGAGGGCTACAGCGTCTTCTCGGTGAGCAAATCACAGGAAGGTGCTGTGAAACATTACATCGCCAACCAGGCAGAGCATCACAAGAAAGAAGATTTCAAATCCGAACTGCTTCGACTGCTGCGCGCCCACGCCGTCGACTTCGATGAGCGATACGTCTGTGATTGAAAGCCCCCTTTGCCCCTTCGGGACGGGATTGAAAACGAACGCCTCTTCTTCCACGGGTTTCCACCCGTGGCTACAACTCCCGCTACAACCCTGCCCCCTCTGGGGCGTCATTCAATCGGATGGGTTTTTCTCGTGTAAAGCAAAGTCCCGAAGGGACGCCGGAATGTAGCCACGGGTGAAGCGGCGCGACGGCGACGCCGTCCGCCGCGAAACCCGTGGAAAGCAATCAATTTGCTGACTGCAACTGCGGCAACTTGAAATCGCCGATTGACTCACGCATGAAGGCAAGCTGCTCGGACCAGCCTCGGGTTCGCTCTGCTAACGCTTCAAGCTCTTTTTGCAGAGCCATGAGTTCATCCAGCGAGAGCTGCCCCAGGCGATAAAACTCCTCGGCAGTCTTCTTTGCTGTCTCCCATTGCCATTCCAGCGCGTACTCCATCACCAGTTGCGTGATAACGGGCTTGCGCGTTTCTTCCGGCACCTGATCGATATTGTCGCGCAGGAACTCCTGCACCTGGTTCAGCATGTCGAGATCAACCGCAGCATAGCCCTGCTCGCGAAGTCGGTTGTACGCGGTGAGCTTAGGCTGACAGGTATCGCCTGCAATCTCAAGCTGCAGATTGCGGTAATCCTGCTCCAATGGCGTCATGAGCGAGCAGATGTAATACGCAGCAAAGCGTTCGACCGTCGGCTTGCACCACCGATCAAGCTGATCGCGATATGCAGTCATGCAATGCGCGAACTCCTCGATGCGCGGCGTCAGTTTGAACGGCAGATGCCGGCCGATATCAAGCAATGCAGGTGAACGGACCGATGCGCCGGACCGCAGGAACCTGGCCCGGCCGGCTTCGTGTCCAATCCACGGAAATTCAACGCTGTGCTGCGGCCGCAGGTTCAAAATGGCCAGCGCATACAGGTGCGGCGTTTCGCCGACGTTCAACACCGAAAGTATCGCGGGATCGTCAATTCCAAGCGGCGCGAGCGCTCGCTGCACGGCAGGCTCCGCGAAACGGCGCATCAGATGTTCACGCGACAACGGCTTGTGCGAGGCAATGATGCCCACATCACCCGACCCAATGGCGAAGATCGCGGTGTATGGAAACTCGCGCACCACGTTTTCAATCGCAGCGGCCAGCACGGCGCCGTTGATCTCATACAACTGCAGCCACTGGAAGAAAATGCCATCCTCAGCCAGCGAGCGCGTCACAAGCTGATAGAACTCCGGCGTAAACAGATTCTCAACGCCCACCACCCACGGGTTGCTCGGCTCAGAAATGATCACATCAAAATCATGCTGCTGGCGCGCAAAGTAGCGAAATGCGTCGGTTTCCACCACGCGTGCCTTCGGGTTACGCGCCAAGTCGAAGTTGTATTCAGCAAACAGCGGCATGGTTTCTATCACCGCTGGTGATATCTCAAGCGTCGTTACCTGCTTGACGTCATTCGTCGAGGCGATCGCGCCTGAAGTCATGCCGGTGCCGAGTCCAACCACAGCCACGTCGAGGTCTGTTGCGCTGGGGGCGAACAGGTACGGCAATATGCCCGTCAGCACCATGTTGGAGTAATCCGCAATCGTATTGCCATCCGACTTGCCGTTGACGGTGATCGTCATGGAGTCGGTCACGTGCGTCGATCCGTCGATCTCCGCTGAAACTCGATAAGCGGCAACGGTCATGTTCGGATCATCACGCAGCATGACCCCACGCATCCGCTCGGCAAATGTGGGCGGATTGAACAATCCCTTGAAGTGAAACTCCTGCAGGTGCGTGTGACGGAACAGGCCGGTGACATGGGTTGCGCGATCCCACTGCGGCGCCAGCCATACTGACATCGCAGCCACAACGCATACGCCAGCTGTTGCGCGGCGGTCACTGCGGAACGCCAGAATCCCCGCCAATACCAGCAGCAGCATGATGTTCAGCTTGAACAGGTTGGGCAGGTCAAGCCACGCGAACATGGCGTAGCCGATCACCACCGCCCCCACAACCGTGCCCAGCGTATTGGCGAAATAGACGCGGCCGCACACCTTGCCGTAGTCATTGCGATTCTTATCGATCAGCGCGTACCCGATCGGCAGCAGCCGGCCCAGCGGGATAAACAGCGGCAGAAGCATCGCTGCCACAAATAGCACCGTGATCGCCAGATAGACCACATAATTGGATGGTATTGTGGCCAGGCTCACGCGCACATGGCTGAGCCAGTAAGGCCAGTACGGAATGAGCATGTAGATGATCACCAGCAGGATGCTCACCTTGATCAGTTCACGCGGCACACGCGCTGCCGTCACACTGCCTCGCCGCAATGACAGACTGCCGATGGCCAGCCCCAGAATCACCACCCCCACCACGATCGGAAACACATAGTGTCCCGAGCCGATGGTCAATCCCACCACACGCATAAAAAGCACTTCCAGCGCAATCGACACCGCGCCGGTGGTAAAGACAAAGAGATAAATGCCCGCTGAGCCAAACCGGTTGGGAATACGAGGAATGTCTTCAGCCTTGTGCGCCGGCCCTTGCAGCGGATTAAGCAGAAATACAAATCCCACACCGATGTTGACCAATGCGCCAATCACCAGCGACATGGGCAGGCCGTGATGCGGCACGAGATAGAAGCCCGCCACTAACGCGCCGAGAAACGCGCCCAGCGTGTTGATGCCGTAGATGCGTGAGTGGCAGTAGTTCACCTCCGTTGCAGCAGCCGGCACCGCTGCAGTCAACAGCGGAATCGACGCTCCCATCAAAAACGTCGGCAGCAGCAGCAACGCTCCCGCCAAAAGTAGATCGAACAGCAGCCAATCCGGCCCGATATTGGCAAACTCCTGCACGAACCCAAAATACGTCGGGAACACCAGCGCATACGCTGCGATGCCCAGTTCAATAAACCCCACCGCTTTCATGATCGCGTTACGCGACCAGTTGCGTTCGGTCAGATTGCCCCAGAAGCGATAGCCTGCAGCCAATCCGAGCAGAAACACCGCCACCACAAGGCTGATTGATCGCGCCTCGCTGCCCACCAGAAACGACAGATATCGCTGCCACGCCACCTGAAACACCAGCGCCATCGCGCCGCTGAAGAAAATGGCGATATAGACCAGCGTGCGGTAGCTCACCAGGCGGCGAAGCGTCATGGGCGTCCACAACGAAGAAGTCGAAGCTTCCGTTGTTTCCCGGAGCAGGCTGGTTTCAATGGATGCTGACGAATCTGCGATTGGCGTCGTGTCATTCATAAGGTGCTGGCCGTTTCTCGTCTCGCCTTCCAGCCGCTGCAGGGCCGTCGGGGCGAAGCAGAAATAGTGGAATCTCAAGGCCAGAGGCTAGCGTTTTCATCGGCTGCCGCAACAACCGCCTGCTGACCGGATCGCAACCAGTGTAGCGGGCAAGCGCGGATGCTGTGGGCACGGGGCGTTGTCGCGTGCATCTGATCCGCAGCCATCACATGGATAGATTGGGCAGTGACAGTGACATTGTGCGCAGAGACGCAGCATGTCCCGTACATCAGCATGCCCATCCTCGCATATGATGCCCGCATGGCCAAGGATCGCATCATTTCCGCTGCATCGCAATCGGCTGATGATCAGCCGGCGGGCAACGTGCTGCGGCCGCGTCGGCTGGATGAATACATCGGCCAGTCCGATCTGGTTGAAAAGCTGGCCATTGCTCTGCAGGCTGTTCGCGAACGCCGCGAGCCGATGGAGCACGTGCTGCTGCACGGTCCGCCGGGGTTGGGCAAAACCACACTGGCCCATGTGATTGCAGAGGAAATGGGCACGCGGGCGTATGTCACCAGCGGGCCGGCGCTGACCAAAGGCGGCGATCTTGTAGGCACGCTGACCAAGATGCAGCCGCACGACATCCTGTTCATCGACGAAATCCATCGCCTACCTGCTGCGGTCGAGGAATACATCTACCCGGCGATGGAGGATTTCAAAATCGACTTCACGCTCGACAGCGGCATGCACGCCAAGGTGATTACCTACAACCTCAAGCCCTTTACGCTCATCGGCGCCACCACCCGCGCCGGGCTGCTTACGGGCGCGTTGCGAAGCCGCTTTGGCATTACGCATCATCTGCAGTTTTACAGCAACCAGGAACTGCTCATGATCCTCCGTCGAGCCGCAGCGCTGCTGTCGATGAAAGTGACGGATGATGCGCTGATGGCGATCGCCAGCCGCAGCCGCGGCACGCCGCGTGTGGCGCTGCGACTGCTCCGCCGCGTGCGTGACTTCGCGCAGGTTCGCGCCGCCGGCCGGATTGATGAACAGGTCATTGCCGACGCCTTGTCGCTGGAAGGCGTTGACGCACTTGGGCTGGACAATCTCGACCGCAGCTATCTGCGCACCATCGCGACCGTGTACGACGGCGGGCCAGTCGGCCTTGAAGCGATTGCCGCCACGTTGAGCGAAGATGCAGGCACGCTTGAAGACGTGGTGGAGCCTTACCTGCTGCAGATCGGCTTCCTGGCCCGCACGCGCCAGGGTCGCAAACTCACCGCCAAGGCAGCTGAGTATCTGCAGATCAAGCTCAAGCTGCAGGATTCATCGCTGTTTGATCTTGATGAACCGAAGTGACTTCAGCATCCGCAGAAGATTTGCTGCAAGGCGCCCATAGACAGCGTCGGTGAACATTCATTGTGGTTGTTCACCCGTACTGACACACAAACCAACTGGACTGGCGTTTGGGCAATACGCGGGGGCGTTATGCCTTCACCAGCACGCGATCGCCGATATCATGCCGCCAGAACGCACCTTCAAAATGGATGCGCTCGCACGCAGCGTTGGCCAGATCGCGCGCTGAGGCCAGATCATTGCCCAGCGCGGTGACGCCCAGCACGCGTCCGCCGTTGGTCACGAGTTTGCCGTTGTGATCGATGCATGTGCCGGCATGGAACACCTTGACATCGCCCAGCGCTTCAGCCTCTTCGATGCCAGTAATGGGCTTGCCTTTTTCGTATTTATCGGGATAGCCCGCTGAGCACATCACGACACAGCACGCCACACGCGGATCGAAATCGAATTCAACCTGATCCAGTGTGCCCGCAGCGGTGGCCCAGAGAATCTCTACCAGATCGCCTTGCAGTCGCATCATCAGCGGCTGGCATTCCGGATCGCCAAAGCGGCAGTTGAACTCGAGTACCTTCGGCCCGCCGGGTGTCAGCATAAGTCCCGCGTACAGCACGCCGCGATATTCAATGCCGTCGCGCCGCAATGCATCGACGGTGGGCAGCAGTATCTGCTGTTCGACGATGCGCATGGTGCGCTGATCGATGACCGGCGTGGGACAGTATGCGCCCATGCCGCCTGTGTTGGGGCCTGTGTCGCCCTCATCGCGCTGCTTGTGATCCTGACAGGGATCGAGTATCGAAATGGTTCGCCCGTCCACCAGAGCCAGCACGCTGACTTCCTGACCGATGAGTTTGTCTTCGATGATGATCTTGGAGCCGGCGTCGCCGAATTCGCGCTTCACAAAGATGCGGTCGATCGCAGCAAGCGCTTCATTGGAATCGTCGCAGACGATCACGCCCTTGCCAGCAGCAAGCCCGGCTGCTTTCACCACCATCGGATCAACGCGCGGCAGCACGTAGGCGCGGGCGTGTTCGGCGCTGGTGAAGATTCTCGCCTCGGCGGTGGGAATCGCTGCCTGACGCATGAGCTGCTTGGCGAAGGCCTTGTCGGCTTCAATCTGTGCCCCGGCTTTTGAAGGGCCGAAGACCAGCCGATCGTTCGTGCGGAGTACATCGGCGATGCCTGCCGCCAGCGGGGCTTCAGGACCGACGACAACCAGGTGAATGTCGTTGGTGTCGCACCATCGCTGCATGCGGAACGTCTCGCGCATATCCATGGCCACCGGGCAGGGCGTTCCCAGCGCAGCCAGGCCGGCGTTGGTCGAATCGCTCAGCCATAATTTCCCAAGCCGGGGCGATTGCTTGAGCTTCCAGGCCAGCGCGTGCTCGCGCCCGCCGCCGCCAATGAGCAGCACATTACATGGGGATGGACAAGGGCGTGGTTTCGGCATGGCCAAAGTGTAGCGAGACCAGCGGCACAAGGTACAGTCTCCCCGCCGCATACTTCCATGCATGACAATGCTGACGCCCAACAAGAGGCGGTTGGCCGTGCGGCTTGGTCCCGAATCGGCCAGTCGGCAGGATGCTGTTCAGTCACCGGCCCATTAGGCCGATATCGTGATTGAGGGGCAATAATAATGCCGACTTGGAGGTGCGCCATGGCTGGTGCGCACAGCAGCGCTGAATGTCGAACTCCAACTGATGCTGGATGTGTATCGAATCAGCCTCGGCCAGATGCTGCAGGCGCACAGCTGAACCAGAAGCGGCGTGAGATCATCCCTGCTGACATTCAACAGCTTGAGCGCGCAACGCGTGGCATTCGATTGCGCGGTAGCGGGCCTACGTACTCCATCCTGCCGTGGATGCACATGATCGAACCGGATCAAACATCCGCTTCCAGCAGCGGCGCAGCATCGTCGCCGCCATCAAATCACAGCAAACGCAACGGAGCAGGGTAAAGAGATTGCGTAGCGCAAGCGCGATGCTGCCGCACCTCACTGCCGCACCAGGCGGTCTGCTTTCCTTGACTCGCTCACCGCCGTCGGCGCGTTCACGGCTTATTCATTGGACATTCACCGCCGCGTTTTTCGTTTCCTGCCGGCGCGTGTGATGCCCGCTTTGGATCGCGCCTCGCCGGGTTTGGCGCTTCTGGTTTTTGAGGCTTCCATTTCGGTTCGTCGCACCGGACCGGCGTCGGGCATTTCCCGCAACTGCTGGATCTGATCGCGAAGCTTTGCTGCCTGTTCAAACTCAAGTCGCTGGGCTGCCTCGAACATTTCCGCCTCGAGCATTTCGATGAGCTCATCGCGATCGTATTCACGCTCGGATTTCTGCGGCGCCAGCGCAGCGCGGGCGGTCTTGCGCGCCTTGAGTTCCAGCTCAATGCCGCGGCGGATCGCCTTTTTGATCGTCTGAGCCGTGATGCCGTGCGCTTTGTTGTAGGCAATCTGTTTGGCGCGGCGGCGCTCGGTTTCGTCAATCGCCAACTGCATCTGCGGCGTGATCGAATCCGCATACATCACCACCGTCGCGTTGACGTTTCGCGCGGCGCGGCCCATCGTCTGAATCAGGCTCGTCTCGCTGCGCAGGAAGCCGGTTTTGTCAGCATCCATGATGCACACCAGCGACACTTCAGGCAGATCGAGACCTTCGCGCAACAGGTTCACGCCCACCAGCACATCGAAATTGCCTTCGCGCAGCTCGCGCAGAATCTCGATGCGCTCCAATGTGTCGATCTCGCTGTGAAGAAAGCGCACGCGAAGCTGGCGCTCATCGAGATAGTTCGTCAGGTCTTCAGCCATTCGCTTGGTGAGCACCGTCACCAGCACGCGCTCACCGCGTTCAGCACGCTTCTGGCACTGTTCGATGAGATCCGCCACCTGGCCGCGCGCGGGCTTGACCTCGATTACCGGATCAAGCAGGCCCGTCGGACGAATTACCTGCTCAGCAACAACACCGCCAGCCTTCTCCAGTTCATACGGCCCGGGCGTCGCAGAGACATACACGACCTGCGGTACAAGCTCTTCGAATTCCTCGAATGTCAATGGGCGATTATCCAGCGCGCTGGGCAGGCGAAAGCCGTGATCGACCAGCACCTGCTTGCGAGCGCGGTCGCCGTTGTGCATTGCGCGAATCTGCGGAATGGTGACGTGCGACTCGTCGATGAACACAAGCCAGTCGTCAGGCCCCTGCCCCGGCACGAAGCGGAAGTAATCGAGCATCACCGACGGCCGCGCTCCGGGCGGACGCCCTTCCAGCGGCGCAGAGTAGTTCTCAATCCCCGAGCAGTACCCCACTTCCTCGAGCATTTCAAGATCGTACTTCGTTCGCGCCAGCAGTCGCTGCGCCTCCAGCAGCTTGCCCTGATGGCGAAGCTCCGCCACGCGCTGGTCAAGCTCAGCTCGAATGCGCTCAATTGCAGCCTTCATTTTTCCCTGCGGCATCACATAGTGAACCGCGGGAAAGATGAACACGTGCGTTTCCTCAGCCAGCACTTCACCGGAGGTGGGATGAATGAACTCCAGTCGATCGACTTCATCGCCGAAAAGCTCAATGCGAACAGCAAACTGTTCGTAGGCGGGGTAGACCTCGATGACGTCGCCGCGAGCGCGGAACTGGCCTCGCTGAAAGTCGGTATCGGTGCGGGCGTACTGCATGTCAGACAGCGCCAGCAGCAGGTCACGCCGGTTGACCGACTGACCGCGGTGCAGGGCGAGCACGCGATCGCGGTAGTTTTCGGGCGATCCCAGGCCGAAGATACAACTGACCGATGCGACGACGATCACATCGCGGCGGGACAGCAGGCTGCTCGTGGCCGCCAGACGCAGTCGATCGAGATCATCGTTGCGCGATGAATCTTTCTCGATGTAAATATCGCGCTGCGGAATGTACGCTTCAGGCTGGTAGTAGTCGTAGTAGGAAACGAAGTAGCTCACCGCGTTTTCGGGAAACAGCTCCTTCATTTCTTCATAGAGCTGGGCGGCGAGCGTTTTGTTGTGGCTGATGATGAGCGTGGGCTTCTGCACGTTCTGGATGACGTTGGCCATCGTGAACGTCTTGCCGGTCCCGGTCGCGCCCAGCAGCACATTATGGCGATTGCCGGCCTGAATGGCCTGCGTGAGCTGGGCGATCGCGCTGGGCTGGTCGCCCGTGGGCGAAAACTCGCTATGGATTCGAAATGGAACGGAACCGGGCATAACGACGAGGATTGTAGTCGCGTGCTGGCAACGGGTCGTGAGCCGCTGCCCGTGAGGATTGCGGCAACTTCCTGATTCCCCAACCGGTCAGCACCGCGATCTAATGCACAGGTTCTCGTTGCGTGACACAAAGACATACCGGCTGTCGACTGCAGTCAGCCGGTGGTATCGCATTGAACTGACTGCCTGGTCAGAAGACATGGTTCTACATCATCACCTACACAACGCACTACAACAACACAAGAAGCAAAGGAGGCACGCATGGTTGGGTTAATACCGTGGAGAACACGAGGTCGCGAAAGCAGCATGTTGAGGTCGCCCGTATGGCGGCTGCGCGATGAAATGGACCGGCTGTTTGATCGCGTGTTCGAATCGCCATGGTTCCCGGAGATCACCCCAATGGCGATGTGGTCG
Organism: uncultured Isosphaeraceae bacterium; assembly: GCA_964575335.1. Lineage (GTDB taxonomy): Bacteria > Planctomycetota > Phycisphaerae > Phycisphaerales > SM1A02 > CAZNPU01. The sequence goes on along the minus strand of CAZNPU010000016.1, from coordinate 21,261 downwards.
CCGCCGATTGAGGTGGTCGATGACGAAAAAGAAATCACCCTGACTGCGGAGTTACCCGGCATCGATCCGGACCAGATCGACATCAGCGTATTGGGCAACACGCTCACCATCTCCGGCGAGAAGCAGGAAAAGCGTGAGAGACGCGAAGGCGAAACGTACCTGAGCGAACGCTGCTACGGGTCATTCCGCCGCTCCATTGAATTGCCTTCCGCAGTGGAGAGTGAGAAGGTCTCAGCCGAATACGACAACGGCGTGCTGAAGGTCCACATTCCCAAATCAGAAGCCCTGCAGCCGAAGCGAATTCAGGTGCGCGCCAGTTCAGGCGGGCGAGCGCGCATCGCCGGTCGCAACGACGGGGGCAACCAGCAGAGCGAGCAAGGTTCAGCCCGCCAAGCCGCCAGCCCGGTACCGCAGGGACAGCAGCAAGGTAGCCGCTGATTGACGCGACGGCGGCAAAACGAACTCATCAGTTGCAGCCATCACGAAAATGATTCACCCATCGCATAGCCCCGGCCTTGGCCGGGGCTTTCAATTGATAAACAACGAAAAATCATTCCTCGCACGACAGCGGCTACGGCTGCCACGCCATCGCGCTGATGCTGCGGCGAAGCCGGCCGACGACTGTCTGAATGTGCTCATAGGCCGCATCCAATTCCGCCTGCGTGGTATATCGGGAGATGCTGAAACGCACCGAGCCGTGAACGCGCTCGTCCGGCAGGCCCATCGCCTTCAGGACAGGCGAGGCTTCCAGTGATCCCGATGCACACGCCGATCCTCCCGAAGCGCACACGCCGCGTTCAGACAGCAGCAGCAAAATGGCCTCCGCCTCCAGGCCGGCAAATGCGATATTGCTGGTGTTCCAGTTGCGCGGGGCATTGCTGCCATTGAGTGCGGTATCTTCAATCGTCTCCAGAATGCGGCGTTCAAATGCCTCGCGCATACTCGCCAGCCGGTCGCGTTCACCCGTCTGCAGCCAGGCGTGGGCCAACGTCGCCGCCACCCCCATACCGATGATGCCCGGCACGTTCTCCGTGCCGCCGCGACGCTCTCGCTCCTGCGGACCGCCAATGGTCTGAGCCATGATCCGCATGCGCGGCCGCACGTACAGCCCCCCCACTCCCTTTGGCCCGTGAAACTTGTGCGATGCGAAGCTGAGCAGGTCGATCGGCAGATTTGAAACGTCAACCGGCATCTTGCCCACCCACTGCGTGGCGTCGGTGTAAAAACGCACGCCGTGCTCGCGGCACAGGGAGCCGATGCGCTCAACCGGCTGAATGACGCCGGTTTCGTTGTTGCACCACATCACCGCCACCAGTGCGATTTCATCTGCCCGGCTGGCGAGCAGCGATTCCAATGCTGCAACGTCCACCACGCCGTCGTTGTCATTGGGCAGCCGGATCACTTCAACGTCCTGCTCGCCCAGGCGCGTACAGAGTTGGCGAATCGCGCTGTGCTCCACCGCGCTGGTCACGATGACACGGCGATCGGGCTGGGCCTGCAGCGAGCCGCGGACCGCAAGGTTTGCCGCCTCGGTGCCGCCTGAGGTAAATACCAGATCGCGGTCATTGCACCCGATGAGCTGCGCAACCGACTGCCGGGCAAGATCGACCTTCCGCCGAACCGCCTGTCCCGGACGGTGAATGCTGGATGGATTGGCCCAGTCGTCGCGCAATGCCTGGCACATCGCATCGATCACCTCAGGCGCGGGACGGGTGGTTGCGTTGTTGTCAAGGTAAATGATGTTCATGCGTGGTCCGACCTCTGGCTTCAAAGCAGCATAAACGCGAAGGCAGAGGTCAGTGCGTCAACAACAGCGACAACAGCGTGCCTGAGGCTGGCACATTGGTGATCGCATCGCCCCGAAAATGCCTGTGACTCTGCCGACTGCGGTATTCATACTCCGCTTGATTCTATCAGGTGGAAGCATCGGTTGAAGGTTCCGCCGACGATTGCCTGCGAAGTGCCATCAGTCGCCGATGATGTTCGCGTCCCGCCCGCAGCGCAGCAATTCGGCCGGCCCGCTCATCCACGCTCATCATCATGATGAGCCCGCCGATAAAGAAGATTCCGCTGGAGGCTACGACGAGGTTGTACTGCTCAGCAAAAATCCGCTCAGCCACGATGGTCATACACAGGCAGAGTATGGCGGCGCCTTTGTGCGCAAGGCCATAGAAGCCGAAAAATTCCGCCGCCTTGTGTTCCGGGCTGAACAATCCCACCATCGCGCGGGTGGATGTGCCCAGCATGCCCATGCCGAATCCGACCAGGCCGCCTACAACCCAGAACAGCACCTGCACCGCTGCGATATCCCGCCATGTTTCACGAATGAATACCGCTGCGAACATGATCGCTGTCCACAGACACAGCGCGATCATAATGGTGTTGCGCGTGCCGATGCGATCCTGATACAGCGCGGTGGTGAACGCACCGAGCATTGCCGTGGCGGTGGAAAGAATGATGTAGGCCGCCAATTGCGCCCGCGAGAAATCAAAGAGCTTGGTCGCGATCGTGCCGCCGAAGAAAATCACGATCTGCATCCCGGCAAGGTAAAAGGTCATGATCCACAGGAAGCGAAACAGATGGCTGTAGTTGTGCAGCGACCGGAACGTATTGGCAACGCGGTGGAAACCGACGGTCCAGACGGTCTGGCCGGGCGGCATGGGTTCGGGCCTCTTTCGTTCGCGCAGCACGAGGAACGTGGGAAATGCGCCAACGAGGAAAAACACCGCTGCCCATACGCTGATGAGCCGGTAGCCAGTCACTTCGCTGCCGATGCTGCCCACCGCCGCCGCGCCGATCAGACACACAAACCCGCCGATATAGCCAAGCGTAAACCCAAACGCTGAAACCTTGCCCATATCGCGGTGCGTCGCCAGTTCGGGCAGAAACGCGCCGAGGAAGTTCTCGCCCGTGGCGAAGAACATGTAGCCGATGATAAAGAGGATCATCCCCCACGCGACAGACCCGGGTGTGATCAATCCCAACGCAGCGGTCATCGCGACGCAGCCGACGTAGGTGATAAAAAGCAGCTTCTTTTTCGCGCCGGAAAAATCCGCCAATGCGCCGATCAGCGGCGAGATGATGATCACGATCAGTTGCGACACGATGTTGCTGGTGGCCCAGAGCTGCCGGCCGACGGATTGCTTTTGCTCAATCTCGCTGGCGGTGAGCTGAGGCGGTTGCTGGTCAGCGGGCATGTCGGCAACAAGCGCCGGATTGACCTCGCCAGCATCGATCGGAACCGGAATCGTCTCCCAGCCGGTCGCCACATAGCTCACGAAATAAACCTGAAACATCGTGGTCAGGATGACCAGTGTGAAGGCTTGGTTGGCGAAGTCGAACATCGCCCAGCCGAACACCTGTCTGTTGAGCCACGGTTGTTTGAACACAGCGTGCATTTCCTTGACCAGCAGTGAGCGGAGAACGCAGGCAATCAAGCGCCGTTGTTCATCGTAATGGCAATTGACCAGCCATGAGATTGCGCGCGGCTGGAAATCCCTCAACCTACCCGGCAACGCAGACGCGGAAAGCGGTGCGCATCAGATTCAGCCATGTGAGTCCAACTGATCGTGAGCGGATCACAAATAAAAAACGCCCCGGGTGAGCCGGGGCGGCAATTCAGGAATGCGGATGAGAGGAGTCGAACCTCCACGGGATTTTACTCCCACAAGAACCTGAATCTTGCGCGTCTGCCAATTCCGCCACATCCGCGTGAGCCGCGAATGATAGCCAGTTTCGCCCGTGAAGAAAAGGGGCAAGAGGCAGTTGCCGGATCGTTGGCATGTCGCGATTTCAGACCGGCACTGCGGCAGGGTAAGCCGCCTCATACGGGCAGGGCCGAAAAAGAAAGCAGGCCGCTTGAAGCAAGCGGCCCGCGGCTGGTTCGTGCGGCACGTTGGTTGCTGCCGCATGAGAAAATCTCTCCTCCGCCCGGCACTACCATTTGTCCGCCCGCCAACGGCTCTGGGAGCCAGCCGCTGACCGATGCGGACGCTTCCCCGGCCCCGGATTGTCCCAGGCCCGCATCGCGACATGATCGAAAGCCGTGACGTCGCTGGCCGATCACGCCGCAAACAGCAGCGCAGCCTGGAGGGTAAGCTCATTACTCCTCTTCGCCTTCAAGCTCCTCGTCAGCGTCGGCATCCGCCTGCGCCACCGGCGCAGCGAGGTTCCGCTTTTCGAGAATGGCCTGGCGAATCTCCTGCGACAATTCCGGATTGTCGCGCAGGAATGCCTTGGCGTTCTCCCGGCCCTGACCCAGACGAATGTCTTTGTAGCTGAACCATGCGCCGGATTTGTTCACGATGTCATCAGCCACCGCCAGATCGAGCAGATCGCCTGATGCGCTGATGCCTTCGTTGAACATGATGTCGAATTCCGCATCGCGGAACGGCGGCGCGATCTTGTTCTTCACCACGCGAGCACGAACACGGTTGCCCACGTTGTTTTCGCCTTCCTTGATGGCGCCGGTGCGGCGAATATCGATGCGCACCGAAGAATAAAACTTCAGCGCCCGCCCGCCGGGAGTGGTTTCGGGCGAACCGAACATCACGCCGATTTTTTCACGAAGCTGGTTGATGAAGATGACCACGCAATCGCTCTTTGAGATTGCGCCGGTGAGTTTGCGCAGCGCCTGGCTCATGAGACGAGCCTGCAGGCCAACATGCGAGTCACCCATTTCACCTTCGATTTCAGCACGGGGAATGAGCGCCGCCACCGAGTCGACCACAATGACGTCAACCGCATTGGAGCGCACCAGCAGTTCGCAGATTTCCAGCGCCTGCTCACCGGTATCGGGCTGCGAAACCAGCATTTGATCGAGATTCACGCCGATGCGCTTGGCCCACGACGGATCGAGCGCATGTTCAGCGTCGATGAACGCCGCCACGCCGCCAGCTTGTTGCGCGTTGGCGACAATGGAAAGTGCGAGCGTTGTTTTACCCGAAGATTCAGGGCCGAAGATCTCCACCACTCTGCCGCGCGGCACGCCGCGGCCGCCTAAGGCAATATCGAGGCTCAGCGCACCAGTGGGTATACCTTTGATGACCGGCGGCGCATCACCGTCCAGTCGCATGATCGACCCTTTGCCGAAGGTCTTTTCGATCTGTCCAACCGTGCGTTCAATCGCTTGCAGACGACCTTTATCTTCGGTGATGACGTTGGCCATGGTAGTTCTGCCCTTGGACGGAGCTTCCTGTTGTATCTTGTCGGCGTTTCGACGCCCGTTCACTGATGTGCTCACCATATCGGTATCCTCGTCTGGGGTCAATGTTCGGTGTTCGATAGGATACCTGAACAATCGGCTGCGCCAAGGTTTGTTCGGTAGAATTTTGGGATCATTTTTGCAAACCGGGCCGTTTTCGGCCCAGGGGGCATCAAGCGGCCCCCGGCGGGCGTGGGTTGTGGATAACGCCGCCGTCGGCAGCACCACATGGATTATGATGGCCTGCGGTGACAGCCATGAGCCAGCCGCCCGGCCCCAGTTTCGAGCAGCACGCAGCTCCGCCGCCTCACCGGTCGCTTGCTGCTGCATTTGAACGAGCCATCGACCCGGTTCCCGTTTCACTTGCCTACCGCTGCGGCTTGCTCATGGTGACATGCGCCATGCTTTTGTTGCCGCTGCTGTACCTCGCTCTGATTGCGCTGGTCGTTTTCGGCCTGTACTACCACGCAACCACCAGCGTGCGATTGTTCACCAGCGACGGACCGCTGCGTCACATATTTCTTCGTGTGCTGCTGTATGTCACGCCACTGGTGGCAGGAACGATCATGGTGGCGTTCATGATCAAGCCGCTATTTGCGCGTTCCGCGCGAAGGGTGAGTCCTTATGCGATCGATCGGGCGCGGGAACCGGTATTGTTTGAGTTTGTTGAGCGCATCGCAGCTGCCATTGGCGCACCGATGCCTCGCGAAATTGAAGTCAGCAGCGAAATCAACGCTTCGGCTGGCTTTCGCAAAGGAGTGCTCAGCATCTTCAGTGACGATTTGGTTCTCGTTATCGGCATGCCGCTGGTCGCCGGCTTCAACACACGACAGCTTGCCGGCGTCATCGCGCATGAATTGGGCCATTTCGCGCAGCGTGCAGGCATGCGCCTGACGTACATCATCCGACAACTCAACTTCTGGTTCATGCGCGTGGTGTATGAGCGCGACCGCTGGGATGAGACAATCGAACAACTGGCAAATGATCTGGGCGGTTGGGGCGAGGTCATGCTCACCGTGTCGCAGCTGTGCATATGGCTTTCACGGCGTATCCTGTGGGTGTTCATGTTCATTGGCCATCTCCTGAGCACGTTTCTTCTGCGACAGATGGAGTTCAACGCCGACCTTCATCAGATCCGCCTTGCGGGCAGCAGCGCGTTCGAATCAGCCACGGTGCGATACCAGGAACTCGATGCCGCATCGGATTACGTCAACAATCGTCTGCAGCAAAGCGAAGCTGCCGGTCGGCTGAGCGATGACTATCCGCGCCTGATCGTGGCGGCGACACGGCATATTCCGCCTTATGTGCGTGAGGCGATGCGCAAGGATCGCACCACCGCCGAAACTCGCCTGCTGAGCACGCATCCCTCATTTCGTGACCGCCTGGCTGCGAGCAGGGCAGAGAATGCTCCGGGCGTTTTTATGCTTGAAGCGCCTGCGTCGTCCCTGTTCCGGCAGTATCACGCACTTTGCAAATGGATCACGATAGGCCATTACCGTGAAATATTGGGATCACACATCAATATCGAGCAGTTGCTGCCGGTTGAAAAGATCATTGGCGATCAGGAGCTTGAATTCACAAGCGTCAAGGCCGTGACGCGTTATTTTCAGAAACTGATATCGCCACGCCGACTCCTTCCGCTTGGTGATCATCATGCATTTGATCAACCGGTTGACTGGCAGAGTGAGCAGCAGCGTCTGCGCCAGGTGCGGCAACGCTTCGAAGCGATGCTGCCATCAACAAGAAAAGCGTACGATGCATATGGGGATGCCGCTGAACGATACGACAAACTTCACATCGGCCGCCAACTGCTTCAGTTCGACATACATCCTTCGCTTGGCGGTCTGAAATTGCCTTCACTTTCACAACGAACCGCTGATCGGGCATTGGCCGATGCGCAGCAATCGATGGACAGCGCCGCTGCTGTGCTGCATCGCTTTGAACACATCAGTGCGGAACGGCTCACTGCAGCTCTGCGATTATCCCGCTGCCCCACAATCGCTGCGAAAATCAATATTTCCAGAAAGCTTCAAGGGCATCTTGATCACCTGTTTGCCACCCTGGCTGCACTGCATGACGCCAGGCAGCACATGCATGATGCGCAACTTCAGAGCATGCTGCTTACCGCTCTAGCTTTATATCTGAATGCCGCGAAAAAAGTTCGCGAGGACCTCGATTCAACGTTTCACCGTATTGCCCACGATCTGTATCGGCAGCTTAATTCAGTGCGTCTGCTGCTGTCGAGCCAGATGTATCCACTGGAACATTCCCGAGATCGCTTGACCATCGCGGCTTATGTCATCCCCCTCGTGCCTCCCGTCAGTGACACCGGTGCACTCTGTCATGCCGCCTATGAGGCAAACAGGCGATTTCAGTCGCTCTATTACCTTTCCCTAGGGCGAATCGCAATCGTTGCGGAACGGGTCGAACGCGCCATCGGTCTTCCGCCGCTGCCTGAGCCGAGCAATGATGATGCTGATGATTCTGCCGCAGCAATGCAGGAGAGCTGAGATGCCTTACATCGCAGCCAAAGCGCGGAATTTTCATCTGCGCGCCCGAAGCGCAGCACACACCTCAAGTGAGGTTTGCCCGCAGCTTTCACTGCGGCAAGCGCTTCAGAGCTTTCGCGCCGATCAGGCCAATTCCATCGGCGGACAGGTGCACATTAGATTGCGATCGCCATATGGATTGTCAATGCGACCGACGTGCGGCCAGAACTTGGTGTCCTTCAACCACGGTGCCGGCCAGGCGGCCTGCTGACGCGAATAGGGATGCGTCCATTCGTCGGCGCTTACCGCAGCGATCGTATGCGGTGCGTTCTTCAGCACGTTGTCGGTGCGGTCGGCCCGGCCTTCTTCAATGGCGCGAATCTCTTCGCGGATTGCAATCAGCGCATCGCAGAAGCGGTCAAGCTCCGCCTTCGATTCGCTTTCGGTCGGCTCGATCATCAGCGTGCCGGGCACGGGGAAGCTCATCGTCGGTGCGTGGAAGCCGTAGTCCATCAAACGCTTGGCAATGTCATCGACCTTGATGTCGGCTGACTTGTCAAACGGACGGCAGTCGATGATAAACTCATGCGCGCAGCGGCCGTTGGCGTTGGTGAACAGCACGTCGTAATGGCCTTCAAGCCGCTTGGCCATGTAGTTGGCATTGAGGATGGCGACCTCGGTGGCGCGCTTCAGTCCGGCTGCGCCCATCAGCGCAATGTACACATACGAGATCGGCAGGATCGATGCACTGCCGTACGGCGCAGCGGAAACAGCGCCGACACCATGTTCTGCTCTTTCCGCAGAAGACGAGAGCATCGGATGCCCCGGCAGGAACGGCACAAGGTGCTTCGCCACGCCGATGGGCCCCATGCCCGGGCCGCCGCCGCCGTGTGGGATGCAGAAGGTCTTGTGCAGGTTCAGATGGCAGACATCTGCGCCGATGAAGCCAGGCGACGTGATGCCGACCTGCGCGTTCATGTTCGCGCCGTCCATGTACACCTGCCCGCCGCATTCATGCACCGCATCGATGACTTCCTTCACGTTCGGCTCAAATACGCCGTGCGTGGATGGATAGGTGATCATCAGCGCAGCAAGGTTGTCGCGATGCTGCTGGGCTTTTGCGCGAAGATCATTCAGATCAATGTTGCCATAGCGATCGCACGCGACAGCCACGACCTTCATGCCGGCGATGACCGCGCTGGCCGGGTTGGTGCCGTGCGCGGAAACGGGGATGAGGCAGATGTCGCGATGCCCCTCGCCGCGCGATTCGTGATACGCGCGGATCGCCAGCAGGCCGGCGTATTCGCCCTGCGAGCCGGCATTGGGTTGCAACGACACCGCAGCAAAACCGGTGATCTCCGCCAGCCATGTCTCCAGCCGCGTAAAGAATTCTCGATACCCCTGCCACTGATCAGCAGGCGCGAAGGGATGAATGTTCGCAAACTCCGGCCAGGTGATCGACAGCATCTCGCTGGTGGCGTTGAGCTTCATTGTGCACGAGCCAAGCGGAATCATGCTGTTGGCCAGCGAGAGATCGCGCGACTGGAGTTTGGTGATGTAGCGCAGCATCTCCGTTTCGGAGTGATGCGTGTTGAAAATGGGATGAGTAAGGAAGGGCGATTGGCGATTCTCGATTGACGATTGATGGCTGAATTCTCTCGACGCGGGCTGCGTACCCAAAGCGCGACACAGCACATCAATATCCGCCTGCGTGGTTGTTTCATCGAAGGAAACGGAAACCGAGCCGTCTGCGAAACTGCGAACGTTGTAGCCCTGTGATTGCAGTTTGGCTGCGAAATCCGAGGGCGGCATGAAACGGATGGTGTCGAAGAACGCTGCAGTTTCAAGCTCAATGCCAATACTGCGAAGTGCATCGGCGAACTGTCGCGCAAAGCCATGCACCCGCCGCGCAATCTTCTTCAACCCTTCAGGCCCGTGATACACCGCGTACATGCTGGCCATGATCGCCAGCAGCACCTGCGCGGTGCAGATATTTGATGTCGCGCGTTCGCGCTTGATGTGCTGCTCGCGGGTCTGAATGGCCATGCGGTACGCCAGGTTGCCGTGGGCATCCTTCGAGACGCCGATGAGCCGGCCGGGCATCTTGCGCACGTATTCGTTCTTCGTTGCCATGAACCCCGCATGTGGTCCGCCGAAGCCCATGGGCACACCGAAACGCTGCGCCGAGCCGACTGCAATATCCGCCCCCCACTCGCCCGGCGGCTTGATGAGCGTGCAGGCAAGCAGATCGGTCGCATACACCACAAGCGCGCCCGCAGCATGCGCTGCTTCGACAACTTTCGAGTAATCAACGATGCTGCCATTGGTCGTGGGATACTGAACGAGCACGCCGCACGCGGACTGCAGTTCGTCTGCTGCTTTTGCGAACTCATTCACATCGCCTACAACGATCTTCACCCCCATCGACCTGCCGCGGGTTTTCACCACTTCGATCGTCTGCGGGTGACACTCCTGATCGACAAGGAAGGTGCGCCTGCCGACGATCGAAACGCACATCGCCATCGCCTCAGCCGCGGCAGTGGCTTCGTCAAGCAAACTCGCATTCGCAACAGGCAGCGCAACCAGATCGCTCACCATCGTTTGGAAGTTGAGCAGCGCCTCCAACCGGCCTTGCGCAATCTCAGCCTGATACGGCGTGTACTGCGTGTACCAGCCAGGGTTCTCCAGAATGTTGCGCTGAATCACCGGCGGCGTGATGGTGCCGTAATACCCCATGCCGATGAATGAGCGATACACCTTGTTCTTCGAAGCAATCTCGCGCAGTTCGCAAAGCGTCTCGAATTCGCCTCGACCATCGCTCAGCCCGGTCAACCGCATCGGCTCGCGCAGGCGAATGGATTCGGGCACAGTCTGATCGATCAGTGCATCAAGCGAATCAACGCCAAGCAGTTCGAGCATCTGACCGATCTCGGCAGCGTCGGGTCCGATGTGACGGTGAACGAACGTGTCGGTCGGTGCAAGTACGGACTGGCTGGCATTGTCGCCAGCGTGCTCAGCAGCGAAGTCAGTGGCGTCGAGCATGACGGGGCGCTCGTGAGGAAGCATCGAGGTCGAATGAGTCTGGGTCATGGAACAATCTGGTCGCTGGGCCTGGCAAACGACTGACCAAGCCTGCAGGCGGGCTTGAGTGGTCTGAAACGGTAAAAATCGTGAAACGGCGGCTTTCGCAGAGGTTTTTCGTGAGTTCGAACACGCGTTCCCACTCGTATCCTCTGAGCTGCAACTATATTCATCCGGCCGTTCGTGAGCAACGAGGTGCAGGCGTGCCGGTAGACTCATGCGGAACGCCGGAGCGAACTCCGGGGGCAGCCGTCCACGCCCATTGACTTTCTCTGGACCTTTTGAACCGTAAAGCGAAGCGCCATGACTGATCGACCTGTACGAAATCGCCTGTTGAGTCCGTCCCTTGCTTTGTGGATGATCGCTGCAATAAGCGCTTCGCCTGTCTTCGCACAGTCGGCCGGTACCGGAGAAGCTGCCGACACATCGCTGGGGCGGACCGGCCGCATCGTGCGTGGCTCGTCGAACGTGTACACGTTCTCACCAAACGAAAACGCCCAGTTGCCGGGGACAATTCAGGTTCCGGTTGATCTGGCGGCGCTCAACCTGCGCAGCATATTTGAAGCGATGGGCGAGGACGCCACGCTGTGGTACCAGCATGTGCTGACGCTGTCGAATCCGTTTTTTGAAGGCCGCTCGCCGGGAACGCGCGGCAGTGCAGCAGCCGTCGAATACATCGAGTTCTATTTCCAGCAGTACGGACTGGAGCCGGCCTTCCCCGGCGAGACCGACCAGCTTGGCGACAGGGCGATGGAGGCGTGGACCAGCTATCGCCAGGCGTTTGATTTTCGATCGCCCAACCCCAGCATCCAGGTCGCCCAGGCAGGCAATGCCATCAATGGCGAAGCATTGACGGAGAAGGTCGATTTCGTCGTGCTTGGCAATTCCGGCAGCGGCAGCGTCACTGCGCCGGTGACATTTGCAGGCTACGGAATTGAGAACGGACCGGACGGTTACAGCAGCTTTGACGAATCGACCGACCTGACCGGCCGCATCGCGCTGCTCCTGCGCTATGAGCCGCTGGATGAAAACGGCAAGAGCCGCTGGGTGCCCCACCGCTTCAGCCCCCATTCCGGCATCGCTCGCAAGATGCAGAATCTCGCCGAACGCGGAGCAGCGGGCATTGTGCTGGTCAACCCGCCAGGTGCGATTGAGGGTAGAACCGGACTGGAGTCGCTGCGCAACAGCAGCCGCTTCGGAGAGGCTCTGGACATTCCCGTTGTGCAGGTGACCAGCGAGATCGCTGAACGGATGCTCGCGCTTGGCGATCCTCAACAACGCGATTTGCTGACGTGGCGAAAGATGGCTGACAGCGGCGAGGTCAAATGCGTGAACCTGGATGACAAACTGATGATGGCCATCAACGCCAAAATAGACCGCAACGACCGGGTCAACGCACAGAACGTGGCGGGCGTTCTCGCCGGCAAAGGCGATCTGGCTGACAAGTGGATCATCATCGGAGCACACATCGACCACGTCGGCCATGGCCAGCTTTCCGGCGCGCTCCCAGGGAACGTCGGCCAGTTGCACCCGGGCGCTGACGACAACGCCTCCGGCACAGCAGGCATGCTGATTCTGGCCAAACGGCTCAGCGAGGCCTATGCCGCAGCTGATGAGGACGCCAACTTGCGATCAATCATGTTCGTCGGTTTCGATGCTGAAGAATCGGGTCTGCTTGGTTCGCGTCACTTCGTGCAGAACTCACCGATTGACGCTGAGGCGGTCACCTTGATGGTAAATCTCGACATGATCGGCCGCTTGCGCGACAACACGCTTTCGGTGCAGGGCGCTGATACAGCGGAAAACTTCCTTGAAATACTTCTGCCGCATTTCGAAAACAGCGGCCTGACGATCTCCCTTACGCCCGGCGGGCGCGGGCCGTCTGATCACGCCAATTTCTACGGCGCAGGCATCCCGATTCTGTTTCCATTCACCGGCGTGCATGACGACTACCATCGCCCCAGCGATCATGGTTATACAGTGAACCCGGTTGGCGCAATACGCGTGATTGACCTGATTCAATCAATCGTTCTGGAGATTGCAGCCAGACCGGAGCAGTTGACCTACCGACTGACAACCGCAGGCGGGCCCGGCCGCAACACCGGCGCTCGTGTGCGACTGGGCATTCAGCCGGGCTACGGCGCGGAACTGGAAACCGGCGTGCTCGTTGAAGCAGTAGCTGACAATACAAGCGCAGCGGAAGCGGGCCTGCAGGCTGGCGACATCATGCTGAGCTGGAATGGTGAAGAGATCACCGGCGGCCAGAAACTGTTCGAACTGCTGCGTCAACACGAAGCCGGCGATCAGATCAAGCTCGTTATTCTTCGCGGCGATCAGACCCTGACCGTGGATTTGACGCTCAAAGGTCGATAGTTGCACAAAGCACGCAATGCAATGTTTCCTGATGTTACATGTGCAGGATCACGCTGCGATCTGAAGCAGCTTCCTTCCGTGCACGAGCGCTGCTGTATCGCATGGATATAAAACGGCGCACGTCATGCGCAACGCTGCTTACGTGATGTCGTTTTCGCATATGGTTCTTGTGCGTTTGCGATCCGATCTGCCCTCCTCAATTGATGGGCAATCAATCAGCCAGGACGTACGAACGTGAGTGCCGGGGCTACGTTGCGAGCGGTAGCGCGGCACGATGGAAGCGCCGTTGGTCGCGCATCCTGAACCATGCCGCCTGTGCATCACCCCAAACTGCCGACCGCCTCCGACGCGATCGCATTTGGTGCGTGTGGTAGACACCGCTGCCGTCCCACCATATTCAGCGGCAACGATGCTCAAGGTCCAAACTTCGTCAACGCAGCCCCAGGCGTTCATCACGTTCTCTATCCCCGAAAGGGCCGCCCCTGAATTCAAGGTCGCCACCGGCGCCTTGCCCCAACTTATCCCAGTTATTGTCGCCACCCCCATAACCCCCGGAGGACTCGGCATTCGCTCCGATCCCGCCGTATGTGTCGCCTCGAGCGTCGGCATCACTTTGCTGCTGTCGACGACTGCCAGCGTGACACGCTGATTCGTACGTTTTGATCGCGCCGCACATGCTGCAGTCTGCATTGGTGCAACGTTCTCATTCTCATCCGGGCGCTGCGATTCAAGATGCATGCCACTGGTTGCGTCGTGTCCCCGCACGCCCGAATGATAGCATTTTGTTAGGTATCTGCAAGATGATTGCAGCCAAAATATCCGCGATTATGACGCCCCCACCACAGCCGATGACGCCACGGAGAGAGCCATTTTCAATAACTCTGGATTTTGCAATCAGTTGCGCCTGACCAGCCGCTTGCAGCGCTTCACGATCCGGGTCAATCAAAAAGATTCTGCCTGTTTGCGCTGCCAGAGTTATCCACATTCGGATGCGGTTTCGACTGTTGTGATGAATCGAAGAGGCTGGCGGCACTTGATGGCGGCGGTGCTCCTTCGGCCTGACTGGCGTCCAGCGGCTCCAGGCATGACGGATCATCATGCGCAGGGCTGTTGACACGCCGACTGACCGGATAGGCAACCATTGCCTCTGAAGCCAGCGGCACAAGCAGAGATTGCAATCGCGCTGCATCCTTCACCGATGGATCGAGCCAGCAATCAAAATCGTTTGCATTCAGAATGACCGGCATGCGATCGTGCACCTCTACCACAACACTGTTGGCTGTTGTTGTGAGTATGGTGAAGGTTTCAAGCGGCGGTTCGTGGGGTTGGGCGGAATCGCGCCACTGCTCCCACAAACCGGCAAATGCAAATGGCTGCCCATCACGCAGCCGCAGCACATACGGCTGCTTGCCCGTGGGAAGTTTCTTCCATTCATAAAATGCATCGGCCGGCACGAGGCATCGTTGGCGCTTGAACGCATGACGAAACGCCGGCTTTTCCGCAGCCGTTTCTGACCGTGCGTTGATCAGTCGCGAGCCGATGTCAGGCTGCTTTGCCCACGACGGCACAAGCCCCCAGCGCAACATATCCAACTGCCTGCTTCCCGTTTCGCTGTGTATTCGCACAATCGGCGCAGCCTGCGTCGGCGCGATGTTGTAGCGCAGCGCGTATGCCGGCACGGTCGTGAGACGAAACAGAGCTGCAAGCACATCGGGAGACGTTGTCAGGCTGTAACGGCCGCACATGGCGTTCCTTTGTCGTCGCTTTCAAATGCGCAGCGTTCCTGCTGCATTCTTCTTTGCTGCCAAAGACCGCATCTCCTCTCACCCATGCCTGACGCTGGACGCATCCGAAGCACATGGGCCAACAGGTTCAATCGCAGAATGACTGCAATGCTGATCAGTGATCATATCGCTGTTCAGTCACAGCGATGCGCCAAGCCTGACTCCGGCTGACGGCAGAAGCGCAACAGTGCAGCGACGAAGCGCCCCGCTTGATCGGATCGGCCGGCTGATACTCACGTAGCAAATAAAATAATAAAAAAAAGAGGACCTCTCTGAGATCCAGAGAGGTCCTGGGGCTTCATGTCATAAGCAACTGCAGGGATGCAATTTGCCGTAATCAACCTCGGCGGCGACGTCGGCTGCCAGCCAGGCCAGCGATGCCCAGCAGAGCCAAGGCTCCCGGACCGGGAACGAGCACCAACTGCACGCCTGCCAGCGAACCGAAGTTGGTTATGCCAGCAATCGTCGGCACGCTGGTGTTGATCGTGATGATGCCGTCTGTCACCGTCACCGTGTGCATCGAGTGCGTGACACCCAGCACAAAGGAACCAGTAAACGCGCCGCCAACGGTCTGCACACCGGTTCCGTTCACATTGACATCTGTGCGAAAGTCACCGCTATCCGGAGCCATCGCATAGGTGTACACCTCATAGGTGCCGTTCTGAAGCCCAGCGATGGTGAACGTATCGCTGTTTCCAGGAGTTCCAAGATCGAGCACATCAGTCAACAAATTCACCGTCTCGGTGTCAGCGCCGGGAAGATTCGTCAGCGAAGCAAAAATGCCGTTCGAGAACGCCGATGTCCACGTCACACCGGTTGCGTTGCCGGACAGGTCCACCAGCGCCTGGGGCGTAACACCGCCGTCGACCGAGTTCCATACACCGGCTTGTCCAGCGGCAGCGCCGAATGCCGAACTTGGAACGAGTCCTGCCGTGCTATTGATGTCGATGTTGAATGATTGCGCCTGCGCTGATGTCACAAGGCAAAAAGACAAAGCCGAGCCGAGCAGTCCGATTGCGAATCTCATCTTCGCACCTCCACACTATTGACCAAACCAACACAGCATCTTGTCCAGTGCGACAACACCGGGGGCGCACCGGGATACCGGAAACATAAACTACGCCACAACCAGAACCTTCAATGTATTCCGATCATGCCTGGCTAACGCCAGCCTCTCACTTCTCAAAAACAACTTATCGCCAGCCTGCAACAGCAGGACTGAGATGTCGATGCGCCTAAGCCAGCAACATCGGCCAGCACGCGCCAGCCGTCGTCATCATGCCACACAGTGCAGCACGATGCAATACATTTGTGCAACACCGACTGTCTTCCCGCCTGCAGCAACAACTGCAACTCTTTCATTTTTCTAGAGTTATCAAAATTAGTTTTTTTCTAAAAACATGTTCTCAAGCGCTTTTCAACGGCGGCAACTGCCCCGATTCACGTCATGAGAACAAAATCAACGCATCAGCAGAACCGCTGGTAACGCGCTAGGCCTTGGCTGGCGTCACAATACCGCTGCACTGACCGAAACCAATGCGGGAAAAACCTTCGCGACGGCAGTAGGCGGTCATGATCACTTCATCGCCATCCTGCAGGAATTTCCGCTCGCTGTCGTCGGGAAGTTTGATCGGGTTCTGACCGCGCCAGGTTCGCTCAAGCAGGCAGCCGCGGGCGTCTTCTTGCGGACCGGAGATCGTGCCGGTGGCCAGCAGATCGCCAGGTCGCATGTTGCATCCGGTTGAAGTGTGATGCACCAGCATCTGGGCGATGGTCCAATACATATCCGCCATGCTGCCGCGGCTGATCAGCACGGGCTGCATGCCCCGCTGGCGCATCTGCTCCGAAGCCAGATGCACTTCCACTGTGATCGCCAGCCCCATGTCGTCAACAGGCTGCAAATACTCCAGCGGCTGCGGATCGCCTTCACCACGCGGCGGACCGGGCACGCGAAACGGCTCCAGCGCTTCGAGCGTCACCACCCACGGGCTGATCGTCGTGGCGAAGTTCTTGGCATTGAACGGCCCCAGCGGCTGGTACTCCCACTTCTGAATGTCGCGGGCCGACCAGTCGTTGACGATCACCATGCCAAAAATGTGGCTGCGCGCTTCGCGCATGTTGATGCGCGCGCCAAGCTCATTGCCCGGCCCGACGAAGAACCCCATCTCCATTTCATAATCAAGCAGCCTGCACGGCCCGAAGCTCGGCGGCCCGGCGTCGCTCGTCACGGTCTGCCCCATCGGCCGACGAATCGGCGTGCCGCTGACCACAATCGAACTGGCCCGGCCGTGATAACCCACCGGCAAATGCTTGTAGTTGGGTAAAAGCGGATTGTCCGGCCGAAACATCGACCCGACATTCGTCGCATGGTGGATCGAAGCGTAAAAGTCGGTGTAGTCGCCAATCTGTGCCGGAACGAACAACTCCGCTTCGCTCATCGCCACCAGTGCCGCTTGCAGCTTCGCGCGCTCACCTGCCGGCGTCAGCTCCGCATCCAGCAGCGCCGCAATCGCTTTCCTTACAGCATTCCAGCACTCCTGCCCCTGCGCCATCAACGAATTGAGCGATTCAGCGGACAACGCACTAGCACATTCCTCGGAAACGCTGCTGCCCAGCAATCCGTCAGCGACACAGCGCTGAACATCAAGAATCTGATCACCGATCGCCACGCCGATGCGCTGCTTCTCATCGCTGCCGCGCCTGCGGAACACCCCAAACGGCAGATTCTGAATCGGGAAATCGCTCTCAGGATCGTTGGCGGACTCTACCCAGCTTCGGCGGTTCGGATCGTGCGTTTCGTTCAGGTTCGGCATGGCTGTCGTCAGAGTTCACCGCAAAACGTGCGGAACAGAACACAAGAGAAAACTGGTGAATCGATTGAATCAATCAAGAGGATACACCATCAACGACGAAACCGCACACGGCAGCACTTCGTCAGCCGCGATTGAAGCCGTAACATCTCCCTCGCTTCACGTGCTGCTTGCATTCCGCAGCTCAATCACGCCGCCGCGAATCACAGCAGCTTCAATGCCCGCAAGTCCTCGCGCGGCTCATCGAAGCTGCACGAGCCGAACGAAACCGCAAACTCCTCGCGCACATCCTCGATGTTCTCGGTGCGAATGCGATGCTCGCGCCATGTAATGCCCGCATCGTCAAAGGCAAACGCCTCGATGGAACGCTCCTCCAGCAACTCTGCCAGTTCCTCCTCCGGCAACTCGTGCGTGAGCGCCAGGGAACCGGCCATGAAAACATTGAGGAACCCGAACTCGTCGGTCTGCACGAGACTGGAATGATGCCGCAACGGATGATGCAATCCCGCGGTGGCCTTGAACGGCACGCCGGCTGCGGCACACGCTGCGATGAAGCGGGCCAGATCGTGCGTCTTTGGATACAAATCAGCCGTCACGCCGCCGGTGCGAACCTTCGCTCCCGCATCGCTGTCCGCAAGCGCAGCAATAAGCCCGCGCGGATCACTGTCGATCGGCAGCTCAAAAAACGGAAACAGCTCGCTGCTGATGTGCTCCATCGCACGATCAATCGCAGCAGCGGAACTCGCCTTGAGCTCAATCACATCAATATTCGCCAGGCCGGCTGCAGCATCGGCGTGTTTCTCGTTGAACGCCACGATGCGGGCAAGATCAGCTTCCAGTTCCGGCGCATCAGCAGACGAAGTCAACGCGCTGATCTGCCACAGCTCCCCCGCTTCGTCATCCCGCGGCAGCAGCTCCGCAGCAAGCTGCTCAAACTCATCCAGCCGCGCCACCGGCATGATCAAACGCCCCAGCATCCAGGCGTCATCCGACTTCAGATACGATGCGTAATTGCGCACCGTCGTGGCCAGATCGAGCTTGGCGGGCGGAAACAGGCCAGCATAATCAATGATCCGGTTCAGCAACGTGTGAATGCTTTCCATCAACGTGCGCTCACTTCCTGCAATTCGTCAACTCGCCGCAACGTCACTCATCATGCATCACGGCGCTGTCTGTTTTCATTGTCAATTCATCATCCCGGCAAGGGCGCCGGCAGCATCATCCAAGGCGGCAAACCCCGACGCAAGTGCATTCCTTCGGCTGAACGCGCCGGTTGATCGGAAATTTCATCGCCTGAAATTATGCCACCCGGCACGATGCCCCAGCGCAACCGCCGCCGGTTATTGCTGACTCTTCTTCGCCCATGAATCCTTCAGCGCAACGGTGCGGTTGAAAATCAGCTTTCCGCCTGCGCTGTCCGGATCAACGCAGAAATATCCCTGCCGCTCAAACTGGAAGCGGCTGCCGGGCGTCGCCCCCGCCAGGCTCGGCTCAACCTTGCACCCCGTCAGCACCTGCAGCGAATCCGGATTCAAATTTGCAAGAAACGTCTGGCCCTCTTCAACGTCTTCAGGGTCAGCAACCTTGAACAGGCGATCGTACAGCCGCACCTCGGCATCCACCGCGTGTTCAACCGATACCCAGTGCAGCGTGCCCTTGACCTTTCTTCCATCCTGCGACCAGCCACCTCGTGTGGCGGGATCGTATGTGCAGCGCACCTCAATCACCTCGCCTGCATCGTTCTTCACCACATCGGTGCAGGTGATGTAATACGCTGACCGCAGGCGCACTTCTTTGCCCGGCGCGAGCCGAAAATACTTCGGCGGCGGCTGTTCCATGAAATCGTCCTGCTCGATGTAGATCACCTTCGAGAACGGCACCATGCGCGTTCCCGCTTCGGGATCCTCAGGGTTGTTCGCCACCTCAAGCTCTTCAACCTGACCGTCAGGATAGTTCTCAATCACCACCTTCAGCGGCCGCAGCACCGCCATCTTGCGCCACGCGGTCTTGTTGAGGTCTTCGCGCACCGCGTGTTCAAGCAGCGCAACATCGATCACGTGCTCCCGCCGCGCCACACCGATGATCTCGCAGAAATTGCGGATGCTGGCCGGCGTGTAGCCGCGCCGCCGCATACCTGCGATGGTGGGCATGCGCGGATCATCCCAACCGTTCACGTGGCCTTCATTCACAAGCTGCAGCAGCTTGCGCTTGCTCATGATGGTGTAATTGAGGTTCAGCCGGGCGAATTCGTACTGCCGGGGCCGATACGTTGCGCCTTTGGGCGCGCCGCCGACTTCAGTGATCGCGTTGATGAACCAGTCGTACAGCGGACGATGGTCTTCAAACTCCAGCGTGCAGATCGAATGGGTGATGCCCTCGAGCCAGTCGCTCTGGCCGTGGGCGTAGTCGTACATCGGATAGATGCACCACTTGTCGCCGCTGCGATGATGATGCGCCTTGAGGATGCGATACATCACTGGATCGCGCATGTTGAGGTTGGGCGAGCTCATGTCGATTTTCGCCCGCAAGGTGCGCGAGCCGTCGGGAAATTCGCCCTTGCGCATGCGCTCAAAGAGATCGAGGTTTTCTTCAACGCTGCGCGTGCGATAGGGGCTTTCCCTGCCGGGCGTGGTCAGCGTGCCGCGGTATTCGCGAATCTGCTCCGCGGTGAGATCGCACACATACGCCTTGCCCGCCTTGATGAGCAGGATGGCCCATTCGTAAAGCTGATCGAAATAGTCCGATGCGTAGTACAGATGCTCGCCCCAATCCCAGCCGAGCCAGCGCACGTCCTCCATGATCGAATCGACGTACTGCTGCTCTTCTTTGGTGGGGTTGGTGTCATCAAAGCGCAGGTGACAGCGGCCACCGTATTCTTTGGCAATGCCGAAGTTCAGGCAGATGCTCTTGGCGTGGCCGATGTGCAAAAAGCCGTTGGGTTCAGGCGGAAAGCGCGTCACCACCTGGCCGCCATGCTTTTTCGACTTGATGTCTTCCTCAACAATCGTGCGGAGAAAGTCCAGCGATTCTCGTGATGGAGGCAGTTCAGCAGTGGTCATGGATCACTTCGATCGGTTCAGAGCCATATAACGCAGCAGCGCCGGCACGCACAGATGGATAAAGCCACAACAGACGAGCCTGACGCAGCGAAAACAGAAGGCCAATCATAGCCTCACAGCCAAACGGATGCAGGCAGCAGCAGGCCATCTTCTTGTCCCCCAGCCATGACGCCATAACCGAGCCGCTTTCCGCTCCTCCTGCCGCAAAGCCGTATCTGCCCCCGCCTCTGCTCCCCCTGTAGCCCGCCCCGCGCCGCCCGGCGTCTTCCTTTCGCCTTTCCGCAGTTGCAGCTCGTTCATAAAAGGTACAACCTCAACCTGACGGGCCGCGATGGGCCGTTTCCTGCTCATCTGTCTCTGATGTTTGCTGCGTGCTGAGTGTCCGAGAATTGCACAATTATGCTTTCAGACAGCAGGATGATTGCGCCAGACAACTGGCTGACATCATCAGCCACCAGTCTG
>CAZNPU010000015.1:0-65749 GCA_964575335.1 uncultured Isosphaeraceae bacterium | reverse complement strand
TGTTTGGACCTTTCTTCTTGAGTCTCTAGAGGACTACTACGACAGACAACGAAGCTACCACAGTCGATGCAGCTGTCGCCACCCCTTACTTCCAGTGTGGAAGATACTGCAGCGGCTGCGGGAGTCAAGGATTATTTGTGGCAGAAATCACGAATTTTAAGATGGGCAAACATCTGTTTGCCTGTTTGCTGCGACCCGACAAAAGTCGTGTCGAGAGGCTCTTTTCGCACGCCTGCCGCCAGCGGTTGCATAAAACCGCGCAATGCGCTGATCGCTGCGGTGGGTCCAGCGCCCATCAGCAACGGAGCAATGTTCCGCACAGCCCCATAAAACCGCGTTTTTCAGCTGTCTACGCCCGTTTCGACGCTGCCGTCACGCCTGCTGCGCCGCAGCGGTAAGCGGATGATTTTCTTGCGAAGCATCCGATGCCAGGCGACCTTTCAACAGCAGCGGCGCGGAGCCGATGATCTCCACATCAACGATTTGACCGATCAAATTTTCCGGCTTTTCCTGACCGGAAATTTCGAACACCGTAATCAAATCGCCATCGGTTCGGCCGGAAAGCTGCACAGTCGGCGTTGGAGCCGGCGTCTCATTGCGCCGCTCCCAGCGCAGTTCCACCCGCCCGTTGCCGCCGCCGGTTGTCCCAAATGCCGTTGCCGTCGACCGCGCGGATCGCTGGCTGATCTGCTCGACAAAGACCGGTAACGTGCGGCCGATGTATTGGGCATGCACCTCGGCGCTGATTTCAGCCTGAAGGGCCAATAACTCGTTGTTCCGCCGACGTTTGACGTCATCGGGCACATCGTCGGCAAAGCGGTCGATCGCCACGGTTCCGGGCCGGGGCGAATATTTGAAGATAAAGTTGTTTTTGAACCGCACCCGCCGCAGGAGGGCTTTGGTGAGTTCAAAGTCTTCATCGGTTTCGGTGGGAAAGCCCACGATGATGTCGCCGGCGATGCAGACATCGGGCAGGAAATGCCGCGCGCGGTCGATGAACTCGATGTATTCCTCCACGGTGTAGCCGCGGTTCATCAGCTTGAGGATGCGGTTGGAGCCGGATTGTGCGGGCACGTGAAGGTATTTGCAGATGCGTGGACAGTCAGCCATGACCTGGAGGATGTCATCGCCGAAGTCGCGCGGATAGCTGGTGACGAAGCGCAGGCGCTGGATGGCGGGGACTTCATCGTGGATGCGCTGCAGAAGCTGCGCAAAGGTGGTGGTGCGCGCAGCAGCAACCGGCCCCGAGCCCGACGCTCCGCCCTGCCTTGGTTTGGCGGCGCTTGATGATGATGTTGATTTGGACCGAAATGCGCTGAGGCCGGGGCCGATTTGGGGCAATTCCCTGCCGTTGACGCTCAGCGAAGTGCCGTGGGTATAGATGTAATGGTTGACGGTCTGCCCCAGCAGGGTGACTTCGATCACGCCCTGATCGGCCAGGCGTTTGCATTCATCAACAATGGCGTCGGGCGGGCGATGGACCTCGGCTCCGCGGGTATAGGGCACCACGCAGTAGGTGCAGAACTTGTTGCAGCCGCGGGTGATACGAACGTAGGCGGATCGTCCCCCGCCGCCGGCTGAGGAGCTGTTGGGGTCAAAGGCCCGGGAAAGGTCGAGCATTTCGAGGTTATCGGTCGCCGCCGCCAGGGTGCCGGATCGCCGGGCGGTATTGCCCTGCAGCGCGATTCGGTCGGCCAGTTCCACCGCCTCGGTTTTCAGCACGTTGTCGATGAGCATGGGCAACTTGTCCAGCTCACCCGGGCCGCACATCAGATCAACCTGCGGGAACCGGCGGATCATGTCGGCTCCCTCTCGCTCAGCCATGCAGCCGATCACACCCAGCACGAACGAGCTGCCTTCCGCCTTGCGTTTGCCCATCAGGCCGATGCGGCTCCAGACCTTGTTCTCCGCCTGTTCGCGGACCGAGCAGGTGTTGTACAGCACCACGTCGGCCTCATCGGCCCGGGTGGTAAAGCGATAGCCCAGCGCCTGGAGGTGGCCGCGCACCAGCTCGCTGTCAAGCTCGTTCATCTGGCAGCCGAAGGTCTCCAGATAGACCCGCCGGGCCGTGCCGGCAGCGGTTGCAGTCGCCGTACCGGGCTGATCGGCGGGCATCGGTGCAGAATTGGAACAGGGCAGATCGACCATGGATCGATCATCGTAGCACACGACCTTGGGCCGATTCACCATGATTGGCGTGATTGAGCCGACAGTTCGGGAATCAGGCAGGCGATCGCCGGGGCAATACCAAGTCAAAAAGAGCGCCAGATCACACGAAGTAAGCAGCTGTGAACTTAGGCAAAGTTGTGGTTTTCTGAGTGACAAACGGCCGAGGAACCATATCATCGGCATCTCCGCAGCAGAGATGTGCGGTCGCCAATCGGGGGCCAAATCGAGGGCTGACCGAGAGCCGATGGAGATTGCCGGGGAAATGAATGAGGGAGTTCTGCATGAAAGCAACCAACGCAGCAACGCATCGGCATGCCGCAGCAACTGGCCGAAAGTGGACAGTCTTGGCAGCCGCAGCGTGCGTTGCAGCAGCCGGCGGTTCCGGATGCACTCAGCCCAGCGCCTCTCAATGGGCGCAGACTGCTCCGCTGATCAAGTCTGAGCCTCAGCATCTCAATCTCAGCGCCGTGAGTCTGGGCGCGCGCAGCGAAGAAGAAGTGGCCCACTGACTGAACTTGAATGCCAGCGGGCAGGATGGAATCAGCGTGCCGCTGCGGCACGTGCGCAACTCAATTTGAAAACTGACGCATCGCGCGGGTCGTTGCCGATATTTCGGCCATGATGCGCGCCGGCCACGGACTGATTCTCATCGTTCTTACCCTGCTGTGTGTCGGCGTGGTGATGGTGACGTCGGCCGGTTTGACCGTTGGCCCGGAGCGGCCGCTGATTCTGCAGGATGTACTGCTTGGCCGAACCACGCTGCTGGCGGTGATGGCGGTGGTATCGATGCTGGCAGCATCACGCGTGCCGGTGCAGCGCGTGTTCTATCAGCCGCGCGGCTCGGCGTCGCCGATTCCCTGGCTTGTACTGGCGATGATCGCGCTGTTGATCATCGTTCACATTCCAGGCATCGGCCGAGAGGTCAACGGCGCCCGGCGGTGGATTGCGCTTGGCTTCATCGGCTTTCAGCCCAGCGAAGTGGCCAAGTGGGGCATCATCATCGTGCTGGCGTCGACCGCCACGCGCAACGCAGCAGTGATGGGCCAGCTTTTCCGCGGGTTCGTTCCGCCGATGCTGCTGGTGGGGCTGATATGCATTTTGATCGTGAGCGAAGACCTTGGCACAGCGGTGCTGATCGGAATGGTCAGCGTGTGCATGCTTGTTGCAGCCGGATGCAAGCTGTGGCATGCGTCGCTGCTTGCCCCGCTTGGCGTTCTGCTTGTCATTGCAGCGGTGCTGACCAGCTCGTATCGACTCAACCGCATCAAAGCGTTTCTCGATCCGTATCAGGATCCGCAGGGCATCGGCTATCACATTCTGCAGTCAATGGGCGCGATTCACAGCGGCGGGCTGGCCGGCCGGGGGCTGGGCAACAGCGTGCAGAAGTTCGGCTACCTGCCGGAAGACACCACCGATTTCATCTTCGCGATCATCTGTGAAGAAATGGGCGTGATGGGCGCGGCTGTGGTGATTGCGCTGTATGCGTGTCTGCTGCTGTGCGGAATGTCGATCGTCAGGCGCGTGGAGCATCCGTTTTCGCGGCTGCTTGGGCTGGGCGTCTTGCTGACGGTTGGATTCCAGGCGCTGATCAATATTGCGGTGGTGACCGGCTCAGCTCCAACCAAGGGCATCGCGCTGCCGCTGCTTTCCTCGGGCGGAACCGGATGGGTGCTTACCGCGTTCTGCATCGGACTTCTGGTGTCAATGGATCGTGAACTGGCGGCAAAGGAGACAACCGCTGCGCTTCAGCAGCAACGCACACGTGCAGCGTGCGATGACGTCGAAGCGTCTGCTGCAGCAGCAGGATGATGACGGCGCATCAGTTATTTATTCTTGTATTTGCGCAACAACGCGATGCTGCCGCAACGTCCTTTCTGCTGCGAGTTCGAAGGGTTTGCTCGAAACGGGAGAATGACGCTTCAATAATGCGCCTCTCCCCTGCTGCTGTTGCTGCTGCGGCTGCGATCTGGCTGAATTCGCGATGATCGCCTGCCTTGTGCCCGCAGAGTTTGCCTGTTTGCTTTTTGCATTGCTTATCTGACCGAAGTGACCTCCACGCAGCCAACCTCCAGCTCATCGGCGCCAACCGTGCTTTTCGCAGGCGGCGGATCGGGCGGGCACATCAGTCCCGGACTGGCGATTGCAGAACGCCTCTCGGAGCTGGCTCCGCACGCGCGGGCGATCTTCGTATGTTCGCAGCGCACGATCGATGCCACGATGCTGCGCGATGCAGGTGTTTCGTTTGTGCCCATTCCCGCCACACCGCTGTCAGTCAGGCCGCTTGCTGCCATGCGATTTGTTCGCGCTTTTTTCCGCAGCAAGCGGATGGTGCAGCAGGTGATCGAACGCGAAGGCGTGTCGTACGTGGTGCTTCTGGGCGGGTTCGTTGCAGCCCCGGCAGCAAGCGCCGCCAGAGCCAGCAAAGTGCCGGTGATGCTCGTCAATCTCGATGTCCCGCCCGGCAAGGCAAACCGGCTTATGGCGCGTCGATGCGACACGGTGATTTCAGCGATCGACTTGCCCGCCATGCCGCGGTTCGCCCATCGCGTAACCGGCATGCCGATTCGCCGCAATACGCTCGCCCCGGCCGATCCAGCGACGTGTCGGCGAGAGCTCGGCCTTGATCCGGATCGATTGACGCTTCTTGTCACCGGCGCTTCACAGGGAGCGACCAGCATCAATCAGTTCATGATCGAATTGGCGCGCACGAAGCCGATGATCTTTGAGCAGTGGCAGGTGTATCACCTGGCCGGCCAGGGGCAGGACGAAGCGGTGCGGAAGGCGTACAAAGATGCCGGTGTGCGGGCGGCAGTTGCTCCGTTTCAGCATTGCATGGGTCTGGCGTGGGGCGCAGCCGACCTGGCGATCAGCCGCGCTGGAGCCAGCAGCGTTGCGGAAGCGGCGCAGAACGCTGTGCCCACGCTGTTTCTGCCCTATCCATATCACAAGGACATGCATCAGAAGCACAACGCCGCTCCGCTGGAAAAACTCGGCGGCGCAATCATCGAAACCGATCGCATCGAGCCGCAGGAAAACGTAAAAACCGTTGGTTCAACGCTCGAAGATTTGATGCGTGACGCCGCGAAGCGCAACGCCATGCGCGCGACATTGCGTCAGCATCAGTTTCCCGACGCCGCTGCGACAATTGCCCAACTGCTGCTGCAGCGTTAGCGGCTTGCCTCGACTCGTGATGCCGGCTGCGTTATGTCGCACAGCTGCTCTGCGAGTTGCACGCCTTCGGAAGCAGAGTACGCCCAGCCGTGCGCGTTCAGTTCCTCGGTCAGATCCGGGAAGACATTGAACGGCTCGCCTCCCACAATGATGCGAACACGGTTGCCCTGACGAACAGCCTGAAGCTCATCGATGCACTCGCCGAGCTTGCGCAGGTTGAGATAGCAGCCGACGGAAAGCGCCAACACATCCACGTTGCGGCTGAAGACCATATCCAGCAGCGAATCAATCGGCACGGACGCTCCCAGAAACATCGTGTTCCAACCCGCCATGGCGAAGAAGTCCGCCACCATGCGGGCGCCGATTTCGTGCAGTTCACCGTCCAGCGTTGCGACAATAACTGACAATTGCCGCCGCTTGCGCGCAGGAGTGACGCGCTGTCTGAGAATCGACATCACCGACTGCGCAACCGCAGTGGCGTAATGCTCCTCCGCAACGGTGATTCGCCCGATGCGCCAGAGCCTGCCGCATTCAACCTGTGCCGGCCAGAGCACCGTCTCGTACACGTCGGCCACGGACAAGCTGCGGTCTGCAGCACGAATCAGCATCCGTCTCGCATCATCGGCCTGCCCGGCAAACAGGTGTTTCAGGTATCGCTCAGCAAGAACGCGATTGGGGCTGGCGTCTAGCTGGGATGGCGGCGGAGCGAGCGAGGGCGTATCGCGCAGCGCAGTTGCGCCTCGCGTGAGATACGCTTCAACCAGCACACTGAGTTCATCGGGCAACTGTTCGCACAGCGTCAATCCCAGTATCTGCAGATTTGTCCGCAGATCGTCAATGGGCCAACACCGCGCGACAAACCCGATGCCGCTTTGCCTGACACACTCAGCGAAGATTGCCGGCCTTCGCATCGCTACAGCCTGCGAGAGGCATTGCAGACGCCGCAATTCGCCGTCGGTCCAGCGCTGCCGCCAGTGCCTGCCGTATCGGTGAGGCAAGCTCGCATCGTACCGCACATGCCGCTCGATCGCTGCTTCCACAACCCGTGGGATGACTGCATCCAGTACGCCACTGGCCCATGCTGCCGTGCTGTTCATCTGCAAACCCCGCACCCGATCAGCTTGAAGTTGATGAATCGAACGGACAGACTCCCACATCCTACGTCTGCTCGCTGCAATCGTGCCAGCATGCCCAGCCGAACAATGTGCTGAATTGTGACTGCATGCGATGGTCCGGATTCTAGTCTGCTGTCCAATTTCTCCATGAAGTGAGCATGGCCGCGATCTTTCCTATTTGCCGCATCCGAACCAAACCCAAGAATCATCTTCGAGACTGGCGCGAATCGGGGTAGAATGGAATGAGCGCCCCGTAGAAATGGGTCTCCATTGCCATGTCCTCAACTTGCGACTGGACACGCGTGATTGTGCTTACGCCGCCCCCGCCGGATGGCTGTGGCATGACGGAGGGGCTGAAGGCGCTCTTTGCCGCCCGCGACTGGTTTGCGGTACAGCAGCACGATCCATACCTGGCGATGGCGGAACTGTGCCTTCGCGAGCGAACGCAGGCGGCCCGCGCAGCCTGGGGGCTGCAGCGAATGGAGCAGATCGCTTTGGTGGTATTGCAGCCCGAACGCTGGCAGCATCTTGATGAACTGATCGCTGCGGTTCGCCGCTATCTGCCCAACGCCTCCGCGTGGATGGCCACGAGCGATGATGAGCTTGTTCCGTTCGGCGCGCCTGTCGAAATGACCAGCCCGCGCAAGCACCAGCAGATCAGCCCGCTTGCAGGTGGTTTTGCGGGAAATGATTCTCGAATGCATCCTGCTCATACTGCTGGAAACGGTCTGCTGCATGATGAACAGCTCAGTTCGCTCGATCAGCAGATGCACGAGGTGTTCCAAAACCCTCCGTCATCCGCGATGGCTCAGCCGCAACCGTCAGCAACACTTGGCTCTGCGCCAACGTACAACCAGACTGATGACGTGTCTGTCAATGATCAGGCCGGCGATATGACTGATCTTCATGGCGATAACGATCGCATCACGCGCGAAGAAATACATATGCTGCTCAACGGCGATCTCACAAAGGAGCGACCGTGACCGGTGCGACTCGACCAATGCGTACACGGCGAGGACGCGTCATGGTGGTAGGCGACCTGCCCGAACGCGAAACGATCGCTTCGTGCCTGCGCAAGCCGCCAATAACGGTTTCCAATCTCTTTGACGCCATCGGTGAAGTCAGCACAGCATCAGCTCACGAACCGATTGCAGCAGTGCTGATCGATGACCGCTGCGTTGACGATCACTTCGGCCAGGCGATTGATGCGCTGCGCAAACTTGATCCGTCACTGGTTCTGGTTCTCGCAACACGCGCTGCAGCAACAACCGCCGCATGGACTGAGCGCGGCCTGGATGAATGCCTTGTCGCGCCTGTTCGAAGCGATGATCTGCGCCGCATACTTGATGACGATCTGCTCAATACTGACAGCTTCAGCGCAGCAGACCGCGTTGTTGAACTGACCGACGAACCTGCAGTCGTCGCCTCTCCCCCGGCAGATGCGCTCCCGACAACAGAGAAAACGCCGCCGGAATCGAAGACGCGCGATCATCATCGCTCGCGTGCTTCAGACGCTGCACCGATTTCCGAGCGCAAGATCGATCCGTTTACACACCAGCCGCAAGCGCCCGCTGAAGTTTCGCCAGACGCGTCAGGCGCATCGCATGCTAAAGCCGAAGAGGTCGCGCCGCCCCTACCGCTGCCGCCGCTTGAGCAGGATCAGGTCAGCGAAATCCACGATGACGAGCGACTGGGCGACACGGATCTGATCGAAGCGATGTTGTCCAATCCCACCGGCGTGCGCGCACTTGCGCTGCGGCTGATTGCCCAGCAAACCGGCTGGCATGATATTGCGCTGATGGACGGCGCTTCGCACGATGCTGCTGCCTCTGCGCAAAACGTCTGCGCTGCTGTTGAATTCAACGGCCAGCAGTTCGGCATGCTCACGACTTCACGAGCCGCTGCGGCGCAGCTTGAACCGTGGGCAGCATGGCTTGCGCGCTGGTTGGCGCTGGATCACTCGCATCGCTCCTATCGTCGCATGGCGTTTCAGGATGATCTCACCGGCGCATGGAATCGTCGCTTTTTCAATTCCTTTCTCCGCGATGTGATTGCGCAAGCCGCCCAGGCACGTCGGCCGGTGACGTTGATGGTGTTCGACATCGACAACTTCAAAACCTACAACGACCAGTTCGGCCACGAGGCGGGCGATGAAATTCTGCAGGAAACCGTCAAGCTGATGCATTCAGTCATTCGCCAGGGCGATCGCGTCTGCCGCATCGGTGGCGATGAGTTTGCGGTCATCTTTGCCGACCCCGAAGGCCCCCGCATGCCCGGCTCGATGCAGCTTGAATCGATCGAAGCAATTGCGCGCCGCTTTCAGGAACAGATCTGCAAGATGCGTTTTCCGAAACTCGGCGCGGAAGCCCCCGGCACGCTGAGCATCTCTGCCGGCCTTGCGACATATCCCTGGGACGGCGCCGATCCAGATTCGCTTGTTCGCCACGCCGACCAGCTCGCTCTGGAATCCAAGCGCAAGGGCAAGAACATCATCACCTTCGGCCCCGGCGCAGCAAAGGCGTGCCGGCCGACGCCGCAGGAGTAAAACGCTCGAGCGCGAGCACTTTCATTCGTGCATGCGGCGCTCTGCAGCAGCATGGCAACTCATGATATGCTTTCTGCTTTTGCGCAAGCAGGCTGCAAACCGTGCTTATGGATTCTGTTGTTGCGGCGCAAAAAGAAAAAAGCCCAGCATGCACGTGCTGGGCCTGGTCTCTAAACACACTCGATCGTGTTGAGGATGAAGAAGACAGGAAGCGAAAGACGGAAGATGGCTCAATGAGCTTGCGCGCTCTTTGTTGATGCGCCTGGTTCGAGGAAGCTCATCGTGCAGCACACTGCAAAGTGCATCACGCCGCTGCGGTCTTCTTCGAACCTCTGCCGGTGGAGGTTTTGCGGTTTCGTCCGACGGTGCGCTGCGCGTCGGTTGCGCGACGACCTTCGCCGGTGATAAGTTCTTCGATCAGTTCCTGGGGCGAATTGGCCCACAGGTCGGCGCCGATTTCCTCAGCCAGTCCGGGCGCTCTTGCGAAGACGCCGCCACCGACAACGATCTGCATGTTCGGGCAGGCGTTGATGCCGCGGATGGTATCGATGAGCTGGCGAATGTTCGGCGCATCGGATGGAGCTGACGCGAACATGAGCAATACGTCAGGCCGCTGCTCGCCGATCTCAGCCAGTATCTCGTCATTCGCGATGCCGCCGCCGGCAAAGAAGACTTCATAACCGCTGGCTTCCAGCAGGTCAGACGCCAGTTGACCGGCCAGTTCATCAGCTTCGCTGGGGCCGCTGAACATGACGATCTTCTTGCCTCGCCGCGCCTGCTGAACGTAACCAATCTGCACCTGATCGATCAGCGTCCGCATCAGTCGCGTCGCGTAGTGATGCGCCAGGGTCGTGAGCTGGTCGGCACGGTAAAGGTTGTTGAT
Organism: uncultured Isosphaeraceae bacterium; assembly: GCA_964575335.1. Taxonomy (GTDB): domain Bacteria; phylum Planctomycetota; class Phycisphaerae; order Phycisphaerales; family SM1A02; genus CAZNPU01. Next base: position 55,866 of record CAZNPU010000015.1, on the reverse strand, counting down.
CATGTCAAGCGTCGGCCAGTAGACAAGATGGGCAAGCTCTTCACTTGAGCAGCCAGCCTGCTGCGATTCCTGAACGATCTGGCGTGCCTGATTCCGGTCGCCGCAGATCAGCGCCTGAAACAGACGTTCGACGGTCAATTCCTGGTTCACGTGTATGCTCCGTTGAAACAAGAGAAAACAAGAAGGAAAGGTAGGGAAAGAGAAAACAAGCCAAATCTGATGGATGCGGTGAATGAACAGGTAAGAGTCTTGAACATGCCGCTGCGTGCGGCTGGTTTGGTTCATCGTTCGTAAGCCGGCTTAAACTGTTCAGAATCCAGCACGGCTGAAAAATGCAAAGCTATCGGACCCATCTGTTCCAGAGACGCCCCCGCTGCGCGAAACTTGCGCGAGCAGTGTTCACGATGATCGGACCTGCATACCCTCCATGTGGCCGATAACACACATCGCTCCGTCATTGAATGGTGGGAAGCGATCCGATTCGAGAGTTAGCCAATCCTCACAAAGAAGCGGCGCGATGGATTGGGCGATAACGTTGAAACATGTCGCAGCGCACGCTCATACTTTCTGACACCCATCTGGGCCGGCCGCGCTGCGCTGCCGTCTCAGCCGATGCGCTGCGGCCTCTGTGGGCCAAGTGCACGCATCTGATACTCAACGGCGATGTCGCAGAGGTCCACCACCCCACCCATTGGTCGCAGGCGGCGCGGCAGACGCTTCACCTTTTTGATCTGTGCGAGAACGACGGCGTTCACCTGACGCTGCTTTCAGGCAATCACGACCCATTCATCAGCGACCTGCGCCATCTGCACCTGGCCCACGAAGAGGTGTTCGTCACGCATGGCGATGTGATGCACCCGGCAGTTGCGCCCTGGAGTCCGCGAGCCGGGCGCATGCGTGAACGCTATGAGCAGGCCATGGCTGCGCTGCCGCCCGACCAGCGCGACCGTCTCGAAGCCATGCTCAGCGTTTCGCAGGCCGCTTCACATGCTGAGTGGGACCAGTTGCAGGATGAAGCTGGACGCTCAACCGTCAGCCGCATGTTGATGCGCCCGTGGGCCATCGGACAGGTGCTGTGGTACTGGCGGGCGTTCCCGCATGTGGCGGCGCGATTCATGGTTCGCCACACGCCGCGGTCACGATTCGCCATACTTGGTCACACGCATCGGCCGGGCATCTGGACAATTGATAATCGCATCATCATCAACACCGGCAGCTTCGGATTTCCCGGCAAGCCTCGAGCAGTCACAATCGATGACGACCGCCTGCTGCAAGTCTGGGCGATTGAGTACACAGGCAATGAATACCGCCTTGCAACAAAGCCGCTGCAGCAATTTGAACTGCGTCGCGATGCGCCGTCACGTCATGCACATGCTGCAGCAGCGAACGTAACGCACGAACAAACCGGTCTTGAATCATCACACGCGCATCGTTCCGAACACCTCAACGCGCATAAGGAAACGGTGCGCTGAATCAATCAGTGTGCATCATGATTGCCAGCATGGCTTTCGCTGCAACTGACTTTCAATGTTCTTTTTTCTGCCTGAAAGACGCGCCCGGGCAGCGGTCGCTGCAGGGCCTGCTCAATATGCCGACCGGCCTCGAGCAGACGCTGCAAATCAACGCCGGTGTCAAGCCCCATCGCATTGAAGGTGTAGACCAAATCTTCGGTGGCGATATTGCCCGCTGCGCCCGGCGCGTATGGGCAGCCGCCGATGCCGCCGCATGACGCATCGAAACTGCGCACGCCAAGCTGATACGCGCGATAAGCGCACGCCAGCGCCGTGCCTCTTGTATCGTGCAGGTGCAACGTGGTCTGGTGAGGCTCAAGCAGAGAAGCCAGAGCATCGTAGAGCCGCTCGATGTCGCACGGTGTTGCAACGCCGATGGTGTCACCCAGATCGATTTCATCAGCGCCCAGATCGAGCAGCTTCGCCGCCACTTCACGCACCTGCTGAGGGTTGATGGGGCCTTCATATGGACAAGCCACCGCGCAGCTCACGTATGCGCGCACGGGCAACTGCGCCGCCTTCGCCTGCTCGATCACCGGCTTGAAGCGCTCCAGCGTCTCAGCGATTGAAGCATTGGTGTTCCTGCGGCTGAACGTTTCACTGGCTGCGGTAAACACGGCGATTTTGTCCGCCTTCGCCGCCAGCACCCCTTCCATGCCTTTGAGATTGGGCACAAGCGCCGAATACACCACACCTTCGCGACGTATGATGCGAGCGAACACCTCGGCTGCATCGCCCAACTGCGGCACCCACTTCGGGCTGACGAAACTCGACACCTCAATCTCTGACACACCGCTTGCTGAAAGCAGATCGATAAACGCCACCTTGGCATCAACGCCAAGCATGGTCGGCTCATTCTGCAAGCCGTCACGCGGCCCGACTTCCGTAATGCGAATCTGAGGAGCGTTCGTCATACGCACATCCTAGCGGCATCAGCGCACTTCATGCACCGGCCGGATCGCAATCGTTCACAGCTGCATCAACTGGTAGACTGCCCAGTGGAAAATGCGCCGCCACAACGAACGCCGCTGCCATGTGTCAAGCGTGACTTCACACGCCCGTGCTGCACTGACGAGGAACTCTGCTTCAATCTGCTGGGTGATTTGCGGATCGACCATCGCCACCTTCACTTCGAGGTTGCGTTTGTCCGACCATGTATCGAGATTGAATGAGCCGACCGTGCTGAACAGACCGTCGATCGCCATGGTTTTGGCGTGCAGCGTTGAGTCGAACATCTCGAAGATGCGCACATTGTTGCGCAGGAACACGCCATAGATGTGCTGGGCAGCAATGCGAACCATGGGCACATCGCACTGACCTGCGGTGAGGATGCGCACGTCCACCCCCCGCTTAGCTGCGCGATTGATCGCGCGGACCAGCCGCTTGGGCGGGAGAAAGTACGGGGTGGTGATGTAACAGTGCAGCGCTGCATGGCGAATAGTCAGCCGCAAGGCCCGCTGGATGTCTCGCCGCCCGTGCCAGCCGTTGGACTCCAGCACCTGCACAAACCGCTCGCCGCGCCGCTGGGGCGTAACTGTTTCCAGCGCAGGCTTGCGGCCGGTGGCGATCTGCAGCGACGATGCAAATACACTTGCCAGATCGCGCACGCACGGCCCGGCCAACTGTGCGTGACAGTCACGGAACCGCCCGTTGCCGTACTTCGGCCCCGCATAATCTTCCGACAGGTTCATGCCGCCGCAGAATCCCACATCGTCATCAACGATGATGATCTTGCGATGATCGCGCCGCAGCAGCGGAATCTTGCGCTGCCATCGCCACAGCGGATTGAACGCATATACCTGCCCACCAGCTGCGCGCAGCGGTTCCAGAAACGAATCGCTTATGCGAGAAGACCCGACGGCATCATAAAGCAGAATGACCTCGCACCCCCGCGCTGCAGCGGCAGCAAGCGCCTCAATCGTGCGCTTCCCAACACGATCAGCCTCCAGAATGTACGTTTCAACCCAGACCCGGCGACTGGCGCTGTCAATCGCGTTCCAGATCGCCTCCATCGCTTCATCGCCGTCGAAATACAGCTTGACGGCATTGTCCATCGAAGCCCCGCCGTACCGAAGCATGATCGACACGATGCCTTCCCAATGGCGCAGCAGTTCGTGCTGCGAACCAATCCGGAAGGGGCGCGGCCTGAGGCGAATGCGGCGGCGACTCACCCGCCCCATCACCCGACGCAGTATCGCGTTCAGACGACGGGCAATGATTGTTGACGCCTGGCGGCCCGACTGGACATTCACATCAGGTCTCATCCATTGCTGCCGACTGTAGAACGCCATCATGTGACAGCTCACTTGAGCATTCAAGCATGATGATGAAGCGATCCATCCTGCAACGTACGGAAGATGATAGCTTCCTGCTGATCAATGCAGATGCCTACAGCATCCGCCGCAGCAGCATGCACCGGCAATCACTGGTCTTCTTCCTTGCGGGTGAATATGTAAGCGAACAGCCCGATCAGGCACAGCGTCAGCATCACGGCTGCGATAAACAGCACCAGTTCGAATCGAGCATTGTCGGCATACGTCAACGGCCTCACATCCTGGGTTGCAAGACCAATGCACTGCTTCAATATCATTGATGACAAGAACAACTTCAAATGCCTGCAGTTTCAGTTACGGAGTGTGAGCCGGCTCCGCTTTGGCGGGCCAGAATTGAAGTGGAACAATGGTCGCTTCGCACTGGTCGCCCTCGGCGCTCACCAATACGGTTGACCCCATTGCAGCCTTGGCGGTTCGGATCATTGCATAAGCGATCGGCACTGCCCCAAGCATCGGACTGAGCGTGCTGGAAGTCACAGCGCCAATCTCAGCTCCTGCCGAACCATCTTCACTGCGCTCAAAGACCTGCTCGCCAGCCACCGGCAGCAGATCGCCCTGCATGCGCAAACCAACCAGCACCTGCTTGGGTTTGCCGAGGCTTTCCATGCGCGCGACGATTTCCTGGCCGAGGTAACACCCCTTGGTGAAGCTGACGCGCTCGCGGAGGACGCCCGTTTCGTGAGGCAGGTTGGTAACGCCGAAGTCAACATTGAACAGCGGCGTCCCCGCTTCGATGCGGGCGATGTTGTACGCATACCAGCCAATCGGCCGCACACGGCGCTTGTCCTGACCCACCACGTGATCCGTGGCGACCAGAAACTCCCACACCAGCGGCGCATGTTCACGCGGCATGATGAGTTCATAGCCAACTTCGCCAAGCTGATCACGCCGAATCACGATCACTTCAACCCCGTCGATGGTGACCGTGCGCACCTCCAGCGGCTCCATGGCAAACTGCTGCGCATGCGATGCGGCTGCCAGAACCTCGCTGGCCAGCTTGCCATGAACGCCCACGTGATGGAACTGATCGCTGGCGTCACTGATCTGGACATCTTCAGCAAAGAGAAAGTCGCTGAGCGTTTTGACCGTGGAGCCGGCCTGATGAATGTCGAGATCGACGATCATCCGGTCGCCCAGTTCCGCCAGCAGCAAATCCGCCTCGATGCGTCCCTTGCGGTTGAGCCAGAACGCCTGCCGGGCGATACCGGGTGCAAGGCCCTTGAGTTCCTGCGTGATCATGCGGTTGAGGAAGTCGCGCCGCTCATCGGCGTTGCCGGTGATGAGCAGCGTGCCGCGATGCGGGCTGTCCAGCAGACCCGCGCCGCGCCGGATGGCTGCATATTCCAGTTCCACATCGCCGAAAGTGGCGAGCAGTTTGCAGGGCGGATGGTCGTGATCGTTCTCGGGTCCGTAGGGAATGTACACAACGTTTGGCGCAATGTACTGACCCACAGCTGCGCCCGGCCGCGTTTCGTAGCTTGTCGCACTTTCGCGTGATCGAGCGTCCCAGAGCGATCTGGCGTAGGCCTCGTGCTGTGTTCGCAACGGCGTATCGTGCTGCATACAGCATCCTAGGCTCTATTTGACGGATTGAGCAGCTTGGAGCAGCGTTGAATGCCGCGTCTTGCTGCATGTCTTGCGCTGCTCACCGCAGGCAGTTTCATGTTGGCTGGGAGGCTCCCGACCGGCTTGCTGGACCTGCATCTCATCTCCATTGCGCTGGAGTGTGCTTTCATGTCGTTTTCGGACCGCTTCCTGGAGCTCCCGGAATACTTCCTGGAGTTCCAAGAAGCTTTTATGGAGCTCCAAGATTTCTTCCTGGAACTCCATCCTCGGTCCCTTTAGCTCCATGAAGCGTCCTCGGAACTCCATGAAGCTTTCCTGGAGCTCCGGGAAACTTTCTTGGAGCTCTAAGAAGCTTTCATTGAGCTCCAGGAAACTTTCATTGAGCTCCATGAAGCTTTCAGGGAGCTCCATGAAACGCCTGCGGCCATCCCTCCCGCAGTGATAACCGCCTTGGAAAGCCAAATAACCGCCATCGCCTCACGCCCCCGGAAGTGCGCCCCGGAAGCGCTGTCAGATGTTTGACCGCCAACAGACAGTGAGCAGCAACTTTGAATCCAAAGCGCTGGCGAGGAGCGTTACAGCACATTGATGCGCAACAATTGCGGCCGATCAGCGCTCGTTGAATTTTTAATCAAAACCTGCCGCTGCTACCGCAACCATCATCTCATGTGCCGCGGCACCGGCTTTACGATAATCGGCCGGCCCCACCAGACCGGAAAACCGAAGCTAAAGCGATGACCCGGCCAAAACCACCAGTAGGAAGGAATGGCGCGGATCCCCGGATAAAACGGCACGAGGTCGTCTGTGTACAACGGCGGATTTCGGGCGTATCGGTAACGCTGCAGCGCAAGTTCGCCAACCTCAGCATCCGCTTGCGGCATTTCTTCAAGGACGCTGGGAGCCTCTTCTGCCGGCGCAGTCGGCGGCGGCATATCGATCACAACTTGTCGCGCTTCAGCGCTGCTGCACAGTGCAAACCCAACTGCAAGTGACGCTAACGCAGCAAGATGCGACACGCGTGGCACTACACCCAGATGCGTGGTCATAACGGCAACTCCGTTCCAGCGCTTTGAGATTCCAGCGCTTTGTTTGGGCGACTCAAATAAGTCTAGAACTTTGCCGACTGATCACGTCCATTGGATATTTCAGTCAAATTGGCCGATAATGCTCGGATTGTTATTGCCACCCGGGCTGGGGTGAACATGAAACCATATCCATATCCACTGTTAATGAATCCCATCTTGAAACCCAAGGTGTGGGGCGGGCGAGCATTGGCCGCGCTTGGCAAACGGTTGCCGCCGGGCGTACTCATCGGCGAGTCCTGGGAATTGGCCGACTTGCCCGATTCAGTACCTGAGGGTCGCTCCACGATTGCCAACGGCGAGCTGGCGGGGATGACCTTGCGCCAGGCAGTGCAGCACGAGCCAAACATAATTATGGGCGTCGCTGCACCAACTGACGATGGCGGATTCCCTTTGCTCATCAAGTATCTGGATGCGCAGCAGAACCTTTCCGTGCAGGTTCATCCCAGTCCCGCCTACGCCCAAGAGCACCCCGAAGCGCACGTCAAATCGGAAGCGTGGGTGGTGGTGCATGCTGAGCCGGGTGCGGTCATTTACAAGGGGCTGCGGCCGGGCGTCACTCGTGAACAGTTTGCCGAGCACATCACCACCGGCGAGGTTGTGAACGATCTGGTTGCTGTGCCGGTGCAGCGAGGCGATTGTCATTATCTGCCCAGCGGAACATGTCACGCACTGGGAGCGGGAATTGTCGTAGCGGAAATCCAGACGCCCAGCGACACAACGTTTCGCGTGTATGACTGGGGTCGCAACGAACCCGGGCGTGAGTTGCACATTCAGCAGGCCCTGCAGTGCATTGACTTTGGACCATGCCCGCATGACCCGCATAACTTCTCCAGCCCGATCGAAAGTCGGCGCTTGCGGACTACTCCCCTGGTTACCTCGGAACATTTCGAGCTTGAACGCGTCGATGCACTGGAAGATGCCGATTTCACTCTCGTGACCAACAATTTGCCTGAGGTTTGGATGATGCTCGAGGGCCGGGGCCGGATTCGCACTTCCAGCGGTCAGTCGATGCTGGAATTGTCCCCTGGCGCTACCGTACTGATTCCCGCTGCGCTCAACGACGCCACCATGACGCTTGAACAGGGCGCGTGGGTGCTGCGTGTGACGCTGCCTTCACCCTTGAAAGGCATGCTGGCCTGAAAGGTTCATGCCCGTGCGCCGCAATCGCTGTTGGATTTCGCTTGTCATCGGACTTCTGACTCTGGGCGCGACATGCCTGCCTGCCTTGGCGCAACGGCAGCATTTGATCAGCCCGGGGGGCGACTGGCAGCAGCTTGCCTCACGCATTCGGCCGGGCGATGAAATCATCCTGATGCCCGGACGCCACCGCCCCGCTGCCTTCGAGAGCCTTGTCGGCACACCCGATCAGCCGATCGTCATCCGAAGCGTCGATCCAGCCCGGCCGGCTGAAATCGTGGCGGAACGCGAGGCGATACGCATCACTCGCGCTTCACATCTGGTGATCCGCGATCTGATCATCACAGGCGGAACAATCAGCGGCATCACCATCGGCAGCAGCGACTACAACCCGCAGCAGCCTGATGTCAACATCCAAATCCGCAACGTGCGCATCACCCGCATCGGCCCGCGCGGTCAGCGACATGCCATTGCGCTGATGAACATCAACCACATCACCATCGAGCAGTGCTCCATCGAAGGCTGGGGCGGATCGGCTGTTGAGCTTGTGGCGTGCGAAGATGCAGTGATCGAAGACTGCCGATTCGTCGGGCTTGAAGAACACAGCCAGTTCAACGGGGTGCGCGTTCGCGCAGGCAGCATGCGCGTATCGATTGATGGTTGTCATTTTGAACGAGCCGGCGAACGCGCGATCTGCGTCGGCGGTGCGAGCGATCTGAATGAATTCCGCCGCCCGCCGGCAAAGGACGCCAAGCCCGGCACACACTTTGAAGCTGTCAACGTGCAGGTCAACCGATGCCTGATCATCAGCAGTCCCTGCGCCGTTGCCTTTGTCAATTCCGACAATGGCGTGGTGCGCCGCAGCACGATCGTGCGGCCGCGGGATTGTGCTGTTGCGGTCCTCAGCGAGCAGACCGATCCTCGATTCAATCCCGGCCAGAGCAATGTCTTTGGCCAGAATCTCATCACCTGGCAGAAAGGCGAAAATCGCAGGATGGTCGTTCTGGATGAAGCTGCTGCGCCAAACGGACTGTATGTGGAAGCCAATCTCTGGTGGTCGCCGGAGTTGGCGCAGCAGCGCGAAAAGCTCGATTCCATCCCCGGCCGAATCATGGCCCCGCAGGTTACGGACCTCGATCCCGAACTGAATGAAGACTACCGCCCCATGAATGCGGCAGTTGGGGAATTTGGGAAAGAAGAGCAGTAGCCCATTTGCCGCAATCGCAAGCGAACGTACCGGCGCTTGCAGGCGGCTTGGAAGCTCCATGTGGGCGAAATTCATGGAATATATGCCCCAGCGAGCCTGTCTTTCCGAATAGCTGCCCATGCAGCATGCCTGCACGCAGGCTTGTCCTGGGCAGGAATCCTGCATGCGTTTCGCTGCAGCGACGGAGCCTGAGCCGTGTCACACAAGATGACCGAGCAAACCTTGAAACGCTGGATGCGTGAACTGGGGCCGCGGCTTATTGCACTCAGTACCGGCATCTGCCGCGATCGCCACCGCGCTGAAGAAATCGTCCAGGAAGCGTTCGTCAAGCTGTGGAGCAACCCGCCCGATGCTGGTGAAGTGGCCTATCCGAGCTGGCTGCGGCGCGTGGTGACGAATCTTTCGATCAATGCGCTCAAGCGGACTCGCCGCCCCGGAGCGCTGCCGGAGTTCTCCAACGATCCGGCAATGCAAACGTCAGGCGGCCCCTTTGGATCAGAGCGGCACAGCGATGTGCAGGAACGCCTGGACCGCGTTCGAGCAGCGATGGATCGGCTGGATGAATCCAAACGGGCCATCCTGATGCTTCGCGCACATGAACAATTGAGCTATGAAGAAATCGCTGCTCATCTGGACGTGCCCGTGGGCACGGTGATGAGCCGGCTCAATCGTGCCCGCGCTGCGCTGATGGAAGAAATGAAGCGCGATCTCAAACATGCTGAGGACGAACCGCTGGTGTTTGAATTCCGCAAGTACAAGCAGGCGTGATCCGCACATGATCGTTTCGATCCCAGCCGATTCACTGGTTGTTCATTCATGCAATCATTCAGCCGTTCATCTATCCACCAACAAGCCTTTTGGATTCTGGGTTTCTGCTCATGAGCACCTTCGACTGCACTGATATCAAGGCGATGCTTTCGGGGCTGATCGACGATCAACTGGATGCGGAGCTGCGGCATCAGGCTGAGCGTCATCTGGCTGAATGCTCCGCCTGCCGCGCGTTGATTGATGAAGCCGAGGCGGTGAACGAACTGGTCGCGCTGGACGCTCAACGATCGCTGTGGCCGGTTGGCCTGCCGAGCGGTTTTGAAGAAGCGGTCATGCGCCGCACTGTTTATGCCGCGGCATTCCACGCTGCGGGCAATCGCTGGGCGAGCTGGCTGGGCTGGGTGGCAGCTGCGGCATGCCTGGTATTGGCCGTTTCGATCTGGGTGCTGGATCGACAGATTGCATCGCCGATGATGACAGCCCACAACAACAGCAGCAGCAGCGATGCAAGCGACGATATTTTTGAGCGCTATTCATCTCGTGTTGATCCGGTTCTGGACAATACGTTTTACCAGGCTGCTGGCGTGGGCTTGAAGTCGTGGGCTTATGAAGGCAGCCTGCCTGAGGATGCGCTGTCGCAGCTTCGATCCGGCCGCACAACCATGGGCGGACCGGCCGCTGTTGTGTTGCGTCTGGATTCCGGTTCGGCAAACGCTCCTGCGCTCGATGCTGCGACCGCAAAAGCCATTGATGAACAACTGGCAAAAACGCAGCACAGCGTGCTGGAGGAGATCAATCGTCGCACGAAACTGTCGGCTGACGATTCACAAACGCTTTACACCGCCTCCATGCTTCTGGAAATGCTGGAACAGGCCAATCTCGAAAGCTTCGCTGATGTGGAGCGCATTCGCCAGATCGCTGAGTACGACTCGGTGCTCGAGCGGCTGGCCGAAGCAAGCGAACGACTGGCTCCGTCGGATCGGCCGGCTGTCCTGGCGGCTGAATCGGTGCTGTTTCGCATCGTGAACGGCCCGGTCAGTTTGGATGATCTTCGTCTGCTGCACAACACGGTAGCGCGGCTCAATCTGTCGCGGGAAATTGAGAGCCTAAGCACTCGCGGCGATTCCGCATCGCATCTGTAAATCAGGATCGATGTGGATAACCTGTGCAGTGCGGCGAAAAGTGTGCGACACATTGCGCCGGTTTTGCGCGAAGCAGTTGAATGTGAACGGTCCTGTAAAGACTTTGCGTGCAACACGTCGATGCAAGGCAATGCCGTACATGCCGGCATGACGTCCTGATAATTGCCGGCCTTGTTTCCTGATGAAAACGCAGTAGATTTCCCGCATGCACATCACTGGTCCATCGGGCACGACGTATACCCCCGGCATGTTGCCGCCGCAGATTGCCAAAGCCTATGGTCTGAAGCCCCAGGCCGTGGCGATCAGATCGTCGACCGCAGCGAGCGTTCCTCAACCGATCGCAAAGCCCGACACGTACCATTCCACACATAACGCGCGCTCGCTTGTTGCTGCCACAGTGTCCAAACCGGTTGATTTCGACGGCGTGCCTGCGCCTACGCGTGCTACAACCGCTGCTCCGGCCAACGTGCTGCAGCTTTACACTCGAGCGGCTGATCGCGTTGAGGCTGCTGTAGCGATTCAGCTCGGCCGCTCGATTGACGTGCAAGGCTAAGCAGCGAAGAGGCGCCGGGGGCAGTGTGTTCCGCGCGAACGACCGAAGTTTCGCATCGCGGTTGATCGCAATTGTTTTGAACTGCATGGCGCCGGGATGATTGCGTTTTACCGCTGGGAATCGGTATGTCGAACATGCCTCCATCGCCGCCTTCTCGCGAGCCTGACGACGCTCAACGCGCTGACTTGGCATCAGCATCAGCATCAGCATCAGCATCAACATCAACATCAACATCAACATCAACATCAACATCGGCATCGCACACCGGCCGCCGCGTACTCATGATCGGCGCAACCGGCATGCTTGGCCGCCCCGTCGCCAGGCGACTGGTGCAGGAGCAGTTTCATGTTCGCGCAATGGTGCGCGATACAAACCGTGCCCGCACAGTGCTGCCCGAGCAATGTGAACTTGTCGCTGGTGATTTGCGCGACGAAACAACGTTGCGATCAGCCATGAGCGGCATGGATGCTGTGTACATCAACCTGCCCACCCCCGCATCACGGCGCGTCTGGAACATCGACCTGCATGGCACAAAGCTCATTGCTGATGCAGCCGCACGCACCGGTATCAAGCATCTGTTACGCATCTCAGCCATGGGCGCATCCGAAGCGACAAACCGGTGGTGGGTGATGCGCGAGAAGGCAGAGGCTGATCAGGCGGTCATCGATTCCGGCGTGTCATACACGATTTTTCGTCCAACCTGGTACATGGAGTCGCTCGCGCTGTTTGCTGCGGGATCGTTCATGCTCAAGCTGAACGTGCCTGAGAAACCGATCTGGTGGATTGCCGGCGACGACTACGGCCGCCAGGTTGCAGCGGCGCTGCTTTCGATTCAGGCAATCAATCGCATCTACACCATTCAAGGCTCGGAGCCGATGACCATACCCGATGCGCTGCGCCGTTTCGCCGCTGCCCTGCCCCGCCGCTATCGCATGCTGCCAGTTCCGATGGCCATGCTTCGAGTGGCGGGCGTTGCATTCGCTGAGCCGCGATACATGGCTGACCTGATCGACATGACTTTCAAATACACCAGCCGCTTCGATGCTCAAGCTGCGTGGGATGATCTCGGCACGCCGACGATGACCGTTGAGGATTACGCAGCGTACACCCAGAAGACCGGCGACTTTCCATGCCAAGCGTCGTTGCACGCGCGCCCAACGCCCCCTGCCAATGTCATCTGACCGGCAGATGCGTCGCCAGAATCAAGAACATCACTGTTGCGCATTATCGGCCGCTGCCATTCGGCCGGGAGTTGTCGCGCAGAACTTCTGATATTTCCTGCCGCTGCATGCTTCAGTCGCAGCCCTGCTGAACCGACATTTATCCGGACGCAGTATTCCTGCGCTTATCGCAAAGGAGGTCCGAACAGATGTGTGGCGTGTTCGGTGTTGCAGCAGCAACCGGAGCGACGCTTTGTATCGATGAACGAACCGCTGCACGCATGCGCGACCGCCTGGCGCATCGCGGGCCTGACGGAGCCGGGCTGTGGCGCCACAACAACGTTATTCTCGGCCATCGGCGGCTGGCGATTATCGATGTGGAGCACGGCCATCAGCCCATGAGCATCGGCGAGCCGGATTCGCCTAACTGTTTCATCATCACCTACAACGGCGAGTTGTATAACAACGCTGAGCTTCGCCGCGAACTTGAACGGCTGGGCTGCCGCTTCAGGACCAACTGCGATACGGAAACCGTCCTGCACGCTTATGCGCAATGGGGCGTCAAAGCGCTCAGGCGATTGCGCGGCATGTTCGCCTTTGCCATTTACCACCCGCACACCGCGACCATTACCCTCGCGCGCGATCCGCTGGGCATCAAGCCGCTCTATTACGCCACGATTGAAACGCCAAGCGGCTGTGAATTCGTCTTCGCCAGCGAGCCCCTGGCAATTCTCGATCACCCCTATGCGCCGATTCAGCCCGATTGGGTCACCCTCAGCGCATATCTCAGCACCATTCGAACAACGCTGGGCCATCGCAGCATGTTTGCCGGCGTCAACGTGCTGCAGCCCGGCGAGTGGCTGCGCTGCTCATTGCATGGCGATAAACCACACGTGCATTATGAAACGTATGACGAGCATCTGCAGCAGGGCGCGACAATTGACCATTACCGCGCAGCAGTGCATGAAGTGCGCACAGCAATCGCTGCGTCTGTTCAGCAACATCTGGTCAGCGATGTGCCGGTGTGCGCATTGCTGTCGGGCGGCTTGGACAGCAGTATCATCGCCCTGCTCGCGTCACAGCAGGTAACGCCGCTGCGCACGTACTGCGCCGGGGCTGCCATCTCCCGCGACTCCAACAGTGATCTGTTTCACGCGCGTCATGTTGCTGACGCAATCGGAAGCATCCACACCGACGTACCCGTGTCGCAGCATGATTTTGCGGAACTCTGGCCGTGGATGATCGGCCAACTTGGCGTGCCATTGAGCACGCCCAACGAGACAGCGATTTACATGATGGCGTGCGCGCTCTCGAAGCACGCAAAGGTCGCGCTCAGCGGCGAGGGAGCCGATGAGCTTTTTGCTGGATATGAACTGCCCATGCGACGGGCTGCGCAGCACGTGGCGCATCCCTTTGATGAAGCCGGCCGCGCTGTTTCGCACGCTGAACACTTTCTGCAGATGTGCTCGTGGATTCCGCATGAATGCAAAGCCAACGTCCTGACGCAGCCGGCTCTTGAAGCGGCACAGGGCGATCTTGAACTGCTCGCAACGGTACATGAAAAATTCGATCAGCTTGGGGACGATCAGCCTGATCTGCGAACCCATCTCAACGTTCAACGCTGGTTCAATCTGACCGGCCTGCTTAGTCGACTTGATACCGCTGCAATGCTCGCATCGGTTGAAGGCCGCACGCCATTTGCAGACGTGCACGTGGCTTCGCTCGCTGCACGGCTTCCCATGTCTTTTCTGTTTCAGTTGCGCGATGACGATATCGATCAGCACAACAACAACAGCAGCAGCAACAATGGCGGCGGCACTGCGGTGGCGAGTTGCGTTGCGATCACCAAGCGCGTGCTACGCGATGCGTTTGGCGCATCATTGCCCGCATGCGTTACGGCACGCCCCAAAGCCAGCTTCCCATTGCCCATAGAACACTGGATTATCGATCATCTTGCAGCGCTTGATCGCCCGATCGTGCGCGATGTCTTTACGCCCGACGCCATTGAGCAGGTGCAGCGCGATCCGAAGCGCAATCTTCTGGCGGCATGGCCAATGATCAACATCGCGCGCTGGCTCGATGTCTTCTGGGGCACATAAAAGCAGGCAGCTCCGCGCACGTTCTGCTGCCGCTGGCGCCTCAGTTTTTATGTGTTCTGCTGTTTCTCAGCAGCCGCCTGCGGATCCACGCCGCCGAACTCGTGCAGGAGCTTGGAGATCGTCATCCACTCCTTGGCCAGGTAATCATCAACGACACGCCGAAAAAAATCGTCCTCGCGTTCCTGCGGCATTCCGACAACAAGCAGAAACACCATAACGTTGCCGGGTGACGAAAACTCAGCATCGACCGGTTCATCAGTGCGGCGTTTTTCCTCAACCGCGGTGCGCTCACGATTCGTGCTGTCACCGCTGCCGTGAAGACTCACGGACACGCGAACGCGCTGAAACGCATGATCACGCGGTTCGTTACCCGATAACGGCGTGATCTGCACAATGGACGGGTCGCGCACACTCAACACGCGAAGCGGCAACTGCTTTTCATCCGTCGCGCTCACGCGCACATGCTGAAGCGGATACGCCACGAGCTTGCTGGCGCGTATCCGATGAACCAGCACATCATCCAGTCCGGCTGCCAGACCAAGATAGATGTCTACGTTCTGTACGGTACGGGTCAGGGCCAGCCAGGTGATGTCACGGCGATGCGGCATGAATGAAGCGCACAAGCGAAGGAGAGGCAACAGAACAATAGGTGCGATGCACCAACAATGACGCTCTTTTCCGGATGTTTGCATGCAGAAGAGCTGAACTTCGCTTTGGTGTTCGCGATGCCTGCAGCAGACTCGTTCGCTGCACATCGCCATCACAACAAGACCACCATCAGCCAATGCGCAAAGAACCCGAGTACAGCAGCATGCTGTGAATCCACGACCCAGCCGGGAACATAACACCTTTGCCTGCACGTCCATCAGGAGCCCACGATGATTGCGGTATCCAAGATGATTATCAGAACGCAATCTGCGAAACCAGGCAAAGCCTGCGGCCTGTCCGGTTGTGAAATAACGCATCCTGCATCGAGTTGCTCAACTCCGCCTCGCATGAAACTTTCCGTGGCAATCTTGATGGTGACAGAGGAGGCGAGCGATGATGATGCGCAGAGATACGCTCTGGACCGCAACCGTTGTACTGGCGGGGTTATGCGGCAGCGCCGCCAACGCAGCAATTCAAATCGTCCAGTCCGATGGCAAGCCGGTGCCCGAAGGCGCGGCAACCGTGAATTACCGCCCCGCAACAGGCGGCTGGGAAATCATTCTGCACGAACTGTATGCGCCATACGGCAACACCGTGTACAACATTCGCGCTAACGGAGGCGAAACCATTGACTGGATTCTTATTGACATCGAAGGGCCGCCAGCCGGTTCTCCGGTCATCGTTCGCGTGTTCGGCGAAGCGCCCGGCGGCTTGCGCACCGTTCGCAACATCTTTCAACTCAACACTGCAGAAATCATTCTGAACAAGGTGGAAGTGACCCAGGACATCGGTCATGTGGAGGTGGAAACAATCGGCACACTCACTGCCGGCCGCGATGTCATCGGACCCATCATCGCCACCACGCCCAACAATTCTTTGCGAGGCATCACAACCATCCAGGCTGGACGGGATATCCTCGGCGATGTCACCGCTGATCATGGACGCATCGGCCTGGTGTGGGCGCAGCGCATGATCGGTTCACCCACCCGGCCCTGCGAGATTCGCGCCAAACACAACGTGATGCAGGTAATGGCTGAGGAGGTGTACGCCAACATCAATACACGCCATAACGGCGGTCAGGGCGGATTTTGGGCCTTGGTGGCCAACCGCTTCATCGGATCACTTACCACCGAACAACTGCTGTTCAACAGCCACAACCAGCTTGATGGACGCATCCACATCTACGATGAGTTCAACGCGACCATTACCATCGGCAAGTCCTTCGACAGCCTAACACAGTACATTGAGCTGCCTCAGCATGGTTTGAATGGACAGATCATCATCAATGCGGACGGAGTCTCCAACGGTACGTGGAGCGCTCCTATTCGCATCGGACATGCCGGTGATCCCACACAGATTGTGCTCAACAGCCCACGCTATACATACCCGCCGAACCAGATCGGCGGCGGCGCGGTTGGACTGGTTCCCTTTGCCCTGCATGGTCAGGCGTGCGTGCCCGCCCATGGCCAGACCGTTGAAGTATCGTCGTCAGCCGGCCAACCATTCGTCGTATCGCTGCGACATTATGGACCAATCGAATGGTCGGATTCACCCGTGACGATCGAACGCCGCGACGCCGACAGCGAAGGGCCGTTCACGGCGGTCAACAGCAGCCAGTTCAGCTTCAGCAAACCGCAGCACGACCCCACGACCCTGCAGATCACCGCAGCGCCCCCGCACGCGGGTTTTGAACCCGGGTACGAATATCGAATCCGCCCGACCGCCCAGCTTGTCTGCTCGGTCGCTTCGCAGGTGCCTGTCGCGTGGGATTACGATTACCTGTTCACCCTCAAGCGGCCGCCTTGCCCGGGCGATGTGGACGGCAACGGCCAGGTCGACGTCAGCGATCTGCTGCTCGTTATCGCCCTGTGGGGCAATCCGCCGGGCATACTGACTGCTGCTGACATGAACAGCGACGGCATCGTGAATGTTGACGACCTGCTGACGCTCATCGCCAACTGGGGCCCCTGCCCTCAGCCAACTCCAGCTGGCTCAAAGCAGCGCCACGCCGGCTGAGCTTCTGCGAACTCACTGCGCCGCGTTGATTCTTCAAACCTTGATCGGGCTCAGGCGATACGATCAGGCTGATGAAATCTTTCACGCACGTTCGATACAGACGCGCCCGGCGACGTGGCGCAGCATTGCTGCTTGCTTTGTGCGCCTTGACGCCCTGGCTGGCGGGCACAGGCAGTGAGCCAAACCGGCAGGCAACGGTCAGTGCACCAGCTGCCCAACACGATCGCGGCACATTGTTTCTTGCCTATGCTGAGCATCTCAAGCCGGCCGCCGAGGCATGGGCAGCGTACCGCGCCGCTGATGGCTGGCGCGTTGTCATGCACGCGGTTGCTCCCGGCGCGGATGATGACGTTCGCCGTCGTGTGGATTTGCAGCGCGCCATTCGCAGCAACTATCAGTTGGCCTTGCCGCACGACCCGTCGCGCTTCGCGGTTCTGTTGCTGGGCGATGCGGATGAGCAAGGGATACCCGTGTGGCGTGTGCCGCAAACCGATCCTGTGTTGCAGTCGCGTCATGACAACGAATACATCACCGATCACCCATACCAGTTATTGAACGACAGCGACATCGCGCCTGCCTTTGCGCTTGGGCGCATACCGGCCCAGACCGTTGATGAAGCGCTTCGGGTTCTGGAGAAAATCAAGCGATACGAAGCCGACTTCACGCCCGGCCCCTGGCGACATCGCATCACCTATGCTGCAGGTGAGGGACGCTTCGGCGCGCTGGACGCACTGCTTGAATCGCTGTTCAAAACCATGGTCGATCGCATGGTGCCCAATGCGTTCGATCTGACCATGACCTACGCCAAAGCGTCGTCGCTGTACTGTCCGCCGCCCTCACAGCTCACCGAAACGATTCTGAGTCGCCTGACTGAAGGCGCGCTGCTGTTCAACTACGTCGGCCACGGCTTTGAGCGCGGCCTTGATGCGCTGCACTGGCAGAATCAGCGATTTGAAATGCTGCACGCGAAGGACCTCGATCGTCTTTCCAACCATGCTGACGACATTGCGCAATTGCCCATTGCCTTTCTTTCCTGCTGCAGCGCAGGATGGTTCGATCTGCCCAACGGCGCGCACAGCCTGGCGGAAGCGATGCTGTTTCAGCGCAACGGTCCCGTGGCGGTGATTGCTGGCAGCCGCATCACGCATCCGTACGCCAACACCGTATTGCAGAAAGACATCACCAAGGCGCTTCTGGCCGACCGTGCGCCGACCGTCGGCATGCTCGACCTGCTGGCCACGCAGGCCATGCTCCAGATCGACGAAGACGATCGCGAACTCGACGCCATCGCAGCTCCGATCGCATGGGCCGGCCGCTGGAAAACCGGCCTCATGGACCTGCGGCGCATGCACGCGGGTTTGTACAACCTGCTGGGCGATCCCGCCACGCGCATTCAAATGCCCGAGCAATCCATCAGCGACCTGCAGCTTGCTGATTCAACGCTCACCGGCCGCATTGCCGGCATGGCCAGGGGCCTGGTGCATCTCACCATCGAAACTCCGCGCGTCGGCTTTGCCCATGCCGACCGCCTCCAGCCGCCCACCGGCGCCAACGATCCGGAACTGGAGCGCAAGGCAGCAAACAACTATCCATTGGCCAATGATCGCGTTCTGCACCGCGCGCAGGCTGAAGTCATTGACGGCCGTTTTGAACTTGCGCTTGACGCTCCCTTGCCCGCCAATGCTGCGGTGCTTCGACTGTACGCAGCAGGACACAATGAGTCAGGCCAAACAATTGACGCCATCGGCGCGCTGGAACTGATGAAAAAAGAGCAAGGCGAATCAGCCCCTCTCGCGCAGCGGTCGCTGCATGCGCCATCGACGCAGCAGACGGAAGTGACAGAATCGGCGCAGGAATAATGCGTGCAGCCAATCGGCGCGGCGCATTGCGTTGTGTTGTGCTGTGCTGCAGGCGTTTGATCATCATGCGCCGACAGCACGCAAACTCAACTGCTCAAGACAAGTGTCGTGATGGATAACGCCGGCTGTGTGCCGATTGATTGATTGATTGATTGGTTATGGCGCGCACGCACCCCAGGCGCTAATGACCGCCAGCAGATCATCCACATTCACGATGCCGTTGCCGCCCTCAGGGGCAATGTCGGCATCGCATGAGCCGCCGAATGGACACAAGCCCCAGGCGCTGATGACCGCCAAGAGATCATCCACGTTCACCATGCCGTCGCCGGTCACATCACTGGGGCAGGGAGTCGCGGGCTGTGCCGCCAGCAGCGCAAGATGCGCATTGATGCGGCCGTGGCCGAACTGATGATCAAACCCTGACACGCCACGGTCTTCGGCTGTGTCCTTGATGATCTGCTCTATCTGCTGAATGGACAGATCGGGGTTGAGCGACATCATCAGCGATGCCAGACCGCTGACGTGCGGCGTGGCCATTGATGTGCCGGTCTGGACGTGATAGCCGCTCCCTATCCAGAGTGAATAGACACTCGCTCCCGGCGCAGCAACGTCAATCTCCGGTCCGGTGTTGGAACCGACATAGCGATTATCAGAATTATCTGTCGCACCGACCGCCATGCATTTGGGAAACTTGGCTGGATAAGCGACTGTCCCGGACGGCGCGTTATTCCCCGTGGCGGCGATCGGCAGCACGCCGTTGTCGTAGGCGTACGCCACCGCATCGCGCAGGTAATCGGTGCCGGTGTAATACTGCAGGCTCATGTTGATGATGTGAGCGCCGTTGTCGACCGCCCAGATGATGCCATCAGCAAGGTCCATCTCGAATCCCGAACCGCTGAAGGGGTTCACCACACGCACCGCGAGAACTTTGGCGTGCCAGTTCATGCCCGCAACGCCAATGCCGTTGTTGCCCTGGGCGGCGATGATGCCCGCCACGTGCGTGCCGTGACCGTGATAGTCTTCGCTGGCGCTGCATACGGGATCATCGGGGTTACTGCACGGCCATATCGACGGCCCGAGAATGACTCGGCCGGTGAGATCAGGATGATCCGACTGCACACCGGTATCGAGTACCGCGATGACCAGATCGCTGGTTCCCTGATGAATGGCCCACGCTTCCGGCGCATCAATGTCAGCGTCGACAACACCGCCGCTTTGACCGGTGTTGTGCATGTTCCACTGCCCAGTGAAATCTGGATCTGTAGGCATCAGTCCAGCAATGCCGCCGATGCCATCGACCTGCACGGATTCGAACATGTCGTTGAACGCGCGCAGTTCGCCAGCCAGCATATTCGGATCGCTGCCCGGAGCGATGCGCAGCACGTAATAGCGGTCCAGTCCGATTTGCTGCGCTGTCGCTTGGTGCCTGGGGGCGCGTGCGCCGCGGGGCTTTTCAACAGCCTGAACATTGTGGTGCTGGATAACAACAGCAATTGCCTGCACTGATGCAGCGCGGGCAAGCGGATCTTTCGGCGCATCGCTGTCGCTGCTGAATGTCCACCGGCCATCGGCAAGCATCTGCGCCTTCACGCCGGGCTTGACCCGCACCAGCACACGCCTTGGGGCTTCTTCCATTTCCATCGCATGCTCAACAAGCTGCACGTCAGCGGGGCGCAAGTTGTTGCTGGTCTCGCCATGATGGTTGATGCTGCGGCTCGCTGCATCGTCGGCAGCAGCGGCAAGGCTGACAGTGAAGATCAAGCTGAGCAAAACGGCAAGCGTCACGCCAAGCGATATCTGAGAAACAGAACGGAGTTTCGGGCCGGTCATCTGATCTTCCTTCCAAACCTCGGGCAGAATCAACCCGAAGCCTCCCAAAGCCAACTGATCATAAAGTACGCCATGATCGCACGTTGGGTATAAAAAAATCGCAATGCCTGCGGCAAACCGTGTGAAACTGGGCAAACCCTCCCGCCCGAAGCATGCGCCTGCAGTTCCCTCAGGACAGGGCTGGCCAAGATACGATTGAGAACAGCCCTTGCCGGCAAGGTGAGGCGAACGTACACTTGCACGTCTGTTCCATCCAATTATCCGGATAGACGAATCAAACCCTGTGAATTATGGGTCATTCTGACCCGTCCACCGCGCACGAAAGGCCTGTACATGTCGCAGCGATCGTACCAGTTCACGTCCGAATCGGTTTCGATGGGCCACCCAGACAAGCTGGCGGACCAGATTTCCGACGCCATTCTTGATGCGCTTCTGGCGCGCGATCCCAAATCACGCGTGGCGTGTGAAACGCTCGTCACCACCGGCATGGCCGTGATCGCCGGCGAGGTCACTACCGAGGCTTGGGTTGACATCAACCAACTTGTGCGTGACACGGTTGAAAAGGTCGGCTACACCGACGGCGCGATGGGCTTTGATTACAAGAGCTGCGCAGTGCTGGTTGCTTTGGGCAAGCAAAGCCCCGACATTGCGCGCGGCGTCAATGAAGACGCTGCTGAAAAGAAAGAACAGGGCGCAGGCGATCAGGGCCTGATGTTCGGCTTCGCCTGCCGCGAAACGCCTTCGCTCATGCCGCTGCCGATCGATCTGGCGCATCGCCTAGTTGAAAAGCAGGCTGAGGTTCGCCGCAACGGAACGATTCCCGGCCTGCGTCCGGACGCCAAGAGCCAGGTCACCGTGGTGTATAACGAAGACGACCTGCCCACGGCGGTGCACACTATCGTGCTTTCGACGCAGCACGATCCGCAGTGGAACGGCCAGCAGAAGCAGGCCGAGCTGAAGGCGCAGGTGATCAAGCACATCATCGAACCTGTGCTCGGTTCGTGGTGGAACAAAGACATCATCGTTCACGTGAATCCGACCGGACAGTTTGAAGTCGGCGGACCGCAGGGCGACGCGGGACTGACCGGACGCAAGATCATCGTGGACACCTACGGCGGTCGCGGACGACACGGCGGCGGCGCATTCAGCGGCAAAGACCCCAGCAAAGTCGATCGCTCCGCAGCCTACATGGCCCGCTATATCGCCAAGAACATCGTTGCAGCCGAACTCGCCGACGTATGCGAAGTGCAGCTGAGCTACGCGATCGGCGTGGCCAAGCCGACGAGCATTCATGTCGACTGCATGGGCACGGCGAAAATCGATGAAAGTCAGATCGTGGATCTGGTGTACAAGCACTTCGAACTCACGCCGCGCGGCATCATCGAATCGCTTGATCTGCTCAATCCCATCTACTTCCCCACCGCTGTGCATGGACACTTCGGCCGCGAGCCCCAGACCATCGAATACAAGTACGAAGTTGATGGCAAGGAACTCGTCAAGCAAGTGAACACCTTTACCTGGGAGCGCACCGACAAGGCTGCACTCTTGCGAGCAGCAGCAGAAAAGCTTGCCGGCGCTATCGCGTAAAGCGCACGTCAGACGCTCAGGTAGACAGCTGCAGCAGTGTCCACGCGCCTGTGCTGCGCAGGTGATGCTTCGCGCGTCGCGCGTATCGCTCATGCAGGATGGTGTACCATGCGCTCATGGCCAAGGCCGGTGTGGTCACGTTGAATTCCAGCAGCGGTCATGCAACCCCTGCCTCCCGGCGCGCAGCGTGCTCTGCGCAGCATCATCAAATGCGCCGCGCGATGGATCGCCTCCTCAACGGTTTTGCTGAAGTCGTTGAGGCTGTTGCGGATGAATGCGCACAGAAGCTGCCGTCTTTTGACGCCAACGCTGCAACCGATCTGGCGCGGCGCATTGCGCTGGCGGAGATTTTCAAACAGCTCTGGCATGCGCGAGGGGGAATGTCATCGTGCGCTTTTGAATCACGCTTCAAAGCAGCTGCGCCGACGTTGTTTCATCTCATAACCGAGCAACCCTGGCGCATCTCCGAACCCTGCCAACAGTTGCTGACAGCACATGCAGCACAACTGATCCGCAGTGTTGACGGTGATTCCTGTATTCTCGGCCGGGTTTACGAATACATGCTCGCGCGGGAACCGATGCAGCATCGGCGAAACAGAAGAAAAGACATCGGCACGTTTTATACGCCGCAGCCAGTCGTTCAGAATTTGATTGATTCGTCGCTGTCGATCCTGCTGCAAGACAGTGCAACGACAGAGACAGCCGAGCTTCGCATTGTGGACCCGGCATGCGGCGCCGGCGTGTTTCTGGTCGCAGCATATCGCGCGCTCATCGAGCGGCGTTCGCTTCAGAATCAATCAACTGCTGAGCAGCGCCGATCTGCCCCACTGCTTTCATCAACGCAACGCATCGATATTCTGCGCATGCATATCTACGGCGTGGATATTGATCCGCTTGCAGCCGACCTGTGCAGGCTCACGCTTCTTCTTGAATTCTGCAATAACCGCGCAGCATCTGATGTCAGCGATACAGCAATCGACGAGGTTCTTTCGATCCTCAACTGCAATATCAAATGCGGCAACAGCCTGATCGGAACATGGAATCACACATCTGCGCATGACGAACCAGTCCCGCATGAATCCGCGCTGCACGCACAGCAATTTGATTGGGCAAAAGCGTTTCCTCACATCATGAACAAGGATGGCGGCGGGTTCGATCTTGTCATCGGCAACCCGCCCTTTCGTTCATACGCGGGCCGATACGCAGCGCACTGTTCGGATGATGAGCGCGCTTACTACAGGCGATGTTATCCGTCCCACCGCCGTGGCTGGCTGACCGCGCACGGTCTTTTTATTGAGCGGGCAGTGCGGCAGCTCTCCAGACGCATCGTTGCAATGGTCGTTCCCGATCAGGTGGGCCACCTTGACGGCTATCGTCATGTGCGCCAACTGGTCGCTGATGATGGCGCGCTGCATGAAGTTCGCTATTGGGGCGAAACGGTTTTTGCAGACGCCGTCACGCCGGTACTGACATTCGTGCGCGATCGCATGCACCACAGCGCAACGGTTATTTACGATCGAAACGGCCAGCGCACCATCAAAGACGTGCAGGGCGGCGAACCGTGGACGCCGCGGCGGCGTAACGCATGGTCGCCGAAGCCGCACACTGAATTCAGCTCGCTGGGCAAGCTCATTGCCGATCCCGGCGTTCACACCGGCAACTGCGCGCAGCATCTGATTGTGCCGCATGACTGCGCTGATGATGTTGGAGAAACTGTGCCGGTGCTGGAAGGCCGACAGATCAGCCGCTACGCATGTGCACCGCCTCGCAGGCGTTTGCGACTGGATTATCAACCTCGCGATGGCGAATATTTCTCCATCCGCTGCGCCGAGCGATTCGCTGCGGCTCCGTTTCTTGTCCGCCAAACCGCAGCCTATCCGATCGTCGGGCCTCGCGAACATGCGGTGTATTTTCGCAATTCGCTGCTGGCGCTGTATCCGCCGAGCGATCGCACGGATGTGCGCTATCTTGTCGCGGTGCTCAACTCGCACGTGCTGCGCGCTTTATACCGCCAGCATGTGTGCGAATCATCGCAGCGAGCATTTCCGCAGGTGAAGGTTCGATCGCTTCGCAAGCTGCCGATTCGCACGATCAACTGGGACCGCGAACACGATCGAACCAGTCATGATGACCTGGTGCAACTGGCAAGCCGCATGCTCGAACTTCATCGCCAGCTCAACGATGCAGGCTCGCATGCTGCGCGCAATGAAATCGAGCGATCGATCCGCGCAACCGATCAGACCATTGATCAAATCGTCGGCCGCCTGTACGGCCTGACCCCAGCGGCGCTGACGCGCCTGCTTCAACAGCAACAGTAAGCAGCAGTAACAGCACACCACGTAATGACGCGCAGCAGGCTATGAGGCTGCTGCAGCAGCTGAATCAAAAGGGATGCCTGCCGGGTGCTGGGCTTCGATATGGTGTGGCGCGGTGCGGCGAAAGGCAGGAAACGCATCGTCATCACGTTTCATGGCGCATCAGCGTCGGAAGGCTGCAGTTCATACATACAATCGGGCATGTTTCGCATTGGCTCAGTGCCCTTGAAAACGCCGCTGCTGCTGGCTCCGATGGCGGGGTATTGCGATCTGCCGTTTCGCATCCTCTGCCGCGAACTGGGCGGGGTCGGGCTGGCGAGCACGGACCTGCTGAACAGCCACTCGATTCTCCGCGGCTGCGCAACAGCCCGGCGGCTGGCAGCCACCTGTGAGCAGGATCAGCCCCTGTGCATGCAACTGTACGGCAACAGCAGCGATCCGCTGCCTGAAGCGGCGCGGTGGGCAGTGGACAACGGCGCGGTCATCATCGACATCAACATGGGCTGCCCGGTGGACAAGGTGGCGAAGAAAAACGGCGGCTCGCTCCTGCTGTGCGATGTGGATTCAACGGTTCGCCTGGCGGAGCGGATCGTCAATGCCGTCGCCCCGCTGAATGTTCCGGTGACGGCCAAGCTGCGGCTGGGGTGGGATCGCTCGCGCATCGTTGCGCCGCAGCTTGCGGCAAAGCTGGAAAATGTGGGGATTGCAGCAGTAACGGTGCACGGTCGCACAACCGATCAGTTTTTCAAGGGCAGCGTCGATCTGGACGGCATCGCGGCGGTTGTCGCGGCGGTCCGGTCGATTCCGGTCATCGGCAACGGCGACATCACCGAACCGGAGCACGCGATGCGCATGATGCAAGCAACCGGCTGTCAGGCGGTGATGATCGGCCGGGGCGCGATCCGCTCGCCGTGGCTGTTTCGACGCACCGAGCAGTTGCTCACGACAGGCAGCGCAGGTCCGGAGCCCAGCCAGCTGGAAAAGCTCCGTATCATGTTGCGGCATCTGGACTTACTGCTTGAACACCAGGGCGAAAAACAGGCGGTTTTGTGCATGAGCCGCCGCGTGAGCTGGTACGGCAAGACGATGGGACACATCAAGGCGCTGAAGGAGCGCATCCGTCTGGCGACAAGCAGCCGCGAGATTCGAGCTGCGCTGCAGGAGTGGATCGACCGCGCCGGCAGTAACGCCAGCAACAGCGGCAGCAACGATCATTTGCCAAGCGCCGCCGCCCCGAGCGCAGGCGTGATCTGAACTTGCGCATCATCTTGTCAATGCGCGACTTATCGATTGAGTGAACCGTGAGTTCGAGCCCAGCAGCGCCCAGCCATCGGCATGGCATATGGAATGCGATCGCAGCCGATTGCGCTGAATGCGTTTGTCTTTTGTGCTGCAGAACGGAGCGATCGCGCGATCAAAAGTTTTAGTTTCTGTCTTGAATACGACATGCTTCGGTGGTAAGTTGGAAGACGTGCGTTGGGATGCGAAGCGCAGACGCAGCGCTTCGGGTGGGTCAAAGTTCCACACAACACAAACAAGCACAACACGAGAAGCAGGGAGAGCCAGGAGGAAGAGGCTATGCCTGCAAATGTGAGACGGAGAAATGTCGGACGCGTTGCGGCTGCTCGTGTTGGAGTCAGTGTAGTCGGAGCAGGCCTGATCGGAATCGGTTTATGTGCGCCGGCGGCGTATGCGCAAAGCGGCGATCGCCCTGCGTTTGAGATGACATGGTCCGCGTCGAATGACACGCAGGATCCCTTTACCTATAACCCTGCTGAATTCGGCACGGTGCAATGGGGCACGTGGGATCTCGGCGGACCTGCTGGCGACCGGACGCGAACCGGTTGGCAGTATGTCGGCGGACTGACCAACGAAGCATGGGAACTGGACTGGATTTGCGTCGTCAACGACCGGATGCAGGGTATCGCTGGCAGCAGCAGCGTATTTGTTGACGCGACGATCAACGTGACCAACACCTCTGCCACATCGCAGGTGTTCTGGGTGTACATGCCGCTTTCGCTTGGATCGGCCATCGGGCCGCAGACATTGATGAGTGGCTCGGTGAGTGCAGCATTGAGCGCGAGCACATCCAGCGGCGGATTCCTGTCGGCTGCAGGCGCAGATCCTGTGTTCCAGGCGTATATCGACACCAATCCGCTTGGCGGGGCGGGCCAGCAGTGGCTGCCGCCCTATACCCTGCTTGCACCGGCATTTGGCGCTGCAAACGACACCACATCGTTCAATAACGCCCTTGGCCCGATTGCGAATAACGAGATTGCAATCAGGCTCCAATTTGAATTGTCGCCTGGCGATTCAGCATCGGTCACCGGAATCTTCGAGATTGCTCCGATCCCCGGGCCGGGTGGACTTGCTGTGCTTGCCTTGGCCGGCGTTGTGGGTGTGAACCGCCGCCGCAGACGGTAATGCTGTTGATGCTGTTGCTGCACTGCACGGGTTGCAGCGCTGCTTTACCTCACAGCATTGAAGAACGTGCTGCAGGTTATGTATGCGCGCCCATTAACATCAGAATTGGTTGACTGGCTAATTGTTATTTCTCTCTAAAACTGGATGATTTCGACTGAATAATTTTAGATGTATGACAGATTAGCTGAAACGACTGAATCAATTGGCTGATTGAACAATTTGACAGGAGACGCTGCAGCGTGTGCATGCAAGCATGGAGGCATACATACATGCAACGGTTGCATGTGTGTTTTCATGTGTGAACATCACGTGAAGAACGGAGTATGCAGCAATCATTGTTCAGCAGACCGGGATTTGGGAGAAAGTAATAATGAGCCTTTTGCGTACGCGCTATCGCCGGTTCGGTCGTGGGCTTGGCGGGTGGGCGATTGTGTTTGCGATCATGGCGTTGATCACCGGCAGTTTTGCTGTAGCTGCTGGCGGATTGAACCGCAGCCGCGGCAGCGCAGAAGCAGGCGGCGGACGCACGCCGCTGGCGACAACAAGCGAAGATTACTTTCAGGGCGGAACGCAGCCGCTGGGTGCCGGGGGATCGGGCGAATTTGATGAGCTTTTGCCGTACCTTCAGTGCATTTCGTGTCATGCGAGTTACGGGCCGAGCGATCCATTTCTGATGGTTGAAGCGCACGGCACGTGGGCAGCAAGCATGATGGGTCAGTCGGCTCGCGATCCGCTGTTTTATGCCGGGCTGACGATTGCAAATCAGGACGCTACAGGCAGCGGCGAATTGTGCATTCGCTGTCACGCGCCTAACGCTTTTCTGGGCGGGCGTGCGCATCCAACGGACGCGTCAGCATTTACGTTGCAGGATCTGGAAGGTATCAACTGCAATTTCTGTCACCGGGCCGTTGATCCGGAATTCAAAGTCGGCATCAGCCCCAGCGAAGACGAGGCGATTTTGAACACTCTCGCTGCGGCCGGATTGATACCGCATGAAGGCAGCAATGCGCGGTATGTGATTGATCCGACCGATTCTCGCCGAGGACCGTTTGACGATGTGCCCATAAACATGCACCTGGGCAACCCGATCCCGGAGATCATTCATTCGCCCTATCACGCGATGGCGGAGTTCTGCTGGAACTGCCATGATGTAAGCAACCCGCTGATGGTGCGGCAGGCCGATGACACATATGTTCTGGATACCCTGGACGCACCGCACCCGACGGGAAAGCAGGAAGATATGTTTCCGCTGCACCGCACCTACAGCGAGTGGAAAAACAGCTATTACAGCTCAATCGGCATTCAGCACAACGGGCGCTTCGGCGGCAATCATCCAACCGGAGTTATGAAAACCTGCCAGGATTGCCACATGCCCGACATGCAGGGGTTCGGCTGCAACTTCGAGTTTGAACCGTTCTTTCAGCGTGAAAATGTGCCGCAACACAGTTTTCTGGGATCAAATACATGGGTGTTGCGCGCAATACGCGCCATGGATGCCAACGGCGACGGTCAGCCGGACTTCCCCGATTCCCAGACGGGCTTGAGCGACGCGCTGGTGCAAGCAGCCATTACAAGGAATATCGATTTTCTCGAGCGAGCCTCGGACATGATCCTGGATGTGCTGGACAGCGGCGATCTGCGTGTGCGCATCCTCAATCGCACCGGTCACAAACTGCCCACGGGCTTCCCGGACGGGCGTCGCGTGTGGATCAACGTGAAATTTTTCGATTGCCAGGACAATCTGATTCGGGAACACGGCGCCTATGACTTTGAAACCGCCACGTTGACTACCGACGACACGAAAGTGTACGAGATCAAGCTGGGGATTGCCGGCGAGGAGTATGCGCAGCAGGTTGGTCATCCCGAAGGGCCGACGTTTCACGTCATGCTGGCCAACACGATCCTCAAGGACAACCGGATTCCGCCTGCGGGATTTTCCAATGTGATCGCGCAGCAGAATCAGACCATGCCTGTGGGCGCGACGTATGCCAATGGACAGAACTGGGACGATACGCTGTTTACGATCCCCGAATCGGCGCGCGCCGCAGTCGTAACTGTGTACTATCAACTGAATTCCAAAGAGTTTATGGAATTTCTGCGCGACGCCAACCACACCGACAATCGCGGGCAGGTGGCGTATGACCTGTGGGTACAGTTTGGCAAGAGCCTGCCGGTGGTCATGGACATGGGACAGGTGCAGCTCTTTCACCCCGCAGACATCAATCATGATGGAAATGTGAACGTTGAAGACGTGCTTGCAGTCATTGCCGCCTGGGGGACATGCCCGATCGAGTGTCCAGCCGATGTCGACGGCGATTCAGTGGTAGATGTCACCGATCTGCTTCTTGTTATTGCTGCGTGGGGGTCATGTTAGGTCATAAGGCAACATCCCTGACACTGTATCACACTGCCCGGATTGTCTTAAAAACACACGGAACGCTTCTTCGCGTGATCGAAAAGGAAATTGGTTGCTTCACTTGGAAATTGTGATACAGTCTTATAATAGATCAAAGTACGATCGGTGCAGACGCGGCATCGAGCAAGGCATCACGTCACCATGAGCACAACTGAGAAAGAGGGAGCACTCTCTGGAGGAGAAGGTCATGCCTGAATACTCAACGCACGCGTTGCGGTTGTTGTGTGGCAGTGTTGTAGGTGCAGCTGCGCTGGGAATAGCTGCTGTTTCAGCAAATGCAGCGCCCGTGGTGCATTTTGATATCAGCGTGACTGGCGGCTCAGGCGGGCCGTTCAACACCAGTTTTTCACAGATCGCTGTGCCAAGCGCAACGCCCGGCGTGCACAACATCAATCATGCCAACGGCCCTCATCCGGGCGGGCTGACTGATGCGTTTGGTGAATGGTCCATCAACCTGTGGGATTTCAATGTCGATGACGACCCCGCAGGCAGCGGCGCTGCGGAAGGCGCGTTCCTGGGCGCAGTGTTCAGCGTGACCAATACCATGCCCGAAGGCCTCATGCCCGGCGAGAACGTCCTGCAGTTTTCCATCTATATCAGCATGGACATTGCAACCCCCGGTCCGAACACAACATTCTTCGGCAATGGCGCAATGACGCTGCTGGGCAATGGCTCGGGACTCAACGAAGTCAGCACCGGCAATGGCCCGATGTGGAACTTCCTTATCGACGGTTCCGATGCAGCAAGTCTCTTTGCCAGCGGCTACAGCCTGGGATTGACTGGACCGGGCACAACATCGGATTCGCAAAACCTCTCGCCTGCCCAAACTGGTCCACTCGCAGGCATCGTGCCCACCTCACTGGGCATTCGCCTGGATTTCCTGCTGACCCCCGGCGACACCGTGAACTTCAACGGCGCGTTTCGCGTGATCCCCGCGCCCGGCAGCGTTGCACTGCTCGCCCTGGCTGGCCTTGCTGGTTACAGCCGACGACGACGGCAGCAGTAAGCATAAAAACTCAACGCACGCTGTACCGTGATACGCCTTGCTGCACGCTGCCACATGCAGTTGCGCAAGGCGTTATGTTTCTACAAGTCGACAGAATTCGCTGTTGTAATGCAAGCTGCAAGCGGTAACTGCGCAACTGCTCGAAACTCGCTACGAGCGAGCTGCGTCAGCAACACCCCTGCATACCCGCGGTGTGATGCGATTGCAGCGATGTCAGCAGTAGCGCTGCACCAGATTGCTCATATCGTCAGCCCGGCAGCACATAAGACCTGGTGCAATCCTGCTGCGTCTGTTTCGTCAAACGCTCCCACATTCCATGAATCAACGTCCAGCACGCCCCAGCAGCAGCCGTTTGAATCAAACAGTGGAAGAACGATCTCCGCACGGTCACGCGGATCACAGGCAATGTAATTCGGCCCAAGTTCATTCACATCGCGCACGATCTGCACCGATCGCGTAAGCAGCGCCTTGCCGCATACGCCATGCAGCCCGATAGGCGAACATGCCGGCTTATCGCGCCGCGGTCCCAGCACCAGTCGCTGATCGTCCTGCTCATCAGGCCGGTCTAGGTAGAACCCCACCCATGAAACCCCGGTGTCATGCAGCGCATCCCACAGCGCATCGACAACCTGCTGCATGCGCTGCTGCTGATCGCCTTGCGAAGATACCGCTGCCGCAATCGCGCTATAATTTCGTTTGATCGTCTGCATCGCTCAAGCATATGCGCAACGAACGAGGCATGACAGGAAAAGATGAGAGGCGCTGGTGGAATACCGCATGAGTCATGAGGCGCGAACGCGCAAAGCCGGCCAAACACTGCAAACGTTCACGCCTGGAAAAGCCTGATGATCTCTGTCTCCAGCAAGCGGCAGACGATTGTCGCCTTACCCCCCTGCCATCACCCTGCCCATACTGAATACCGGCAGCAGCAGCGCGATCGCCACGCCACCGACGACCACACCCATGAGCATGATCATGATCGGCTCGATGTAGCTGGTGACCTGTTTGATTGCTGCGTCGAGT
This sequence comes from uncultured Isosphaeraceae bacterium, assembly GCA_964575335.1. Lineage (GTDB taxonomy): Bacteria > Planctomycetota > Phycisphaerae > Phycisphaerales > SM1A02 > CAZNPU01. The sequence continues at coordinate 24,181 of CAZNPU010000015.1, read as the reverse complement.
TCTTCCTCACTGAAGACAGCGATGCGCTCCATCACCTCGGCAAGGCGGCCGGACCGCTCGCCGGACGCGATCATCGATGCGACGCTTTTGGGAATAAACGGCGTGCGTGCGATGGTCTCGCTGATCTGCTTGCCGTCACGCACATCCTGTTCCATGGCGTCCCACATTCGATCATACAGGGCGTTGTTCGTCACGCCGCGGCAGATGGAAATGATATCGAGCAGGTTCACGCCGGAGGAGAGCAGCGTCGCCATCGTTCGCGCTGCGCGCGTGATGTACAGCTGGCTGTACATGGTGCGCAACACCGGCGTGTGCAGGCGCAGCCAGTCGAGCGTGAATTTGCCGACGGGCTGGCGCAGGAAAATCGCAATCACCACGCCTGTAATGAAAACAATCGGCGCGTAGATTGCATATTGCGTGGTGATGAATTCACTGACACTCATGAGCGCCTTTGTCGGCGCAGGCAATGTGGCGGAGCGGCTTTCATAGATTTTCGCAAAGCGAGGCAGCACGACCGCCATGAGAAACACCGTCATGATGACGCCCATTGTCATCATGAAGGCTGGGTAACTCAATGCGCCCTTGATTTGCCGCATTGTGCGGCGTTCCTTTGCCAGATACTCGCCCACGCGCCCGAGCATCATCGCCATTGTGCCGGAGGCTTCGGACGCTTTCATCAGGCTGATGACCATGCTGGGAAAAACACGGGGCCATTTGGCCATGGCTGATGAAAGCTTTTCGCCGCTCTCGATGTCATCGCGCAGCTCAGCAAGCACGCTACGGAACTCGCGGCGTGGAGCCTGATGGCACAAAGCATCGAGAGCTTCGGTCAGCGGCACGCCGGTTTCAAGCATCACCGAAAGCTGCTGACAGAATGCAATGACATCTTCCCGCCGCACACGCTTGGCAGCTTCGTTGCGGCGAATCTGCAATTCATCAAGCACCGGCGCAGCACGCAACGCATTTTCCTGCACAGCCAGCACGTACTTGCCTTCCGCGCGCAACCGAGCGCCGACTTCCTCAGCGCTGGAGGCTGTCAGCGTGCCACTGATTACCGCTCCAGTTGTGTCACGAGCGCGATATTGATATGTGCCGAGTGCAGACATGGGTAAATGTCAAAGGTCAGATGTATGGGGCAAAGATCGAAATGCGATGATGATTGCTGCGGCGTTGCACGGGCTACACAGTGTTTCCTACATACTGGTGACGTAGATAACTTCTTCAGGGGTTGTGAGTCCGCCTCGCACTTTTTGCATGCCGTCGGCGCGGAGGCTGACGAATCCCTTGTTGTTCAGCAACTGTCGAAGTTCCTGCAGGCTTGCGCCGCGGGCAATCGCGGTAAGCAGTTCCTCATCGGGCACGAACAATTCGAAAATACCCAGTCGGCCGGCGAATCCCGTACCTCGGCATCGGCTGCAACCGGGGCCGCGATACAGTTGATCGACCGGTCCGCTAACTGCCTCCACTGCCTGGCGAATGATCGGATCGGGTTCATACGCTTCTTTGCAGTGCGGGCAGATTTTCCGCACCAGCCGCTGCGCAAGCACGCCGCGCACAGTGGCAGCGACCAGATACGATTCAATGCCGATATTCACAAGGCGCGTCACCGCGCTGATGGCGTCGTTGGTGTGCAGCGTGGAGAACACAAGATGGCCGGTCAGCGCCGCCTGGGTGACGATCTGCGCCGTCTCCGCATCGCGAATCTCACCCACCATCATGATGTCGGGGTCCTGTCGCAGCAGTGCGCGCAGTGCATTGCTGAAGGTGAACCCCGCCTTCTCATTGACTTGAAACTGATTGATGCCGGTAATGCTCGATTCGATCGGATCTTCAACAGTGCAGATGTTTCGATCCTCACTGTTGATGAGGTTGAGCACTGAGTACAACGTCGTGGATTTGCCCGAGCCGGTCGGGCCGGTCACCAGCACCACTCCGTTGGGTTGGCTGATGACCTGCTTCCACGTTTCGAGCATCTCCTTCGAAAAGCCCAGTTTGTCGAGCGACACGTTGCTCGTTCGATTATCGATGATGCGGATGACGACCTTCTCGCCATATCGCCCCGGCATAGTGGAGACGCGTAGATCGACCGGCCGACCCTCCATGCGCACATGGACATCGCCATCCTGCGGAATACGCCGCTCGGAGATGTCCAGATTGCTCATGATCTTGATGCGGCTGACGATGGCGGGATGCATCTGGTGCGGCGGCGACAGCTTGGTGAACAGCCTTCCGTCAATTCGATAGCGCACGCGGAGGTGTCGATCGTCCGGCTCGACGTGAATATCCGAAGCGCCGTCATTCACTGCAGAATAAATGATGTAATTCACTAGCTTCACCACCGGACTGTGGCCAGCCACTTCTTCCAGGTCGGCCAGCTCGGTGACTTGCCACTCAATAACGCTGAAGTCTGCGTCATCAATGTCTTCGTAAATATCATCGATGACGAAGACGTTGGCGGCGGGCAGGTAGGAACGCAGCGACGCTTCAATTTCCGATGCCGTGGCAGCGACGATCTGCACGTCGTACCCGGTCAGCCGCTGAATTTCCTCGATCAGAAAAAGGTTCGTCGGTTCCGACACCGCCACCGTCAACTCGCCTCGCACGAGAAACAGCGGCAGCACCTTATGATCCTGCAGAAAATCACGCGGCAGCAATTCCACGATTTTCGGGTCGGCGATTCGGGCCGTCTGCACGGCGAACGGAATGCCGTAGCTCTCCGCCAGTACTTCCAGCACCTGCTGCTCGGTGAGAAAATTCAGTTCGACCAGCACTTCGCCCAGCAGCTTCTTATGACCTTTCTGCGCCTGATGCTCCAGCGCTTGCTTGAGCTGATCGCGCGTCAGCAAGCCGCGGCCAACCAGCATCTCACCAAGCGGCAGGCGAGGCGCAGCTTCAATCGCAGCAGCAGCACTGGAAACAGGATGGTTCATCATCGCACTCGCAATCAGGAAAGGTCTAAAACGAAACGTTCAATGCTGAAAACCGAACTGTCGCTCCTGCGGGTTGTTGCCTGGCTATAAAGCGGTTCTGCATGATGCGAGAATTGCATCGGCAAGTTCAACTTCTTGCGTTCTGATCTGACAACGCCCTCCTTACCGCAGACTCTTCGCAGCCGCTTCGATCGTGTCGTGGATGCTGAAGCGGCGATCGAGACGCGTCAGGTGCAGAATCTTGCGCACCGTTTCATCGGGATTCACCAGGCGAAGCTGTCCGTTATGATCGCTGGTCTGATCCATCAGCCACAGCAGCAGTTCGAGCCCTGCGGAATCCACCAACGTCATGTGTTCAAGATTCAGAACCACGTCACGGATACCCGCGTCGATGCGGTCCTGACATGCGCGGCGAAAGGCGTCGCTCTGATCGGCGGTCAATTCGCCGCTTACGGTCATCACCGAGACGTGGCCATGATCCTCATAGCTCAGCTTCATGCCGCTTCCTCCTGTCGCCTGAGCTCTCGCATCTCCCGCGCCTGGTGTTCACGCACCAGTTGGTCGTAGGCGGTGAAATCCAACGTCACGAAAACCCTCGCCAGTTCCGGATCAAACTGCTCGCCGATGCAGCGCGTGATTTCCTGCAGAACCTGGGCGTGCGACATGGCGGGGCGATAAGTTCGATTTGAGCTCATCGCATCAAACGAATCAGCAAGCCCGATCAGCCGCGCCACCAGCGGTATCTGCTCGCCTCGCAGGCCAGCGGGATAGCCCTTGCCGTCCCAGCGTTCGTGGTGATGCAGTACGCCGGGCAGAATGTCATGCAGTTGCGGAATGTCCTTGAGAATGCGATAGCCAATTTCCGGGTGCTGACGAATCCACGCAAACTCTTCATCGTTGAGCTTGCCGGGCTTGAGAAGCACCGCTTCGGGCACGCCGATCTTGCCCACGTCATGCACCAATCCCGCAATGTGCATGCGCTCGACCGTGCGCTGATCAAGCCCGATCGCCTCAGCGAGTTGGCGCGTCAGGTGCGCAACGCGGCGCGAGTGACCGCAGGTGTATCGATCCTTGGCGTCAATGGAAGCGGTCAACGCTTCAAGCGTGCCGAGGAACATGCTGTTGAGGTCTTCATACAGCGCAGCGTTCTCAAGGAAGATCGCCATGTGAGTGGCGGCTGCGCCGAGCAATTTGATGTCAACTGATGATGCAGCGGGATCGCCGTCGTTCTTATTGCCGGCAATAAGCAGCCCGACGATCTCGTCATCGCTAGCGATCGGATGCGCCACCACAGAGTTGCCCAATACTGCAAACGCAGCATGGTGCGGATTCGAATCGGGTTCGAGCACGACAGGCGTGTTCGGATCACTGCCAAGCGTAGCTTCCAGCAGCGCTTTGACGGCATCGCGAAACTGGCGGTGCGACTGGCGTCCCGAACCATTTGACGCAGAGCTTGCGTTATCCGGCGATTGAACGGACGCACTGCGGACTTGACTTTGCGTTTCGTTTCGATCGGTTTGCCCCGCCAGGATCAGTCTGCCGGTCAGATGCCGTAAACGTCGCCGATCACTGGCGAACTGCAGTCCGATCCAGTTGTAAGGCAGCGTGCCAAGCAACTCGCGGCACAGCAGCGCAGCGAACCGTTCCGGCCGCTCACGCACGGTCATACTCTGAATGATGTTGTACAGGAGGGTCATCTCCTCGTACGACTCAGCAAGCTGCTCGCCCACGCGCTCAACCGCCTGACCGCTGGACAGCAGCCGCGCATGATCTTCATGAGCAAACCGCACCAGCGAAACCAGACGCCCCACTTCATTGGGCGAAACAGGCGGCAGCGCAGCAATCATGCAGCGGCACAGTTCCAAATCCTGTTCTGCCGCCTGGCACATCGCGGCAAGCTGCTCAGCTTCCAGAATCGCTGATGTAAAAATGACCGCAACTGAATACCCCACACGACGGCGGCGGATGGACAGCGGCATTGGCGCAAGCACGAGTCCCGGCGCGGGTTCAAGCACCGCCGGTTCAAGTTGCTCTGCCCATTGCTGCGCCGCGTTGGCCAGAAGCATCGCAAATAGCGGCGAACGCACCAGCAAATCGGTCAGCCAGTCGCGCTCATGCGCAGCGGCGGCCTGATTTGTCATCTCATCGGTGCAGGCAACAATCTGCCCTGCCGCATCACACGACACAAGCACAATCCCCGCAACGCGCAGCCGATCACGCAGCACGCATTGCTGCTGGAAAACCTCGGAATAAATCTCTGCGCTTTTCATGCGACCTCCGACCGAAACTGCGAATGTCCCGGACCAGATGCAGTCTCAGCGAGTGTGCGCTGCACCAGCTCGACGATCGCACGAGGGCTGAAAGGCTTGCTGAGTACGTCACGAATGTTTCCGATTTCCAGATCTTCAGGCTCCAGCGCGTAGCCGCGCGCCGTCAGAATGATCACCGGCACTTCCGCTGTCGATTCCTCTGTCGCCAGCGCCCTGCAGAGTTCAAGGCCGGTCATATACGGCATCTGAAAATCGGTAATCACCAGGTCCGGCCTGGCCTTAAGCGCCAATTCCAGCGCTTCTTCGCCGTCAGTCGCCATCTCAACCGTGTAGCCCGCATTGCGCAGTTTCAGCGATAACACCTGCACAATGTGAGCTTCGTCGTCCACGACCAGTATCCGCTGAGACATCCTTGGTCCTCCTTTATGCAGCGGCGCGCGATCCCGCATAACGCATGGGGATCGCAAACCAGAATTTCGAGCCCATTCCTAATTTCGACTCCACCCCGATCTGGCCGTGATGCACCGTTTCCACGATGTGCTTGCACAGGCTCAACCCCAGGCCAGTTCCCTTCGCAACGCGCTTGTAATTTTCGATCCGATAAAACTTCTCGAAGATCTTCGTCAGTGAATCAGGCGGAATGCCCAATCCAGTGTCGGCGATCGACACCACCACGCTTCGAGTCAGGTTGTCCGAATCCGCCCCGACGGTAACACGGCCACCTTCGGGCGTGTATTTCACCGCGTTCGACACCAGGTTCAACACAACCTGATACAGCATGTCGCTGTCGCCTTCCACCGTCAGGTCCACTGAAGCGAGGCGCACATTGATTGAGACGTCCTTGTCACGAGCCTGCGGTTCAAGCGTCTGAACGGCGCGATGAATGACCGCCTTCATGTCCACGTGCTCGCGCTCGATCTGCACAATGCCCGCTTCAATGCGGCTGATATTGAGCATGTTGTCAATCAGCCGCCCCAGCCGCTCGGTTTCATCCTGAATCACGCGGTAAAATTCCTGCCGGCCGCGCTCGTCGGTCGCTTCGCCGTCCACCAGCATTTCCACATACGCGCGAATTGATGACAACGGCGTGCGCAATTCATGGCTGGCCTTGGAGACGAAGTCCGATTTCATTTGTGAAATCTCGCGCTCGCGGGTCAGATCGTGCAGAATCGTCACCACAGCGCCGACTTCGTGCTTGTGGTTCTCCACACAGGTCAGCGTCACGTCATATACGCGCGACTCAGCCTGATCGCCATCATGGTCTTTGACCGTCAGGCAATGCTCGACGTGGCGGCAAACGCTGAAATTCCCCGTGTCACGGGCGTCGCGAATCAATTGACGCAGGCGATCGTCGGCAATCACAGCATCAATCGACTGGTGAATGGCGCTTGCCAGATCAAAGCCGAGAATCTGCGCAGCAGCCTGGTTGGCCATCACAATTTCGTGAAATGCATCGGTGACAATGACCGCATCACGCTGCGCGTGCAGCACCGCTTCAATCTGGCGGCGCTCGGCTTCGGAAACGCGATGGCGAATTTCCAGATCGCCCAGCTGGTTGCGCAGCGCCTGCTCGCGCTGACGAAACTGATCAACAGCACCGGTGAGTGCGCGAGTGATCGGCCGCATCAGCCGCACGCCGAGACCGAAGATCGGCACCTGATCGTTGGACGCCGCGCCTTCGATGTATCGTTGCAACTTGGCAACCGAAGCGTCAATCAGCGCACCGAACGGCAGCAGAATGAACGCAAATACCACAACCGTTGCGCCAAACAACACGCCGGTACGCATCAGCGGCTGTTGCTGGTGCAGCCACGGTATGTGAGGCGCGACCGACCAGAGAGTCGCGGAGGCCCCCGCCATCACGGCTCCGAGGGTCAGGCTGGCGATCTTTCCCGCCTGCATGACGAATCTCCTTACCGCCCGACGCGGTCAGTCCCGGTGATGCCGACGCTCACTGTGTCGGCACGACCGTCACGTGTTGTCCATCTGTTAATCGGCGTAAAAGTTCCAGGGCTTCTGGACTTCCCGGCTCCGCAGCGATGGCGTTCTGATAAGCCAGCAATGCCTCCTTGGGTTTACCGATCTGTTCCAGCGTCTGGCCCAGCAGCAGATGCGGCAGAGCCACGTCGGGGGCGCGGCTTGTCGCTTCTCGGAACAGCGTCACAGCCTCATCAAGCCGGCCGCGATGCCGCTCGTTCACGCCCTTGAGCATGTACCCTTCATAACGATGCGGCGCAAGGGCGATCATCTGCACACTGCACATCGCAACGCGCCGATAATCCCCCAACTCCCACGCAAGCGTGCCCAACTCAACCCAGATCACCGGGTCGGCCGGGCGCAGACGCGTCAGTTGCATATAGACATCGCGCGCCTCAATCCCGCGGCTCATCATGGCCAGACACCGCGCTTCAAGGTGCATCAGGTCCGGACGCTGCTGCGGGAGCTTGCCTTGCAGGAACTTGATGTTGTCGTGACAGCGACCGTACATTCCCGCGGCATACTGAGCCCAGATCAATTCTTCCAACAGCAGATCATCATCGGGATTCAGCAGCCGCGCCTGGCTGTAGAGCATCGCAGCCTGCTCCGGGTCGCCTTCGAACAGCGCAATCTGCGCCTGCAGTTGCCGCAGCGCTGCATTGTGTTCAAAGTACGCCACGCGCGGTTCGATCAGTTCCCGCGCATCAGCAAACTTCCCCAGCGCGATCAACGATTCCGCCGCTGCCAGCAGATACTGCACATTGGAAGGATCAAGCTCTGCGGCATTGCTGTATCGGTTGTAGGCTTCTTCATCATCTGACCAGCGTTGAAACACAATGCCGGCGTAATAATGAGCGTCGGCGAGCTGATCGTTTTTCTCCAGCGCCATATTGAATGATTTCAGCGCCGCCTCCAGCTGGTGCGTTTCAAGCTCGATGCGTCCCTTCAGCAGGTAGTATTCTCCCCGCTCGGGATATCGCGCGATGGCGTGATTGATTTCGCGCATCGCCCGATCGAACTGACCGCTTCGGAATGTTTGCTGCGCCTGATCGTAATGAATCTGCGCGCCCATTAGGTTGACGCGAGCGTTGGCCTGTATTCGCGCTTCTTTGCCGGCCTTGGTGGGGCCTTCACAGCCCAGAAGCATCGAAGCGGCAGACAGAATTATGACGTTGACGATTGATTGAACTTTCATTCGCCAGAATCTCCGATTTGACGTTGACGGTGGCGTCGGCGTGTTTGTCTGTGAAACGGCGGCTTCCGTTTTCACGGGAGCCGCCGGGATTCGTTCTTGCTTACTTGCTCAGATCAGGCGAGGCGGTAACGCCCGCCACTTCCGTTACGTCATCAAACGTCGTAAACGGAAATTCCCACATGGAGGAGTCGGTCGGTGCAGCGTATGCCGCAGCCAGGTGCGGCATGCCCACCGCCATAAAGAACTCATGCAGGCAGTTCTGGTAGAACAATCGCTGTTCCAGCGAGAGCTCCGTGTTCTGCTGCGCAGCAGCATTGCCGTTCGCGACGCCCGCAGCGCTAGCCTGCGGCTCGAGGAACAACGGCTGATGATCGGTATCAACCGAAACAGTTTCGGTCACCTCATCCGTTTGCTTACCCGGCACCGTCGCTGCGACTTCATCAACCGCTGCGTCCTTATTCGACCCGGTCAGTTCCGCAGCTTCGTCGAACACTAGAGCATCGTGCTTGCTTGAGCTTGGCACAGGCGCCGGCACATCATCCCAGTGCCACGATACGCTTGGCGGAGCCGATTCAAGCTCCTTGCGGAACACACGCTCCATCATGCTGCGCTCGTGAATGCGAGCCATGTCGCCGGTGACCTTCTCACGAAGCTTGATGACCTCGGGCTGCTGCGGAGCCAATCGCAGCGAATTGTTGATGTAGTAGAGCGCCCGCTCGTGATCGCCTCGCTGGAATGCATCCTGCGCCTTCTGGTTGTAGCGCTGGGTGACCTTGTCACGGCTGAACGGGAGCAGACCCGCACGTGCGCCGACGCGCATGGCATCGACATTGTTGAGCACATCTGCTCCGTGGGCCCAAAGCACTTCATCGCGGACGATCGAAGGCGTAATGAGGAAGATGATCTCAGAACGTTCAATCGAGTCGTCCTGACCGCGGAATGCAGCGCCGACGATCGGGATATCACCAAGCACAGGAACCTGACGCCGAGTAATGCGCGTGGATTCCTTGAACAGCCCGCCAAGCACCAGCGTCTGACCGTCTTTCACGCGTACGTTGGTGGTCACCTCATTGGTGAGTTCGTCAGGAATGGTGACGATCAGGCCGTTGGCGTCGGTAACGGATCGCAGACTGGCTTCCGAAACCGACGGCGCAAGTTCCATGCGGATCATGCCATCCTTGGAAATGAACGGCCGGAAGACCAGTTGAATACCCGTGTCGAGGAACTGCACGCTCTGGGTGGTCGTGGTTTCAGTGGCGGTGGTGGAGAGATAACCGACGCGCGCACCGACGAGCACCTGTGCCCGCTGGCGATTGAGCGCCATCAGTTTCGGCCGCGCCAGCACGGTGTTGTCGGTGACTTCATCCAGCACGCGGAGGAAGACCGCCACGTCGTCAGCAAGTACGCCGATCTTCAGACCACCTGGGCCGCTGGTGTTGCCCACGTTGCTCGTGATGGCTCGCGCACGATTGTCGGCCGGCTGGAAACCGTTGGCCGGATCGCTGCCGTTGAGCAGGTTGCTGACAGCCGAGAGCGGGTTGACGATATCGGTGAAGTCCATGCTGCCCAGAATGGTGAAGTCGACGCCGAACGCGTTGTCTTCATCGAGCGACGCCTGCAGAATGGTCGCTTCAACGAGCACCTGTTCCGGCGGCACATCCAGCTCATTGAGCAGGTTGGCGATGGATTCGAGATTCTCCGGATAATCGTTGACGACCAGACGCGGGGTATGCGCGTAATCGTCAGCGCCGCCGTTGGACACGGTGGGTTTCATGCCCGGCTGCACATCGCCTCGCGCCGATGCCTTGCCGTCGGCGCTCAGCAGCGGCAGGATGAACTCCATGGCGTCGCTGGCGGCGAGATGCTCAAGGTTGAAGATGCGGCTTTCGGTCTTGCGCTTGGCCTTCTCCATCGCTTCCCACTCATCGCGGGTAATCACGTAGATGAAGTTGCCTTCCTCGTAGTAGGTGTAGCCGTTGACCTTGAGAATGGCGTCAAGCGCCTCATAAAAGGTCACGTCATAGAGGTTGGCGCTGACCGTGCCGGTGACGGCCTTGCTGGTGATGATGTTCTTCTTGCTCTCGATGGCGAGCATCTGAAGAACCATCACCAGGTCGGTGTCCTGCACGGAAATGTCCACGGTGCCGTAATCCGACACCTGCACATCATCCTGATTCTGCGCTGCGCTTAGCCCGCCTGCCGGCATCGCCAGCACTGTGCAGAGCGCATAAACGGACGCGCGGCGCCCAAAAAAACGGCTCCCAAGAATTGTGTCACTTGCGTTCATGGTGGGGTGTACTCCTGCCTCGCCCTTACTGGTGTTCCTGCTATCCCCGCGGGCCTGCCATGTGAACTTCGAACAGGCGCCCGTCGCACTCCAGGATGACTGACCGTTGCTTCACTTCCACAAGCCTGAACCGGTGCGATTCGCCGGCGCGTTGATCGATCCATTGCCCCGCCCGGTAGGTTTTTCCGTTGATCACCGCCATGGAACCGCCTATCGCTGCCTCCAGTTTCAACGTGTCCGCCGTTGCGCGCATCTGCGCCAGACGACGAGCTTCAACCTGCATAGGGTCTTCGACAGCTTCAAGCTCGGACTTGCTTACAACTGGCGCAGTCTCCGTAACTAAGGTCGGTTTGGGAAAGTGGGCGGGACTGATAACAAAAGGGTCCCGCTCTGGCGCTGTTGAAAGCTCGATTGCAACCGGTTCGCGCACGCCGAAGGTTTGAGACGCATGAGCCTTTGTTGCATCGGCGCGCGGCTTCTCGGACTTTTTCGCACCACCAGGATCATCAGCCACAGCGGTGCGCGGCGGATTGGAAACCACAATCAACCGCGTCCATAACAACAGCCCAAGAAGCAATGCCGTACACAGCACGCCGAGCCGCTTGGGATCGGCAGTCAACTGAATCCACAATCGCCGCAGCCACATCGGCATCTCACTGCTCCTTCATGTTGCGCGGCGGCTCGAAGATGGCGTCGAGACTCACCGTCGCCTTCAGGATGGGACGATCGTTCTGCGCTTCATCACGCTTGCACATCATGCGCACCGACGACACGCGCACGAGGCGATCAACCGATTCAGCAGAGCGAACCAGTGCAAAGACCGAATCGAACGTCGCTTCCATGTCAACCATCAGCGGTATCGCCTGCAGCGGCGATGCTCCGCCGGGAATGGCGTCGCCGGGACTGCCAGCCGTAAACGTCTGGTCGCGCACCATCGTCTGATCCACCGGCAGCGACAGCTTGCGAATGAGGCTCGCGATATCAGCAGATTCAGGAATGATTTTGAACTCGCGTTCGATGCGCAGCCGCTGCTGCGCCACCTCAGCGGTCAGACGTTCGACATCCTGCGTGCTGTGTTCGAGATTGGCGATGCGAGCGCGCAAATCACCGATGCGCTCCCTGACCGTCGCTGCCTGGCGATAGGTCGGCACAACAAACACAACGACGCCCAGCGCCAGCATCGCCACCAGCCCCATCGCGGCAAACAGAAAGTGCTTGCTAGTGGGCATTGGCGATTTCCTCCAACGCTGCAGATCTCTGCCGCCCCGCCTTCGCCACCTGATAGGGCGTTTCCAGATCAATCTTGAAACTGAGTCGAAACTCGCGGGCCAGATGCTTGCGCACATCGCGCGTGCGGCTGAAATCCAGACTCACATTGCGAAACGGCGGCGTCGCTTCCAATCGACTGACCAATTCCGCAATCTGCTGATCGCTTGCCGCAAACCCGGAAATCTGGCCCGACAGCACACGAGGCGGCAAATCGCCGGTTGCGCGCACATCCTTGGCGCGAGGCGAACGCGCAACCATTCGCCCACTGGCATCCAGATCAAGCTGATCCAGCGTTACGCTTTCAGGCAGAGCATTGACCAACGTGGCCATCACCGCGCTTAATTCCAGCGGCAGAGCGGTCTGGTGATACATCTCGCTGAAGCTTCGCAGTTCATTCAGCTCGCGCACCAGCTCGGCTGCCTTCGCTTCGGTCGCCAGCACCTGATCCGCATGCACTGTAACGGTCGCCAGTTCCGCTTCCGCAGCTCGCAGTGAGAAACGAGCGTGCGTCGCCAGCGCCACAAATAACAGCACCCCCACCGCCGCTGCCGCAATGAACTGACCCATGCGCATTCCGGCCTGCGTTCGAAGGCGGATTGACTCCGGCATCAGATCAATCGAATGCTGTTTCATGGCAAGCACCGTCTTTGCGTTTTCAGGCGGCCAGGCGCAACTGCGCGTTCAGGGTCGATGCGTCTTCATCGGCGCAAATCTCGCGGCTGATAACTCCAAGATGCGAACTCATTGAGAAAACGTGACGGTTATGCGTCCTGACAATCAATGAGCACGCTTGCACAAGCAGATGCTGCGCTACGCCGCACCGCGCCGCACCGCTGTCTGGCCCGACGCTGCTGCATTTGGCGCAGCGGCGCGTTTCCCCCCAAGCCCGCGCAGACTCAGTCCCATTGCCACCGCCCACGTTGCTGAAGGCCCGGGCGTGCGGTTCAGGCATGTTTGAATCTGACCGATCAACCCGCCCAGCGTGTTCGTCGCGTCATCAAATGCCACCGGCACCTTGCACGTATGCGCCATCAGTTCGCTCAGGCGCGGCTCCAGGCCGTCACCGCCGGTGAGAATGATTTGTTCGGGCGGATGGCCTCGAAACGTCACGCCGTAGTAGCGCAGACAAAGCATCACTTCCTTGATCAGCGCGCCCATCAGCGGGCGAACCGCTTCGTACACAGCGCGATCGGTAGCGGGATCGGTGATCGAGCCGCCGGCGCTGTCGGCATTGTCGCCGTTGAGCACCGCGCGGATGCGAGCCGCTCGCAGATCGCCTGCTGCGCTTTCTTCCATCTGCAGGTGATCGGCCACCGCTTTGTTGAAAAGCCGCCCGCCGATTGCAATTGGCTTGCAGAATGCCACCTGGTCGCCGCGAAGGATCAATACAGTTGAGCCGGACCAGCCGATTTCCACCACAGCACGGACAAACTGCTGATCCGATTCACGCCGCGCTTTTCGACTGAACGCTCGCGCCAAAGCGCAAAAGCTCGTGTCAATGGCGATCGGGCGCAGGCCTGCAGCAAGAAGCGGTTCCAGTCGCGCGTGGATCGCAGCGTGCGATGCAGCAATCAGAATAATTTCCTCACGATTCTCTCCGCTTTGCAGCGCTGCGCCGGTGCGGATGAAATCCACTTCCATCGCGCCGCGATCAAAACCGAATCGCTGCGACGCTTCCCATGCCGCGGTCTGGCGCAATTCATCATCGGGCATCTTCGGCACGCGAATCGACTGCACGCACACGTCTTCGCGCGCCAGACTCACCACGCAGCGCCTGCCGGTAAACCCGCCTGCCGCAAACGCAGCGCGAATCTGGTTGGCCAGTTGCTCGCCTGCCGCGTTGTCTCCATCGCCTGTTTGATTTGTTGACGGCATCGGCGCAATTGCATGGATAGCAGCTGCATCAATCTTGCGTGTTGTCGGCGTTGCCGTAACGGGCGCCAGCGGCGTTTCCACGCGCGATGCTCCCACCACCTGCAGCTTGCCGCTGTGTTCGCGCACCTGCAGCATCTTGATGCAGTGCGATCCGAAGTCGATGCCCACTACGCCGATGGAAGATGAAAAGCGGCCTCCAAACACAGCTTGCCTCCGTCTTGTCTTCGTTTGGGATCAATCCTTCCAACAGCGAGCGCCGCTGCAGCACATTGCGGAGCGTTTATCCGCCGGTGGGCAACTTGCGCACAGTCAGCTTCCCGGTGAATGGCGCAATGGTGATTTCGTACTGATCCTGGCCGCACGCCAGCACAATCGTGCCGCCCGTACCGGGATTCCCATCGGGCTTGATCGTCCCGCCCAGCGGGTCGTAATGCAGGTCGCGGCTGTCGCCGTCGATCTGCACCGATGTAATCGTCACGCCCTTGAAGCGATCGTTTGCGGTGAAATCAGTGATGTAATTCCCGCCCTGATTGAAACGTCCCAGCGGGTCGTACACATACACCGCTTCTTCTGCATTAAACGGCTGACTCATTTCACCTTCATTAGCCAGTCGCACGATGCACCAGCCCCGGCCGTCCTCGTAAAAATGAACCCGGCGAATTTCCTGATGCGCCAGCGCATCGGATTGCGCAAAGCTCAAATCGCCGATGAGCAGCCGCACCGCGGCCTCGGCATTCAACACGTTGCGATTCACCAGATGCGGAACCAGCAGCACGCTGGAAATGCCCAGCAGCGCGATGACGATCAGCAGCTCGATGAGCGTGTAGCCGGCTGTTCTCGCGCACCGTAATCGCGCTGCGTGATCGCCGCCAGTTGACGAACTGATCGCCGCAGCCTGATTCGAACCGGCAAGCCGTTGGGCGCGATTGACATGCGTCATCACAGCGCGACTCCTTCCAATTGAACGCTCTCGATCGCTCACTGGTCGATCAAGATCAATCGTTGTGATCGAGCTTGATCTGATCGAGATTGGTCACTTCGACCTTGACCTTGCCGCTTTCAAGCAGTTTGCGCGTGGCGTCAACGCTGGCTTTGATCTCGCGCATCATTTCGATTTGCCGCTGGCGTTGCGCCGCAGCATTGGGGATGCCTTCGCCGACGCTCTGCTGCGCTGCAGCTGGACTGGCCAGCAGCGGTCGATTGGCCAGTTGCGTCCACAGCAGCGCCGAGAGCAGCACAGCATTCACGGTAAGAATGACGTTCAGATAGATGCCCTGTCGCATCATCGGGTTACTCCTTGACGGCAGTCTTGCGGCGTGCTGCGCTGTCAATCAACGCTGCAGCCTCTCCGAAACCATCGACCGAATCCGCGTCCCATTTGAGCGTGAGCCACAGGCGAGACAGATCATCTTCGCTTTCACCCAGGCGATCGATGCGCATGTCCGATATGCCTGAACCGATCACATCAGCCCGCACCTGGGTCAAAGCCTGCCAGCGATCGCAGAACACCGGATCGCACACCGTCGCCCGGCTCAGCCCTCGCTTCAGCCACTCCCCTCGCGTCAACCGCCCTGCTCCCGCTGTCGCGTCAGTTGAGTACACGACCGCAAAATTCCGCAACTTGCCGCCTGCAACCGGCATGGCTGAAAAAGCGGACTCGGACGTGACGGAACCCACGGAACCCCCGGCCCCGGAATGTCCGGCCCTCCCCGAACCTTCGAAATCCGACCTTTTCTCCGGCCCAAGGGCCTCATCCGCAAGCGTGTACATGGTGATTGTCTGAAACACGCGGTTGTGCACCAAAACCGCCACTTCAGACGCATCGATCTGACCGGGATTGATCCGATCATTCGTCCACAGCACCACCTGAACCGATGCCGGCAGTCCCCGCTCATGCACCGCAAGCACTTCGTGACTGTCGCTGATCAGCGCAGCGATCGATGAAGCAAATGCAGCATGGATGGGATTGGCCTCACGCTGCATCGCAACAACCGGTGGCCTGGCCAGTAGCGATTGCGGATCAAGCAGCATGGCTGCTCCGCCCAGACATCCGCCGGCGCACAGCAGCATGAGAAGCGATCGCAGCGTGCGGCCGAGACGTCTTTCGCGACGAATCAGGCGATTGGAGAGTTGCGGCACGTCCGTGGTGCGCGTGAAACGATGAATCGAATTGTTGCTCGGCGTCATGGCAACCCGCATCCATCTTGAAAGAGTGCCTCGCTCAAAAAAAACGCTGGCGCGTCTCCGCGCCAGCGTCTGCAGTTGGAATCTTCATTCGTCGCCTTCATCAGGCGTTGGCATTACCAATCCAGGATATTGCCGTCCGCGTCAATGGCGTACATGATCTTGCGGTCGGTGTTCCAGTACCATCCTTTATCATCAGCCTCGCCCGTTGCTGCACCAGCGCCGCTGGCAGCACCGGCAACAGCCGTTCCCACGATGATTCCCGTTGCGTTGCGACGGGATGCATTGCGAGGCGCGCCCTGCAGGTACGGCGTGGTGGCCAGGAGCTCAAAAGACTCATCCATGGGGTTGGTCATCTCATCCCAGCCATTGGTCTGGAAATCCGGATAAGCGCCTTCCTTCATGTTGAACAATTCGATCTGGCTGCGCACCGTCTGCAACTGGCTTTGCACGCTGGAGCCCTTGGCCTCTTCCGACGCGCTTGTGAACTGCGGAATGACGATCGCTGCGAGAATGCCCAGGATCACCACGACGATCAGAATTTCAATGAGCGTAAAGCCCCGTTTGACTTGCGTACGCATGTGAACTGACTCCTTGCTTAGAAGCTTCAAAGTTGGGTGCTGGCTGGCCCGTGGCATCCCGCGCCCGGTTCCTTCTGCCGCGTCCTCACCGCTGGGATCACGCTGAGCCCAGCCCTACGAATGGTCGACCGGGCCTGTTGAGCCGGGCCGACGCCTTCCATCTCCGTTGAACGTCCCCTCCGGCGTTCGCTGCCCACCCTGTTGTGCGGTGCGGCCGTTGTCCAAATCGCACCGCTGTTGAATACACGATTCGTATCGGGTTTCAGCAAACGCTGATGCAGCAGTGTGCTGCAGATCGTCAACACCCCAACTGCGCATTCGAACCAGCTTCACATCCGCCCCGGATGGCTGTCGAATTCGCACAATGCGCGCGTCAATCTGAGTAATCTGGAGCAAGACCCATAAGCCAATGGCCGCGATGGCAGCAGTCGGTCAACTGCCGACATGCCAATAAGACAACGCAGGCATGACACAAGGCGCAACAACGATGCGAAAACACGCCCCGCACAAGCGCGCAGGCTCATTGGACACTTCATGCGCACCTCAACGCCGGCACAGCCTAGCCCCTGCCGGCTCCTGCCTGATGCATTTCGCAGAGTTTTGGGTTGTGATTCTGGCCTTCGACTTCGGCGTGGGCGTTGTCGTCCCAGACGCACACAGCCCCAACAGCGCCTCCGTGCGCTGTGTGAGCTGAGTCGAAGCGACGCGTTTGATGATTGTGTGCGGCCTATGCGTTACGCCGCCATGCGGGCATCGAACTGCACCGCGATGCGATAGCCCTCACCGCAGGGCGTGCATCGAAGCACCGTGCCGCGTTTGGCCAGATAACCGGGATTCTGAAAACCGATGGTGACCACGGTTCCAGGCTCAATCACGCTTGTGCTGATTGCGCCCAGGCCGTCGTGCGAATAGTCAAGCACGCGCAAGTCGTGCATCTCGCCGAAACGGTCGCCACTGAGCCGGAACGCGGTTGCTGCAGCATCCTGCGGCCAGCGATCGACCTGTCGCCGCTCAAATCGCAGCGGCTCCTGCGCCTGTTCCTGCTGCATACCCTGTGTTGTGTTCAATGCGGTGTTCACAGCCACTCTCCAATTGGTGCGGCAGAATCGCTACAGTCTGCCTGACTGATTTCTTCGGAGCGATCGTCCAGCCGCTTGAGCGCAGGTGAGTCAGATTGCGCCGATAATTTCGCCCAACCGGGATACACTGTGGGGCCTGCGCGCAAAGATGCGTGCAGCGTGGACGCCCTGCTGCGTCAGGGCGAACCGCCGATCGTCCCCTGAATTTCAAACCCCGCATCGAAGAATTCTGCCATGCTTCGCATCAATCCCTTTACCGCCATTCGTCCTGCCCCGAACAAAGCTGCGCAGGTGGCCTGCGTGCCGTATGACGTGATCAACACCGCCGAGGCGCGCGAACTGGCCAAAGATTCGCCCATCAGCTTTCTGCACGTGATACGCGCGGAGATCGATCTGCCTGAAGACATCAACCCCTACGACGATGCGGTGTACGCGAAAGCACGCGAGAACTTTCAGCAGTTTCTCAGTCAGGGCGTATTGACGCGCGATTCGCAGCCACGGGTGTATCTGTACCGTCAGGTGATGAATCATCGCCCGCAAATTGGGCTTGTGTGCTGCTGCCACATTGACGACTACGCCAACGACATCATCAAGAAGCACGAGAAAACGCGCAAGGACAAGGAAGACGACCGCACCCGTCACGTGCTGGAGCTGAACGCGCACGCCGAGCCGGTGTTTCTGACCTATCGCGATCACCCCGCCATTGACAAGCAGGTTGAACTGGATGTGAACGATCGGCCGCTGTACCACTTTGTGGCCCGCGACGGCGTGACGCACACCATCTGGGAAGTCGCCGACGCTCAGCCGTATGTGGAGGCATTCAAGCAAGTGCCCTGCGCGTATATCGCCGACGGGCATCATCGCTCCGCCAGTGCGACCCGCGCGGGGATGGAGCGCAGAGCCGCCAATCCCAATCACACCGGCGAGGAAGAATACAACTGGTTCCTTGCGGTGCTGTTTCCCGCCAGCCAACTGCAGATTCTCCCCTACAACCGCGTGGTGAAGGATCTCAACGGCCTGTCGCCTGACGAAGTGCTCAAACGATTGGGCGAAGTCGGCTCGCTGTCGCCAACGGACAATCCCACGCCATCCCAACCGGGCACGGTGTGCGTGTACCTGAACAAATCGTGGCATCAACTGACGTTTGATCCCGCCAGCATTGATCATTCCGATCCCATCGGCTCGCTGGACGTTTCGCTGCTGCAGGAGCGCGTGCTGGAACCGATCCTGGGCGTAGGCGACCCGCGCACCGACAAGCGCATCGATTTTGTCGGCGGCATCCGAGGCACAGCGGAACTTGAGCAGCGCGTCAACAGCGGTGAGATGGCGATCGCGTTCTCCATGTATCCCACCACCATCGAGCAGCTCATGGCCGTTTCCGACGCCAATCACGTCATGCCGCCGAAATCGACCTGGTTTGAGCCGAAACTGCGCAGCGGCTTGCTGATTCACAGTTTGGATTAAGGCCAAAGACGCCCCGCCGTGCATCATTGCGGGTTGGGCTGCAAAATCGCTGCATTCACTGCAAGAACCGCACAGACAGCTTGTGCTGCGCGCTTCCTTGCTGCTGAAAGACCCGTTGCCGAGACAGGGAGACCAGACAAAAAGACAGGGAAACAGCAGGCGCTCTCCCTCGCCTTATCCCTGTCTGCTTGTCTGGCCTAGGCGATCGGCGTCAATTCAGAAGTCGGCCGGACGCCTGCACTGCCCCAAGTCGGTTGGGGGCGATAAACTATTGCCATGACTACCACGCATACCTCCACTCTTTCGACGTCGCATCACGATGCATCCGCAGAAACCGAGCCAACAACGATGAAGGTTCTGATCGCTGACAAGTTTGAACAATCGGGCGTTGACGGCCTGGAGCACTTAGGCTGTGAGGTACTGTTGAACCCGGACCTCTCGCCGCAGACGCTGCCCGACGCCGTTGCTGAGTTTGACCCTGACGTACTGATTGTGCGGTCAACGAAGGTGCCTGCTGCGGTGTTTGAGAAGGCCAAATCGCTCAGCCTCGTGCTCCGGGCCGGCGCGGGGTATGACAACATCGACATGCAGGCGGCTTCCGCACGAGGCGTTTTCGTGGCGAACTGCCCGGGCAAGAACTCAGTCGCTGTGGCTGAATTGGCTTGGGCACTGATTTTGAGCTGCGATCGCCGCGTGCCGGACCAGGTCATCGACCTGCGCAATGGCGTGTGGAACAAGAAGGAATACGCCAAGGCCAGCGGTTTGTATGGCCGCACCCTGGGAATTGTGGGTCTAGGACAGATCGGCCGGGAAGTGGCGGAGCGAGGCAAGGCCTTCGGCATGAACGTGGTGGGATGGTCGCGAAGCCTCACCGAGGAAAAGGCTGACGCGCTTGGGATCGGGTATTGCGCCAATCTGGTCAATCTCGCCAAGATGTCGGATGTGATCTCGGTGAACGTCGCTGCCACGAACGACACCAAACATCTCATCAACGAACAGTTCTGCCAGGCGATGAAACCCGGCGCGTATCTCATCAACACCAGCCGCGGCAGCGTGGTTGATCAGACTGCGCTCACCAACGCCATCCGCACCAAGGGCATTCGCTGCGGGCTTGACGTATTTGCCAACGAACCGGCTGGTGGGCAGGGCGAGTTCACCGATTCGATCGTCAAAGAGCCGGGCGTCTACGGCACGCATCACATCGGCGCTTCCACCGATCAGGCTCAGCAGGCCATCGCCATGGAAGCGGTGCGCGTGGTGGCGGAATACAAAAAGAGCGGACAGGTGCTCAACTGCGTGAACCGCGCCTCATCAACGTCTGCCACCGCCATGCTGACTGTGCGGCATCTGAATCGTCCGGGCGTGCTGGCCCATGTCTTCTACACGCTTGGCCAGGCCGGCATCAATGTTGAGGAAATGGAAAACATCATTTACGACGGCGCCAAGGCGGCATGCGCACGAATTCAGCTCGATTCATCGCCCGGCCCTGAGCACATCGCTGCAATCAGCGCCAATGACGCGGTGCTGAGCGTGGTGCTCGCCAAGCTCCCTCAGTAAGCAAAATACGTGTGCTTGACTCAGACTCCCCATCAAAGTCATGGGGCTGCAAACTCATGGCTTCAACTTTCGGAAATCTTCAGCAATGACACCCACCACCACTCCCGTTGCAACAGGCGCTTCGCCTTCCGGTTCAGCATCCGCTGCATTTCCCAATTTCTCGCCCGGCAAGCGCATCTTCAATTTCTCCGCCGGCCCAGCCGCGCTGCCCGAAGAAGTGCTGCGGCAGGCACAGCAGGACATCTGGAACATCTTTGACTCCGGCATCGGCATCATGGAGCACAGCCATCGCGGGCCGGTATTCGATCGGGTGATCGAAGAAGCCAAGGCCGACTGCCGCGCGATTGCCAACATCTCCGATGACTACGAGGTGCTGTTTCTGCAAGGCGGCGCAACCACGCAGTTCGCCATGATTCCCATGAACTTCCTGTCGCCCGAAACCACCGCCGATTATCCCGACACCGGCGTCTGGACCACCAAAGCGATCAAGGAAGCCAAGTTGTTCGGCAACGTGAACGTGGCGTTTGACGGCAGCAAAGTGGGCTACACCTATGTGCCGTCGGACGACGAAATCACACAGACGCCCGGCGCCGTCTACATGCATTACTGCTCGAACAACACAATCTACGGCACGCAGTACAACCAGCCGCCAGCGAGCAATTCGCCGCTGATCTGCGACGCCAGCTCTGACATATTCAGCCGTCCGATCGATATCAACAGGCACGCGATGATCTATGCCGGCGCTCAAAAGAACCTGGGTCCCTCGGGTGTGGTGCTGGTGATCATGCGCAAAGACCTCATCGAGAAGGGCCGAACGGGCCTGGCCAGCATGTTCAGCTACGCCAATCACGCCAAGAACGATTCGCGTCTGAACACGCCGCCAGCGTTCGGCATCTACATGATGGGTCAGGTCTTCAAGTGGATTCTCAGGCAAGGCGGATTGGCTGCGCTGGAAAAGCGCAACGCAGAAAAGGCCAAGCTCATCTATGACGCCATCGATGAATCAGGCGGTTTCTACAAGGGCGTGGCCCGGCCGGACTGCCGCTCGCATATGAACGTGACGTTCCGCACGGGCAATGATGAACTGGATAAGAAGTTCATCAGCGAAGCCGCCAAACACGACATGGACGGCCTGAAAGGCCACCGCAATGCCGGCGGCATGCGTGCGAGCATCTACAACGCCTTCCCGCTTGAAGGCTGCCGCGTGCTGGCTGAGTTCATGCGCGATTTTGCGAAAGCCAACGGCTGAGCCAATGCACTCAATGAACTGAGAACGACGCAACGCAACAACACATGATTCACACGCGCCTGGCGGCTTCCGAAATGGGAGCCGCCAGCGTTATTTCAAGCCCCTCGGGCGTCACATGAAGCGGCGTCTGGAATTCGCGGCACAGTGAAATCATCCGCTGGCATATCGCGTCGCGCTCCCGATTCTCTGCAATGTCAACCTGCGCATAGGTCAGCAGCACTGGAATCATTCGCAGCCGATGCATGCGCTGCTCGTCGATCTCCAGCAGGTAGATGAACGACCAATCGTTACGAAGCTGACGATCAACGGCGTAATCGTCAAGAAAATCGCCCGCGTCGTAGATAATCAGGCCGTGCTCATACCGCTCAACGGCTTGAAACACGTGCGCTGAGTGGCCGAACACCAAGTCAACGCCGCGGCGAATCACCTCGCGTGCGAAATCCACATGTTCGGGGAACGGCCGCAGCACCATATTCGGCCCCCAGTGCGGGCTGAGGATGATGAACTGAGCGCCCATGTCGCGGGAAATGTCGATGGACTGTTGCACGCGGCGCATCGTCGCTTCATCAGTGCGGATGGGGACGTAGTTGGTACCGGGACGATCCTCACCGGCTGCGAACAGCGGCTCGTTGTCGGTCAGGGAAATCACGCCGATGCGCACATTGCCAGCATAAAACACAGCAGGCGCAGCGGCCTCTTCTGCATTATGCCCGGCCCCGGCGTGGTGAATGTCAGCCAGGTCGAGATAGCGAAGCGTTTCGAGAAGGCCTTCCTCGCCGAAATCCAGCGTGTGATTGTTCGCCAGCGTGACGCATCGGACATTGCCTGCACGCAGCACATCAATTGCTGCGATATCCGCACGAAAATAAAACACTTTGGGTGAGCGATCCCACCGGTTCTCACACCGCGTGATGGCGCATTCGAGGTTGGCGATCACCGCATTGGCGGATTGAAGAACCGGCAGCGTGCTGCCCCAAAACGCCTCAGGCTGCTGCCAGCGCAGCTGCTCGCATACGCCGCGTCCGAGCATCACATCGCCGATGAATGCGAGTGTCGGCATGCCGAACGCTAGGCACATTGCAGGCAAAAGCTATTCGGGCTTCCGCAGTTTTTGCTTCAAATCGGTTACCGGCGTGAATTGCCATGCTTTTCCGATCTTTCGCGGCTTAAGAAGCCCCAAACGACCAGGCTCAAGCAAATCGCATGGATGTGCAATCTTCTACTCAAAGCCCCCAAACACACGCGCAAGCGCTGGAATCAAAACAGCAGGCCAGCAGCAACTCATCCCATGTAGCATCAATGAGTATGCGGCTGGCACGAGCAGTTGATGGCGCAAACGGCTGACGCGAGCGTCTGAAATCCGCCATTCGCTATCAATACAGAACATCGCCTTGGTCTGGCGATTATCCTTCCTCACCCGCGCGCAGCTTCGCCATGACGCTGAAATCCTCGAGTGTGGTAACGTCCTGCTTGGAGTCGGTGCCGGCGGCAATGTCGCGCAGCAGACGGCGCATGATCTTGCCGCTGCGGGTCTTGGGCAGTGCGTCGGTGAAGCGGATCATATCGGGCTTGGCGATTGCGCCGATTTCACGCGCAACGTGTTCAGTGAGCTCCTTCTT
Organism: uncultured Isosphaeraceae bacterium; assembly: GCA_964575335.1. Taxonomy (GTDB): domain Bacteria; phylum Planctomycetota; class Phycisphaerae; order Phycisphaerales; family SM1A02; genus CAZNPU01. Next base: position 645 of record CAZNPU010000015.1, on the reverse strand, counting down.
GAGCTGCTCCAGAGCGCGGGATGTGCCTCCCGCCGCTGCGCCCGAACCGCCGCCTTGTTGTGCCCCGGCCTGGGCGGAAGCTTTTACCTCGGCCTGAACGCGCGCAGCATAGGTCGGCTCGAGGGTCACGAAGGCGGCGATGCCTGTGCCCTTGATTTCGTGCGGCATGCCCACCACAGCCGCCTCCACCACCGCATCATGACTCACCAGCGCGCTTTCCACTTCCATCGTGCCCAGACGGTGGCCTGCAACATTGATCACATCATCCACGCGCCCCATGATCCAGAAGTAGCCGCGATCATCGCGCCGCGCGCCGTCGCCGGTGAAGTAGTACGGCGAAATCTTGTCATCGTCATTGGCCCGCACGCGCGAGAAGTATGTGTCGATGAATCGCTGCCGGTCGCCGTAAATCCCACGGATCATGCCCGGCCACGGCTGGCGCACGACAAGCAATCCGCCGACGTTGGGCGGCTGCTCTTCGCCGCGCTCGTTCACAATAGCCGCATCAATACCGAAAAACGGCAGCGTACAACTTCCGGGCACAGTCGGCGTCGCACCGGGCAGCGGCGTAATCATGTGGCCGCCGGTTTCCGTCTGCCACCACGTGTCGACAATCGGGCGTTTTTCACCACCGATGACGCGGTG
>CAZNPU010000014.1:0-71828 GCA_964575335.1 uncultured Isosphaeraceae bacterium | reverse complement strand
ATGGTGGACACCAACAAATCACATGCTCCTCTGGCATGTCAATCATGTCAATGTCGGCTTTGCCCTGGAAACCAGACACCTGCGCAACGTTTCCATTCGAGGCTGCATCTGGCACGAACTGTATCTTGGCCCCAACAGCCCGTTGCACGACGGGCACTTTCAACACAACCACTTCACGGTCACTTCCAATGACCGCGCCTTTATAGGCGGCACTGACGCGACGGTGGGCAATCCGCAGTTTGCCAATGTGATGGCGAATGACTTTCGCCCGGCAGAAGGCTCGCCGCTGGTCAATCGCCTGACGCAAACCAGAGTGCCCGCGGACACTGCCAGTTCCGAACGATCGATGCCAGCCAGTGTGGGAGCATTCGAATGGGATTCCACGATTGATCCACCGGCTGTAGATCCTCATATGCCTTGCGATGGCGATCTGGACGGCGACGGACAAGTAGGCACACATGATCTCATCATTGCCATGACCGCAGGAGCGTCGTGCAACGATTGCCCTGATACAGGAATCGGCAGCATGATGATTAACGAAGATCAATTAGACAGCGTGCTTGGCACATGGGGACCATGCCCGGGCGACGGGACTGGGGATGACAACGGTGATGATGATGACGATGACGGCGATCCGGGTTCGGGGCACGGAGGAACGCCGCATCCTATACCGATCCCGATACCGATCGGCGGGCATCCATAATCGCCTGCCTGTCTGGGTGCGCAAGCTGCACATGTGACACACAAGCATGCCGGCGATGGCTGGGGCACTGTTGTTCCAGGCGACTTCGCATCAGCACAGCACACAGCAGCGCGCTTCGTATGCGTTGATTCGCATGACTGCACATTCGATTGTCAATCATCGAGCGCAGCTTTTCCGCAGCGGGATCGTGCTCGCAGCAAGTCAGACTGTCAACCAGACATGTGTCTTTATTCGCAACCTCATCGTGGCAAGGGTGGTGGGACCGGCCGACTTCGGCATCGCAGCAACCTTCGCCATTACGATGTCCGTACTGCAGATGATCAGCCACCTGGCAGTGGATCGACTGCTGGTGCAGGCTGATGAAGGCGATGATCCTTGCTTTCAACGAACCGCTCATCTGTTCATGGCGCTGCGCGGGCTGCTGCTTGCAGGGGTGATTTTTCTTCTGGCGCACCCCATCGCGCTGCTCTTTGGCATTCCCGAAACGACATGGGCATTTCGCTGTCTGGCTTTGGCGCCGCTGCTGCGCGGCTTTGTGCATCTGGAAAGCAAGCGACTGCATCGGCAGATGCGGTTCGGCCGCGATGCGACGATCGACGTGCTCGATCAGCTTGTGCCGACTCTGGCCGCGTGGCCGCTGGCGCACTGGCTGGGCGATTACTCAGCAATCCTGTGGCTGGTGCTTCTGCAGGCCGCAACCACACTGATTGTTTCGCATCTGGTCGCTGGCCAGCGTTACGCATGGACGCTCGACAAGCGTTATGCACGACGCATGCTCTCGTTCGGCTGGCCGCTGCTTGTCGACGGCTTGCTTATGTTTGGCATCTTCCAGGGCGACCGGCTCATTGTGGGCATGGCCTACAGCATGACCGATCTGGGCGTGTATGCGATTGCCTTTGGTCTGGCGTTGCTGCCGGCGATCATGATCACGCGCATCGCCTCTTCACTCATGCTGCCGTCGCTCTCGCGGGTGAAGCACAATCCTCAGCGTTTTCAGCAGCGGTTTGTGCTGGGCTTGCAGTTCATGAGCGTAATCGCTGCCTTGCTGGCTGCGGGATTGATCGTCATCGGCCCACGAATGATCGTGTTCCTGTATGGATCGGCCTATGCGGCAGCGGGCGAGTTGATCGGCGTATTGGCGGTGATGAATGCGGTTCGACTTATGCGCGTGGTTCCAATTCTTGCTGCAATGGCCCGCGCCAATACACGGCTTGCGCTGTTGTCAAATGTCGCTCGCACTTCATCGCTGATCGCTGCAGCGGCTGTTGCGCTCGCAGGCGGCGAACTGGTGTGGATTGCATTGACAGGCGTATGCGGCGAGGTGCTTGCCGGCCTCACCGCAATCGTGCGGTTGAAGCAATGCCACACGATTCCTGCTTCACTCAGCGTTCGCCCCGCCCTGCTGGTGACAACCATAATCGCTGCTGCATACGGACTGCACTGGGCCAGTGCGTCATACGCGGGATGGATGGTGATCGTCGGCGCTGCCGTTGGGCTTGCTGCACTCACGGGCGCTGCTGCAATCGCACTTTATCCGGAATTGCGGGCTGAGCTGTTCCGCGCAGCCGCAGCGGCATGGCAGTACGTTTCCTTGCCTTTTGTTCGAGTTCCGCAATGACTTCTTCCACCGCAGCTTCAGTTGCTGATCTTCAGCATGATGGGCCGGACCAGACATCGGCTCATGATGACGATGATCGGACAGCGCTTGTGCGCCCGGGTGAACTTCGGCGATGCGCGATCGGACCACTGTTGGTGCGGTGGTATCGCCTGCCCGGCCAGCATTCGATAGTGACCAAGCTCATACGACGCCTGGAAGGCGGGCATTTTTACTCCGCCAGCATTCGCGAGATTCTCACGCGCTATCACAACGTGACCGTCGGCTCGTACAGCTATGGACCGTGCTGCGTTCCGCGAGCATTTCCTGCGGGCGTTACGGTGGGCCGGTATGTTTCCGTTGCGGTGGGCGTGCGCGTGCTCACGCGCAATCATCCGCTTGATTGTCTTTCAATGCATCCATTTTTCTTTAATCGGCAGCTTGGTTATGTCCAGCAGGACGGCGTTGAAGCCACACGCACGTGGATCGGCCACGATGCGTGGATGGGTGAAAACGCCATCCTGACGCCTCGCTGCCGGCGCGTTGGGATTGGCGCGGTGGTCGGCGCAGGCAGCGTGGTCACGCGTGACGTGCCGGATTTCGCCATCGTAGCTGGCAATCCCGCCAGGCTGCTGCGGTACAGATTCGATGAGGCTACGCGCGAACTGGTTCTTGCCAGCCGATGGTGGGAGCTTTCGATTGAACAGCTTCGGCCATACATCACCAGCATGACCCAATCACTGGGCGTCTGCCCCACGCACCACCCACTTATTCGCAATACGGCGTAAAAACCGCAGCGCTTGCTGCGCTGCTTAAGCTGCAGCCTGCTGGAACCATTCACACTCACCATTCTGTGGCATGCAGGCATTGATGACCATGATCGCTTCAACATCGATTCCAGATGCTGCCTCGTCGATGCCGGCGTATTTCCGTTACATGCGCGGCGACGTGCTTCGCCACGTTCCCGATCATGTGCGCGATGTGTTTTCAGTCGGGTGCGGCATGGGACATACCGAAGCGGCGCTCGCGGCGCGCGGCGTGAATGTTGTCGGCGTTGAAATCAACCCCGAAGCTGCCGCGCTCGCACGCAAGCACGGCTTTCGCGTAATTGAAGCCGATGCGCTGGCGGCGGCCGATTTTCTCCATGACTGCACTTTTGACTGCCTGCTCTATGCCGACGTATTGGAGCATATTCTTGATCCGCTTGCGGCGCTGCAATCCCACGTGCGGTTCCTGCGGCCGGGCGGATTCGTCGTGATCAGCGTGCCCAACTTCAGGCATTACTCTGTATTTGCACAGCTTTTTCTTCGCGGTCACGTGCGCTATCGCGATGCGGGCATCTTCGATCGCACGCACGTTCGACTCACAACGCGGCGGATGGTGTGTCAGTGGTTCAGCGAGCTTGGCCTTGAGTTTATCGACTGCGAACACAAGATGCGCCAACGTCGTCTGCGGCTGCTTTCCTGGTGCACGCTTGGTCTGCTTGATGAGTTTCTGGCCCGGCAGCTGATCATCGTTGGCCGAAAGCCGAATGCTTGATGCGTGCGAGTCTCTTCTGATTGCCCATGAGTCTGCTGCTTTTGAAAGTTGATTACGCAGACCAGACGACGCTGCATCCATTTGGCCTGGCGGCGGTGCTGCTGCTGGGAACAATGATGATGCTCGTTGATCGCCGACATGCCATCTGGCCGATGCTGCTGATGGCGTGCTTCATCGCGCCGGCTCAGCGTGTGGTGATCGCCGGTCTGGATTTCGACCTGCTGCGCCTCATGGTGCTGTGCGGCTGGCTGCGCATCATGCTGCGCGGTGAATATGCGAACTTCCGCTGGCTTCGGCTTGACACCGTGCTGGTGCTGTTTCTGCTCAGCGGCATGATCATCATGACGCTTCTGCATCAGTCATCGTCGGCATTGGTCAACCGCCTTGGCTGGGTCTACAACGGCGCAGGAATGTACTTTCTGTTTCGAATGCTGATTCAATCATGGGATGATCTGGAATATGTCGGGGTGATGGCAGCATGGATCAGCATTCCGGTGACGCTGGCCTTTGCAGTTGAACATCTCACACATCGCAATGTGTTTGCATTTCTCGGCGGCGTGCCGGAGGTGACTGCGATTCGACAGGGTCGACTCCGATGCCAGGGCGCGTTTGCGCATCCGATTCTCGCGGGCTGCTTCTGGGCGTCACTTGTGCCGTTGATGGCGGCATTGTGGTGGCGCGGCGGTTCGCGACGCATCCTGGGCGCAGTTGGCGTGGTGATGTCCATGGCCATCATCGTGATGTGCGCTTCATCAACGCCGGTGATCGCTGCAGCATGCGTCGCCGTCGGCTATGCCATGTTTCCCGTACGGATGGGGCTGGCGTATATTCGCTGGAGCATAGTTGCGCTGCTGATCATTCTCGACATCATGATGCAGTCGCCGGTGTGGCATCTGATCGCCCGCATCAGCGTGGTTGGCGGATCAACAAGCTGGCATCGTTTCAATCTCATCAATCAGGCGATTGAGCGCATTGATGAATGGTGGCTGCTGGGGACGAAATCAACGGCTCATTGGGGGCCGATGCTGTCTGATGTGACCAATCAGTACGTGCTGACAGGCGTACAGGGCGGACTGCTGACGCTGGCGCTGCTCATCGTGTTGATCGCTGTTGCGTTTCGAAACGTCGGCAGAGCGGTCGCATGCAACGAGAACGATCCCATGCGGGTCATGCTGGCCTGGTCGCTTGGTGTGTCGTTGTTCGTACATTGCGCGAGCTATCTGGCGGCATCATATTTCGGCCAGATCACAATGCTCTGGTATCTCGTGCTCGCAGCGACAGCAAGTTTGACGCTGGCTTCTTCGGCGGTTCCGGTTCCTGCTGCACTGAATTCTGATGCAGATCGCATGTTGTCAGCAAGGCCACAACTGCCGCGCATTCGACCAGCCGCAACGTTGCCGCAGTCTGTTTTTCGATGGTGATTCATGGTGCGCGTCTTCATTGACAAGAAAGCTGCATCGATTGATGCGCCGGTTCGTCGATCGGCCGCTGCACACGCGCTGCACTCACAGCCGCAGCCTGAGCAGCACGTCGGGCCGGTGCGCGTGGCGTACATCATGGGCACAGGCCGCAGCGGCAGCACCGTATTGGGCGTGGCGCTGGGCAATGTCAACTCGGCCTTCTACGCCGGTGAGCTGTGCGCCTGGAATCTCTTTCACGGAATTCCGCGTACCGAAAATGCCAGCACGTGCGCGTTCTGGGCAGACGTTATGGACCGCATGCCCAAGGCAGCATGCAGCTTTGCGGTCAATACGCATCAGCGGTTCGATCATCACAGCTCGCTTTTTCGCATCAGCGCCTACACCAATCGCCAGCAGCGTGCGATGTATGAGCACCAAACAGCAAGCCTCTATCAAACGGTTGCAGCGGCCAGTGCGTGCCGTGTGATTATTGAGTCTTCGCATTATCCGATCCGATTCATGCGACTGCGCCGCAACCGTGCGCTTGATGTCAGCGTGATCTGGCTCGTGCGCGATCCTCGAGCGGTGGTGGCCAGTCTGCGCAAGAACGTGCAACGTCGCGTGCCGATGCCGATCTGGACAGCCAACCTGTACTGTCTTGTGGTATTTGCGCTCGCTGCGGTTGCGTATTGGAGTACGCCGCGCAAACGACGCATCTTTGTTCGATATGAAGATTTCATCGCCAACCCGCACGCGGTAATGGATCGCCTGTGCGCATTTCTCAACTTGCACAATACCATCGACAGTTTCAGCAACCTGCGCACCGGCTTTGCATTCCAGTGCAACCGCGCAGGAAAAACCCCGACATTGAACATTCGACAGGAACATGCACAGCCGCAGGCCAGCCATCTGACACGATGGGTGACGAACATCATCCAAAGCCCCGTGCTGCTGGCGCTGAGCGTGCAACGACTGTTCTTTGCGCGTTGACCTCTAGCAGCTTGATCAACTATGCCAATGCGCGATATCGCAGCAGAACGTTCTGCTTGTGCGCCATTCGATATGCACTCCAAATGCGTCATTGTGACCTTTCACGGCGTGGGTGAACCGAATCGCTCCATAAGCGCTGATGAGGCGGCGTTCTGGGTTGATCGCGCGAGATTCATATCAATGCTCGATATGCTGCGCGATCATCCCACGGTGCGCATTACCTTTGATGACGGCAATGAATCTGACATTTTGATCGCGCTGCCGGCGCTTCAGAAGCGAAACCTGACCGCCACGTTTTTTGTGCTCTCGGGGCAACTGGATCGCGCAGGTTTTCTCAGCAGCGCTGCTGTGAACGAACTGGCGGCAGCGGGCATGACGATCGGCCTGCACGGATGGTCGCATCGGCCATGGCCATCGCTTGATGCTGCCGAGTTGTGCCGGGAGTTTGATCATGCGCGAGCTGTGCTTGAAGACACGCTGTGTGCGCCTGTTGAATCGGCTGCGTGCCCGTACGGCGCGTATGACCGGCGTGTACTGACGGCGCTGCGATCGCGCCACTTCACGCACGTGTACACCAGCGATCGAGGCTGGGCCCGTACCGACGCATGGCTTCAGCCACGCAACACGATCATGTCGCACGACGATGCGAATTCCGTTGCGCGATTGCTGCTTGATCGTGAATCACCGGGCCGGTCGCTTATGCGGCAGTTTCGGCTGATGGTGAAACGACTTCGATGATTGCCCATCAACCACATCGTGATGATCCGCCGGTTGTATCACTGCTTGAGCAGGATGCGTGGGAGCGGATCGCTCGCACGTTTCTTGATTACAGCTATCGGCAGTCCTGGGCTTACAGCACGCTTCTTGCGCAGCATCGGCGGGCGCGTTGTGAATACGTCGCGATCCAGCAAGGTGAGGAGGTGCTTGGCATTGCCAATGTTCGCCTCAAGATGCTCCCGCTAGGGATGGGCGGGCTGGCATACATCAGTTGGGGGCCGCTGGTTCGTCGCAACCGCTGTGATGATGTGGCGCGATTCATGACGTGCCTGCATGCTCTGCGTCTTCGATATGTCAGGGATCAGCGCATGGCGCTTCGCGTTGATCTCTCACCGGGCATGTTCGGTCCGCCGTGGTCACATGCGGATGTGGCTGCTGCGCTCAAGGCAACAAGCTGGCGAAGCGCTCCCAACAGCCAGCCGCAGCGAACATTTCTGCTGGATCTATCACTCAACAGTGAGCAGCTTCGCAAGAACCTGCACCAGAAGTGGCGCAACATGCTGAACCAATCGGAGCGAAACGATCTGACAATCCGCAGCGGCGCCGACCCTGCGCTGTTTGAGGCGTTTTGCGCGATGTTCAATGAATTCGTGCGCCGTAAGGGGTTTTCCGTCGATCTCGATGCAGCGTTCTATCAGCGCGTGCATGCGAACGCTGCGCCCGAAGAGCGTTTTCTCATCAGTCTGGCTTATCACAGCGGTCAGGCTGTTGCGGGACACGTTGCCAGCATGCTGGGCGACACCAGCATTTATCTGCTCGGCGCAACGACTCCACAGGGCCTGAAGACAAAGGCTGCGTACCTGCTTCAGTGGCATGCAATTCTTTCTGCGCGCGAGCGCGGCTGTCACTGGTACGACCTTGGCGGCATTGATGCGATAAGCAACCCGGGCGTCTATCACTTCAAGCGCGGCCTTGGCGGTGTTGAGATTGCCTCGCCTGGCGCGATCGAGCTGACGCCGACTGGTTTTTCCGCGCATGTTACACGAAGCGCCGAGCGTGCATACCGGGTCGGCCGCCGCCTGAGCCGTGCATGGCTCGCTTCCCGTCAACAGATTCCTGCCACTTCCGAATCATCCGCATCATGAGCGTTCTTACCGCACCTCCTCCGATCGATGAATTGCCCACCCCTGCGCTGCCGCCGACACCGGCTGCGCATTCGGGCGGCATCCATGTTTCGGTGATCATTGTCAGCTACAACACGCGCGACATTACCCTGGCCTGTCTGCGATCGATCTTCGATCGAACGCGCAATTGCCGCTTTGAAGTCATTGTGATCGATAACGCATCTTCCGATGGATCGCCCGAAGCGATCGCAGCAGCGTTTCCTGACGTGCGACTTATTGCCAACGCGCAGAATCGCGGATTTGCTGCAGCGAACAACCAGGGCATGCGCGTTGCCCGAGGTAAGTACCTGCTGCTGTTGAATTCTGATACAGAGGTCAATGCGGACACATTGAGCAGCACGTTTGAGTTCGCTGAAGCCCATCGCGATATCGGCGTGATCGGCTGTCGAGCGTATCTGGCTGACGGGCAGCAGCAGTCAACGCTGTTTCGTCATCTTTCGCTTGGGCATGTGCTGCTCAATGTCGCGATCCCGAACATGGTACTGCGCCGCACCACATTGTTGACCCGCGCGCGCTATCCGCATCTTGATTTGGATCAATCGCACGATGTGGACATCGTGGCCGGCTGTTTCATGTTCGTGCGGCGCAGTGCGTATGAGCATGTCGGCGGCATGGATGAATCGTTTTTCATGTATGCCGAGGAAGCGGAATGGTGCTACCGCTTTACCGCTGCGGGCTGGAGAGTGTGCTATTTCCCGGGCGCATCGATTCTGCACTATGGCTCAGTGAGTACAAGCCAGTGCATGGACGAAATGAACCTGGCGATGGCCCGAAGCCACTTGCTATTGCTGATGCGCACCCGCGGCCGAATGACCGCGCACATCGCCAACGCGTTGATGTTTCTGCGCGATCTGCCCCGCGCTGCGCTCTGGCGCGTGCTGTCGCCCCTGCAGGTTCCGAGAAACCAGACGCTGCGCGACAAGCTCAAGCGATCAGCAGAGCGATGCGGTTTTCATGCCCGTTGTCTGTTACGAATGGATCTGCATTGATGACGCTCAAACACTGGATTCTGGCTGTGCCCCGCCAGGCAACGATGGCTCTGTTGCAGCCGATGGAATCGCGCCTGCTCCAGCGGGCTGAGCATGCTGATCCGGGTGCGGTGTTCATTGTCGGGCCGCCGCGCTCAGGGACAACGCTTTTGTACGAACTGCTGGTGACGCGGTTTCGGTTTGGTTATATCTCCAACGCAGCTCATCGGCTGTATCTCACGCCTGCCGCCGCCACACAGGCAGCGCGGCCGTGGATCCTCAAGTGGCGCGGGGACTACACAAGCACGCACGGCGCCATTCACGGCTGGGGCGCGCCATGCGAAGGCGGATGGATATGGAACCGCTGGATGCCGCAGGCGCACTGGCTGGATGAAACCGCAGCGTCCTACCTTCCCACGCCCATGATGCGATGCACTGCTTACGCGATTGCCGGATCGTTGAACGGCCCGTTCCTTAACAAAAACGTGATGCACAGCGTTCACATGCGCGTGCTGGATCGCGTATTTCCCCGATGCGTTTTCATCGAGATTCGCCGCAATGTTGCTGACAACGTGCGTTCCATTCTGCGGCTGCGTCAGCATCGCAATCACGGCCGCAACAGCACGGAGTGGATTTCGGTCAAGCCGCGGCGATGGCGGGAATTCGCCGACGCCGACCCGGTGACGCAGGCCTGTGCGCAGGTGCTGCTCACGCATGAAACGATCCACGCCGACGCAGCGTTTCTTGGTTCGGATCGACTGCTCACAATCGGATACGAGTCCTTGTGCGCTCACCCGGAGGTCATGCTGCAGAAGATCGCAGCATTCCTGAACCGTCACGGAATCAATCTGATGCAGCGATTCTCCGTACCGCAGTCATTCGAACCTGCACCAAGCAAACCGCTGAGGTTGGAAACTGAGGAGCGCATTGCCAACGCCATTGTGGAATTGCAGATGCGACTGGCTCAACCCAACGCTGCAGTCACACAGCGCATCTGAATCATCACATACAGCCTGCACACGCAGTTTTCGAACCGTTATTTCCGCCATCCCCCCACCACCGGAGCTGAACTGTGACGTCTGCCATGATGACATCTGCATGTTCGCATGCTCACATTGCTCAATGGCCAAATCCTGCGCGACAGATTATCGAGCATGTGCTGGCGATTGCGCTGCGCGGACTGCCTCAAATGTATCGGCGAGACAGCGGCTTATTCACCTTTACCTGCAGAAAGCGCGACAACGACGGCGTGCAACAACACGGTGAATCCCTGCGCTACAGTTGCATCGTTGTACTGGGCGTCGCATTGCTTGACGAAGCAGGTCAGCGAGCCATTCTCGGCGGCGAAACCGCCAGGGAGTTCTGCGGGCGGCTGCTCAGCAGGATCGAGCACACCAATAACCTGGGTGATCTTGCGCTGCTGATCTGGTGCGCCGCTGCAGTTGAACATCCTCATCTGCCGTATGCGATCGAACGGTTGGATCAGCTCAATGGCACATATGAGCCATGCGAAACAGTTGCAGCGGCGTGGGTGCTTTCAGCATTGCTGGCGGCTCACAAACATATTTGCACACAGCGATTGTTCGATCAGGCGCGAGCGCGACTGGTGCAATGCTTCAACCATGCCGGCGGCTTGTTTCCGCATTACACCTCGCCTCTCATCGCGCCGCTGGGCAGATCACATGTCGCATGCTTTGCCGATCAGGTCTATCCCATACTTGCACTGTCGCAGCTGGCGCGGGCGACGGGCGATGAATTCGCTTTATCGATTGCGAACCGATGCGCTGCGCAGATCGTCTCGGTGCAAGGCGCAGCGGGTCAGTGGTGGTGGCACTATGAAGTTCATCACGGCAGCGTCATCGAGGGATATCCGGTCTACAGCGTGCATCAGAATGCCATGGCGCCTATGGCGCTATTGGCGTTGGCCGATGCCGGCGGCACGAACCACAAAGACGCAACCGCGCGCGGTCTGGCGTGGCTGGAGCACGCACCGGAAATCGGCCGGTCGCTGATTGACGATGACCGGTCGGTGATCTGGCGCAAAATCGGTCGCAGCGACGTGCGCAAATTAGTCCGCTTCTCTCGCGCTGTTGCCAATCGAATTCATCCAAGGCTGACGCTGCAGCCATTGAACTGGATGTTCCAACCGACAGTCGTGGATTTTGAATGCCGTCCCTATCACCTGGGATGGATCCTTTACACCTGGCTGGGGAGGTAACCCAACATGCACGCGAACGGAACCACTGCAGCATCTCCATCAAGCACGCTGGAAGTAAAGCTCTTATTTGGCATACCGATTCATGCCGCCACAATCCAGCAGGCTGTCGAGCGATGCGAGCGGGCAATTCTCACGCGCGAGCGGCTGCTGGTGGGCGTGGTGAACGCTGCCAAGTTGGTGAACATGCGGCGACAGGCGCAGCTTCGTCAGGCCGTGCTCGACGCCGATCTTGTGCTGGCGGACGGCGTGTCGGTGGTATGGGCCAGTCGATTGCTTCGCAGATCGCTTCCCGAGCGCGTGGCCGGCATCGATCTCTTTGAGCATCTGTTGCGGCTGGGCAACCAGAAGCATTACTCGGTATTTTTTCTCGGCGCAGAACAGGCTGTGCTCGACGAAGTGGTGCGCCGCGCCAGAGCGCGATATCCGCATCTTCGCATTGCCGGTTATCGCAACGGATACTTCAAAGACGATGAAGCGCCGTCCATAGCGGAGGCGATTCGCTCAGCCAGGCCCGACATGCTGTTTGTGGGCATCACGTCGCCTCACAAGGAAGAGTTTCTCGCTCAGTTCGGTCCGATGATGAACGTGCCTGTCTGTCACGGCGTGGGCGGTTCGTTTGACGTCATGGCCGGGCGAGTCAAACGCGCCCCCCTTCTCTGGCAGCGGTGCGGGTGTGAATGGCTGTATCGCGTCCTGCAGGAGCCTCGACGATTGTGGAAACGCTACCTCATTACCAACAGCATCTTCATGTGGATGGTTCTTCGGGAACTGCTTCGTGGACGGCAAGTCAGAAGCGATGCGACACCAGCGCCAGCATTGATGCTGCAACGCGATTCGACGGATGCATCTGCTTCGGCGGCGCTGACTGGTGGTATCACAATCGAGGCCACTACGACATGCAGATGTGCCGACAACTCGCCCAGCACGTCCCCGTTGTGTACGTCAACTCCATCGGCGTGCGAACTCCTCGACTCGGCGAAGGAGCAATGTTCTTCCGCCGTGTAGCGCGCAAACTCAACAGCTGGCGGCGCGGCACGGTTCACGTGGAGAAGCAATTCTGGGTTCTCAGCCCCATCACCATTCCCGGCCGGGCCGGACGCCGTATTGCCCGACGCATTGTGCCCATGCAAATCAAGCGCACAGCACGCAACGCAGGTATCCGCCGCCCTCTGATCTGGGTGGAATGCCCCGCGGCTGCCGAGATTGTCACTGCGCTCAAGCCCGCTGCGCTGGTGTATCAGCGCACCGATCGTTACGAAGAGTTTCCCAATGTTGCGCGGGAACTGATCGAACAGGACGATCGCCACCTCAAGCAGCAGGCTGATCTCACGCTGTTTTGCTCATCAACGCTCTACGACGCGGAACGTCCCCAATGCCGCCATGCGCAGCTGATCGATCATGGCGTTGACTTCGATCGATTTCATGCTGCGGGGCGCGGCGAAATCGATGAGCCGCACGACATGCGCCACCTGCCCAGGCCGCGCGTCGGTTTTGTTGGCGGCGTGGACGCTCATACATTCGACGCAGCGCTGTTCAACCGCGTTGCTGCAATGCTCAGCGATCTGACATTTGTCATTGTGGGCGGCTGCTCACTGCCCGCCGGCTGGTGCCTGCATCGCCATGTCCATCTACTGGGCCAACGTCCATATGAATCGGTGCCCGCGTACATGGCGGCATGCGACGTGCTGATCATGCCGTGGAACCGCAATCGCTGGATTGAAGCGTGCAATCCGGTGAAGTTGAAGGAGTATCTCGCTGTCGGACGCCCTGTCGTGAGTACGCCGTTTGGCGAGCTGGCGCGCTATGAGGGTTTGGTGGAGGTCGCATCGGACGCTGAAACGTTTTCCGCAGCGATTCGCCGCTGTCTGGTCTCAGCAGGAAATGCAGACCGCCGCATTGAACGTGTGCGTCATGAAACGTGGACAGCCAAAGCCGGCGCTGTACTGAATGAGCTTGCCCGGTTGGGAATCGTGCCGATTGGAGCGACGTCATCGCTCTAGCGTGTCGACACACGCTGCTGTGTTTTCGCGCGCCATGAACGCTGCGCGTCGAAACGAACACAGCTTTTCACATTGACTGCATCAACTGTGCTTGAACGAAACGATCTCGCCACAGCAGCGTGATGGCGTGCTGTCTGTCGCATGCTGCTGCAGGTGAGGCGTCAAGAGCCAGGAGGACATGATGAAATGCATGTTGGTTTTCGGCGCAAGGCCGAACTTCATGAAAATCGCACCGCTGTACAAGGCTCTCTGTCAGCGCTCCGGATGTTCGACGATTCTGGTTCATACCGGCCAGCATTTCGACCAGGCCATGTCGGATTCATTCATCAACGCGCTGGGGCTGCCGCAGCCGGATGTTCACCTGCAGGTCGGCAGCGGCACACAGGCGCAGCAGATTGCCCGAATCATGGAGAAACTTGAACCGGTGCTGCAAACAACGCGGCCGGATGTGACGGTTGTGGTTGGCGATGTCAGTTCCACCCTGGCTGCTGCACTCGCGTCGGCCACCGTGGATGTTCCCATCGCACATGTTGAAGCCGGGCTGCGAAGCCGTGACTGGTCGATGCCCGAGGAACGCAACCGCGTGCTGACCGATCGGCTTTCGCAGTATCTGTTCACGCCGTCAGCCGATGCTGATGACAATCTGGTGGCTGAAGGCATCGATCGTGATCGCATTTTCTGCGTCGGCAACGTCATGATCGACACGCTCGACTGGGTACTGCCGCGACTGCCTCATAAGGAAACGCGGTGCAAATACAATATTTCCTGCAGCAGGTTCGCTCTGGTTACGCTGCATCGCCCCGCCAATGTCGATCATCCGCAAACGCTTTACCCCATCGTTCGCGGCCTGGAGGCTCTGGGCGATCGCCTGCCGGTGTACTTTGCCATTCATCCGCGCACGCAACAGCGCATCAAAGAATTCGGCATTCGATTTTGCGAGAAGCGAATTCGCCCGCTCCCGCCGCTGAGCTATCCCGAGTTCATCTCGCTGCTGTCGGAAGCGGCACTTGTGTTGACTGATTCCGGCGGCATTCAGGAAGAAGCGGCTGTTCTGGGCGTGCCGTGCCTGACGGTGCGCGAAAACACCGAACGCCCCATCACCTTGAAGTTCGGCTTCAATGAACTTGTGCGGGCTGATGAGCAGGCTATTGTCGCAGCGGCGGAGCGTGCAATTGCAAAAGAACGCCGCCAGGCTGTCCGTCCGCCACTCTGGGACGGTCAAGCCGCCGAACGCATCATTGAAATTCTGCTTGATCGCGCGCCGATCCGGAAACGAACCGCGCGGTGGCGGCTGGCGTCGGCGGCAGCAGCAGCATCGCCTTACGCCGGCGTACATGCGCTGCACAGCAGCACTGCTCCGGTTGCAGCGTCCGCAGCACGCGCCAAATACGCGCGTCATGCGGACCATGACATGACTTCGCTCTTGGAAAAGCAAGGCATCTCTGGTTTGCCAACAACGGACATCTCATGACTCGCGCCATTTCATGCCATATGTTGGCGCCTTGTGTCAGCATCGCGCTTCCTGTCTACAACGGCGGTCATCTTGTGACACAGGCGATTGAATCGATCCTGACGCAAAGTTTCAGCAATTTCGAACTACTGATTGCCGACAACGCGTCAACGGACGACACGGAATCGATCTGCCGATCGTATGCAGCATGCGATCCGCGCGTGCGCTATTTCCGTCACGCTGCCAATATCGGGGCCGGGCGGAACTTCAACTTTCTTTTTCACCATGCGCGCGGCCGCTATTTCAAATGGGCTGCCCACGATGATCTGCTGGAACATGAATATCTCGCCCGATGCGTGGATGTTCTCAATCGCGACCCGAGTGTGAGCCTGGTTCATACCGACGTTCGCTACATTGATGAACAGGGCAATGAGATCGATCGCTTCACGCTTGACCGCACGTTTGCTGCATCAACGCGGCTGGCGCGGTTTCGTGCGGTGATAGATGCATATGACTTCAGTGCAATCTGGGGCGTGATGCGCCGTGCGCAGGTAAGCCGCACGAACCTGATCCCGCTGTACTGCGGATCGGATCGGCTATTTCTGGCAGAAATGGCGCTGCGGGGCCGCGTGGTGATTGTACCTGAATGTCTGTTTTCCTGGCGCATGTACAACGGCTGCTATCGTCGCAACAACATGTCTGTCAAATCACAGCGCTGGCTCTGGTGGGATCCGAGCAAGCGAGCATGGCCGATGCGGTTGACTCTTTCGCGACTGGCGCACGGCGCAGCAATCGTCACACGCGTTCCGATGAGCATGCACGAACGGGCTGCGTGCATGGCTGCGATCACATCATGGACCGCCAAACCATTGCTCCGCAAGTTTGCCCGCGCCAGGACAACCCAGCAACCGCTCCCGTCGCAGCGCAATGACACTCTGAGCAACCTCACGCCTTGAACTGACAGGAGCGCAAGCGATGCGTATCGCCTTCCTGTGCAATAAAGACCCCTACAACTTCAACCACCACTCCGGCATTCCGTTTTCCATGCGATGCGAACTGGAGAAGCTGGCGGAGGTGGTGACGATCGGCCCCGCTGTAACGCACTCGCGCTCCTGGTCGTACTGGAAACAGTCGGGCAAATCCCTCGCCCGGCAGCTTATTCCATCATCAGCCTTGCCGCTTGTTCATCGCATTCGCAGCCGCTTTGACGCCAGCGTGAACGCTCAGCAGTCAGATGAAGTGCATCGCCGGCTGCTGCAGGCCGCAGCACGCACATCAGCCAGCCTTGCGCAGCGCGTTGAAACGGCGCGCGTGGACGCGGTGGTCGCCTGCTTCAGCAGCGAACTTCTATATGCGTTTCTTACCGACATCCCCATCGTCTACTACACCGACACAACCTATCAACTGATCAGCAGCACGTATCCCAAGTTCAAGGCCAAATCGGCTGGCTATCAGATCGCGCGCAATGAACTGGAACGCACCGCCATGCATCGAAGCGCAGCGGCCGCTTTTGCCACCGAGCTTGCGCGGCAGTCTGCCATCGTCGATTATGGCATGCCGGCCGAACGGACGCATGTTGTTCCGATGGGGGCGAACGTGCTTCCCAATGAATCTTCGACAAACGGCCTAGAGCGCGAGCTTCCATCGCGGCGCAGTCTTCGGCTGTGCATCACTGCCGCCAATCCGGTGCGCAAGGGGTTGGACCTTGCCATTGACGTGGTGGAGTTATTGCGAGAGCGCGGATGGAACGCGCAGTTGAGCTTTGTTGGCCCGCCTACATCGCGCGCCTGCCGCAGTCGCGCTGTCACATGCGTTGGCCGCTTGAAGCTTGCTCATGAGCGCGATCGGCTGCGGCATCAGCAGATTCTGGCTCAAAGTCATCTGATGATTCTTCCCTCACAAGCCGAAGCGTTCGGCATCGCACCCGCCGAAGCGGCACACCAGGGCACGCCCAGCATCGTCAGCGCAGCCGGCGGTCTGCCCGAGGTGGTGCTGGACAATCTCACCGGCTTGGTCATGCCGCTGGACGCATCGCCTGTTGAGTACGCCGATCGCATCGAATCGCTGATTCAATCGCCGAACGACTACCGTGCAATGTGCAGCGCTGCGCTTCAGCGTGCTCGTGCCGTGCTGTCGTGGAGCCAATGTGCACAGCGCATCATGCAATTGCTTGAGCAGGCTGTTACGCAGCGACACTGCACGCAGGCCAAAGACACGCCGCGTGGCGAATCCCCATCACAACATGCCGCGCTGCATCACACAGCGCATTCACACGCGACGATCCGCGTAGGAGGTGAAGCACGATGAAGGTTGCGATTCTTGCTGGCGGATATGGCACGCGACTGGCTGAGGAAACCACCGTCAAGCCGAAGCCCATGGTGGAGATCGGAGGTCGGCCGATCCTCTGGCACATCATGATGCACTACTCGTATTTCGGCCACAATGAGTTCTGCATCGCGCTGGGCTACAAAGGCGAATACATCAAAAAGTACATGCTCGATTATTGCAATCTGCACGGCGATCTGAGCATCAACATGCACAATGGCCACGTGCAGCGGCACAACGGCGTCGGCAGCGATACGGGTTTGCCCGCATGGCGCATCGACCTCGTGGACACCGGTATCGCAACGCAAACCGGCGGGCGCATCAAACGCCTGCAGCCATATCTTGGCGAGTCAACCTTCATGCTCACGTGGGGCGATGGCGTTTCCAATATTGATCTCAACGCGCTGCTGGCGTTCCATCGCTCGCATGGCCGGCTCGCCACCGTCACCGCCGTCAGACCGCCGGCACGATACGGCCATCTTGTCTTCGATGGCGATCGGGTGGCCGAGTTTTCTGAAAAGCCGCAAACTGCCGAGGGCTGGATCAACGGCGCGTTTTTCGTGCTGGAACCGGGCGTATTCGATTACATCGAAGGCGATCACACTGTCTGGGAGCGCGAACCGATGGTGAATCTCGCACGCGACGGCCAGCTCATGGCGTATCGGCACGATTCATTCTGGCAGTGCATGGATACCCTGCGCGAAAAGCACCAGCTCGAAGCGCTGTGGCAATCGGGCGCTGCGCCATGGAAAGTATGGACATGACGCTGCGCATGCTGCATTCGCCATAGCCGCATTTGTGCCACATCCCTACGCAACTGCCACACGATGCAGACTGCACGCCGCTGCGTGTTCGACGAGCGATGCGCTGTCTGTGCATTCGCTCATGTTGTGCAGCGTTTCCTTTGGCATCGCTGCGCGTCGGCACTCAAGAACCATCCCCCTACTGGAGGCACTGTCTATGCGTGTGCTGGTGACCGGACATCTTGGCTATATCGGCACGGTCCTGACCCCAATGCTGGTTCGCGCGGGATATGACGTGGTTGGGCTGGACAGCGATCTGTACGAGCGATGCACCTTCGGCGACGACGGTATTGTTGATGTGCCTGCCATTCGCAAGGATGTGCGCGATGTCGAGCGCGATGACCTTGCAGGCTTCGATGCCGTGTTGCATCTGGCCGGCCTTTCCAACGATCCGCTTGGCGATCTTGATCCCGAATTGACGTACGAGATCAATTATCATGCATCGGTACGGCTGGCGGAGCTGGCCAAGGCGGCAGGCGTGCGGCGGTTTATCTTCTCATCGTCGTGCAGCAACTACGGCGCAGCAGGCGATGACCTGGTGGACGAAACCGCTCCATGCAATCCGGTCACGCCATATGGCCATTCCAAGGTGCTCACCGAGCAGGCATTGTCGAAGCTTGCGGATCAGCAGTTCTGCCCTGTCTATCTGCGCAACGCCACTGCCTATGGCGTTTCGCCTCGCCTTCGCTTTGATCTTGTCCTCAATAACCTCACCGCGTGGGCATTTACCACAGGACAGGTCATGCTCAAAAGTGACGGCAGTCCGTGGCGGCCCCTGGTGCACATTGCTGACATTGCCCGCGCGTTCATCGCTGCTCTGGAAGCGCCCGAACACGATGTGCGCGATCAGGCGTTCAACATCGGGTCAACAAGCGAGAATTATCAGATTCGTGTTCTTGCGAAACTGGTTGAGCGCATCGTGCCGCGATGTTGCGTGAGTTTCGCTGACGGCGCTTCGCCGGATAAACGCAATTACCGCGTTAGTTGCGAAAAGGCCCGCCGCGTCCTGCCCGGCTTCACACCGCAGTGGAATGCGCGGCTGGGGATCATTCAGTGTTATGACGCCTATCTGCGTCACGGCCTGACGCTGGATGATTTTGAAGGCCCGCGCTATCAGCGCATTGGCCATATCCGCTATCTGCTGACGCAAGGCCTGCTCGATAGTGCCCTTCGACCATGCATGGAGCGCGTCATTTCCTGAAACGCCGCTGCTGCATTGTCTGCTTCACCGCATTGCTTCATTCATCACCATTATCCGGATTGGAATTTATGTCACTTATTTATCCCGCTGTAAGTTCATCCACACAATACGCCCATGAAAGTTACCTCACCCTTCGATCACGCCATGCTGCGTGCCGATCGTGCGGGCACAAGGGGCTTGAGCCGGTGCTTGACCTGGGCGTGATGCCACAGTCTGACGGTTTTCTGAGTCTTTCTCAGCTCGATGCGCCGGAACCGCGCTGGCCGCTGGAGCTTGCGTTCTGTCCGCGCTGCACGCTGGTGCAAATACTCCAGACCGTGCCGCCGGAGGAGCTGTTTCGAGAACACTACGTGTACTTTTCATCGTTCTCGGAAACGCTGCTCAAGCACGCACGCGAGAACGCCCTGTCGCTGATCGATCAATGCGCGCTTGACGCTCAGAGCCTTGTGATCGAACTGGCCAGCAACGACGGCTACCTGCTGCGGAACTTCACCGAACGAGGCATTCCGGCGCTGGGCATCGACCCCGCCCAGCAGCCTGCCGCAGCAGCACGTGCGATCGGCGTACCCACGCTCAATGCATTCTTCGGCCGCGAGCTTGCGCAGCAGCTGCGCGATGAAGGCACGCTCGCAGATGTAATCATCGCCAACAATGTGCTGGCGCACGTGGCCGACACCAATGGCTTTGTTGCAGGCATTCGATTGCTGCTGAAGGATGACGGACTGGCTTCGATCGAGTTCCCGTACGTGCGCGATCTGATCGATCATTGTGAGTTCGACACGATCTATCACGAGCATCTGTGCTACTTTTCAGTGCACGCGGTTGATGCGCTGTTTCGCCGGCATGGCCTGTATGTGAACCACATTGTTCGCGTGCCCATCCACGGCGGCTCATTGCGCCTGCACATCAACCCGTTCGAAAACGTGCAGGAGTCAGTGCATCAGTTGCTGGAAGAAGAGCGGCAACTGGGATTGACCGAATACGCCTACTACCAGCATTTCGCAGCGCGCGTCGATCAGGTGCGCAGCCAAATGCGCGAGCTGCTGGCTCACCTGAAATCACAAGAAAAACGCATCGCAGCTTACGGCGCCGCAGCCAAGGGCACCATCATGCTCAACGCCATCGGAGCGACGCGCGACATTATCGAATTTGTCGTTGATCGCAATACGCACAAACACGGTCGATGGGTTCCCGGCGTGCGCATTCCGATTCTTCCGGTTGAGGCGCTTATGCAGCGACGGCCTGATTACGCGGTCATTCTGCCGTGGAACTTCAAGGACGAAATCATTCAGCAGCAGTCAGACTATCTTGCGGCGGGCGGGCGTTTCATTGTACCGATTCCGGAGCCGCGCATTATTTATGGATTTGAACATGAGGCATGACAGATGAGCATTACCGCCGCCACCACAACAACAATTGCCGCACCGCTCGCAGCGAGCTTTCCCAATCAGTGGGATGCTGCCGCCGCCTGCCCTGCCTGTGACGCGCAGGGCCTGCACATTTTTTATGCCGTGAGCAATATTCCCGCCCACAGCTGCCTGCTGATGCCGTCACGGAAAACGGCCCGTGCATATCCGCGCGGCGAACTGCGACTGGGATTTTGCTCGCGATGCGGCTTCATCACCAACACACGATTTGACGTATCGAAAAACGCCTACTCACCAATGTATGAGGAAACGCAAGGCTTCTCACCCACGTTCAACGCTTTTGCAAAGCAACTGGCGCGCGATCTTATTGATCGGTACGGCCTGGCTGGCAAGCGCGTGCTGGAAATCGGCTGCGGCAAAGGTGAGTTTCTTGTTGCACTATGCGAAATGGGGAACTGTTCAGGCATTGGCTTTGATCCAGCCTATCGGCCGGAACGCACTGCGAGCGACGCTGCCTCCCGCATCGAGTTCGTGCAGGATCTTTACGATCATCGCCACCACAATGTGACAGCTGACTGCATTATTTGCCGCCACACGTTGGAACACATTGGGCCTGTTCTGCAATTCATGCGTGAGCTTCGCCGTACGATATCCGATCGCACCGACGTGCTGGTGTTCTTTGAACTGCCCGATGTGATGCGCGTTCTGCGCGAAGGCGCGTTCTGGGATATGTACTACGAACACTGCAGCTACTTCAGCCTGGGATCGCTTGATCGACTGTTTCGCGCTGCAGGATTTGATGTCATCGATCTGCAGACGGCGTATGCGGATCAGTATCTTCTTCTCTACGCCAGGCCGAGCACGCTCCAGCATCCTGCTACCATGCCGGTGCACGATGATTTGGTGGAACTGACCGCCAACATCGCCTCGTTTCCGCGCATCTGCGGGCAGACGCTTGCGCGGTGGCGCGAGTATGTGCAAACCGCCTGTGAGAACAATCAGCGCGTTGTTTTATGGGGATCCGGCTCAAAGGGAGTTGCGTTTCTCACCACGCTGCAGATTGAAGAACAGATCGAATATGTCGTAGACATCAATCCCTATCGGCATGGCAAGTTCATGCCCGGCACGGGGCAGCAGATCGTTTCACCTCGTTTTCTGATTGACTACCGCCCTGATTCTGTGATCGTGATGAATCCTGTCTATGTGAATGACATAACCAGGGATCTGCATGCCATGGGACTGTCGCCGGAGATTCTTGCTGTCTGACATCATCACCGCCGCTGCCGCCGCCATTGCTGCCGCTTCAGCGAGCTCTGCTTTGAATGTGCCACTACCATGAGCGCCATACCTGCCAACGTCGCTGACAGCCGCATCGACGCCTGCAACTGCAGCAGCGTATTCACCACAAGCGCAGATGCTGCGTGCCCGGTATGCGGTCAGCACGGAGGGCAGTTTTTTTTCACCGCGCCACGGGTTCCCGTATTCTGCAATGTGCTGTGGAAAACGCCAGACCAGGCGGCAGCAGCCCCAACCGGATCAATTCGCCTTGCGCGATGCCGATCCTGCCAGTTGATATTCAATGCAGCGTTCAATCCTGAACTGATCGCCTACGCGCCGGGATACGAGAACTCGCTGCACTTTTCGCCTGCGTTTCAGCGTTATGCCGCACAACTGGCCCACGATCTGGTTGAACGCTACGACCTGCGCCAGAAAACGATCATCGATATCGGTTGCGGCCAGGGCGATTTCTTGCGTCTGCTCTGCGAAACCGGCAACAATCAGGGCGTGGGGTATGACCCCAGCTTTGACGCAGAAAGAAGTGGCATATTGCCGGAGTCTGTTTCAATTTTGCGCACCTTGTTCAGCAGAGAGTGCCAGCCGCCTGAGGCTGCGTTGATCTGCTGTCGGCATGTGCTTGAACACATCAATGATCCGGCTGCGTTTCTTGGCTGTGTGCGAGACGCAGCAGCCCGCAGGAGCGGCACCGTTGTCTTTTTTGAAGTCCCGCATGCGTTATGGGCGTTTCAGCGCGGCGGGATCTGGGACATCATTTACGAACACTGCTTGTACTTCACCGCTGCATCGCTTGTGCATCTGTTTCAGCAAGCTGGCTTTGAAGTGCTGCGAACAGACACAACGTACGCCGATCAATTTCTTACCATCGAGGCACGCGTTGCAACGATCGGCACGACACAGCTGGCGCCGATTTCCGCCAGCGCATCGGACGACCTTGAAGCTGTTACCGCAGCGTTCGCTTTGCATCATGAACAGACTGTTCGTGCATGGCGCTCCGCGCTGCGCACACTTGCAGAACGCGGCGAGCGCATCGCCATCTGGGGCGCCGGGTCCAAAGGCGTCACATTTCTCAATATGCTTGGCGTGGGCTACGACATCGTGCCCTGGGCTGTTGACATCAATCCACACAAGCACAACCGATATGTGGCGGGCACATCGCAGCGCGTGCTCGGACTGGATGATCTTGCGCACTCTAAGCCCACGGTCATTGTACTGATGAATCCGGTCTATCGCGAAGAAGTCATGTGCACATTGTCGAGGCTGAAACTTTCCGCCCGACTCATCGGCGTTGATGAATTTCCGCCATGCCCGTCCAATGCACCGTCTTTGCATGATAGGCATTTGCTGTAAAGGCCATGTTCTCTGGATGGGACGCCATCATGAGTGAGCCACGATGTAATGGAACGCTCGCTGCGCCTGATCTTGACGTCATCGAACGTCAGTTGGCTGCGCCATCCGCCGTGCGGCCGTCAATGTCGCCGCTGACATTGCTTGATGATCGACTTCGAGGCCGCTGGCTGGGGGCAATTGCGCTGGGACTTGTGTTGGGCGTCGCGCTGGGCACAGCAGGCTATCGGTTCGCACCGGTGCTGTACGAAGCACGCGGCATTGTGCGCGTTGCGCCAACCGGCTATGCGGTTCTGCATCAGACTGCAGAGAACGCCATCGTGCCGCGTTATGAAGGATTGCTCAACACTCAGGCGACATTGGTGCAGACGCCCCAGGTGATCGATCGCGCATTGGAAGAACCGGAATTGGCAGCATTGCCGATTGCGCAGGTGCCTGATGCGCGTGAACTGATTCGGCGCAGCCTGCGGGCATGGGCTGAGCGAGGCTCTGAGCTGATTTACGTTGCGTACGAATCTGAATCGCCTGATGAAGCGCGGATAATCGTCAACAGCGTGCTGCGCGCGTACGAAACATTGCAGCTTGATCGACGCGATGAACAGTATCACAAGCGCCTGACCGCGCTGCGCGACACCGAAGCGGAGTATCGACAACGCTGCGATCGCCTGCGGGACCAGCTCCGCATGCACATAGCCAGCAGCCAGTATGGCACAGCAGACCTGGAACCGCTGCTGAACATCAAACTGCTTCGCGTGGAGGAACTCAAGCAGGAACTCAGCCGGCTGGAAGCTGCGATCATGCTCATGGAAGATGCAGACGATGATCGCGCTCTGGCAGCGCATTTGAACCGCATGCCAACTGCAGCGGAGCTTGAACGATTTGATCCCGGCCTGGCTGATCTTCGCGAACAGCGCGATGAGCTGCGTGTTGAGATTGATCAGATGGCCAATCAATACAGCGATCAGCATCTCATCTACCGCAACGCTGTTCGGCAACTGGAGCTGCTGGAGCGGAAAATTGCGGATCGCCAAACGATCGCACTTGCTGCGTGGGTTGCTTCAGGTGGAATTCTGCCCGTTGCAGGCAACAGCGATGCGCTGCCGCGCACTCCTGAGGAACTCAAGGCGCATCGCCAGCACCTCACGCGCCAGCTTGCTTCTTATGAACATGAGATTCACAGGCTTCATCAAAGCAAAAGCGAAATTGATTCACTCCAGCGCGAGCTGGCTACTGCTGAATCCGATTTGAACGATGTGATTCAGGCCATTCGCATATTGAATATCGAATCGGACCCGACGCGCTTCGGCGGACATGTGCATGTTGCAGAATACGCGTCACGCCCGCTGACTCCATCACGAAATCTTCGCAAGGCAATGACAGTTGCAGGATTTGGCGGCGGCGTAGGCGCCAGCTTCGCGCTGTTTTTCCTGCTTGGCACGTTGAACCAGCGCGCCTACAGCGTGCGTCAACTGTTGCCGACGCATAGTCGTTTTCGTTGCCTGGGCGTGCTGCCCCATTTGCGCGGGCGGCGCATCCGGCCCGAGCTGGCCGATGCTGCAACTCATTGTGTGCATCAGATCCGCAATCGCATCGAAGCCCTGCGCGATCCGGAACTCAGCTTTGTATTTGTTGTCACCAGCCCCTACCGCGGCGATGGAAAAACAAGCCTCACGATGTCGCTGGGCTGGTCGTATGCAGCCGCTGGCTATCGC
This sequence comes from uncultured Isosphaeraceae bacterium, assembly GCA_964575335.1. Taxonomy (GTDB): domain Bacteria; phylum Planctomycetota; class Phycisphaerae; order Phycisphaerales; family SM1A02; genus CAZNPU01. The sequence continues at coordinate 47,014 of CAZNPU010000014.1, read as the reverse complement.
ACACTCCTGATCGATGCGGATTTCTTTGGACGCAACCTGACCCGGCAGATGGGATTCAGCGATCTGCCCGGCCTGAAGGAAGTGCTGCGGGATCGCGAGTTGCATGATCAGATTGTTGAGTCGGCAATGCACAGCTTGTACGTGCTCCCAGCAGGCTGCGATGCGGCATTCGGCCCGGAGTCGATTCGGCAAACGGATTTCGCCACATTATGCGCGGAGTTGCGCCGGCGTTACGACGTCATCATCATTGACACCGGGCCGTGTATCGGCAGCATTGAATTGCTGCCGGTGGCGGCGGCCTGCGACGGCGTGGTGTTCACGCTGCGGCGTGGACGGTCCCGCAATCGCCTGACGGAAGCTGCCAACGATCTGCGCGCCATCGGCATCCGAACCCTTGGCGTTGTGCTCAACAGCGCAGGCCAGGCCGACTGCAATCGATACGCATCGACATCCACCGTATCCGCTCCGCCGCCCGATGCGCATCTCAACGGCCGGGCAATGAGCGATCGCCGCAACGCGCTGGTGCAAGCCATCGAAACACGCAGCACGTTTCGCCATTAGACTGTTGTTGCGCGAATCGTGCGCAACGATTGCGTTTCGTGATGTACGCCATCAGCCCCGAAAGATGCTGCCCATCGCATCTTCGGGGTTTTGTTCTACCTGCTCGCAGCACATGATGCACATAGCATTGCTGTGCATTCTGATAAAGCAACTTACCTGTATCCGTTGCTTTTCATAATTCTGCTTTTCATTTTTCTTTTAGCCTTCCAATGTCGCGCACTAGTTTCGACATACTGATTATTGGCGGAGGTATCATTGGCGTTGCGGTGGCATACAAGCTCCTGCAGCGCCATTCTGCACTCGATATCGGGTTGATCGAAAAAGAGCCGCGGCTGGCGATGCATCAAACCGGCCGCAACTCCGGCGTGATTCACAGCGGCATCTACTATGCGCCCGGCTCACTGAAGGCGCGGCTTGCAGTCGCCGGCCGGCATGAACTAGTGCAATTCTGCCGTCATCACGACATTCCCCATGAAATGTGTGGCAAGCTGATCGTCGCAACATCACGGCGTGAACTTGCGCGACTGGATGAATTGCAACGCCGGGCTTTCATCAATCTGCCCGAGCCGGTTCATCGAATGAGCGAACACGCAATGCGCGAGATCGAACCGCATATGCGCGGCATGGCTGGCCTGCATGTACCCTGCACGGGCATTGTCGATTTCGCAAAGGTGTGCGAAGTCCTTGCTGAGCAGGCGCGAAGGAGCGGCGCAACGATCGTAACGCAATGCTGTTTCCAAAGTATGATTGACGAAGGCGACATGATGCGCGTCTGCACTTCGCGCGGCGAATTCATGACGCGCTTCATCATCAACTGCGCCGGCCTTCATTCCGATCGTGTCGCCAGAACGCTTGGAGCACAACCGCAGCTTCGCATCGTCCCGTTTCGAGGCGAATATCTCACGCTGACCGAAGAAGCGCAAAAGCTCATCAGGCACCTGATTTACCCGGTGCCGGATCCGCGATTTCCGTTTCTGGGCGTTCACTTCACGCGCATGATGCGAGGCGGCGTGGAGGTCGGCCCCAATGCCGTATTGGCTTTCGCCCGCGAGGGCTATCGGCGGCGCGACATCCACACAGCCGATATGCTCGATTACCTGCGCGATTTCTCTTTCTGGCGCATGGCGATGCGCTACGGTGCAACGGGCCTGGGCGAGTGGTACCGCTCGCTTCATCGTGCAGCGCTGGTGAAGGCTGCGCAGCGGCTGGTGCCGGATTTGCGCGTGGAACATCTGCAACCCGGCGGCGCAGGCGTACGCGCACAGGCGCTTGGTCCTGGCGGTCGATTGCTGGATGATTTCGCAATCATCATGACAGATCGCGTCGTGAACGTCTGCAATGCCCCCAGCCCGGCTGCGACCGCCTCACTGGCGATCGCCGATTACATTGCGGGCCAATTACAGCCGCTGCTTCGCGGGAAATTGCTGCGGCCGCGTCTGGCAATTTGAAAATGAACTTTCAAAGCATTCATCGGGCCTGGCAGTCCCCGATGCACGATTGGCTCATCACCGATAAAACGCCCGCTTCAGCACATTTCCCTGCACTTCTGCACGAATACGCACGTGAGAAATATCCGGTGGCGCGAAGATTCGTACGGTGCCGCGGTATCGGGCGGGAACTCCCTGCTCAGGCCATGCCGCCATTTCCTCGATCCAGCCGACAAATTGAACTTCAACGTGCGGATCCGCATGAATGTCTGGAATGGGCGGAATCTCGTCAAATGTCGTGAATCGAATCGACATTTTGCCAACTCCAGCCTCATCAATCTGCATGTTTCCATCGATGATCTTCAAGGCATGCTGCGGAGCTCCCACAGCCGTCAGACGAACTGGAATCGGCTGCTCACCAACGCAGATGACAGCAGCATCCGCCACGTCGCGCCCGAAACCTCGAAGCGTCATCCTTACCTTCATGTCTCGCGACTCGCCCGGCTTCCACGTCGCCAAGTCAAAATCGACATCACAATCTCCACATGGCACTACGACGTGCTGCGGTTGAAGATCGCGCCCCGATTGATTTACCAACGTAAAGGTGTGTTCAACGACAGTTCCAGCGCCATTGAATCGGACAATCCCAGCATCATGTATGCGGTCTCCCCCAACAATCAGGCGGCCATCAGCTTGAGACATTGCCCTGACAAAAACAGCAGCACCGCTCCCGATCAGCACAATCGCAAGAATTATTGCCCACCTTTTCATGCACATCGCCTCTTTTTCAAAGTGGCCAGAATGATGCCGCCTGCTCCGATGAAGCAAACCCCAACAACAGCCGCTGTGCTGTTGAGATTTCGGCCACCGTGCATTTGATTAGAGGCTATCCGTAAACCGTGGAACCGTTGATGTTCGTGGCGCGAAGAGCTGTTCATGACAATGCGACTCACGGATGAGCAACTGCAATGGCTGGCGGCACGCGTGCCTGATGCTCCGGTGTCTCCAAAAGGCGGACGTCCTGCGATGGACAAGCGTCAGGCGCTGCGCGGCATCTTCTGGATCCTTGACAACGGCGCGAAGTGGAAAGACCTTCCTCGTCGCTTTGGCAGCAAGAGTTCAGTACACAAGTACTTCACCCAATGGACTCGCGCGGGTGTCTTCGAATCGATCATGCGCGAGGCCGGACGCATGATCGAAGAGCGCGACGGGTACCGGCTCTACGAATGCTTCATCGATGCAACGTTCAGCAAGGCCAAAGGCGGCGGCGATGGGATCGGCGTCACAAAGGCCGGAAAAGGCGTGAAAATCATGGTGTTGGTTGATGCACGCGGCGTGCCGGGGCGGTCGACACCTGCTCCGCATCGCCGCATGAAAGCAAGCTGGTGCAACCCTTGTTCGACTTCATGCTCACCAGCGTCACGCCGGATCGCGTCATCGGCGACAAGGCGTACGACAGCGACAAGCTCGATGATGAACTGGCTGCGCAGGGCACTGACCTGATCGCGCCGCACCGCGCCAATCGCAGGCCCGACACCATCACGCAGGACGGGCGAAGACTCAGGCGATACAAGCGGCGGTGGAAAGTCGAACGCACGATCGCGTGGTTCCAGAACTTCCGACGCCTCTGCATTCGTTATGAAAAGTCCGCCAAACTGTTCCAAGGATTCCTCCACCTCGGATGCTCCATCCTGCTCCTCAAACAGGTTTACGGATAGCCTCTAGCAATGATGATTCCAACGAGCATGGATGTCGCTCCTGATTCAAATATGCCCACGCTGTATTCCTGCAAACACGATTTCACTGAACAGCGCGGCAGTCGGTGCAGATTCACACACAAATAGATTCAGGATCATAGACGCAGTGCTGACGACTCATTCGGATCTTGTCGCTGGCACGACGATGGAGCATGGATTCTCAGAAATTGCACGGAGCACTCAACGCGTCTGCTTATGATCAGCCTGCCGTGAGCAATCTGCTGTCAACAAGAGATCACCGCTCAATAGCACAAACACGCTTCCTGCAGCTATCAGCTACAAAGCCAGCTTCTGAATACTCACTGCAAACTTTCGCTTGCTTGTGCCTGCTTTTTGAAATCATCAACCACTTGCGTCAGATATTCTTCAATCCCTGCGGTGTCGTATTCCAACTGACCCGCTTCCATCGCCTTTTGCCGCGCCTACTTCACTTCCGGCGACTTGAGCACCGTATCCATTGAGCCCAGCACTTCAGCCAGGCGGCTTTGCGTCTGCAGCGCCAGCCTGCAGCGGTCAAGCTGCAGCTGAGCAACGCGAAGCGAAGAGGCGCCGAGCTGAGACAAATACAGCCGCGCTCGCCGATCTTCCTCGTCATCGGTCACCCGCACGTAATTTTTGACGTGCTCAGTCACCGCTGCACGCAACAGTTGATGACGCCGCTGCAGATACTCATCCCGGAGCGCCTGAACGGCCTCGCGCATCTCCGGCTCGAAATCATCCATCATTGAATCGAGCGCCAGAAACATGGCGGGCGTGACTTCAAACAAGGTCGGGAAAACATCCCGTCCAGAACGCTTCGCGCATGCGACGCGCAGCGTCAGCATGCTCATCGGCCTCCAGAATCGCTGCAGCGGATTCGATGATGTTCTCCAGGCTTCTGTACAGCTGATTTCAGTGACGAACGGATTTTCTCGCGGCATTCTGAATGCGGATCGGATCGTTACTGGCGTGAGCGACGCGTGCTTCCATGCGAGCGTCATTTGACGCGCTCCAGTGCAGCGGCAGACGAATCGCAAGCTCCTGTTCGTACAGCTCCACAAGCTCATCAAACCCCGCGAGCGCTTCGGGCGAATCTTCCAGATGAATCCGCTCATCCAAAACTATGGTGATGGGATCAGGAAACTGAAAAAAGTCCTGAGGCATTCGGGAACGCTGTCCCAGTCAGGACTGGCGCTGGATTGTCATGCTCATGCGCCTGCAGGCTGGGAGATGTTCTTCTGCAATCACTTCCGCAATGCAGTCGAAACACTCCTGCTCAATGGCCAGGTATTCCGCCAGCGAAGCGTTGACAGCGCGGGTGTAACTGCGACTTGCTGCGCGAACAAGTTCGGCAGACGCCTCAGCGCCCAGGCGGTGGTACTCAGGCCAATGCCCTTCTCGCTCCAGCCGCTCATAAATCCGCTGACCCAGTGCAGCAGCCGCTTCACGATATTGCTTCTTGTAGCACGCCCGCGCGTGCTCCTGCTGCTGGGGCGACAGTTGGAGAGCTTGCGCCAAAGCCTGGGTCGGATCATCACGAAGAAACTTTGGGAGGAACGACTCCGGCGGCGGCGCGGGACGGCCTGAACTGTCATCGGCCGCCTGAGCCGTTGCAAATGGTTGCACACAGACCACTGCAATTGCTGCAGCGCCAATAAAACGTACGATCACCGGTGCGCAAAGATTTTCTGGCCACGATATTGCCCTCCTCCCAGTTTTGAGGCGTCGCGCTCAGGTTGCCGCTGCGCACCGATATTGTCTATCAAAATAAAAACCCACATTGACTGCGATCAGGCAGCACGTGGATACGGTGTGTGATGGGGGAATAAAAATATAGTGGAGCCGGGGGGATTCGAACCCCCGTGCCGAAACAGTCAGCAGGCCGCATCTACGCGTGTAGCCCATCTATTGATCTCGGCTCGATGAACTGCGGTGGGCAGCATTTCATCTCGCCACAGCACACAAGTGTCTTACCTGTGAACGGTATGCCAGCGTTCACAGGCCAGCCCGATGTCGTCGGTTCACGCCCTATCGGGCGTCGGGGTGAACCGTGCCGCCTGTATTAGGCAGCAAGAGCGTACTGCGGAGTGGCAGTTATAGGTGTGCATCCTTTTATCGTGGCACGGATGCTCCACGACGCGCCGCGTCAAGCCTTCCCTGTCCGGTCGATGCCAGTCGGCCCCAATTGTCAAAGAGCAGTGCAGGGCTGCAGATCTCGTATCTGCCGGCCGCTACCAGCGCCTGCCCGTCTGTTGCCATTGCTGCTGATTCCAGCCGGCTCAGGCTGCACAATTATAGCCGCTTCGGCGGCCTTATTCGATCGCGAACCCCCGGAAATCAAGGCACAGCACGGGAGTTGGCTGTATTCACCCAGCGTGCGGCTGGGCACGCATGCGGCATTCGATCTCGCCGGCAAGGATTGGCCGACGGCTTCGATTCCGCACGCTCCGGTTCAGCATGCAGCCACAGCAGTTCAATCCCGTTTCTCTCAAGACAGCTTCGTGGGCAGGCATCGCGTTGCTGATGACGGGGGTCATTTTGACCGCATGGGACGGCCGGTGGGGTGCGTCAGCGATCATCATGGGGATGCTGGCGATCAGTGTGTGGCTGGTGGGTCGCGATCGGCGTCTGCCGGATTTTCTGGACTGCTGCTTTGTTGCTGTCTCGGTCTTCAACACAGGCGGCTATGTATTTGATCTGTACGTCCAGCCGCATCATTTTGATAAGGTCGCTCACGGGCTGAGCGGGTTTGCTATTTCGATCACGCTGGGCGTACTGGCGTACTGGCCGCTGCTGCCGGCGCTTCGACACTTCCGTTGGCGGCTGGCGCTGGCGATCGCCACCTTTGGCATGGCGGCAGGCACGGTTTGGGAAGTTGCTGAGTGGGTCCTGGGATTCATCGGCTCGCTTCACGATACGGTGCTGGACCTCGCAGCAGATGGCCTGGGTGCGCTGCTTGCGGGACTTGCGGTGGCCGCCTGGCAGCGATCAGCGATGATGCATCAGCAACTCCACGCCGCTTCGTCGAATGTTGCGCGACAGACGCAACCCGCAGCGCCCACAACCGCAGCAGGCGTCATTCATCACACACATCACCAGCAGTTGTGAAACTTTTCGAGAGCGCAGCAGACGCATTTGATCATCGCCTCATATCGCGCTGCACACCGCGGGCCGCATAGCGCTCAGCGGTGAGTAACGAACGACGCAAACGCTCTGCAAAGCTTCGGCATCGCGATTGACATACGCCTGTCGCCTCAGCGAATTCGCCGGCGTTCGAAGGCAAATTCGTGCTCAACCTCAACACGCTCGCGTTGGCCTTCCAGCTCGCGTTCCTCGCCAAGTTCGGGAACATCTGCGGGCTGCCGGGCTACATCGTACACCAGCCGCATCCGCACCAGCCCTTCGCGCCAGTCCCACGTTGCAACGCGCATCGCATAGGTGTCGTAATACCAGGGATCGCCATAATAGGGGTAATACAGCGGCGTGCCGAAACCGGTGCCGATGAAACCGCCCGATCTGTACGTCCCAACTCCTACGCCCACGCTGAAGCGTGGTCTGGAGCGATACACCCATTGCACCGGCGGCAGGCTGAAGCTGATCCGGCTGCGTGGAGCGATCGTCGCGCCTCGCATGGGGTGGCTGTAGCCGGCAGGATCGACAATGTAACTGCGTTCACCCAGAAGCGTGATGGGCCGCTGCGTTGGATTGTCGATCTGCACGCCAAGCCGATGACCGACTTCTGCAAAGCGATATTCCAGGGGCTCTCGTGGAACAGTCACCGCCGACACATCGCGGCCATCGCGCGGAATGACCTGACTGAACTCAGCCGGCTCAACCAGGTAATATTCATAGCGGGCACAGCCCCCCAACAGAAGAAACGCTGCCATCGCCAATGCGACGGCAGGAACACGGAAATTCTGCAGCAGCATGGAGAATGATGCGGAGGCCTGGCCTTACACAAGAGACAGAATCACACCCGATTCTGATTTTGCATGCAGACCCGGAAGCTCTCACATACGGCAATACGCTGGCGGGGACGCCGCGAGTCACGAGTCATACAGCGCGCATTATGCACCGCAGCCCGCAGCTTACTAACTGAGAGCGCGCTGCTTTCGCTTTTTTTGAAAACCGGCGCGTTCCGTCTGCTTGTTATGCTGCGACAGCAGCGTCAACCGGCAGCGTGTCGATGATGTTCTGCAGCACTGCATCGGTCTTCATGCCCTCGGCTTCGCCTTCAAAGTTCAACAGGCAGCGGTGCCGCATCGCTGGCAGCACCACGCTGCGAATGTCGTCGATTGAAACATTCGCGCGACCGTCCAGCAATGCCTTGACCTTGCCCGCCAGCACGAGCGCCTGAGCGGCACGCGGCGATGCGCCGAAGCGCAGGAACTGATTCACCATCGGCGTGGCCAGCTCGCTTTGCGGATGCGTCGCCAGCACCACGCGCACCGCGTAGTCCTGCACGTGCGGCGCAATCACCACGCGGCGAACCAGTTGCTGATGTTCCAGAATGGTCGGGCCGTCGAGCACCTGCTCGATTTTCGGCGTGTGGCCGGTCGTGGTGCGGTTGAGAATTTCCGCCAGATCTGCGCGGCTGGAATACCCCACCTCAAGTTTGAAGAAAAAGCGATCCAGCTGCGCTTCGGGCAGCGGATATGTGCCTTCCTGTTCGATGGGGTTCTGCGTGGCCATGACGAAAAACGGCTTATCAAGCTGATACGTCTGGCCGCCCACCGTGACGGACTTCTCCTGCATGGCTTCAAGCAGCGCAGATTGCGTCTTCGGCGTAGCGCGGTTGATTTCGTCAGCCAGCACGATTTGTGCAAAAAGCGGCCCCTTGCGGAACTGAAACTCTCGGCCGTGTTCGGTCTCCACCACAATCGTCGTACCGGTCACGTCGGCAGGCATGAGATCGGGGGTGAACTGAATGCGGGAAAAGTGCAGATGCAGCGCTTCGGAAAGCGAGCGGATCAGCAGCGTTTTGCCCAGACCCGGCACGCCTTCCAGCAATGCATGGCCGCCAGCGAACAGGCAGATCAGCACGCCGTCGATGATCTCTTCGTGGCCCACCACTGCCTTTTGAATCTGCTGCTTGGTTCTGGCGTAGTCCTCACGGAACTTTTTGGCAGCCGCTTCAAGCTGGGCAGTGTCAATGTTTCCGGGGTTTCCGGCTGAGCTTGCAGACATCATCGGTCCTCCTGGCGTTTTGAATCGAGCGCATCATCGCGCGCGGGTTCGTATGACTCCATGGTAGTACCGCTGCTCCCACCTCGAAAGTTCTGCATGCTGACTTCAATTTTGATCCTGGTTGATCCGCGGGATGCGCCAATCCGGCGACGTCGCCCAGTTCGCCCAATGCTGCATGTCTTTGAGCTGGTTAGCGGTCAGTGAATCGGTATGGCCATCAACGAACGCGCACACCGCGCGGTTATCATAGCGCAGCGAAAGATAGCCGAACCGGCTGGGGTCATCATTCGGGTGAAAATCATCAGCCCAGCGATAACCGCTCAGCTCACTCAGGTAAGGCGAAGTAACTTTGAAGTATCCCTCGACGATTTGATTGGGCACGGTGGGATCGTTGCCGCGCGATCGGGCTGAGGCGAACACGATCAACTCATTCGGCCGGAGCACCTGCGCCATGGAGCGCACATAGAAGCGGTGCAGATCAAGAACTTCATACATCGGGTGGCCCGGCGGAAGAAACGCCAGCGACATGCTTGCATCGCCGCCCATCCATTCGGTGTTCAGGCCCAGCGACGGCACAAGACTGGCGATATAGAGGTACTCGGTGCGCTCTTCCTGTTCGAGCCGCTCAAGCAGTTCAGCGTTCTCGTTCAGATACAGTCCTCGAAGGTTGTAATTGAAATAAGGAGCAAGCCGCCAGAGGTAGCGGCGCCGGGCTGTCTCCAGCGCGCCGCCGGCAATGGGCAGATTCTGAGCGTCGAACGCTCGCGGCGAATCGTGATAGCCGGGCAACACTGCATCGTTGTTCACCGCTGCGTATGCGATGTACGCGGTCATGAGCTGACGGGCTGCGCTCATCTCAAGTCCCTGGCGGCTGGAGGTTTTGATCGCGCGCAAGGCCGGGATGAGCAGGCCTATCAACAAAGCAATCACCGCCACGACAACCAGAAGCTCAACGACTGTGAAGCCACGCCGCCCTGTAATAGATTGTGCCGCAATGGTTTGCGCTATAGCGGAACGCGTCGCCCGACGTCCCTGCGTTCCCCTGGGTTGTTGCATTGTTGCCCTGCTCATGTTTCTCGCATGCTCACTGTTGACGCCACCGCATCTGGCTTCCTACCCTGAACCTTGTTGCGACTGAGTCTCAATAATATTCACTCACTTGCAACTCGCAAGTGCGAAAAAAAGCAATCGCAGCCGCGACTTTCCGCCGCCCACCGTAAGCCGAAGCGATCACGCCACAGTGAGGCAAGCCAAGGCGGCAGGACAGATCGGGGCATGCCGATGGACGGAGCCGGAGAATGAATCCACTGCAATTTCAGTTTCAATCGATTACGTCTTTGATGAAAAGGCTTGGAACGTGCAGCGTCGTGATGATGCCGCTGATCGCCTGCACGGATTTTGCCCATGCCGGGCCGGATGTGGTGAACGTCGAGTTCACACAGCCAACGCTTGACCGTTGGAATTATCCGTTTGCTGGCAATCCGGGCGCACATACCTATGCAGCAATTTTCGCCCCGCTGACCGATGACGGATTTGACGATCGATTCGACAATCGCGATGGTCAGATGCTGGTGGGCTTCGCCACTTCGGAGCAGGTGCAGGCCGGGCTGCAGCCGTGGCAATACACGGTGAGCTTCGCTTCCGTCACGCTCATGGTTGAGCTGCACGAGGGCTTCCGCTACGACCCGACCTTCGATTCGTATCGTTCGTGGCTGAATGCGGATGATCCTGATTTTGAACCGGATGCCGACCCCGGCCGGCCGGTCGAACTCTTCGGCACCGGCTACCGGTGGGGCGCAACGGCCAGCACGCACAGCGAGCATGCGCCGTTTTCACCCATGGGCCAGCTCGGCAAGCGCCTGCGCACCGCATATCCGCAGGCCAGCGTCAATGGCCAATGCGTCGATGTTTCGAACAACGTCGATGAGCGATTCGATCCAACGCCGTTCGCCATCGGCATCAATCCGCAACTCACTCCGGGGCAGCTTGTCCCGGCCGGCACGACACTCACCTTCGAGCTTGACGTCGCCAACCCGAGCGTGCAGCGATGGCTCCGCCGGGCGCTGAGCGAAGGCATGATGCACTTTTCCGTTGCCTCGATCTTCGCCTCCGAACAGCAACAGTTCGGCAACTACCCCCGCTTCTACACCAAGGAAAACAAACTCGTCCTGGCCGGTCTGGCGCAGGCGGGCACGCTCATGATGACGGTGGAGATTTCCCCCGATTCACAGCCGCGCGGCGACGTCAATAACGATGGCGCTGTCGATGTCGACGATCTCCTTCAGGTCATCAGCAACTGGGGCCAGTGCGACTGCTGCGGGGCTGATGTGAATTTCGACAACGCTGTGAACGTCGATGATCTGCTGATCGTCATCAGCAGTTGGGGATCGTAAATGGGCGCTGGAGGCGTGACGCAGCGCCTCACCCTGCCTGCTGCTTTTTGATGCCATGATTCATCGCTGGCTGCCGCTTCCCCCTCACCTGCTGCTTCGTTCGACGTTGCGTCGCACGTGGTGGGCGGCGCTTGCGCTGATTCATGTTGCGCCACTAATCGGCGCGATGCAGGCGCTGATTGCTGGCGGCTTGAAAGCGCTTGAATTCAGCGCGCTGGCAAGCGCAGCAGCATTGTGGCTGGCGCTGGTGTTCTTTACGCTCAAATGTTTCGATGCGCCGTTTCTGCGGCTGCGATTCAAGCGGTCCAGCGTGCTGGCGTTTGTGCTTGTGTGCGCTGTTGCGCACGAAGACATCACATCCGCTTCCGCAAGCCGCGCGATGCTTGGCGAACTGCCCACAGCGGCCGCCACAACAATCACATGCGCGCTGCTGGCACAATCGGTTCGCCTCTTTCCGCAGGCTCTGCATCATTTCGCAGCAGTGCTTCGCTCAAAGCTTTTGAAGCTGTATCTCATCGGCCTGGTCGCTGCGGATCACCTGGCTGATCAGCTCCGCCCGGCTCGTCTGCTCGCAATATCGCCCCGCGCTCCGCCTGCGTGAACGTCCGCAGCTTTGCTGCAGAGGTCCTTCGTTCACGTTTCGCGTTCATATGCGATTCATTTCGCAATCACGATCATCGCTGCGATGTTTGCTCATGCACCGCCATCGGACGCCGTCGCCATGATCACGCACCATGACTGAATTGACAGGCAGGAGCCTTCCATCATGATTCGTTCATCACGTTTGTCTTGCATCGTTCTCGCCGCAGCAGTTGTCAGCGTTTTCTCGCCTGCTGCATCTGCTGTGCTGGTTCCTTTTGTTGAAGATTTCGCCGCCGGCAGCGCCAACTGGCGCGACAGCGCCGGCACAGCGGACCTGAACTGGTTCGCTGCTGGCGGAATCGACAACGGCAGCTACGCCGCGACGACCTACAACTTCGCCAATGCGGTTGCAGGCGACACGCCCGCATTGATGCGCGCCCACGCCAGCTATAACAGCTCCAACGGCGCGCTGGTCGGCGACTGGCTCGACGCCGGCGTCAGCGCCTTCAGCTTTGCTGTTCGTCACAATGCAGGCGTTCCGCTCACCTTCTTCGCCCGCATCGCCACGCCCATGAACTTCCCCGCTGTGGCAGCCGTGGCGTTTGCTCCGGTTCAAAGCGATGTATGGACCACCATTACCTTCACCATCGAGCCGGACAATCCCGCATTTGTCTTTGAAGGCCCGCCAACCTTCTCCACCATCTTCAGCAATGTGGGCAACATTCAAATCGGCGTGATGGTGCCCGATCAACTGGCTGGCGTTGATCAGACCTTTTCATTCGACATCGACCGCGTGACTCTGGTTCCAACTCCCGGCGTCGCTGGAATGCTGCTGCTGGCGTCCTTCGGCTTCACGAGAACGCGCCGACGACGCTGCTGAAAAGCTGCGTAATCCACCGCCAATTTTCACTTACTTGCTGCTCACTCGATTGCGATCAGCTCATCAATGTGCAGCGCGCCTCACGCCTCGGATTATGTCCGGGGCGTGTTGTCTTTATGTCTGTATGCACGAGTTCCAGTCCCGAGCGCCGAGATGGATGAAGCATCATTCCCCGAACTGTTTTCTGCTCACTCACCGCCAAGAGCGAGCTGGGCAAGCTGCACTGCTGCAGGGTGACCGGTGGCTGAGTTATACAGCACCACCACGCCTGATCTGGCCTGCGGATACCATCGCATCAGACACCCAATGCCGCAGACCATATCCGCCACTTCGATGCGCATGCCCAGTGTGGTGTGCTGAACGTCAATGGCAAGGCCAAGCCCGCCAGGCGTCATGCTGTCGATCGCATCCACAAATTCAAGCACGCTGTTGAAGTTGAACGCAGCCGCATCTTTATCTGCATGTGCATCGCGCATGGCGTGCTGCATCAGACGCGCCAAGTCTTCAGCGGTGGTGAACATGATCGCAGCCTGCTGCGCGACCTTTGCATCAGCAAAATCCAGTTGCATCACGCTGCCCAGGACACTGTGACCATAGACAAGCTGCACGCCGTTATCGTTCAAAGGCGCAAAGCTCGTGTGCTGCAGGCCCAGCGGCGTCATGACAGCCTGCTCACAGGAAACTGCGTATCGCTGCTCGCTCGTTTGCTCAATCAGAAGCCTGATCAGGCTGTAGGCGTCGTTCTGTGCAGCAATTCCTATCTGATCGCGCAGCGTCGATGGCAGCGATGTTGATGACGATGATGACTTTGCGACTGAATCGCTGCGCGAACTGATTAGAACACCTGCATTCTTCTGATCGCCCCCATTGCTGCGCCCGCTGCTACTTGGATGTCCAAGCGCCGGCCTTGTGCCGCGATCAACCCGCGGCCGGGAAGCAGCCGGCATCGCGCTTGCCTGCATCGTTCGAAGCTCCGAAGCGTAATGCAGCACGTCCGCCAGCGCTGCTGCATCGCCGGGATACTGTAACTGACACGCCAGAAGCGCAACAAGATGAGCCGGCCCATGAACAGCAAAGCGGTCATGTTCATTCAGCGCGCACGTTGAACGCCGATCGCCGACGCCGAACGATTTGGTCCACACGAATTCGCCATCATGCACCAGCGCAATTGACAGACCGGGCACATGATGCCGCTGCATCAGCGCCGGCGCGTGCTCACTGAGTTCCTCTGCAATCGTGCGCCATGCTTCCTTATTGCGCAGCGGGCACGGCGCGATGCGCTCCGCTTCGATCAGTTCGCGCAGCATTGCGATTGCCTGTGCATAGCGCTGCGTGCTGCGAAGCGCGTGCAAATCGGGATCAAGCAACAGATGCGCCAGATCGCGCCAGCCGCATTGAATCGCCCGTTCAAGCGCATCAGCAGCTTCATCCAGTCGCCGTAGACGGCTGAGCGCGCAGGCCAGGTTGTAATGACCAATCGGGCGATCCGGCACAAGCGCCACCAGCCGCATCGCTGCTTCCACAGCAGCAGGATAATCCATTGCGGTATGGCGGAGCATGAACTCGCGCAGCAGGTCTTCGGGCACAATATGTTCATCCGCAGCTGCGCTGAGATTGTGCTGAACCGGATAATAAATCGGCGAGACCACGTCCAACGTACTGACTGGCGTTCCTGCGCCTGCATCGGCGCTGTAAACCGTCGCCGCTGAGATGCTGCTTGCGCCCAATCCAAGCGTCAGAAGCGCAGTTGCAGCAGAGTGCCTCCCAGGAGACCAAAGACGCTGCGTGCCGGAAAGAAAAAAGCGACACGCGCTGAACGTTCGGCATCGGCGCGTTCGGCTTTGGGCAGCTTCCTGCCGACATTGCCTTTCATCAGCATCTCGCGCCTGATGGCCTGCGCCCCATGCGTCATTTCGCCCCGCAACATCCCAGCACTGCGGATCAGCCTGCTGTCCTGGCATGATGTCCTTTCCAAACAAACCAACCAATGGGTGTTGACGAACGACAGCAGCGTGCTGCACCCAACGCACAGTTCCATATGCCTATTCGATGCCCAACCTGCTGCCGGCTGGCGGAAAATGGCAAAAACAGCGGTTTGAAGTCACGCAAATTTTGCGACGCTCAACAGCTGGGCTCGCTGGCCGCTGCCCCGCCTTCCCCCCTTGGCAGCTTTGTTATCTCGCAGTTTCTCCAGCTGGTGCGCAGCGTTCAATCAACCCCGACAACCGCAGCGACAACATCCCTGTGCAGCACAAACCCTGCGATGCGATACCATGGTTTTCTCTGTTGCGTCGGGGGCGTTCGTATGTTTCCATGCACGCACTGTTTCGAAGATTCCGCTCACAGGTCTGCATGACGATCGATCGCATTCAACGATTTCTGCTGATACCCCTGCTCATCTCAGCGTGCGCAGGGTCATTGCTGTCGCTTGGCGGCTGCGCTTCATCAGCGGTCCTTGCTGCCGCCGGGGCAACTGCAGGATTTGGATTGGCGCAGGGACAGGCAGAGGCGTTCATCCGTGGCGAACTGCAGGCGGCGCGACTGGTGCCACTGGACCAGGTAATCGCCGCCACGCTGGAAGCCATGAAAGAAATGCAGCTTGAGGTTCGCACGCTCCGTCAGGGAGAGCATGATGCGTACATTCGCGGCCGAACGGGCAACGGGCCGGAGTTCAAGGTCAAGCTGCAGAAGAAAAGCCCGATGATCACCAAGGTCAACGTGCGCGTGGGCGTTATGGGCGACATGGCGGTATCACGGCTGGTTTTATCGAGCATCGATCGGCAGCTTGGCATCAACCACCTGCCGCTGCTGCCGGTGGAAGAGTCGCCGATTGTTGCTCCGCTGCAGGTTCCCCCTGCTCAACCAGGCATGCCGGACCGTTCGCGTTCAGATGCGCCGGATCTTGCTGCATCTTCATCCCCCTGATCGCTCGCTGCATCAGAACAGCCGACTCACGCTGCCAGTTGGTCAGCGCAGGATGAATTGGGGTCGATGCTGTCGGCGGTTCGGTATGGATCCCACTGGTAGTTCTCAGCCCATCGCGTGTCGATCAGCTTCTGGGCATAGCGGCGGCCGCTTGTCGTCAGCAGCTTCTCCGGACGAAAGTTCAGTTCCTTGGTGGCGATCCCCGCGGTGAGCCAGCCATTTTGCGTCATCTTTTCCACGGTGCTGCGCGCAACCTGTGAGAACGGCCGCTCACGTCCGGGCTGAAACAGACACCAGCCATGCCGATCCGCCAGCCGAAGACGCCAGCCTTCCGCCAGCGCAAGCATGATGGTTTTCTGCGTGTTGGTCGCGCCAGTTATCTTCGCCATGGTGAGATGATTCCGCTGCTTCTGCAATGAATGCAGATCTGACCGAGCCGGCGTGCACTCCCTGCACTTGAATCGACTGTTTTCAGACGCGGTTTTACTGGATTGCAGCCCGAACCATCAGGAAATATCAGGCACAAGACGCCGGACATTGATCAGCAGCCAGCAGGCAGTGAACCCCCACCGCCTGGGCGCACAACGAACGCCAAATGGCGGATTGTGCTGCGCCCTGCGCCTGCCCCGCCGGCTCTTTCGGGTCAAAAGAGTGCTCTTTTTGCCTGAAAGCGTGCACACCTGGTCGCTGTGAGCGGTCGTATGTGCATGAGCGGATGCTGCGCATTCTTGCGCAGCATGGCATGCGCCGCAGCAACGTTATCGGCACATCGCACGCAACCTGCGACAGAACAAAGCGGGGTCTGGCGCACACAACCGCCTTGGCTGATGGATTGAGCGGCATACAGTTCACCCATTCCATGACTGCCCGCGACGTTGTGACTGTCCGTATCGCTGCCCAGGCTCGACGTTTTCCCGACGTCGATCTTTCGCCATTGGATACCACCGGCCTTGACGAGCGGGACGCCGGCCTGGCGGCAGCCATCGAACATGCCGTCATGCGGCGCTGGCTCACACTGGCCACCGTCGTGGAAAGCCAGTTGTCCCGGCCGTGGGCAAAGCTGGAAGCCAAGCTCCAGGCTGTGCTGCTGGTCGGCGCAGCCCAGCTTCTCATGCTGGAGCGCCTGCCCGATCATGCGGTCATCAACGAAGCTGTCGAGTGGGCCAAGTCGAACGTGCGCTTCAAAGCAGGCGGCTTGGTCAATGCTGTGCTTCGCAAAGTAGCCAACCTGCGAGGCGAGCTGCGCGCTTCAACAACCGTATCGAAGGCGGTATCGGAGCATCACAGCGAGGATTATGCACCGTTTGAGCGCGATGAGATGCCGCTGCACGACGGCCGCGTGTGGAAGTTCACCGCGCCGGTTTTCGCCAGCGATCCGGTTCGTCGCCTCGCCCAGCAGACATCGCATCCCGAGCGGCTTCTTGCCCACTGGCTGACCGTCCACGGCCACGCCCAGACCATCACGCTTGCGCTGCACAGCCTCGTCCACGCGCCGATCCTCATTCATGGAATTTCCGACGCCGCTGCAAGCCCTGCGCTGCAGCCGCATGAAGAACCCGGCTTTTTTGTTTTTACCGGCGAGCGCAGTTCGCTGCGCGACTTTCTGGCCAGCCATCCCGACGCGATCGTGCAGGATCCGACTTCTGCAGCGCCAGCGATCGCCAGCGCATCGCTGCATCCGCCGCCCTCCCTGATCATTGACGCCTGTGCGGGCAAGGGCACCAAAACGCGCCAGCTCGCAGCGGCTCACCCTCATGCCCGGATCGTCGCCAGCGATATTGACGAGCAGCGTTTTGCTATTCTTCGTGAGCAGTTTGCTCACCACGATCGCGTGCAGGTTGTCGCCTATCGCCACCTGCGCGAATTCGACGCCCAGGCAGATCTGGTGTTTCTCGACGTACCGTGCTCCAACACCGGCGTCCTGGCGCGGCGGGTGGAAGCCAAGTACCGGCTCAGCGAGCAGTCGATCCGCACGTTGGCGGACCTGCAGCGACAGATCATGGCTGATTCGCTGCCGCTGTTGACTCAGCAGGGCCGGCTGGTGTATTCAACGTGCAGCATCGAACCGGCGGAAAATCAGCGCCAGGCCGAGTGGCTGTGCAGGTGGCACCCGTTTACGATTCTGCAGGCACGTGTGCGGCTGCCGCAGTCGGTGCCGGGCGATCCGCCGCAGACCTATGCCGATGGCGGGTATTTCGCCATTTTCCAGCGCACCGGATGACGCTGGGCATGTCTGTTTTGCAGTCGGCTTCACAGCTGCGCGATCAACGGCTACGATGCCCCACCCGTCGTTGGTGCGATCGGCCGCCCGCCATCGCTCTCGACTCTGACCTTCTCCTTTTTGCTATGACTTTGTGCATTTCCTCACTGGCGTGTCGCCATGAATATTCTTGATATTTTGTCACCCAAGGCGATTAAGGTGCCGCTGACCTCCAGCGACAAGAAAGGCGCGATCGACGAACTGGTCGATACGATCGCCGCTGCAGGTTTGGTCAATCAGCCCGACGTACTCAAAAAGGTGGTGTGGGAGCGCGAGCAGCAGCGCACCACCGGCATTGGCGAAGGGCTGGCGATTCCGCACGGGAAATCAAAAGCATCGCGCAATCTGGTTATTGCCATGGGCCGACCGGCCCAGCCGATTGATTTCGGCTCCATCGACAACAAGCCCGTCAAGCTCATCGTGCTGCTGATTTCTCCGCCGGATAAGACTTCCGATCACATTCAGGCCCTGGGCAAGATCAGCCGCCTCATGGCCGACCCGAAGTTCCGCGCTTCCGCCTACGCCACGCAGAGCGCTGAAGACCTGTACAACCTTTTCGCACAGGCTGAACGTAACCAATAAGCCAAGCAGGTCGCACGCGCACGGCACAATGCATCGCTTGCATTGTGATTGGCCCGCAGCAGGCGCACGCGCTTCTGCGGGCGCGGTCAGCGCGATCAGTGTGCAGCTGCGTTGGATGACAATTCCAGTTCCCGCTGCAGTTGCTCTGCCTTTTCGCGATATGGCTGAGCTTCTTCAGATCGGCCGGCATGCTCCAGCATTGCAGCAAGAAGCCCGTTGACGTGCAGGTGATCTGGATGGCGCTTCACCGCTTCGCGCAGCACTTCGATGGCTTCGTCGATATGGCCGTTTTCACCAAGCCCGCCCGCCAATGTCAGCGCAAGATGCACGTTGTTGGGAAAGCGCTTCACCGCATCGCGAAGCGTATTCAGCGCTTCATCAATTCGGCCGGCCTCAGCCTGCATGCTTGCCAGAAAACTCATCGCTGCGGGATTCGTCGGATCAATCTCGATTGTTCGCTTTGTCAGCCTGATGCTCTGCTCGAAATCGCCTGTCCATCCCAGCACCATCGACAGCCAGCGCATTGTGGTCAGTTCATCAGGAAAACGCTCCAGCCGCTCCTGGCACACCGAGATCGCACGCTGCATGTCGCCCGTGGCGCTCGTTAATTGAATAAACGATTCGAGCGTTTTCGGCATCGATTCTTCTTCCAGCAGCATCTGCTGACCGTATTCGATGCCTTCGATCATGCGATTCTGTGCCGTCATCACCCACATCAGACTGGAAACCAGCGCATCGGTCTGGCCGTCGCGCAATGCGGCTTCGCGCAAGCGGCGCTCCGCCTTGTCGAAGGCGAGCTGAACACATTCGATTCGCGCAGCACGCAGGTCGACATCAACCGGCTTCATGCCCAGTTGGTTCATGCCCGGCAAGCGCCAGCGCGCTACAGCGTCATACAGCGCAATTGCACGCTCCGCATGCGGAACCATCTCCTGGGGCATCGGCAATGGATTGGGCGCAAACGTGACCTCCGGCGGTATGTCAACCTTCGCGTCGTGATACATCGCCCACGCCATCACCAGGTTGATCGCGCCGCTGTGCAGCGTAAACGCAATCACCATCACCGCAATCGCAGCGTATGCCCATCCGGCCGACTTGATCACACCCTTAAGCTTGAGCTGGCGGCGATACAGATTCACGTTCGGATCGCGCAGCAATCGCCAGAACTTCCAGATGAGAAACGTGATCACACCCGTTGCGCCGGCCGCCATCAGCAGCGGGAAACGCATGACGTCGCCGCGGAACGAAAAGAACACCAGCGCAAACACAACGGCAATGCCCACTTCCCCGCGCAGCGTGAGATCGTAAACGCGCTTCGGCGGCTTGTTCTTCGCCTGGCCTTTCATCACAGCAGGCTTGCTGAAGCCGAAATACAGCGCTTCATTCGGGCACACGCTGACGCAGTCCAGACACTTCATGCATCCGGGATCGACCACCATGCCGTACTCGCGCACTTCATCATGCACGCGCACGTTGCTGGTGCATACCGCTGTGCAGTGGCCGCACTGTTCGCAGGCGTCGGTGACGAGAATGCGTCCGGGCGCGAGTTTGTCCGCCGGCGCGAAGAAGCCACCATACGGACAGCCGTAGGTGCAGAAGCCCTTGGCGCCGAGAAAATACACGCATGCGAAACCGCAGATCAGCAAAAACGGAATCGCCACCATCACGCCGGGGAATGTTTTCCAGAAATCGGTGGTGATCAGTTCAGTCGACAGACCCGGCCACGGCGGCGGAGGACCAAAATGCGGTATCCAGCTGTGCCTGGCGGAAAGCTGCTCAGTAACCGGCGCAAACCCCCATCGATACACCGCCGGCCAGACGAACATATACAGCGCCAGCAACAGCGGCACGTACACCAGTACCCGTGACCGGAACGGCTTGGGGCGAATCCCCATCTTCTTCATCATCCAGCCGCAGAGATCCTGCAGCATCACCACGTGACATCCCCAGCCGCAGAACCACCGGCCCAGAATCAGCGTGGACAGCAGCGCCAGCGCAAAGAAGATCACCCCCGCGTTCACCACGCCGTTTTTCACAAACTCCATCGCCTCAGACGGCTCAACCGGCGATATCGTCTTCCCGTCGAACGCGCCAACCGCCCACAGCACAACGTGAATGATGATGAGCAACTGCACCAGGCCCAGCACGATGGCGCGACGCGTGCTGTTTTTGGACGGCCGAATTGTCTGCTTTTTCCCGCCTGTCGCAGGCAGCACCGGCAAACTCACGCTGCCCTTGTCCTGATGCTGCGCGCGCATCGACGGATGGGTGCATGGGTCTTTCTTGTGAGGAGAACTCGTGGCCATGCGAAGTAGTCACCGACCCAAGCAGCGGACGCAGCGAACTCAGGCTGGATGACTGTAAACCGCTGCCATGACACGATCAAGCCACGCTGCACACGCGGCGTTTCTGAAAACTCCGCATATTTACCACGCCGCTTCTCCTTGTTGCTGGAAGCCGGCAGGCAGAGGAATCCAGAGTTCCCCAATGACCTGCACCACAGAAATGGCAGCTTCAGACGGGCAAGCGCAGTTATCCAGACGCTGTGTGCACAGCAAAGCTGCATCGCAAAGATGCAGAAACAACAGGTAAACAATGCGCCGCGCACTGACTGTTCGATGCGCCGCAGCATGGCCTGCGTGGTCTTTGTGCGCCGGAGCAGATTCTGGGATTCGATTCCTGTTTTTTGCCGGATCAATATTGCCTTCAGACGGCAAAGGTGCGAGGATGAGCCCGTTACACCTCATCCACCGGGGGGCACTAGAAGCGATAAGCTTGCCTTTCGCTGTCGTTGCATTGGTGAGGTCATGATTGCGGTACGCCCACCGCATGGTGAATTTTTCAGGAGAATGATCGATGTACACTGTCCCCAAGGCAGCCCTTGTTGCGATTCTTGGCCTCGTTCCTGCCGGCGCATGTCTTGCCCAATGGAGCAGCGACGCTTCACAGAACCTGGTGATCGCTGACCGCTCCGGCGAACAGACTCAGGCGAAGATCGTCGCCACATCCGATGGCGGCTGCTACATCAGCTGGTTTGACAATCATGCAGGCGGCTATGACGTTTACCTGCAGCGTCTGGACGCTCAGGGCGTCGCGCAGTGGCCGCACAACGGCATCCTGATTGCGGACCGCTCCTTCAGCTCAACGCAGGATTACGGGCTTGCTGTGGATGACGACGACAACGCCATCATCGCCTATCGCGATGATCGACAGGGCGGCGTGCAGATCGGCGTAAACAAGATCAGCCCCGACGGCACACTGCTGTGGGGCCCGACGGGTGTGCTGGTGACCAACACCACCGATTTCGTCGCCAACCCGAGCGTCGTTGCGACATCCGATGGCAACTACATTGTGGGCTGGACGCAGGAAATCGGTTATCGGCTGCAAAAGCTCAACAGCAACGGCGTGCCGCAATGGGCCGCTGGAGGCATCGGCGAAACGCCGGCCACCGGCAGCTATACGCTGAGCGATCTGGCGGCTTCCGACAATGGCAGCGTCATCGCGCTGTGGGTTCGCCCGATTGGCAACTTCCTCAGCAACAAGCACCTGTACACGCAAAAGTATGACGCATCCGGCAACATGCTGTGGAACAACGGCATGCCGGTGATCGTCTTCGACGCCAACTCGGTGCAGAACGGCTACTTCCCGCTGGTGGAATCCGATGGCAATGGCGGCGCGGTGTACGCCTGGTATGAAGTCGGCGGCACGCGAAACGCCTACGTGCAGCGCGTTGACAGCACCGGCGCAGAAGTCTTTGCACATAACGGCGTTGCCGTGTCAACCAACACCAATGGGATTATGCGCCTGGCGCCGTCGATCGCGTTCGATCCGGTACACAACGACATTTACGCCTTCTGGGCCGAAACCGACATCGTGTTCCAGAGTCAGTATGCGGTGTACGGCCAGCGCATCGACGCTGCGGGAAATCGCGCCTGGACCGACGCCGGCAAGCAGATCATTGCGCCCAGCGGGAATCAGCCGGGATTCGTATCTTGCGTGCTGACTGACAATGGCGCGATGACCTTCGGCTTTGATCGTTCCGACGACGCATTGATTTTTGGCGCAGCCCTCGATCGTCATGGCGAGTTCATGTGGAGCCCGGCGGTGCTGTACCCCTGCACATCAATGACAGGCAAATCGCGCCTGGCTGCTACGCGCAGCGCCACCGGCAGCGCACTGCTGGCATGGCGCGACAGCCGCGATGACGTCGGCAACATCTACGCACAGAACGTGAATCCCGACGGCACGCTGGGCAATCAGCAGCAGACCACGCCCGGTGATGTGACCGGCGACGGCATCGTCAACGTCGATGACCTCCTGGCGGTGATCGCTACATGGGGACCGTGCCCCGGCCGAGGCAGCTGCGACGCTGACATCGCTCCCCCCGGCGGCGACGGGGAAGTGAATG
The DNA here is from genome assembly GCA_964575335.1 of uncultured Isosphaeraceae bacterium. Lineage (GTDB taxonomy): Bacteria > Planctomycetota > Phycisphaerae > Phycisphaerales > SM1A02 > CAZNPU01. The sequence continues at coordinate 24,073 of CAZNPU010000014.1, read as the reverse complement.
TGGACGACCTGCTGATGGTCATCGCCAATTGGGGCTAAAACGCCGTTCCGTCTGCGCCGCAGAGCGCATCATGCGGCCAGGCTCGCGGCATAACGAAGATCGAAATGGAACTGTGATTCCTGAATAATGCATTTTTTTCATCGGCGGTCGCCAGATTCTCTCCTGCGTTGATTGTTGATCTGTGCGAAGCTTAATGCGGTTATCGCAAGAGCTTGCAACAATCATCGCTCCTACGGATTACAAGGCGTCTGGCGCACCGCCGATGATTGAATGCATTTGATCGGCGAATCGAAGTTGCATCCGGCCACATTGGATTTATAGTGTGAACGTGCTCGCATGATGATTCGCGTGCGGCCGTGACGCCCCACATCGTTTACGGGGATTCATTTGCCCCGTCCGGCAACGATTGCCGGCCGACGCTGTTGCTGTCGCGCTGGCGGCGGATTGTTCGTTGCGATGGGTGGGCCTGGTATGTCAATTTCACTGCAAACCGGAAGTTGAGAACACACGCGCAAAAGCCCAACTGCGGTGACCGGCCCTGACTGCCGTTCCTACGTTGTAACCTTCACGCCGCAACGATGTACTTATGACCCACGTCCCGGCGGGAGTTGGAGCATTACGCTTTGACTCCCGCTTTTTATTTGCTCCGGCAACGAAGTGCGTTTTGCATCGGGTGCATCATGCCGCATCACAACGCGCAGCGAGCCATATTGCATGGGTCGCTGCGCGCTGCGTGCAAACATAAGTAGAATTCCGCGAGCGCCAGAGTCTCGTTTGCCGCTTTCTGCTGACTGCTTGCGGCTCTCTGTTTTCTTTTTTCGCTGCTTCTTATCTGGCCAGTGCGCCCATCGGATCCCAGGGCGGAAGCACAATCGGCTCCTGCTCAAGAGCCTGCTGAAGTTCAACGGGCAGATAGCTTTTGCGAGCTGCAATCTCAAACATGTGCTCGTCGAACCAGTTGTCATTCATGACATAAAAGCCCTTACGGCCGCTGCATTCTTCGCCCCAACTGTTCTCCACGCGCCACCGTCTCGGGCGATCGTGCACCACATCGACGCCCGTGAAAAGCATTGCGTGCGTCATGAGCGTCTGATGCGCAAGCAGTCGCTGCGCTTTCGTAAGACCAAACGACGTGTCGTACAGCGTTTCGTAGTCGTAGAGATTTTTGTCCCATACGCCCATATCGCGGCGCATCATCTTGCCAACATCGCAGCCGAACCACACCGGCTCGCCGTCCATGATGCTGCGCTTGGCGATGTCCTTCATGACATCAATTTCAACGTTGAGGTATATCACGATGTCGCCGCCCACCACGTTGCCCAGATACTGCACGGTGAACGTGCGGTTATAGGGGCTGCTCTCGCGCGGGTCGTTCACGAGACACACGTATTCGTCAAGCGGCAGGTCGACATACTTCTGCGCAAACGCCTGCGGCGTCATTTCGCCGTCGCGATGAAACACCCGATCCTTGTCGTTCCATTGCCAGTCGAACTTTGCAGGCGGCGTGCCGAGATGGATGCACAGGATGCGGTGAATCACGCGAAGAACATCGTGCTTGGCGGCCCGCACAGCCTCCATGGGCGCGCCAGCCTTGCGTAAGTCGCGCAGCGTCATCGCGCCTTCGCGCAGCTTGTGAATCAGCACGCTGTTCATGCGCTGCGTATCGGAAGAGCTTTGCGTTTCCGGCATGGCTGCCTTGGGCACCAGGCCGTGCTTTTTCACAATGTTCACAAACATGTTCCACTGCCCGCCGTCCTCCAGCGGCCGGTCGAGCAGGAACGCTACGGTGCGGTCGTCGATGTCGCGGTCGGCGGTTTCGATGATCGCTTCCAGAAAGTAATTGCTGCGCTCGAACTTGTCCCAGAACAGCGTAAAGTTCTGGCTGAACTCAAAGTCCTTGAGGTTCATCTTCTTCATCGCGCCGACGCGAAAGAGATTCAGCCCCGCAAAGCACCAGCATCGGCCGGACCGCTTCTGGTTCGTCACCGCCCAGTCATCCAGCACGTGGCTGAAGGTGTGATCGGTCGTGGTAATCACCGAGCGGTTGAGCGCAACATCGTCAATCGTGCACTGCGTCACCGCGTTCTGGGCCAGTCGGTATGCGGGTTTGCTGGCGAAATCGCGCTGCAGCGATGCGAGAAACTCGGGCGTTATGGCGCTGGCGGATAAATCCGCCGACGTGACGGGGGCGTGAGGTTCAGCAAATGTGGTCATGCACGCATTGTACCGGGCGCGGGCATGGCGACGTTGCAGTTGCGCGGACGTTTATTGCAGAACGTCAATGATTCCCAGCGCGCCCAGCACGCAGCTGATTACGCCGTTGAGCGTGAAAAACGCCAATGCGATCCTGGTTGTTCCCCATCGCGTGACGGTCAGATGCTCATACAAAAGCAATCCGCACACCACGAGCACACCGATTCCAAAGAGCACGCCGAACCGCGGATCAAGAAGCAATGTTCCGCACAGACACGCCACTGCAACTGCATGCAGCCCGCGACTGATCAACAGCGCGTTTCGCACGCCGAAGCGCGAAGGAATTGAATACAGCCCCTGCTGGCGATCGATTTCCACATCCTGCAGGGCGTAGATGATGTCGAACCCCGCCACCCAGCACAGCACCATCGCAGCCAGCAGCCAGATGGCAGGCGACGCAACCACCGCGCCGGGTTCGATGGCGATTGCTGCAGCAATTGGGCTGATGGCAAGGCTTGAACCGAGATAGAGGTGACACAACGCAGTAAATCGCTTGAGATAGCCGTATGCGCAAATCCACGCCAGAACCGGCAGACCGAGAATGCTCGGCCACCAATTGCCATACAGCACGCCGAAGCTGGCGCAGACAAGCATGAAACACACGACACATACCACCAGGGCCGCACGCGCGTGCGACGCAGCGAGTCGGCCGGAGGGAATAGCGCGGCCGGCGGTACGCGGATTGTTCCTGTCAATCTCGCGATCAAGCAGGCGATTGGCGAGCATGGCTGCGGTTCTTGCGAAAACCATGGCGACGACGATCAGGGCGAGCTGGCCGCCGAAACGCGCCCAGGCGATGTCCGTTGCGCCATGTGGAACAGCCGCCATGAACGCCGCCAGCAGCGCAAAGGGCATCGCAAAAACGCTGTGGGCCAGTTTGATGTCGGCAGCAATCAGCCGAAGGGACGTCAAGGGCGATTGGATGGCAGCGGCAGTGGACATGACCGCACCAGTTTAGCGGGCAGCTTGCCTGCTGTTACCTGATGAATCGAACATGGATGTAGAGTGAAAATACGCCATTGCTCTTGATCAATCCCTACACTTGCGTACCCGGCAGCGCCGGCGATACTGGGCAGTTTCGCCTGTGAATCTCCAACGGCGGGATGCTCTGTCCGCTACACTCAGGCTCTCTCAGCGCTCTGTATCTGACATTTTGTTTTTGTTTGTACTCGGAATCTTCGCCCCATGTCGCACGAGAAGACCGCAATCAGTCCCACCCGTCAAGAGAATTACCCCGAGTGGTATCAGCAGGTGATCCGCGCTGCTGATCTTGCAGAAACCTCACCGGTGCGCGGCTGTATGGTTATCAAGCCGTGGGGCTACGCGCTGTGGGAGAACATGCAGCGGACGCTGGACGGCATGTTCAAGGCAACGGGACACAAGAACGCCTATTTCCCGCTGTTTATTCCGCTGTCGTTTCTTGCCAAGGAAGCTGAACACGTTGAAGGGTTCGCCAAGGAGTGCGCAGTGGTGACCCATCACCGACTCGTGGCGGGCCCGAATGGCGGGCTGATCCCCGATCCCGAATCGCAACTGGAAGAGCCGCTGGTCGTTCGACCGACGAGTGAAACCATCATCGGCGCGATGTTCGCCAAGTGGGTCGAAAGCTACCGCGATCTGCCGCTGCTGATCAATCAATGGGCCAATGTCGTTCGCTGGGAGATGCGCACGCGGCTGTTCCTGCGCACGGCTGAGTTTCTCTGGCAGGAAGGCCACACCGCCCACAGCACGCGCGAAGAGGCCATGGAGGAAACGCTGCGCATGCTCGATGTGTACAGCGAATTTGCTGAAAACTACATGGCCATGCCGGTGATCAAGGGGGAAAAAACCGCCGGCGAGCGCTTCCCCGGTGCGGTGAATACGTACTGCATCGAAGCGATGATGCAGGACCGCAAAGCGCTGCAGGCCGGCACGTCGCACTTCCTGGGGCAGAACTTCTCGAAGGCAAGCGAGATCAAGTATCTCAGCGCCGAGGGCAACCTCGAATACGCCTGGACGACCTCGTGGGGCGTGTCGACGCGTCTGATCGGCGCTCTGATCATGACGCACAGCGATGACGACGGGCTGATTCTCCCCCCGCGGCTGGCGCCGGCGCATGTGGTGATCATTCCGATCACGATGAAGGCTGACGATCCTGCTGCAGTCCGCAACTATTGCCAGAAACTGGCGGATGATCTGCGGGTGATTCCGTATCACGGCCGGCGCATTGAGGTTGAAATTGACGATCGCGACATGCGCGGCGGCGACAAGGTGTGGAGCTGGATCAAAAAGGGCGTGCCGCTTCGCCTGGAAATCGGGCCGCGCGACATCGCCAACGATGCCGTATTCATGGCCCGCCGCGACAAGCCGCACAAGGAAAAAACCAGCATGCCGCGCGCCCAGTTCATCGACGCCATCGTGCACATGCTCGATGAAATTCAGGACAACCTCTTCCAGCGCGCGCGAGCGTTTCGTGATCAGCACACGCACATCATCAATTCGAAAGATGAGTTCTACGAGTTCTTCACGCCCCGCAACAAGGAGCAACCAGAGATTCATGCCGGCTTCGCCATGAGCCATTTCTCCGGCGATCCTGAAGTGGAGAAGAAGGTGAAGGACGATCTTGGCGTGACGGTGCGGTGCATTCCGCTTGTCGGCGAAGGCGAAGCCGAGCCTGGTCAGTGCATCATCACCGGCCAGCCGAGCACGCAGCGCGTCGTATGGGCGAAGGCATACTGAGCATGATGACAGCGCTCAAACGCAGGATGCAGCAGGCAGCATGACCGCCGCATAAGCGCGTCAAACGAGTCGCAATGAAATAAAGCCCGTGTTCATTGAACACGGGCTTTGTTGGTTATGGGTTGAGGTCAGGGGTTTGCGGCTTCTGCGAAGCGCTGATCAATGCTCATCCTTCACTTCATACTCAGCATCGATCACGTCTTCAGACTTGGCGCCTGCCTGAGCGTCGCCCGCAGCTTCTCCCGTCGCGCCGGCCTGCTGCTGGGCTGTGGCCTGATAGACCGCCTTGCCCAATTCGATCGACGCATCTTCAAGCTGCTTGAGCGCCGCTTCGATGGCGCGCTTCTCATCGCCCTTGACCTTGTCTTCAAGGTTCGACAGCGCCGACTCGATGTTGCTGCGCACTTCTGCGCTCACCTTTCCGCCGTGCTCTTCGAGCGACTTCCTGGTGGTGTAGATCACCTGCTCTGCACGGTTGCGCAGATCGACGAGTTCGCGGCGAGCCTTGTCCTCTGCGGCGTGCGCTTCGGCTTCACGGCGCATCCGCTCGACTTCCTCCTTGCTGAGGCCGGACGAGCCTTTGATCTCGATGCGCTGGCTCTTGCCGGTGGCCTTATCGGTCGCCGAGACATTCAGAATGCCGTTGGCGTCGATGGCGAACTCGACCTCGATCTGCGGCACACCGCGCGGCGCGGGCGGAATGTCGGTCAGGTCGAACTTGCCCAGCGTGCGATTGTCCGCAGCGAATTCGCGTTCGCCCTGCAGGACGTGAATGGTCACGCTGGTCTGGTTGTCGCTGGCAGTCGAGAAGATTTCCTTGCGCGACGTGGGAATGGTGGTGTTCTTCTCGATCAGCTTGGTCATGACGCCGCCGAGGGTCTCAACGCCCAGCGACAGCGGCGTGACGTCGAGCAGCAGCACGTCCTTGACCTCGCCGCTGAGCACAGCGCCCTGAATGGCTGCGCCGACCGCCACGACTTCATCGGGATTGATCGACTTGTCCAGTTGATCGGTGTGGAAGATTTCCTTGGCGATCTCCTGCACCTTGGGCATGCGCGTGGAGCCGCCCACCAGCACCACTTCTTCGATGTCCTTGGCGTTCAACTTGGCGTCGCGCAGAGCCTGCTCGCACGGGCCGCGCAGCCGCTTGAACAGATCATCGCACAGCGACTCGAACTTGCTGCGGGTAATGGTCTGCTGCAGGTGCTTCGGACCGCTCTGGTCGGCAGTGATGAACGGCAGGTTGATTGTGGTTTCCTGCGAGGTGGACAACTCAATCTTGGCCTTCTCCGCCGCTTCCTTCAGGCGCTGCAGCGCCATGGGATCCTTGCGGATGTCGATGCCTTCCTTCTTGCGGAATTCTTCAGCAACGTAGTCGATGATGCGCTGATCCCAGTCGTCGCCGCCGAGATGGCCGTCGCCGTTGGTGGAGATCACCTCGAACACGCCGTCGCCGATGTCGAGGATGGAGATATCGAACGTACCGCCGCCGAGGTCAAATACCGCGATCTTGGCGTTCTTTTTCTTTTCAAGACCGTAGGCGAGCGCCGCAGCGGTCGGCTCGTTGATGATGCGCTCGACCTTCAAGCCGGCAATTTCGCCCGCGTCTTTCGTGGCCTGTCGCTGCGAATCGTTGAAGTACGCCGGAACGGTAATGACCGCGCGGTCAACCTTCTCGCCCAGGTAATCCTCAGCGGTTTTCTTGAGGTCCTGGAGAATCATCGCGCTGATCTCCGGCGGCGTGTACTCCTTGCCGCGCACACTCACCTTCACCAGTTCATCCGGTCCGCCGACGATTTCATAAGGCACGAGCTTCTCTTCCGACTGCACCTCATTGTGCCGCCGACCCATGAATCGCTTGATGGAGAAGATGGTGTTCTTGGGATTGGTCACCTGCTGATGTCGGGCGGGTTGACCGACCAGACGTTCACCCTTTTCGGTGAAGGCGACCACTGAAGGCGTGATGCGGTTGCCAATGGAATTGATGAGCACCTTAGGCTGATCGCCCTCCATGACCGCAACCACGGAGTTTGTGGTACCCAAATCGATGCCGATGATCTTGGACATACGTGAAACCTCGTCGCTGAGGGTGAGAATGAGCGAAACTGAAACGTACCGAACAGAGACTGAGTGTGAGGGTAGGAATTGAGAAATTCAAGCTAGGGAATTGTTCCGGGCATGAAGATGACCGGGCAATAGGCCCACCTACCGATAGGCAAGTTCAATGCCAGGAAAAACCGGCTCATGAGGGCGATAAGGGCGGTTTTGATGACGCAATCTGTCGATTTCCAGCCCGCAGTCTGCCAGAATGGCGGACTGGTCACAGTCCTGCCGGCGACTCATCTGTCGTCTCAACAGATGAGCCTTCATCGGCCGGTGAATCGAGTGCGTCAGACTCATCCTGCGGCGCAGCCTGCGTATCGGCCGTGGCAGCAGCGGCTGGCTGCCCGGTCTTGGCGCGCGTCACAACGCGACCGCCGTTGTCATCGCCGATGATCTCAATGACCCGGTCGCCCAGATCGATCCGCACCGCCCCTTGTTTCTCATCGCCCACCACATCCACCTTTCGGCCGCTGAGGTTGACGGTGACGCGACCATTCTGATCGGCAGCTTCTACTGACAAAAACGGCGCACTCGCCCAGTATTCGGGGAGTTTTGAAAGCAAAATGTCATCGTCGGTGCCGAATTGACCATCTTTGCCATAGCTGATGAGGTCATATCCGGGCGATTCCTCGAGAAACACATAGTGGTACTGGTTTCCCCAGGGATCGGTCAGGGCCTGCTCATCCAGGCCAAGCAGCGTGAGGTTGGCGGGCAGATAGCCTTCGCGCTCGCGATAATTTTCGATTGCCGCAGCAATGACGCCCATATCGACGGTCAGTTCGCCCCGCACGGGTTCAGACAGCGCAAAGAATGCCGCCGCACCAAGCGCGATGCCGACTCCCGCTGCAATAAGCAGGATCCAGATCAGCCAGAAGATGCCCCAGCCGCAGGTACCAAGCACGCCGAGGATAACCCCCGCAATCGCAAGGCCGCGCGGCTCACGTCCCAGGCCGATCAGGCTCAAAATCAGGCCGACAGGCGAGAGACTCCCAACGCTCACCAACCCGACCAGTGAGCAGACAAACCCGGCAATGCCCATCGCGTTGGATTGCTGACCGGATCGGCCGTGCGCCTGGTATTCATACTGGTTCATCATCATGACCAAATCTCCTGATTGGCGCTTCACTTCACCTCAGCGCGCCGGCCGCTGCATACCTACCGAACTATGCATACAGGCGCAAGGACAAAGCGGCCCCTCGTTTTGCTTTTCATTGGGAATCATCAGGCCTCATTTTGCTGCAATCGTACCTGAAGTCGCCGCACACACGACAATATCCAATAAAAACCCAAACATTCCCCTGGACAACAGCCCGACCATGTATTAGGGTACACCTAACACCAGCCGGACAACACTCGGCTGATGAAGGATCGCCCACGATCGAACCCAGACGCAGCAGCCAGCAACCGCGCGTCAAACATCATGGAGGGTCGCAGCATGTTGAGCCAGCGCCAGATCATGCGGTTAGTCGATGCTGAAGAGTACAAGGTGCTCGTTGAGCGGATTCTTGCCAACGGCCGATGTCCGAGTGGGATGACCCGCCAATTGCTGACGCGGCCGGAGGTTGCCGCTCCCGCGGGCATCGGCCTGACGCTCCAGCGACTGACGGAGCTGACCTACGGTCCGTCGCCTGTGGCTAATCATCTTGCCCGTCGCTTGCTGGCAATGCAGCGCCGTGACGGATTATTCGGCTACGGCAGCGAGCCGACGAACGAACTGCTCTTGGCCGCCACCGCCGCAGCATTGCGCGGCATGCTGGCGTGGGTCGAGCAGCATCGCGCGATGCACCAGGCCGTGCCTGTATGGGTGGAAAACACCATCAACCTTGGACTGGATGCGCTGGCTGCGAAGTTCAACGAAAAACCGAACATGATCGCCGATGCGGTTGGCTGGGCCATTGTGCTCTGGCAGCTTGGCGATCAGGAAGCGTTCCGCAGCCGCGTGCCCGTGGCGGAACTGCTGGATCTGCTGCGCGCATCTGCAGCCGATGTGCTCAGTGATGATCTTTCACGTCTGGCCTGGGCAGTGGCAGCGTAATCTCGCGCATTTGCCGGCTTGATTCAGTTCGATTCAATTCTCCATCCCGCTCGCCAATCGCATGAAGCCCCGGGTCATTGATCCGGGGCTGATTGCCGCTGCGCAGCAAAGGCGCACCGAAAGCAAAATCGCCAAAAGACAGCCCCTGCCGAATCGACAGGGGCTGCTGAAACATCCATCCGTGCATCTGTTGCTTGATCTGTCAGGTCGGTGCGATCTGCGATTATTCGCATGCGCCCCACGAGCCGATTACCGCCAGCAGATCGTCAACGTTCACGACATCGTTGCCATCGACGTCGGCTGGGCAGCCTGCGCACGGCCCCCACGAGCCGATGACAGCCAGCAGGTCATCAACGTTCACCACGCCATCGCCGCCCTTGGGCGCCACATCGCCGGGGCAAGGCGTCGCGGAGCCGGGAATCGGCACCTTGATGATCGCGTCATACGGCTGAGAGGTGCCAGCGATGGTTTCAAAGTTCAGCAGTTCCACCTCAAGGTAGATGAAATCGTGATCCGAGAAATCCAGCCCCGGGCCGACGACGCCTGAAGCGTAGAAATCGGTCACCGTGGCGTCAGCAAAACCATCGCCGTCGATATCAACAACGTCACCGGTTTTCAGCACCAGCACGGAAGTATCGCGCAGCGTTGGACCGTCGCCGACAAACAGAAACTCCTGCAGCGACGAGCCGGACCCGACGCCCCACATATGAGCGACGCGATCGAGATTGTTGATGCTGGCAGCTCGCAGCGTAGCGCCGCTTGGAATGGTGACACCGTCCAGCGTATCGCCTTCGCGCACCGCGATTTCGCCGTTGTAGGCGACGAATTCATCTGTCGCTGTCGCACCGTCGGTATCGCCGGTCACAATCCAGTTGCCGTTGTTGTTCACATCAACCAGATCGAATGCAGCCCAGTTGTCGCCTTCGCCGGTCGCGCTGCCCTTGCGCAGCACGATCGCGCCATCGAGATACACAACCTGATTGGTCGCCGTGGGACCGGTTATGCCCAGCACCTGAATGTAATGCTGAGCGTTGCCAGAAAAGTTGTAATCAAAATCAATGCCCGAGGGCGCGCTGATGGTGACGTCATCAATGGTGTCACCGGTTTTCAGCAGCGGCGTGATGTCGCCGGTGTCAGGCACCCATCGATACATCACTCGCCCTTGCGTTGAGCCGCCCTGAACAGTGCTGATGCCGCTGACCCAGTGCGCCCATCCATTGTTGGTCATGGTTGGACGGCTGTTGAAGGTGCTGAACTGTCCCGGCAGGCCCGGCGCAGGATCGCCGTCAGCCAGCAGCAGGCCGAGGTGGCTCCATGCTGCATCGTTGCCGTTCCACGACGGGCTGTAAACGAACTCGCCATTGTTGCCCACGCCCATTGTGGATTCGCCGCCGGCAAGCACGCCGTTCTGCTCATCGCTGTTGCGCCAGACAATCCGGTCGTCATGCCAGACAAAGTAGTCGCCGGGTTCCAATCGCCCGACAAAACCGACCTTGCCGTTTCCGTCAGTGAACGGAGAATTAACCAGATTCACCGGCGCACCGTTGCTCCCAGGCGGCGTATCTCCCTCCGCCACAATGATCTCAATTTGAATCGGCGCTCTGCCGCCAGCTAATGCGACGCCGCTCACAATCAAGACGGTCCCAATCCCAAATACATTCAACCTGTTTCGCATAAGGTCCCTCCAATTGTGTGGTGTAGGGAAAACTGTGGTAGCGCTTCATTTAGGGTAACCGATAAGACTTTGTATTGGTCACAAATCTCATCGAACAGCGCAATTTCACATCTGCACAGCAGCAGCAGCATGCAACGCGCAAAAGAACGCTGCACAACAGTGCTTCGCGCAATAGTGTGCGCTGATCTTCGTTTCGCCGAATCACCTGAGCGCAGCCAGCATGCGCTGTAATCCTGAAGATGAAATCGAAGCATGCAGAACATGAAAGACAGGCAAACTGCAGCGGCATGTTCGATTCAAATCAGTCAGCCACGCCGGCACTGTCATCTGTCCCGGAAATGCTGAAGTTCCATTGCGCTTCGCGCGTCAGCAAACTGTAAATTCTGCACAACAAAGAAGTAACGTAACAAAACAGCATGACGCAACCATCATTGTGCAGCGCAGCATGTGGCGCGTTTGCTCTCCCGCATCATCTTTTCAATTTCTTGAGTCGCGTGCTGCAGCAGGCAGATATGTCCAGCAGCAGCATCACCGTCGCGGCAGATCGTCCCATTGCGAAAGGTCGATCGCCAGCCGCGATGGTGTGGGATGCCAGGGCGTACTGAGATTTGGCGCTGTTTCCAGTTGCTGACTGTCGCCGTGGCTGCGAATGCAACCGATAAGCCCCGGATTGGCTTCGCCGGCTGAGAACCATGCTTCGGGCAACACGATGCGACAGCGCCAGCGGTCCTCGTAGGACTGCTTGTGAACCTGCAGTGTCCCATCGTTCACGCCTCGCAAAATGCGCGGCCAGCCGTTTTCAGGCACGATCAGCCACACGCCCGGACCCATCTGCGGGTCTTCCGGTCCCAGCAGAATCGCAACCGCCTCCATGCCGCGCATCCAGTCGAACGATGTCACAGATGGCGGCACTTCCGGATCGACCGGCCGCTGAGGCTGCGCCTCTGCCGGACGAAAGCATTCCAGAAACACTTCCCACCGTCCGCCAAGACGCCGAACCTGTGCCGTTGTGGCTCGCTCGGGCAAGACGCGACGCTGCTGCGATGACAGGGCTTCAGCCAGGGTCAGGGGCGGGAAAAATGTCCCCAGCAATACGCCCGGCGGCTTGGCTGCGATCTGCGGCGGCCCGAAGGTCAACTCAAACCTGCGGTCCTGCGTCCATACCTGCAGAACTTGCTCCGTCGGCTCAGCAGACGGTGCAGGCAATCCCCTGATGATTTCCGTCGCTTGCGTCTGTGGACGAGGAATGCGAACTCGCGTCAGCATGCCCGGCTCGATGCGCTCTGCGATGGGCGCATCATTCGTGCCCAGCCATGCAAATCGCACCAGCACCGGTTCGGGCTTCAATGCCGCCACTGCGATGCGCACATGATCGGGATATGCCGCTTCGGGCCAGAGCATGATTGACTGCTGGCTGTCCAGCCACGTCACCACTTCAGTCAGCATAACCGTGTCATCGATGCTGAAGTCAAGCAATCTGCCAAGCAGCGCGTTCAGTTCAGCGGTATCGGTGATCCACGCTGCAAACGGCTGCCGACGATCGACGCAGATGCGAGTGAGCATCTCACGGCACTGCTCAGCAATGCGGCGGCTTTGCCACTGCAATCGTCCGATGCCGATGCGCCATAACGACGCAAAATGCTCCGCAACCATCTGCTCAATGGCGCTGCCGGCAGGCGGCGGAGGCGACATGCCCAAACGATCGGCCAGCAACACCCACCGCCAGTATTCAAAGGGAGAATCGGGATCAGGGCGGTCCGGCGCACGAGTGCGATTGAGCATCGGACGCTGCAATGCGACCATAGTGGGCTCTGCAACGCGCAGCGGATCCTCCCACGGCACATCGCGCCAAATTGGGCGCAGCGTCTGACGGCCAAGCTGCAATTCGCCAGTGCCATCGTGCGGCAACCGCGCCAGCAGATAAGGCCCTTCACCGGGTGCGCGCACTTGCGAACTGTCATCGTCAGGTTGAATGGATCGTATCGCAACGCCGTATGGATCAGCCGTCCACTCCCGATCAACTGCTGCCGGCATGGCATGCACCCACGCCACAACAGCATCAATCATCTGACCGGATGCTAGGCGCAGCTGGAGCGATGCCGGCCACCGATCGCCATGACGCTGAGCGGTCAGCGGGACAAACAACACGCCGCCGCGCGGGGCAATGGGCGTTTCGATCGCAGCATGCACGCCTCTGACCGTTTCAGCGTTCGTGCGGCCGACGATCAATGCCATCATCACCACTGCCCCAACCGCAAGATGTGCAGCCAAGCTCACGCGCACCCTTTGGTTGCCTCATACAGCCCGCGGCGGCGCTGAATCACCTCGCAGGCACGTTCGATCGCATTCTTGAGATCATCATTCACGATGAACTCGTCATACGCACCGCAGGTCTTCGCCGTTTCGATTTCCCGTTTGGCCTCGGCAAATCGCCGCTGAATGGCGTCATCGCTGTCGCGGCCGCGGCGGCGCAGCCGAGCCAGCAATTCTTCATCGCTGGGCGGCAAAATAAAGAGCATGAACGCCTCAGGCATCTGCTGCTTGACCTGCAGCGCGCCTTGCACATCGATTTCAAGAATCACCAGCCGACCCGCTGCCAGGTGCTCTTCAACGGGCTTTCGCGGCGTGCCATACCAGTGCTTGCCGAATACCTGGGCCCATTCCAGCAGCTCGCCGCGGTCGCGTTTGGCGATGAATTCCTCCTCGGTGACGAAGTAATAGTCGCGTCCTTCCACGTCGGCGAAGGTTTTGGGCCGCGTCGTGACCGAGACGCTGAACACCCCGCCGAGGCGTCGCTCAACTTCATGGGTGATTGTGGTTTTCCCCACCCCCGAAGGGCCGGAGATCACCAACAGCAGGCCGGTGCCAGGTCGAGAGCAATCAGTCATGGCGGCAGTGTAATCCAAAAAGAAAGGTTTTCAGGCGCGACAGCATGACATGGTAGACTTTATGAATATCGCCTCATTGGCACCCAGGCTGTTGATCTTCGATGCATGGACCAGGTGGACAAACGCCAGCAGGGAATGGGGCCGACGTTGCCCCGCAGACCTCTGCAGCCGAGTTGGAGCAGGCGCTCAGGGAATCAGAGGAGCGTTATCGCCGCCTTACTGAGCTGTCCTCCGAGGCGGTCCTGATCCATCGCAACGGCTATGCGTTGCACTGCAACGCCGCGTGCCTGAAGCTCTTTGGCGTTGCGAGCTTGGAGGAACTGCAGCGCCGCACGCTCATCGAGTGGGTTCACCCCGACTACCGCGAGGCGGTGCGTCAGCGCATGCAGACTGCCGTAACTGGCCAGGTCGTCCCGCCGATGGAACAGGCGCTCGTGCGGCCAGACGGCGACATCGTACACATCGAAGCGCGCGGCGCCGGATGCCTGTATCAGGGGCAGCCCGCGGTGCAGGCGTTGCTGCGCGACATCACACCACGCAAGCAGGCAGCGGCTGCGCTGCGCACAACGGAGTTGATGTATCAGACGCTGGTCAACAGCGTCGAGGGCATCGTGTGGGAAGTTGACGCGCAGACGTTTCGGTTTCGCTTTGTCAGTCAGATGGCGGAGCGATTGCTGGGTTATCCGGTCGAACGCTGGCTGAACGAGGCGAACTTCTGGCCCAACCATCTGCATCCGGATGATCGTGACTGGGTGCTTTCACAGTGCATGGACGCGATTGCTCAGCGACGCGACCACACATTCGAATACCGCATGATCGCTGCAGACAATCGCGTGGTCTGGCTTCGCGATCTGGTGACGGTAGTGGTTGAGAACGATACGGTTGTGCGGCTGCGCGGCGTGATGTTTGACGTCACCAAGCGCAAAGCCGACGAAGCGCAGCTGCGCGTTCAGGCACAGTTGCTCGACAGCGTACGCGAATCAGTGACCGCGGCGGATCTCGACGGACGCATCACCTACTGGGGCAAAGGCGCGCAGCGCTTGTACGGCTGGACCGCTGAAGAGGCGATCGGACATCCGGTCACGTCGCTGATCTGCACGCCGGAACAGGAAACTGCGGCGCTGCAGCGGCTCCAAACCGTGCTTCAACTGGGTTTCTGGAGCGGCGAGCATGAACTGCGACGCAAAGACGGCAGCACGTTCATCGGTGAAACGCTCATCACGCTGGTGACCGACGAGCACGGGAAACCCACCGGTTTCCTGAGCATCGACCGCGACGTTACGGAGCGGCATCGCAACGCTGAAGCGCTGCGGCAGAGTGAGGAGCGATGGCGCAACGTCGTCACCGCCGCCCCCATGATTATCTGGACGCTTGATCAGCATGGCGTGGTGACGATGTCCGAGGGCAAAGCGCTAGCATCCCTGGGCCTCAAGCCGGGCGAGATGGTCGGCAAGAATGCCTTTGAAACCTATTCCGATCGGCCGGAGCTTCTTGATGCGATGCGCCGCGCATTGGCAGGCGAGTTAGTGACAACACGGGCTCAGCTTGGAAACGTCGTTTTGGAAACACGACACTCGCCGCTGTACGACAAGGACGGCAACATCACCGGCATGATCGGCGTGTCAACCGACGTCAGCGAGCGCGTGCAGGCTGAGCAGCGCGTGCGAGAAAGCGAACTGCGCTACCGCACGCTGTTCAACAGCAACCCCGAACCGACACTCGTTTACGCTGAAAACACGCTTGATATTCTGGCGGTCAATGACGCAGCGGTTGAGCATTACGGTTATTCGCACGAGGAGTTTCTGCAACTGAAGCTCACCGACATCCGCCCGCCGGAAGACGTGCCGTCATTTCTGGAGTATCTCAGCCACGCCACGCCCGGCTATCGCCGCAGCAATGTCTGGCGACATCGGAAGAAAGACGGCACGGTGTTTGAAGTTGAGGTCGTCAGTCACGAACTGAAGTTCGACGGCATTGACGCACGCGTTGTGGTGGCCAGTGACATCACCGAACGCCAGCGTGCTGAGCGGGCCCGGCGCGAAAGCGAAGAACGCTTTCAGCGATTCATGGACAACAGCCCCACACTGGCGTGGATCACCGATGACGAGGGGCGCGTGATCTATGTGAATCAACCATTCCTGCGGGCAACCGGTTTCAAACGCGACGATGTCATTGACAAACGATTTGATGAAGTGTTCCCGCCGGAGTTTTCCCGGGGCTATCTTGAGAGCATCAAGTCGGTTGTCATGATGCGGCAGCCGCGCGAGCTCACGCTTGCAGCACCGAATCCTCAAGGCGAGCCGCGACAGTATCTGACGTACAACTTTCCCATGAGCGACCGCGATTCGCGCCCGCTGGTCGGCGGCGTGGCGGTCGACATCACCGAGCGCATCCAGACTGAACGTCACATCCGCAGGCGCATTGATCAGCAGGCTGGCGTCTCGTCGCTGGGACAACTGGCGCTTTCAGATGTTGACATGCGCACCCTGATGCATGCCGCAGCGCAGGTGGCCGCCCAGACGCTCGATGTCGAACTCGCCCAACTCCTGGAGCTTCTGCCTGACGGCAAGGCGTTTATCCTCCGCGCGTGCGTCGGCTGGCCCGATGAGATGATCGACCACACCATCATTGGCGCCGGGCTCGAATCTCAATCGGGCTATACGCTCCTGACCAGGCAGCGCATCATTGTCGAAGACCTCAGACAGGAAACGCGCTTTACCGTCTCCCCCGCGCTCAAGGAATACGGTGCGATCAGCGGCATGAGCGTGATCGTCGCCGGCAGCGAAAAGCCCTTCGGCGTGCTGAGCGTACACAGCACCAAACCGCGCGCCTTCACCGGCGATGACGTCCACGTGCTGCAGGCCATCGCCAACGTTCTCGCAGCAGCCATTGAGCGAAAACGTGCCGAGGAAGCGCTGCGTCATGGCAGCGAGATGCTGCGGCTGATGCTCAACGAACTCGATCACCGCGTGCGCAACAATCTTGCAGCCCTCGCAGCGCTGGTCGATCTCTCCGCACAGAGCAAATCCGACGTCAAAAGCTTCGCATCCTCAATCCGCAATCGCGTGCAGGCGATGTCGTCGGTGCACAGTCTGCTCTCGCGCAGCCAGTGGTCTGCCATCGACTTCCGCAATCTGCTTGAATCGCTGCTGCCTGCTGATCTGCGTCACGCGCTTGATGCAAACGGACCCGAAACGCCGATTCCGCCGCGATACTCCACCGCCATGGGCATGGTGCTGCAGGAACTGGTTTCCAACAGCCTCAAATACGGCGTGCTCCGCTCGCCGGGCGGCAAACTCATCGTCAGATGGACAGCCGCCACCCTCCCCACGGGCCAGCTTCAACTTCAAATGACCTGGCACGAACCTGCCGGCGCACCTGCTCCCTCCTTCGGCGTCGGTTCCCACAGGCGAGTCTCTGAACAACAAGATGCAACTTCCGCCACGATCACTCCTGGCCTCGGCACGAGCCTCATCCAGGGATTGGTCAGATCAGAACTCCAGGGCGAAGCTCACCTGAGCTATCCGCCCACCGGCGCATTGCATCGGTTTGTGTTCAACCTCGATCAGGACGAATAAATCAGCAAACTGCTGCCGAGCGATGTCGGTCGAATGGTGGAAGCGCTGAGGATCGCACTGGCTGGGGTACGCGTCGCGCAAGCAGCCAGCGCGTAAAGACATCGCCGATTGCGCGTGTTTTGGCCGGTTCTACACAACAGGGTCTGCGAACCGTGCCATGAGGCATGGGGAACTGACTTGTGTTGGGCGTGATCCGGGGCTTCCTCGCCGTGGGCGCGTGTTGTGCGTGCCGATCGCTGTGGACCGGCTCGTCAGCCCCGGCGTGCAGCAGCAGCAAAAACGTTCCGACTTTCCGGTTTTCGCCTTCCGCTTTTCTGCCGTTTACATGGGCTTTTCGCCCACGGTCTGATCGTAGACCTCCAGCAGTTTGGCCTTATCGAAGATCATCTCGTTGCGCGACAGGCCGGTCACTTCGTAGAACGGCGTAAGCTCGATGGCGTCGCAGGGGCAGGCTTCCTCGCACATGCCGCAGAAAATGCAGCGAAGTTCATCGATGTCGAACTGCTTGGGATATTTCTCGCGGTCGGGCCAGGGGGACTCCTCCGCCACGATGTGAATGCAGTTGGCCGGGCAGGCCGTCGCGCACATAAAACACGCCACGCAGCGTACGCGGCCGTCTTCATCGCGGTTGAGCCGATGCACGCCCCGGAAGGTTGACCGCTCCTGGCCGCCTTCAAGCACCGGGCGGTCATCGCGTTTTTCTTCGGGGTATTGCACCACCCAGACATTCGATTTGTTCTTGCCGTCGCGGCCGACGTTCTGGAACACATGGCGAAGCGTGGTGCCGAGACCCTTGAAGATGGCAGGCAGATACAGGCTTTCAGCCCGGTTCATGCGCTTGGGGGTCACGTCGATGATGTCGCGGTCGGGGATGGGCATGGGTGCGTGCGTATGTATATGTGTGTATGTGCCGGTGTGGCGGGACGTTGACGATCAAGACAACAAAGCGTGATTCTCAACCCGCCGGCGCGAAAGGTCAACTGAGGTCAACTGAAGTCAAACTGGGGCCTGAGCGGACCCGGGCTGGGAGAAGCTGAACTGACAGCACGCGATGACGGATGATCGCTGGAGCAACTTGCACGAGCGGCTTGGGGTTCCTACAGTGTACGCGAGTTTGAGAAACTTTTCACGATCTTCGTGAACGGCAATCCGCGAGGTTCGTCTACCGCACAAATCAAACACAAAAAAAGAGAGGCGGTCATGTCTCCGCCACCACAAGGCTCCCCTACCCGATCCGAGGCGGAAGAAGTCCGCGTCGGCTGGCAGATGGCTGGCATCGGTCTTACTCTCGCCAGCGAAGTTCTCGCCGCCACGCTGATCGGCTGGTTCTTTGACCGCTGGCGTGGCACCGGCCATCTCGGAGTGCTCATCGGCGCAAGCGCCGGCATCCTCGTGGGCATGTGGACGTTGATCAAGAACGCGCTCAGACTCAATCGGCAACTTGATGCGGCAGGAAAAACCCCCACCGCAAGACGCAGCACACCACCGATCGAACGACCCTCAGATTCGGATTCTGACACAGCTACCGACGACTGGAACGACCGCTTTTCTTCTTCTGCTGAACCGCCCAACGACCACGGCCATGACGACTGGAACGACCGCCATGACTGGAACCCGCCCAAACGCGACGGATGACGCCGCACGCGGCGGTGTGGTCGAACTGCGCGTATCGCTGCCGACACGTGCGCTTTTTCTGGGCGTAACAGCTGCTTCGCTGGCAGTGGCCGGGCTCTGGGCCGCTGTGGTCGGATTGGGGCCGTGGGACAAGACCGCATTCACCACAGGCCTTGTCGGAGCAGCGATTATGGGGGTTCTGGCCCTCAATGGCGTGCTCATCATGACGCCGTGGAAACCGCGGGCCTTCGCTGACTGGATGACCGTATGGCTGGCGGCCACGGTCTTTCGCATGCTGGTTACGCCTAGCATCGTGTTCCTGATATACTCCGCAACCTCCGAAACGCTCCCGGCCAAGCCGCTGGGGCTTTCGGTTGCCTTGACGTACATGGCCACCTTGTTTGTCGAGGCAGCGATCATTGCCCGGCATATGAATGACTTCGCCCAACCGACCGACGACCAAGTCGGCCGATTGTAAAGAATCTACCGCTCATGAACTTCCTTCTTGCTGCTGCTGATCCAACCGAACACGTTCGCGACCTGGTGTATCGCCTCGGCCCCGTGCCATTGACGCTGCACACCGTCACGCTGGTGGTGGTGACGGCGGTGTTTGTGGCAGCGATGCTCTATGCCGCCAAGCGGATCGCCACCGGCCCGGAATCCCAGGGCAATGAGCGCTACATCACCAAAGGACGTTTCCCGCAGTTGATCGAGGTGATCATCCTCTACCTGCGCGATCAGATGCTGATCCCGATCATGGGTGAGAAGCACACCCGGCAATATCTGCCGTATCTGATGACCACGTTCTTTTTCATCCTGTTCGTCAACGTGTTCGGGCTGGTGCCGTTTACGGATCTGTTCCACCTGATGGGCATGCACGTGCCGCCATTCGGCGGCACAGCGACGGCGAGCATCGCCGTGACCAGCGCACTGGCGTTCATCGCGTTTATCGTGATCCAGATCCACTCGATCCGCGAGCAGGGCATTGTGGGCTTTCTGAAGCACCTCTGCGGCGGGCTGGTTCCCGGTCCGCTCTACCTGCTTCCGGTTGTAGCGATCATCTTTGTGGTCGAAGTTCTGGGGCTGTTCATCAAGCCAATGGCGCTGGCGATTCGTTTGTTCGCCAACATGGTGGCCGGCCACATTCTGATGGCGGTGCTGATCGGCTTCGGCGCGATGGTGGTGCGCGAAGGCGCTCCGCTGCCGGTGTGGGGAACGGTTTCGATTCTGACCTCGATCGCAGCGATCGCCATCACATTCCTCGAGTTGTTCGTCGCCTTCCTGCAGGCGTTCATTTTCATGTTCCTGACGGCAGTGTTCGTCTCGCTGATGTCGCATCACGATGAACACGAGCATGAGCACGAGCATCACCATGAACCGACGCAGCACGGCGAGGAACAGGTACAGGTCACCGCCTCACCGGCGTAATCAGGCATACGAGCGCACGTGGGATGCGCCGTTTCACACAGTTGTCCCTCTGAAAATCTGCGACGCGCCCCACCGCGTCACTTGGATGGAGAGCAATCGTCAAATGAACAGGTTCCTCAGCGTTCTTTTCGCCACCCTCGTCGTCATGATGATCGCGACGGAAGCTTCGGCCCAGGAAGCTGCCGCGGCAGTGCGTGAATCCCTTGGCGGCGGTATTGCCACCGGTTTGGCGGTCATCGGCGCAGGCATCGGCATCGGCTGGATCGGCTCACGCTCCAACGAATCGATCGCTCGTCAGCCGGAAATGGCCGGCCGCATCTCCACCAACATGATTCTCACTGCCGCGCTGATCGAAGGCGTCGCACTGTTCGCCGTCGTCGTTGGTGGCTTCATCATTGGCTGAATCACACGGGGCCACGGTTCGCCGTGGCACCCGTTTCTGTCATTTTTGGTAGTAATTGCACATGTTGACCTTTGTATTGGCAGCAGCCGATTCCGCAGCCGGGGACATTGGCCACGCGGAAGTATTTGACCCGGCAAACATTTTGCCCGGCATCACCGCGATGATCGTGTTCCTCGCGGCATTTGGCATTCTCGCCTGGAAAGTCTGGCCGCCCATCGTCAAGGCCCTGGATGAACGCGAGGCGAAGATTCGTCAGGAAATCGCCTCCGCTGAGCAGGCTCGCGAGCAGGCCAAGGCAGCGCTGGCTGAATATCAGCGCAGTCTGGCCAGCGCACGTGAAGAAGCCAATCAGATGATCGCCAAGGCTCGAGCTGACGCCAAGGCCACTGCCGAGGAGATTCGCGCTCGGATTGAGGCCGAAGCCGCCGAATCCAAGGCCCGGGCCATGCGTGAGATCGAAAGCGCCAAGCAGGCCGCCGTAACCGCACTGTACGCCGAGGCGTCCAATCTTGCGGTTGCGATTGCCAGCAAGATTCTGCAGCGCGAGATCAACCCGCAGGATCAGCAGCGCCTTGTCGACGCCTCATTGCAGGAACTGACAAAGATTGCGGAGAATTGATCGTCCGCCAATCCGCTGCTGATCGTGTACGAACGTAACCGTTGATTGCCAAAGGCTTTCGCCATGCCCATGCAGATCGATGCCCTTGCCTCTGTCTACGCCAGAAGTCTGTACGAACTGGCGGAGCAGGCCGGCGGGGAAAGCAAGATTTCCGAGATTGCCAGCGAACTGGAGCAGCTTACTGAGCTGATGCGCAGCAACGCGCAGTTCCGCGAGTTTCTCGTTTCGCCCATCATTGATCACGTTGCGCGCAGCGAGAGCCTGCGCCGCATCTTTGCAGACCGCGTTACCGATCTCACGCTGCGGTTCCTGCTGGTGCTCAACAATAAAGGGCGGCTTGGCCATCTGGAGCAGATCGCAGAGGCGTTCGATCATCTGGTTCAGGAGGCTCATGGCCGGGTCGAGGTGGACGTGTTCACCGCCGAGCCGCTGGAACATGAGCAATTGAACGCAATCCGAGACCGCGTCCGAACCGCGCTGGGCCGTGAACCGGTGCTGCATCCCTATACTGAACCGGCCATGATCGGCGGCCTGAAGTTGCGCATCGGCGACCAACTGATTGACGGTTCGGTCGCCACCCGGCTTCGCCGCATGAAACGCGATGTACAAAGCTCAGGCGGATCGCGTTTGCGCGACCAGATTGAGCGATTCTTCGAGTAAGGCATCACACAAAGGGGCGACACCATGAATGCTGGCACATGTCGGAAATCCGTCACGTTGATGCTCCTGATCGCCGCAGCAGCAGGCGCGAGCAGCTTTTTCT
The DNA here is from genome assembly GCA_964575335.1 of uncultured Isosphaeraceae bacterium. Classification (GTDB taxonomy): domain Bacteria; phylum Planctomycetota; class Phycisphaerae; order Phycisphaerales; family SM1A02; genus CAZNPU01. Next base: position 1,996 of record CAZNPU010000014.1, on the reverse strand, counting down.
GCCTTGTGCCGCCTTTTCTGTCGCCCGCAACAGCAACCGCTCAACCCGTTCCCCCGCCGCCTCCCACAGCGCGGCAGGAAGTGACCATCCCCCGTCTGACCGTCAACGGCCAGGCTGAATTGGAAAAACCCGCTGACCAGCTTCGCATTCGCTTGGGTGTTGTGACGGAAAACGCCGAAGCCGAGACGGCGATGGCGGAGAACTCCGAGCGCATGCAGCAGGTTATTGAGGCTCTGGCGGACGTCGGGCTGACGCCGGATGAATACCAGACCGGCCGCTTTCAGATTCAGCCGATTCATTCCCGCCCGCCGCGCTCTCCCGAGCCGGATTGGCAGCCGCGAATCGTGGCCTATCGCGTCATCAATTCGCTGAACATCAAGACCCAGCAACTCGACAAGGCTGGTGAGCTGCTGCAGGCTGCCACGGAAGCAGGCGTGAACAACATTGAATCGGTGAATTTCGATCTTGCCAATCCGCGCGTACATCGAGCCGAAGCGATTACCGTTGCCGCAACCAACGCCCGGTTCGACGCCGAGGCGCTGGCTCAGGCAATGGGCGTTCGTCTGGTCCGCGTGTTGTCGGTGAATCTCGACCACGCCTTCGTCCAGCCGATGCCATATGAACGTTTGGGAATGGAGCGAGCTGTCGCTGCCGACGTCATGGTCGCCTCGCCGCCGATTCACCCCGGCGATGTCACTGTTCGTGCCAACGTCACGGTGGTGTACGAGATCGCCCCGGATTAATTGAGTGTGGAACTGCTGCTGATTGACTGATGAACGCGGATGAACGGACATGAACTGAACTCAGCTCAGCAGCAGGCGCATCAATGCAGTCATATTTGGATGTGCAATTACCGTCAGACGCCAGCGATGAACTGGGCTGTGGATTTCAGGAGATCGTCTTTAAGGTAGGTAAGGAAGAACACATTGGCGCATGAACGAAGGAGTTGCAAGGTTCACATCGTGCAACAGCCGGCTCCTGAGCATGCATGACAAAAACAGGGAACTTGTGTCGGCACGTACAAGCCGACGTGATTGGTGAAGATTGATTTGCCGTTGAACTGAACACCTCTCTCGCATGTGAAGCGCTTCGCGCGACACAATGCCTGAACTATCTCACTCAAAGCACCAGGGCTTCGGCGCTGTTTGCTGCTAAACTGTGGTGTTCCGAAACTGCAGGTGAGGCGGCTTGTTCGGAACTTCTCATTCGTACGTAATTATTCATCCGCGTTTCTCTGCGGTTTTCATCCAAGAGGTCAGCCGTGAAGATCAAGACCGACGAAATTACCTCCGTTATCAAGCAGGAAATCGAGCAGTTTGCCGCTGAGCTGGAAATCTCCGAAGTCGGCCGCGTGGTTGAGGTCGGCGACGGTATCGCCCGCGTATACGGCCTGTCCAAGGCCATGGCTGGCGAAATGCTCGAGTTTGACACCGACGCCGGTCCTGTCATGGGACAGGTCATGAACCTTGAACTCGACACCGTTGGCGCGGTGATCTACGGCAACTACCTGCACGTCAAGGAAGGCAACACCGTCAAATCAACCGGCCGCCTGCTTGAAGTGCCCGTCGGCGAAGCGCTGCTTGGCCGCGTGGTCAACCCGCTGGGTGAACCGCTCGACGGCGGCGCGCCCATTGCCACCAACCAGACCCGCAAGCTCGATATCGTCGCACCCGGCATCGCTGCCCGACAGCCCGTGAAGGAGCCGCTGCAGTTCGGCATCAAGGCCGTTGACGCCATGATCCCCGTCGGCCGCGGCCAGCGTGAGCTTGTCATCGGCGATCGCAAAACCGGCAAGACCGCAGTCTGCCTCGACGCCATCATCAACCAGAAGAAATACTGGGGCACGCCCGACGCGGTGGTGTGCATTTATGTCGCTGTCGGCCAGAAGGAATCCACCGTCGCTGGCGTGGTGGAAACGCTTCGCCAGCACGGGGCGATGGAGTACACCATTGTGGTCAACGCCGGCGCGTCTGATCCGGCGCCGCTGCAGTACATC
>CAZNPU010000013.1:0-75873 GCA_964575335.1 uncultured Isosphaeraceae bacterium | reverse complement strand
CGGATGCACAAGCCCTTCTCGAATCCATCGCAACCAGTCGAGTAAGAGTTCCGTCTTCCAGCCATTCGTGAACGGTGCTGGTTGCACTGCGCTGCGGGTCGCCGAGGTGATCCAGCAGCGGCGTTTCGTACGGACTGACAATGGCGATGATGTCGCTGACGTCTTCAGCGATTTCCGGCAGCGATGTGCCGGCGGAATATGTCGCTTTCCCGGTGAATGTCATAAGTGGCTCCAGACATATGGTGGATGACGTTGGCGGTTGTTCAGCTCAGTGATGACGCTGTCAGCCGAAACGGAGCGGGCTTGCTCTTTTTTCCCCGGAGGCGCTTGCGTCATCAGACGGTTATTTCCTGGCGCTGCGGCGCAATCGCAGATAGCGCAGCAGGTCGGCACGCTTGCCGGTGCTTGCCGCCTCGCTGGCGGCTTGCGTCAATGTTCGCTCATGCGAAGCGGCCTGCTCAGCGTCATGGCGCGGGGCCATCGCGCCGATGCCTCGTTGAACTAGCGAGCGTTGAAACAGATAGGGCTTGCGGCGTTGCAGATCGCTCACCGCTGTTTCCACATGCGGCTGCTCCATCTCCGCCAGCAATCGCTCCGCAAGGATTCTCGCTGCTTCCAGATCAACCGCATTGGCAGCAAGCAGCGCATCGTCAATCGCTCGCTGACGCTCCAGATCAGCCAATCGCTGGGATTGCATCGCCAGTTCCTGCTCGCGTGCTGCAAGCTCCTGTTTGAGCGTTTCCAGCGATTGTTCCGCAGCCTGAGCACGCTTGCGGTACCGCCTGGCTTCAGCGATTGCGTCAACTCGCGATGACGGCAAAGGCAGCGCTGCTGACGATGACGAGGCTAAAGCAGAGCTATCGTCAGATGGCATGTGTTGAATCTTGCTGCTCTGGACTGCAGCACTCTGTGTTGTTGGGGTGTCCTCGCGGACATCATCCTGATCTTGAACAGCAGCGTGTTCGTACATGGTGCTCTCCGTGTGTTACCGTGACTGGTTGTGTGTTGTGATTGATTGAACAGATGACAACTGAACCGCTCTGCGACGATGCGGATATGCCGCTTTGGTCTTTGGCGCATTACCTGGTGGTTGCTGTTGATGCGTCGGAATAGCCCAGCTCGGCACGCAGTATTTCGGCGGGCACACCAAGCTGCGCCTTGAGCAGCGCATCCTGCAGTCGCCGCGTTTCATCAGCCGGCAGCGGATCGGTCCAGACAACTTCAACGCGCCGATCGCGCGGATTGGTGCGATACAGGCCATAGATATCCAGCGCATGCAGCACCAGGTCGCAGAGGCTTTGAATGCCTGCGCCGTACGTCACGCGCTTGCGTTTGACCTTGGCGATCGTGCCCATCAGGCTGATGCGTAAGGCGTTCTCGCTGGTGAGATTTCCAACCCGGGCGCGAATGTGCCCGGCAGCTGCGGGCGTGACGCCGCTGGCTTTGTCAAGCGCTTCGCGTATTTCTTCAATGTGCGCCTTTTCGCTGGGGCTTTCCGCATCGCCGCCGAAACCTTCGATGGATGCGTCGAGGTTATCGGTGAACCACATCTGCCCCGGGCCGATGGGATGATCGGTGAAGCCGTCGATGCCCTTGCCCAGCCACATGCGGAAGCTCTGCATGGTCACGCGATTGGCGCGATCGCTCATGCGTGTGTTCAGCTCATCCTGCAGCGGGATCAGCGGCTCAACGTCGCTCAATCCCTCATACGTCAGCGGCTGGCTGAGATTCTGAATGTGAACAACCGGCAGATGCCCCAGGCGATTGATCGTTTCCAGCACCAGTTCGCCATCTTCATAACGTTGGCGGTGCGTTGCGCTGTAAATCTCAAGCACCGCAGTTGACGCCCGGCGTGTGTGTGCACTGCTGCGGGGCTTGTTGAGCACAACGCGGCTCAATCGTGCGAGCAAACCTTCGTGCTCAACGTCATTGATCGGCTGACGGTAATACAGAATGTAACCATCCAGCGCCCGGTAATCGTACCTGTTGACAAGCGGAATGGCCCGGGGCGCCTCAACCGTCTCGATATGCACGCTCGACCTGATGCGCTCAACCAGATCGGAAGAAATGGGTTTAGACGGGGCGACCCCGGGCCTCTGCGCCCGCTGCGCTGAAGCGTTCCCCGGAAGGGCGGCTGAAGTTGCCGATCGAAGCGGCACGCGGGCAAGATCATCGCAATTCAGCACCAGATCTACGTAGCCGTACACCGAGCCAAGCAGCGCTGCGTTCTGCCACATGGCGATGCCGCCGTTGGCGTCGATAACCGCCTGCAGCAGGATTTCGATATCGCGTCGCGTATGCGGATCAGCAGCCTGGCTGACGATCCGTGGCGGTGAGGGAAACATGAAGTCCACCAGCGTGTGGATGCGCCAGGCAATGTCGTTTTCAATGACGATCTCCCGCGGCAATCGATCATTGCCTGGATCGCTGCCGTCAAGAAGCCGATCGGGCAGGCCGACTTGCTGTGCGGGCGGACCGCACGATGCGCCGTCCACTGTCGGCTCAGCAAGCGCGTTGCGGTAATACCGCCACAGGCGTTGCAGACGCGGCAGCGTTATGTCCTCGTGTTCAGCAATAAGCACTTCAAGCAGCGCTTCATCAAGGGGAATGGATGCAAACGGCGCCAGTGCGTATGTCACGGGTTGCTCCTCCGGAATGGCGGGCGGTTCAAATCAGTGTGTCGTGCGGCTTGCTGTGACAAACCGCGTTCTACCCTGTCTACCCCTGGAGCAATTTCCGCTCTTGTGCGCGCACAATGGAACCGTGCGACATGCAACTCCAGTGCACATCGCAGACAAATTTTTTCATCTGCTGTTATTTGTTGACGCTGTTGCGTGCGTCAGTGCGCGCACATTCATGCAGAGCACAACGCTCTGAACGAATCTACGCAGCGGTGTCAGCATCCAGCAGCGATTCCGGACCGACGAACTCGCCTGAAAGCAGCGACTGGTCGTCGCCGGACTTTTCATCGTTTCTGGCCAGTTCCTTGGCGGGTATGCCCATGGCGAGCATGATGCTGGATTTAAGTCCGAACTCCACGCCGATCAGATATGCCCCTTCACTGACGCGGCGGCAATAGCGGCAGAACGCCGGCAGGGTGTCGATCACCAGATTGCTGTCGATCAATTGCAGTTGCCAACGATGACCGGGCTGGGCTGGCACGCTGCTGAGCAGTCCCGCACCACCCCGGCTGATGTCGCGCACATGCACCGGCACGGGCGAGAGCGTCTCCAGCATGCCGTTGCTGGGCAGCAGTCGAGCCTCGCCGCGAACTTGATACCGCACAAAACGGCGTTTTGCGCTGAGGCTCGAATTGCGCTGTTGCATTGCGTCAAGGTTTCGCAGCGCGGCTTGAATATCCATCCCGTCTCGATCAACCATGATGACAACCCACCGGTACGTGGTGCGTGTTTCGTGCGCCCCCCTGCGTCCATGGCAGGCCGCTATGGCACATGAATACAAGCATCTTCCTTATCGGCACAGGCTCCGCCTCAGTGTAGTAAAAAAGCCTGAGGAATCTTGAGGCACAAGGGTGGGAGATGATTCACCGCGGAGATCGCGGAGAGGGAAGGATGATGAGGGCTATCGATCCGGATAGTCACTCAACGCTTGATAAGGACAGGACAAGGTGATCTGCTCTGTATGTTCCCCCATCACCCTTTCACCTTGTCAAGCTCTCCCTGTCTCCTTACCTCTCCCTCTCCTTATCTGCTTCTCTCCTCCGCGTTCTCCGCGATCTCCGCGGTGAATTCGCCGACGGCGACGTCCCCTTGTCCACCGCTTCCCTGCTGCCTGCAGACACGGGTTTGCATCAACTGGATCGCCCGCCGGTACAATCGCGGGCAACGGCCCATAAATAAATCGGAGGTCCGCATGATGTCACGCAACAGGTTGGCCGCCGGCATTCTGCTCGGCGTCGCGGGATTTGCAGCGCTGGTGTGTTCCCAATCGCCTCACGTCGCAGCACAACAAATCGGACCGGTCAACGGCATGCGGCCGACCGATCTCCGCACCCACGCCATCGTCAACGCCACGGTCGTCACCGCTCCCGGCGAAACCATCCAGCACGCAACGATTCTGATTCGAGACGGCGTGATTCAAGCGGTGGGCAGCGATGTGCAGGTGCCCGACGACGCATGGGTATGGCCTGCTGAAGGACTGACCGTGTATCCCGGCCTGATCGACGCTGCGGTTTTGATTCAACCCAGCGAGATGCCGCGCGGCGGCGGCGCTCACTGGAATTCACGCATTCGGCCGGAGCTTTCCATGGCTGACCAACCCGGCCCCGACGCTTCGCTTCGCAAAGACCTCCGCTCGCTTGGCTTCACCACTGCAGCGGTATACCCGGCAAGCGGCGCATGGCGCGGCAGCGGCGTGGTGATCGCACTGGCTGACGACGATCAGTATGTTCTGGTCTATCGACATCGTGCTGCAATGGCAGCCGGCTTCGATTACGGCCGGGGCGATTATCCCGGCTCGCTCATGGGCGCCATTGCACTGCTGCGGCAAACGCTGCTTGATGCTCAGTGGCATGCTGCTGCACGTGCAGTGTGGGATGCGTATCCCGACAGCAACGAACCGCCCCTCCGTGCTGACGCTCTGACTGCCTTGCACGATGTGATTACAGGCACGCAGCCGGTGCTGTTTGAGATTTCGCACGAACACAACGCCCTGCGGGCAGCCAGGCTGGCCAGCGAATTCAACTTGAGGATGATCCTGCTCGGTTCGGGCATGGAGTTTCGCCGCCTGTCGGAGATTCTCGCTACCGATCTGCCAATTATTCTGCCGCTGGATTTTCCCAAGCGACCTGATGTCAGCACGATCGCACAGGCGGAAAGTCATTCGCTGCGTGATCTCATGACATGGGAGCAGGCCCCCACCAATCCCCGCCGGCTGCTCCAGGGCGGTGCGACAGTCGCACTGACAACGCATAAGCTCCGCTCACGCAGTGCGTTTCACGAAAATCTGCGTAACGCGATCAAACATGGCCTGACCGAGGAGCAGGCGCTTGCAGCGCTTACCACCACGCCCGCTGCGTTGCTGGAACTTGACCACATCATGGGCACGATCGAGCCGGGCAAAATCGCCAACCTGGTGGTGGTCAAAGGCTCGCTTTTTGAAAAAGAAGGCAAGATTCGCGACGTCTGGATCAACGGCCGCCGACACGAAATCTCCCGCGAGGCTGACATTCAAATCAAAGGCAGCGGCACGCTGACAACAGACCGAGGCGACACATGCACCATTGAGCTCGACAGCACCAAGCCTGCTGCAACGCTGTACATCAATGAAAATCAGAAAGTCAAAGCTGCGAAAGTGCTCGTGCAGCGAGATCAGCTTTCAATCCTCATCGACGGCCGGCCGTTCGCTGTGGAAGGCTACGTGCGATTGACCGGCGTACTGGAAGGAACACCACCCAACGCCATCATCGGCACCGGCGTACTGCCGAATGGCCAAACCTTCACGTTCTCCGTGCACATGACGCCGAACGAGGAAGAAGAAAAGAACAACCAGCAGACGCAGGACCTCCCGCAAAACAATCGCGCAAACGATGACAGCGATGGCGGTGACGCTGCTGCGAAGCGCCGGCGCAGCGGTGAATCGAATCACAACGTCACTGACGATTTCGTAATGCCGCCTGAGGAACTGAATACACCCTTTGGCGAATACGGCCTGCCCAGCCCGCCCGTGCAGCAGGATGTGCTTGTCACCAACGCCACCATCTGGACCTGCAGTCACGCAGGCATTCTTGAAAATGGATGGATGCTGGTGCGCAACGGCCGCATTGCAGGCATCGGCCGAGGCAAGCCCCCCACAGTGAATGATGATGATACGGTGCTGGTCATCGACGCAACCGGAAAGCACGTCACCCCCGGTCTGATCGATTGCCACAGCCACACCGGCATCGACGGCGGCGTGAACGAGTTCGCCCAAACCAATACCGCTGAAGTCCGCATCGGCGACTGCATCGACCCCGACGACATCAACTGGTATCGCCAGCTCGCAGGCGGTCTCACCGCCGCCAACCAGTTGCACGGCTCGGCCAATCCGATCGGCGGCCAGAACTCCGTCGTCAAACTCAAATGGGGCGGCTCCGCAGACGACTTCCGTATTCCCGACGCCATCGCCGGCATCAAGTTCGCACTGGGCGAAAACGTCAAGCGAAGTCAGAACCGCTATCCCAACACTCGCATGGGTGTGGAGACGTTCATCCGCGACGCGTTCACCGCAGCACGCGATTACAAAGCCAGATGGGATCGCTATAACGCGCTGCCCGACGACGAGCGAGCCAGAACCATGCCGCCCAGGCGCGATCTTGAGCTTGACGCGCTGGTCGAAATCCTCGAAGGCAAGCGCATCATTCACTGCCACAGCTATCGGCAGGATGAAATTCTCATGCTGATTCGGCTGGCGGAAGATTTCGGCTTCACCATCGGCACGTTCCAGCATGTGCTGGAGGGCTACAAGGTCGCGGACGCCATCGCCAGCCACGGCGCAGGCGGTTCCAGCTTCAGCGACTGGTGGGCATACAAAGTCGAAGTTATGGACGCCATTCCGTTCAATGGCTCGCTCATGCACAATGTGGGCGTGCTGGTGAGCTTCAACAGCGACTCCAGCGAACTGGCCCGCCGCCTGAACACCGAGGCAGCCAAGGCCGTTCGCTACGGGGGCATGGAGCCGCACGAAGCGCTCAAGTTCGTCACCATCAATCCCGCCAAACAGCTTCGCATCGATCACCGCACCGGATCGCTTGAAGTCCACAAGGATGCGGATTTCGTCATCTGGTCGGGCGATCCCCTGTCCGCCTACAGCCGCTGTGAGCAGACGTGGATCGAAGGCGCGCGGTACTTCGATTTGGAATCCGATCTTGAGATGCGCGCTTCTGTCGATCGCGAACGACAGCGCATCATTCAGAAGATTCTCGCCCAGGCGCATGGCGAGCCAAAGAAACCCGATGACGAATCATCCAGCAAAGCCGGCAATGAAGAAAAAAATCAACCCAATGCCGACTCCAGCGATGCTGCGCCGCCCCAGCAATTGCTCGCCCGCATGATGCAGGAGCACCTGGCGTGGATGGAAGAGCAGGTTCGCCTTGGACGCGATCCACATGAACTGCGGCCCGGTGACTGCGGCTGCAACGACTTCTGGTCGTATGTGCTGCAGGCGCAACAGGCAGGAGGTGCACAGTGAATTTCCGTCAACGCTCATGCACATCGGCTGACGCTCATCACGCATCATCACCACCATCACGATTGGCGAACATCATCATGACACAACACCTCATCATCATGATCATTGGCCTGTTCGCGACACTGTGCAGCCTGCCTGGTGTTGAACAAAGCGCTCAGGCTCAGTCGCGTCAGATTCCCGCACCGCCGCAGAAGCAACCTGTCATCATCCACGGCGGGACCGTTCACACGGTTTCCGGCGAGGTCATTGACAACGGCTACGTCATTTTCGACAAGGGCAAAATCACCGCTGTCGGACAGGGCGAACCGCCAGCCGATCTCGAAGACGCTGTGCGTTACGACGCTGCTGGCCTGCATGTGTATCCCGGACTCATTCTGCCCTCGACGTATCTTGGGTTGACTGAGATCGGCGACATCAGACAAACCAACGATCACAGCGAGTTAGGCCGCGTGAAGCCGGAGGTGCGAGCCGCCCCGGCGATCAATCCTGATTCTGATCTCATTCCCGTCACGCGAGCCAACGGCATTCTTACTGCGCTGGTCATGCCGCGCGGCGGACTGATCGCCGGCCGCTGCTCCACGATTCGCCTCGACGGCTGGACGTGGGAAGACATGACCATCGATGCGGAAGCGGGACTCGTGCTCAACTGGCCTCGCACCGAACCAATCACTGCATGGTGGGTGAACCGCAGCGAAGAGCAGCAGCGCAAGGAGATTCGCGAAGACCTTGAAGCCATCGAGAAGCTGATGGACGAGGCCATCGCATACGTCAAAGCCAAACAGGCCGATCCGTATCTTGCAACCGATCTGCGGTATGAAGGCCTGCGTGAAGTGCTCAGCGGCCAGAAGCCGATCTTTGTGAATGCGTCTTCCGCAGGGCAGATCGAATCGGCGGTGGCGTGGGCAAACAGGCGTGGCGTGAAGATCGTGATCGTCGGCGGCGCTCATGCGGATGAAGTCGCAACGCTGCTCAAGAAATACGATGTGCCGGTCATCATCAGCGGCATCCATCGCCTGCCCGCACGAAGACATGACCCGTATGATCACCCCTTCACCCTGCCTGCCAAACTCCAGGCTGCCGGCGTGCGGTTCTGCATCGCCACCGGCGAAGAGGCGGCACACGAGCGGAACCTCAATCACATGGCTGCGACGGCAGCGGCATACGGCCTGTACAAGCAGGATGCCCTTCGGGCTGTGACGCTGTCGGCTGCGGAAATCATCGGCATCGGATCAACGCATGGTTCGATCGAACCGGGCAAATCCGCCACGCTCATCATCACCACTGGCGACGTGCTGGAAATCACCACTGAAACGCTCGTGGCGTTCATCGACGGCCGGCGCATTGACCTGGGCAATCGCCAGTCCGCACTGTATGAAAAATATCAGGAGAAATACCGCCAACTCGGCCTGCTGGAGTGACGGCGCTCCATCGCCCCAGCACCTTGTCATTCTGCCACGTTTGACAAGGGGATGAGGAGACAAGGTGACATGGTGCAAGGGTGATCTGCTCTGCATATCGCCAGCACCCTTGCACCGTGTCACCGTATCAAGCTCTCCTTATCCCCCTGTCTCCCCTTCTCCTTGTCTCCATCTCTTCTCTCTCCTCCGCGCTCTCCGCGATCTCCGCGGTGAATCGACCCAGGCGGCGACGGACGCTCCCCTTGTCTCTCGATCAACAGACACGGGTTTGCATCAATCCACCGGATCGCAGTCAACGGCCCCAATGCTGAATGACCATCAGCAGGTCGAGGACATCCACTACGCCATCGCCGTTGATATCCGCAGAACAAACAGGGCACGCGCCCCAGCTGCTGATCACAGCCAGCACGTCGTTGACATTCACAGCGCCGTCGCCGTTGGTGTCGCCTGACTGAGGGACTATGCCGTGGGCGGTTACCGAGATCGGCAGATCAAGCGAAAGCGACAGGGATTTCATCTGGCCACTCAGCAGCAGATGTACGGTCTGGCCCGGCGGCAATATGGTCGGCAAGTCGACCGGGACGTTGCTGAACGCGCCCGGCAACGAATCGTGCACTTCTTCCGCTGTCAGTAGATGCGTTGAAAGCGTAACTGTTACATCATCATTGCCTTTGAATGCGAGCGTACCGCTGATCGTCAGCAGCCAGGGCAATGGTCCGGTTGTGAACGACTGATCAAGCGCCTGTGCTGTTGCGGTGAACGTCACCGGCATCTGCAGAAGAAAGTGATAACTGCCCTGATCATCATCGTGCAGCGTGAGGGTTGCTGTCACCGGCGGGGAGACTTGCTCGAGCAGGAATGACGTCAGCTCTCCCTGCCCCAGTGGGAGCGGCACGGCGACGCCGCTGCTGATAAAAATTGAATCGGGCTGGAACGTGCGGAAGGTTTCGTAGGTCAGCAGGGCATGGAGGTCCATGGGGACCGTTTCGCCTGCCAGCAGATCTGCGTGCAGGTTAGCGAGCGTCAGCGTGTAGTTGTCGAGATTCACCCGCAGCCGCATGTTGCCGACCGGGCGAGTTTGACGCTGCACGGTGAGGGTTGGATCGAGGCTGATCGCAACCGGCAGATTGCCGCTGCCGCCGAAGTACCCCGGCCGGGTCAGCGTGCCCTGGGGGTTGGTGACAGGGTCGTAATTGCCGATGACGCTGCCGGGTATTTCCGCTTCGAGTTGCAGATCGATGCTCGAGACGCTCCATGCTGAGTCAAGGGCAAGCTCAATCACCTGGCTGTGAGCCTGAAACGAGCTGGCAAGAGCCAATGCAGCAGCAGCGGCAGCGATGATGCTGCTGCGGTGGGGCAACGCCGGACTGCTCTTTTTCGTTGTATGACCGCAGCGTGGTCGCGTGAGCATGGACATGAGCATGACGCTCGCCTCCGTTTCGTCATTGTCGTCATTGCAATGTATCAATTGCTCATGCGCAATGGATCAAAGAAATCCAAAGGAAGATGCGGAGAGGGTGTTATTCACCGCGGAGATCGCGGAGAACGCGGAGATGGGAGAAGAGGGAGAGAAGGGAAGACAAGGTGAAAGGGTGACAAGGTGATCTGCTCCGTCTATCGCCCAATCACCCTTGCACCTTGTCATCCTGTCACCTTGTCAAGCGCCGCGTGAAAACCAGTCATCTGGGGCAAACCCTCATCCTCCTCCGCGTTCTCCGCGATCTCCGCGGTAAACCTCACGTTTCCGCAACCGATTGGAAAACGAAAAAAGCCCGCGGCATGGCGGGCCTGGGAGTGATTCGGTTGGGAGATTGTGTTGTGTTTATACGGAGCTGAGAGATAGCGTGGGATTACCAGTCGAGGTCGTCCAGCAGCCGGTCGATGGCGGTGTCGAGCTTTTCGGCGGTTTCGTATGAGCCATTTTCGATGGCTTGTCGCACCTGCTGCACGCGATCGAGCCGCACGTCGGGCAACTGCCGCAGTTGAGCGAGATAGCGGGCAAAGCTGGAAAGCTCCACGCGATCGCCGAGCGGCTTGGTCCCACTGCTGGTAGTGCTGCTGGTTTTGACGCTGCCGTTGGTGCTGGCGGCGGCAGGTGTGGTGCCGATGGACTGCACGGTGCCGGAGGCAATCCGGGCGATGGGGCCCATTGATCCTGGCGTCGCAGGCGTGATCGGTGCAAAATCAGACATCAAAGAAGACTCCTTCGCGGCTTAATGTGGCGAGCGTGCCGATTCGAATGGAACGCGAGAGGGCCTGGCCGCGAATCTGAAGCTGGTAAGGCCCTGGTCCACGCTCCTGACTATCGTCGGAACCGACGGTTTGGCTTGAACTTTAGGATTTTCGGTGTTTTTGACACAAGTCACGTAGAATCGTAAGGTTGCGAGAGTTTTCGGACCTCGCCCCCACTTTTCAGGTGACAAATACCCGCAATTGACCCTACGACTCAGGTTGCGAGCTTCCCGATGACGGCCGATAAAAAAACCCTTCCCGTGCTGCTGGCCGCGTTTTTGCTCCTGACGCTGCCTGGATGCAACGACGGCACAAAGACAACCGGCGACATCTCCAAAAACAACAGCCGCAATTTGACCGACCGAAAACAAGTAGCCAATAACAGCACAGCTGCGGACGACAGGCTGTATTTCGGCGAAGACTGGGCCGATCAGGCCCGATCGCGAAACGCCTCATCCAGCCGGGGCAGCAGCGGGAGTGCCGCCAGTTCGCAGCAGCCTCATTCCACATGGTCGCTGGTCCTGGGCACATTCACGGGACAGAATCACCGGGCTGCTGCCGAGCAGATGGTGCAGCAGTTGCCCGTCATCGCCCCGCAGGTGCGAGGCGCCCGGGTTCACACCACCTCAAAAGGTTCGATGGTTGTCTATGGCCACTACACCGGCCGCGATGACCCGCAGGCCGAGGCCGATCAGGAGCGTTTCAAAGCGATCGAATATCAGGGTCGGCCGGTCTTCAACCGCGTCATTCTTGCCCGGCTCGACCTTCGCGCGCAGCAGGGCGAGCTGCATCCGTACGATCTGCTTTCAGCCCGCAAAGCCCATCCCAATGTGAACCCGCTGTACACGCTGGACGTCGCGCTGTGGGATGACTTTGGAAGCGGTCAGCTCAGCTATGACGAAATTCGCCGCCGTGCTGAGGAAGACGCAGCCCGCCTCCGCCGCCAGGGATTTGAAGCGTATTTCTATCACGATGATGTCAATAAGCGCAGCGTGGTGACGGTTGGGCTGTTCGACCGCAGAGCCATTCATCCGACAAGCGGTTTGTACAGCAGCGAAGTGACGGATCTCATCAAGCGGCACTTCCCGCAACGGCTGGTCAACGGCGAACCTCTGCTTGTCGGCACGCGGGGCAATCCAAACAATGCGCGTCCGCAGCAGCCCGTGCTCGTTCTCGTTCCGTCACTCTGAACACGCTGCACCGCGTTGGCTGACCATCATCGCACGCCACCCCTTCCGCTGCTTCTCCGCCACTGTTGCGATCCACCCAGCAACAGCGAGCAAACAATTGGTGGCAGTTGATAACGGCAGCATCACACCGATGCCGGATGCCAGATCGTTTTCATTTCAACAAATGGCTCAATCATCCACGGGCTTTGGCAAACCTCGTCATCGAACCACGCATCGCGATCCAGGCTGGCATGTATGTGAACGCGCTTGATGTTCTCCGCCATGCCGCGCCTGAGGGTTTGCGCCTCTTCGCGCGATACGCCAGCAGCGCTGATGGCGTTGACGTTGCGATGCTGGGCGAGATGCTCGATCAATTCATTGGTTTGGCCGGTGATAATGTTGACCGCGCCGGACGGCACATCTGACGTTGCGCATACTTCGCCAAATACTGCAGCTGGAAGCATCGCGCGATTCCCTGCAATGACCACGACCGTGTTCCCCGCACACAGCGGCGGCGCAAGCAGCGTGACCAAGCCCAGCAATGCCGGCGCATTGTGCATCGTTGGGGTCACAACACCCACAACACCCGTCGGCTCGGGCACGGTGAAGTTGTAGTACGGCCCCGCCACCGGGTTGTTGCATCCAAGCACCTGGGCGTACTTGTCAGCCCAGCCGCCAAAGCACACCAAACGATCAATCGCCGCATCAACCTCACGCAGCGCTTCAGCTGCGCTCATCCGGCGCAGCCGCATTGACCTGGCTTTGGACCGTTGCGTCTTCTTATCAGAAGGATGCGCCTGAGATGTTTCACGCAGCACCGCTGCGAACTCCTGGCGTTTGCCTTCAAGCATTTCCGCCATGCGGTAGAGCACTTGCCCGCGGTTGTAGGCCGTCGCGCCGGCCCACTTGGGTTGTGCAGCCGCTGCCGCTTCCACCGCATCACGCACATCCTTACGCGAGCCGTGGCACACCTGCGCGATCACCGCGCCGGATTGATCGTGAACAGGCAGAGACCGCCCGGATTCGCTTCGCGGGAATCCGCCGTTGACGTAAAGCTTGTAAGTCTTGATGACGCTCAGACGCTCAGACATGCAATCATTGTACGAAACTGCGCCAATGGCCGGTATGGGGCAAAGGGCGCAGAATCCACAAATGCACGCCACGCCCTTTGAGCGCTCGTGATTCATGATGAAGCCGACTGCTCCATCCCGCGCAATCGAATTGATGCGAACGCTTGTGAATCGCATTCACTTCAAAGAAGCGGGCGTGCTCATTGCGCTGCTTGCGGTTGTGCTGATGACATGGGGTTTCATCGAACTGGCTGATGAAGTCAGCGAAGGCAGCACGCACGCCTTTGATCGATGGATCATGCGGTCACTGCGGCATAGCGCCGATCCCTCAATGCCCGCCGGGCCGCGGTGGCTCATGGGAGTTGCGCGAGACATTACCGCATTGGGCAGTGCAGCAGTGCTTGTTCTTGTGGTGCTGGCTGTCGCAGGCTATCTGTGGCTTGAGAACAAGCGGCATGCGATGTGGCTTGTCATCGGCGCGACGATCACCGGCAATCTGGTCAGCAACGGATTGAAGTGGTATTTCGATCGGCCGCGCCCGGACGTGGTGCCGCATCTTATCGACGTGACAACCGCGAGCTTTCCAAGCGGTCACGCCATGCTGGCGGCTATTGTGTATCTCACGCTTGCCGCTTTGCTCATGCGCCTGACGCCCGATCGCCGCACCAAGCTGTATGTGCTCTGCGTTGCGCTGTTTCTTACTTTTCTTGTAGGCATAAGCCGTATTTATCTGGGCGTTCATTATCCAACGGACGTGCTGGCCGGCTGGTCCGCCGGTCTGGCCTGGGCGCTCTTGTGCTGGGTGCTGGCGATCTATCTTCAGAAGCGCGGCACGATTGAATCAGAACATACCGATGCAGCGCCGCCGCATGAACCGCCCCTCCACGCCGATTGATTAGCTAAGCGAGATTGATTGGCTGATCGCCTGATTGCTCACCGCATCGCGCTGCACTGCACGTTCATCGCACGCTGCCGATCACAATTCCACATATGCGCGCAACCCCTGCATGCCGCCTTCCCGACCAAAGCCTGATTCCTTGAATCCGCCAAAAGGCGAAGCCGGATCGAATCGGTTGTAGGTGTTGCACCACACCACGCCGGCCTTGAGCTTGCGCGCGATCTCGAAGATCTTGCTGCCCTTATCAGTCCACACCCCTGCCGCCAAACCGTATGGCGTATTGTTGGCGCGGGTGATCGCTTCCTCCGGCGTGCGGAAGCTCATCACCGCAAGCACCGGCCCGAAAATCTCCTCGCGCGCAATCACATGCGACGGCTGCACGCCGGTGAAGAAGCACGGCCGGCACCAAAATCCCTTGCTCGGCAACGGCTGACCGTTCACTTCGTGCAGCTGCGCGCCCTCATCGCGACCCGCTTGAAGATAACGATGGATCGTCGCAAGCTGCGCTTTGGAATTGATCGCGCCGATGTCGGTGTTCTTGTCCAGCGGATCGCCCACGCGCAGGCTCTTCATGCGGTGCGTGAGTTTCGCAATCACTTCATCCAGAATCGACTCCTGCACAAATAGCCGCGAACCCGCGCAGCAGACGTGTCCCTGATTGAAGTAAATGCCCTGAATAATGCCTTCGATTGCCTGATCGATCGATGCGTCTTCAAAGATGATGTTGGGTGATTTGCCGCCCAGTTCAAGCGTGAGCCTCTTGTCCGATTCAGCGCATGCCTGAGCGATGCGCTTGCCGACTTCGGTTGAACCGGTGAAGGCGATTTTCCTGACCTTCGCATGATTGACCAGCGCCTCTCCGGTCGCACCTGCGCCGGTGATGATGTTCACCACACCGGGCGGCAACTCGATTTCCTGCAGAATCTCCGCCAGGCGCAATGCGGTGAGCGGCGTCGTTTCAGCCGGCTTGAGCACGCAGGTGTTGCCGCAGGCCAGCGCGGGCGCAAGCTTCCATGCCGCCATCAGCAAGGGGAAATTCCACGGAATGATCTGGCCGCACACACCGACCGGCCTGGGATCGCGTCCCGGGAAGGCGTAGTGCAATTTGTCCGCCCAGCCGGCGTGATAGAAAAAGTGCTGCGCAGCCAGTGGAATATCCACATCACGCGATTCAGTGATGGGCTTGCCGCCGTCGATCGTCTCCAGCACCGCCAGTTCGCGGGCGCGCTCCTGAATTCGCCGCGCGATGCGGAAGATGTACTTGGCCCGCTCGGTGGGTTTGAGCTTTGCCCACTTCGGCGCTGCTGCTTTGGCTGCTGCAACCGCAGCATCAACATCAGCCGCACTCGCCTCAGCGATCTCGCTCAGGACCTGCTCGTTTGCGGGATTGATTGTGGCGAAATACTTTTTCGATTTGGGCGCGACAAACGTGCCGTTGATGAACAGATCGTAGCGCGGAGCAATGTGAACCTTTGTGGTTTCCGGCGCAGGCGAATAATCCCACGTCTGCGCCTTGCCGTTTGATTCAACCGCTGATCGCTGCGCCGCTGACGCAGTAGCGCACGTTTTTTCTCCAACCGAGGTCTTGCTGTCGGGCTGCTGCATGATTACGCCTCGGAAAAATCATAGCTCGCGGCGTACTTGCCGCTGGTTTGTTTGACAATCTGCCGCAGCAGATCGTTGGCAAGCGAAGATGCGCCGAAGCGAAAGAGCCTGGGCGTCAGCCACGCGTCGCCAAGCGTTTCCTTCACCATCACCAGATACTGCAGCGCCTGCTTGGCGGTGCGAATACCGCCTGCGGGCTTCATACCGATCCGAACGCCGGTGGCGAGATAGTGATCGCGGATCGCCTCAAGCATCACAAGCGTGACGGGCAGCGTGGCTGCAGGCGAAACTTTTCCGGTCGAGGTCTTGATGAAAACCTCGCCGTCTTCCAGCGGCGGAGCGCCGGGAAGCGAGCTTGCAGCGTCAATCGCAAGATCGCTGGCGCGGCGGATATTGTCATAGGTCTCCAGCTCGCCGGTTTCGAGAATGATCTTGAGATGCGCAGAGCCGCATGCCGCTTTCACCTGACGAATTTCATCAGCAACATCGCTGTACCGACCGGCAAGAAATGCGCCGCGGTTGATCACCATGTCGATTTCGTCAGCGCCGTCCTGAATCGCGCGAGTCGTGTCGGCCAGACGCACTTCAAGCGGGTACTGCCCGCTGGGAAAGCCTGTCGCCACGCTCGCTACCTTGACGTCTGAACCAGCCAGAGCGTCCTTCGCCACACGCACCAGCGCAGGATAAACGCACACCGCTGCGACAGATGGAACCGCAACGCCGTCGATTGCGCCTTCATATGGCCGTATCGCCTTGCGGCAAAGCGACCGCACCTTTTCAGGCGAGTCCTTGCCTTCCAGCGTGGTCAGGTCCAGCATGCTCATCGCCAGCTGCAGGCCGGCCAGCTTCGATGCGGTTTTGATCGACCGCTTCGCCAGCTGCGCAGCGCGCTGTTCGAGCATCACTGAATCAACGGTGTTCACACGCATATGCACAACAGTGTAGCGGCGAGACAGCCTGCCCACTACGCTGCGGAATCGATCATCGTCAGGATGCGCAGCAACTCCGCCACACTCCATGCCTGAGCCACGCAGCCGGCTGGACGGTGCGGTTCGTCCGCGTCGTACACCTCTGCAATCTGACCAAGACACCTGCCGCCGTCGAGATTGTCCATCTCATCCAGCAGCGGCTGCAACAATGCTCGCACATGCTGCTTTGTCTGCTCGCTGTAGTGATTGATCCGCAGCAGGGCTTCACAATATGGCCCAATCAGCCACGGCCAGACAGTGCCGTTGTGATACGCCCGATCGCGATTGAATAAATCGCCCTCAAAACGCGGACAGTATGCCGGGTCATCCCGATCCAACGTGCGCAGTCCAAACGGCGTCAGCAGACGCTGCTCGACGATCTTCACAACCGCGCGCTGCTGCTGCGCGTCAAGGGGTGAAAACGGCAGACTTACCGCAAAGACCTGATTCGGCCGGAGCTTTCCATCCGCAACGTAACGCACCTCGCCGCTCGGCAACGTCTGCGGCATCAGACAGTCATGCAGGCACTGGCGCTCGCGCCACCAGAACTGCGCGCGAAATGAATCCGCAACACGCTGAGCCAGCGCGCTGAGCTCTTCGCGCTCGCGATCGTCATCCGTCATTGCTGCTAAGCATCGCAGCGCATTGTGCCACAGCGCATTGATCTCTACCGCCTTGCCATGCCGAGGCGTGAAGACAACACCGTCGCGCCTTGCATCCATCCACGTGAGCTGCGTCGTTTCATCGCCCGCAGCAATGAGGCCGTCGGCATCCATGCGAATGTTGTATTCGGTGCCGTTTCGGTAGGCAGCGATGATGGTGCGACAGGCGTGCAGAAGCTCTGGAGGCGCATCATTGCCATTGCCGCCGGCGTATCTGCAATATTCATGCACTGCATGCACAAACCACAAGCTGGCGTCAACAGTGTTGTAGTTGCCGCCTGAACCGTACTCGTCAAAATTGTTGGGAATCAGTCCGTTGCGAAGATGGCGCGCAAATGTCAGCAGCGTGGATCGCGCCTTGTCGATCTGGCCTGTACACAGCAAAAGCCCCGGCAGGCTGATCATCGTGTCGCGTCCCCAATCACTGAACCACGGATAACCAGCGATGATGGTGGTGAACCGCTCCTGGCCAATCAGACGCGTTACGACAAAATCATTTGCAGCTCGCTTCAATCGTGAGAGCGGCGTTACGGGCTGATCACCTGGCGCAAAGCAATCGGTGTGAGCAATGAGAACCTGTCGGTTTTCGCGTTTCGGGCGCTGCAACGCTGCATGAATATTCAACTGCTGCGGTTGTTGCGGCTGCTGCAGCTGCGGGGCAAATGCCGCAACGAAATACCCGGGCGACCAGACGTTTTCGATCCAATCCTGCCCGCGCTCGCTGTCCATGCTGTAGGCAAATTGATGCCACCACTGCGGATCGGATTTCCAGACGCCCTGCACATGCGCATCAGAAGATGCCGGCATGGTTGATTCGATGGCCAACTCATATCGATCGCAGCCGACATTGCACGCATGCCGCTGCGAGCTGAGCTCGCGAACCGCGCCGTCGTGATGCAGCGAATGAAAATCGCGAAGCGACACAAGCGGCCGCACGTGAAGTTCGCAGGGGCGATCGAGATTCTCCAGGGCGTACTGAACGCTGACGCGATTTTCGCCTGCTTCAACTGCAATACGCTTCGTGACAGCGATGCCGTTGTGTTCCCACCGCCACTGAACGCCGTCACGCGTGATCTGAAATGCCCGCAATCGTTGCCAGCCGTCCGGATGCAGCATCATCTGGCTGTCGTGGCTGACAAACTGCTGGACGCTGAGATCGACGACCTCTTGCGTCCCGTCGTCACAATGGATGACAAGCTGTTCAACGGTCGAATGCATCGCAACAATCCGCCCAAGCGGCGGGTTTGTCGCAGCGATCAGCAGGCCGTGATATCGTCTGGTGTTGACGCCCAGCACGGTACCCATGGCATACCCGCCCAGGCTGTTGGTCAGCAGCCATTCAGTGGTGCGGGCGCGCTGGATCGAGTGGGGATCGTTGGAATCGATGATGACACGTAAGCACATGAGGCGGCGCGAGAAATGAAACCGCGAAGGTGATCGGGATGCGCGAAGCCGCACGCGGCTTTGGCTGACTCTCACACCGCCGCTGCGTTCGTCGCGTTACTGCCGGGCGCGGGCAAACAATCCGTCCAGCGGATAGCCGTCGCGCAGGGTGATGACTCGCCGTCGGGCATCTTCAATTTCGTACACCAGAAACGCCTGTTCGCGGCTGTCGATGACGTACAGCAGTTCATGTGGATCTGTGTCGCTGCCGCGCCCTGTGCGGGCGGTCATCAGCGAATAGCTGCCGCGGTCAATGGTCATGTCGGCATAAGCGGGGTTGCCCGGCAGGCGACCGGCCTGCACGATGATCATCGCTGCGATCACAAAAGCCGAGGCCCACAGTGCAGCAGCGGCAGCGCTGATTTTTGTCTCGGAACCGATCTGGCTTTGGCTCATTGTCGTGCGCTCCGTTCGTTCGTTGGAAAGTCAGTTGGCCGGTCGCGTTCGGCCGCGAAGCACCGTGGCGGTGTCCGCAGCAAGATTGCGGTAAGCCACGCCATCCATCAGCTTGGTCGTGTTGTTCCAGGTCATCACGATCATTTCCTGGTTGGTCACATCGACAATGTAGACCGCAGCCGCATCGGAGCCTGGCACACCGCCAGCGACCATGGTGTATTCGCCGCGTCCTCGATTCTGCGCGGTCGCTGCCGAGCCGAATGTCACTGCCGCCAGCACCAGCAGCAGGGCTGCATTAAGCGCGATCAGGCCCCGCAGCCCGCCAGCACTTTTGATTTCACGGAGTTTTTGCATAAAGCCGCTTTCCTCCTGATAAATGCCGAAGCGCTTGCAATCGAACGTGGTTGCTCATTGATAAACGATTGCCTGCGCCGCTTGATTCGAACCGCACACGATCAACATCCCGACGCGCGGCACGGCTGCAACCGTAACCGCTGCGTACGCGCTGTATCAACAGTGTCAATCCTGGTGGCCGCGCTTCGACGGCATGAGGCTCACCGCCAGGACGATCGCCAGCAGCACGCCGATGATGAGCAAACCGAGCCAGGGAGCCGGCGCGCGATGCAGTACCGGCTGCGGCGGACCTTGCTGGGCCAAAGCGACAACAGGCGACAACACTGCCAGCAGCGCCGCCATGGCAAATGACAGCAACCAATTGAATTTGCACGAAATACGATTACGCATGCATTTCAGCATAAGGCTGCCTTTCCAGAGCCGCAAGCCGGCCGATGGCCCGGCGACCGCGTGACGGTAAATGGGCGGCTGATGCGGTCAAACGCCCCAGCCGGCACGTGGACGGTCTGCCACTTCGCCGATCGGGTCACCATCGCGGCCTGATAATCCGCCAGCGTGACCTCCCGCAGCGCGTACCACCGCTCGCCAAAGGCGAACAATTCCTCAAAAAGCACATCCGGCGGCTGCTGGCGCAAACAGTACGCAAAGACAAAAACCGCCTGGAAATCGCTGCCGAACAGCGCCTGCCATTGCAGGAGACTCTCAACGTCATCCATCGTCACCCAGCTTTCCAGCCGCCTGCTGGACTGGGGATTCTTACTCCCGGGCGAGCCGAACATGCGGCCTTTCACATCCACCAGCAGGTTCCGCCCCGTCGCGTAAACGACAAAATCAAACGACTTGAGCGCCCCCGATACTGGAACTGAACCGCACTGCGCCCTGCTGCCCGACGTTGCTGCAGGCATCAACGCCTTTTTCGCTTCATCCACCGCGACATATGGCACACGGTTGGCCCTCAGATAATGCTCAAAGGCCTGTTCGTAATGGAAGCGCCGCTGTGCCATGACAATTGGCTCACAACAGATCAACACACCATCGGGCCATCAGCGTATTGATGATGGATGATGGCGTGATTCTATACGCACCAGGCCGGCAAACGGTGGCGGCTTACCTGAGATTGATCACGTCAGTTTGCTTTCCCGATCAGCCCGGTCAGATAGCGCACCGCATATCTCTCAATCGCAATCGCAAGAACAAAAAACCTGCCTGCCGCTTGATGCTGTCTGATGTCTAATGCGCACCGGTCAAAGCGTTGTGAACTTGTCCATTTTCACGACCTCGCAGATGTTTGAATATCCTGCGTTCTGGTTGATTCTGATCGAAGCGAAAGCGTTTTGTAGATCTGCATCGTCGCGTCGGAGCGGTTGAGCGTGTAGAAGTGGATGCCGCGCACGCCGTTATCGATGAGATCCTGGCATTGCATCGTGGCCCAGTGGATGCCGAACTGCCGCACCGCTTCGGGATCATCCTGACGGTTATAAATATTTTTCAGCAGCCGTGCGGGAAAGTTGGTGCAGCCGGAAAGCTCCGCCATGCGCTTCATGCCGCTGATGGATGTAATGGGCATGATACCCGCGATCAGCGGCACCTTGATGCCAGCCAGTTCGCATCGCTCACACCAATCGTAAAACACTGAATTGTGAAAGAACATCTGGGTGCAGACGTAATCAGCGCCCGCATCGACTTTTGCTTTGAGGTGATCCATCAACTTCAGGCAATTGGCGGTTTCGGGATGGCCTTCAGGAAAACCCGCCACACCGATGCCGAATCCGCGCGGATCGGGATGATCGCTGTGCAGATTGAACTGCCGAATGAACTTGACCAGATCGATGGCGTATTTGAAATCATCCGCATCGCGATCGTATGAGGCCCAATCGCGAGGCGCGTCGCCGCGCAGCGCCATGATGTTGGACACCCCCGCCTCCGCATAGCGGCGGAGAATCTCCTCCACTTCGTGGCGCTTGTGCCCTACGGTGGTGAGATGCGGCACCGGATCGAGCTTGCCCCGCGCTTTGAGCTTGACCACCAGTTCATGCGTGCGCTGGCGAGTGGAGCCCCCGGCGCCATATGTCACAGAAACAAACGACGGCGCCAGCGATTCAAAATCGCTGATACGCTGGAACAATTCTTCCCATGCCTCGTTCGTCCTGGGCGGGAAGAATTCAAAGCTGAACGTCGTTGTATCCCGCTGAAAAATATCGCTGATGTGCATACGTGGCTCTATCGTATCACGCGATCGCTGAACACCTCGACTTTTGCCAGATATAGGTGAACTTCCGCTCAATTGCTACACTTGAACGTACAACAAACCAGCAAACCACGCCCTCGATCACGAATTTTTCCCTCTATTCTCTCTCTTACTGCAATGCGGCCAGTCATCCCGAACAATGGTCAATAACAAGACCCGCATCCCGCGTCCCACCATCAAACGACTCAGTCTCTACCTCCGAGAGCTTGAGTTACTCGAAGAACGCGCTCAAAACACAATCAGCTCCAAGCAGCTCGGCGACGCCCTGGGCCTGACCGATGCTCAAGTCCGCAAGGACCTGGCTTTCTTCGGTCAGTTCGGCCACCCCGGCATCGGCTACAAAGTGCCGGAACTCATCGGCAAGCTTCGCAAAATCCTCGGCACCGATCGAAGCTGGAATGCCGCCATCGTCGGGGCAGGCAACATCGGCCGGGCCCTCATGCCCTATGCTCGATTTCGACGCAAGGGATTTGAGATCGTGGCGGTCTTCGATCGCGATCCCGCGGTGCAGGGAACGGTCATCGCCGGCCACATGGTGCGGCCGATGAGCGACTTACCGCAACTGGTCAAAGAACGCAATATCCTCATCGGCATCATCGCCGTGCCCGCCGAATCAGCCCAGGAAGTGGCTGACCATCTCATCGCCGCCGGCGTGCGTGGCATCCTCAACTTCGCGCCCGTCCGGCTGGACGTGCACGATCAGGTCAGCATCCTTAGCGTCGATTTCTCACTCTCGCTTGAGCAACTCGCCTTCCAGGTCTCTCTTGGTCTGACCGGGTCGCTCGATGAAGATGATGACGACCACCGCGATACGTGGGGTGAAAGCCTCGACGGACCAAGCGACCTTTGAAACAGACGCGCCCGAGCCTTTTCAAAACCTCAAGAACCCATGCCGCGCAGTAAATCCGTGGCATGTGAGTCCATCCGGGTGGTGATGTGCTGAATGCAACGCAGCGTCCAGGGCACTGCAACCGCTCACTTTGCGTTCTCAGCATCGCCAAGCGCTTCTGCGCCACCGCCTTCACCGAAAATCGCTGAACCAACGCGCACCAGATTCGCGCCGCACTCGATCGCAACCTCAAAATCGTTGCTCATTCCCATGGAGAGAATGTCGAAGCGGTCGCCCCCGCAGCCGATGCGTCGCAAATCGTCGAACAGTTCTTTGCAGCGGGTAAACACCGGCCGGACGGTTTCAGGGTCTTCCACCAGCGGGGCCATGCACATCAGACCGCGCACGCGGATGTTGAGCATGGTGTCCATCTGATCGATCAGGTGCCTGGCTGCAGCCGGCGCGATGCCGTATTTGCTCTTTTCGCCCGCCACGTTCACCTGCACCAGCACTTCGACCGGCTCATCCTGTCGAATCGCAGCCGCCTGAATTTCCTCTGCAAGCCGCAGCGAATCGACGCTGTGTATCAGCCGGGCCAGGTTCAGCACCTTACGCACCTTGTTGCGCTGGAGGTGGCCGATCATGTGCCACCGTACGCGCTCAGGCACGGTGCTCTCCCTGCCGCGCAGCTGGCGATGACGAGCGATGAACTCATCGATCTGCGCCACTCGCTGCACCAGGTTCTGTACGTGATTTTCGCCCAGATCGGTATGGCCAAGTTCAACAAGCTGGCGAACCTGATCGATCGAAGCGTACTTTGTAACAGCGACCAGAATGATGCGGTCGGGCGATTGACCGCTCCTGGCCGCAGCTGCAGCAATGCGCTGCTTCACAGCCGCATATCGATCCTTCAGGGATTGTTCGCCATGCATAGGTCTGTGCTCATGCGGGGCGATCGGCATGCCGTAAGGATATGCGGCAATGCGATGAACCACAAGCGTTGATGACGAGCGGGCTGGAAGTGTCTGTCGAGAAACTCCGTTACGCACATCCCTGTGCATCATCATCGCGCGCTGCTGCGCTGGCTGATTGACTTATCGCGGTTGCTGTTGAGGCACCACATCACCTGCTGCTTGCCGTGTTGTTCCCCCGCCGCCTCGCCGGCCCGCTACACTTGCTGCATCATGAAGACTCCACAGCCCATCAACACCCCGGTTGTGCTCATCATTCGTGACGGCTGGGGTCAGAATCCCTACCCCGAACACGATGCGTTCAATGCCGTCAAACTCGCCAAAACGCCGGTGGCTGACCGGCTGATGAACACCTGGCCCACCACGCTGGTGGTGACCAGCGGTGAGGATGTGGGCCTGCCCTCGGGCACAATGGGCAACAGCGAAGTCGGCCACCAGAACATCGGCGCCGGCCGCATCGTCGATCAGGAACTCATGCGAATCACCCGAGCCATCCGCGACGGCTCGTTTTTCACCAAACCCGCCTTTCTCGAAGCAATCAATCACGCCAAACGCACCGCAGGCAAACTGCATTTGCTGGGTCTCGTCAGCGATGGCCATGTCCACAGCGACATTGAGCATCTCTTTGCGCTCATTGACCTCGCCAAGCGTGAGAATTTTCCGGGCGATCGCCTGTTCATCCATGTCATCACCGACGGCCGGGACGTCGGCCCCACCACCGCGCCGACCTATCTCAAGCAACTGGAACAGAAAATCGCATCCGCCCAGATCGGACGCATCGCCAGCGTCTGCGGTCGCTACTACGCCATGGATCGAGACAACCGGTGGGATCGCGTGGCTCAGGCGTATGCACTGCTCACAAACACCCCGCAATCCGTGCGCCACCCCGCACTGCCCGACGGCCATCCGCACCTGCAAACCGCTGCGAGCGCATTGGATGCGGTGCAGGCGTATTACGACCATCCCAGTGAGCCAAGCCGCACAGGCGATGAGTTCATCCTGCCCACACGCATCGTCAACCCCACAGCCGCCGCAGATCAGTCCTCAGGGGCAATCGAATCGGGTGATTCGGTCATCTTCTTCAACTTCCGAGGCGATCGGCCGCGCGAGCTGACCAAGGCGTTCGTGCTTGATGATGACGCATGGTCAAAAGTGCCCAACGGCGGCTTCGAACGCGGCACGCCGCTGCGCGATCTGTTTTTCTGTACCATGACCGGCTACGAAGCAGACCTGCCCGTCAGCGCGATTGCCTTTGAAAAGCCCGCGAAGATGCCGCACATCCTCGGCGAGGTCATCAGCCACGCCAAACTCAGACAGTTCCGCTGTGCGGAAACGGAAAAGTTCCCGCATGTGACGTTCTTTTTCAACGACTACCGCGAGTCGCCGTTTCCAGGCGAAACGCGCCTGCTCGTGCCAAGCCCGAAGGATGTGACAACCTACGATCAGAAGCCGGAAATGAGCGCCTACGGCGTGTGCGAAGGCGTGCTTGCGCGGCTTGCTGCCGATGACTGCGAACCGCTCATCGTCGTGAACTTCGCCAACGGCGACATGGTGGGCCACACCGGCAACCTCCCCGCTACCATCAAGGCAATCGAGGCCGTTGATGAATGCGTCGGCCGCATTGTCGACGCGACGCTGCATCGAGGCGGATCGCTCATTGTGACTGCAGACCACGGCAACGCAGAGCAGATGTGGGATCCGATCCACAACACGCCCCACACCGCACACACTGTTTTTGACGTGCCGCTGATTCTGATCGGCGAAGCGTTCAAAAACGCAACGCTCCGTAAAGGCGGCCGGCTCGCTGACATCGCACCGACCATTCTTGCCATGATGGGGCTCCCCCAGCCGCCGGAAATGACCGGCCAGTCACTGCTGGAAACAACTAGCAGCAGTCATCACACCTCTGACTCGCCCGCAAGCACGCATTCCGAAACGCCCATCTGACAGGCAAAGCGCATACACGCACACAGCAAAAACGCACAGCAACAATCACATTCGCGTTTTCTGCTGGTGTACCGAATCAACGAACTTCTCCCAGCGGCTGCGCGTGGGCATGTGCCACAGCATGCCGATCAACGGCAGCGCAACCAGCACAATGTCGCTGGGCGTACCGCTCAACAGAAGCACCACTGCGCCAAAGAGCGCCGGGCCTTCTGCAAGAGCAATCGCGAGGATGGTCGCATTGGTGAACGCGTTCATGATCTGCATATCGTCCGCTTCACGCTGCGCAAGCTGTGAGATCATCGCCCGGCGGAGAACCAGCGCTATGGGAACCGTGCCCACAATCAGCGCAACGCATGCCAGACGGAGCATGTTGAGCATCGCTGGGTCGGCTGGCTGCTGACCAACCGGTCCAAGAACTGCAGCAACCACAGCAAATACCACCACGCCCAACGGAAGCGCAAAGCCGATGATCTGAAGAACCTTGAACCGCTGGGCGAGTTCCGGCGTCATCGTCTTCATGAGCACAACTCCTCTCTGAGACTGCGGGGAAGCAAACTGAACGGAAGCGAACCAGATCAAACCGGACCGAATCGCGCAAGCTGCCTCGCAGGGTCATCCATCACAGTTGTTGTTGGCAGCGCCGCTCCGGCTTTTTCAAAAAATACGATGTCCTCACTCTTGCGCCACTTACGCCATGCGCCGGCGTTTCCGTCGAATGCGCTTGTCCGGCTCGACGGCTTCTATCTCATCGGTCTTCAGGTTTCGATAGCGCACCTGCTGCATCAGCCGCTCCCTGCCTAACCACCCGCCGGCCGGATCGAGCCAGATGCGCACCTCGCGCACTGCGCCGCGGGCCAGCGCAGCCTTGCCGGCTTCCGTTTCGTGGTCGGGCTTCCATTGGTTCAAATCCTCCGGCAGCGGCTCAAGTTCGCCCAGTCGTTCCTGAGCAAGGCCGGGAATCTCCAGCAGCACAATGATGCCGTAGACGATGATAGGAATGATCGCAATGGCCAGAAAGGTCAAGTAACCCATGTGATCGGCAACCGTGCTTCAGCACATCGAACGGCAAAGGCGCAAGCATAGGCAGGAGCGCCGCTCGCATACATGTGCAGCATGACGACAAAATAAACAATTGCCACGCCGCTACTCAACTGCCGTCTCCGCCTTCTCCACCAACTCAACATTTCGGCGCAACAGGTCGTCCAGCACGTGTAATGGCCCTTGCAGAACAACGCCATCGCCCGGCTCCAGCACCGTGCTGGGCGGCGGAAACAGCCTCGCTTCACCGGGCGGTCGAACGTGCTCCATGACGCCAAGCCCGTAGCGTTCCGTCACCTGCCCGACCGTCAAGCCCGCCAATGACCCACCCTGGCGTATCTGCCACCGCTGCATGACCACAAGATGCTGGCCGATCATGACACTGCTGACGATCGACGGCGCCACTGCGCTCAGCGCGAACGTGGGCGCGGAGATTGCCGATTGCGACATGGCCAGGTGAATGTTGAACCCGCCGCTCAGCTTGTCCGCCATGTTCTGGTCGAACATGCGCACGACAACGCACACCTGCGAATTGATGCGCTGAGCATCCAGGGCGATCTCAAGATTGGCCAAGTCATCGTTGGTGGCTAGCACGATGCTGCGCGCCTTGGCGAGGTTGGCTTCGTCAAGCAGGGCTTCACGCCGCGCATCGCCGATCAGCACCGGGCTGCCATCCCGTCGCAATTCTTCCAGAAACTGGTTGTTCGGATCGCGCTCGATCACCACAACCTGTTCGCCGAGCTTGCGCAGCACGAGGTACACGCGATACCCCAGCTTGCCGCAGCCCACCAGCACAATGTGATTTCGATACGAGGATGCGAGCATGGTACACCAACTCCGTTCCGCCCGGCGACGATCGCGCACCATCAGCGCAACGTCGATGATGAACTCGATGATGACCGTCAGCCCCAGCACGGGCATGATGAAAAACAGCGCCGCCAGCAGGGGCGACTCGGGTAACTCCTCCGGCGGTTCACCGAAAGCCAGCAGCCACGAATAGTGCAAACCGGTCCAGAAGCTGTGCTGCTCAATGGACATAAACAGCATGCTGCCGCCGATCAGGATCAGCAGCATCAGCAGCAGGCGAACGCGAAAGTGCCAAAACAGCACACGCAGAAAACACCAGTTCCGCCACAGCCACAACCGTATGCGCGGCTGCGATCGCCGGCGTGGAATGACAAGTTGTTCAATCCGTGGAATCGGCACGGCGGCATAGTGTGAACCATTCAGCCAATCCATGCAAAATCGACCATCACCCTGCCATCTGCTGCGTCATCAACCCGGTCAGCGCTGCATGCAATACCGCCACAGAGATCGTGACATGCAAAAAGGGCCAACATGTGTTGGCCCTTTTTCGATTGATGTGCGTTGTTGCCTGACTTCAGGCGAGCAAGCGTCGGCGTCGGATGGCGATGACGCCAACCAGACCGGCTGCTCCAACCAGCATCGCAGGCGGAATCGGAACAACCTGGAAGCTGAAGCCGAAGGTTCCGTTGACGAACGAGCCAAGCGCAGCCACTTCCCAGCCGTTTTCACCGAAGGTGAGGAACTGGAAGGTATCGTGCTTATCCAGGCCGTTGAAGGTGCTGAGCAAGCCCTGGACGCTGCTGAAGTTGAACGTGCCGGAGTCGCCTTCGCTCAATCCAGCCCATGCCACAGCGTCGCCGTGGTAATTGCTGTCCCATATGAACGCGCCTTGGGCTTCAATCGTCGTGCCGTTGTCATGCACGCTGATGAAATCAAGCAGGCCGTTGATGAAGTATCCGCTGCCGCTTGGAGCTTCGCTGTGCATGCCCAGCAGCGAGTCGGGCAAGCTCAGGCCACCGCCGGTTTCATGATCGACCAGCGCCATGAACGACAGGCCGGCGCTGGTTTCCGCCAGCAGAAACGTCACCACACCATCGGTGTTGATGCCGCTGCTATTGAGCGTGTTGTGAATCGCTGCCAACGAACTGGTGGTGAAGTGGTGTGGGATCGGCGACCAGCCAAAGGCCTCATACATTGTGCCAGCCTGCAGCGTCACCGAACCAATTGACGACCCTTCCACGATGACCGATGCCGCCTGAGCAGTATTGGACACTGGCATCAGTGCTGCCGCAGCAAGTGGTAAGGCATAGAGAAATGGGCGCATTACAAGACTCCTATCGCCAGCGGGTCTGTCCCGCCAAGATTCCCTGAAACGAGTGTTGCTGACTTTCATGCGGCACCCGACTGAGCACCGCCCCTCCGCCGACAGACATGGACGGCAACGGTTGAAGAATATACCCAAGTGGTGAACGTTGCCAACTGATTTATGCAAAAACCCAAGACAAAGTTCAGAGCTCAGCGTTACGCCGCAAACTTTCTCCAGATCCACATGCTGCGGCGCAAGCCAGGAAAGATGGACAATTCAACAGGCGATCGTAAAACTCAATCGACCTGCACGCCACGATAGGCGCTACCTTCTTAGAACCCGCGCAGCACAATTTATGTACCCGTTTGCGATGCCCATCGCATCGAGCGTGGCCCGATATGACGCCAGCGGATCTGTGCCGACGCGCTATTCGCGGACAAACAGTTCATCGAGCAGGGCGATAATGCCCTGGCCCTGGGTGGCGATGGTTTCGCAGATCGGCCGCTTGCCGGCAATGTCGCGCAGTTCGCGGACCAGCTTGTTCTCGCCGGGATAGTCCGCCTTGTTGACCACAAAGACGTCGGCGATCTCCAGAATGCCTGCTTTATCCATCTGCACTGCATCACCCATGCCCGGCACCAGAACGACTGCAGTGCGATCGACCTGCTCGCGGATGGCCACGTCGTTCTGACCCGCGCCGACTGTTTCGATGATCAACTTATCGAACCCGGCGCCGCCGATCAGTTCCACGATCGCGGGCAAGGTGGAGTAGTCTTCGCCCAAAATGGCAAGGCTGCGATAAAACACCCCCTCATCAAGGGTGTTGAAATCAACGCGCAGGCGATCGCCCAGCAGCGCGCCGCTGGTGATCGGACTTTGCGGGTCAAATGCAACCACAGCGATCTTTTCGCCCCGCCGCACCGCTTCTGCCGCCATTGCTGCAACAAGCGTCGATTTCCCCGCCCCCGGTGAACCGGTGATGCCCACCACCTGCTTCGGACGCCGCCTGGGAACATCGCGTCCGCCGAAATCACCCTGCTTGTTATGCACCAGGCTGATGTTGCGCGCCAGTTGGGCAATGGGATGGTCGCTTTGCAAGGGAGCATACGGCCGGGTGGCTTCCCGCACCGAATCGACGATCTGCTCCATGCTTGTGCCGGTGTGGAACACGCGGTGAACTCCCGCATCCAGCAGCGTCTGCACATCTTCCTGCGGAATGATGCCGCCCACGTTCACCACCATGTCCGGCCGCCCCACGTTGGCGCATTCGCTCAGCAACCGCGGCACCAGCACCAGATGGCTGTTGCTCATCATCGAGCAGGCGATGCAGTCGACGTCCTCATCGCGGGCGGAAATCGCCAGGCTGCGCGGGGTTTGCCACAGGCCCGAATAAATGACGTGAATGCCGCTGTCACGCAACGCACGGGCGATGAGCTTGACGCCTCGGTCGTGACCATCCAGACCCATCTTGCCCAGCAGCACGCGAGGACGATGTTCCAGATCGGCAACGCGATCGACCTTCTCAAGACTGGTGGTTGGTTCAGTGGTGGGAACTGGCATAGGGCCTTTATCATAGCCGGATTCTCACACCGTCCCAGCTTGGCCGGGAAAGAACGCCTCAACGCTGATTGAACAACCTCGCTTACGCTCTGCCGGTCGCCTCATCGCAGAGCGCCGACGCCCCAGCCGCGCAGCGTTCATCACCCGGCTATTTCCCGGCGAATCAGCCTACTATGATCAATCAATGCGACGCGGCGACGCCACATCAGAAACCCGCCAGCCGATCGCACACTCATCGCACACCGTCAGCGACCAGGCCCAGCCTGCCGCTTCTCCATCTTCACCCGATCACCCGATCGTGCTTTTCGACGGCGTGTGCGTGTTCTGCAGCGCTGCGAGCCGATCTATTCTTCGGCACGATCCGTCGCCCGGCCGCTTCAAACTGGCCACGCTGCAGTCCGAAGCCGGCAAGCGACTGATGCGCGAATACAACCTGCCTGCAGAGAGTCAGGAATCGCTCGTACTGATCGAAGGCGGCTGCGCCTATACGCAATCAACAGCAGCCCTGCGGCTTGCGCGCGGGCTGGGACTGCCCTGGTCGCTGGCGTACGGCTTCATCATCGTGCCCCGGCCGCTGCGCGACGCCATCTACCGCTGGATTGCGCGCAATCGCTATCGATGGTTCGGCAGGTGCGATGTCTGCATGATGCCAAGTGAGGATGACCGGTCACGGTTTCTCAGCAAGTAGCTAGCGACTCAACAATCGCTCGAACCCGCTCCAACCCGCCATTTCACTTCACATATCAGATCTCCAGTATCCAGGGGGCCGCTCCTGTCCGCAGGCGACCGATGCCCGCTACACTGAACGGCAATGTCATCGCTCTCAGTTGAAGTCACCGCTTGTGCCGATCCCGTCGTGCTGCTCGACCGGGCGTTGCGTCGCGCGATCGCAGCGGCGGTAGGCGATCCCAACGCCGATATCGATCCGCTCATCAAACCCAGCCAGAACCCGCAGTTCGGCGATTTTCAGGCCAACGTGGCGATGGGCCTGGCCAAACAGATGGGCCAGAACCCGCGTGATCTGGCGATGAAGATCGTCGCCGCCGCCCCGCCGGAACTGGCGGAGATCGCCGAAACGCCCGAAGTGGCTGGCCCCGGCTTTATCAACATCCGGTTGCGTCCGCAGGCTCTGGGCCGGCTGCTTGAGGCCATGGACAATGCTGCCCTGGGCGTTCAGCCCGATACCGACAAACACGCGGTGGCGATCGACCTCTGCGGAGTCAACGTGGCCAAGCAGATGCACGTGGGCCATCTGCGTTCCACCATCATCGGCGATGCGCTGGCGCGGGTGTTTGAGCGCCTCGGCCGCAAGGTCTTTCGTGAAAACCACCTGGGCGACTGGGGCCTGCCCATCGCAATGGTGCTGCATCAACTGCGCGAAAAGAACGTCGATCTGGATCGCCTGGAGCTGACCGATCTCGACCGCGCCTACCGCGATGCGCAACTTTCAGCCAAAAGCGATATTCGTGGTCTGGCCCGCGCGCTGGAATTGAACGCTGGGCCGCATCGCATCATCGAACTGGAAGAGCAGAACGCCGGCGCTGAAGCGGCGCTGGAAGCAGCCAAGCTCACGCTGGTGAAGCTACAGCAGGGCGATCCGGAGCTGCTGCGTGACTGGCAGAAGCTCATCGACTGCACCATGCGTGCGGTGTATGAGAGCTTTGAGCTGCTCAACGTGAAACTTGGGCCGGAGAACAACCGAGGCGAGTCGTTTTACCGCGATCGCCTGCCCGGAGTGGTTGACGCTTTTGTACGCAGCGGCATCGCCAAGGAAGACCACGGCGCGATCGTCGTGCCGTTTCCAGATCGGGAGCGGCCGCTGCTGATCCGCAAATCCGACGGCGGCTATCTCTACGCCACCACCGACCTTGCCGCGGTGCGTTATCGCGTGCAGGAACTTGGAGCCAGCTGCGTGATCTACGTCGTCGATGCCCGGCAGCGCGACCACTTCCGCGATGTCTTCGACGCGGCGCGGCTCATCGGCTGGCATCGAACACCCGACGGCACGGAAGCGCGGCTGATTCACCTGCCTTTCGGCGCGGTGCTGGATGAGAACCGAAGACCGCTGAAAACGCGAAGCGGCGAGAACATCACGCTCAAGGCGCTGCTTGTGGAAGCGATCGAACGCGGCACGCATGAAGTGTTCACCCGCGCAGCGGATCCTGCTGCGCCGACGCACAACCTGTCCGAAGCGGAACTGGCCAGAATCGGCAAGGCAGTCGGCATCGGCGCCGTGAAGTACGCAGACCTTTCCAACGATCTGGTGCGAGATTACGTCTTCAACTTCGATCGCATGATCGCCTTTGAAGGCAACACCGGGCCGTACATGCAGTACGCTCACGCGCGGGTCTGCTCGATCTTTGCGCGAGCGGGAATTGATTTTGCTGATGTCGCTGGCGCGGAACTGCGCATCAACGAACCTGCAGAGAAGAAACTTGCGTTGATGCTGCTGCGATACGGTGCGGTCGTGGCCGACGTAGGCCGCTCACTGGAGCCGCACCGCCTGTGTACGTATCTCTACGATCTGGCTGATGCATGCAATACGTTTTATCAGGAATGCCCGGTGCTGAAGGCTGAAGACGAGGCGATACGCCGCTCGCGACTGCGGATGTGCGATCTGGTTCGCCGGGTGCTCGCAGACGGTCTGGACCTGCTGGGTATCGAAGCCCCCAGCCGCATGTAACGGTTCGGGCATAGCAGCAAAGCCGTGCAGCACAAGCGCGGAAAGTAACTGCATCCGATGCATCCGCAGGCAGCGTTCTGCTGGCTCAATTCCTGCTTTGTTGTCCTTCAAACCGCAACAGCGGCCCGCGCCGCACGTTCGTGTCTGTATGTAATGGCTTTGTGTCTACGATCTTGACGCCAACGCCGCCCTGCTTCACCTTTTGCGAATCACGATGGCCAAGAACAAATCCACACAACAGAAAAATAGCGCGAAGCATAAACAGCAGGCTCACCGTTCGGCCCAGCCGGCTGCATCGCATGAGCCAAGTCCGCAATCGCAATCTGCTTCGCCGCTCGTTTTTGCGTTTGGCGCAATTGCGCTGCTGGTTTCGATCATCAGCGCCGCTGTTTTGGCGCTGGATCACCTGAACATCGTGCAGCCTCCGGGCTGCGGCGTGGGCAGCGGCTGCGATCTGGCGACGCGCGGCCCCTGGGGCAGCATCCCCGGCATCGGCTGGCCGCTGTCGCTTCTGGGCCTGGCCTACTTTGCGGCGCTGTTAACCGAGTGGATTCGATCACGCGGCAAGGTCTCCGCGGGACTGGCTGCACTGCTCTGGACCGGCGGCGCCGGCTCCGTGCTGCTGATCAGCGTCATGGTTGTGAACGGCTATGTCTGCAAATACTGCATCGCCACGCACCTTGGAAACCTGGCGTTCATCGGAACAGCGTACGTCGCTTACAACCGACATGCCCTTGCACCGTTTCCAAAGCAGGCAGCCGTCATCGGAAGCGCATTTGCCATCGCCACGGTGCTGTTGGCAGTCGTGAACTGGCAGGCTGCTGAGTTGCGAACCGCACGCGGCGAAGCCGACCTGAGCGCGTCAACGCAGGAAATCATCAAGCGAACCGCCGAAGCAGGCAGTCAGTCAACTGGTGAATCTGTTGCGCGCGTTGATGTTGATGATGCTGATACCGCTGCTGCAGAGCCTGAGGTGAAGCTTTTCACGGGCCGCTACCGCATCGGGCCGATTGATGCGTCCATTCGCATCGTGATGTTTTCCGACTTTCAATGTGCCGACTGCCGGCGCATTGAAGGGGATATGCGCCAGATTCTCGCGCAGCGCGACGATGTGTCGTTCTCGAACAAACATTTGCCGCTGTGCACCGACTGCAACCGCCTTGTACCCAAGGATCGGAACCTGCACCCCAACGCCTGCTGGGCTGCCCGTGCCGCTGAAGCTGCGGGCATACTGCGCGGCGACGAAGGCTACTGGGAGATGAACCACTGGCTGTTCGACCGCAAGGGCAGTTTCACCGACTCAGAACTGCAGGCGGGTCTGCGCTCGATGGGCTATGACGTACAGGAATTTCTGTCGGTCATGACAAGCGACCGCACCCTCGAACTGGTGCAGGCTGACATTGAGCAGGCCATCGAACTGGGGCTGCAGTACACGCCGACGATTTTCATCAACGGCGTTGAGCTGCGTGGCTACAGGCAGGTCAATGCACTGGAGCGCGCCATCAACGCTGTGGCGGCGACCAACCCGCCACGCGCGCTGCCCACGAACGATCACCCGCCGCTGGCGCCGCAGAAGTATGTGGATGACTGGAAGATTCAGATGGCAAGGCCGATGCCGGCTGATGACGCATGCTGGAAGCGCGGTCCCGACGACGCACCGGTCAAGATCATTCTGTGGAGCGATTATCAATTGCAAGGCACCGCAACATTGAACAGCGCGCTTCAGCAACTGTTCGCTGCACGAAATGATGTCCAGTATATCTATCGCCACTTTCCCTTCGACAAGGCGTGCAACCCGATTGTCAGTCAGACGCGCAGCCCTGAGGGATGTCTGGCAGCATCGGCGGCAGAGGCGGCAGGCACGCTGGGCGGGCCCGAGAAATTCTGGGCAATGCACGAATGGCTGCTGCAGAACCAGCAGAACATCACCAATGATTCGCTGCGCAGCGCTGCAGCAGAAATCGGACTCGATCCCGATCGGTTCCTCGCCAGCCTGAATGACGCCGCCGTGCGCAACAGGGTGGAACGCGATGTCACCGCAGGCCGATCACTCAACATCACCGGCATCCCGGCTCTGTACATCAACGGCCGCCGCGTTCCACGCTGGGAGCTTGAGGGTCATGACATTCTGCTGAGGATCGTTGAAGAAGCCGCAGCCATGGGCCGCTGATCGCTCAGTTTGTCACGATCTTGAAGATTCGCCCGCGCGTACCGTCCAATCGATCAAACGTGCAGACATACAGCTCGCCCGCTGCATCTTCGCCAAAAGACGTGATGTGCCGCCGCTCCTGCATCGGCATTTCCCGATGCGCCTTCACCTCGCCGTCTTCGTAGCGCAAGCCCCATATCTTGCCCGAAACGTAGTCTGCATACAGGTACACGCCCTGCAGCCGCTCGTAGCGCTCGCCGCGATAGACATACCCGCCGGTCACCGACAACCCATCGCGCCGGCCGTATTCAACAATCGGATCGATCAGCGGCACGTCCGACGTTCCGCTCGAAAACGCGTGAAAGCCCTCGCGTAGGTTCCAGCCGTAGTTACCGCCTCTGGTGATCAGATCGATTTCTTCCCAGCGGTTCTGTCCCACATCGCCCGCCCACAGATCGCCAGTCTTGCGATCAAAGCTCATGCGCCAGACATTGCGCAGACCGTAGGCCCAGATTTCCGGCCGAGCACCCTCGCGATTTACAAATGGATTGTCGTCGGGAATCGCGTAGTTGCGACCTTCGTCGGTTTTGTTGATGTCGATGCGAATGATGGTGCTCAGCAGCGTGCCGAGATTCTGTCCATTGTTATGCGGATCGTTGGCGTACCCGCCATCCCCGAAGCTGGCGTACAGGTAGCCGTCGGGACCGAAAAGCAGCGTTGAGCCGTTGTGATTGCCGTATGGCTGCTCGACTTCGAGAACGATCTGTTCGGAATCGGGATCAGCGCGATTCGGATCGTCCTTGGCAACGGTGTATCGCGCGATGCGATTGCGCTTGGGATTCGCCACGGAGTAATAGATGAAGAATTGGCCGTTGCTTTTGAATTCCGGATGAAAGACAAGCGAAAGCAGGCCTTCCTCGTTATGCCGAGCGTGAACGCGATCACGAATATCAAGAAAGACCTCGGTCTTGTCAGCGTTGTCGCGGTTTTCAACAATCAGAATGCGGCCGGGCTGTTCGACAACAAAAAGACGCCCGTTGTCATCGCCCGCATGGGTGATGAAGACCGGCCGATTGAACGTGAGTTTGGGAAACGCCGGCACGAGTCGAATTGCAGGTATGGCAGCCGCGGCATCCGGCGCGCCGGGCGATTGAGACGCCGGCTGCGGGGTGCGCTGCGCCTGATCGTCAGACTGGCTTTCCGCCTGCGAACAGCCGGAAAAAAGATACGCGCTGGCCGCTGCGATGAGTATTGCAAGTGACCGAGCTTGCCGATTGAATCGCTGAAATCGCATATGTGCCTCGCTGCTGGTGGTGTGTTGTGAATCTTCAGGCTCAGGTAAGGATGGTACTCAACCGCCGGGCAACAGGGAGTGAAGGGGGAAGATACAGGGAGAACTTGACATCTCCTCTCCTCATTCCCCTTGTCTTCCTCTTCCCTCCCGCACCACGGGAACCGCACGCGAGAGCCGTTTGCCTGTCTGCGCTTCGCTCATTGGCTTCGTGGCGATAGGATTGACGCATCGTCGCTGCAAACGCGCACTGGAGTTTTATGGTTTCGTTCACCGCTGCTGCTGCTGTTGTTGTCATCACTGCATTGGGAGTTGCTGGATCAGGGCAGCTTGCCATGCTCGACGAAGCGGCGCCGAGCGAGCGTTCGCCGTTGTCATCAGCATCGGAAACGCGCGATGGCGCTGCACATGGCATCGCGCCCTTGCATCTTTATAACGGCGTACATCAGCCGCTGATGGTTGAAGTCGTCATGCCGCGCACTATCCAGACGGTTCGACTGGCGCTGATGGACGCTGCAGGCCATCTGTTGAGCCGCCCGGTTGAAGTGCGTGTGGGTCGGTTTGATCTTGGCGAGGTCATGCCTGACATCTGGACCCTGCGACAAACGTCGTACGTACAGGTTATCTGTCAGGATCAGCCCGTCGGCCCGGCGCTGGTGCTGCAGCCGATGCTTTCGCGCATGGTTCCCGTCACCGTGCAGGATCAGCGGCCCGGCGGCACGACATATACACGGATCATCGGCTGGCGGGATGAGCATGCGTCTGAGCCGGAGCCTGAGCCTGAACCAGCACCTGCATCAACATCAACAACATCATCCGCAGCAACTGCTTCACCGCCGTCTGATCCAGCGCGGAGTAACTCTGATGACGGTGATGACGAAGAGACAGAAAGGCGCGCAGACAAGCAGACGCCTCCTCTTTCTTCTCTCTCGTCCCCAGCCTCACCTGCATCAACAGCCGATCGCGTTTTCAGCGGCTTTCGCGCGTATGTTGAACACGATGTCGTACTTCGCACAACCAGAGGCGACATTCGCATCGCGCTGCGCCCTGATGAAGCGCCGAATACCGTGTGGAATTTTCTGGAGCTTGCGCGAGGCGGGTTCTATCGCAACATCGTGTTTCATCGCGTGGTGAAATACGATCGAAACGGCCGACCGTTTGTGATACAGGCTGGCGATCCGACCGCCAACGCATATAACAGCACGGGCGACGGCGGACCAGGCTATTGGCTTGCCATTGAAAACAGCCAGTTGCAGCACGATTTCGGTGTGATCTCCATGGCGCGGGCTGATCATCCCGATTCAGCGGGCAGTCAGTTCTTCATTTGCCTGTCGCGCGAAGGCACGGCACGACTGGACGGCCAGTATTGTTCGTTCGGCTACGCTGTGGATGGAGCAGCAATAATCGAGGCGATCGCTGATTCGGCGATTATCGACTTTGAACGCATGCGGCCGGCTGATCCGCCGATCATCCGCAGCGCGGACCTTGTGCCCGCTCCGCCCCGCATTGTCGGCAAGGGCCGGCCGGACCAGCGTGTAAGCCCCCCATCCGCCGAGCATCCGCCCAAGCCGACGCGCGTGCCTCGATAAGTCAACATTCTTGAACGAAGCGCAGCTGCCGCTCATTGACTGCCGATGCATGCCTCCTGCGCTCTCACAATGCACTTCACCACCCACGCACCGCTTTCAATTCCTACACTTTTCTTATGGCCACCGAATTCAAAACCACCACGTTGTCAAACGGCTTGACGGTCATTGCTGAAGTTGATGCCGCTGCGCACACCGCTGCGATGGGATTTTTTGTGAAAACCGGCGCTCGCGATGAAACCCCAGAGGTAATGGGAGTGAGCCATTTCCTTGAGCACATGATGTTCAAGGGCACCGACAAACGCTCCGCAGAAGAAGTCGACCAGGAGTTCGATGACATCGGCGCCGAGCACAACGCCTTTACCAGCGCCGAACTCACCGCCTTCTGGGCGCACACGTTGCCCGAGCATCTTCCCAAGGCGGAAGAGATTCTTTCAGACATCCTTCGCCCCGCATTGCGGCAGGTGGATTTCGACAACGAGAAGAAGGTGATCCTCGAAGAGATCGCCATGTACGACGACTACCCCTTCTGGGTGCTCTTTGAGCGGGCGATGGAGGAATACTACGGCCAGCATCCGCTGAGCCATCGTGTGCTGGGCACGCACGACACAATCACCAGGCTCACCCGCGATCAGATGCTGCAGTATTTTCAGAACCGCTATTCAGCGGACAACACGGTTGTGGCGATGGCGGGACGACTCGACTTTGACGCCATGGTCGAGCGCATCAGCGAGCACTGCGGGCATTGGAACACCACCCGCGCAACGCGCCTGTATCAACCGCCGCACTTTACGCCCAAAACATTCACCGTCACATCTGAATCGGTGCATCGGCATTACATGCTCATGCTCGCGCCGGGACCGGCGATGAACGACGATCGCAGATACGCCGCCTCGATCCTGACGCAGATACTCGGCGATACGGAAGGCTCACGGCTGTACTGGTCGCTGATTGAGCCCGGTCTGGCTGACGAAGCCCAGGCGCAGTACGAAGGCCGGGACGGCGTAGGCGATTACATGGTCTACGCTTCGTGCTCGCCCGAGAACGCTGAAGCGGTCGAGGCGACGATCCGCAAGCAGATCGATGATCTGATCGATTCGCTGACCGAAGATGATCTGCAGCGCGTGAGAAGCAAGATTGCCACTGCGGTGACGCTGCATGGCGAACTGCCGGCCGGCCGCATGCGCCGGCTTGGCCGCCAGTGGCTGTACCTTGGCGAGTACCGGGCGCTGGAAGACGAACTGGCCAGAATCAATGCGGTCACGCTGGACGAGCTGCGCGCGCTTCATCAGGCGTTTCCAATCCGCCCGCTGGTCACTGCTCATCTCACGCCGGCGTAAAGAGCGCCTGTTTCAGAATGCTGATATCAATGCAGCGACGGTGAACGCGATGGTCTGCTTTGGGGCCCCCGCTCAATCATCGCGCCGCCTTGCCTGTGTCGCACCTGCAGCAGCAGTCATGTCGCTGTCGATGCGGCTTTCGCTGTGAACACGCGCACGCAGTTGCGGCCGGCGTTCTTGGCGGCGTACAGCGCACGATCTGCTGCGTGAACCAGCAACTGTGCTGTGGGCAGGTGATCAGCACATGAAGGCTCCAGCGCTGCTGCGCCGATGCTCACTGTCATCTGCACCGATGCAACTGCTCCCTGCAGATGGCGAAGATCGATCGCTTCGGCTGCGACGGCCAATCGGATCGACTCGGCCAGTTGCGCAGCGGCGCGTCGATCGGCGCCGGGCACGATGATCCCGAATTCTTCGCCGCCATAGCGGCAAACCGTGCCGCCGGATTCGCCCACAACCGATTGAATGCGATGTGCCAGCTCCACCAATGCCGCACCGCCGACCTGATGGCCATGAGCGTCGTTGATCTGCTTGAAATGATCCACATCGAGCATCAGCAGCGCGAGACAGCCTTTGAAGGCTCGCGCCTGAGCAAACTGCTCTGAAAGCTCGGTGTCGAAGCCTTTGCGATTGACTGCGCCAGTGAGCGCATCGGTAACCGCCAGCCGCGCCAAAGCCTTGTTGCTCTGCCGCAGCGCTTCAGCCTCGCGCTGTAGACGAAGCTGATGCTCAAGCGCAATCTCCTGAGCGCGGGCCAGGAGGGTGTTGATGTCCGGCATGGCGCCGATATCGAGTTGAAACAGCTGCGACAATTCCGCAGCATCCCTGACAATGGTTTCCAGCAGGTCTGTAATCTGTTCGCTGGACAGACCAAACCACAAGTCCGCGTGCTGATGCAACTGCTCAAGCAGACTGGACGCATCATCGTCTGTTGAAAGAATCTCAGCCACCAGATTGCCCAGCGCCACGATCTGCAGCAACGGCCGATGCATCATCGAAGCATTGGGCGTGTGGTGAAACCGCATGGCGTCGATGAGTTCCGACGGCAATCGCCACAGTTCACCCAGCTTCGCTCCGGCTTCGCCATGATGAAAGCCGAACGCCTCCATCTCAAGCCGGGGCAGTTCATTGTGATCGCCGCCGGTGCGGCGCATGATCTCCAGATACTCTTCGCCGATTGCTGAATACAGCGCCGGCACGCCCAGATCCTGCATCAGCGCCGCCAGAAACGCCACCTCGGCATCACGTCCCGGCGTGAGCAGGGCAAACCGCCGCGCAGCCGCCGCGGAGTAAACGCCTCGCCGCCAATGCGCGATCAAATCGAAACCGCGCGATTCAACCCGGGCGCAGTCCACAAGACTGAACCCCAGCACTAGCGATTTAACGGTGTTCAGCCCCAGCAGACTCACCGCCCGACTGATGGTTGAACACGGTTGTGCCAGGCCGTAGTAGCTGGAATTGACCGTCTTGAGAATCTTGGCGCACAGCGCAGAGTCGTTCTGCACAACACGAGCAATGTCCGCAAGGGTCGTCTGCGGATCGCTGGCCAACGCCAGAACTTCCACTGCAACTGCGGGCAACGACGGCAACGCAGGGCAGGCCAGCACACATTCCAACGACACACTCTGCATGAATCGCGATCTCTCCAGCGCGAATCTACAGGAAGCCGCACGCCCCATTCCAGCTCATCTCCGCCTCTCACGGAATTGATTGACATGAACGCCATACATGGTTCATGCCAACGGGCATCACAATCATCGGCTGTTTC
Source organism: uncultured Isosphaeraceae bacterium (assembly GCA_964575335.1). Lineage (GTDB taxonomy): Bacteria > Planctomycetota > Phycisphaerae > Phycisphaerales > SM1A02 > CAZNPU01. Next base: position 34,947 of record CAZNPU010000013.1, on the reverse strand, counting down.
CGAACCTGCCTGCAGTCAGAAACAACCAACGCCACATATGAGTCATTGCTGCCACCAGCGATTTCCTGAACCAGCTCGCAGAGACGGTCCATAATCCATTGCGCCTCTGCAGCGCCGGATCCGGTTTTTCTGCACAATGGGTTAGCGGAAGCGATTATGCCACCTGATTTACCGGCGTGGACAATGCGGTAAATACCCGCACGCAGTTGCGGCCGGCGGTTTTAGCGGCATACAGCGCCTGATCGGCCACGTGCACCAGCGTTTCAGGCGTGGAAAGCACGCCCCGAGCCTTCGGATCAACCGACGCCACGCCGAAGCTCATCGTGATGGAAAGCATGATTGTTTTCCCCGTCAGATCGCTGCATTGCACGGGCTGACCTTCAATCACCCTGCGAATCTGCTCAGCAATGCGCGTGGCTTGAACGCGGTCAGCATTGGGCAGCAGGATGGCAAATTCTTCGCCGCCGTATCGAAACACGTCCCCGGCCGCTCCGACATGCTCACACATCCGTCGGGCAATCTCGCACAACACATGATCGCCCGCCTGATGGCCGTAGGTGTCGTTGATGTGCTTGAAATGATCGATGTCGACGAAGACCAGACCCAGACAATATCCCCAGGCCATGGCTTGCTTGAAATGCTGCTCCAACTGTCGATCGAAACTCCGCCGATTGGCGACTTTCGTCAGCGCATCGCACATCGCCTGCACGGCAAGGTATTCATTGGTCTGCCGCATCATCTCGGTTTGCCGGGCCACTGCCGCCTGATGCGCGGTGAACTGTTCATCGGCGCGGATCAGCAACGCATCCAGATCAATCTCTTCTCCGATATCCACGCCAAGCAGCGGCGCCAACTGCTGGCATTGCTTCGCCACTATCATCAGTACGGATTCGATTTCCTGTCGCACAAGGCCGAAATGCCTGCGCGCCGCCTCATGCAGGCGATTGCACGCTGCTGCGTCGTCATCCAGTGCCGCAGCCGCAATGCGCGCCACTTCGACAATTCGCGCCAATGCCGCATGCTCTTCATCAGCGCTGTCAGCGTCGTGATGCCAGCGAATCGCCTGTTGTAAGTGAACTGGCAATTTCCAGCAGTCAGCTATGCGACCGGCCACCTCGGCGTGATCGGTGCCCAGCGCAGCTCGCTCAAGCGCCACAAGCTGGTCATGATCGGCGCCAGCGTCGCTTACTAAGCTGGCGTAGCGGTCATCCAGGGCCTGCAGCAGCGCCACCATGCCGATGTCCTGCATCAGTGCGCCCAGGAAGGCTGCTTCAGGATCAACGTTTCCATTTCCGATGCGCCGGGCGATCTCGCTGGCTGCTGTCGCTGAATGCAGCGCTCTTCGCCAATACGACACATAATCAAACGATCGATTGCGTTTGCCTGCCCGGCTCACGACATCAACAAGGCTAAACCCCAGGACGAGCGTTTTGACCGTGTTGACCCCCAGATACACAATCGCTTGCCGAATCGTTCCGCATGGCGCCTTGAGGCCGTAGTAGCTGGAATTCACCGTTCGAAGCACTTTTGCCGACAGCGCCTGATCGTTGCGAATCAGTTCCGCCACTGCCTTCAGATTCACATGGCTGCCGGTTGTCAGGTCCAATATTTGGATCGCCACAGCCGGCAACATCGGCAGCCGGGGTGAAGCAAGAACCTGTTCCAGAACATCGTGCCTCATCAGTTGTCTCTCCCCCGTCGCAATGGGTGCAAAGCATAACAAGCACATCTCCGGCGATGCGAGATGCGAACTCAAATCTGCAGGCTGTGCGTCTGCGGACGTGGCGGGACGCAGAATTACCGCAAAGGCATCGGCGTTTTCCGATTCCTCAATGAGCATGAGACAAAAAATTGCCCGCCATTGATCGGCGTCATTCAGCGACCCGCTGCGCCAACGCCCGACGCTCCCACGCGCGAATCTGCTCGCAAACTACGGCAGCAGTTCTGAAAACGCCCATCGCATCGCTGGCAACTCGCTGCCAATAATTTCGCGGAAATATGCCGCCAGCAATCGATTGGCCCGCCGGATCGACTCCCCATCGGCATCATCAGCCGGTATGTCGCCTTCAGCTACGCGCCGCAGCAATTCGATTGTTTCCCGCCGCACGCGCCACCGGTCATCCGCAGGCTCGTCAGCCACCACGCCCCCGGCACGGGCGCTGAAGGCCCAGGTGGCTGCGTTGGGGGGCAAGGCGGCTCCGGTCTGGGCGTCCCGGTGCAGTTCCGGCTTGTAGCCTGTCTCCTCCAGCACCGCCCACTGCAGTCGCAATAGCGCTGCGTCAATCGATCCGGGGTGCTGAATCGCCCCCAGCGCATCGACAAAAGCGTCGTACAGCCGCGGATGCGGATCGTGATCGATCAGCATGTGATGAATAAGGTCAGCCATGTAAAGCCCGACGCGATTGGCCTGGAGGCTCGTTCGCAGCGCAGGATAAATCTCCTGCAGTTGCCAGGCGGTTAGCGTGGCCAACTCCCGGCCGGGTTTGAGGATCGCCACCACCTCGCCCCGCGTGAGTATGTCAAGTCCGCCTGAAAAGTTGCCTTTCTCGCGTTTGGCTCCCTTGGCAATGCCGCGCAGAATGCCGTGCTCGCGGGTAAACAGGCTCACCGTCTGCGATGTTTCTGAGAAATCCCACCGCCTGATGCACACTGCGTTATCGGTGATGGTGGGCATGGGCGCTGTCCATCCATGGCAAATCAAGTTTCAGCCGGCAACCGCCTGGCCGAAGCGTCAGGCACGTCACAACAAGGTTACCCAAAGGTTACCGCTGCAAAAGTCAACACGACAGTACGATGGGCCAGCGCGTCGGATGGCCTGTTCAAGACGTCGCTGTACGGTCCGGGCGACCATTTGGTATCAATCGTCCCGATCCTTGCCTTATACTGCAGCCCATGTCAACTGCTCCACACGGAAACTCTGACATGCCCGCCGGTTCGCGCCCCGAGGCGCACGCGACTCGGGTGATAGCGATGCTCAATCAAAAAGGCGGTGTGGGCAAGACCACAAGCACCGTCAACCTTGGAGCTGCGCTGGCTGAAGCGGGTAAGAAAGTATGCCTGATCGATCTTGATCCGCAGGCGCACCTGACGCTGCACCTGGGCATCACGCCTGAGCAGGTTGACCGAACCGTCTACGACCTGCTGATTGATCCGGAGTGCTACGCCACCGATGCGATCATCAGCGCACGGAAGAATCTTGATGTGATTCTGTCCGAGGTTGATCTTGCCGCAGCGGAAAGCGAATTGGCGCACGTGCCGGATCGTCAGAGCATTTTGCGCCGGAAATTTGAATCAATCGCTGCCGCCTACGATGTGGTGCTGCTGGATTGCCCGCCCAGCCTTGGCCTGCTCACGCTCAACGCGCTGTCGCTGGCGCGTGAGGTCTTCGTTCCGATGCAGGCGCACTTTCTTGCGCTGCAGGGCGTGGGCAAGCTGCTGGAAACCGTGGGATTGGTGTGCCAGTCGATGAACCCCGAACTGCGCGTCACCGGAATCGTTCTGTGCATGCACGAGTACCAGACCACCCTGGCGAAGGAAATCGTCTCCGACCTCGATTCGTTTTTCGCTGAAGCTAGCACGCAGGACGTGCCGTGGCGTGAGTGCCGCGTGCTCAAGCCGGCCATTCGCCGCAATGTCAAGCTTGCTGAAGCGCCGAGCTTCGGCAAGACGATTTTCGATTACGAACCCAACTGTCCCGGCGCGCAGGATTATCGCGAACTTGCCCGCGGGCTGCTGGCGTTCTGGAAGAGCCAGAAGCGCCCCACCTCCGCAGCGCCGGCAGCCGCTCACGCTGATGCGCCGTCATCGCCGCCGACAGCGGAAGCGGACACGAAACCTGCTTCGGGTTCGTCAAATAGCCATGTTGAAACGCCAACGCAAGGCCCGGCAGACATTGCGGCTCTCGAAAGCGAGCGTATACCGGAGATCGTAACCTTGCCCGCGCGCCCCGACGCTGCTTCTTCGCCTTCCAACGCCGACGCTTCGCATCAGGCGCAACACAATGCTTCGCACACCGGCCAAGGCGTCGCCTGACGCAGCGGCACGAAAGCACGCCGCCAGCCGGCCATGGCGCATCGCGTTTATCATTTATGCGATCGCCCTGACCATCGGCACGCACATCCCGCGCCTGCAACTGGGGCCGGAAGTACCCGCAACCGACAAAACCATTCATCTGGCGTCGTTTGGCGGATTGACGCTGCTGTTGTGGCGCACCGGCTGGCTGCGCCATATCTGGCTCGTCGGCGCGATCGTGCTGCTCTGGTCCGGTCTGGATGAACTCAGTCAGGGCATCCCGGGCCTGAATCGCACGGTCTCCTGGCAGGACATGGTCGCCAACGGCGCGGGTGTCATCGCAGTTGCGACGCTGATCTGGTCATTCGGCCCAGTCGGCGGTGAAGCCAATCGAATGCGATTGCGGCTGCATCGATTCGTCTTTGACACACTATTCGCCCACCGCAAGGCATGGATCGCTGCAGGCATGGGCGCAGCGGCTGGTCTGGCGCCGCTGCTTGCGTTGTGGCCCGTACTTGATGTTGACGGCAAACGCGTGCTTCTTGTTTTCGCCATGTTCATCGCTGGCATCGCCACATCCATTCTCTGGTTCACACAGTGGCGGAACCTTTACCGGCTGACGATCGACAATCGGCTGTGCCCGGCGTGCGGTACGCCGAATCGAACCACACCTGTGAACGATGACGGCCTGCTGAAATGCTGCGGCTGCGGCGAGCTATTGAGCGCAGCTCAATGGGTCGAACCGGCCGCTCCGCCCCTGCGAGCGCAGCTTGCCATGAGCCGAAATCCGGCTCTGCTCGGCATGGGGGTGATTGTCGGCGCATTCAGCTTTCTGCTGGCGATCCCGTTCGTGTACGAGCTAGTGGTCGGATCGAACACCGCCGTCAGCCGCACCGCGCCGCGTATCGCGCGACTGGTCGGCACGCTGCCGCCTGAACTTGTCAACGCGATCGATCTCGCGCTGTTTCTGCTGCTGCTGGCAGTGATGATCCGCATGTACCGCGGAAATCTGGCGAGGTATTACGATCAGCACATCACCTGCCGCAGATGCGGCCACGATCTGCGCGGCACGCCTACATCGCACGCCGGCGTCGGCCAGTGCGGTGAATGCGGCACGCCGTTTCTGCGACCCGCCATACCACAACCCGTTGAAACCGCAGAGCAGAGGAACATGCATGAACACGATGAACGCAAAGTAAACGACACCGCAGCCAATTGAGCATTTGCGGAATGCGGAATGTGGGATGCAGCCGATGAAATTGCTTTCTGCGTGTGAAGTGTGACATCTGAAATTTCAGATCTGAAATTTGAAATTCCGAATCTCAAATCTCAGGCTCCACCGCGCAGATCATTGCTTTCATCAGCACCGCATTGCTTGATGGTTCACACTCACCCGGCCGCATCTCTGAATCTCTCATCTGCTTTCTCAGTACGCGCAACTGCTCACGCCTTGTCCTATTTTTCTCGCTTTCGATAAGCCGCTTTTGATCGCCTGCCATGTCCACTCGCTTTGAACTACACGCTCGCACCGTGACGCTGCTGACTTTTCTCAGCCGCATGACCGGTTTGGCGCGTGACGCGGCTTTGTCGCGGATGTTCGGCCTCTCGCCGGCGATCGATGCCTTCTGGCTGGCGTTCTTGGTGCCCAATCTCTTTCGCCGGCTCTTTGGCGAAGGCGCGCTCTCTGCTTCGTTTCTGCCCGCATATTCGCAGTTGCAGCAATCCAATCCCGCGGTTGCGAAACAGCTTGCCACACTGACGATCTCGCTGCTGGTGACGTTTCTGGGGTTTGTCACACTGCTTGGCGAGATCGTGCTGTTTTTCATTTCGATGCGCGCAGATCACGAGCATCTGGCTGTGCGGCTGATGATGATCACGCTCCCGTACATGCCGATGATCTGCACGGTGGCGATGCTGGGCGCGATGCTGCAGGTGCATGGTCGCTTCGGACCGACCGCAGCGGCGCCCATCGTGCTGAACTTGTGTCTGATTCTTGCTGCATGGGGCTGTGCAGGTTTTTTCCCGTACAAAGATGACGCAGGCCAGGCAGCGCACATTCATCTGGTGGCGGTTGCTGTGATTCTGGCGGGCGTGCTGCAGGTAACGTGGTCGTTGTGGTCGCTGCGCAGCACGAGTTGGTGGGTAAGGCCGCTGCGCGAGACGCGTGACGCCATTGTCCCCATGCGCCGCATGCTGCAGCAGGCGTGGCCCATGTTCATCGGACTTGGCGTGCTGCAGGTCAATACGTTCATCGACGGCCTGATCGCCAGCTATGGCACCACGTTCGGGCCAACGATTTTCGGCTACGATTTTCCGCTTCTTCCCGGCGCGCTCACCGCGCTCAACAACGCTCAGCGACTCTATGAATTCCCGTTGGGGGTGTTCGGCATCGCCATCGCCACCGCCATCTTTCCAGCTTTGTCGCGCGCAGCAGGTGACAGCGAACAGTTCAGCGACATCCTTCGCCGCGGACTGCGACTGGTTGTTTATATCGGTCTGCCCGCGAGCATCGGTCTGATCCTCGTACGCGAGCCGCTGACAGCTGCGATCCTGCAGGGGCGAAACTTCACCGAGGAAGACACGCGCCGCGTGGCGTTTGTGCTGCTGGGCTATGCGCCTGTGATCTGGGCGTATTCGATGATTCACGTTCTGACGCGCGCGTTTTATGCCCGCAGCGATTCGTTCACGCCGGTACGGGTGGCGGTGAGCATGGTCGCGCTGAATATTGTGCTGAATATCACGCTGATCTGGACGCCGCTGCGCGAAGCGGGCCTGGCGTGGAGCACAGCAATTTGCGCAACGGTGCAGGTTGTCATTCTGCTTTCACTCGCGCGCCGCCATGTCGATCGGCTTCTTGACAGCAATGTCATTGCGAGCTGGGCCAGAACCCTTGCGGTGTCGCTGCAGATGGGCATCGTGGTATGGACGGTGGCCCAACTCCTGCCTGATCGGCCGCTGACATGGTCCTGGGCGATTATCCAGCTTGCGCTGCTCGTGCCTATCGGCGCGGTCGTCGTGCTCCTTGGTTCGCTGGCGATGCGGATGCCCGAACTCAACTGGATACTCGGCCGAGGCGGAGAGGTGAAATCTCAACTCTGAAATCGCAACTGGGAAGGGCGATCTCAAAGTGGCGATTTGAATTTTCAAATTTCAAATCTCAGATTTCAGATTTCGCATCTGCACACCTGCATGCGTTTTACATTTCAAATCTGAAATCTGATATTCGATATCCGGAAGCTGGCATTGAGCCTGGAATTTTGGAAACCTTGAACCTGACAGCTCAGATCTGAGACAGCCCCCTGAAATCCCAACGCTGGCTGCGTGCTGCATTCCAACTGACCGCAGCTCACCTGCGCCTACTCGCACGCGCCCCAGGCGCTGATGACTGCAAGCAGATCATCAACGTTGACAACGCCATCGCCTCCCAGCGGAGCGATGTCCGCAGGACAGTCAGACGGATCAGCGCATGCGCCCCAGGCGCTGATGACAGCAAGCAAATCGTCAACATTGACCAATCCATCATTGTCGATGTCGGAATTGCACGTTGGCTGCTGGCTGCTGACCGTCACAGCAAGCGTCAGGTTCAGCGCCGCGGCTGTCTCGCCGGGCACATCCTCATCACTGACCTCAATGGTGATCGCTGCGCTGTAATCGCCAGGCGGCAGCCCCGCAGCATCGAACGCGAACGTCAGCGTGGCGGGGTCAGCGCCGATATCAGCAGGCAGGCCGCGGCTGACGATGCTGAACGGAGCTGTAAGCCTGGCAATGGCGTCAATATCCAAGAGCGCCTGGTTCTCATCAAATCCAAGGTTGTAAATATTCACCGGAATCTGCAGCGTGCCGTCGCCTGAATCTGCATTGAGCGCGATGCTCTTTTCGGTAACGACGTCATTCGCATCAAACGAAGCACATGCCGGGCGAACAACCCTGCCGCCGGCAGCGAGCTGCACACTGGGATTCTGCACGCCCTGGCTTGTGCTGATCACCTGAACAACGCCCACCGTCGGTCCGACTGACGATGTATTGAGCGTAAATGCGGGCGTATCCGCATCGCCCAGCGCTGCAACCGAACCATTGTGCTGGCCGCTGAACGCGCCGAAGCCTGTTGCCACATACACCAGCTGATCTGCGCCGTGGGGCACGACAACATCAGCGCCATTTCGAATCTCAATGGGCACTTGAAAATCAGCGCCTTGAATGACGCGTCCGAAACTCGGTTCGATCGTGGCGATGAGCACTGCAGGAAGCTGATAATCAACGATGACCGGCACATGATCCGAGGCATCGTGCAGCGCATCAGCCAGGGCGTTGGAACGTGCCGCCTGCCCCGGATAATAAAAGTTGTTTCCGCTGTTGATGGCCTGATCGTAATGCATGCCATCGTTGCCGAATGCGCGATACACAAACGGCGCGCCGGTCATGAGCGACAAACCCTGACCGTCATCAAACGCATTGGATACGAGCTGAAAGTCAAATCGATCATCCATGCCGCCGCCTGCCATCGGCCCGCTGGCAAGGCGAGGCGATTGCGTGTGTTTGATGGCGTTGTCGCTGCCTGCCCACGAACCGGTGCCCAGAGGGTCGACCGCCTGACCGTTGCCCGCAGTGAAAAAATGCCCGTACCCGGGTTCAGTATTGTTGTAGAAGTTGAAATCGCCGCAGTAGATGATGTGCTGGTTCGGCCCGAGCGCATCAGCATTGCTGCGGATATTCATGACGCCGGTCAGACGCTGGTTCTGATTGGCTGAACCGGTGTCGGATTTCAGATGCGCACTGTAGATGTAGAACCGCGCATCAGGGGAGTCGTAGGCGAGCAGGCGCAATTGCCAGCGATCCGCGTAGCGGCCGGCGCCGGTGAAAATGTCATCATGACCGCCGGCGAGTTCGATGAGCTTGTCGGTGCGATAGAACATCGCCTGCGCCCCGCCGGAGCCATCTTCCGAATTGTTCGTGTAGGTGCCCACAGCATAGGTGATCCCCGGCGGCGCAGAGTTGTTGAGCGCATTGAGCAGCGGAACCAAATCGGCGTTGCGCACTTCCTGGCAGACAAGAACGGATATTGGAACTGCAAAGCCCGGTTTGTCGTCCTGGTGTATGGCTGCGAACACCGCCTCAATGGCGTCTTTGTCGCCCAGCAGGTGCGCAACGTTGTAGGTCACCACGCGCAGTTGCGCCGAGGCTGTGGCGGCAAGGAGAAAAACCGAGACCGCCCAGGAAAGAACCCAATACGTGAGCTGTCGACCCGCAAAGCTGGCAGCACATCGGACATCGCGCGGCACGCGCCGAGGGTTCTTCGCCGATGCCAATGCGCGCGCACCACCTGCGTCGTCATTGATATTGAGCATCACCACGTCCCTTGGGCGACTGTCCAGCCGGCTGCACACCAACCGGGCGTTTCTCCAGGCGGTTCTGCGCCTGCTGAACAATCGCTAAATTCAATTCCCCGCTCCACTTGGCGTGATCGTATGATACTGCAGGCTGCCATTGAGGCCAGCAATTTTCAACATCCGCAGATCGATTGAGCACACAGCCCCAACTGGCCGCTATTCTGTCACGCCTCTGTTCGGGTGCCCTGCGTTGATGATTTACTGCTGCAGTTCGTGAATCGCTTGACGCTGTGGTCCATATAAATGACCGTCAGAAAATCGGGTTTCGGTCTGTTGCCGGCAGTTGATCGCCGGTCCAAAGAAGTCGGCCGGCTGATAGGCTGACGGGTAAGAGAGGCTTTGGAGAACTCGCAGCCGCAACTTTGATCGTCAACAGGAGAGTTTCATGTCGTCATATCGCTGGTCTTCCTTGTTTACCCTTGTTCTCTGTCTTGTTGCTTCAAGCTGGACACACAGCGTGCGCGCGCAGCAGGTGCAGGTGGAAGAGTACGTGCTTGACAACGGCATGAAGTTTCTGCTTGTGCCGCGAAGCGATCAGCCCAACAACATCGCTGCAGGCTGGGTGGCCAAGGTCGGTAGCGTGAACGAGCGGCCGGGCATCACGGGCCTGAGCCATTTCTTCGAGCACATGATGTTCAAAGGCACGACCACCGTCGGCACGCGTGATCCCGAAGCCGACGCAGCGTTCATGGACAAGCAGCGCGCGGTGCATGAGAAGATCCTCAACCTGGTCTGGACCGAACAATACCGCCGCTACCGTGCGGGCGAGATCGACGATCCGTGGGATCCCGCCAACGACACTGATGAGCTTCGCGAGCTGCGCGCCGAGCTCAAGCGTTTGATGGACGAGCATGCCAAAATCATCGTGAAAAACGAATTTGACGCCATTTATAAGCGCCACGGCGGTTCGGGCATGAACGCCTTTACCAGCAGCGATCTTACGTTCTACTTCATTACCATACCCAGCAACAAGTTTAAGCTGTGGGCGTGGATGGAATCGGATCGGCTCAACGATTCGGTGTTCCGCGAGTTCTACGCAGAGCGCGACGTCGTGCATGAAGAGCGTCGTCTGCGCACCGAATCCACACCCACCGGCATCTATCAGGAACAGTTCGACGCGATGTTCTGGCAATCTTCGCCGTATTCCTGGCCGGTGATCGGCTGGCCGAGCGATCTCAACAGCTACACGCGCGAGGAGGCGGAGCGTTACTTCAACATTTACTACCGGCCGAACAATCTGGTCGGCGTGATTGTGGGCGATTTTGATCCTGAGGAGATCAAGCCGGTGATCGAAAGTTATTTCGGCCGGCTCGAGCGCGGTACGCAGCCGCCGCCTCCGGTGGTCACGCTGGAAGTGCCGCAGACCGTCGAGAAGCGCATGTACATCGAATGCGACTGTCAGCCGCAGATCGAGATTCGCTACCACACCGTGCCGTTCAATCACGAAGACAGCTTCGCGCTTGAGATGATGGCTGCGATTCTCAACGGTCGAACCGGACGGCTGTACAAGTCAATGGTCGAAGATCTGCGGATCGCTTCATCAGTTTCAGCGTCAGCCTGGCAGTTCGGCGCGCCCGCCAAGTATGCAGGTTCGTTTTCCATCATCGCCGAGGTACAGGGCGACGCCGAACCGGAACAGCTTGAACAGGCGTGGTATCAGGAGCTCATTCGCCTGCAGGAAGAACTGGTGCCGGAACGCGAGCTGCAGAAGGTGAAGAACCAGTTTGCCGCCGATGCGTATCGCCGCCTCCAGAGCAATTTCTTTCTGCTGCTGCAGCTTGGCTATTACGAAGGGCTTGGCGGCTGGGAATACATCAACGAAGCGCCGGCGAAAATACAGGCGGTTACGCCGGAAGACATCCAGCGCGTCGCGACCAAGTACTTCATGGGCGCCAATCGCAATGTGGCCATCTATCTGCGCAAGGAAGGAACCGAGGCGCTGGACCCTGAACTGGCAGCGCTTGATCCGATGATACGCGGTCAGATCATGAGCCTGCTCAAGCAGCTTATCGACAAAGACAACCCCGAAGAGCTGCAGATGATCGTCACGCAACTGGAAGCGCAAATTGAGCAGCTTTCAGCACGACAGGATCAGCTTCCACCCGGCGCGATCGACGGCATGCGCTACGTTGTGAAGAAACTTCGCGAACGTATTGCGAGTCTGACTGAATCGGCCCCACAGAACTGACTGCAACCATACACCGAACTGATTCGTGATTCTTATGAGCAGAAATTCCATGCAACGTGCTTTGACGTCTCTCATCACTGCTGCGATCGTGACGCTCAGCAGCCTCTCGATCAGCGGCTTTGCCGCCAGCGATCTGCCGCCGCACCCTGACCAGATCACGTTCGCCCCGCTGGTGTTCGATCCGCCCCACGCTGAGGACTATCGCTACACGCTTTCCAACGGCGTGGTGGTTTACATGGCGCCGAGCCATGAATTCCCACTGATCGATCTCAGCTTCACGTTTCGCGGCGGAAGCTATCTCGATCCTTCAGACAAAATCGGCCTTGCCGCAACCACCGGTGCGATGATCCGTCGCGGCGGCAGCGCGAGCCTCTCCGCCCGCGAACTGGATGAGGAGTTCGATTTTCTCGCAGCGCAGGTCAGCAGCTTCTGCGGCGATGTCATGTCCGGCGCATCGATCAACAGCCTGAAGTCGAATTTCGATCAGAGCTTTGCGCTGTTCATGGACATGGTGCGCAATCCGCGCTTTCAGGAAGACCGTCTGGCGGTCTACAAGAGCGAAGTCATCGAAGCGATGAAGCAGCGCAACGACGATGCTGACCCGATCCTCAGTCGCGAGTGGCGATCGCTGCTGTTCGGCTCCGATCACTTTGAAGCGGCATTGCCGACCCGAAAGATGATCGAGTCGATCACGGTTGAAGACCTGCGCGCGATGCACCAGCGCATCTTTCATCCCGCGCCGGGCAACCTGATCGTGGCGGTGTCGGGCGATTTCGATCCTGATGAAATGCTCGCTCGACTGGAACAGGCCTTTGCCGACTGGGAACCTCGTGAAACAAACGGCGATCCGCCCCAGCCGACCGCCACGCTGACGCCGGGCATTTATCACGTTGAAAAGGACATTCCGCAGGGCAAGGTGTTCATCGGCATGCGCGGTTTGAAACGCGATGACCCCGATTTCATCCCGGCAATGGTGATGAACCACATTCTCGGCGGCGGCGGCTTCACCAGCCGCATCACCAACCGCGTGCGCAGCGATGAAGGTCTGGCGTACGCTGCAGGCTCCTCGCTTATGCCGAAGGTGTGGTACCCCGGTGAGTTCCGAGTGATGTTTCAATCGAAAAACGAAACGGTCGCGCTGGCCACAAAACTGGTATTTGAAGAAATCCAGCGCATCAGAAGCGAAGGGGTGACGCCTGAAGAACTGGAGATCGCCAAGAACTCGTTTATCGAAACTTTCCCGCGCATGTTCGAATCCAAACCGGCCATGCTTCGCGTGTTTGTGACCGACGAGCTGACCAACCGGCCGAAGGACTACTGGCACACCTACCGCGATCGGGTGCGAGCGGTAACCGCTGAGGACGTGCAGCGCATGGCAACCCGTTATCTGCAGCCGGAAAACATGATGATTCTGGTTGTGGGCAAGTGGGATGAGATCGCCAAAGGCGACCGCAACGGCCGGGCCAGCATGAGCGAATTTTTCGACGGCAACGTGACGCACCTGCCGCTGCGCGACCCCCTGACGCTTGAGCCGCTGCAGCAGTGATAATGGCGTTGGACGAGGCGCAGAAAAAAGCTTAAGACAGTACGCCAGGCATCAGGCGATTTCATACCCACGTCTCATCTTCGCAACTGACTTCTTCACGCCATGCAACGAGACAGGGAGAGTTCCCCCCTCTCCCTGTCGCTTGTCTCCTTGTCTCCCCTCGCCTCGTCCCCTTGTCTCGGTGACGAAATGGCACACGGAGCAAATCACTTTTTTATTGCCATCTCGCCCAACCACCCGGCCAACCCTTCCAGATGACGCTGCAGCCGCGATCAGCGACTCCTCAACGCCTCCAGACGGCTGCTTGAGTTGACAAACGACAAGGGCGGCTGGTGCGCCTCAACCACTTAAGCTCGCTACACTACGCACCGTATGGCAAGCAGCGGTCGAAGAAGAGTTGTCATTACCGGCGTCGGACCCATTACCGCTTTCGGCGTGGGGATCGATCCCTTATGGACTGCCATGTGCGAGGGCCGCTCAGCGATCCGCCGCATCAGCCGGTTTGATCCTTCGGGCTTTCCCTGCCAGATCGCTGCGGAACTGTCTGATGAACTGTTTGACGTCAGATCCATCGTGCCCAAGAGCTATCGCAAGGCCACCAAGGTGATGGCCCGCGATATCGAACTGGCAGTCGGGGCAGCAGCGGCTGCGGTGACCGATGCTCAGCTCATCACCAAAGCGGTTGATCCCGACGCAGCACCCAGCATCGATCCAGCACGCTTCGGCTGCCACATCGGCGCGGGCCTGATCGCAGCGGACATCGACGAACTGACCGCAGCGCTGATCACCAGCAAATGGGCCGAAGAATCCGCCAGCAGCACGAACGCGCCAACCCCGATCGACCTGGCGCACTGGGGGGCAACGGGTATGAACAACCTCACGCCGCTGTGGCTGCTGAAGTATCTGCCCAACATGCTGGCGTGTCATGTGACGATCATCCACGACTGTCGCGGGCCGAGCAACACCATCACCTGCGCGGAAGCGTCAGCGGCGCTGTCGCTGGGCGAATCAATGCGCGTCATCGAGCGCGGCCGGGCTGACGCATGTCTCACCGGCGGCGCAGAGCACAAGATCAATCCCATGGGCCTGCTGCGGCAGATCTTCGCCCGGCGGCTTGCTCCTGCCAATGGTCAGGGCGATCCGACAACCATCGTCAAGCCGTTTGATCCTTCCGCACAGGGATCGGTGCTGGGCGAAGGCGGCGGAATTCTGGTGCTTGAAGCGCTGGAAAGCGCTGAACGCCGCAATGCTCAGCCGTATGCGGAAGTCGTCGGCTTTGCCGCCACGCAGGCATATTGCCCGGATACGGTCGGATTGGAGATTGAGCCAGACGGCCAGTCAATCAGCGACGCGATTGAAGCGGCGCTCAAGATGGCCGGCATCGATCCAGATGCCATTGACGCCATCGTGCCGTTCGGTTCGGGCATCGCGCATATCGATCGCTCTGAGGCCGCTGCGATCAAACGCGTGTTCGGCTCGCGAGCTGCGTCGATCCCGCTCATCACCACCGTGCCGAACGTGGGCAACTGCTGCGCGGGCGCGGCGGCAATCTCGATCACCGTTGCGAGCATGGCGCTGCGGTCGCAGCGATTGCCTGCGCGATTGAATACCGCTGGTGCTGAAGGGCTGGACGCCAACGCCGCGCCCAGCCGCGACGCTTCGCTGACGCATGTGCTGGTCGTGTCCACCGGCATGGGGGGTCAAAACGCAGCGATCGTTCTCAAGCGCATGTGAACGCCGCTGCCATCATCGTATTGATTGACCAATACATCCGCGCAGCCGCTTTGCTTGTTCTGATTTCTGCTTCCGATTCTGAATTTGATGATTCTGAACTGTGAATCCTCACCCCTGACCTCTGATTCTTGATTCCTGATCCATGAGCGACCGCATCGTCATAACCGGAATGGGCTGGGTCACGCCGCTTGGGCATGACCTGGACACTGTGTGGAACAAGCTTATCAGCGGACAATCGGGTGTTTCGCGCATCGACCGCTTCGACGCAGCGACGTTTCCCACCACGTTTGCAGCACAGGTGCGCAACTTCGATTTCACGCAATACGTCGATGATCCCAGCATTCACGCTCATGCGGGCCTGAACATTCAATACGCGCTTGGCGCGGCCCGGCAGGCGTGGACGCAGGCGTGCCTGTCGAAATCCAGCAACATCGATCCCAAGCGCATCGGCATCTATCTCGGCGCTGGTGAGGGCGTTCTGGATTTCAATAATTACGTGCTGGCGAACATCACCGGCTGGGATGAACAGGCCGGCCGCATCGATGCGCGCAAGTGGGCGGAGGCTGCGCTGAACTACATGAATCCGTGGGCGGAAATTGAGCAGGAAGCGAACATGCCCGTGAGTCACATCGCACGGGAGTTCGGCATTCGCGGGCCGGCGTACAACTGCCTGACCGCCTGTGCCGCCAGCACGCAGGCCGTGGGTGAAGCGGTCAGCATCCTGCGGCGCGGTGAGGCCGACGTGATGCTCTCCGGCGGAACGCACACCATGCTTCACGTGCTGGGCGTGACGGGGTTCAACCGTCTCACCGCCCTCTCACAACGCAACGACGATCCGCTGCGCGCTTCCCGGCCGTTTGACCGCACCCGCGACGGCTTTGTCATGGGCGAAGGTTCGGGCATGCTGGTGCTGGAAACCCTCGAGCACGCCAAGAAGCGCGGCGCCAAACCCCTGGCGGAGGTGCTTGGTTACGGCTCAACCGCTGATGCGTTTCGCATTACCGACATGCAACCGGAAGGCCGCGGTCCCGCTGCCGCCATCTCTGCTGCACTGGCCGAGGCGGGCATTGATCCGCACGCCACCGACGCCGACGGCCGGCCGCTGGTGCATTACATCTCCGCCCACGGCACCGGCACCAAGGAGAACGATTCCGTCGAGACGCTGGCGGTCAAAACCGTCTTCGGCGAGAACGCGCGGCGTATACCGATCAGCTCCATCAAAAGCATGATGGGCCATCTCATTGCTGCTGCAGGCGCGGTGGAACTGATTACCTGCGTTCTGACCATTCAGCATCAGTGCATTCCGCCGACGATCAATCTGCGAGAACCCGATCCGGAGCTTGATCTGGATTATGTCCCGAATAAAGCGCGACCGGCGAAGGTGGATACGTGCCTCTCCAATTCGTTCGGCTTCGGCGGACAAAATGACACACTGATCATTCGGCGATTTGCTGAATAACGCGCTTTCGCATGCCTGATAACACAGGCAGTGGAGCCAAAGCTTTACGCATTTTTCCTATTTTCCCACCACTTAGCACGTAATACAGCCGTGCCAATTGCCGAGCATGCGCAAAAACTTCAGCAAAATGAAGTAAGCAGAAGTTCACATTATTCGCCGGCGCGTTACAGTGACACAAACTCGCACGCCCGTAGCTTGGTCAAGTTCTGACGGCGGGAGAATACATAGGGAAAACGCATGCGGCGCTATGGCTTGGTTGTCGTTGTATTGAACCTGTACCTGCTGACTGCGAGCGCTTCGGCGCAGTTCACGGTCGCGGCCACGGATTTCACCGGTAGCTCGCAACTCACCAGCGGCACCTTTGTGCTGCAGAATTCGATCACCGTCGACATCGCAGGCGCCAATGCCTATGCCGATGCGGACCTGGACGGCTTTTCCGACACGCTGTTGCCGGTGGCGTACGACACCAGCATCATGCTGTCATCTGACTTTTTCCTGCTGCATCTGGATGCTGGCAACGTGCCGGTCTACAACACCAACGGTGCGGTTTCCACCTCCTTTGACTGGGCGCTGACCTATTACGACGACTTCGTGAACGGCGGGGGCATGCTGAACCCGATCGGCAGCGTGCTGTACGGCACCGCGACCTTTGAAGCCGACCGCACCGTGCTGCACATCAGCGAATCGCTGCTCTGGAGCGACAGCATCGTGCTCCCAGGATGGCTTGGCTACAGCATCGCCGGGTTCAACGCCCTGGAGTTGACCGCCAACGGCAATGGTGAATTCACCATCACCGCCATCCCCGCCCCCGCGTCGGCCCTGGCGCTTATCGGCTTGATGTTCAACCGCCGCCGTCGGCGATGAACAGCTCACCACACGCGCTTTCTGATTTGAAAAAACGCCGGTGAACTGATTGTCTGGTGTCTGATGCCTGGTGCGTGATACCTATCTACCATTGGCCTTATGGCCGATCCACGTCGAATCGTCATTACGCGACCGTTGCCGGGCGATCCTGAAGCGCTGCTGCGACAAGCCGGTTTCAACAACATCTGGGTCAACCCGGTTGATGAACGTCTGACCAGGCCGGTATTGCTGCAGGCCATTCGCGGCGCGCATGCGGTGCTGTCAACGCCTGCAGATACGCAGATCAACGCGGAATTCTTTGACGCTGCCGGGCCGCAACTGGTCATCGTGAGCAACTATGCGGTGGGTGTGGATAACATCGATCTGGCTGAAGCAAAGCGGCGCAAGGTAATTGTCGGCCACACCCCCAACGCGGTCACCGAGCCGACAGCTGACATTGCATGGCTGCTTCTGCTCGGCGCTGCCAAGCGGGCGCACGAAGGCGAGCAACTGGTTCGCTCAGGCCAGTGGCAGGGCGTTGCGCCGTTGCAGTTGCTTGGCCTGCGAGTGACGGGCAAAGTTCTGTTCATCGTTGGAGCCGGCCGCATCGGTCTGGCGACAGCGCGACGATCGATCGGCTGGAACATGAAGGTGCTCTATCACTCGCGCAGCCGCAAGATCGAATTCGAGCAGCCGCCAATCAACGGCAGGTACGTTTCGCTGGAAGATGGCCTGCGTGAAGCGGATTTCGTGAGCGTCCATACGCCGCTGACCGATGAAACGCGCCATCTCATCAACGCCCAGCGGTTGGCGCTGATGAAACCCACAGCCGTGCTGGTGAACACCGCGCGAGGCGCGGTCATCGACGAAGCAGCATTGGTTCAAGCGCTGCGCGACAGGCGCATTGCTGCTGCCGGTCTTGATGTTTACGAGCGCGAGCCGCAACTGACGCCGGGGCTGGCGGAGCTGAACAATGCCTTCCTTCTGCCGCACCTCGGTTCCGCCACGCGCGAAGACCGCATCTGGATGATGGAACTGGCGGTTAACAACATCATCGCAGCGCTGCGCAACGAGCCGGTGCCGCATGCGTATCAATGCTGATCATGGCGGCGGGCAATCAATCGCAGCCAATGAATCCGTCAGCGCCACAACATCGCGCGTGTTGATTGGCTGCTGAATCGCGTGCTGCCTACGCCGAGGCTTACTGCATCCCGACCGGCTCAGCAGAGCGGTTCCAGCGCCGCTGTGCGCCGTTGCCGTGATTGAGTTTGGGAATGCCGCCGCTGATCACGCGCACGCGATTCTGACCGACGGTCTGACGCAGGCGATGCAGCAGGTCAGACTCAGCGATCACGCGCAGCCGATTGGCCCGCAATGTGTATCGCTTGCCGCCGGTCACCAGATACAGGTACACCTCAGCCGGGCGACCGCCGTCAGCGATTTTCGCCCCGCCGGTCTGCTGCAACAGCCCTGCCACCATCTGCATCTGCGGCTCAACCGGATCCAGTTCAGGATCATCCACCAGATCAATTTCAATGCGGCCGGCCAAATGTTGCGGCGCATCCTGAATGCGGATGACCTGATCGACGATGACCTGCGGTTCGCCGCGGTTGCGGTCGACGCGTCCGACCAGGAGCACGATGGCTTCATCCTGCAGAATTGAGGCGTACCTGGCGAAGACGCTGGAGAAGATCACGCCATCGACAGCGCCGACTTTGTCCTGAATGGTGATCATGGCCATCTTTTCGCCCGCGCTTTTGCCGTTGCGCACGATGACGATGCGCACGCGCGTCAGCTGTCCGCCGATGATGACCGCGCTGTCGTGGTTGAGTCGCGCAATGTCGGTGGTGGATGCGGTGCAGAATTCGCGCAGCGTGTGCTGGTGCTGATCCAGCGGATGGCCGGAGACATGGAACCCCAGCACTTCCTTTTCCCCCGCCAGCATGGTTTTCTGATCCCACGGCGTGGCGGCGGGCAGGTTACGATGCACCTTCTGAACGGCTGCCGGCGCCGTCTCCGCCATCATGGCGAAGATGTTCATCTGTCCGCTGCGCGCATCCTCCGCAGCAGCTTGCCCAGCGGCAATGGCGTCGTCGATCGCAGCAACCATCGCGGCGCGGTTCTTTGCGCCATGCACCGAATCAAATGCGCCACATTTGATCAGCGATTCGATCGCAGCCTTGTTCAGCGTGCGCGAACTGACACGCTCGCAGAAGTCGTAGATTGATTCGAAAGACCCGTTCTTCTCGCGTTCCGCAACGATGGTTTCAATCGCAGCCTTCCCGATGCCCTTGATCGCACTGAGACCGAAACGCACATGGCCATGCAGTGTGTCGCGCGGCTCGTCCTTATCGAACACAACAGCGAAATCCGCGCGTGAAAGGTTGATGTCCGGCGGACGCACCTCCACGCCGATGTGCGGCTTGCTCTCGCTGTGATCGGGAAAGATCGTGCGCTTGCAATCCTCCAACAGCGACACCCAATCGTCCACCTTGCGAGCGGCGCTTTCAAACGTCAACAGCGCAGCCATGTACTGATTGGGGAAATACGTTTTCAGATATGCGGTCTGGTACGCAATGATGGCGTAGCCGGTGCTGTGGCTCTTGTTGAAGCCGTAGCCCGCAAATTTCAGGATAAGTTCAAAGAGATCGTTGGCCTGCTGTTTCGTCAGGCCTTTGCGATGCGCGCCTTCAATGAACTTGGGCCGCTCAGCTTCGATAACGCTGGATTTCTTCTTGCTGATCGCCTTGATAAGCCCGTATGCCGAGCGCAGCGGGATATCGCCCAGGCCATGCACGATCTGCATGACCTGTTCCTGATACACCATGATGCCGTAGGTCTCGCTGGTGTATTTGTCCACGATCTCATGCACCTTCGGCACCGGCTGCCTGCCATGCTTGCGCATGCAGTAATCAGGAATGAGGTCCATCGGCCCGGGCCGGAACAGCGCGTTGGCAGCGATGAGGTCTTCCAGGCGGTCGGGTTTCATCTCCGCCAGCAGCTTGCGCATCCCGCCGGATTCAAACTGAAAAATGCCTGCTGTATCGGCACGGCGAAACAGCGCAAGCACCTTCTGATCGTCATAGCGCAAGCGCTCAAGATCAAGCGGATGCGGCCCGCGGCGCTCGGGGGGCAACATGAAATCTTCCTCGCGGCCGACGGCGCTCCAGATCGCCTCTTCAGGCAGCGATTCGCGAATAAGCTTCTTCGCCAGTTCAATGGTGCTGAGCGTGCGCAGCCCCAGGAAGTCCATCTTGAGCAGGCCCACTTTCTCACATGTCGGGCCGTCCCACTGCGTCACAATGTCATCGCTGCCGCTGGCTTTGCACAACGGCACGATATTGTCCAGGGGCTGGGTGGCGATGACGACACCCGCAGCGTGAACGCCGGCATGCCGAGCGTGATCCTCCAGTTCGCGGGCGGTGTCGATAACCTTTCGCGCTACGGGGTTGCTTTCGTATTCGTGTTTGAAATCCGGGTCTTTCTCCAGCGCCGCATCGATGGTGATGTTCAACTCGTTGGGCACGAGATTGGCCAGGCGCTGACCCTCAGCAGGCAGAAGGCCGTTGACGCGCGCAACGTCTTTGATCGCCGCCTTGGCCTTCAGGCGACCGAAGGTGATGATCTGCGCCACGTGGCCGTATTTCTGCCGCACGTAATTGATGACATCGGCGCGGCCGTCCTGACAGATGTCGATGTCGATATCGGGGTATTCGCTGCGGTCAGGATCGGTGAATCGTTCAAAGAGCAGGCCGTAGCGCACGGGGCATGCGTTGGACAAACCCAGGACATATCCCACCATCGTGCCCACGCCTGAACCTCTTGCCGCTGCGGGAATGCCGCGCTGGCGCGCCCAGTTGACAAAATCCCACACGATGAGGAAGTAGGCGCTGATGTTCTTCTCTGAAAGAATCTTCAGTTCGCGATCGAGTCTGGCGCGAATGTCGTCGGTGATGCCGTCTGCGCCGTACCGCCACAGCGCGCCCGCTTCCGCAAGATTCGCCAGCGCATCATCGCAGTCTTTTTTCAACTGCTCGCCTGCCGCCTTGACTTCTTCTTCGCTCACCGGCAGCAGTTCATAACACGCGCAGAACGACTTGAACCATTCGGTCGGATCGCTCGATGCGTCAAACTTCGGCAGCTTGCTGCGGCGCGCCACTTTCACCAGCGGCGCGTGATTCACGCCGAAGGGAATCTCCACATTGCAGCGTTCAGCGATGCGAACGGTGTTTTCGAGCGCTTCAGGCAGGTCGTGGAACAACTCAGCCATCTGCTGCGGGCTTTTGACGTACAGATCGCGCGAATACTTCAGGCGCGACTGATCGTCCTTGGTCTTGCCCATTGAAATGCAGCACAGGCTATCGTGCGTGTCCCAGTCCTCAGCCAGGAGATAGTGAGCGTCGTTGTCGCAGACCAAAGGCAAGTTCAGTTCGCGAGCTAACTGGATCAGATACGGGTTGATCCGCTGCTGCTCCTGCACATCGTGCCGCTGCAACTCGATAAAGAAGCGCGGCTCGCCTTTTTCATTCGGCTTGAACGTTGCAGCGTGCCATTTCGCTTCCTCCACCGCAGCGTTGTAGTGCGCTTCGTTCTTGGTCTGGACATACTGCAGCAGATGATGGGCAATGGACGAGCCGAGGTGTCCGTTGATGGCGATGATGCCGTCGGACCACTTCTCCAGCGTGCTCTTGTCCATGCGCGGCTTGTAGTAAAAGCCGTTGACGTACGCATCGCTGGAGAGTTTGAGCAGGTTCCGCCAGCCGATTTCGTTCTCCGCCAGCAGGACGAGATGGAACCCACCGTCCGCGATGCCTGTGGCCTGCTTGTGGGTGCGGTCGCCCGGCGCGACATAGGCTTCGATGCCCAGAATGGGCTTGATGCCCGCCGCCTTGGCCTTGGTGTAGAACTCAATTGCGCCGAACATGTTGCCGTGGTCGGTCATCGCCACAGCGGTCATGCCCAGTTCCTTCACACGTGCAACAAGCTTGGAAATCTTGTTCCCGCCATCGAGCAGGGAGTACTCGGTATGCAGGTGCAGGTGAACAAAACCGGGACTGCTGCTCCCAGCATCGCCATGAGCGACCAGCTCCTGCTCGGACACGAGATGTTGGGCTTTCGGCGGTTTTGCGGCCATGGATATACCACCGGTGGAAAAGACACATCGAAAACGCCCCGCATCGTACTGGCAGCCGCGCCCTCGCACCAGCTTGCTTCAGTAATTGTCAACTCATCCACCGCGCCCCACCCAACGCCGGACCTGACAAACGCCAAAGCTAGCCCACGCCAAGCCTGACAAACGCCGGGCCTGACGAAGGAAGGCCCGGATCCCCTCCCCCGCACCCTCACACATCCCAACACACCCCCACCCCACTCCTCCCAATCACCCGCGCGACAACTCATCCTCCCCCAGCGGCGAAACGCATCGCGCAGCGTGACGCAACGCTTCCTCCTGACCGGCAGGACAGGGCAAACCCGGTCCGCGCCATCGACGGCCATCGTGAACAAATGCCACGTATCCAAACCCCTGTCGGTCGGTCGCGTTGTCTGTGATGATGACCGGCACAAAACCAAGTTGAACGGTGTTGACCTCCGCATTGAACGCTGGCAGATCGCTTACCTCAGTGGGACATGGACGAATGGAATAGCGGTACCGCATTTCCCGCAGATACAAGCTGGTGCCGCGAATCATTTCCCGATGACGCTGCGGCGAAAGCATGCTGATATCGGGCGACTCCTCGCTTGCCGCTGCCACTGGCGAGCGAAAGATGTTCAGCACAAGCACGCTGACCAGCCCGCACACTGCCGCCACCAGCGCCAGCCACCGCGCTTCGGGAGCCATCCACAACGTCAGTCCGGCAGCAACAACCACAATGGAAAGCGTCAGCAGCAGCCAGCGGCCTGTGATGAGCATAATGAAGTGTAGCGTACCCGCCAAAATACCGCACCACCGTCGGCCGGATGTGATTTACCGCGGAGAACGCGGAGAGCTAAAGAGACAAGGAGACAGAGAGACAAGGGGACAAGATGACAAGGTGCAGGAGTGATGGGGAGACATACATACGGAGCAGATCACCTTGTCATCCGTTCGCTACGTCACCTTGTCAAGCATTGAATGGCTGACTGATCATCCGGATCGAACCCTCATCCTTCTCTCTCCGCGATCTCCGCGGTGAAACAAAAGGACGAGGAACGTCACCGTATCTCCTTGTCTCTCCTTCTCTGCCTCCTTCCCCCCCCGCGCGAACACGACGCTCAGCAGGTATTCTTACCGCCATGCGTGATCCGTACCTGATGATGTTTGCTCTGGCCGGCCACGGGCTGGTTTCCGAAACTGTTTCGGTCTTCATTGCGCTGTTGGGTTTCGCCGCCACCGTCGCGGTCATGACCAAGTTCGTTCGCATCCCCTATACCATCGCACTGGTGCTGGCTGGCCTGGCAGTGGCGGTGCTGCAGGCAGCTCCGGAGGATGCGGTCATCACAGAAGATCTGGTGATTGTGCTGTTTCTCCCGCCGCTCCTGTTCCAGGCTGGGCTTCATATCGATCTGTCGCTGCTGCAGCGCAAGGCAATCGCTGTGATTTTGCTGGCGGTACCGGGCGTGATCATGAGCAGTGTGGCGGTTGCTGCAGCGATCAAGCCGTTTCTTCCCGACGCTGCAGTCATGGGCCAGAACATCTGGCTGCCGGCTCTCCTGTTTGGCGCGATGTTCGCTGCGACCGATCCGATCTCAGTGATGGCTGCGTTCAAAACCACCGGCGCGCCCGACGGCCTGAAGACGATGGTGGAGGGCGAGAGCCTTTTCAACGACGGTACGGCTGTGGTGTTGTTTCTGATCCTGCTGGCGGCGGTCTATCCCGGCTCGGTGCCTCAGTTTCAACATGAAAACCACCAGCCGTCGTCCGCAATGGTCATGGCGGAAGAGCACAGCCAAAGCGCTGATGAGTCGCACGCAGCCAACGCGCCAATGCATGCCGACGAACCGGCATCCGCAGCGGCGGCGAATCAGCCCGCTGTCAGCAGCACAGGCAGCATTTCCATCGCTGACGGCATCGTGCATTTCGTGAAGGTGGTCGGCCTGGGCATGGTGTTCGGCCTGGGCTTTGGCATGATGGCGTTCTGGCTCATGAGCAAGCTGGATGACCACATACTGGAAAACACCATCACGGTGGTGCTGGTATGGGGCTCATTCATCATTGCTGAACATTCCGGCGTGTCGGGCGTGATTGCGGTGGCTGTGGCGGGGCTGATCATGGGCAATCACGGCAAGAGACTGGCCATGACGGAACGCTCGCGCGAAACCATCAACACGTTCTGGGAATCAATCGACTTTATCGTCAACTCCATCGTGTTCCTGCTTATCGGATTCGAGCTGCAGTTCATCGGCGGCATCGAAGCGCTGCTGTCGACCCGGGTATTGATGGCTGTGGCGGCGGTGTACGGCGCGACGCTCGTTGCACGCATGGTCATGGTGTACCCCATGGCGATGCTCTTCGGCCAGCATTGGCCCAAGGGCTGGAAGCACATAATCTTCTGGGCAGGCATCAAAGGCGCGATTCCCCTGGCTCTTGTGCTGGGACTGCCTGCAGGACCGCTGCGGGATTTCCTGGTGCCGGTGGCCTTTGGCGTGGTGCTGGTCAGCCTCCTCGTGCAGGGACTGACCATGCCGTGGCTGATGAAGGTGACGAACGTCGGCGGCACAACCGATGATGACGTGCATCCTGATGCGCGTGCAACCGCAGCGTAGTACTGGAATCAAACGCACGAATACAGCCGTCAAGGCCCATCGCCAGCGTTGTGCGCCGATGTTCGGAAAATGATCGCCCGCAGTGCAGAACTTCTGCTGTGTGCCTGCGTAGAATTATGACCCATGGCTCATTCACGCGCACCAGCACCAGTACCGTGGCGAAACGGCAAGTATCACCGTGCGCGCATTCGGCATTTTCTCTTCACCGTAGGGCCGAACAAGCTCACCGGCGGCCGCATCTCACGCTATCACCTCTCGCAGGACGTGGTGGTGCGGACGATCGAAATCACCAGCCCACGCTGGCCCGAAGCGTTTGACGGAATGCGCATCGCCCATGTCAGCGATTTCCACCTGGGTGATCTGTTGCCCCTTTCCCGCGCGCTGGAGATCGTTGAGCAGATCGGCGACCAGCAGCCGGACCTGATCGCCTGCACGGGCGACGTGGTGGACCTGCGCCATGACGAAGCCGGCCCGCTGCTCGAGGCCATGGCAAAGCTCGACGCTCCACTGGGCGCCACGCTCGTGCTGGGCAATCACGATGAACTGCATTGCGGCGAAACCGTGAGCCGCATGGCCAGCGAGGCCGGGATGACCGTGCTGCAAAATGATGTGGCAGAAGTGCGTCATAACGGCAATGTGCTGACCGTGGGCGGCATCCGCTGGGCCAAGTCGGCTGCCCAGTGCGCCAGGCAGATCGATTACACCTGCGGCGACGACGCTGACAACATCCATCTGCTGCTGGCCCACAATCCCAAAGCGTTCTTGCGCGCTGCCGACCTGCAGATTCCCCTCACGCTTTCCGGCCACACTCACGGCGGGCAGATCGCCATGAAAAACCGCCCGCAGACCAACCTCGCTCTGACGCATCGCCATCGGGCCGGGCTGTACGGCGCCGGTCCCAGCCGGCTGTACGTGACCGCCGGCATCGGCGCATGGTTCCCACTGCGCATCAATTGCCCTGCGGAAATCGCCATGATCACGATGCGGCACGATCCAACGCACAAGCAACAGCACGAAGCAGAATAAAACCACCAGCCAGCAGAAGCCGGAAAGCCCCTCAGCGAGCAGCGATCGCCTTATCTGCCGTACGTTTTGTTCCAGCCCAATTGGCTGAGGATGATTTACCGCGGAGTACGCGGAGAGCGCGGAGATGGGTGAGGGTTCGATCCAGATGGCTGGCTAGCCATTCAATCCTTGACAAGGTGAAAGGGTGACAAGGTGATCTGCTTCGTATGTATGTCGCTCCATCACCCCTGCACCTTGTCTCCCCTCTCTGCCTCCTCCGCATTCTCCGCGGTAAATTGAGCCAGGAATGACTCACCACAGCGTGCACTGACAACGCCAGTATGTATGCTTTGGCTTGATGGCTGACGGAAATCGCTCCATCCTGCTGCTTGATGGCGCCACCGGCACGGAGCTTGCCCGGCGAGGCGTTGACATATCGCTGCCGCTGTGGTCGGCTCATGCCGTGATCGAAGCGCCTGATGTGCTGGCAGCAGTGCATCGCGATTACCTGCTGGCTGGCGCGGATGCAATCACCACCGCCACGTTCCGCACCCACCGGCGGTCGCTGGCCAAGGCGGGCCTGCAGGATCGCGCAAGGGAACTTACATTTCAGGCGGTTGAAATCGCCCGCACGGTTCGCGATCAATGCAATCCCAATGCGCTGGTGCTTGGATCGGTCGCGCCGCTGGAAGATTGCTATGAGCCTGCGCTGGCTCCGCCGAAGCCTCTTTGCGCATCAGAGCATGGCGAGATGATCGCGCATCTTCTGGAAGCAGGCGTCGATCGCATTCTGATCGAAACGCAGAACAACGCAGCCGAAGCGCTTGCTGCAGCAGAACAGGCAAGACAGCAGGCGCCTGGCCGCTGGATGATCAGCTTCTGCACGACGAGCGACGGCCCGCCCGGCGTTTTGCTCAGCGGCGAATCGCTGGCTGATCTGCTGCCGATGCTCAGCGACGCTGTAGCGGTCGGCGTCAATTGCGTTGCTGCCCCGTCGGTTGAGCAGCAGGTCAAACTGCTTCGACTGCTCCTGCCGCCTGGCGTGCAGGTGTGCGCCTACGCCAACAGCGCACGCGCCACGCCTGATGGGCAGTGGGTCTGCACGGATGCGATCGATCCCGAAATCTACGCTGACTATGCCGGGCGATGGATCAGCAGCGGCGCGACGATCGTTGGAGGCTGCTGCGGCACGACGCCGGACGTGATCCGCGCCATCAGCCGCCATCTCGGCCGAACCGTATAACTGCGCAGCAACCGCGCCACTAAGCACTTTCAGCATCCACGCTGCGCGCTTGGTTCCACCAGGTCGAATGTGATAGCGTGTGGCTCAATCGAGATGGAACAAATGCGAAACACTCATGCTCCAGCCCTGATGTCCAGCGCCTCATGTTTTTTCATGCTTCCAGCACGCGCCACCATCTCCGCTGCGCTATTTATCGCGGTCATGACATGCAGCAGTCCCTGCGCACAGGCGAAGGTGCGCCTGCCCAAGCTGTTCAGCGATCACATGGTGCTGCAGCGGGACGCTCAGGCGCCGATTTGGGGCTGGGCTGATCCTGAGGAAACCTACCCTGCGCATCGCTGATCAGGAACACACAGCAATTACCGATGCAAATGGCCGATGGCGCATCGATCTTGATCCGCTTCCAGCCGGCGGGCCGCATGAGCTGACAATTCATGGTCTGGAAAACGCCATCACGCTCTCGAACGTGCTTATCGGAGACGTGTGGATTTGTTCAGGCGAGGCTGGCATGGCCTGGTCGATGCGGCGCACAGCCACTGCTGAGCAGGCGATCGCTTCAGCCGATTTTCCGCGCATTCGACTGCTGAACGTCTGGCCCACGATCAGCAATACCGCGCGCGACGATATCGATGCCGCCTGGCAAGTCTGTTCGCCTCAGACTGCAATTGATTTCTCCGCTGTTGCGTATTTCTTCGGCCGTTATCTTTACGAACAACTCGATGTCCCGATTGGTCTGGTTCAGGTGACATGGGACAACACACGCGCTGAAACATGGACGCCGCGAGCTGCAATTGAAAACGATCCGGAACTGGCTTTGATACTCGCGCGCGAACGCGATTATGCAGAGGCGTATCCCCAACTCGTGCAACAGTACGAGCAGGATCTCATCGCGTGGCGGAACAAACTCAAGGAGCTTGATCCGAACGGGCCGCCGCTTCCACCGCGTCCGCGCGTGCCCGTGCATCCCGAGCACAATCGCAACACGGCAGGCAGCGCTTACAACGGCATGATTGCGCCGCTGACGCAGGTGGCGATATGCGGCGTCATATGGCAGCAGGGCGAATCCAACGTCGATCGGCCCGAGGAATATCGCCGATTGCTGTCTGCACTCATTCGCAGTTGGCGCACTGCGTGGAAGCGCGGTGAGTTCCCATTCATCATCGTGCAACTCCCCACGCACCAGGCCACAACCACGGAAAGCAGCATTGAATCATCTGCTGATGACGCATGGGCTCGCATTCGTGAAGCGCAGCTGCAGGCAGGCCAGGCTGCACCTCATGCTGCGGTTGTGGTGACGATTGATCTTGGCGATGCTGCCGACGTGCATACACTCGACCGGCAATCAATCGGCCATCGACTCGGGCTGGCAGCTATGCGACTGGCCTACGGCCGCGATGACGTCGTGGTATCAGGCCCGGTTTATGACAGCATGACGCTGAATGATGACGGCACGGTCACGCTGCATTTCGCCAACAGCGATGGCGGCCTGCGCATACGAGGCGGCGCCGGCACACTCAAGGGCTTTGAACTGGCCGGCGAAGATCGGCAGTTTCATCCAGCGGATGCTGCGATCAAAGGCAACACGGTTGTTGTCACCAGCGAGCACGTCAAAAAACCCGTTGCAGTACGGTATGGCTGGCTGAAGAACCCTGATTGCAATCTTGAAAACAGCCACGGGTTGCCGGCTGCGCCGTTCCGCACCGATACATGGAATGAATGATTGAGCGCACATGCCCTGCAGCATGCACGTTAGAACATATCGCTCAACCACGGGCGCGGGCCCGCGAAGACTGCAGCCATGTCGCTGAGCATGCCGTCAATATTTTCAACGTGTGCAGCAGGCGACGCCAAGCCCATCACGAGCAGATCACGGGGCGAAACGTGGCCTGTGTACATTGCCGCCAATCCGCGCACGTCGAGCCGGAAATCGCCGCGTCCGCCAGTTTCCACGGTTGCTGCGCCGTTATTGAGCGTCAGAACGTATCGGCCGTTGTTCGACAACAGCACATCATCTTCAACGTCCAGGTGCAGTTCCGCATTGATGCATCGAGGATAGCCGCGTGCTGCAAGCGCCGCGCTTACATCGACAATTCGAAGCATCCAATGTTCGAGCAATCGCGCGGTGTAGCTCCGCTCCGGCAGCAGTTTGAGAAACGGATCATCCATATTGCCGTGGTAGGTCACCTCTCTGACAAGAGAACGGTGATCGGCAAAGAAGCTCAGCAGCCTGCGCCCGGCCGCTGGCGTCAGCGCCGCCAGATCGGTCAGATGCAAGTTGTAGCCGGCGGGCTGCACTGCTTTTTGAATGTAGTAGGCGTACCCTTCCGCCTTGCCGGTGGCGGGGTTGATCACAAGAAAGCCCTGGGCCGTTTCGCCGCGCGGTTCGCGCACGCGCGACCAGATGAAGCCGTTGCGATCAAGCGCACCCGAAGTGCTGACGGCACGCGCGTCGTAAATCGATTTCACAATGGCGTCATCATCGCCCGGCACAATCCGTCGAATCTCCAGCTCGCACGACTTGATGCCGATGCTCGATGTGGGAATGCTGATTTCGCAGCGTACGCCGGCATGTTCATAACCCGCTCGGCGATAGATCGGCAAGGTGGCGGGATAGAGCGTCGAGAGTGGCCAGCTATGGGCATGCAGCTCCTTGAGCACGCGGCGCATCAGCTCACCAGCCAATCCGTTGCTGCGGTATTCTGGTGAGATGCCCACCACGGCAATGCCAGCCATCGGCACGCTTTTGCCGCCGAAATACTGCCCCATCGGCAAGATGCATAACCCGCCCGCAAGCACGCCGCCGAAGTAAATCGCGCGATATTGCTGCGCGCCGCCGATCAGTTCAGTGTACCGGTCGCCTGATTCGCGCGGAAAGTTGAAAGTCATCGACAATATGTCGAGCAGCCGCGAAAGATCCGCCTCGCTGGCGGGCGGCATTACCATGATGGAATCGAGTCTTCCCATTCTTATTGCTGTGCGAACGCAATTGGAGCGCGTGCGGGCGTGTGCGGAAAGCGTGCTACAGAGCTGTCTGAGTATAGACGCTTATTCTTTGGGTTCAGCTGCGCGAAGTTGCAGGATCTGTCCTTCGTAAAGCTGATCAATATCGGTGCACGAGCGGTCAAAGTCATCGGGCAGGTGAATAAGGTGCATCTTCCGCCGAAGTGCTGCGGACAGTTCGTTCAAGCGTTCAATGGGCGTATGTGCCGGTCCTTCATTGGCTTCATGCACGATCAGATCCGCCTGCGCGAGCCATTCGATGTGCGCCTGCTCAAAAGGCGTATCGCTGGACCAGCCAAACGTGACGTTGCCGTCGCTGAGCAGCAATCCGGTGGTTGGAACAGGATGCTGCGTGAATCGGCATCGCACCGTCAACCCTGCAATGTGAGCTTCGCGCTGCGGATCGAGTTCATGCACTTCGAAGTAATCGTCAAGCGATCGCATGTTGCCGGTTGATGCGCCGTCCATCGCTGGCGCGAGCTTTTCCCACACCCGGCGGGCGGACTGGCGGTTGATGTGCAGCCGCAGCTTCGGCCGATTTTCACCGCGGCTTCGGCGAATCATGCGTGCAAAGGCCAGCGATTCGAGACCGTTGGAATGATCGCCGTGCAGGTGTGTGACGATGATGTCGTCAATGTCAACAGCAGCCAGCGGCCACCCCGCCTTTGCTGCAGCTTCATGAACGGCGCGATGCGGCAGGTCGGGGCAGTCGATCAGCACCCAACCTTCCGGCGCCCGCACTACTGCGCTTGATCCAAAATGAAGCCTGGTAAATGCATCGCCGACGCCTGTAATCAGTATCTGCATGAACATGTTCCTTTGACAGATGCTTACACTGCTTCAATCGCACTGCGAAGCGGATGCACAGCAGGCGCAGCAAGATGCGCGCCTGACGGTTTTTCTCATACACTGCGCTCCGCGCTGATATCTTTGCTGCTGCGTTTGATGATGAGCACGGTCTGATCGTCCTGCGCGGGCTGATGTTGCGTGAAATGATTCACCGCTTCCCGAAGCTGGCGCATGATTTCACCGGCATCTGCATGGTGATGCGCGTGCAGACATTCTGCGATCCGCTTCGTACCGAATCGCTCTTGTGCATTATTGCTTGCTTCGAAAACGCCGTCGGACACAACCGCAAAGATATCGCCCTGCTCCAGAATGATGCGGTGCGGCTGAATGTTTGAATCGGAAAAATCAACCAGCCCAAGGGGCACCGTGTCGGCGCTGAAGCTGGTAACGGTTCTGCTGGCTGCCTGATAATGCAACAGCGGCGCCTGGCCTGCGCTGAAGCTGTGCAAAACAGCAGCATGCGGATCGAGTTCGCCCATCCACGCGGTAATGAACCGGCCCGGCGGCAGGTCGGCGCACAACTGCAGATTTGTCTGCTGGACGACGCGCGGCAGTTCAACGCCCAGTCGAACCGCCATGCGCAACATCGAACAAAGCTGCGTGACCGAAAGTGCCGGCCCCACGCCATGACCAGCCGCATCTGCCATCAGCAGAACCAGCCGATGATGTGGTGACGCGGCGTCGCGCACGATCACGTCGTACACGTCGCCCCCGGTCTGGTCAGCCGGCTGGTTCCACGCTGCAATCTCAAACCCCGGCACAACGGGCAGTGACGCAGGAAAACTGCTTTGCTGAATCTGACGCGCCAGTTCCAGATCGCGCTCGAGCTTGAGACGCATCAGGCGATCTTCAATCAGCCGGCCGCGTTTGATGGCCACGGCAGCATGAGCCGCGAGCGCCAGAGCGATCTCCTCATCTTCCTGAGTAAAAACGCCGCTTCGTTTGTTCAGTACCTGCGCTACGCCCACCAGTTCACCATCATGCCCTACAAGCGGAATTGTGAGCATCGATCTCGTACGGTATCCGCTTTCCCGATCTATCGCGGGATTGAAACGCGGATCCAGATAAGCGTCGGGAACGTTGATGATGCGTCTGGTCTGAACGGATTCGCCTGCCAGGCCAACGGTTGCGGGAATGCGAATCGTGCGGCTGCTGCGTGCGCCAGCGGCTGCATCCAATCCATGCGCAACGGTAATGAACAGCTCATTGCGCAGCGGATCAAACTCAAAAACAGTTGCGCGATCCGCTTCGAGCACATCGCGCATGGCGTCGATGATCGCCTGCAGAATGTCGGTCAATGCGGCCGAAGCACTCAGATGCCGCGCCACCGCCAGCAGGCGGTTGAGCACGTCGTGGCGAAGCGGCTGATCGCGGCTGAAGGAACGCATCAATGTATCGGGCTGCACGAGGAAAACGCGGCGCTTGTCAATTGCCAGTTGCAGCAAACCGCACCATGAAAATACCCCTCTCTACGGGCAGCGCACAGCAACGATCTGTATGGAATTTACTTTTTCTTCGCTTTACTTTTCTTTTATTGCTGCCTGCACATTGTCGCCAATACAGCCATGCGAACAGCGACGCCATTGGTCACCTGCTGCAGGATGACGCTGCGCTTCGGATCGTCAGCCACAGCGCTGTCAAGCTCCAGGCCGCGGTTGATCGGTCCGGGGTGCATTACGATCGCGTGATCGGGCAGTCGTTTCGCGCGCTCAGCGTTTAAGCCATAAAGCTGGCGGTAATCGCCTGCGATCAGCGGCGGGCCGCCTCCGGCTCGCTCAAACTGCACGCGCAGCATCATGATGGCGTCCACCGCACCCGCTGCGCCGTCCACCACCGCATCCAGATCATGCACGACGCTTACCGTGCCCGGTCCACTTGCAATGCGCTCCATCGCCTTCGGCACAAGCGTCACAGGACCGCACAACACAACATGCGCCCCCATTGTCGTGAGCGCATGAATGTTCGACCTCGCCACCCTGCTGCTCACGATATCGCCCACGATCGCAATTGTTTTGCCCTGCACATCGCCGAGCCTCTGCTGCAGCGTCAGCAGATCAAGCAGCCCCTGGGTCGGGTGCTCGTGGCGGCCGTCGCCTGCGTTGATGACCGGCACGCGCACGGCTTTGGCGATCATGGCCGGCCCGCCGGAAGCGCTGGTGCGAACGACAAACGCATGCACGCCC
This sequence comes from uncultured Isosphaeraceae bacterium, assembly GCA_964575335.1. Classification (GTDB taxonomy): domain Bacteria; phylum Planctomycetota; class Phycisphaerae; order Phycisphaerales; family SM1A02; genus CAZNPU01. The sequence goes on along the minus strand of CAZNPU010000013.1, from coordinate 1,756 downwards.
ATCGCCTGCAGATTGCACGCGGTATCGACAAGCGATTCGCCCTTGTTCACGCTGGAGCCGGCGCTGGTGAGTTCGAGCGTTTCCGCACCCAGTCGACGTGCCGCGAGCACAAAGCTCGACCGCGTGCGCGTGGAATCTTCAAAGAAGAGATTGGCGATCGTCAGGCCAGCTAATTCATCAAGCGCCAGCGACTGACCCGTGACGACGGGCAAATACCGCTGCGCCCGATCCAACAGCATCGTCAGATCGGCTCTGGACAAGCCTTCCAGGCCAAGCAGATGCTGGCGATCCCATGCTGCAGCAGACGGCGTCGACATGGCAGCGGATCGTACCGCAAAGGCAAGCGCACGACCATCGGCTCAGGCTGCTTTGCGCATCGCAATCAACGCTAACCCATTGCAGTCAGCAACCTTTATCGGCGCAGAACGCCCAGCGTCTCAGGCTGTGCCACACGACCGTGCGTCATCCCCAATTGGCAATGACCAGCAGCAGGTCATCAACGTTGACCGCACCGTCATCATTGACGTCAGCTGTGCAGATCGTCGGCGGCGGGCACTGCCCCCATGCGCCGATGACCGCTGAGAGATCGTTCACGTCGACAACACCATCGCCGGTGACGTCGCCGAGCCGCGGCTCGCTCAAGTCGATAACCTGCACGTCCATGTCGACCGGAGCGCTCATGCCCTTGCTCAGCCAGAGGTCATAGGCGACCTGACCTGCATTGTTGGTGGTATTCGTGTCGCGCAGGAACTCGATGTATTCCTTCGACGTGGTCTGATAGTACAGCGTCACCACGGCTCGCGCTGCGCCGTAAGGGATGTCGTACAGGGTGTCATCCCAGTACTGGCCGTCTTCATAGACGTAATTCACCGGCGCAGCCTGGATAGCTTCAAAAGCGTCGTTGGTGAATCCGATCGGCGGGATGCGATTGTCCTTGAGCACCACGTTGTTGAGCAGCAGGTGGAACGTGGGGCCAGCGTTCAGTCCCGTCGCAGCCGCAACCGTTTCATCAATGCCCAGCTTCATTTCATACACTTTCGTGTCGCTGGTGTTGAGCGTCGCAGTGCTGAAGTCATATGCGCCGCGCTCATCGATGACCTGGTCATTCTCATCAAGGAACTGCACGTTGAGCCACATGCGGCGGCCTTCGGGATAGCCCGTCGGCAGCTTGTGGCCGGAGTAGTTGATTACCCTCACCTTGAGCATGTCAGCCATTTGCGCCAGCTGCATGTCCGAGGCGGCCCGCAGCATGTTCTCGGTGCGGGATCGGGCCAGTTGCACGTTTTCATGTGTCAAATTGGAATCAGCCGTGCCGTAGAGTTCATGCACCGCAGCCAGCACCCATGTATTGGCGCCGACGAAGCTGTGCTCAGCCACATCGGGGCGGGCAAAAAACGGCGGCTCAAACCAGAAGTTGCACGCACCGCCGTATCGCTTGGGCATGTGGCAATCCTGACAGCTTTCCATCACGCCCGTCGGATGATCGCCGCCGAAGCGTCCATCACTAAAATGCACGCCGCCATTGGCAAACGCACTGTTGCGCCACTCGCTGTAAGTGCGCTGCTCGGGCATCATGTCGTACGGATTGAGCGTGGGGTGAGCTGCGCCAAAAGCGTTGAGGGCATAGGTGCCGTCGCTTTGGCGGGTATAGACCGGGTTGCTCACATCGTGGCAGGTGCCGCACATCGCGCTGCTGGTGTGGAAGTTTGATGTGATGATCGGCACGCCATGGAAGTTGGCGGGCACCGCATCGGGC
>CAZNPU010000012.1:66298-89921 GCA_964575335.1 uncultured Isosphaeraceae bacterium | reverse complement strand
GATGACCTGATTGAGCATGAACTGCGCGGGCTGGCCGCCGGGATGATCAAACGAGCTGTCGAATTTCTCGCCATTGACCAGCCAGCCGGTGTAATGCACGCGAACGGTGTCCGTGGGATCCGGCTGAGCGCCTTCGCCAACTTTAATGTCGTAATAGCGCAGCCCCGAGTCGGTCACGATCGGCTCGCCCTGAACCGGCTCGCCGGGCAATTCCTCGGGCAGCTTGCTCCAAGGGTCGATATCCAGCAGTTCAACATCAAAAATGAGCGTGGCGTTGGCGGGAATCTGCGGCGGCTGGCCCGCGGCGCCGAAAGCCAAATCCGGCGGCAGAATGAGCTTGCGCTTGCCGCCAACCTGCATGCCCATGACGCCTTCAACCACACCGGGGAATAGCGCCTGCAGCGGCGCTGAAACCGGCTCAAGATCATGGGTGTCAGCGAATTCTCTGCCATCAACCAGCCAGCCGGTCAGGTGCATCTGCACCACCTGCCTGGCGTTAGCAACTGCCGGGCCTTCGCCTGCCTTGATATCGATGTATCGCACGCCGGATTCAAGCTCGATCCAGTCTTCGCCCACAGCTTCACCGGGCAGTCTCGGAATGATGCCGCGGTCGATGATCTCGCCCGTTTCAGCATGCACTGTGATGCGATGAGCCGTGTCGTCAGCGTACACCACCACCTCGATCGTCGGCGGCTCAGCATTGAGATTCACGTTTGCCGATTTGGCAACGCCATTGACGTCGTTCCGGGCTGTCTCAATGGCCTGCGTCAGCGTCACCTTCGTGTTTTCAAGCTGCTTTTGCACCTCTGAAGGGTGGGGGGGAAGCGTGGTGTAATCCGGTGTGTCGAACATGGGGGCCGCGAACGTGCCGACCAGGCCGGCTGCGCTCACGATGCCTGCAATGGCGAAAAGACGTTTGGACATGTGGGGAAAACCTCTTTCAGTCTCGATATTGAGAATGCTCATGCCTGAGCGTAAACGGAGCGATGACAGTCAGTTCGATTCATCTGACATCATTCATTGATCATCCGTCATCGCAAGGCTGCTTCTTTTCTTGAATCACAGCGCTCCGCAATAGCCTAGCCGATCCGACGCAACCCCGAAAACCCGCAACCCCGGAAACCCAGCGAGGAGAACAAAAATCATCGCTCATGCGATTCCTCGCGCACCGCTGGCCTGCGTTGAAAATCACAAAGAACATTTTGACTGCCTAGGAATCTGAATGTACCTTCGAATCAGCAGACGTGGCTGAGGGATTTCAGATCAACGAAAACCACACCGGGATCCGGGCATGCGACAACTCGTGCAGGCAATGTGGCGGCGAGGAAGGCCAGAGCGGCTCAGAAACAAAACGCCACGTGCGCATGCAAACATCTTGCACCTGCATGTATGGCTCTGGCTCAGCAGCATGACAGTGGTCGGCTGTGCATCGCCGCCTGATCTTGAGCCTTTCGCCAACGCAACTGCACAATTGCATCATGGCGTTGTTGCAAGCCGGGCGCTCTTTCGTGAAGAGATTCTGGCGGTAACGCCGGACGCCCACCGTGAGATCGAGATATTCGACCGCGAATGGTCCCACCGCATAGCGGCAATGGACGCCTTGAGCGATTACGCCGACTCGCTGGCCGCCATTGCGCAAGCCAGCCGCAACAGTCGGCAGGCGGCGAGGGAGTTTGCCGGCTCACTGGAGCGTTTCTTTGGCGCAATGGGCGTGTCGGGGCTGGCTGGCAACCAGGCGTTCGCTGTCGGAGCGGAACTCTACGGCGTCATTCGCAAAGCCGCTGCAGCCCGCAGCTTATCGCAGGCCGTCAGTACCGCTCACCCAGCAATTGAACGGGCAACAGTCATCCTCTGTCAGGATATTGACGCAATGATCCGCACGCTTCGCACTGCGCCGGAGGTTCACAAAGCCCGTCTCGAAACGCCCCAGGTGCAAGATCGCGAGCGTGCATGGAACGCGTTGGTTGCGCAGCGCGATGCAATGCTGGTGCAGCTTGCACACGAGTGGGACGATCAGCACGCAATACTCCTGCCGCAGTTGGAACAGATCAGCGCGGTGCTGGAAGCGATGCGTCCCTGGCATGAATCGCACCACGTTGCACTCAACGCCATCGATGCGCGATCGCAAAACCAGATCGACATGCTGCTGCAAATACAAAGCGGATTGAAGCAACTCAGCCAACTGCACGGCCAACTCGCTGCTGCAATCGAACAAGGCAGGCGACCCAACGTCAGGCTGCTGCTGAACACCGCCATTGAGATTCGCGATCTTATCGAACAGGCAAGAACGCCATGAGCGACAACAACGAGTGGGATGCAATTGACGGCTTTGAGGGCTGGGCGGCCCGCCTGGAACAATTGCTCGCAGAAGCTGAAGCGGCGGTGAAAACCGACGACATTGATCGTCGCGTGGAAGTGCAGCGCAAGTTGCGGCAGTTTCGGCATCATTCACCCAACACGTACTGCCAGAAGCTCGACGCCATCGCGCTGCAGGCCATTGAAGACATCTTCCGCGCCACGTTCATGGAAAGCCTGCAGGCGATCAGCCAGCGCTCCGACGAGTTAAATCAGTACGTCAAGCACATTCGTGCGGTAACCGAACATGCCCAGCGATCTGCTTCGCTCATCAATTTCAGCACGCCCGAAGCCGCTGTGCTGACGCTCACCGAACTGGTCAACTCGATCAGGCACGTAAAAACGCTGAACTTTGCTGCAGATGACGCAGAAGAAATCAGCAAGCGCGTCGACAGAGTCGTCGCAGCGATTCACAAACTGCGCAGCGTGCTTGAACGGGCGTGAATTGCACGTCATCATCCAGCCCATTCGTGTGGGTGGTTCCTCGCAATCCGGAGATCATCATGTCCATTACTCCGCCGTATTACCCGATCATTTACATTCGCGGCTTTGCTGCGACGATGGGCGAAATTGAAGACACCGCCGCCACGCCCTACATGGGCTTCAACCTTGGCGCAACGAAGATTCGTCAGGATCACAAGGGCCAAATCGTTCGTTTCATCTTTGAATCGCCGCTGCTTCGGTTGATGAAGGATGAAGGATATTGCGATACGTACAAAGACGGCAGCGAATTTGGGGATGGGCATGAATGTCCTCCCCGATGCATCTGGATATTCCGCTATTACGAGCAGGCTTCGCACGATCTGGGCACAGGCAAAAGACAAACCATTCCCGACATCGCCCTGGATTTGCGGCGGCTGATTCTGCGCGTGCGCAAGCTTGTGTGCGGCAACGATCAGGCCGAGCACGACAAGTTCCGCGTGCATCTGGTTGCACATTCAATGGGCGGGCTGATTGCCCGGTGCTACCTGCAGAACCTTTGCGTCCATGGCACAGGCGACGCAGCACTCGACAAGGAGCTTCAGCTGCAGCAACGACCTCGCAACGCAGCCGGCTATGTTGATGATGCGGTGCATCTGGTTGACAAGGTGTTCACCTACGGAACGCCGCACAATGGTATCGACCTACTGGGCATGAACGTGCCCGACCTCGGCGCGCTCGACAGCTTTCACGTGCGCAACTTCAACCGCGATGTGATCCGCGAATACCTGAAGCTGCCGGCGAAAAATGACTCGCGTGACGGTGAAGACCCCACAGCCGTGCATTCGTTGAACAACGCGTTTCCCGAGAAGCGCTTCTTCTGCCTCGTGGGCACGAATTACAACGACTACGCAGCCTTTATGAAGCTCTCCCGGCGGGCAACCGGGCCGATGAGCGATGGGCTGGTCATGATCCAAAACGCTGCGGTCAAGAACGCCCCGCGGGCCATGGTGCATCGCAGCCACAGCGGCCACTTCGGCATCGTCAACTCAGAGGAAGGCTATCAGAACCTGCGGCGATTTCTCTTTGGCAATGTACAGGTCACGGCACAGCTGCTGGCTGACGAAATCACGTTGCCGCGGCCGGTGCAGGAGAAGAAGGACAAAGGCCATACCATCCGCGCATCGTATCAGATCGAAACCACCGCCCGCGTGCGCGGCTTAATGTGCTACCTGCATGAGCGCAAGGTTGAGCAGGCTTCATCAATCCTGCGCGAATATGACGCCCTGATCAAAGACAAAAAGCCGGTGTATCTCTTTACCGGCTATCTGATGACGAAAGCCAAAACCGAACATTCTGCCGGTACCGCATTAGCCTTCGCGTTGCGGCTGAGCATTCGCGTGCCGATGTACGAAGTCGATCGGCGCTTCTGGTTCGATGATCACTTCGAAGGCGGATTCGTGTTTGATGAAACGCTCACGTTTCACGTGCGGCCGCGTGCCGACGGCACGACGGTGCGGTACGGCCTGGAATCGGAGCACGGTCTGGGCGAAGCGCCGCGACAAGCGAAGCTGATTGATCAGGATGACGGTTCGCGCTTGCTGGAGATCCCTCTGGGCTTCACGCAAGGCGCGCGGAACGTGCCGCGCCCGGGCTTCCGAGGTCGCCTGCAACTGCTCGTGCAGCCGTGGAATGCGTAAGACTCATGGAACACGTCGTGTGTTGACTGATTTTCAGCGCGCTTCGATTGTTCAGCGCACTTCGCCGCCATCGGCAGATATCAACGACTCCCGGCCGCGTATGAAATGACCCGCGACAACGGCTGCAGGCGCATCAAAGCCCTGCTGCACAGCCTGGCGGGCAATCAGACCGCGCTGAGCTTCAGTTGTGACAAGGCAGACAACCTGCGCGGCGTCACGTTCACGCACACGCACGCAATCCGCTGCTGCTGCCGCTTGCTGCGGTCATCAGGCGTAGCTGTGCAGGCCGCTGATGGCGAAGTTGATGATGATCCAGTTGAACAGCATCACCACCGCGCCGATGAGCGCCATCACCGCGGTCCACAGGCCCTTGTCTTTCACTTTGAAGCGGCCGTGAACAAGAATGAGAAACACCAGGAATGTATTGAGCGCGAAGACTTCCTTGGGGTCCCATCCCCACGGCCGTCCCCACGAGTGATCGGCCCAGATCGCGCCCATGACCAGCCCGGCCCACAGGGTGATGAAGCCGAGTTCCAGCAACACCATCGTTGTGCCGTCAAGCACCTGTCCGAACGTTGATTTTCCTTCTTCCAGATATGTCGATCCATCGGGACGGGTGAGGATCAGCGAGCCTGCCCCGCCGACCCGCGCGTATTCGCTCACGCCGCTCACGCCGCGCATCGCCAGCACCAGGCGATACATCAGATACAACGCCGCGGTCACTGCAGCGATGAAGATCAGACAGTAGCTGAAGATGATGACGTTGGTGTGGATGTACAGCCACACGTCGTTCAGCACCGGCATCATGTTGTTGATGCTGGCGTTGAGTTCCAGCGGCATGAAATGCACCGCCATCATCGCGGTCATCGACGCCACCGCGCTTCCCACCGCAAACAGGTTGCGCATCGGCAGACGCCGCAGCCACAGCTCCAGCGGCACCGCAAAGCACCCGCCGAACCATGCTGCTGTCGTGATCGCCTCGAACATGTTGGAGTTCGGCCAGCGGTCAGCCACGTACCATCGCAGCATCACCGCGAACGTGTGCAGCGCGAACGCCAGCAGGAACATGCCCATGCCGATCCACCGCGCTGCCGGCCAGCGGAACACGATCGCCAGAACCAGCGGCGGGATGGCGAACGCATAAAACAGCCATATCCACGTGAGATTGCGCATGCGGAAGTACCAGCTCTCCCACGCCAGACGCGACTGTTCGGGATACAGCTCGGGATTGACCTGCGGCAGCAGACGCGACAGCTCAGCAATCGCGCGATTGACGGTTTCCGCATCGCCTTGTCGCCATGCATCGGTGAGCGAAGTCCAGTGCGTGACGATCTGCTGGCGCAATTCGCTGTGCAGTGTCGGGAACGCTGCGATTGCGCGATCATCAGCCAGTTCATCAATAGTGAGCCAGCGGTCCTCAACGGTTCCACCCGGCGGCGCGACAAAGCGCAGATTCATGCGCAGTCCCTCCGGGTGCATGACGTTCAAAGCGCCTTCAATCTGCTCGACAAACCTCGCGCTGCGCAGCACGTCCTCGGACATGCGACGAAGCATGTCCTGCACCGCGGGATCGACCAGCAGGCGGGGCGAGATCAGGCCGGTTTTCATGAATGCAGCAGCGTGCGATTCGTCAAAATCCGCTTCCGACGACTGCAGCAGCGCCTGGGCGATCTGCGCCCGCATGTTCTTGTTCTTCACATACACCGCGGCCGTGTCAATGTACGCCATCGGACGCAGCATGAGGTCCATGTAGGTGAAGGTGTGCGGCTGATCGTTGATGCGCCGCAAGCCTGACACATACTGCATCAGCGACCGGGCGAACGAGTCGAAGCTCTTGACGCGCCCTTCGTTGTGAATGGCGAACTGCCCGAGCGTGATCAGGTCAACCTGTCTGGCGAATGCAGCGCGCTTCTCGTCAAACGTTTCCTGAGGCGACGCAGACGTCGGCACCGGCGGGTGATCGGGAGGAAGCTGCGGCATGTTCTGCGCAGCAGCGCGCGGCGTGGCTGCCAGCCATGCACCAATGACCACCATCGCTGCAAATATCCTGCACAGGATTCGGTGATGCGATCGGGTGCGTCGAGTCATGATTGCGCCTCCTGTTGTGGTGCATTGGCCAAAACAGCCTGATCTTCAGCGCCTAATGAATGCGGCTGACTGTGCGCCGCTGCGCCGACGCGGCTGTACACCGCCTGCTGTCGCCGCCGCTTGATGACGGGCTTCACGTAAAACGCATAGATCATGCCGAACACTGCAATGCAGCAGCCCCACAGCTGAATGTTCACGCCGTTGCGGTTTCCTACGCCCAGCACGGTGTAGTTCAGGCCGTTGGAGCCGGGATCGCCTTCAAAGCGCTGCCCGCGGTCCGGCGGATCCCACATCGCCTGGTAGAACCAGTAACCGTTGTGCTCAACCGGGTTGTTCACGCGCACCGTTTTCAGTTCGCCCCATGTGCCGTCTTCATTCTGGAAGCGAACAAGGCTCTTCCAGTCCATGATGCTGGATTCGCGGCCGGTGAATCCGCCGATATGCGTATCGACCTGGAACTCTTCCAGCACAACCGGCGCGGGTAGTTTCATCCGCGCGCGAGAAAAGATCACTTCAATTTCCCGCCCGTCCGCCAGACGAATTACTTCCGGGCGATAGACCGACCGGCGCAACACTTCCTCCGGCCGATCGAACACGTAATTGTGATACTGCAGCCAGCGTGAAACCGTGCTCCCGCCGACGGTGGGAACATCGAGGCGAATCATCGACAGATGCTCGCGCACATTGCGATCGCGGCGCTCGCGCGGCACGACAAACGGCTTGGTCTCAGCAACCGTGCGAGCGGCGTATCTGTCGATCGTCATTTGCACGCCGGCAACAATCGGCACCTCGTCGCCCTGCTTCACCGGCGTGAAGCGCGGCTGCCCCGTGCTTGTCGTCACCATCACCGCCAGATCGTCCTCGCCCGGACCGGCAATCACCATGATCGGAGCCGGCGGATGCGTGCCGGGCATGTATTGCGTGACAATCCGCTCATCCAGTGGAAGTTGCGCGCCGTGCTGCGCCAGCCCCTCAGCCAACGCCATGTCGCGACTGAGCGATGGATCATCAAACACCCACCGGTCGAAGGTGCGCTGCGGCGTGCGGATGCGAACAATCGCCACCGAAACCTCACGGTTCTCGATGCGAAGATTGTTCTCAAACTTCTCAACACGATACGAATAATCCGTGCCGGGAATCGGCTTGAACTCAAGGTTCGGATTCATCGATGCGATCTGAGTAATCGGTTCGACCACATCAATATCAGCCTCCGGAATGGTCCATCGAATTGCTGGCTCCTCACGACGCTGCAGTCGCTCTAGCGCCGCAGCAGAATCGACCCACACAAACAGCAGGTTGCCTCGCAATGCCATATTGGCGCCGGCATGGAACGCCATCAACTGATAACTTTCGGATTCGCCAGTGGTCGTGTGCAACCGCACGTTGACGGTCGGATCAAGCGGGCCATCGGGCGCAGGCCGGCGTCTGGTATCTGGAAACGCATAACGTAAGTAGCGGCTCACGCTGAATGTCACGTCCGGCAGAGGATCGTTGGGATCGACCGGCGGTACATCCACGTTGCGCAACGGATAGATCGGCAAGGACTTGTCGTTTGGATCCTGAAATACGTCGTCGCGCGACGCAATGTAATCGTTGTAGCGGGGGAGATTCTTAATCGGTCGCTGCACCCACTCGGTCTGTCCGACCTCACGCAAATACAGCGCCCGGCTGTCCATCAGGTAAAAGTATTCCTGCGGCGCGTATTCCAGCGTCAGTTTCAGCGCTTCATCAACCAGCGGCTTGCCGATCACGTTCACCGCGCGGGTGAACGGCTGCATGGGATCGTTGCTGCGAATCAGATCCTGTGTGTATTCGGGTTTGTTGGCGATCAGTTCGCGAATGAATTCGCCGGTCTTGGATTGCACGCGAACAGACACCTTGTAGGCGCGCTTGCCCTTGTCCTCGCCCGAGAGCAGTTCCCAGTTCGGGTCAATTCCGCTGATCTGCAGCAGATAGCCGTCTTCGCCCCGGCCCACTGCAATGCGATTGCCCGGCACCGCAGCCATTGTCACCGGTTCATCCATGCCCGGCACGCTGATCACAACCTGGCGACGATGAACCGGCGCATCACCTTCCACCTTCGTGCTGAAGTAATACACGCTGCCGATTGCAAGAACGATGATGCCGCCGTGAATCAGCCACACGCCCAGGTTGATGATGTTGAACGGAATGCGCCGTATCGTCGAGACGATGATGTTTGCGCAAATCAGCGCGATGAGCACATCGAACGGCCACCAGTGAAACCATTCGAATTCAGTCAGCTCGATGCCGCGCCATTGTCGAACGTGGCCGTATTCCCATGCCGCCGGATCAAAAATCCAGAGCTGCGTGGGAACTCCCGACGAGCCGATGGAGCAGTAAATAAACAGCAACGTCAGAAGTATCACGCCAAACCAAATGCTGCTGAACAAGTCCAGCAGCATCGTGATCGGACCACGAGGCTTGGCAGGTGATGCGGTCGGCACAGCGCGTCGGCCCGGTGAAGATGCTGAAGGCTCTCCAGAGTCCGAAGCGTTGAAGTCAGGTCGATCAAGCGCGGTCATGGTGGCGTGATTCGGTCAACGTGTTGTTCAGAAACGCGAGGATGTGCGACAGCCGGATTCCTCCGCGATCAGCGCCCACCAGCGGGCCATTCTCATCACCCTCCACCGACCTGCTGATGGATAAGGAATTGATCCTATGCGCTCATCGGCTGACGCGGCCGGGTTTCAGACCTCGTTATGGTGAATTTTCAACCTGTCTGTCCGTATTCATCTCCATGTCCATGTTGCACACGGGAAACTGGCGAAACTGAGCGATCGCACGTCGCGCCGCGCCATACCGTATCGCGTCGCATTGATTGATTGTTGATTGGAATATTGAGGCACATGCGGTCATCGCCAGCGCAGCTCACTGTCTTGAGCTTGAGCTAGCGGGCGCGAAGCTGGCCTGTCAGCCGCAGCTTGGTGCGGCGATCCACGCGCAAAATGGTGACAGCAAGCGTTTCACCCGAGCGCACCAGTTCCAGCAACTGACCCAGATCCTCATTATCGGCCACCATATGGCGACCGATGCCCATCAGCACATCGCGCGGCTGTATGCCTGTTCGGTCCGCTGGACCACCCGGCTCCACGCGGGTAATCAGCAGCCCGCCGGCTCCTGAAACGCCAAGCTGCTCAGCCAGTTCCGCAGGCATCGGCGCAACTTCAAGGCCCAGCTTCTCCAGCGCAAGCTTGGCGCCGTCAGGCATCGGCCGGGGCTGTAACGTCAGCTTGATTTCACGCGGCTCGCTGTCGCGAAGCACCTGCAGCGTGATCGTCTGGCCAGCCCGGCAGCCAATCAGCGCAATGCAGAAGTCGATTCCCTGCTGAATCGGCTGGCCATCAATATGCGTCAGCAGATCGCCAACCTGAAGACCAGCGCGCTCAGCAGGCGATTCGGGCTTGACCGCAACAACGCGCGGCGTGTTGAGCGTGTCCACCGCCACGCCGCATTCCACACGATAACGACGCTCGATATCCAGCAGATCCGGCAGCACCTCGCGCAGCTGATCGACGGGAATGGCAAAGCCGATATTCTGCGCATCGCCTCGAATCGCAGTGTTGATGCCGATGAGTTCGCCCAGCACGTTCAGCAGCGGCCCGCCGGAGTTGCCCGGGTTGATCGACGCATCGGTCTGGATGAGTCCGGATAGTGACATGCCGCGCGAAAACGCCAGATCGCGCTCGATCGCGCTGACCACGCCGGCGGTGACCGTGTGTTGAAAGCCCAGGGGGTTGCCGATGGCGATCACCGTTTCGCCGATCATCAGATCATCGCTGCGTCCAAGCGTGAGCGTGGGCAGCGGCTGGTCGGCTTCAATCTTGAGAATCGCCAGATCGCGTCCGGTATCAAGCGCGACGATCTGGGCGTCATATTCCCTGCCGTCGGCAAATATCGCCTTGCGTTCCGCGGTCTGCGCCACCACGTGGGCATTGGTCACAATGTAGCCGTCCTGATGAATCACAAACCCGCTGCCGACGCTGGTGCGGGTGTACTGTCGCCGATGCGGTCCAACGGGCGGCCGAAAGGGCATGTCGAAGAAGTCATCGAACAGGCTTCCGAAACCAAATGGATCGCGAACGGTGACGATCTCCTTTGAGGAAATGTTCACCACCGCGTCGCGTGTCGCTTCAAATACCTGCACAACAGGGCTGCGACGCGCAGCACGGGCGGCGTCACGATCGTCGGACTGGCGTGCCTGCGCTGCAGCTGCCGCTGCGGACACCGCCACAATCGCAACGACAAACACTGCAACGCATAACCAGGAAGCATGAAGAATCGGTTCTCGGCAAAGGCGCATTCGTCAGGCTCCTCACACGATATTCATGATTCAATTCAAACCTCGAATCCACGAACCCACAGAGTCGGTTGTACCGCCGCCAGCATGTGCAGGTTCAAAGGCAGACGCGCCCTGGAACAACATGCACAGCGCTCGGCCCGGCAAAAGATAGCTGATCCGCACGAAGGGCGATCTGAGCCATACAAGCAGACGACTGACGCGCATCCTCCTGCAAGGGCGGCGATGCTGCAGCATTGTTCCGATACACATGCGCGCCGCTGGAGATTGGCGACAACCCGTGCCCGCTCGGGACGCATTGGCTACCATGCCGCCATGACCCGAGATCAGATCGCCAAACGCATTGCGGAAGTCGCACTCCTGCACGGCACGTTCACGCTGCGCAGCGGACGAACCAGCAGCTTCTATCTGGACAAATACCTGTTTTCAACACAGCCGGACATTCTCGCTGAGCTTGGAAAAATGTTCGCTGAGCGTTTGCCGGCCGGAACGACAAAGCTCGCTGGCGCGGAACTCGGCGGCATTCCGCTGGTGACCGCCGCCTCGCTGGCGTCCGGCCTGCCGTGCGTCTTTATCCGCAATCAGAAGAAAGACTACGGCACCGCCAAACAGCTTGAAGGTACAATCGGCAGCGATGACGCGGTCGTGATCGTGGAAGACGTCGCCACCACCGGCGGGCAGGTGCTCGAAGCCGCCAAAGTCATTGCTGACACCGGAGCGCAGGTTCTCAAGATCATCGCCACCATCGATCGTCAGGAAGGTGCACGTGAAAACATCGAAGCAGCAGGTTATGCATTCGATGCACTGTTCACCGCAGAAGACCTGGGCATCGAACGTTCATAAAACTGCCGCTGCGACAGACGCGCATCAGCCGCACGCCAGCGAAAACGGTCGCGTCAGCCATCATTTGCGCAGCAAAACGGCGCAGCCGTTTCCAGCGCGGCGATATTCATGCACGCAGGGCCAAGCGTACTGTTCGCTTCGCGGCTTACTTGATCAGCCGCAGCGAAACCGGATAGCGATACCACTGTCCGTTATTGGCTGCCACGCACGCAAGAATGCAGAAGATCACATTGACGAACCACACGATCGGCGAAAGGAGGCTGCCTACGCCCAGCGTCAGGCAGGTCAGCACTCCAACTGCAATGTAGGCAATGCCGAGGGTGATCTGAAAGTTCAGCGCTTCCTTGCCGTGGTGATCGACAAAGCGCGATTGATCTTTCTTGAGCAGCCAGATAATCAGCGCCCCAATAAACCAGGTGAAGATCCCCAGCAGATGAGCGAGCAGCGCCATGGTTCGCTCATCGCTTGTAAGTTGCGATGATGACTCTGCGCCGGTCGACGGTTCTGAAGGCGGGGCGTTGAGCGGGTCGGGCGGCGGTACATTATTGGTGTCACTCATGCCATATATAGTGCCGCAAATCGCGCCAAACTACAAGAAGCGGAAGGTCATCGGGTAGCGGAAGTATTCGCCCCGACCTGCTGCGACCGCGGCGCGGATCACGCTCACCACCGCCACCACCCACAGCACCGGCCAGGCCAGAAGCCCGATCAGCGTAATGCCCAGCAGCAGGTGCAGCAGCATAAAGCTGATCGCAAAATTCATGAATTCCCGGCCGTGATCATCACAGAACGCTGACCGGTCCTTCCTCGCAAGCCAGATCACCAGCGAGACCAGCAACGCCCACGGAAACGCGCCCAGCAGGCTAAAAAAAGGCGAAATATGGATAAAAACGCTCAATGTGCGATCGGTATCGCTCACACTGGGCCAGTGCAGCCGGCCATTGGGGCGCAGCGACGCATGACCCGCCCACCGTCGTGGGGCGTCGTCGACAAACTCCATGCGGGATTGTCGTTGCTGCTGGTGTCGTTGTCGTTGTTCAACGGTCGGCATGGCGGCGGCAACAGGCATGGCTGAGGCTCCCAAATCGGCTCATCATCATCACCATCATCATCGCGATCATGAAGCGATGCGACGGCTCTTTCACGGACGAATATCTGCCTGAAAGCCTCATTAGGCAGCCTGCAGGCCTGATTTCACAATTTGAGCGTGAAAATGCCCGCACGCCAACGAGCATGCCAGGTGCATGGAATGCATGATGACGAATTGACGCATCGGGCAGACCCATCCCGGTCTGGGCCTGCATTTGCCCAACTGCTGCAGCAGCATCTACTTATGTTTGTTGTATGCGCATGCAGCACACCGCAGCCTGAATGAATCACACTGCGCTGTCGGTGGGAAGCTTGTCTTCAGTTTCCGTTTCGTCCTCCGCCCCGTTTTCAGCTTGTTGAGCTTGCGCTAATGATGAATTGCTGTCCGCAGCGGAGCCTGGCTTGATCGGACTGGCGTTTTTGTCCCATTTGTCGGGGTAGTGCTGCGAAGCGATCGCTCCGACGATGCGGTCCAGGTGCTTGTGTAGATAGGCGTCCAGCATCAGACGGCTGCCATCGGTATGAACCGCGTAGGCGATGGATTTTCGCATCCACCGGCTCATGTCGATGTCAGCGATCTCATCTTTCTTCCACGCGCCCGAGCCAAGCTGGGGATCACCCGTAAAGTGCAGCGTGCCCTGATCATCCAGCTCGTATACCTGCCGCCTGGCCCGGCGATATAAGCTGATGCAGTAGGGAGTGGCGAGAATGCAACTGATGTAAAACCACTGCGTCAGGCGGTTGAACTTGCTTGGTTTTGCCGGCGCTTCGCCGATTGCCCGCAGCTGCTGTTCGATCTGCGTATATCGTTCACGCTGTTCGGGCGTCGGTGCACGCCCCTGGGAGAGGACCTGCTCCAGCGACTGCTTTTCCTCATTAAGAGCCTGATATTCAGCTGCTGCAGCTTCCTGCCTGGGAATCTTCACAAACAGGTCGTACGCTCCCCACACGCTAAACACAGTGCAAAGCACTGCAATAAAGATGATCCGCCATCCATAACTCGGGGCAAGGGTGGTTTTGATGGCCATGATGATCTTTTCCAATCGCGAACGCTGTTCGTCAGTTGATTGATGAAGTGCTGCAGCAAAGCTGAAGCCGTTGGTTGAAGCAAAAAAACGCAGGTTTCTGGTAAATCAGTTCAGTTTCGACAGGTCAATCCAGAAGGGTTCCGGGGATTCCGGAGGTTCCGGAAGATTCCGGGGGTCCGGCGTAAATCCGGGAGTGTTTTGATTTAATCGTCCAAATGCTGCAGTGTCTTTTCCCACCATCGTTCAGCCCGGTAGCGGCCGCTGGGCGTGGCCATGAGGCGTGCAAAGCCGCCCTCGCTGACCTTTCGTACTGGAATACGCGGCAACTGGTTCTTGCGCTTAAGCGCCTTCGTCAGCCATCGAGCGTGTTCGAGAATCATCCGCTGCCCAACCGTCAGCGGCGCCCGGCGACGAAATGGACCAAAGCCTCGGAATATCATCTGGGTCTCCTGCGTCTCTCCATGGTAGCACGCCCATGGTAACAGCAAGCACGCGTGCCCTGGCGCAGTTCCGCGCAGCACCGTTGGCTTGCAGGCAAAAAGCCGCTCGTCGCTGCACGTTTGGTGCATGGCGCGGCTCTTGATGCAAAGGATACCGTTCATGACCACCTATCGCATCACCGCAGGTCGTCTTCGCACATTCGGACTGGTTCTCAGCCTGTTGACCGCTGCTGTCCTGCTTCCGGGGTGCCAAAGCGATGCGCAAACCGGCGCGCTTGTCGGCGCAGGACTCGGCGCAGGCGTGGGAGCGATTGTCGGTCATCAATCGCGACACGCTGGCGAAGGCGCTGCGATCGGCGCTGCAGCAGGCGCGCTGGGCGGATACATCATCGGCAACGAATCCGACAAACAGCGTCTCGAACGCCGCCAGCATCCCTATTACAGCTACTGAGCAGTTCGTTCCGGCTGGCTCCACAGCCCTATGCCGCGTCGTCGCGCCGCATGCTCCACCTGGGCGTAACGCACAAGGTGGATATGCGGCCAGCGATCATCAGCCCTCGCCAGGCCCGCTTCTAGCAGCGCTTCGTTGAGCACCGTGCCGTCGGGCAGTTCCACATGGGCCAGCACGCGCGAAAAGCGGTCACGGGTCTGATGCGACTCCAGCCACAACAGCACTTCCCCATCATCACCAAGCAGCGTCTGCACCATCGTTGCTGCCTCAAGAGCCAGCAGCTCGGCGGGATTGTTGAAGCGGGCCATTTCAGGGCAGTCAATGCCCCAGAGTCGAATGCGCGTCACGGGGCTGTCGTTCAGAGCATCAGGCAGATCAATTTCGACCGTATCGCCGTCGATGACCCGCGTGACGCGGGCATGAACGCCGTGGTATGCCGCCAGATCGTCAACCTGACGAACCAGCAGCAATCCCTGCTGATCGAGCACAATCAGCACAATGAGAATGGCTGCGATGGCGATAGCGCCGCTGCGTCGTCGCAGTCTGCGTCTGGCCAGATTGCCCCGGCGAGGTCGTTTCACGATTGGACAGAGAGAAGGAGAGGAGACAAAGGGACAGGGAGACAAGGGGAGCGTATTGGGAAACTTATTTCGCCAATACTGAAGGTAAACCCTGTTGGCGAGACGTCAACCGTCATCGCGTTCGTGCGACTCACCAGCAACCCTTGCCTCTGCCACCAAAGCATGTTCAGACTTTTTCACGGAAGATGGAGGACTGACCGGTCAACCGGATCGCCCCTCATTCTCCTCCGCGATCTCCGCGTTCTCCACGGTCCATACAGCGAGAGTGATTCACGATTTCACTTTGGATCGCGTGCTTTTTGATGCCGGCGGCGAATTCTGCTGTTGCATATGCGCTTCAAGGCATGCTGCGGCCAGACTGTCGTGCAGCGCATCGCATTCAGGCAATGCATCAAGGCGATCCAGCAGCGCATCAATGCGTTTGGCGTGCGGCATCTCCGGATCGAGACTGCTGATTGCCCATTCGCCCAGCGCATCCATTGATGATTCAAACCACGCCATGTCGGGCGCATCAGCGTCATCCATCGGCTCGACCATTGTGCGGATCGTGGTGCCGGGGCTGATCGCCACGACCGGAACCATCTTCAGCTTTGTCAGCGGTTCGCGGCACAACACCAGCACGGGCACTTCATTGTGCCAGGCTGCCAGTCGAAATCGTCTGGCGTCAGCGCCGACCTGCGGCGGCTGGACGAGATAACAGCCGCTGGTGATTTTCATGTCGTCGGTGATGGGGGTATGAACAATCGTGACCTCGCCGCGACTGTTTTCCTTTGCCAGCTCGACGCGCTGCTGCCGCGCCTGCCGCAGGGGTTCAATCACGCGAATCATGCGCTGATAATCGTGATCCTGCCGGGCCATCGCCAGCGCTTTGATCGCCATGCGCTCTGATTCAAACAGCGCGCCTTGCTTGAGCGACTCGGTCGCCTTGCTGATCAATTCATCAATTTTCTTCTGTTTCGACGAACCAGACATGTTCAGCCGCCCTCACCGCGTACATCGCGCTGCAGATCCTGCAGCAATGCTCGCCACTGAAGTACGACATCAGGCAAATCGTACAGCAACAGATCAGCCAGCGCGATGGTGTCCCTGTTTTCCAAGGCGTCCCGAACCGCGCGAAGCTGCTGATTGAGATGTTCAATGATGGCACTGATCGATTGGCCTGCTGCAGCAGGGGAATTCGCCAGCGATTGTTCGAAATCGATTCCCGCCACCTGCGTGCCCATCACCACCGCCTGCTGCACGGACAGCCAGATCGAAAACGCTTCATTCAACTGGTTCATGCCCTGGGCAATCTGATCGGCCTGCATCAGCTCCGCAGCGGACTGCTGCAGACGATCCGCATCCAGAAGCGCCTCAGCTGCCTCCTCAAATGTCTGGCATACCAGTTCCTTCGGATCGGCGCTGGTCAAACGCACCTCATCAGCAACCTGCGTGGTGCTGTCGCGGTTCAGCCGCTCTTCGGTCCATGACTCGCCGTCAACGACAACCTCGACAATCAGCCGTCCCTGCTGCTCAGCCAGCGTAGCGCCGGCGGCAACCGCCTGGGCTACAGACGCAGCATTGGTGTTGCATTCAACTTCATCCAGGAGCACACGCATGATCTGCAGCCATCCTTCTGCGGGAACGCCGCGTTTGGTTTACGTTCCAGGTTCCCAGTTGCACGATCGAATCAGACCTGCTTGAAGAAGCTGATTGATCGAAAACAACGAGGCATTTCACCTTACACACCTTGATTATCGGCCAGCTTTTCCTGCCGCTGGAGTCAAACCGCAATCAAACCCGTCAAAGACTGCCCGCACGTGACAAAAAGGACAGACGTTCGGCTCTCGCCTCGTCAGTCAAGCAAGGCGTTGACGCTCCCAGGCGCGATGCATTCCTGACAAAACGCGCATCACGGCGTTTGCACGCTGACAATCGGCAAATTCCAGCAGCAGGCGACAATCGCTCAACGCCTACTACATCGACGACCACACTTCAGCCAATTCATCAGCCAGCACCTGGCTGCCCAGGCTGATTCGCACAGCGCCATCGGGCACCAATTCCACCAGCACCGGCGCACCGGTGGCGATGAGCATCAATCCCTGATCGGGAGTCTCCGCATCACGCAGCAGCGCTTCGATCAGCGCAACAAGCGTGTGGAAGTCCGCCGGCTCGCACAGCAGCGGATCGCGCGTGTTGAGTTCGACAGTGGCGGCGGCGTCGATGTCCTGCCAGTCCTCGTTGCTCGCCAGGCTGAACGCCACAGCATCGAACACCTTGCGCCACTTGCCTACCGGCACCAGCAACACCTGATTGAGGTGCAGCAGGTTCAGAATATGTGCGACCATCTTCGGCAGGCGCTCTTTTTCAACGGCGATGACGGTCGCGCCCTCATGCGGCTGGGCTTTGGTTTCCGCGCACGCCAGGTGCAGACGCACAACGCCTTCACTGTCCATCATGGACAGGTACACGCGGTCATCATCTGCCGCAATTTCCTCGATTTCGTAATCGTCCAGCAGGTCGCCCAATTCTTGGTAGCTGACGAATTCCACTTGCGGTCTCCCGGCGCATCGGCGCCGACTGGCTCCTGAATGACCTCCTCCACATGTCCAACCCAACGTGCATCTACTGTACCGCAGATTCGTCGATTCATACAGTCCCCTGTCGATGGGGAGATCAACTCGGGCCGTGAGGTTCCTATACGCAATCACTTCAAGCGGTTACCATCCGTGTAAAGCCTTCGGAGATTTGCCTCGACGAGCGCACCATGCGAACGATTTTGTTTGTCTGTACTGGAAATACCTGCCGCAGCCCCATGGCTGAGGCGATCGCACGCCATGCCCTTGATTCCGGGCTGTTGGGCAAACAGGCCGACGATGTGTTCGTGGCCTCGGCGGGCATAACCGCCAGCGACGGCACGCCAGTCATGGCTGAAACGCTCGAGGCGCTGGCGAATCTTGGCATTACAACGCATGAAGGCCGCTCCAAACGGCTCACAGCCCAGATGATCCACAAGGCGGACCTGGTGTTCTGCATGACGGCCAGCCATCTGGCTGCCGCACGCGAACTGGTCGCAAACAGCCCGGAAGATCAGAAAAAACTGGTGCTGCTGGACCCGGAGAACGACATTGAAGATCCCATCGGCATGGGACAAAGGGCCTATGATGAGGTGGCGCGGCGGTTCCAGGAACTGATCCCGCAACGGCTCAAGGAGATGCTCTCGAATGAAGATCGCTCTCGGATCGGATCATCGCGGTGAGGCTGTAGCCAAGGCTATCGCTCCACATCTCAAGACTCATGGTCATGAGGTCGCGATACTGGGCGAATGCAGCGGCCAGCCGTGCGACTACCCCGATCAGGCATATCTGGTCAGCAAGGCGGTGGCTGACGGCCAGGCTGAGCGAGGCATTCTGGTATGCGGTTCGGGTATCGGTGTGTGCATCGCCGCCAACAAGGTTCCCGGCATTCGCGCCGCACTGGTCTTTGATGAACTTGCCGCTCGAATGAGCCGCAGTCACAACAACGCCAACGTACTGTGCCTTGCTGCCGACACAACCCCGCCCAAGGAAATCCTCTCCATCGTTGACGCTTGGCTCAAGACCGATTTTGAAGGCGGGCGGCATGAACGCCGTGTGCGAAAGATTGAAGCGATCGAGCGCGGCGAGGATCCGACAACAGTAACGCTGGACGCGGCTGTGCGCTGAAAACGCAGCAGGGCACACAAGCCAGTCCGTCTGCCCCGCACGGCTGACTCTGCGGGTCAAACAGCACTCTTACAGTCTGCAGCACTTGTTGCGCCGCAGCACAAGACAATGCGCTGCTGGTGCGTTATGACCTTGCGCCGCTGACATTACCTGCGATCCTGAATCGCAAGTTCTTCCAGCACTTCCTCGGTAATGTCAAGGCCAGCCGGGTAACGCAGCGCGCTGCGCAGGCGGATTTCATTGAGCGCGCTTTCCGCATCCTGACCCTGGAATTCCTTTTCAGTGGGAATGAACCGCAGCACAATGTCGATGCCCATGCGCTCGGAGACCACATCAACAGCGGAAACGAGTTCGCGATAGGCTCGCTCAAAATGCTGCGCCGCCAGCTCGTTTTGCCGCTGCATCGCCTGCTGTCCCCACTGCATGTACTCTTCGTAAAGCCGCTGCGCTTCGAAGAGTTTCTGCTGCGCTTCCGGTGAACGCTGGTCGGCGTTGCGCAACTGCTCGCCATAGGCGTCCAGGCGGCGCTGATAATCTTCTTCGATCGGCTCAAGCTCTGCGCGCAGCCGCTCGCGCTCTTCGACGAAAGTCTGCTGCTCCATCAACGGATTGAGTGCCCGGCCGATCTCAACGAACGCCACGCTGTAAGTCTGACGGAACTGCCCCTCGCCCCACGACAAGCGCTGAGCCTTGTTGCGCAGCACCAGTTCGCGGTTCTGTTCATCAGTAAGCGTCACTGATGCAGCCGGTCCAAGGTCCTGAAGCCATGCAGCGGCTTCCGCCAACGCCACCCGCCCGCTGCTGCTGAGCAGAAACACACCATTGAGCATCACCAGCACAGCAAGCAGTGAATAAATGACAGCACGTTCACGAGTTTTCATAGTCACTCCATCATCATCAGGCAGTCGGACTCAGACGCGATTCCCGCAATACCAGGTCGGGCGCGGCTGGGGCAGCGAACGGAGAAAGAAACGGGCATGGTAAAACCAATGACCCCTTGACGGTACAGTCGATTCCATCGTCAAGTTCGATTGCCTGCAGCGATAATTCGATTTGCCGTGTGTGCAGGCTTAGGCCAGTCGGGGCATGGCGGACCGAATACGCCGGCGATCCAGTTCCGCGAAAAACCTTTCTCGCCTGGCGCGTACCGCATCGGGGTGATACAGCCTGGCCGCAAGCTCCACAAGCCCCCATTGCAATCGTTCGGGCGACATTCGCGCCGGAAGAAAGTTCACATCAAATAACGTACATGTATTCCACGCACCGGGTTGGATGATGCGGCTGGCAACAAGCAGGCGCTGATACAGCGGCGTGCCGGGGAAAGGAGTAAGCACGGTGATTTGCACATCAAACGGGTTCGTGCGCTGCACAAAGTCATGCACGTTGTCGAAGACTTCTTCGCCGTCGGTATCCAGGCCGAGAATAAAACATGCATTCACCGTGATGCCGTACGCCTGAATCGTTCGAATCGCCGCCTCATATTGATCAAACTGCTTCAGCTTCCAGTTGCTTCGTCGCTCAAGGCCGTCCAGGCCATGATGCCGGTGGCGACCAGCGCCGCTGAGACCGGAATCACAAAAAGCGGATGAAGCGACTGCCGCCATGCGACCAGCGCGCATGTGATGGGCATGAACAGGCCAGCCAGAAGAAAACCAGCGCCCGCAACTTCCAGAGCGACCGATGTATCCGCCTGAACGCTGCGGCCGAACAGAATGTTGAGCAGGCCCAACCCAAAGAACGAGATATGCCCCAGCCGCAGCAGCCTGCGGCGGGATGAGCCGTAGCCGCCCAAAAACTCCGCCTGAAGAAATCCCAGCCCCAATACGGCGCCTGAGACGACACCCCAAAAAATCCAGAGCCAGCCGAAGGATTCGTTCATCGCGCCTTCCGATCTTTATGATAGCATATACTAACTACGGATCGGCGGGCGACAGTTTCATGAATTTCCGGAAAACCGTGCATAACAAACAATGGCAGGCAGGGGGTAGGAGGGCAGGCGGTCCAGGAACGAGCCGGATGAATACGCCGCATGGCGCCTGCGACACAAGCAAGCTGATGACGCAATCACACCCCAAAGCTGCGCAGCTGCTCAGCCATGATCGGCTCTTAAATTGACCGGCGCGTCTTGAGCCAGAAGGCCTGATAACAGCAGTGCGTCATTAATTATTCGCTTTGATCGAGCACTGCCATAAAGGCTTCCTGCGGGATGTGGACGCTGCCCACCGCCTTCATGCGTTTCTTGCCTTCTTTCTGCTTTTCCAGCAGTTTGCGTTTGCGTGTGACATCGCCGCCATAGCACTTGGCCGTCACATTCTTACGCATGGCCTTGATTGATTCGCGTGCGATGATCTTGCCGCCGATCGCCGCCTGCAGCGGGATTTCAAATTGATGGCGGTCGATCTGCTTCTTGAGCTTTTGCAGAATCAATCGGCTGCGATGCTCCGCATTGTCGCGATGGCAGATGAGGCTGAGAGCCTCCACCGGCTGACCGTTGACGAGAATGCTGACCTTCACCAGGCGATCGGGACGGTAGCCGAGAATCTCGTAATCCATCGTGCCGTAGCCGCGTGTGATCGACTTCAGCTTGTCGTAGAAATCGTAAATGATTTCCGCCAGCGGCAGCTCATATTCAAGAATCTGCCGGGTTTCGCTGACATAGCGCTGACCTTTGAACGTGCCGCGCCGGCTTTCGCAGAGTTTGATCACGTCGCCGATGTTCTCCACCGGACAGATCAGCTCAACTTTCACGATCGGTTCGCGAATAGATTTGATTGTGGCGGGATCAGGCAGGTCGGCGGGGTTGTGAATCTCCACGATCTCGCCGTTGGTCAGCTCAACCTGATAGCTCACCGTCGGCGCGGTCTGGATGATTTCCACGTTGCCCTCTCGCTCAAGCCGTTCCTGCACAATGTCCATGTGCAGCAGGCCCAGGAAGCCGCAGCGGAAGCCAAAGCCAAGCGCTTCGGAGTGCTCGGTTTCGTAGGTGAAGCTCGCATCGTTGAGGTGCAGCTTTTCGATCGCTTCACGCAGCGCCTCAAAATCGCCTTTTTTGCCGCCATCGGCGGAACTGCTGGCCGGGTAAAAGTCACAGAACACCATCTGCTGCGGCTCCTTGTAGCCCGGCAGGGGCGTCTGGGCCGGATCGGCATCCAGCGTAATGGTGTCGCCCACACGCACATCGCCCAGCGCCTTGATGTTCGCCACCATGTACCCCACCTGTGCCGGGCCGAGCTGCTGCACCTTCACCTGATGCGGCGTGTAGCGGCCAAGTTCCGTCACATGGAAGGTGCGGCCGCTGCCCATCATGCGAATCTTGTCGCCGACTTTCAGCATGCCGTCGAACACGCGGAAGTACACGATCACGCCGCGATACTCGTCGTAGTGGCTGTCGAAAATCAACGCACGGGTCTTATCCGTCTGCGGTGGACGCGGCGGGGGCAGCTTCTCGCAAATGGCGTCCAGCAGCTGCGGAATCCCCTGGCCGGTCTTGGCTGAGCAGTAAATGCAGTCTTCAGCCGGCAACCCGAGCACCTGCTCGATCTCCATCGCCACGCGGTCCGGGTCGGCTGCGGGCAGGTCGATCTTGTTCACCACGGGGATCAGTTCGAGATTGTTCTCAACCGCCAGATAGGCGTTGGCTACCGTCTGGGCTTCCACGCCCTGCGTGGCGTCCACCACCAGCAAAGCCCCTTCACAGGCGGTAAGGGCCCGGCTGACTTCGTAGGCGAAATCCACGTGGCCGGGCGTATCGATGAAGTTCAGTTCGTACTGCTCGCCCTTGTAGTTGTGATGAACCGTGACCGCTGAGGCCTTGATGGTGATGCCTCGCTCACGCTCCAGCTCCATGTCGTCAAGCAGCTGCTGGCGTGCTTCACGCTGCGAGACCGCGTTGGTCGCCTGAAGCAGCCGGTCAGCCAGCGTGCTCTTGCCATGGTCGATATGAGCAATGATGGAGAAATTGCGGATGGGCACGGTTTGGAGAAGCAAAAAGCGGAAAGAAAACAGAACTGAATGAGCTTGATGAACTTATCGCGGCCTGTAGAAACAGCGGAAAAGCTGTGCATTGTAGCGTCAGCGAGGTCGGAAAGTCGCCTGACTTGAGATGTTCAAAGATGCCCTGCGTCAGTCAGCCGGCGACGGCGGCGGCGCCTGGCTTATCCGTCTTGCTTGCCTGGGGACGTCGGCATCGGCTCGCGAGCCGCACCGCATTCGGGACATCGCTGCACGTCATCGCCCAAACCACGCAGCCAGTAGCCGCAGTGCAGACAGACCTCGAATCCTTCCAGACGCAACCGATAACAGTGTTCGCGGCGGCACAAAATGCCATAAAGCAGACATCCAGCGACCCACCAGATACAGATCTGCCCCGCAAGAACTGTAAAAAAGAGCAGCAGTGACAGACTGGTGCCGGCACCTGCAGCAAACAGCAGCCGCCACGTCAAATGGACCGGCAGTATCAGCAGCATTATCCCCAAAGCAAACAGCCAGCGCCTCTGCCGCATATGCCTGGGCAGTTGTCAAATTGGAACATTTCGAAACGCTATTCGAAGCCGCCGATACAGCGACAGCGGCAACGTGGGATCGGCGTAATCAAAGATGAACCATCGCCAGTTCCAGTTCATGATGC
>CAZNPU010000012.1:0-66198 GCA_964575335.1 uncultured Isosphaeraceae bacterium | reverse complement strand
CCGCGGTGAATTGCCAACCCAGCGAATCACAAATTCAACTTCTGCCCCGCATTCGCTTTGTGCGTCCGCGGCATTCTGACTATCCTCTGGGCATGTCCATTCTCGTCGACGGTTCAACCAAAGTCATTTGTCAAGGCATTACCGGCTCAGCCGGCGCGTTTCACACCAAGGGCTGCCTGGACTACGGCACCCAGATGGTCGGCGGCGTCACGCCGGGCAAGGGCGGTCAGAAGGACCCCAACGGCCTGCCCATTTTCGACACCGTAGCCCAGGCCGTTGCGGCCACCGGCGCAACTGCAACCATGATCTTCGTCCCGCCGCCGTTTGCCGGCGACGCGATCATCGAAGCCGCCGCGGCCGGCCTGGAGGTCATCTGCGCCATTACTGAGGGCATCCCAACCCAGGACATGATCAAGGTCAAAGCTGCCCTCCGCGATTTCCCCCGCGCAAAGCTCATCGGCCCCAACTGCCCCGGCGTCATCACCCCCGGCAAGCGAGTCAGCGGCGAAGGCGCCAACGCCACATTCGAAGGCGGCTGCAAGATCGGCATCATGCCCGGCTACATCCACACCGCCAAAGACGACGCCGCGACCGGAAAAGCCGTCGGCATCATCTCACGATCCGGAACCCTCACCTATGAAGCGGTCTGGCAAACCTCCAGCCTCGGCATCGGCCAGACAACCTGCGTGGGCATCGGCGGCGACCCCGTCAAGGGTCTCAACTTCATCGACCTGCTGGAAATGTTCGAACGCGACAACGAAACCGACGGCGTGGTGATGATCGGCGAAATCGGCGGAGCGGACGAAACCCACGCCGGCCAGTGGATCAAGCTCCATATGAGCAAGCCCGTGGTCACCTTCATCGCCGGCCGCACCGCTCCCAAAGGCAAACGCATGGGACACGCCGGAGCGATCATCGGCGGAGCGGATGACACCGCCCAGGCCAAGATGGATGCCCTGCGAGCCTGCGGCGTGCACGTGGCTGAAAGCCCCGCTGACATCGGTTCCGCCATGGCCCACGCCCTCGGCGTAACGCCGTCGTCATCATCGGCCGCATCAGCCGCAGCACAACTGGCCTGACGACGCCAACCCGCCGCATGCTGCACGCTGCATGATGCGACGCCTCACGAAGCCAGCCTGTGGCAACGTGGCTGTCAGTCGCTTGCGCGTTTGCTGTGCGCTCAGTTCATCAATAGCCGCGCACTTTCAGCGATGCGCCGTCGCGATCGAGGTTCACAATCATGTACCGCAGCGCATCAGCTGCATGATCGTGACCGTCCTTGAGCGGCAACAGGCGGCGTGCTGTGGTGCGGCCTGATCCTTCTCCAACCTGCGCGGGATAGCGGTACATCGTCAGCGCACAAATGAGCTGTTCGCATCGCTGGCAGATGCGCAAGCGCACGCTTCCATCGGCAGTGCGCAGCCGTCGGCAAACCGCTTCGATGCCGTGCTCGATCCGGCTCTGTCGTGTTCGCACCTGCCAGCCGGCCCGCCGCCAGAGCGTAATCGTGCTAATGCCGGTCTGATCGTTGCGCTGATGGCCTGCCGGGTCAGCCCCGATCCATGCTGGTTTGCCGCGCCCAGCCAAACGCGATCGCTGCTCTGCAAGGGTGATGATCTCCTCAACGTTGCGCTCGCGCTCAATCAGTTCATCCACAATCGTCACAACGCCCTCACCGTCAACGTGTGCCCAGAGCAGCACGGTCGGCGCGCGAAAGCCAAAATCCATTCCGCCGATGACAAGACGCTGAGTCTGGCTGTCTGCTGCATCCGCAACGTCATCAGCCACCACGTGCACCTGTGGATCAAATTCGGGATACACCGAATCGCTGCGATCGGGCTTTTCACACAGCATTTCCGCAGCCCACACCTGCACGCTGACACGGCTCTTGTGCTGCAAGGCATCGTTAATTCGGAAAAAGCCGCGTGTCGTGGGCGCTTTGGCTCGTCCCTGGCATTCGGGCCACAGTGCGCAGCTCGCGCACGCGCGCTGCGGCTCGCATCGGCTCAGCGTATCCAGCACGCTCCAGCGAAACACACGACGGGCAGTAAGCGACGATGACGATGCAGAACTTCGCGTCGCATCGGCAACGATCTTCTGCATCAAACCATACGGTTTGTGCATGGTGCTGAGCGTTTCGATCGCGCCATGCACGAAAACATCGCCACACTGACCCGAGCGCGTGATCAGTTGCGCTGCATCCCACACATCAGGATCAAACAGTTCAACTTCATCGCAGCGCAATTTGTGAACGCGCTGGCCGCGCACCGCCCGCTCGGATTGGCTCAGCACTTCCACGCGCGAGCCGTTGATGAGTTCAACGTATCTGCCGGTCAGATTGCCCGCAATCAGATCGCAGAACGCTTCATGCTCAAGCATCTGTTTGAGATAGCGGTACATCTTTGACGATTGCTCGAACGATCCGCCAAGAATGCGCACCTGAATGCCGGGCTTGAACAGCATGTCCAGCAGCGTGACGATCGCGCCGATTTGCGTCTTGCCGCCGCCCCGATTCGCCCATACCACAGCATCGCGCGGTTTGCAGGTTTCAAAAAACGCATGCGTCACATAATCAAACGGCGCATCGTGCCCTACGATCATGGGGCGGCGCGGTATTCGAAAACCCAGCACCGCCCGCACAAACGCATGCAACTGATCGGCATTGCGCGGCCGGATGTGACGAACTGACCTTCGCACCACAAGGTGAATCGATGCGGCATGTGATTGCGATGACGATGGCGATGATGACAGTGACGTATTCATGCCGATGCACCTGCCTGATCGTTTGCATCATCCAGCTTGCCAAGCTCCTCAAGCGTGCGCAGGATCGCTGCTTCGCTTGGCGCACGCGCGCTGCTGGTCAAGCCGGCAGAATCAGCATCATCGAGCGATTTCAGGCCGATGGCGGGCAATTCGGCGCGCAGCAGATCGATGCTTGCCCGGCGGGACAGTTCGGGTGATTCGGTGTCGCCTGCAATATTGATCAGCCGAATCGTCGCAGCGGCGCGGTAGGTGCTGACCAGAATCTGCGCGCGAAGATCAGCCAGGCGAACGTAACCCTGCACAATGCGCACGTTGCGCGGATCAGCGATCCAATCAGCAAGGTCAGCCATGCTCACGCCCAGCTTCTGAGCGATCTGCATGGGCGTGAGGTCCGCCTCCAGAACATGATCGAGAATGGTCAGGCGACGCGGCCGCGAGCGCGACCGGCGCGTGCGGCTGGGCGTTGTTGGCGTGTCAGTCATATATAACCCCGGAGTCAATGAGCGCTGTGCGTGTGAAACACATGCGCTTGCGCTGTTCGATTGCAGTATCTGGACAAATGCGATAAAGCGCTGCGCCACGAGCGCGACAGTTCGAAACTCATCCGTGCTGGCAGCTATGCACTGCTGCACGCATCATCGCTGCCCAGCCCCAGCAGTTGCACCAGCGCTGCGCTTCGATCGTGGGCGACAGCATCAAGCCGCTTCAGCAATCGCGAGCGCTGCGATTGGGTGAGAAAAAATGTCACCGCCTGTGGCATGTCGGTTATCAAAGGCGCAGGAGCAGGCATGGGCGGCGGCTGTGTTGTCGCCATCAGGCGGCGAATTCGATCCGCATCATCAGGCAGCAGCGCAGCCAGCGTCGTCATTCCAAGCGAGTCCGCCAGTTTCGCCATCAGCTTGCCGCGACGCTGCGGATCATCTTCGCCCTGCAATCTGTTGAGCGTGAGCAACAAAAGCGTGGCCTGTTGATCGTCCACCTCCCAGACCTCGCACGCAGCAGTCTCGTATCCAAGCCGGCGCAGCACTTGGGCACGATGATGGCCGTCAAGCAACTGATAGCGATCGCTCTGCGTGGGATGCGGTCGGACGATCAACGGCGGATATTTGCCGCCTGATTCACGAATGTGGCGCTCCAGCTTCACCAGCAGCGGTTCCGGCATGCGGTTGGCGTTGTCGGGATGAGCGTCGATCTGAGCAAGAGGTATCTGCGGCATGAGATTCACCCGGAAAAAAGAAGTCTGAAAAACAATGAATAACTTCCACAGCATGCGCCACGCAGCGCGTCTGTGAATCGTTCAGTCATTGCACGTGGCGAAACAGGTAGTACACCGGCACCACCATCAACATGTCACGTGCTGCGAGCAGCAGTTCATTCAGAGACATCGCCTCAAGCTGCGCGCGAGGTGTTCGCCCGGCTGCGCGTCGCCATCGGCGAAGTTCCGCCTCAAACCAGCGCTGATCATCTGGCGTCAACTGCTGCAGGCGATTATGTACAAGCGCGCGTGAGGCAAGCATCGGCGGTTCAAGGCCGACGCGGTTCATCGCATCAAGCAGCCTGGCGTGTTCAGCGCGGCTGCGCAGCGGACGCTCGTAACGCACCATGCCCGCACGCTCAAAAAACGGTGACACGCGCCCCATCGCTGCCAGGGCTTCGGTATATGCCAGCGGCGGACGTGTCGGCTCCGGATGCTCCAGCGCGTAGCGCACCAGACGCACCGCCAATCCCAATCCACGCCACTGCGGATCAAGCACAACGCGGCTGATGCAGCGCACTTCACGATTGAGCAAAGCGGCGCTGTCAAGAATGCGCATCCCGGCGTAACGGTTTTCCGTTGCAATATTGCGAAGCCGGCAGCACAGATGCGGCAGTGATCGCACCAGAATGCCCACAACGCGCGTCTCATCGCGCCGCTGCAGGTATCGGCCGACAACAGTAGGCGCCCGATGCGTCATGCGTACAATCGACGTTACCGCGCCGGGGTGACTGCTCTTGTAATGAAACGCACTCAACGCGCGGTAATCAGCCCGCTCACCTTGCTCGATATGCACTTCATCAAGCAGCGATGCACGATAACCGCACGTTTGGAATCGCGTTCGCAACTGATGCGCCAAATCGTCTGCTGCATGGTGTGTCGGTAGCATGTCAGACCTGTTGCAAGCATGTGGATATATGGACGGTGATTGACGAAGCGGATCGAGCTGTAGTTACAGCTGCACCGGGTTTGCATCAGCTTCAGCATTGGGCTGTGCGGCGGCGTCGGTCATCGTCATGATTTCGATGGCTTCGCCCAGGCCCTTGCAGATCAGCACATCGGGGCAGAGCGATTCGAGCAGATCGTCGTGTGTGGTGGCAGCAACGAATGTCAGCGGGTGCGGGCGGGGGCGGCTGACCCATCGTCGCACGTTGCGAGCAATGGTGTGGGCGGTCAGGCGATCCAGCGCCGCTCCGAATTCATCCGCCAAGATGACCGTTGGCGTCGCCGTTGTTGCTGCTGCAACTTCCGCCTGTTCCATGGCCCGGGCGATGGTGAAGCGATATCGCTGGCCGTCGCTGAGTTCGTGCGGCCGGCGCAGCATGATGAACGCTTCGTTCAAACCCGCCAGCGAGAGGAAGTGCGTTGCCTGCTCCAGCGTCGTGCCGATTGCGTCCACCAGCGGAGCATCGCGGGCAGGCGGAAGCGATGCGAGGTTAATGATGTTCAAGCCCTGTTGCGTCAGTGCCTGAGCCAGCAGCATGAGAAGGGTGGATTTGCCCGAACCGGAAGGACCGGTGATGAACACCACACCCGGCAGGGGCAGCGGCAGTTCGCACCGCGGCACGATTGCGAGTTCGTGCGATTCGTCAACGCCCAGGCCGAACATGCTCGCCAGTTCAAGCACCCGCATCGATGGCTGCTGCGGATCAACCGCTGGCGCAGTGCGGACAGATTTCTGAACCTGCAAAACGTATCGCATAACACCCCCGGAAATCCCCGACTCCGAAATGAAAACACAAACAACTCGAGCGACAACCGAGGCTGCGTGCATCCCCATGTTGCACGCCAATGCGTCGCCGTTGCATTCACCGCTGCGTTGCTGTTTTCGCAATCAGTACAGGAACACGCATGCGACGCATCATGTGCTTTGCATCCATTCAATCACCATTAACGATGAGGATTGCACATTCATCGCTGCCTGTCAGTGTGCGCTTCGTACAATGCGTGAATCCGCAGAATCTCCTGGCGAAGCTGATGCAGCGTCACGCCAAGCCTGGCTGCGGCTTCGCGTTGCGGCTCGCCTCGCAAAATGACTGCCTCAGCAATCCTGCGGCGGTGCAGCGGCCAGTGGCAACTGTTGCACATGACGTATCGAAACAGCGGCGATCGCAGACGTTTGGCGATGCGATGCAATCGTCGCCGCACTGCCGCCGGCCTGGACCGCGTGGCCCGGGCCAGTTCAGCCACCCGAATGCCACGATCGTACACGCTGTGCACCAGCGCCTGATCGCACGGATCCAGATACGCAGCACACAGCAGCAGCTCTTCCACGGCATTGCGACGATCCCGCAATACGCGAAGACCACGATCGTCCCGATCAGCCCCCTTGATCGTAAGTTGATGTGACATAAGCACCTGCCGGAAAATAGACCCCGAAGATCAAAACGCGATTGCTCAATTGTCAATTACGTTTACACTACAAATGCGCCAAGGCAAGCGCGGGTTTTCATAAATGTAAACTTTTTTACGGAGAACTTCCGGGCCGAGACCCGTTCTTTGACATGTATCGCTGCAGCAGGCGCAAACGTCTGGGTGCGGATGTGATCTGGATCGCAGCCGACGCCGCGCCAGAATGATTCGCGTTCAAGGTCAGAATCAGAATTGCTGCAGCGCTGTACGGTTGCGTTTTGTCACAGGCTCCTGCTGGTGATGTTGATCAGCAGTTGCCCGTGATCACTGACAACTGGCTGGCAGCGGCGGCAACAACAGCAGCAGCAGCAGCAGCGCATGTTGAAGAGTCTCGGCGAAGATTGCACATGATGGGAGGACACATGCCGAGGGAACGAACAGGCATTGGAGCGCTGGTGCGTATGTTGCGCCGTCAGGCGGACATGACGCAGGGAGAATTGGCCAAGGCCATCGGCTGCAGCACAGCGCAGTTGTCGCTGATCGAGTCGGGACAGCGTAAGCTCACGCTGGATCGCGCTCATCGCATTGAACGCAAGTTGAAGATTACCGACGGCCGCATCGTCTCAGCGGTTCTCTGGCAAACGCTGCCCAAGGATCTGAAGCGGTTGCGTAACGGGCAGCACACATTGCCGCAGCCGCTGATAAGCGAATTGAAGCAGGCCATCCGCAGCGCCGATCCGGTAGCAGCCTTGCGTAAGGCGGTGGAGGCCTCCAAGCCCAACGTGGAGCCGCCGCACTCTCTGGAAAACTTCTCTCGGCCGGCTCGTTCGATTCCGCTGATCAACAAGGTGGCAGCAGGGTATCCTACCGAATTCACCGATCTGGGTTACCCAGCGTCGGTAGCGGATGAATACGTGGCCTGCCCGGAGATGTCCGATCCCGATGCCTTCGCAGCACGCGTCGTCGGCGATTCGATGGAACCTGAGTATGTGGAAGGCGACATCGTTGTGTTCTCGCCGCAGCTTCCCACCGAAGCAGGCGCAGATTGTTTTGTGCGGCTAGAGCGTGACAACGAAACCACGTTCAAGCGCGTGTATTTCGAGGATGAAGGCCAAATCGTTCGCCTGCAGCCGCTGAACAACACCTACCCGCCCCGATTCGTTCACCGCGAGGATATCAGCGGCATGTACGCAGCCGCCTACGTGATGCGAAAAGTCAATCGGCACATATAGCAACACAGAGAAACAACTGCGTTCACTTCATGCACTGCCCGTTCGCTTGCTGATGCAGACAAGGGGCAGAAAGACAAGGGGACAAGGAGAAGAGGAGCGTCTCCACGCCTCCTTGTCTCCCATCTCCCCCTCTCCGCGTGCTCCGCGCTCTCCGCGGTGAATTCATCGCTCCTGCTCATCAACCGTTCAAGTTCCGAATTGCATTGCCGTGCTGCAGGATTGTTGATTTATCCGCAACCAAGCTGCTTCAATAGCCTTGCTCTTTCCCGTTGAAACGCATTGGCATTCCTCTTCCATGCAGGTACGCAGCATGAACATCAACAACGCACGTACGACATGCCTTGCTGTGATGCTGCTGTTTGCACTGCTGAGTACTGCCAGCGGCATGGCGATGCAGGCCCGCCAGACGCCTCTGCGGTCCACATCAACGTCCAACCCGCCGCCTCCGCCGCCGGTAAACATCACGCGCATCGGCAACATCAACTACAGCGGCCCGCACACATGGGACGGCGTGCTCACGATTCATGCTGATCACGCTGCGTTTGGGGACGGCCGCATCACAGCAAACGTCACCGGCATTCCTCAGGGCGTAACGTTCCAGGGCAACCGTACCGGCATCACGCTGCGCAATCTTGTGTTCGAAGGCGTAGGCGACGGCATCAACATCGGCAACAATCAGCGCGTCGACGAACTCGTCATCGACAATTGCCATTTTCTCAACTGCCGCACGCCCAACGTCAAAGCCGACGACGTGCTGCTGAACTCGCGCGGCTACGGCATCTTCGGCGCACGCGGCCGAAGCTGGACCATCACCAATTCCATCTTCCGAACCTGCGTTGAGCCTGAAAGCACAGCATCATCGCCCCCGCACCGCGCCTCACTGAGCATCGGATCGCAATACGCAGCCCGCCTTGGTGCAGTGCATGGACTTAATGTCCACAATACGCTTTTTGAAAATCGCAACGGCAAAGCCACGATGTGGCTGATGTTCGTTCGCGGCGCTGCCTTTGACACCACAAGCTTCAAAGGCGGCCCGATCCGCATCGGCGTGCGTCCCAACGATCTGCCCGATGTCAGCATCGGCGAGTGCCGACACATCATCTTCCGCAACTGCCGCTTCGAGTTCGAATCACACGACAACTGGCCAGCCTCGGTGCTCATCTGGCCCGGCACCGAGCATGTGCGCTTTGAACGCTGCACCTTCACCACCCAGGGCGAGTGGTGGATCGACATCGACAGCCGCGACACCGCTCACATCACCTGGGACAGCGCGTGCACATGGAACGGCGAGCCGATCACAGGCTATCGCGGCGTACGCACCATCATGTCGCAAAGCCAAATGGAGCAGCGCGGCATCGGGCCGCAAAAGACAGCGCAGGATGAGGCAGAAAATCTCACGCAGCCCAACTGACGCTCCCCCCAAGCTCTCCCTCACGCGTCACGCACATGCGTTACGCCCTGGCTTTTTTCTCACCTTTCTGCTCTGACCGCAGCATCAGCACGACGATGATCACCACGCCCACGCACAGCGAGACGTCAGCGATATTGAAGATCCACGGATAAAGCTCATCGATGCCGCCGGGCCACTGCCAGCCGAACGGCAGCTTCACGCCGGGAAACAGATGCAGCATGTCTCGCACCACGCCGAAGCGAAGACGGTCATACAGATTGCCGAGCGCGCCAGCGAGAATCAGCGCCAGCGCGATGTGCATGAGCCAGGCATTGCGCGGGCTGCGCCAGAACATGGCGGTGATGACCGCAATGGCGACAAAGGTGATGGCGATGAAAAACCACCGCCCGCCGCCGCCAAGCCCGAAGACAGCGCCGTGATTCACCGTGAGTCGAAGCTGCAGCACAGAAGGCACAATGGTGAGGCCTTCATGCGGCGGAATCAGATCGGGCGAATGCGCATTGGCTGCGGTCAGACCGATTGGTCGATGCGCCACATGGTTGAACGACCAGTGTTTCAGCGTCAGATCAGCCGCCAGCATCACCAAAGTGATCAGGAAAAAGGCGATCACCGCAGGGCGATGCGACCCGGCACGCGGGACAGGTGCAGGCAAATCAGCAGGAGGCATGGTTCAAGGCGAAGGTTCGGGTCGCCACCGCAGGCATGTGCAGCTTGTGCTCAACCGCGTCAGCCAGGGCCAACGCGTGCATCTCATCATCACACAGAACAAAAATGCTCGATCCGCTTCCAGTCACATGGGCCGGTCGATCAGCGAGCCTTGACAGTTCTTCCAGATCGTCCGCCAATCGCGGAGCGGCCTGCATTGCTGCCGCAGCAAGGTCGTTGAAAAGCGCTTCAGCATCGGGAGCAGTGCCGCGTGAAGCAAGGGCAACCACCTGCTCGCGACGCAGCTGCGGCGTAGCAGATTCATCAAACAGGCCATACACCTGTGCGGTTGCGCATACTGCATCCGGAAAGGCGACCACCGCGTGGATGATCGGCGTCTGCTCCGGTCGGTGACGGGTGATGCGTTCGCCAAAGCCCTCAACAATCGCGCTGCCGCCGTGAACGAGAAAAGGCACGTCCGCGCCAAGTTCTGCGCCAAGTGCCGCAAGCTCATCGAGACTCAGCCCCAGTTCGAAGAGTTCGTTCGTTGCGCGGAGGACAGCAGCAGCATCGGACGATCCGCCCCCCAATCCGCCGCCCACCGGAATGCGTTTTTCCAGCTTCATCTGCACCGGCAGTGCGCGGCCGGTGTATTTTTCAAGCGCCAGGTGGGCCCGCACCGCCAGATCCTTGGTGATGGACCAGTTGATGTCGCTTCGCCGCTTGGCGTCAGCATGCCAGAGAATGGCGTAACGCGACAAACGCCCGGGTTCCAGCCGCGTCAGTTGCAGTTCATCACAAAGATCAACCGTCACCATCCACGAGCAAATGGGATGCAGCCCGCCGGCCTCCGCCGACGGGGGACCGACTGATAACGCCAAATTCAGCTTGGCAGGGGCCTGTATGGTCAGTGATGATCGCTGCATGAACACGAATAAGTACGGCTATGACAATAGGCCGGTTGTGCACATCGCACAATGACGCTGCGGCTGCGCAAGAACCAACCCGTGAGGGTAGCAGGATCACTGCAGCAGGGCATCATCGGGCGCAATCGGGCACAGTTCCGCATATTTCTCAGCAGTTCGGCACGCCGCCCCGGCCCTGAGCCGCATGCGTGCATCGCCCAGCCCGCACGTGCCCCTGCTGATCATCGGCGTTCGATGTATTTGCGCATTTGCTGCGCGTGGCGGCGGCGCGCAAACCGGCCTGCCTCAGCATTTCGCCGGCCTTGTTCTCGGACAAACCTGACAGAACAGAGGCCAAAGTGGAGGGTATTTTCCGCCGATACCACCGGTAAGGGCTGCTCGGTTCAGGCAAGCCAGCCGCCGCGCATCCCCACCAGGCGAGCCAAGGAGCGAGCAATCATGTGGACCATGACAGAGGGCGAACGAAGACAGTACCCCCGAATTCCGCTTGAGCGGCCGTGCAAAATTCATGATCCACGAACCGGCAAGTATCACTCCGGTGTGACACGCGACCTGTCCACGCACGGCCTGCTGATCGAGCTCCCTCATCTCACCAGCCTGCAGGTAGGCGATCGCATCCATGTCGGCATCGCCATGAAGCGGCGACAGGCGCTGCTGCAGGCTGCGAACATGATCAACGCCACGGTGGTGCGCGTGATGTTGACCACTGATGATCGCGCACTGTTAGGCGTCAAGTTCGACGCTGACAGCGCCTGCAACGCAATTGAAATTGAAGCCGAATCGCTGCGGCTGGCTGCATAAGCGGCAGACTGATCCATTCAGCAGCGATGATCCGAAGCATCCAAACCCTCCCTTATACGCACCGGCTGAACGTTCGAACCTCGTCTACACTTTGGACATGGTCGATCGATCTTCTGATTCGTCTTCGTCAACAACGACAATGTCCAAATCCGCCCGCAAGCGCAAGTGGCTGTTCATCATTGGCATTCCGCTTTTGATTCTTCTGCTGCTTGTCGTGCTATTGCCGACGTTTGTGACGTGGGGTCTTGGTCAGGGCTACATTCGTCAGCGCATCAGTCAAAATATCAACGGCACGGTGCAGTGGGATCGGCTTCACGTACGCTGGTTCGGCCAGCAGCAGGTGCGCGGCTTGCAGGTGATCGACCCGCAAGGTCAGCAGGCAGCGAATCTTGATGTCACGATTAACACAGGATTGTTGCCGCTGTTGCTGAGCAGCGCAACGCCTATTGAAGCGACAGTGTCCGGCCAGGCGACCGGCGTTGTGCGCGAAGACGGCACGGTGAGCTTTCAGGATCTGATCCCACGCGATGTAGCGCGCTCTCAGCAGCCGCAATCGCAAACTCCCGTACAGCCCCAACCGTTGCGCCTTCCTGAACTTCCGCCGCTGCAGATTCACTTTGCCAAACTCGCTCTGCACCTGACCAGCGCAGCCACAGGCCAGACGCTTGCTCTGGATGATCTGACCGGCCAGTTCACCTATCAGGATTTTGACCAGCCCATCACACTTTCGCTGCAAGGCGCCACAATGACCGAAGGCGTGCCCGGTTCGATTGATGTGCAGGCCGAGGCAGCAGACCTGTTTGATGCCAGCGGCGCATTGCAGGTAAGCGGCGCATCGGCGCGGGTGGGCGTTCGCGCACAGTCGATTCCGCTTCCTCTGCTGCATGAGCCAGCACATGTGCGCTCGATGGCGCTGAACTTCGCCAGCGATGATCTGACCCATCGCATCGTGCTGGATGTCGAAGGTCAGGTGCAGATCGCTGACCATGAGCCGAGCGAACTTCGCATGTACGCCTGGGCCAATCAACTGATCACCAGTCAGGGCGAACTCTCGCCGCAGGGCGCAGCGGCAAGCGTTGATCTCACGATTGAAAACGCGCCGTTTTCATCACCGGATATCTCCGGCGTGGTGCAGCGGCTTGTCGTCACGTTGATGAGCGATGATCTGACGCAGCAGGTGCGCGTGGCGATGGACGGTGAAGCGCAGTTGGCTGAATATCAGCCCAGCGTGCTTGCCGCCAATCTGGATATTGAACAACTGTTCGCGCCCGATGGCCAAATTCAGTTCGCTCTTGAACGCATCACCGGCTCGGTGCGCAGCGAGCGCGTGCCGTCGCCGCTGCTTGATCCGGTGCTGCGTCAGGCGACGCCGGTGGTGGCATCGCGCGATTTTGGTCCGGTGATGGATATTAACGCCATATTCTCTGCCGGCACGCAGCGCGATGTAAGCATTGTTGCTGTCGGGCCGCAGGCGCGGCTTGAGATGCGCGGCGTGATTGATCCTGATGATCTGTCCGTGCGCGGCAGTCATCTGCTGATCACAACTCCAACGGCCCACCCGGAACTGATCCGCGACTACACATCGCTGGCCGTCAGCCAACCCACAGACCTGACCATTCAACTGAACTCTTTCCTTCTGCCGCCGGTTGATCCGGCACTCGGCGCCCGGCCGCTGCCGCTGTACGCTGCTCAGGGCACGGTGCAGGCGAACGGTCCGATCATGATCAACGTGCCGCGTGGCGAAGCAGCCGGCATTGATGATGGTGATGCGGAAAGCGGCATTGATTCGGCTGCTGTGCTGCCGCTTACGGTACGCGACGTCAACGTGCGCATCGATTCGCCGCAACTGCAGCAGCACATCACAATTGCCGGCAGCGCCAATGTCGACGGCGCAAACGTTACATGGGAAGAAACTGTCACCAATCTCTTTGATGAGCAGGGCCAGCTTGCGCTTGCGCAGGTCATGCCCATCGGCACCTTGACGATTGAGCAACTGCCTGCGTCAACCGTAGCGCGTCTTGTGCCGCAACAAGCCCACGTTATCGATGCGGCATTGGGCAATTCAGCAAATCTGACTTTGATCACAAGCGCTGAAGAAGCGGGGCTGCATGCTGAGTTGCAGGCAACTTCTGAGCGAATCAACGGCAGCATAAACGCTCTGCGCCGCACCGATGCGCTCTATGTTGACGGCGGGCACGTGTCATTCATCCTCACGCCTGAGCTGGCACAGCTGCTTCAACGCGATCAAGAGAATCCCATTGTTCTCGAAGCGCCCGCGACAGCGTCCATTGACATTCAACCGTTCGAACTGCCCGCAGCCGGACCGGGCTTTCAGTACACACTCTCGCGTACCCAGCCCATTCTCGTAAGCCTCACTGTGACGGAACTGGCGCTGGGGCAGGTGCCCTCGCTGGTTGAGCCGCTTGGGTTTCGACAGTTGATCGCTGATGCGCAACTGATGGTTGAAGGTTCAGCGCTGGCGCTGAACGTAACGGGAGACGTCGGCATATTTCGGCCGCGCACAAACAGCGTGCTCGGCTATGCGCGCTATCGCCTGCGTTCGCAGTTTCGCGATGGTGAAATGACCTCGCCTGAACTGGACCTGGGCATTGTGCAAATTGCCATGTCGCAAGTTGAGTCAATGCTGGGCGCCCAGACAGGCACTTACTCGCAATGGACAGGCGAAGGCGGC
Source organism: uncultured Isosphaeraceae bacterium (assembly GCA_964575335.1). Classification (GTDB taxonomy): domain Bacteria; phylum Planctomycetota; class Phycisphaerae; order Phycisphaerales; family SM1A02; genus CAZNPU01. Next base: position 52,121 of record CAZNPU010000012.1, on the reverse strand, counting down.
AGCTTCCAGGCGCTGATCAGCGAAGACGCCGGCATCTATCACGCCGAAATTCAAACAGCCATGCCGCGGATGGAAGGCAATGTTCTTGTTTCCACCGCACCGGAATCAATCAGCCTGGCCTCGGGCGCGATCGTGCTGAAGATGGACCGGCAGGTTCTGGAGCAGCGAATGAATCCGCAGCAGGCCACCGCCGCCGCGCAGCAGCAGCACGTTCGCGTTGCCGCCGACATGCCGCTGACGATCATCATTGATCACGTCAACCTGCCGCTGGCGATGTTCCGCAATCAGGCGTTTGATCCGGCAACTGCGCTGATCGACGCTTCGCTGGCAGGCGGCCCGCTGATCTTGACGCATGAAGGCGGCGTACAGACGACGATCCGCGACCTGCATGGCACGCTGGCCAGCAGCAACCTTGCCCGCGGCATCGAGTTCACGCTCGCAGGCGAAGCAGCGGTGCAGGCACCGGAAGGCGCACAACAACAGCAGCAGCAACAGCAAAGGCCTGCCGGTGCGACGCCGCCCCCCGGAGCGATTTCCAGGCCCGCGCCCTCAGCGCCTGCTGCGCCGCGCGAGTCTGAGTCGGGCATGCTGGACATTCGGGGACAGATTGCGAATCTGATCACCGACGCCGGCATATTCGATCCGGCTCAGGCGCAATTGACTATGACAGCCAGCGCGAAACACATGCCGACGGCGCTGGCCGATGCGCTGGCGAACATGCAGGGCATGCTGATCGCAGCGGTGGGGCCGCAGATGAGCGGCACGTTCACTGCCAATGCGTTCTCGTCTCAGGGCGGATCGCTTGATGTGCGGATTGACGCTCCCAACGGCTGGCTTGAAGCAACTTTGCAGGGCGGCGAGAACGCGCTGCAGATTCCAGAAGATAAGGCGCTGCGGGGCGAACTGGCCATCACGCCGCCTCTGCGTGAGCGACTGCTGTATCGTCTGCATCCCATTCTTGCGGACGTGCGCACAACCGCGCAGCCGCTACGGTTCTCCGCGTCGAACGTCGTATTGCCGCTGGACGGCGATGTCAGCCGACTGCGCAGTGACATACGAATGACGGTGGGTGAAGTCGCGTTCGATCCCGGCTCTGTCATGCTGCTGATGCTCCGCATGGCCAAGCGCGCCGATGACCAGCCGATTCGCGGCGAGATCGAGCCGATCGTCGCCACCATCCGCAACGGCATTGTGCAATACGAGCGCTTTGTCGTGCACATCGACAAGTACGATCTGGTGTACTCCGGCCAGGTCAACCTTGTCAATGGGACCGTAAACCTGCGCACCGAGATTCCGCTGGAAGGTCTGGCACATACGTTCCAGGAACTGGAGGGATTCGCTGATCAGATCGTCGTGCCGCTGGTGACGCAGGGGCAATTCGGCAGCCTGACGACGCAGATCGATCCGAACTTCGATATCGCTCGTGCCGCTGCTGAAGCGGGTTTCCGAGGCACGCTGCGCGAATTGCTCGACGGCCGCGATCCCGGGAAACTGCTGGAAGATTTGCTGCGCCCGCGCGATCGGGACCGCAATCGCAATCCGTAACAACACGAGCAAGACTGCGCGCGATGATGCTGCATTGTGTCCTTTGGAGCGGAGCGCCTCCTAAAATACCTGTCTCATGCTTGTTCGTGACGTCCAACTGCTGATTCTTGGATCGGGCACTTCAGCCGGCGTGCCGGTGATTGGATGTGACTGCGCCGTGTGCGAATCGCCCGATCCGCGCGACAAGCGAACGCGGTGCTCAGCGTATCTGCGCTTTACTGATGAACACGGCCAGCAGCGGGCACTGCTGATCGACACCTCGCCCGATCTTCGCGAACAGGCGCTGCGCCATCGGCTCACGCGATGCGACGCCATCGTCTACACCCATAACCACGTCGATCACACCTTCGGGCTTGATGAAGTGCGGCGGTTCAACGTGCTCATGCAATCGCCCATTGACATATTTGCTGAGCAGCCCACGCTGGAACACCTGCACCGGGTGTACCGCCACATCTTCGAACGCCACAACAACGTGAACGATTCGTTCGTCGCATCATTGATTCCCCACGCGATCGACCCCGAGCAGCCGCTGGACCTGCACGGCATACGTCTGACGCCGCTGCGTCTGCTGCACGGTCGGCTGCCGGTGCTGGGCTTTCGCATCGAAGCGCTCGATGCGCAGGGACGCATTGCAACGCATCAGCCCGGCCCGCTTCCGCTGGCATACTGCACGGATGTTTCTGCGATTCCGCCTGAAACCTGGCCGCGGCTGACCAATCTTCGCACGCTTGTGCTGGACATGCTGCGCTATCGCAAGCACCCCACGCACATGACAGTAGATGAAGCGATCGCCGCTGCGGAACATATCGGCGCGCAGCAGACGTATTTCACGCACATGACGCACGACATACGCCACGCGGAACTTGATGCGCAACTCCCCACTGGCATGGCGCTGTCGTATGACGGGCTGACCATTTGATAGCAGCGCTGATCCCAGTTCAGTGCTGCTGTTAGTGCTGCTGTTCTCGAAACCTGTTCTTGTCCTGCGATAGATGGACAACAACCATCAGCCCCGCAAGGCGCGCAGCTCATCAATAAGAAATGAATGCCGGCGCAACATGCTCATATCTATTGCTGTGCTCGCTGCGCATCGATCCACGCCGACAGCTTTCAATGAATGAATGAATGAATGATTGATTGATTGATTGATCAACAGTCGGTTGCGCATCTCATCAGTTCTGTTATACGCGCATTGTGATTCGATTCACAAACTTTGAACACCCGGGCTTTGAATATCAACGTTGACTTTGTGAATTGAATCATTAATTGCTTCTTCGCGAAATAAACTTGCTTTCCATCTCTATCCGCGCAAGGCTTGATTGAAGACCTTGGTGCAGGTTGTGCATCGCATCGCTGCAAGTGTAAGCAGCTCTGCTGCTGATTCGTAAACAAACAGCAGGCTCAGGAATCAGCGGCTTGCGCATCATGAAGCATTGCGGCAGGCAGATGCAGGGAATCGCTTGTTGTTTAGATCACAGACAGATCAATCTGTTCACCAGGGTCCATTGTCTGCAAGGAGAAGCGCCATGGCTGCTCCATACCACCACACTGCATCATCATCACAACGGTATCGTCCTGCTCCTCCTGCGCAGGAAGAGGGGTTTCTGCACTACCTGGCGCGCGAGGGCCAGTCGAAGCTGCGAATCATCCTGATCGTGTGTCTGATTGCCATGGTGGTGCTGATGGTTTCGCCGCTGTGGTTTGCTGCGTCCGTGCCTGCAGTCATATTGCTTGCAGCATACATTCTGTTGGTGCTGGCGACGGAAGTTGAGCGCCGCACCAATAGCAGAGCGCAGGCTGCTGACATGCAACGCAGCGGGGCAGAGGATGTCGCTGCTGCGGCTGAGAGAGGTGCAACAGCAACGGATGTTGATGTTTTCGAAGATCAGGCCGATGCGGACCAGATCCCGCCGGACCAGGCTGCCATCATCCGTCGCGAAAGCAAGATCGGGGTGGCGATTTTCCTGAGCGTGCTGCTCATCGCGCTGTTTATTGCAGGCATCGCCTTTCCGCTGCCGGTGCTGGCCATCGGCGCTTTCGTGGTGTTCGCCTACATGCTGTTTGTTGCTGCGCCGTTATGGCTAGGATGGATCGAAGACGACATCGAAGAAACATCACGAAGAGTCGGCGACCAGCCGCCCGCATCCAATGAATTGCAATAGCGCCCATCCGTAGGGTGGGTGGAGTGCAGCGAAACCCACCGCCGCTACGCACACGGGCAGGCACGCACACATCAATCGGTGGGTTTCACTCATCGGCCTATCGGCCGATTCGTTCTACCCACCCTACGCAACAATACAGCTCGGGCAGAACTCGAGATCGAAACCATCCGTAGGGTGGGTAGAGCGCAGCGAAACCCACCGTTGCCGCGTACATACGCCAAACGGTGGGTTTTGCTCATTGGCCTATCGGCCGATTGCTCTGTCTATTCTGCGAGATATCGCTATTGCTAATTACTTCACGCCGTCCTTCTCTGCCATCATGCGCAGCATGTCGACGCAGCGGGTGGCGTAGCCCATTTCGTTGTCGTACCACGCCACGACCTTGAAGAAGCGGTCGCTGAGTTCGATGGCCGCCTTGGCGTCGTAGATGCTCGAATAAGTGCTGCTCATGAAGTCGGTGCTGACGACTTCCTCTTCGGTGTAGGCCAGCACGCCGCTCATTGGACCTTCAGCCGCAGCCTTCATCGCTGCGTTGATCTCATTGAGGTTCGTGGATTTCGCCGACCGGAAGGTCAGGTCAACCACCGAAACGTTGGGCACCGGAACGCGGAACGCCATGCCGGTGAGCTTGCCCTTGAGTTCGGGAATGCACAGCGCAACAGCCTTCGCAGCGCCGGTGGCTGCGGGGATGATGTTCGTGTAGGCGTTGCGTCCGCCGCGCCAGTCCTTTTTGGATGGACCGTCCTGCGTGGGCTGAGTGGCGGTGACGGCGTGCACAGTGGTCATCAGGCCTTCCTCAAGGCCGAAGGCGTCATTAATAACCTTGGCGATGGGTGCAAGGCAGTTGGTGGTGCATGAAGCGTTGGAGATGATGTAATCCTTGCTCGGATCGTACTGTTCGTGATTCACCTTGTAAGCGAAGGTGCGCACCTCCTGCGTCGACTTGGTGGGCGCGGAAATCACCACGCGCTTTGCGCCGGCATCCAGATGCTTCTTCGCTGACTCGTAATCGGTGAACAGACCCGTGGATTCCAGCACATAATCAACGTTCAGGTCCTTCCATGGCAGTTGAGCCGGGTCTTTGAACGAGAAGGTTCTGGTCTTTTTGCCGTCGCAGGTAAAGCCGTCCTCAGCAGCCTGAATGTCGTGACAGAACTTGCCGTGGTTGGAATCGTGCTTGAGCAAGTAGGCAAGGTTGTCGGCCGGCACAAGATCATTCACGCCAACGATCTCGATGCCGCCCTGCTCAATTGCCTGCCGGTAGACCAGACGACCAATGCGACCAAACCCGTTGATGCCAACTCGAATAGCCATGGGCGTTGCTCCTGTCTCGCTCCTGAACCCGCCCGGTCGCGGCAGCGGCGGGCGGGATGATGGTGGGGAATTGTGCGGAAAAGCCAAGCGTATGACGCAACAGGCGGCGAATCAAACCCTCCACTTGCGCGCCGGGCCGCTGCGGTGGGGCAGTTCGGTCGGCCCCTGAAGAAACCCGCACTCCGCCCCGTTGTCCCAGCCAGTGTGCCCGGCAATGCTTGTGATGTTCACAGCGACAAGCAGCAAGAGCAAGCCGTCTGCCGCGAGCGAAAAAAACGGCAGATGAGTCTGCCTGCGCTGACGAACTGGTTGCTTGCCCGGTTCGCTGGCGGAGAGCAGAAGAGATACTGGAGGTTTTTCATGTCCGAGCATCGTGTGACACTATCCTGGCAGCGAACAACGCCCGATTTTGATGTCAAATCCTATAGCCGCGACCATACGGTCACGTTCAAGAACGGCCGGATGCTGGCGATGTCCGCCACGCCCGACTACCGCGGCAATCCCGATAACGTCGACCCTGAAGAAACATTCGTGGCCGCAATGGCCAGTTGTCACATGCTCACGTTTCTTGCGCTGGCGTCCAAGCAGGGGCTGGTGGTTGACAGCTACGAGGACGAGCCGGTGGGCATTCTGGAAAAAAATGACGCCGGCAAGATGGCGATCACGCGCGTGATCATGCGGCCGCGCATCACCTTTGCCGACAACGCCCCCGACATTCAGACCCTGCGGGAAATGCACGACAAAGCGCACGGCGCATGCTTCATCGCCAACTCAGCAAAAACAGCAGTGGAGTTCGAATTGCCCGAACCAGCTACGACTGCGTAACGGCTGAGAGCACGGATACGGAAGTTTCGTTTTGCTCTACGGAACTCCCGTATCGTTCTACGGAAGTCCCGTTTCGCTCTACGAGACTTCCGTGTCGTTCTACGAAAGTTCCGTATCGCTCTACGAGATTTCCGTGTCGCTCGACGGAAGTTCCGTATTGTTCTACGGAACTTTCGTATCGCTCGACGGAAGTTCCGTATCGCACGATGAACATTCCGTTTTGCTCTACGAAACGTCATGTGATGCGGCGCACAGCAACGCTGAATATCGATCGCCTGAGGAACCTTCCCTGCGAAAATGCAGCATGTTGAACGCAAGGGTCCGGAAACGTGCAGCCTGGGCATGTAGCGCGCATGTTCAGTTGCAGCCATCGCGCTGACGTACGCTGTTGGCGGGAGGGGGGTGATGGCGCTGATGCGCGCAGCGATGCTGCATGCGCTGCGCGCACTATGACACAGCGCTCGCGCTGACTGACACCCGCGGTTTACTCTGCCTTTTTCTTTGTTGTCTGATATTTCCAGTTCCGCTGCTTGCCTTCTGCGATCCATTCCACCGCGGTGGCGATGCGCTTCTGACGAGTTTCCTCGCGCTTGGCTTCGGTAATCCACTCGATGTATTCGCGCTTGCACGATGGGCTGAAGGCTTCAAAGTTCGCAGCAGCGCGCTTGGACTTCTTCAGCGCAGCTTCGAAATCCTTCGGCATGGGCAGCGGCTTGCGCGTTTTGCTGGTGCGCGGCAGCTTCACGCCCTCGTCATTCAGCTTCACCGCCTTTTTGATCATCGCCAGGATCGCTGCATCCGAGGGCAGGTCATCAGCACTGGTTATCTTTGCCGGGATAGGTTCCCGTCCGGGCGCGCCCCAGGTGACTTTTGCATTGTCCGCTGCGTTCTTGTCGTCGAACAACAGCGCCGCTTTCCAGAAGCCAAAAGCGCAGTGCTGCTTGAACGCTGCCATGCCGCAGAGCGGGCCTTTGTAATCAAAGGCGGGCATGCCCCATTTGATGGTTTCAACCACGTCCGGGCAGCCTTTGTGCACAAGCTTGCGCAGACGCGTGAGTATGGGTTTGGCGAAGTCAGCTGACTTTTCGATGTACGCATCAATGCGCGGGTCTTTCGTGCCCATAACCTTGCTCCTCGTGCTGCATGATATCGCGCGGTCCTGAACACGCGGGCACGAAGACATGTTGATCAAATGACGAGTCGCAGCATGACAGGCTGCTTCGCGCACCGCTCAGGGGCGTACGTTTGTCTCCGGCAGAATTCGCCAGCCTCCGTCGGAACGCCGCATCTTGAACCACGTCAGCCCGCGCTGAATCGGCATACCCTCGCCCTGATCGATGGCGATCTGCATCTCGACAATCACCACGTTCGGATCGGCCGTGTCGATCACGCGGCTGAATTCGTAGGCCGGCGGGAACGGATGGCGATAGCGGCTGATCTCGCGAGGCTGACCGCCGGCGTTGGTGTCGATATTCAGGAAAAATCCGCCTGAAGCGAGGTCTTCATACGTGAGACTCGATTCGGAGAGATCATAATACGACGCCAACTGCGGCCACTGCTCGTCGCGCAGCATCCGGCGGATCTGGGGCACAGCGGCTTCGGGCGAGTCGAAAGCAGTGGATTCCGTAGCCATTGCATCGCGCGTCATTGCCTTATCGCTCGCGCAACCCGCGCCAAAAGAAATCATACTCACGCTCCCGAGCAGTACGAGAGCCAGACTGGCGAAACGGACAGCAGACTTGGTTCGACGCATGGTGTTATTCCTGTTGAATTGAGTGTGAGTTCTCATACTGACTGAGGTTCGCCGCAGTGCCGCGCCTCCCTGGCTGACTGCAGCCGCATCAATCCGGCCGCGGCACGGTGCGGCCGGCGCGCTGGCGAGCAATGACGTTCAAATCGAGCGATGGGCCATGATGATCACGGAATCCGGGAAAATACTGTTCAACGAGATCCAGATCGAGATTGTGCCCGGTCCAGCTCTTGGTTTCGGGATCGAACATAATCCAGCGTCGGCCATACTCGAGAGCTTTCTGCATGAAGAAGTCGGCGTCGGGCAATTGGTGCTGCTCGATGGGAACATCTTCCATCCGCACGCAGTCGCGTAGGCTGGTAACGCCGTCGGCGCCGGCTTCAAGCTTGTACATCTGGGCCGCAGTGCGATCATCAACCTGATCAAGCGGCGTATCCCAATGCGCCAGCCGATCGTGATCGAGCACGCCGGCCACCCAGCGCAGGCGCTTTTCGTCCTTGAAGAAATAGATGTTCTCAAGGTGGCCGTCCTCCCACACCACCTTCTCTGCAGCCATGGTCTTGAACAGCCGCAGCACCGCGTCCTGGAGGGGGCGTGAAAGCCGCTGACCGTCAGGCAACTGCGGCACGCGCTCGATCACGTCAATCACGCCGCTGCGCGCCGCCTCGCGAAGCTCCTCCTGCGTGGGATTGGCTGAAAGCGTGCGGCCGGGCAGTACGCGCCATTTCGTAATCGCCGGCTCACCATAGCTGACCGTCATCATTCCGGGCTTCAGACGTTGCTGAATCACAAACGGCACAGCCGAGTCGGCGTACACCTCCGTGACTTCCAACTGCGGGATGTTGTGCCGCTTGAGCAATTGCGACATCTCAAAGGCGCGCTGCGCAAGCCCCTGGGCCTTCTCTCGCTCGCCATAAAAGAACTTGATCACGCTGCCGGGCTGATCCACCAGCTCATAGACGCAGGCATAGCTACCCCGACCGAGGCAGCGGCCGATTCTGAACACGCGCTGCTGACCGGTGATGAGCGTGATACCGCCGCCATCTTCCGGCGGCAGGCCGTAGGCTGCATAGTTGAACGTCGATCGAACGGGCGCATTGTTAGCGTCGCGTCCGGCCGACCACGTCGGCGCGTCCTGCCAGTTCGGTGGATCGATGCGCCGCGACGCAGGAATGCGGACCGCACGGCTGGCTTCCGCGTCCATAACCTTCAAAGCGCGGGATTGCAGCTCGCTCAGCGGCATGCCTCGGTCGCGCAGGCGCTGGGCTTCGGCCAGCATCGCTGCGAATGCCGCACGCTCTTCGGTATCCAGCACGCGCAGCGATTCGACGCCGCCTGTCTCGATTCGACTCAGCGCTCGCTGCGCCTGCGCTTCAACGCGTCCAAGCCGCACCGCGCCGATAAGGCGCATCGCTTCGCCGCCGAGACCTAAATGCGCGAATCCCGCGTTGAGCAGGAACGCCCAGTCGGGCGATGAGCGTGCCGCCGCCAGCTCAATGCGATCAGGCCCGAGCACACCGGCCGCCCCCAGCGCAAAGCGGTAATCCGCGCGGTGTCTGAGGAACTGCGGCAGCTCGACAAACCAGACATCCGCCACGCTCGCAGCCTCAATGCCTGCGAGGATCACGCGAAACGCTAGCGTTTCGGGCGCCAGCACGCCAAACGCTGCTGTGCACAGCACGATGTTCCGCTGCGCTGAGGCGAGTTCCTCCAGCGCGATGAGCCTGTTGCCCAGCACATAGTTGCTCGACACATACGCACGCGCAATACGATCAGGCACCCAGCGCAGGCCAGTCTCCGGCGTGCCTTCGAGCTTCAGCATTCGCGGCTTGATGCGCGCAGCAATCGGCTCAAAGCCCACCGAAACCAGGCTCAATAGCGCGGCGCAGTCATCTTCAGGCACGCTTTGAGCGTGCGCGATCGCAGCGTCCACATTCGCGCGGTACTCTTCGATCGCCTTGGTCGCGGCCTCGCGCACCCACTGATGCGCAAGATCGCGCGTGCGGAACGTGTTGAGAAACGCGCGGTCGAACATCTGCCGCAGCGGCACGCTGCCCCCCGCGACAAACGGGTTCGAAGTCTCCATGTGCGCGAACGGCGAGCGAGGCGACTGAAGCGACTGGGCGATAAACGCGACGTACGCGTCGGCGCGCATCGCCGGGTCAGGAATGTTGCGGCCCAGTGCATCCAGTTCATGCTTCACCTGCTGCATGCTGTCGAGGAACACTGCGCGCAGCAGCAGCATCGCCGCGTGATCGCCGATCGTGAGCTTAATCGTCTGCCCCCACTTAGGCCGTTGCCACGGGCTGTCGATGCGCACGTCGAAGGTGAACTTCCAGATCTCGGCTGCGGGCTGCGCCGCAACGGCGTCCCAATCCTCGATCGCGACATCGTGCAGACGCGCTGCCTGCAAGACGTAATCCTTCCACAGCGAATTCACCGCCGCAGGCGTCGTGTGCACCGTCGCCACGCCCGGGCTTCGCATGCTCACCGCCTCGGCTGCGGGCACCACCGCAGCAAAGCTGCGGCCGGCGGGAATGTTCAATATCCTCGCGCCCATGCTGCGCGCCGGCGCCTGCGGCGCGATGTGAAACACCTCCGAGCGGTAAATCGTGCTCTCAGGAGCAACGCGATGCGCCTCAAACTCAGCCTGGCCGTCGCAGCGCAGATATGGATCACCCGCACTGCGCGGCGACGGCTCGCCGGGCGCTGCGCCGGGGAACCACACCGGCACATCCAGATCGATCAGATTGAACGAAATCTGCTCGCGGTGAATCGGCGCTGAAAGCTCGATCTCCACGCGGAACTGATCGTGCAGGAAAACGACATCGCGCAGATCGGCGTCCTCATCCGCCGAAACGATGCGCACCGCAGCCGTGACATTGCCCTGCGCAAGCACCCACTCCGCGGGCACGCCGTTGATGGTCAGACGCTTGAGTTCCGTAGCCGCGCCGCCCCTGAAGCGCGCCAGCAGGAGGATCTTGTCGGCTGCGGCAAACACATCCTGCTGCGCCGGCGTGAACTCGCGCGTGATGTGATCGCTCAGCGTCAGCCAGGCGCGGTGATATTCAGACAGCGCAGCCCGCTCCCACCACGGCACAGGCCCAACCTCCAGCATTTCGTATTCGATGTCCGGATTGAGCGAGACAATCGTCGGCGGCGCGGATGGATCATCCGAAAGAAAGTTCCCGCCGTAGAACAGCAATATCCGCGCATCGTGCGGAACATCCTCATTGAGGTGCAGCGGCAGCAGATGTGACCACGGCCCGTCCGGCGACCGCCGCGAAGGCTCACCCACAGCCACGCCGGCCACCCAGCGCACCTGATACTCCGGCAGCGAGTCGGGATACGCCGGCGGCTGATCTTCCGCTTCCGGCGACGGCTCCATCATCTCGATGTCCATCGCCAGCGCCGGGAACGGTTTGCTCTCAAACACAACTGCCGGATCGCCTCTGAACGCAACGCCCTTTCCCGCGCGAGGCCAGACCTCCAACTGATACTCGTCCCGCGCGCGATCGAAAGACACCTCGCTCCAGAACGACACAGCATGTGCCAAGCGATCCAGTTGCCTGCGGCGAAACACCTCCGGCCCGGCGCGGAAACATGTTTCAACGAAACCTTGCCAGTGGCGCAACTGCTGCATGCACTGGGCATGCACCGGCTGCATGTCCTCAATCACCGCCTGAAACGCAGCTGCGACCGCTGGGTCTTCGATGATCTCCCGCTCCATCGCCTGGAACTTCTTGGTCAGCGCGTGAATGTCCTCCGCGCCGGCCTTGTCCAATTGGCGGTACTGCTCGGTGAGTTCGTTCAGCCGCTTCTGCACCTTGCCGGCGATGGCGTGGATTTCGCCGCCCTCGCTGCCGTCCATGCCGCTGAAGACGAACCGTGCGTTCCACAGTCCCGTGATGCCGGCCATCACGATCTCGTCAAGCTCGGCGCGAGCGGCTTCCAGCGGCTGTTCGAGAAAGTCCGCAGGCAACGGCGCTGGTTCTGGTTCTGCATCAACTGGCGCTTCGGGAGGCGGTCCATCAGTCTCCTCATCGCCGAACTGATCCCACACGGTTCTGCGCCGGGAGATATTGATCTTGTCACCCCAGTAATAACTGCCCGGCGACATAGCGCCCCAATGATCGGTCAACGCGGTGCGGCGCAGACGCTGCAGATTCCACTTCAGCCGTTCCAGATGCGGATGCGGATCAGGCATCTCCGCCTTGAACTGCACCGAATCCCACGGGCGCACTTCCTCCGGCGGCCAGTCATCTCGCGAACGATCGCGCAACAGCACCGAGCCGCTCATGCGTTCCATGTGCTGCGCTCGAAGGCGCGTGTATTCGTCGCTGACCCAGTCCAGCACCCGCGCCGCTTCGTCACAAGCTCGCTCAAGCTCTGCGCGATGCGCCTGGAAATCCCACGTGCCGCCGTCCTGCTGCGCTCGTGCCGGCGATGCCCCAGGCAACAACAACAGCGCCGCAACGGCAACCATCATCAGTACAACCGTCAACCAGAGTCGTTCCGCGCGTACCAGCATGTTTCTCCTGCCTTCCGCACCCAGCGCGGCAGAGTATACAGCCAGTACGACACGATTCGCTCCAGCCAATTCCTGCCCCGCAGCACATTACATCGCACCGCAAGACGCCAGGCCCGACGCGCATCATTCCCCGTGATCGAGCGCTATTGCCAAATAATCCGCACCTGTCACTGCATCCCCATCCGGCGTGAGACAAATCGGCCGTTCACTGCCGATCGGATCCACCCATTTCCAATGGTCCAGCAGCCGAGCCGGCCGCGGCAAGCGCAATCCATCTCCCGGGCAATCCTGATTGCGGTACAGGCGCAAACTCGGTCGTCACACGCATCAGGACCAGTTGTTGATCAGGTCCAAAAGATCATCCACGTCCACCTGCCCGTCGCCATCGGGCGCTGGCGCGATGTCTGCATCGCAGCTCGCGGGTAGCGGTGAGCATGAACCCCATGCACCGATCACGGCAAGCAGATCATCCACATTCACCAGGCCATCGCCTGTAATGTCCGCAGGCACGGGCGGCAGCATCGGGCCGGGGACCGTCGCGGCGAAACTCGCTGGCGTGCCGGGCTTGAACGGCGTCAATGTTGCGGTCACCGATGCCGGCCGATAGCTGCTATCAAACCAGAAGTTGTACATCGTGCCCCAGCGCAGGACGTTCGCGAACGGATTGACCGCGAACGTCTGTGTGCTCCACGCCACGGCATCGCCTGCGACATCAATCGTCCACGGATCATTCGAATACGGCTCTTCGTGCGACGCCACGGCATAAAAGCCCACGTTGACGATTGACGCATCAGCATGGCGCGGCACGCTGAACGCGCGAATGCCGCGATCCATGTCGTGGTTATAGATCGCGTATTCGTACCGCCACGTGTTGCCGCCAAGGTACTGCACTTTCGACGCACAATGCACCTGTCCATCGTTGACAGGACTCTGTGGAACCAGCGTGACGGTCGCGCCCGGCCAGGAACTGATCGCAGGGCCGAGCACGGTCTGCTGCGCATCAAGGTCGAACGTCCACGTGCCGCCGGGCGAGCCTGAAAGCATCACCGGCTCGTGCGCAATGCTGTTGCTGTGGTCCGCATCGTCATACGACAGCACATAACATTCATAAAAGTACGTCGCGCCCGCATTGAGCGCCGGGTCCAGATCATCGTCGTGCACTTGCAATCGATGATCGATCGGACCGTGCGCATGATTCGGGCCGTTGGCCTGGAAATGCGAGCCGTTATGCGTCCACACGCCGGTCCAGGGATTGATCTCGAAGCGCGGCCCGAAGTAACTCAGTGTGTTGTTGTTGAACTGAGCCGAGTACGTGTCCGAACATCCAACGCCGAGCCGCTCGGTATTCGGATACGGATTGCAACCAAAGCCGCAGGCGTTATCCTGCGAAGCGCCCAGGCCGTGCTTGGTCCACGACTGCCCGATTTGCGTCAGCCGGCCGTCTTTCAACCGATACAGGTTGAAATTCATCAACGGGTGACGCGAATTCGGTGGCACAAGCCAGTCCAGCGGCTGCGTACCGGCATTGCACACCGGCGCATCGCCCAGCAAGCCCACCACCGCCCCGACGCGCCCGAACTGTTTCAGCTCATTCAGCTCGCCGATGTAAATGTCCGCGCCAAGCGATAATGGCTGCGTCCGTGCGGGCTCCTGCGCATAAGGGGCGGCTGCGAGCATCGCTCCGGCAACAGCAACAGCAGCGATGAAGAATTTGATCCGTGATGTAGCCAATGAACCGCAAGCTCCGCAGAGGCATGTGAAGGGGGCGAAGACCCATGAAGGGACGGCTGCATCGTTCGCCCACTGCCCTGCGAGGAACATTGGAATAACGCCGGTGATTTACTTCAATCGGTTCAATCGCCGTGCCACAGCATCACAACGCGTATTGCCTACGGCAGAATCCCGGGCGTTTCGCTGGGGATTTGACGATCTGGTGATTTCGTGATTGGTGCGCTTCACATCGTCACATCACTCAATCACTACTTCGCCACATCGAGCGCGTTCTTCATCCGGTGATAACTGGCTGTATTTTTCGCCGCTTCTCGAAGATCGCCGTACTTTGCGGACCGTCATCGTCCCGCTTGATCATCCCGATCTTCGTGATGCGTTCCCATGCGCTTGCGGCGTTGACTTTGGAGTATTCGCAGGTGATGGACCTTCGGCCCAGAGCGCGGGCGACGGTGGATGTCGTGCCTGAGCCGCAGAAGGGATCGAGCACGAGGTCGCCGGGGTTGCTGCAGGCTTTGATCACGCGCTCCAGATAAATCTCCGGAATCTGGTTGTGATGATTGTGTCGGCGTTCCTTGTTATTGCCCTGAATGCGGCCCCAGTACTTGCCGTACCACACGTCCATCGGCACGCGCAGACCCTTATTTTCATTCTTGGCCATCGTGCGCGGATCGCCATAGATGCTCGCGCGGTCGGACAGTTCGAGAATGTCGTTGGGGTTCCAGATGCGATCATCAAGATTTTTCGCGAAATACAGCACGTGCACCTTGGACATAATGAACGAACTGCTGCGGTTCTGGCCGAAGCGGAAATGCCAGATGCACCAGTTGATCATGGTCAGGCCGCGGCGTTTGAGATGGATGACGCACTCCGCTGCGGTGTCGTCGGGAATATTCACAAAGATGGAGCCGTGGGGCGCAAGGCAATCAATGCAGGCATCAAGCCAGTCGAAGGTAAAACGCTCATACTCGCGCCGAGGCATGCGGTCGTTCCAGCCGCCATTGCCAGTTGACCCGTTGGATTTCGCTGCAACAGAAGAAGATGCAGATGCTGCTTTTGCTTTGCCGGCTTGTTTTTTCCTCCCGGTGTCCGCAGCGCTCTCGATGGCGGCAGCAGCAACGTGCTCGGACGAATCACCTGCATAGGGCACGTCCCAGTTGAACGGCGGATCGGCAAAGATGAGATCAACGCTGCCTTTGTCGGGCAGTTGCGCAAGAATGTCGCGGCAGTCGCCGACGTACAGACGCGTGTCAGGATCGTCAGCGCAGAACGCAGGCTTGAGCAGTCTGGACCGACCCCCACGCGTCGCCTTGCTCTGCCCCGATGCGCCGGTGTTGGGCTGATACGGAGCCACGCAGTCGCCAAGGAGTTTGATCTGCCCGGCTTTGTAGGCGGCTTCAAGCTCAGCGGCGGCTTTGCGCTGCACCTGCGTTGCGCCTTTGGGCATGGCGTACCCGCCAGGACGATCGAACTGCGTGTTCTTGCGTTCAGCCATGGTAAATAGGTTCTCCTCCTGATTGTGCCTTGCCAGCGGATGATACGCGCAGCTGATGCAAAGCGCAAGCATCGGCGACGTCGGGCGGAGTGTCTATACTGTTGCCATTGCTCGATCGTGGAACTGAACTGAACTGCACTGAACTGAACAAGAGCCGCGGCAGCAAGCCGCTTTGTATTTGAACTGGAGACGCTTATGCAATTGCTTCATCGTGTCGCAATGCTCGCGCTGCTGCTGGCGCTGGTGATCTGTAATCCAATCTCTGCATTGACGCAGGAACAGATTCAAGACCGGGCGCAGGAACAAGATCGCCCCGCCGATGCGAACGCTGAAAAGCAGCCGATGACAGTCACCCTGCTGGAGCCGGGCGCCGAACCGCGCGAAGCGCTGCGCTTTCGCCCTGAAGCGGGAACCATGTCCACCGCAGCGATGTCGATGCGCATGTCGGTACGGCAGCAATTGAGCGGCATGCAGATGCCGGAAACGAAAATTCCCAGCAGCAACATTGTCATTGATCTGGCGGTGACCGATGTCGAAGACGATGGCGATATTCATTACACGATGAAAGTGACCAAGGTCGACGTGGCTGACGAACCGGGCGTGATGCCGCAGGTCAGCGCCGCCATGCGCCAGTCACTGGCTGGACTTGTGGGGTTGGAAGGATCGTTCGTGATGGATGATCGCGGCCTTGTGAAGCAGGCTGATTTTCACGCTCAGCCCGGCATGAACGCAGCCGCACAACAGCAACTTGGCAGCATCAGGGAATCGATCAGGCAGATGTCGGTGCCTTTGCCCGAACAGCCGATCGGCATCGGCGCTAAATGGCAGACCGAAACGCTGACCAACCCCAGCGGATTCGATCTCAAGCAAAAGACAACTTACGAACTGGTTTCGCGTGACGGCAACGCGATGACGCTCAACGCGGAGATTGAACAGACCGCCGACCCGCAGGAACTTGAATCGCCAGCCCCGGGCGTGTCGATGCGTCTGGCCTCGTTCTCAAGCACCGGAACCGGACAGGTCTCCATGATGCTGAACCGCATCATGCCGACGCGATCATCCATGCAGGCTGAGTCGGATGTAACGATGACCGTGAAAATGAACGGTCAACAGCAGCAGGAACTCCAGCAGCAGATGATCATCACCGTGGAAATCGCTGAAAGCGAAGCGGCTGCGGCAACGACTGGTGAAAACGCCAATGGAGAAAACGCCGGAGGAAATTCGCCGAATTCGAATTGACTTGACGCTGGCGAACAGACAACCGAACTGACCTTGCAATAAGCGAACTTGGTCGGCCGTCCTACCTTGGCCAGGAGCCAGTGTTTTGCTGCGCCACCATCGCAGCGGCAACAAACGATTCAGCAATATTCATTTATTGAGGCCAGAAGATCGACTGTTACTGCGTGCCGAAGATTCGATCTCCCGCATCACCCAGGCCGGGCAGAATGAAACCTCGTTCATTGAGTTGTCGATCCATCGCTGCAGCATAGATCGTAACATCCGGATGCTCATTGAGCATCCGCTGCACGCCTTTAGGCACACAGACCAGACAGATGAGCTTGATGTCGCGGCAGTGACGATTCTTCAGCTCCGTTATCGCGTGCGACGCTGAGCCTCCCGTGGCAAGCATCGGATCGATCAGCAGCACCGGCCCATCAGCAAGATCAGCGGGAAACTTTGAGTAATACGCCACGGGCTGCAGCGACCGTTCATCGCGATAAATGCCGATGTGCGCGACGCGAGCTTCAGGAATCAGCGCGAGGATGCCATCAGTCATACCCACCCCGGCCCGCAGAATCGGCACCAGCGTCACCGGTTTGCTCAGCACGTAACCGACAGTCGGCTCCAAGGGCGTATGAATCTCAACTTCGCGCGTGGGGAAGTTGCGGCTGATTTCATAGGTCATCAAACCGGCGATCTCATTGAGCAGTCGCCGAAACTCCGTCGGCGGCGTGGTGCGATCACGCGCGCAGGTCAACTTCTGCTGAATCAGCGGGTGATCGAACAAACGGAGGTTCTCAAAATCCCGATGCGGGTTCGGCATATCGTGTTGAGGTCAGGTGAATCTTGCTTGATTGATCCAGCAAATGCAGCGCGTCAGGACACGCACGGACAGGACGCGAAACCTGGCAACGCCTGCCTGGCGCGCCAATCGTAAATGCTCGCCTGCTGCGCGTAAAACGCTCAGCCTTCCATGCGATAGACAATCACGCGCGGCCGATCGACTGCGCTGAGCACGTCCCAGAACGGAGCATCGTCAGCATCGTCGAGCCAGCAGCAGAATTGGCCGTGGATGTCTTCTGCGTATGCGCCCAGCTTGGCGCCGCCGATGAATACCGCACGCTGCAGCAGCAGAGGCGAGCGGGTGGTGTGCTCGTGCTCCGCCGCCACCGCCAGCAGAGCGTTCACAAGAACGCTGAATGTGGCCACGTCCTGTTCAAGCATGGCGTCGGCGTCATGCCAGATCACATAACGCCGCTTGGTCTTGCGTCGCAGCATACGCAGATGCGCAATGAGCCGTTGCAGATAAGCATTGCCGTTGCCGTTGCTGTCGCCCAATCGGTTTCGCGCAGCAGCCATGATCTGCTGACAAAAGGAAGCCATGTCGAGCGCAGCTGTGCCGTCGATGTCGATGACTTCGGTCTCCGGCAACATGCCCAGCCGATGCTGCAGCAGTCGCCCGGCAGTGCTGCGCTGCGAGGTCGAATCTGAAAGGATCACCAAATGATGGTCATCGAGCAATGAAATCATCTGCTCAGACCATGTGCTCGAATCGAATCCGGCAGGCATCATCTACCTGGAGTGTAATTCACGATCAGCCCCCAGGCAGTGAGCAACGACAAAGAAAGATTGCACAAATCCGCATTGGCTCTACCCACAGCAGCAGCAGAGCGGCCGCGGTCAGGCTCCGCCGCTGTCGGGGCTGAATGTGAGCTTGACCCGGAACGGTTCGCAGCCGTGTTCATCAAAGATCAGAAGCTCGTTGGATTGACCGTACTTGAGCCAGGAATCCGGCACGTACAGCCGCGTCTGCGGTCCAACCGCTTTACCCTCGCCCGTGGCGGTGAAGTATCGGCCGAGGTTATGCCCGTTGATGTACGCTTGGCCCTTGCTCAGCCCAATCATCTCAAGCCAGAGCGGCATGGCGATGCGGGCGCTGTCGGCTTCGACTGTGAACGTGGTCCGCCACCAGCACGGCAGGCCCTTGAGCGTGCGGGCATCGGTCTTATTGACCGCATGGAACGCCGTCGTCAGCGGCGGCTCCCATTTGGCAAATGCCCACGAGGCGCCTTCGGTCAATGCGTTCACGCATTCGTAAATCGTCGTGCACTTGGCAAGTTCATTGGCCGCATCGTCCTGCCGCAAATCCGGCGCAAAGCGCAGCACGTTCTTGCCTCGCTTGAATGCCGGAGTTGTTTTCGGATCGAGCATGATGCGGCCGAAGCACGCGCCCGTCGCGCCTGCGTAGTAGGCCAGCGGCTGATCGTTCAGCAGGAACGTACCGGTAGCCGTAGCGCCGTTGACATCGACCAGAATCGGCGACTTCTTCGAATGGGTGATCGTCCACGCCACCTGCGTGGTGTCGCTGAGTTGGCTCGCATCGCGCCCGGCAATGAAGCCGCGCATCGTAAACGGGTTGATCGGATCGGCGGTGATAATCTTGGGCTTGACGGTGCGCATGGCTTTGACCTCATAGAGGTGGCCATACAGCCCCTTGGCCTGCGCAAGATCGTTGCCGTCACTGAAGCGGCCGAAGTTGTCCAGCAATGCGACAAGCGTTTGCGAGCCTTTTCCGAGTTTGAGATCAAATGGGCCAGCCTTTGCGCCAGGGCCGACGCCGATGACCCCTCGCGGCTGACCATCGAGAAACAGGTGCATGCGATCGGCCGCAAATGGCGCATGACACAGCTTCTTGCCCGAGCCGCTGATCTTCACGCGATACCAGCCGTAGCCGAACGATGCTCCGCAGGCGCTGAGCGTTTCGGGGCCGTCGAGCGAGGCAAACCGAGGCGACTGGCCATTGGCGTACAGTTCTGCTGACGCAGCCTGCCATTCGTGCAACGCCACGCCGTTGCTTTCCCGTCGCCCATTGCGCCGATGCACTGGCGGCGATTCCTGATCAAACGTCAGGCTCTCAACCCTGCAGTCCTTGCGGATGACCCAGGCTTTGGAATGCCCAGCCGCAGGCAGCGGTGCGCCGTGGGAATCAAAACCGCTGATACCCACATAAACCGCAGTGCCGTTGTGATAGGTCAAATCGATCTGCGTCTGGTTGCAGATGACAACGGTCAGACCCTTGTGATCGACCACCAGCGGCTTACCGCCCTCAGCCGGCACGACAGCTTCCAGCGGCGTGCCATCGACCGAAAGGTACGCCTGGCTCTTCGGCGGGCCGAAGAAGACAATGATCTCCCGATCCACAATCGCCCACGGGCAGAGGTTGGCGAAATCCAGCCGACCTGCGCCCTGCAAATCAGCATCCAGCACGTACCAGCCGACCGGCTGCTCGCCGAGGTTCACCGGCAGGCGAATGCCGTCATTCAAAATCAGCGATGCGCTGGCATGAGACCCGTTGGCGAAGACAAACGCCACCCGGCCCTGCGAGCCGCGCAAAGGCACCACGGTAACGCCGGGCACGGGTGCAGATGCCTTGCGTCGACCGCGGCTTGGAGCAGAGGCGCGTTCAGCATCAGCCGGATCGAGCACAATCGGGTGGTAATCCGGCTCCAATTCAGCAAAAAGTGAGCTGAAATGGTTGGCAAAGGTCATCAGCCGCTTGAGAGCGAGATATTTCGGCCCGCGACCGCCCGCTTCACCCAAGGGCGCATCCTTAGCTGCACTTGTGGTCATAAACCCGTCCGGGCAGCCGGACAGACGTCCGCCCAGAAACCCGAAATTGGTGCCGCCATGAAACGGCGACACGATGGGCTGAGCGCCCGCCGCCAGAATCTCCGCGACCCGCCGCAGGACTGCATCAGGCGATTTCGACGCAGCGTCAGTGTGATTATCGCCCGACTTGGCCCGCCCGCTTTTGGCTGCTGCGCCCCACGTGTCAAATCCAGCCGCATCAAACGCGCTCACCAGCCGCGGTGCATTGGGCTGCAGGGTGCGCAACTGCCGCAGGTGTATCAGCAGATCGTCGTAGCCGCTCCAGGTATCGATCGTGCCTGGCGATTCCTGCCAGAGGTCATTGGCGTTGATCAGCGGCACGGTGATGCCGCTTTCGCGGATGAATCGAGTGATTTCGTGCAGGTAGCGTTCCGCCTGGTCGTCATTGGAACACGTCCAGGCATGCTCGCTTTGCACCAGCAGGATCGGTCCGCCTTGCGTGGCCTGGAGGTCAGCAACCTCGCTGAGCAGTCGCCGGAAATAGCGGCTGACATGTTCGAGAAAGCCCTCGTTGGCCTCCCGCAGCATCACGCCGGGCATCTCCGCCAGCCACGCGGGGATGCCGCCGCCGTCGAAGTGATCGCCGATGTAGGGTCCGGCCCGCAGGATGACCCGCATGCCCGCTTCGCCGCAGGTTTGGATGAACCGCCGGACGTCGGTATCGCCCTGGAAGTGAAATCGTCCCCGCCGCGGCTCGTGAAGCAGCCACGGACACGAGGTGACAATGGTGTTGAAGCCCGCCTGCTTGGCTGCGGCAATGCGATCCGCCCATGAAGCGACCGGGGTTCGCGCGTACTGAATCGAGGCGCCAAGCACCCAGATGCGCCGGCCATCGATGGCAAAACTTTGTCCGTTATAGGTGACTGTTGGCATACTACGCGAGTCCTGCGACGGTGAGCCGGCCTGCCGCCGCGACTTCCGAGCCGGCTGAAAACACACGAAGTGTAACCAGACCTACGATGCGTGTGGCAAAAGCAACGATGAACTGCCACATCCAACCGATGAAGCGGTACAACACATCATCATCGCCTTGCCGACGCGTGCGTCGGCTCCATTTTTCCCGCTTCGGAGATGCAGGAACTGTTGCCCGTTTATCGTCATTGTCGTGCCATCATACTCTTGCTGGCTGCAACTGCTTGTTTTGCAACAGGTTGTGAATCCAGCTTTCGGCGCATCGACCGCCGTGTCGAGCAGCTTTTAGCCCAGACCAGCCAGAACATTGGGCCTGATGCCTTCTCACCGCTGGTCGTGCCCGATGCTCAGAAGCCCGTGGCGTTTCCCGAATCGGCCGACCCCGCAGCCGAGCAGCCTCCAACGTTCAATCCGCCCGCTGATGCGCTTCCGTTCAGCGCCATCGATGAGGCTGACAACGTGCTGGACCGGCTGAACCGCTACGGCGAAATCAGTCCCAATGCGCTCAAACTGACGCTCGCTGATGCGCTTTCTCTGGCGACGCGAAGCAGCCGCGAATACAAGTTCGCCCAGGAGCAATACGTTCTGGCGGCGTTGCGGCTGTTGCAGGAGCGGCATCTGTGGGGACCGCGGTTTTTCAACGATGTTCGTGCCGAGGTTGTGGCGTTTGGCGATGACGGCCTGTACGACGCAGCGCTTCAGGTCGTCAACGAGCTTGCCGTCACGCAGCGTCTGCCCTACGGGGGCGAGGTTTCCGCACGCCTGCTTGCCGCCGCCACTGAAGACCTGCATCGGCGCGTAGCGGGTGAGAATGTTCAAAGCGCAGAGCTGATTCTCGAAGCCGACATTCCGCTCCTGCGGGGTGCAGGGCTTTCGGCCCGCGAAACGCGCATACAAGCCGAGCGCAATCTGGTGTACGCCGCACGTGATTTCGAGATATTTCGCCGCGAATTTCTGTTTGACATCGCGCAGGAGTTTCTCGATCTGGTCGTGCAGCAGCAGGCGGTCATGAACGCTGAGCGGCAGGTGACGCGCCTGCTGGAAGTGCAGGAGCGCGAGCTGGCGCTGTATGAGGCCGGCCGCACCCCTCGCTTTGAAGCAGCTCTGGCCGAGCAGGACACCTTTCGCGCGCTGGACAATCTCAACACGCGCCGCGAGTTCTATCGTCTGGCGGTCGATCGCTTCAAGGTGCGGCTTGGCCTGCCGATCGACCAGGATGTGATCATTGTCCCCTCCACGCTAGATTTGCCGATTCCTTCCGTCGATCTGGAAGAGGCGGTGCGTCTGGCGATGAAGCTGCGGCTTGATCTGCAGACGCAGCGCGACATCGTGGATGACGCCCGGCGCATCGTCGAAATTGCCCGAAACGATCTCTTGCCCGATCTTGATGTGTTCGGATCGGTATCCATTCCCACCAATCGGCGGCGGGCACGGTCGGGACTGCGTTTTGAACCGCACGACAGCGATCTCCGCGCGGGTGTGCTTTTCAGCGTGCCGCTGGATCGCGAAATCGAGCGGCTTACTCTGCGTGAAGCGCAGATTCGGCTTGAACGGGCGCTGCGCGCGTATGACGAGCAGCGAGATCTAATTGCAGTGGGGGTTCGCGCTGCGGCCCGCGACATCGACCGCGCGCTGTATGCATTGCAGATTCAGGAACAAAGCGTGCAGATCGGCGAAGAGCGGCGGGCCAGCATCGATGCAGCTCCCGACCGCGCAACGGCACGTGATCGCAGCGAAGCGGCTGACGAATTGCTCCGCGCTCAGGACGCCCGTGACGCTGCGCGACGTGACTTGGAAGTGGCGATTCTTCGCTATCTGCTCGAAACCGGCCAGCTTCGCGTCAATCCCGATGGATCGATCCGCTTCCTGCAGGGCATGATGATCGACCACAGGCATGATCCTGACCCGGCGCCTGACGCCCCGGCGCCGCCGAATCATTCAGCCCCTGCCGATCCTCCTGCTGAACCATTTGAACCTGCAGATGAGCCATTGAGTACGGTTGGATGAGCAAACGGGCCGCGAAGGAGCATGCCCGCCAGGGAACGACCGCATGTGAAGCGGGTTTGGGAAAGCCGCGGCCGCTGCGTTGCGATCGCTGGCCTATGTTAAGTGTGAGTTTGGGGAATTCGCCTGTAATACCACGGGTCGAGAACTTACGTGTGAGGCGAAAACCGCAGATTTGTCGAAGTTCAGTCGATGAAACGCTAGGCTAGGGATATTGGTATCAAGGAGTGAATCGGAATTGACGCGACGGCTTGCGCGCGGAAACAGGACGATTCGGCCACCGTTGAGGAATTCGGGAATTGCCATGAAACAATACGCCCCACGCGGACAGACCGCGATTATCGTTCTTCTTCTCGTCGTTCTGCTTGCCGCAGCCGGCGCCATTGGACTGGTGCTGCGCGGCGGCGGCGAGGCGGGCGCCACTCACTCCGATGACGCCTTCCTCGTGCGTCGCGGCGACTTCGATATCGTCATTCCCGTATCCGGCGAACTGGCTGCGATGAAGCAGATCGAGATCCGCAATCGTCTCGACAGCCGCGCCATCATCACCGAAATCGTCGCTGAAGGCACGTTCGTCAAAGCGGGCGATGTGCTGATGCGGCTGAATGATGAGGAAATTCGCAATCAGCTTCGCGATCAGCAGGACCGCGTAAACACGGCTGAAGCTGCGCTGATTTCCGCGCAGGCCAACCTGGAAATCAAAATCAAGACGCGCGAAGCCGAACTGGCCAAAGCCGACCTCGCGATACAACTGGCCGATCTGGCATTGCGGTCGTGGAATGAAGGCGAAGTCGTCTCACGTCGCAAGGAGCTTGAACTGGCGGTGGAGACCGCTGAAAAGGAATACGAGCGGCTTGCGGCGCGTTTCGCTGAGTCAAAGAAGCTGCTCGAAAAGCGCTTCATCAGCCTCGACGAATACAAACAGGATGAAATCGCGCTGATGCGGGCGGACGCCAACCTCGTCCAGGCCAGGCTCGATATGGAGGTGTACGAGAAATATCAGTACATCCAGGACAAGAAGCAGAAAGAGTCTGATCTGGAGCAGGCCAAAAGCGAGCGTGAACGAATCCAGCAGCAGTACGATGCGGAAGTGCGCACCGCCCAGAGCGAGGTGGACAGCAAGCAGTATCAGCTTGACAGCGCAAAAGAAAAGCTTGAAGAACTGCGGGAGCAGCTCAGAAACTGCGTTGTCGTTGCGCCGTCGCCCGGATTGGTGGTGTATTACTCGTCGCTGGAATCGGGCAATCGCCGCAACGATGGCCAGCCGCCACAGGTCGGCACCGAGCTTTATCCCAACGAGCCGGTGATGATTCTGCCCGACACCACGCAGATGATCGCCACGGTCAAAGTCAGCGAGGCGCTCAGCGGCCTGATCAAGCCCGGCCAGCGGGCAACGGTGACCTCTGACGCCATGCCGCATCAGCCGATCATGGGCGAAGTATTGAGCATCGGCGTATTGGCGGAATCCGGCGGGTGGCGCGATCCCAATCGCCGCGATTACACCGTTCGCGTGCTGCTGGAGAATGGCGCTGATCTCGGGTTGAAGCCGGCCATGCGATGCCGGGCCAATATCTATGTCGATCGTGTGGAAGATTCGCTGCACGTGCCGGTTCAGGCAGTCTTCCGCAACGGCCCGCTGGCGTATGTGTACGTGCCGCAGGACGGCGGCTATGCCCAGCGGAAAGTCGCCATTGGCCGGGCGTCTGAGCTGTATATCGAAATCAAAGATGGCGTGAACGAAGGCGACCTTGTTCTGCTGTATGAACCGGCAAACAAGGAAATCGTCGCGCGTCTGCCGATGCCCAAGGATGAAGGTCCGGGCCGGCGCGGCCCCGGCGGCAGACCGCCTGGAATGCAGAACGATGGTACGGATGAATCACAGCAGATCGCTGCTGACAAGCGCCGGGATGACGATGCAACCTCAGGCGAGGCCGTTGCAGCAAACGCCCACACCGCCTCTGATGAGACACAGGCCGCTGATGTGGTGCCTGCTGCTGCTACTACCGATCCCTCCGTCGACGACGCACCCGCTGCTCCTGTAATACCTGTAACGAATTGAACTGATCTGAGAACAACAAGCCATCCCAACGCTACGCTGGTGCGCAATCACAACATAGACCGGCAAAGTCGGTGACTGCGCCTGGCGTCCGGCATTGGGTATGGCGACATGCCTGCGGTTTGCCGTCTGCGAGCAGCGTCGTTTACGCCTGCGGTTCCATTGCGGGGTTGCGCACCAGTTCCGCAACAGAGCCTGAGCGGTTGCCGGTGAGTTCCGCATGCTTGAGCAGATATTGCATGATCGTGGTCATGACGGTGGCGTGCGACCACGTCAGCGGACTGACAGAAATGGGTTCGCCGGTGTGGGGGTTGTATTGCTCAGCCAGCACGCCTGAGTCGTGAGCGCGCTTGCGCGCCCAATGCAGATACTCCAGCGCCTCTTCAAGATCATCCAGTGTTTTGGCTGCAGCGATTATGTGCTGGGCGAACCACAGCGTGCAGATCACCCACGGATTGCCCGGGATGCGTTCCACATCATCGCGTTCGACCTGGTGATAGTAATCCCGCTGATAGCGCGCGATGCCGCCGATGGGCGTCTGCACCCAGAGCTTCTGGCGAATGGCTTTCATCTCCGCCATCACTGCGGGGTGATCAGCGGGCAGCGCTCCAAACGCAAAGACGGCAAAGTTGGCTGCGTCATGCGTCATATCCAGTCGATAGCTGCCGTCCTCGGTGGGTGTGGCCATGCGGGCGAAGCGGTTGTGCTCTTTGACCCACAGATGCCGCATCATTGCCCCGCGCATGCGCTGCGCGCCTTCAGCAAATTCAGCTGAGTGATCCAGTGCGCCCATGTCGCGGGCGAAGTCGGCAGCGGCCTGCAACGCACCGATCGTCGCCGCCACGGTAAAGGTGTGAATGCCCCGGCGCTCTTCCCATAAATCCCAGCTTGGCTTGGGCAAGCCGTGATGATCGCGATGCTCCAGCAGCCACCGCGCGGGATTGATCACCAGCGGCGTATACAGCGCTTTGAGAAACTCCACATCACGAAAGACCAGGAAATGCTGCCGCAGCGCCCACAGCACCAGCGCGGTTTCGTCCTGCTGAATCGGCAGCACCGGTTTGCCGTCGAGCGTCCACGGATGCCAGCTCGACGCCAGCGTTCCTGAAGGGTTGTACTTGTGCAGGAAAAAGCCTTTGTCGCTGATGACCCGGGCGCAGAAGCGGAAAAACGCCCGACTGAGTTCGCCCTGACCAGCCAGGACCAGTGCCTGGGCGACCAGCGCTCCGTCGCGCGGCCACATGTACGAATATGTGTCGCCCGCAAAATGCGTGATGTCGGAATCGTTGGCCGCGATAATCGCGCCGCTGTTGTCAATCTGGGTGCGCACGATGATCTGGCTGCGGATATACAGATCACGCAGCGGCTCGGGCAGCGGCGAGAAATCAATCGGCTCCTTGCATGCCCATAACCGCCAGTACGCTTCGGTGCGATCCATCATGCGCTGGGCGGTTTTGGTCAGAATCTTGCGGTTGAGGTCTTTGATGTCGTCGTACGTTCGGCCGGCTGCGATCCAATACACAACTTCACCGGAGCCCCGGGGCGTCAGATGCATGTTGAAGCCCACGGTGGAATCGACCGACCCCTGCGCGATGGGATTGCGGCTGAGCTGTCCGTCCTCCGCATCGCGCCATGTGCCTTCCGCATTGCCGATGCGCTTGGCGCCGGTGCTGAACTGATCAATGCCGCAGACGCGTTCATTGCAGCCGTTGATGAGGAAGTACATGTCGTCTTTGTAGTGAACCAGCCCAGCCAGCTGCGGGTCGTAGTTCACCGTATCGCCCACCGGCGATCCGCTGACGGAAATATCGTGATGGAAGAACACCCGCACATCGCGAGGCTTGCCCAGCAGATCGGTCACGACCATTTTGCGGAAAAACACCGGGCTCCAGTAGTCGATCGCATCGTTGCAGAGCAGTTCGATGCCGAGCTTTTCGTGCCGAAGGAGAACCTCGGTGACCATGGTGTCGGGCTTGTAGCGAAGCTCGCGTCTCCAGTGCGGATCTTCGATCCAGGCAAAAAGGCCATCGGCCCACACGCCAAAGCGTTGAATATGTCCGCCGGTATGGTTGGGCATGCCGACCCGGGGGTAGTAGATGTCTCGGATGCGGTAAAGGTCGTCAAAGGTGACGAGCATTTCGCCGTTGCCGACGGGAATGTTGCGGGGCATGGGAAGTGCGCTTTCTGGAGTCTGTCAGCAGCGCGTCCGGGCGAAGGGAAGCGCGTGCTGGCTTCTGACATGACCAACGGCTGATTTTCATCGAAAATCTCGCCGTTGGTGAACACTATACCTTATAGGACAAGGATTTGCGAGAATCTATTCAACTGGCGTTGTTGGCCTGCCGCACTCGAATTATCGTTGGCCGGCGATGATTTCGTCGGCCAGTGCCGCAGCCGCAGTGTCATCGGATTCGGTCGCCACGTCGCCGCTGCCTTCCTGGCCGCCCATCGCGGCAATGCGCTCTTTCAAGTTGCCAACGTAGGTCAGCCGAATGCCGAAGTTCTCACCCACTTTTACAGCCATGCCCAGACCAATGGGCTTGTTGTTGACGAGAATCTCCAATTCCTCATCAGCCAACTTTGGCAATTCAAGAATCGCGCCCGGCGCAAGGTTGAGCACCTCTTTCACCGGCATGTCTCGCGACCCGATCACGACGATCAGGGGCACTTCAAGCTTCAAAATCGATTTCAGGTCCGCAGGCATGGCACACGCATTATCGGCATCACACGGGCAGGGGGTTTACTCCGCTCTCACGGATCGGTGAACAATGGACCAGTCTGCACCGTTTGGGAGTGGAATTTGGCGCCGGATCGCACGTCGGCAAGTCGGCCCACGCGGAATCGCCTGCTGATCGCACGCAGCGTTGCGGGTGACGTACGCCGGTGGAAAGTGGAAAACAGCTTCGCCCGCTCAATTGAGCGGGAATCGGATCAAGGCTCTTTTCCAGTAGCCAATCAGAGCTGGAGCAGCCAAAAGTGAGCCAGAGCTGGCGCAGTCGGGCGCCAGACCGCCGCATCCCTCAATGGCTGCTGCTCATGAATGCATGTACGGACCAACACCCGGCAACAACCAGCAGAATAGAAGGTAAACACCATGATCGCACGCGGGCTGCATGAATTGCGCGTCAGAGACGTGATGACCCCTGACCCTATCGCCGCCTCGCCCAACGACACGCTCCGGCAGTTGGCGCGGCTGTTTGCGCTTAACGAAATCTCCGGCTGCCCCGTGGTGGATGAGCACAACCGCGTGGTGGGCGTGGTTTCCAAGACAGACCTGCTGGATTGGATGCTCGCTGGCGGCGCGGGACTTGAGCCGCAGGAGTTCTTTGAGCAACTGGCCGACACCAGCACTGTGGATGATGAGGATGAGAACGTGCGCAACCGCCTGGGCGTCGTGCGGGATTTCATGTCGCCGCAGCCGCTGACCGCCACGCCGGATGACAGCCTGGTCGATGTCGCTGACGAAATGGCTGAGCATCGCGTCCATCGGGTGGTGGTGGTCAATCCCGACGGCACCGCAGCGGGCGTGGTGACGAGTTTCGATCTGCTCAAGGTCTTCGCTCGCGGCGTAGCGACGTGGCAAGGCTCCAGTCTGCCGGAGCGCTAGGGCAAGGGCATGATCGCGCCGCTGCCGCAGGATCCCTTTGCCAAAGCGTTGCGGGCGGCTGCTGTGCCGCTGCGCGGTCCCAATGACCTTGGCGCATTACTCGAAGTCCTCGGCGACGCCCGCATCGTGATGCTGGGCGAGGCGACGCATGGCACAAGCGAGTTTTACGAGTGGCGGCGGACCATTTCCGAGTATCTGATTCGCGAGTGCGGCTTCAGCTTTATCGCTGTGGAAGGCGACTGGCCGGACTGCCATCGCGTGCACCAGCACATCACCACCGGCGTCGGCTCACCTCGCGACGCGCTGGCGGGCTATCGGCGCTTCCCAACCTGGATGTGGGGCAACGAAGAGGTGCTGGAACTCGTGGAGTGGATGCGCGGGTTCAATGACGCGGTTCGATATCACGACAATCGGCGACCGGTGGGGTTTCACGGCCTCGACGTCTACAGCATGTACGATTCGATGCGGCTGGTGGTGGCGTACCTGCGCAAGGTCGATCCTCCTGCTGCCGACGCTGCCCGCCGCGCATACGCATGCTTCGAGCCGTACAACCGCGATCCGCACGAGTACGCCTACGCCACGCGGCTTGTGTCAGCAAACTGCGAATCCAACGTGCGCGCTGCACTGGCGCATATTGAGCGATTGGAGCGGCTCTACACCGCCACCCGGCCGAATCACGAAGATCCCAAAGAAGCGTACTTCGACGCCCGCATGAACGCACGCGTCACCCGCAATGCCGAGGCATACTACCGCACCATGCTCGCTGGCGATGCGCCCAGTTGGAACGTGCGCGACCGCCACATGATGGAGACGCTCTCGCTGCTGCTGGAGCATTACGGCGACGACTCGCGCGCCATTGTCTGGGCGCACAATACGCATATCGGCGACTATCGCGCAACCAACATGGCTCGATCGGGCTATGTGAATCTTGGCGGTCTCGCGCGCGAACACTATGGCGCTGACGCGGTGCGTCTCATCGGCTTTGGAACGCATCACGGCACGGTCATCGCAGCCGACGCATGGGGTGAATCGCACGAAACAATCAGCATACCCCCAGCTGCGCCGGGCAGTCTGGAAGATGAACTGCATCGGCTCGGCATGGCGCAGCTGATCGTGCCGCTTCGAACATTACCCGCAGCGCTGCGCGATCTGCTGCGCCGCGAACTGGGGCACCGCGCCATCGGCGTGGTGTATCACCCGCACGCTGAGCGGCCGGGCAATTACGTCCCCACACGATTGGTTGACCGGTACGACGCATTTATCTTCATTGATGAAACGCACGCGGTTCATCCGCTGGAGCTGGCTGCGGACCTAGCTGAGGAACCGGAAGCCTGGCCCAGCGGTTTGTGAGCAAGCCGGCGAGCGCTGCTGCGCAATGCGCAGCTTTTCAACCGATGTTGCACTCGTTTACCGCGGCAATTGCGGCAATCACGGCAACTGCGCCGCTCCGTGATGTCATGTATCCGTTGCAGTCATGCTTTATTCGCTGCGCTCACTTACGCCGCCATGCCACCTTCGAATCCCCAGTTGATGTCGTCGTTGTAATCCAGATCGCCGTCGGCAGCTTCCTTGGGCCAGCTCGGCCGCGCACGATGATGCACGCGAATAATGTTGGACAACTGCTCCGCCAGCAGCGTCCGCATCGTGTCGATCACGCCCGCCAATTTTTCGCTGAAGGGGTTGGACTTGTTGCGGAACAGAACGATCACCGCCAGGCATTCGCCTTCGTGCTGGCAGGAAAACGCAATCACTTCCGAGTCGGCGAGAAAATCCGCCTCAATGCCGATCCATTCAGCGAATTCGCGCGCGTCGGCATAGCAGACGATCTCATCCTCATCAGCCATCTGCGGGCAGACCGCCTGGCAAAGATGATCAAGCATCAGCGACACGGTTTCGCGCGGGCAGTCGTAGTTCACATACGCGCCCAAGCCATAGCTGTGCGCCGAGTCGGGCAGAAACACCGCTGCGTTCGTCGGGCCGGTCTTGGTCAGCATGTATTCCAGCGTGGTGCGCAGCAGGTCTTCAACATCAAGCTCCTGCTTGATCAGCGTGCGAAACTCGCTGGCCATCGCCACTTCGTTCATCTGGTCGGCGATTTCCTGATACGCAGCAGTCAGGTCTCCGCACAGCGCATCAACCTGGCGGGAGATTTCGTGCCGCGCCACGTTCAGTTCGCGGCAGATTTTCTTCAGCCGCAGCAGCCGCTCATCGCGCTGGCGATCGGCGCGCGACTTGAGCAGCGCGGTATCGATGCGACGGATGAATTCTTCCATCTCCACGGGAAGCGCGATGAGATCAACCACGCCGCAGCGCATCGCCCGTACCGCGTCATCCAGCGTGCATCGCTCAGCGATCAGCACGGTTTTGGTGGCAGGCGAGGTTTTTTGAATCAGCGGCATGAGCTCGAGCAATGCCTTGTCAACAAGCTGATGGTTGAGCACCACGACGTCAAAGCTCGTGCGCGCCAGCGCGGATCGTGCCTCAGACACGCTGCCCACGCCGGTGCAGTGATGATGGCGTCGCTCAAGGGCTTCGATCAGCGATTGCCGCAATGCCGCGTCGGCTTCGACGATCAGCATGCGCGCCGGACCTGCGATCGAGGCAGTCGGTGCGATGTTGTCGGCCAGCGCTTCATCAATTTGTCGATCCAGGGATTCCATGACAACCCTCTTCCCGCCTTGGTCAGCCCAAACGAGGCTGACTTCAGTTCGCCATCTCCGAGCCGGCAGGCGGCGTCACGCGACGTCGCGCTGCTGGTGGTTGGAGGGTCCTCGCCAATGTTCGAGCCAGATCGTCGCCACGGCGCCGCCGTCCTTGCCGTTCTCCAGCATCAGTTGTCCGCCATGCGCTTCGACCAACCGTCGAGCCTGGGCCAGTCCGAGTCCGGGCTGGCGACCGGCGGGTTTGGCGCTGAAGAACGGATCGAACGCGTGCGCCAAAGCGTGTTGTGTCAGGCCCGAGCCATTGTCGGTGACCTGAATCCTCAATCGGTCATCCAGAGGCCCGATTTGAACACGCACCTCAATATGCTTTGATCCTTCTGACTCAATGGCGTTACGAAGCAACTCGCTCACAGCGCGGCCGAGCTGTTCGGGATCGACATAAATTGACGGAAGTGGCTGCTCTATAACAACTTTGATTGGCGGAGGCGTCGCATAACGCTTGCGGGTTTCTTTCACCACGCTGCTGAGCAGGTCGTGGAGAAAAGTCGGCCGACGTTCCGGTTTGGTCGGCTCAGCAAACATGCGCAGCGCGGTGATCATGTCGCTGATGCGGTGCGACTGCTCGACAATCTGCTGGGCCATGAGCCGGGCGTTTGGTTCCTGAAGACTTTTGGCAAGAAGCTGCGAGCGCCCGGAAATGACCGTAAGCGGGTTGTTCATCTCGTGGGCTGCGCCCGCGGTGATTTCGCCCAGCGCCGCCATCGCCTGACTGCGGGCCAGCTCGTGCTGGGTTTCCACCAGGACGCGGTTGGACTCTGCAAGCTGTTCGCCCAGACGCTTGGCGCCTTCGTGTTGAGCAGCAGCAGCAATGGCGGCAGCCCATGTGCGGCTGAGCGCATCAAGCTGTTCCATG
Source organism: uncultured Isosphaeraceae bacterium (assembly GCA_964575335.1). Taxonomy (GTDB): domain Bacteria; phylum Planctomycetota; class Phycisphaerae; order Phycisphaerales; family SM1A02; genus CAZNPU01. The sequence goes on along the minus strand of CAZNPU010000012.1, from coordinate 19,726 downwards.
GCCTCACGGCCGTCGATGGAGCAATCATGCAGCAGCACCGCGTTCACACCCCATCCACAACGCAGCGGCAACAATTGCACGTGGCGAAGATCACGGGCATCGCCCATGTAGTCGCTCAGCCACGGCAGCATGCCCATCACCTGCATCGACACCTGCGACTGATCCGCCAGATCGGCCACAGCGGTCGATCCGGGCGGCGGCGTAATCAACTGGCTGCGCATCGGCCGGCCGTCGGTGGTGAACTGAATGAGCTGCCACGGATCGTTGACGTGTGCCTGATAGAGCATGGCAAAGAATCCGCCGCCGAACACGCCCGTCGCTGACTCAACAACCTTGCCCATGACGGTGACGACCGACCCGCCTGGCGCAGCGGAATCGTGAAACTGCGTGATGGCGCGGAGCGTTTCGGACTGCCGCTGCGCAAGCAAGGCCCGCTGACGCATGCCGCTGTTGATGCGGCCCAGCGCCTCATTGGCGCGGGCGATCGAGCGCATGAGCAGAACCGTATCGGGCTGGGCGTCCAGCCCCAGGCTCTCGGCCCGGGCTGCAACGTCCTGATGCAGTCGATCGCTGACTTCATCAACCGCCTTGCGATCCAGGCCGAGCAGTTGGCACAGTTCGGAGATGTCCTCGCCGCGCGGGCCGTGACCTGCCGGCGTAATGCACCGGCTGCGGGCGACGACATCGGCGAGTGTCACCAGCGCGATCTGCGGACGGTGCGGTAAATCCGGCAGCGAATCAAACCGCTGGCCGTGCAGCCACAGCACATCGCCCAGAGAATGCGGCAGCCGCCAGTGCTCAGCAAGCCGACGTCCGGCGGTGTGGGTATCCAGACCGATGATCCGCCGACATGCCTGATCCAGCGACACGCCGTGTGTCTCAGCAAACTGACACACGCGATCGAAGCTGCGGGGCAGCAGCACGTGCAGCATCAATGCTCCCAGATCGTGCAAAAGCCCGCTGAGAAACGCATCAGCCTTGCTGACATCGCGGCAAAGCCCCGTGGTGCCGGCCAACGCCTCGCATACCGAAGCCACCGCAAGGCTGTGCTGCCAGAACGCTACACGATCGAAGATCGGTTTTTCGGCACATATCTCGCCGCCGGGGCTTTCCACGCCGTCCAGCAGCTCAAATACCTGTACCGAAAGCACCGCGCTGCGCAGGGCTTCAAAGCCCAGCATGACCACCGCCCGTTCAACGGTCGTGACATTCAAACCCCTGCCGCGTTCACTGCACCGACAGAGCTTGAGCACCTTGGCTGAAAGCGCAGGGTCCGCAGCGATCAGCTGCACAATGTCTTTGGCATGCGAGCTTTCATCGCTGGTCAGTTCCAGCACCCGCAGTGCAATCGTGCTGAGTGTGGGCAGCGCATCGAGCTGCTGCAGGATGAGTTCCACCCGCTGAGCGGTGAACTCTGGCGTGCTGGAGGTGTGGGGCGTTTGTGAATGCGATGACAGCGATGCAGATTGAGCTGCAGCAGGCTGCTGGACCGACGACTTCCTGTTGCGCATGGCCTTTTCCCGTTCCTGCAGCGATGCGCTGCCGCGAGGCGCGATGTCGGAAGCTGCGTCCTGTTGAGGGCGACGCCGCCGCGATGGGCGTAATCGTGCGTTCCGAGGGTTTTTCTCATCGCGAAGCATGGACGTTCAACAAGGCAGACAGGAAGACCAGGAGGCCGAAAGACAGGGAAAAGGGGAGACAGAGGAAGGGGAGATGGGAAAAGAGAGCGTCTGCTTCTCTTTCTCTCCTTGTCTTCCTGTCTCGTCGGCGGCAAGGTGACATGATGACATGACAGAGCAGACCATCGTGTCGTCACCCTTTCACATGTCGCCTTGGCACCCTTTCAATCGTCTCACTTGCCTGGCGCTTACACGTCAAGCAGTTCAGCCATGCGTTCGATCAGTTTTTCGATATTGAACGGCTTTTTCACAAAGCCATCGGAACCGCTGCGGGTCAGCGCATCGATTTCTTCCTGATTCACCACGCCCGAAACGATGATGATCTTCGTATCCTGCAGATCGGGATTGGATTTGATGCGTTCGCAGACAAGATTGCCGTTGATATCCGGCAGCATGTAGTCCAGCAGCACCAGGTGCGGCCGGAACGATTCGGTCAGCATGCCTGCGTCGTAACCGGTTGATGCGGTCTTGACCTCGAAACGGTCATCGCGGCTGAGCACATCGACAAAAAGTTCGACGATCTGATTGTCGTCATCGACGACCAGAATGCGCTTCTTGCCGCTTTCGAGCAGTTCGGTGGGAATGTCGTTTGCTTTCATGAACCGCAGCAGCTCGCTGCGCGGAATGCGTCGGAAACGCGATCCGGGCACCCGGAATCCCTGAAGCCGACCATTGTCGAAACAGCGGATGATGGTCTGTTGCGAGACCTTGCAGATTTCCGCAGCTTCGCCGGTGGTGAAGACCTGCTTGTCGATCCATGCCTGGGAAGCGTTGTTCTTAGCCATGACATGTACTCCCGTTTGCCTACGCAACCCAAGGCGCGGCGGTTCGCGCAAGTCCCCTAGATTGCCAGACTTGTCATCGGATGTGAGTCTGGGGAACTTGATGCCGCAATGCTGCTCATGCCTGTGGCGAGGCGGCATAATCGGCGCATGTGCTATGGGCAGCAGGCTGCCGCCGATGCAGGCAGATCAGATGAGCGTTTTATGGGGCTGGTCCAAAGGCATCAGGCACGGGAAGCGCTGAATCCGACTCTGACAAGGTAATCCGCTCCGTCTGTCACCCCATCTCCCTGTCCCCGTGTCTCCCTCGTCTGCCTTCCCCTCTCCGTCACGTCTGCCCGTGACGCTTCTCCCACAGCGAAACCGCCTCCGGCGGCCGGGGATACAGCGGCGACAACGCCAGCGGATCGGTCACCTGCCCCCGGGCGATCATGCGCGACGCAACCTGCAGGCACGCACGGGGATCAAACACAGGCTCCACCACCGCAACGCCCGCAGATTCGCACCGGGCACGCACCGACAGGGGCAGATGCGCATCGCCCAGCACCGCTTCAACGCCGGCAAGCTCCAGCGAATCGCTATCAGCAAGCCCCGGCTCGCCAACGCTTGCAATATCGCCGCCTGCTGTTCGCACCAGCCGGGTGCTCCAGAACGTCTCGCCCTTGCTGGCCAGAGCGACAATGATCGGGCCAGCACTGTCAGGCGCTGCTTGAAAGTACGCCTCACCCGCCACGAACGCACTCGGCACGGCAGCAATATCCGCGTGCAACACCTCCGCAAGCATCTTGGCGGTGGTGATTGCAATGCGCAGGCCCGTAAAACCGCCTGGTCCGATCGAAACGCCCACCCCGCCGCCAGCCAGATCGCGCGGTTCAAGCCCGGCTCTTGCGAACACCCGATCGATTGCCGGTAGCAAATCGTCATCATGCCGCTTCTTCGCCGCCAGCATCTCGGTGTGGATTACCCCAGCCCGATCGCGCAGCGCAACGCCGCCTGTTCGCTGCGAGGTTTCAATGGCCAGAATGACCGGCTGCGGTGTGGACATGTCTGCAGTGTAGCCAAGGAAGACAAGGGGATGAGGAGATAAGGAGCAAGGGAGAAGGGGGCGCAAAAGTTATTTTCTTGCCTCTGTGTCTTAGTTGTTCTCTGATATCCCGCGTATCCAGCACTGACTGATGTCTCTGTTCCCAGAGCCTGTGCTGTGCGCAGGTCATATGCTGAACCTTCTTTGTGCTGATCGATCAACCATTGCCGTCTGACGATGCCATCCTTGCCCCGCTGGAACGCTGGTTTGCGCAAAGCGGCTGGACGCCGTTTGCTTTCCAACGCGAAACCTGGCGGGCGTATCTTGCCGGCCGCAGCGGTCTTGTGCATGCGCCGACCGGCACGGGAAAAACCTATGCAGTGTGGCTCGGCCCACTGGCGGAGTGGCTCAGCCAGCACTCACGCACAGAAATCGATGGCAGCAGCAGAAACGGCGATGCGTCAAACGCCCGCAGGCGCGCCGCAACGCCGGTCAGGAATGAAGAAGATGGATATGCCTCGCCGCTGCGCGTGCTCTGGATTACCCCGCTGCGCGCGCTGGCCAACGACACAGCCGAGAATCTTCGCGCCGCGTTGACCGCACTGGATATTCCCTGGACCGTTGAAAGCCGCACCGGCGATACCTCGCAGACCGTTCGACGCCGCCAGAAAAAATCGCTGCCCGAAGCGCTCATCACCACGCCGGAAAGCCTTTCCGTGCTGCTGTCATACCCGGGAGCTTCCAACCATTTTCGCAACCTGCGATGCGCAATCGTTGATGAATGGCATGAGCTTTTGAGCACCAAACGCGGCGTGCAGACCGAATTGGGTCTCGCCCGATTGCGCAGCATATCGCCCACGCTGCGCACTTGGGGACTCTCTGCCACCTTGGGCAATCTTGAGCAGGCCATGGCGGCGCTTCTCGGTTCAGCTCCGACTGCACCAAATGCATCTAGTCAAGGCGGAGTTCTGATTCGCGGCGAGCAGCCTAAAACCACCATCGTCGATACGCTGCGGCCAGACAGCGTCGAACGGTTCCCCTGGGCTGGTCACCTTGGTCTGCGGCTGCTGCCGAAGGTCATCAAGGCCATTGAATCCGCCCGCACCACGTTGCTGTTCACCAATGTGCGCTCACAGGCGGAAATCTGGTTTCAGCAGATTCTCAAAGCCCGGCCGGACCTCATCGGCTCCATCGCGCTGCATCACGGCTCGCTTGATCGTGATATCCGCACGCAGGTTGAAGAGTTGCTCCGCACCGGCCGCATCCGCTGCGTGGTATGCACGTCGAGTCTTGATCTTGGCGTCGACTTCACGCCCGTCGATCAGGTCATCCAGCTTGGCAGCCCCAAAGGCATCGCCCGCATGATGCAGCGAGCCGGCCGCAGCGGCCATCAGCCCGGTGCGCCCAGCCGCATTCTGGGCGTGCCCACCAACGCGCTGGAACTGATTGAGTTTGCTGCAGCACGTGACGCTGCGGGCGCGCTTGGCGCAGATCGCAGACGTTCAGCAAAGACAACAGCCAAGGCTTCCGGGCCGCCCTCAGCTCCACAGGTTGAATCGCGTCAGCCTCTTGATCGCCCGCTCGATGTGCTTGTGCAGCATCTGGTCACGCTTGCTGCCGGCGACGGCTTTGACTCCGAGGCCATGCGCGATGAAATCCGCTCAACCTATGCGTTCAGCAACCTCACCGATCATGAGTGGCAATGGGCGATGGACTTCATTACCCAGGGCGGCCCGGCGCTGACGGCATATCCGCATTTCAAGAAAGTCTCGCATGTCGACGGCCGCTTTATGGTCGTTGACAAACAGATCGAGCGGCTGCATCGCATGTCGATCGGCACCATCACCAGCGACACCGCGGTGAAGGTTGCGTTTCAAAGCGGCGCAACGCTGGGCATGATCGAAGAAAGCTTCATCTCGCGCCTGAAACCGGGCGATCGATTCGTTTTTGCCGGCCGCGTTCTGGAACTGATCATGGTGCGCAATCTCGTGGCCACGGTGCGCAGAGCCAGACAGAAAACCGGCATCGTGCCGCGGTGGATGGGCGGCCGCAGCCCGCTTTCCACACTGCTTTCTCAAGCGGTGCGGAACAAACTCAATGAGGCCCGGCAGGGAATCTACAACTCGCCGGAGATGCGACTGGTGAAGCCCCTGCTGCAGTTGCAGGCAGCATGGTCGATCATTCCCCGCCCGAACGAACTGCTCATCGAGCAATGCGAAACGCGCGATGGGCATCACGTTTTTGTCTTTCCATTTGAAGGGCGACTGGTGCATGAGGGATTGTCATCGCTCATCGCCCACCGCATCGCGCTGCAGAAGCCGCGCTCATTGCATGTGACGGCCAACGACTACGGCTTTGAGTTGCTGTCACGTGAACCGATTGCACTGGATGAAGACGAGTGGCGGCAGGTGTTCTCCACCGAAGAACTCGTGCACGATCTGCTTGACTGTTTGAACACCACCGCCTTGGCCCGCCGGCAGTTCCGCGACATCGCGCGTGTAGCGGGGTTGATCTTTCCCGGTTTTCCCGGCGCGGGAAAAACCGTGCGCCAGTTGCAGGCTTCAAGCGAGCTGTTTTTTGAAGTGTTCACGCAATACGACCCGGACAATCTCCTGCTGGATCAGGCCCGCCGCGAGGTGCTCGACCGCGAACTGGAAGTGGTGCGACTGCGCGAGACGCTACAGCGCATCCGATCCAGCCGCATTGTGATTGTTCATACCGAACAACTGACGCCGCTGTCGTTTCCCCTCTGGGCTGAGAGCATTCGCACGCAGCACATCAGCACCGAATCGTGGTTCGATCGCGTGCAGCGCATGATGGTGGAACTGGAACATGAGGCCGGCCAGCCGCGCAATTCCGCTCGCGCAAAGACACGCCGGGCACGCGCTTAGTCTCAATGAATGAAAGCGTTTTGTTTGATTGATTGCTGCGCACACGAAGTGCACGGAAACAGGCAGCTTGTTTCGGTGATGATGAGGGAAAGGAGAGAGGAGGCAGGAAGACAAAGAGACAAGGAGGTGGGGAGACAAGGGGGTGACGTGAAAGGGAGTGTCTGCCTGCCTGCCTTGGTGATGAGCGATCTTGCGCTTTTCGCAGCGTTTGTGATGGTGTGGTGACACCGCCGCTGCTGTTGTTGCTGTTGTCGTTGTTGGAGTTTTGGTTCTCATCTCGCCGAGGAAACCGCGGCATGGGACGGATCGGTTCACTGGCGTTGTCGCACAGGTGTCGGCTGGATGTGCCGATACTTTTGGCTGCAAGCAGTGTGTGTCTGCTGTTGGGGGTGACGCTGCCGATGGTGCAGACCAGGACGCTGGTGTTCTGGAGCAACCGCGTGTCGCTGTGGTCGATGCTGGAGGATCTGTGGCGTCGAGGCGATCAGCCGCTTGCGGTTTTGGTGGGGGTGTTGTCGATCGGCTTTCCTGCGCTGAAGCTGGCGATGCTGGCGTTTCTGTGGTTCGGGCCGCTGACGTCAAAGCTGCGGCGGTCGCTGCTGCTGCACATTCAGTTTCTCAGCCGCTGGGCGATGCTGGATGTATTTGTGGCAGCGGTGGCGGTAGTGATTGTGCAAGTGGGCGCGGTAATGGAAGCGCAGCCGCGCGCGGGGCTGTACTGCTTTGCCTGTTCGATCGCGCTTTCAATGCTGGCGACGCTGATGATCGCCCGCGCAGCAAAACGCAGGCGGTGAAACGTGTCTCTTCTTATGGTGAATTGGCTGAGGATGATTTACCGCGGAGTACGCGGAGGGTGCGGAGAATGGATTGATTGAACGGTCAGTTGCTGCGCAAAGCGGCATTGACTGATCAGATCATCCAAACCGCAATCGACAGCATCATGCATCGAACACCACCACAACCCCTCATCCTCCTCCGCGATCTCCGCGTTCTCCCCGGTGAATTGAGCCAAAAGGATGATTCATCACGAGCTGTTGCGCTCACAGTCGGTCGGTGGGTTTGATCGCTCGAATGACTTTCAGCGCGCGATTGCCTTTGTGCTGGCCGATGTTGGCGAGGAATTTGGGCTTGCCGCCCGCGGTGAGGACGACCGGATGAGTTGCGGGCTTTTCGGTCACGATCAGGTCGCCGACTTCCATGTTGCGCAGATCCGCTAAGGTGATGGTTGTCTCAGCGAGGACGCCTGCAACATCGAGCGGGGCATCGGAGAGGCGGTTGGCGATGAGTTTTTCCCACTGATGGTCGCCGCGGTTTCGGCCGGAGAGGAACCAGTTTTGTGCGCTGAGGTCCTCGACCAGCGGCTCGATGACGTTGAAGGGAATGCACAGGCTCATGGTGCCGGCCCGGTTGGTCATTTTGATTTCAAAGCCGATCACCACGACCACCTCGTTGGGCGGGACGATCTGGACGATCTGGGGGTTGGATTCCATTTCGCCCAGGCTGAACTCGATGGTTTTGATGCTTTCCCACGCTTCGGTCAGCGCGGTCATGCCGCGGTTAAGGATGCGCTGAATCAGACGTTTTTCGATCAGCGTCATGGCCCGCTGAGGGATGAACAGTTCCTGATTGGAGCCGCCCAGCAACCGGTCGATGATGGGATAGATGATGAGCGGCGAGAGTTCCAGGCACATGTGGCCGTCGAGCGGAGCCGCCTTGACCAGATTGAAGCTGGTGGGGTTAGGCAAGCTGGCGATGAACTCGGAGTAGGTCATCTGCTCGGTGTGAGCGATGCGGATTTCGACGATTGTGCGCAGAAAACCCGACAGCGATGCACCGAAGTTGCGGGCGAAGGTTTCATGCAGGGTCTGTAGGGCCCGCATCTGGTCTTTGCTGATGCGCTCCGGCCGCTTGAAGTCGTAATCGCGGATTTCGACATTCTCAAGGTCCCTGCGGAAGCGGGAGAAAATCTGCGCCTGTTCGGGCTCTTCCTCCACCTCGCCGGTGGTAACCGCGCTCAAGAGTGCGTCGATGTCAGCCTGGTTGAGGACGTCGCTCATGACTCAACTCAAAAAGCAGCAGAAAACAGGAAAAAGCAATGAGTGAGCGGGCAACACCCCGTCGCCCGACTTCTTACGGCCAGGAAAGGCGTCAGCGGCCAAATCGTCCGAACAATCCGCAGCCGTACGCGGTTAACCCTGCAGCCGCAATGATTTGGCCGGGCGGATGGCAGCGGGTAAAAAACGCATCACTTTCCGCGCCTGCTCAAAACATTGCTGCTGGCGTGAGACCTCCGAAAGACTTATCGGAGCAACGCCCTGCCGGTCTTGAGACGAAGGCCGCTATGCTTTTGGGAAATGCAGGCGCTTTGTCTGCGTTGTTGAGTTCGTTATGGCGGCGAGGATTGAGGATTGGCACTTTGCCGCCCACAACCGGCTGGCTGAATTCAGGGGTCACGTGAAAAGATGCACATGGATATACGAAAGCCGATGAAACACATGATCGCTCGAGTGTCGCTGATCACACTGACGCTGCTGCTGCTCGTTCAGCCGGCTGCAGCGCAGTTCAAAGGCAAGGGGGCGTTCGGAGGCCTGGGCGGCTCCGGGCAGGATGAGTTCGGCGACTCGCGTGATCGCGTGAGCCTTTCAGCAACACCCAGCCGCACGAAAGTTTCACCCGGCGCTGATCTGGTGGTGGCGATTGTTTTTGACCACCAGCCCAACTGGCATAGCTGGACAAACCAGGGCAACGTGCCGCAGGGCATGGCTGCGTTTGATGGCGCGATCAATACCGAGATCAAGCTCAAAAAAACCGACGCGGATCACGGTGTGCAGGCTCATATCGACTTTATTCAGTGGCCCAAGCCCTATGCTGCGCGGGCGGATGTCGGTGAAGGCCCCAAGGACTACGCGACCTTTGCTGGGCGGGCAATCGCCTACCTGCCGGTGACAATCAGCCCTGATGCGCAGCTTGGGCAGGCAACATTGGAGCTGCTGGTGACGTTTCAGGCCTGCGATGACAGCACGTGTCTGATGCCGGTGTTCGATTACGAACTGCCGGTGCAGTTGGAAGTTGTCAGCGTTGAAGCCATGGCTGCTGGGGGCGAGGACGAATCATCGCTGCAGGGTTCGATATTCAGCGATTTTGATCCTGCAGTGTTCAGCCGAATTCTGGCAGGTGATGCCGGCGCCGGCTCTGCTGCATCATCGCAAGCCGCTTCCAATGCAGCAACTGCTGCAGCAGCAGCTTCTTCAGTGCGGCCGACTTTCTTCGGTATCGAACTGCCCCGCACCGACGGTCCGGTCGGACTTGTTCTGCTGGCGCTGCTTTCGATGGTGGGTGGGTTCATTTTGAACCTCACGCCATGCGTGCTACCGATCATCCCGATCAAGATCATGACCATCAGCCATCATGCCGGCACACCGGGGCGAAGCTTTGTGCTGGGCGCATGGATGGCCCTGGGCGTGGTGGCGTTCTGGGCAGCGATCGGCATACCGGCAGCGTTCGTTTCCGCCTGGGCTGATCCTTCGCGCATCTTCGGCATCTGGTGGCTCACCCTGGGCATCGGACTGCTCATCGGCGCAATGGGCGTGGGCATCATGGGCCTGTTCACCATCCAACTGCCCGCAGCGGCATACGCGATAAATCCCAAAGCCGATACCTCGTGGGGATCGTTTCTCTTTGGCGTGATGACCGGCGTGCTCGGCCTGCCCTGCTTCGGCTTTGTCGCTGGAGCGCTGCTGGCCGGCTCAGCAACGCTGCCCGCCTCAACAATCCTCATCATTTTCACCTCAATGGGCATCGGCATGGCTGCGCCGTATCTGGTGCTCTCCGCCAAGCCCGCGCTGGTGAACAAAATTCCGCGCACCGGACCGGCAAGCGAACTGGTCAAGCAGGTCATGGGTCTGCTGCTTCTGGCAGCGGCGGCATACTTTGTCGGCTCCGGTCTGATTGCGCTGGTAAGCGAATATCCCGCGCTGGGCCGACAACTGCACTGGTGGGCCGTGGCGCTCTTCGCAACATGCGCAGGCCTGTGGCTGATCATCCGCACATTCCAGATCACCAGGCGTCCCCAGCCGCGCGTGGTGTTTTCCGCCATCGGGCTGGTATTGAGCGCTGCAGCCGTTGCATATGCCTTTGATTCAACACAGAAAGCGCTGTCACAAACTCTATGGCAGGAGTTTTCGCCCGCAGCGTTCGCTGACGCCCGCGCAAGCAACAAGGTGATCGTCATGGACTTCACCGCGGAGTGGTGCCTGACCTGCAAGACGCTCAAGGCCACAGTGCTCAATCGCGAGCCGGTCAGCAGCGCGCTCAAGCAGAAGGATGTCGTCGCCTTTACCGTTGACCTCACTAGTACATCTGCGCCCGGCTGGCAGATGCTGCGCGACCTGGGCAAAACCGGCATCCCGCTGCTGGCGATCTATCCGCCCGGCAGCGATACGCCGTGGCTGGCCAACGCCTACACGCCCGATCAGGTGGTTGAAGCCCTGGAGCAGGCACGAACAAAACAGCAGTTCGCGCGCAGCCAGTAAACGCTGGCAATAGCGCACACGCACGAGCATCTGCGCAGCATTGCGATTCAATCAATCAATGCACAGGCGCGTCATTGTGATCGTGCGCCGCCGCTGTCGCTGCGGATCGCTCAGCGCTGCTGCTGCTGTTGTTGCTGCTTTTCTTTGATTATTTGATTGACTGACTGACTGATTGCTCGCGGCCGTTACGCGTCGCGAAGCCCTGTTCCCCTGGCCACGCATACCTCGCCCGTGCGACGATCGTACGTCAGGCCGCGCTGCAGCGGGAACCGCTTCAACCCTTCTTCGCGCAGTCGCGGAGCGTGGTCGCGCTCGTAGGCAGCAAAGGCCTCGCGCGAGGCAAAGTGATATCGCACCTCGCACCGCACCGGCGTGCCATCAAGCCGAATCACCTCCGCATCCAGCGCCCCGGCAGCGTAGACATCAGCAATGTGCTCATCGCGCAGCCACGCAATCCATTCATCAGCAACCGCGGGATCGTCAAACGTACAGGCGACGGTGTAGGAGAACATGGGGATGAATGCTCCAGGAAAAGCGTAAGGCACAAGGCATGAAGCGTCAGGCGCCAGATGTGTACGGGGCGATTGTGTTTTCCGCGTTTCAGCCTCGCAGCGAAACGGCGTGCGCTCATACGTTACTACATTGATGAACCCTGCAATTCAACAATGCGTTGCTCGATGATTCTTCGATCGCGTTCGCTGAGCTGCTTGAATTCATCGAGTTCAAACTGCTCGTTGATCGCAAGCGCCCGCTGATACGCGTCGATTGCCTCGGTGCGCTGGCCGCTGAGCCACAGCACATCGCCAAGTCGTCGCCACGCGCTTAAACCGTTGGGGTCCATCTTCGTCATCTGCTGCGCCAGCGCGACAGCGGAGTGCCAGTATTCATTGTCATTGGTGAGCTGCGCCAACTGCACGTCGATGCCGACAGCAAGTGACAGTGATGAGAGCTTGCCATGCTCTGCAACTGCGCGATGGGCCAGATCGCGCGCATCAGCCAGCATGCCCAGCGGCTGCGGCCCATCCCGATGCGAACAGGCCAGTTGCAGTTGCATCGCTGCAGCTTCCAGCGGATGAACGTGAATGGGCCAGCGCTCATAAGCGTGAACGAGTTCCGCAGCAGCGGCGCGTCGCTGCTTCAGCATCACGCCAGCGTCATTCGGCATTTCCGCAATCGGCCTGAGCATGGCTGCTGCCTGCTGCATGGCCCGCTGCTGCGCATGTGCCGGCGCAATACCCGTTACGCTCAGCCAGATGACCGCTGCCCCCAGCGCCATTGCTGCAAGAGCCGCTGCTGCATTTGAAAACCGGCGGCTGCTCGCGTGCGCTGCGCCGGCTGCGCCCACCATCGCCAACGCCCACACCGCTGTGCCGCTTTGCGCAAATGTCATTTCAACCTGGCCATGCACAACCAGCGCAGCGACTGCTGCTGCCATTGCTGCATTCACAATCCACCCCGGCGCGCGATCGATCACAAATGCTGCCATCACGCCAAGCACAGCAAACCCGAGCAATCCAAAGATGCGCATCAGAATATTCAGCGGCGCAACAAGCGTCGGCCATTCCACGAGCAAAGCGGGAATGATCGCCAGCGCTGCAATCAGCGGAATGCACCGCCCAGCCACGCGCATCGCGTCGTGCGGTTGTGGCCGATGTGAATGTAAATGTGAATGCGAATCAACTGATTGCGATGATTCTGCAACCAGGCGGCCTGCGCGCCACAGCAGCAGCAACGTCATCGCAACCCATGCTGCACCGGCAATGCCCAGCATGCAGAGCCAGTCGATGAACATCGAATGCGCGCTGGTGACTTCTTCAGGATTGCGCAGCACGCGATGCAGCATGTATGCAGGCTGAAAATTGTCAGGCCCTGTGCCCACAAGCGGCTGATCCGCAAATACGCCCCACGCAGCGATCATGTAGTGCCAGCGAAACAGCAGGCTTTTGTCGCCAAGAAAAGATTCCGGCATCATGGCGCCGCGAAACACAACCCCCACCAGCGCCAGCGCGATCATGCCCGGAATGAGCCAGCCGGATATGCGATTGACAACGCCCAGACGCCCTGCAGCAGCCAGATACAGCGCAAGCAGCGCGATGCCTGCAATCATCGCAAGCGCAGCGCCTTTGGATGCGCTGAAATACAAGCCCGCGCCGGCTGCCGCTGCGGTCATCGCCATCACGCCAGGCCAGCCGCTTTGCAGCTTTGCGCGAACAGCGCCGACGGTCAATCCCAGCGACAGCACCATGCCTGCCGCCATCATCGAAGCGAAGATGTTGGTGGTGATGAACCACGCAGTCGGCTGGGGGTTTCTCAGACGTCTTTCGTAAATGCGCGCAGCAGGCGAATCAGCATCCCAGCCTCGCTCGCGGAAGATCTGCTCGCGCATTTCTTCAAACACCTTCACCGTGTCAGCGTGTTCGTAGGTGAGCTGCGCCGTGGCGCGCATCAGCGGCGGCGCGATTGCCGCGAGCAAAACCGCAATGACAATCACACGCATCAGGCGATCTCGCACCAGATGCGCCAGCGCAACGCACGCGAAGGCGGCAGCCAGCCATGTTGAGCCGCGCCACATATCGCCCGCATCGCTCGACCCGTGCCACATGACGATCGGCAGCGGCGCCAGCGCCAGCAACACCAGCCAGCCGTCAAGCCCTTTGCCCGTCAGCCATTCGCCCAGCAGGGCAACGGCGCACGCCAGCAGCAGCAGCACATCGAGCGTCATGCTGCCCACCGGCCCCATCGCGCCAAGCGGCGTGGCGTCGAAGGCGGGATCAACGTCAAAGAGAACATGCGGCATGAACGCCACCGCAGTTCGCATCGCTGCGATCGTCACGATGCCGATCATCCCGCTCCAGCGCATCAGTTGGATGATCGACCATCGATCGCCTGCCTCGCTGAGCGGCCGATCCGTCTTGCGTGCGGCGCGGCTCATCGGTGCGCTGCTCCAGATGATTCTTCGTTTGATCGGCCGGGGCTGGCCATTCGTCGCGAAGCATGCTCCAGCAGTGCGATGATCATCAGCACCAAAAGCGTCTGCACACCCACCAGCAGCGCCTGCCAGGCTTGCAGGCTGCCAAGCGAGATGCCGCCGATGCCCGTGACTGCGGTCGCGCCCCAGATCACAATGACCGCGCCGCGGCGGGACAGGCCGCGCTGCACCAGGCGATGCGAGAAATGCTGATGATCGCCCACCAGTGGGCTTTTGCCCTGACTGATTCGAAGCAGCGAAACCGTGACGAAATCGTACAGCGGAATCGCCAGCACGATGACCGGCATGAATACGCCGTACCATCCGCCGCCAAGTGCGTAATCAGCCTGCATCGGATCGTAATACGTTGTACGGGCGGTCAGGATCGCCAGAAGAAAGCCGATCACCAGCGAGCCGCCATCGCCCATGAAGATTTTGGCAGGCGGGAAGTTGAACACGAGAAAGCCCACCAGCGCGCCGATCAGAAGCGCCAGCGTCCCGGCAATGAACCACTGCGCGTTGAGGATGGTAGCGATCATGAACAGCGTGGCGGCAATCACGCTAACGCCGCCAGCCAGGCCATCCATGTTGTCCATGAAATTCACCGCGTTGGTGATGACCACAATCCACAGCATTGTGATGATGATGCTGGGCGCAGATCCCAAAGGCAGATAATTGTCCACCGCGGTGAGCAGGCGCACATCGAACCAGATGGCCATCACCGCAGCAACGCCGAACTGCACCGCAAACTTGCTCCACGGACCCAGGCTGCGACGATCGTCGATCAGGCCGGTGACATGCAGCGCCGCCATGCAGCAGAGCATCGCTGCCGCGGTTGGCGTGGTTTCACGGATGCGCTGCAGCAGAGAGTCGTTGAGCGGCGGGAACCAGTGCTGCAGGGTTGAATCGCCAATACTCCAGACGCTGGCCAATCCCACGATCATGGGCAGTGCGACGGCCCAGAAAATGGCGATGCCGCCGATATTGGGCACAGCACGCAGTTCCGGCTTTATGTGGCCGGCTGCACCGGGCGTATCAAGCGTGCCAGCACGGTGACCCAGGCGAATCAACAGCGCAGTCAGCGGCAGGCTGATCGCCAGGCCGACAAGAATAAGCAGCACAACTAGGAGGACCATGCCGGTCATATTCTGTGCATGGTAACGAAGCGCAGATGCATTGCGTTGTGCGCCGCCTGCTGGATATGCGATTCAGATGGTCTTGGTAAACGCCATCTGCCGACGACGCCGACATGAAGTTATCATCAGTTGAACTATGCAGGCTCTCTCCGTTTATTGTTCCAGCTCGCAGCACCTTCAGCCGGATTTTCACGTGCCCGCAACCGTTATCGGCACAGAATTGGCGCGGCGGGGGATCACGCTTGTGTACGGCGGGGGATCAGTAGGGCTCATGGGCGAGATCGCCCGGGCTACTCGCGCAAACGGCGGAAAGGTCGTGGGCATCATCACCCGCCGGCTGATGGAACTTGAAATCGCTGACATGCATTGCGATGAACTGGTGGTGGTGGACACCATGCGCGAGCGCAAGCAGTTGCTGGAACGCCGCGGCGACGGCTTTCTCATGCTGCCCGGCGGCCTTGGCACCTACGAAGAATTCTTTGAGATTCTGGTCGGACGCCAGCTCGGCGAACACGCCAAGCCCATCGGCGTGGTCAACAGCCACGGGTACTACAACCCACTCATCGCCATGATGGAACACGGCATTGAGCATCGTTTTATCAAGCCTGCCGTCAAAGAGCTGTTTTTCATTCATCCTGACCCATACGCGGTGCTCGATTGGCTGCTTGATCCTGATCGGCAGCCGGTCCAGATCGATTATGAGCGATTCCTGCCCATGGGCGGTGCGTGAAAAAGCTGCAGGACATATCTGAAACAGGTCGCGCCGGATTTACTGCGATTGCTCAACAGGCGATGTTTTATCGGCGTTCGGGCAATTGCGAACCGGGGCGATCAATACCTGCATGGGATTGGCCGATGTCACCAACAGTTGATGTCTCAGTGAGGGCCATGGATGCTGCTCTGCAACATCGAAGATATCGCACCGGGGGCGGTGCTTGGTGCATCGGTGCTGCATCCCAATGCATCGGTCGATACCGAATTGCTGAAGGCGGGCGTAGAACTCGACCACACGCTGCTCAGACGCCTCAAGCAACTTGGTATTCGGCAGCTTTGGATCGAGCATGATCTGACGCGCGATCTGGACAGGGCTGCGACAATCCAGCTCACCGAAACCAAGCTGGCGGTGTATCGCCAGTTGCGCGATGATATCGGCCGCATGTCCAACCGCTCGATCACAGTCGGGCAAGTGCAGAGTTATCGCCAGAGCATTTCCGAACTGGTGTTTCAACTCATCGGCAGCGGCAAGTATGCGGGCATGTCCGATCAGCTCTTCGCCACCGGCGGCAGCCTGTTCACTCATTGCACCAACGTGGCCTATCTGGCGGTGCTTATCGGGCTGGAGCTTGAAGATTACATCATCCGCGAACGGCAGCGCCTTTCGCCCGAACACGCCCGCGATCTCATACCGCTTGGCCTTGGCGCCATGCTGCACGACATTGGCAAGGTTGGCATGAAGGCTTCGGTCGCTGATCACCACGAGATCATGCCGACAAACAAGACCGACGATGAGCAGCGCGAGTACGCCTCGCATCCGCTGGCAGGATATCGGCTGCTGCATGAAAGCCGCGCGCCCGCTTCAGCCATGCAGGCAGTGCTGAACCATCATCAGCGATGGGATGGCCAGGGCTGGCCGGAGACAATCGAAACCAGCGTCGCTGTCCGCCGGTCACCGCAGTCAAATCGCGGCATACACATTTTCACGCGCATCGTCTCCGCTGCGAACGTGCTTGATAATCTGCTGAGCGATGCAGCCGGTTCACGTCGCCCGCCCGTGGCAGCGTTGCATGAACTGGCCAGTTCTCGCTTTGATGGGTGGTTCGATCCGGTCGTGCGTCGCGCTGCGCTCAAGCGCATTCCGCCGTTTGCTGTTGGCAGCCAGGTCAGGCTCAACGACAATCGCGACGCCGTCGTCATTGCGCCAAACCTCAAATCACCCTGCCGGCCGACCGTTCGACTGCTTCAGCAGACCGGTGACGAAAAGCAGGCGACCACAATCGACCTCGCTGATCAGCCTGAGCTGTACGTTTGCGAGTACACCGGCATTCGCGTCGATCAGTGGCTGTTTGATCTGCCGCCGGCGCAGATGTCAGATTCCAACACGCAGGCAGCGTGAGCGGCTGACTTTCAATCAATCAGCATCCACAACCGACGATGCGCTGAGGCGCATAGCGGCACTTTTTATTTATGCCTGTTATGCCTGTCCGCGCAGAGTCGATCACACTGCGGTGCGAGTGGCTTTCGGTTGCAATCCACCGCCGGCTCATCACCGTCGTGACGACCTGATGATGCTGTTGTTGTGGTGCAAGCGTGCGCAACTTCCTGCAGCAGGTGTTGCGCTGATCGCGAAACGAGGATGAGATGACCGGAGTGATGCATCAGGTCATCCAGCCCATCGGCAGGCCGTGAGCAGCCATGCGCAACCCCGAAGCCAGGTATTCCCATCCCTGCGCTGTTGCCCAATTGATGGCCGGATCGATCAACGTCACGACATGAATCAGGCGGCCCACTTCGCTGGCGACAGGATGGCCGGTATTAATCAGCGTGCCGCCGACAAATACCAGCGTGATGTACAGCGCCAGCAGTTTCAGCAATGAGATAAAAATGCCGTCGCTACGTCTGGTCGTGACGGGTCGCTGACAGTAGCAGCATTGGGTCATGGGGGCCTCCAACTGGCAAAATGCCGGGTGATTGATGAACTTCGGCTTGCCTCAATCTCGTCATTATTGGGAACTCGGGAGCTGAGTTTTCAGGTCCGCCATGCACATGCATACATGTCCACGATGATGGCGGCCATGATGAGCTTGCTGCGTGGGAGAAAAGCGGATTCAAAAAAAAAAACGCGGCGGGCCGCGGAGCGGCCCGCCACGGAGGAATCAGAAATCAATGCGTCAGTCGATGACGACGTTCGGCGGTTTCAGGCAGTTCGTGCCGCCGATCGAGACGGACCGGACGGAACAGGCTCCGTCGGGCCGCCGTCATCATCACCGCCGCCGTCGCCGCCCCCGCCGCCTTCATCGGTCGGCAGTTCGGAAGCAACGAAGAAGAGGTTCTCCGCGTCTTCCTTGCGGGTGACGGTGATCTTCTGTCCAGGCTTGAATTCGCCTGAAAGCAGCGACTCAGCCAGCGGGTCTTCAACGTACTGGCCAATCGCACGACGAAGCGGCCGGGCGCCGAAGTCAGGGTTGTAGCCCTTCTCAATCAGGAAGTCCTTGGCCGCCTTGTCAAGCTCCAGTTCCATGCCCTTGGCCTTCAGACGCTCGCGCACCTTCGAGAGCTCGATCTCGATGATGTTGTAGAGATCGTCCTTGACCAGCGGACGGAAGACGATGATCTCATCAAGGCGGTTGATGAACTCAGGCCGGAAGAACTTCTCGACCTCGCCCATCAGCGCTTTCTTGATGCGGTCGTAATCCTGCACCTCTTCGCGCCGGCCAAAGCCGAAGGTCTGGCCGCCCTTGATCAGATCGGCGCCGATGTTGCTGGTCATGATGAGGATCACGTTCTTGAAATCGACGTGACGGCCGAAGCTGTCGGTCAACCGACCCTCTTCCATGATCTGCAGCAACATGTTGAAGACGTCCGGGTGCGCCTTCTCGACTTCGTCGAGCAGCACGACGGCATACGGACGACGGCGGATGCGCTCGGTGAGCTGACCGCCCTCTTCGAATACGACATAGCCGGGAGGCGCGCCGATCAGACGGCTGACGTTGTGCTTCTCCATGTATTCGGACATATCCAGATAGATCAGCGCATCGGGATCGCCGAACATGAATTCCGCCAACGCCTTGGCCAGCAGCGTCTTGCCGACGCCCGAGGGCCCGATGAAGATGAACGAACCCATCGGCCGCTTGGGATCTTTGAGTCCCGAACGCGCCTTGCGGATCGCACGGGCGACCGACTTGACCGCCTCGTCCTGGCTGACGACCGTCTTGTGCAGCTCTTCCTCGAGCTTGAGCAGTCGTTCGGACTCCTCCTTCTCAAGGCGAGTCAGCGGCACGCCGGTCATCTTGCTGACGACCTCGGCGATGACGTCTTCATCAACCACGCCGTCGATCTCGTTCATCCGCTCGCGCCACTTCTTCTGGATGCTCTCCTTCTCGGCGCGAAGCTTCTCGGCCTTGTCGCGGAGCTCGGCTGCGGTTTCATAGTCAGCGTTCTTGACCGCTTCATCCTTCTGAATCGACAGCAGCTCGATCTGCTCTTCCAGATCAGCAAGGTCCGGCGGTTTGGTCATGCTCTTGAGTCGAACACGCGCACCGGCTTCGTCGATCACGTCGATCGACTTGTCAGGCTGCACGCGACCAGGGATATACCGGCCGGAAAGCTCCACGGCTGCCCGCAGGGCTTCGTCGGTGATCTTCACGCGATGGTGCTGGGCGTACCGATCGCGCAGACCCTTGAGGATCTCCAGCGTCTGCTCTGCGTTCGGCGGCTCGACCGGAATGGGCTGGAAGCGCCGTTCAAGCGCCGAATCCTTCTCGATGTACTTGCGGTACTCGTCGAAGGTGGTCGCGCCGATGCATTGAATCTCGCCACGCGCCAGCGCGGGCTTGAGCACGTTCGACGCGTCGATCGCGCCTTCTGCGCCGCCGGCGCCGACCAGCGTGTGCAGCTCGTCGATGAACAGGATGACGTTCTTGGCGCGACGAACTTCGTTCATCACCGCCTTGATGCGCTCCTCGAACTGCCCGCGGTACTTGGTGCCAGCCACCAT
>CAZNPU010000011.1:0-94379 GCA_964575335.1 uncultured Isosphaeraceae bacterium | reverse complement strand
TTCTGCTCTTGAAGGAGGTTCTGGGATAGGTTCTATTGCCCAGTTGGTTGCGTAAGCGGATACGATGCCGTCCACTCTCGTGGAGTGGGCGTTTCAGGTGCCTCGACATTTGGTATCTGACAAACAAGCGGAGCTCGTCGCCACAGTACTTCTTTGGTTCGGTTCGAGCAATAGGGTGGCCTTCCGGTCACAGGCGGGACTTGCAGCCATACGAATTCTTCTCGGCCGCCCGCACGTTATGAGCGAGCTTGTCGAAAAGTTTGATAAAGTTTGATACGGTCAACGACCTTGTTGGCGGATTGACCGTGGTTAAAACTGTCGAACTTCCGCTTCGATCTTAGCGGTTACTTACTGTACTCGGCAATCTTGTCCGCATGAGCATGCTGCTGCACGGGGTGAAGGACACCGAGTTCGAGATTTATCACGGCGATGCGCTCACGAACGACTGAGACATACTGTGGGAGACGAACCCGGTATCCCACTTGGCCCCGTGCGGGCAGCAATGGCCACAGGTGAACACCAGCTTGGAATACGCGAACTTGGCTGAATTGGCGGACCAATCGGCGTGAGCGGCTGCGGCGTCGGTCGGGCTGGCGCAGCGCGGCGAGCGAGATAATTCGCGCCGGCCTCCCCCATTTAGAGAACCTTCTATTGACGACTGGACTTTTGGCGGCCCTCTTTTTGGCGCATTTTTCGCGCGCGGCTCAGGTTCCCGCGTGTCAACGAAGACGAAGACCGCTCCTCGCGTACGCGTGAGAAAACTGACTCAGCCCCGCTTGCTGCATTGCTGCCGTGCCGCCGTGGCCGGTGCTGTTGTGCAGAAGTGCAGCTCGTTCAACAAGAAGGCGTCTGCGAACGTTTTCACAAATCTGAGCTCAGGTGAAAAGTATCTGTCCGCGCAGACAAGCGGCCGCGCGGGGCGCGGCCGGGAGGGTTGATTCGGTGATGTCCTGATGTCTTCCGCCAAGTTCTGCTGCGCGGAAGTTGGGCAGCTATTGGCGAAGTGGATTACTTCTTCTTGCTGCGCTTGAAGTAGTCGCCAGCGAACTTGCGCTGGAACTTCTCGACGCGGCCGGCGGTGTCCACGAAGGTCTTCTGACCGGTGAAGAACGGGTGCGAGCCGGACCAGATTTCCACGTGAAGCTCGGGCACGGTGGCGCCGACTTCCATGACGACCTCGCCGCGGTAGTAAACCTTGGCGTTGGGGTAGTACTGAGGGTGGATCTTGTCCTTCATGATAAAGCTCCAAACGACCCGCCACGGCGAGTCAGGCTCGCTGAATTGAGCCGAATAGTGTAGGCACTGGCGGCAAAGTTGCAAGCGCAGATGCGGCGTTGCGCGTGCGTGATTTTCAACTCTTCCCCCTTCCCCTTCCGCCCCCCTCCCCCAGAACTTCGCCAGCATCCGGGGCCCCGGGGCGCAGCTGCAGCCTATTAGCTTAGCGCACACCCCACTGCATCACACTGCTGCTGGCGGATACGCTCCTTCAAGTGCCCGGCCAAGGCCGCCGGTGCGGCTCATTCCAAGCAGGCACGTTTCCGCATCTATTTCCATTCATGGGTGATGGAGACGGACACGAAAACGCAACGAAGAGGCGGAAAAAGCGACCCCAAGGGGATTTGAACCCCTGTTACCTCCGTGAAAGGGAGGTGTCCTAGACCAGACTAGACGATGGGGTCGTGGATGTCTGCCGCCGACTGGCGGCTTGAGCACCCCATATTACGCAAAAATCGGCCGGGGGCAAGTCCTCGGACGAAAACCGGGTGTTTCAGCCGGCAGATCGAGTCAGGTGGGGCTGCAATTGAGCCGATAAGCCACTTTATGGGCATTTCGTCTCTGGGCATCTCGCAACCGTTGATCCGCCGCCTGATCGGCTCGCTGGGCGTTATTGCAGCATTTCTGGTGATGGCCAGCGTGTTCACGCCCGACCACACCCGCGCGTTCGGGCCGCCAGTTGCGCATCCCGGCTCGGCAGACAACAATACTGGCAATGATCCTGACGCTGGGCCAAGCCCCGGCAACAGCGGTCATCACGGTTTTGCGAATCACTCGTCGGTCGATCCGCATGAAGGGCTGCCGCTGCTTGGATCGCTTGAAAACAACCAGCTGATCATCAAGGTTTACGGCACCAGCGTCGGGCCACGCTACTCCATCTGCGACGCCCAATCAGGTGATACACTTGGCGAGCTGTTGACCGCTGAGCAGGCTCACTTGCTCGTTCCTGAATTGGATTTGTCAACGATCGACTTCTCAGCTCCCACTGCAACGCCCACGCTAATGATGGTCGAACCGACGATGCACGGCGGGTGGTCCCGGTAATCGCCCCGCCCCCCGACCCCCGGCCCCAGACCGCCACGGCTGAAATCCGTTTTTCGTTTCCTTTTTTATTTCATCTCATCCCAATCGCGCCGCGTGACCGCGTGGTGACGGGCATCTGCCGCCATTTCTTCAGCGCGCAAGCGTTGGTTGCGCGAAGCGCTGACGCCACAATTCACCAGCGGGCTTTGGTTTGAACAGTGCATCGATTCTCCCGGCGTGGTGGAAATTCAGGCAACCGGCAGGTGCATTCAAAAAGCGCGTTTGGATTGAAGATGCCCCAGTTTTTCGACGCTTTCGTCAGGAATTGCCGCGTCGGGCGTCTGGGAGTACCGTATAGATCACCGATGTCCACTCCTCCACTTGCGCCAGCAACTTCACGAACCGTTCACGCGGCGGCGCGCAGCAGCGGCTCGCCGCTTATGCATCGCCTGTACGCCGGTGCGGTTGCCTGCTGCTGCAGCGCGGTCCTGGGACTGGCAGCGTGGATGACGCCTTCTGAAACCGGCATAGGCACACACGAGCAGCTCAACATGCCCTCGTGCGGCTGGATTGCCATGGGCAACCTGCCCTGCCCCACCTGCGGCATGACCACAGCGTTTGCGCATGCAGCCGACGGCGACCTGGTTTCGTCATTTCTCACCCAGCCCATGGGCTGCCTTCTGGCCATCGCCACCGCCATGGCGCTGGTGGTGAGCGTTTATGTCCTGGTGACCGGCTCGCGCATTACATCAGTCTTCACGCGGTACTGGAACGGAAGAACCGCCTGGATTGTTGCCATGCTTGTGGTGGCGGCATGGGGATACAAGATCATCACCTATCGAGGAATGCTGTGATGAAAGATCGCTGGAAGCCGGCTGCGCTTCTCGCAGCCGCTGCCGTGCTGCTGGCGGGATGCCAGATTGCGCATCTGGCCGGCGCCATGATGCAGGCTGAGGAATATCAAAAGCTCGTCGATACGCCGGCTCGTTACAGCGGTTTGGAGAACAAGACCGTTGCGGTGCTGGTGAACACCGACCTGGCCACGCTGTACGAATACCCGGATGTAGCGGCGCAAATTGCCGGCGGCGTCAGCGGACGACTGGCGCGCGAAGTTGAAGGCATCCGCGTGCTGAATCCGCAGCATGTGCTCAACTGGCAATATCGCACGCCGCAGTGGAACGCCCTGCCGTATGGCGAAATGGCTGAGCAGCTCAATGTCGATCGCATCGTGTTCATCGATCTGCTTGAGTTTCGCCTCAACCCGCCGGGCAACCGTTATCTGTGGGAAGGCGTGGCGGTTGGGCGCGTCAGCGTGATCGAACGCGACGGCATTGATCCGGACGTCTTTGCCGACACCTTCGACATCACCGCGACGTTCCCGAAACTGACGAGCGTCAGCCGTGATGACGCCACGGCAATGCAGGTGCAAACCGGACTGCTGGCGGAGTTCATCAAATACACCGCGTGGCTCTTCCACCAACACCTTGAGCCGAAATATCCGGACAAGTATCGCCCCGAACTGGACATGCGCAACAACAAGAAGAAGTGACGAACATGATGCAGGCAGGCGTAATGAAATGGGTGACGTTGCTGGCGCTTGCAGCATTTGCTGCGACGGTTGTCAACGGCTGCAACATTGTCGCGCCAGCGGTCTACTTCATCGAAGGACCGCCCAAGGTTGAAGCGCAGCACATCCTGGCCGACGTGCCCACGGTAGTGTTCATCGATGACCGCAGCAATGTGGTCAATCCGGTTTCGCTGCGGCGCGTGATTGCGGACCAGGTCAGTCAGCGGCTGATGATGGAAAAGGCGCTCAGCCGCACGATCAGCCCGCAGGACACGATCAACCTGGCGCGCACGATGGAGCGCAACAACCGGATCATGTCGATTGAAGAAATCGGCAAGGCGGTAGGCGCGGAACAGGTGATCTACATCGAGATGCTGCAGTTCACCGACACGCCCGACGGCTACACGCCCCGGCCGATGGCGGGATGCCAGGTGAAGGTGATCGACGTCACCAACCGCAAACGCGTCTTCCCACCTGAAGATTCCGATGAACCAGCGCGGTACGTGCGCGCAATGACGCGCGAAGTAGATCCGGAAATATATCGCACGCGGGCCGGCCGCCTGCAGATCTTTGAAGCGCTGGCCATCACCACCGGCGAACAGGTCGCCAAGCTGTTTTACAAACACGATGCCAAGGAACTGGGCGGCAACCTGACGCCGCGATGAGAACCGCCCTGCACACACCGCCATTCGGCGCAGCAGGTTTTGCCATTTTGATCAGGTCAGGACATGACGCATCATCATTTCGCAGCACGACGAATCAGCCCGTCGCAGCAACAACAGCGCGTGCTGCATCTGATCGATCCCGGTTCACCGGGAGGCGGCGCCTGCACGCTGCACCTGCTTGCGGAAGTGATGCAGCGATTGACCTCGCTTCATCACGATGCGGTCATCATCGGCACGCGCCGCCACCTCGAACTCGCGCGACGCTGCGGCGTTGAGCCCCTGGGCCATCTTGGCGTGCCCCCGCTGGCTGGCGGACGCGCGTTGCGGCGGCTGATCGACATGCTGGAAAGCGCACGCGGTCCATATCGCATCGTGCATGCGTGGACCGCCCGCGCTGCAGTTCTGGCAACGCTGGCGGCTCCGCAGTTGCCGCGACTGGCCACGCTGCACGTCGGGCCTGTAAGCGGGCTGCAGACGCATACGCTCATTCGACTGCTGAGCGACCATCGCCTGCCCATTCTGGCAGCATCGGCGGCAGTGCAGCGCGAATATCTGTCGCTGGGCGTGCCGCGGCGTGAAGTCTCACTGCTGCCGCCCGCGGTCAATCCTCAATCAATCATCATGACCGATCGGCAGACGGTGCGCAAACGCTGGGCAGAAGAGCACCAGCTTGACGATCAGACGTTCATCGTCGGCCTGCTGTGCGAGCCGGTGAGCTGGCCTGACGCAATGGCGGCAGTCAACGTCGCAGCGCGGGTTGCGTTGTCCGGACGCCGCATCAGGCTCGTCATGCATCATGCGGCAGCACATCGCGTCGAAGCGGAGCAGTATCTGCGCCGCATGGCCATGGACGATCTCATTATCGTTGATGACAACGTTGCTGAGCCGTGGCGAATGGTTGCGGGTCTTGACGCAGCGCTTCTGCTGGGCGGCGACGCCAACGCGCGCGATCTCTCAACCAGCGATGCGGTGACGTGGATGTCGCTGCTGTTTGGCGGCGGGCGGCGCCTGCGGCCGGTGCCGTCGGTGCTCCCGCTCCTGTGGGCGTTCGCAGCCGGCGTGCCGGTGATTGCTGAGGACAGCGACGCCTCGCGCGCCATCCTGCATAACGAAGGCGTCAGCGGCATGCTGATTGACGCCGGGGATATCAACGCAGCATGCGATCGCATCACGCGGCTGTACGACGACCGGACGATTGCCGGCCGCGTTGGCGGATCGGAAACGATCCTGCTCAACAGCGTGTTTCACATCAGCGCCTATTGCGTGCGCCTGCGGCAGGCGTATGACCAACTGCTCGCCAATCGCCCGGTGCGCGTCATCGATGAACCGGATGATCCCATCGTGGAACTGGCAGGCGAATCAGCGATGGCAACGATGGAAGCGTGACCTCGCTGCTGCACGCAATCACATCAGGCGCCGAAAAAACATTGATTCAGCAATCGCGTCAGGAGTGTGCTGAAACTGCTGCACACACCGGAGCTTGATGAGATGATCTTGCTCATACCGATCCCGCCAGTGCAGCGTCGAACGCTTCCGCCGCCTGCTGCGGCAATCGCTTGCGCAACTCTTCAAATACCGATTCAATGATGCGATCGTATCTCAGCCACTGCGCTTCAGTAGCAAGCCGACTGCGAAACACCTGACGCGCCTCGCCTGATAGCTGTTCGAATCGCGCAATCGCCGAGGTGAGAACTTCGGTCAGGTGGTTCACATCCAGCGGTCTGTAAAACGCCCCTTGCTCGTCTGACGTCACCAGGTGGTTCATCGTGCCGCCGTCAGCAAAGCAGGCATACAGCCCTGTGCCCAATGCTTCCTGACATGAAATTGTCGGTCTGTTATACACCACAATATCTGCTGCATTGAACAGCTCATTCATACGCTGGCGATTGGCGAACGGCTGCTGAATAAAGCGGTCAATGTATGGTCCGCTGTCGAGATGGCGGCGAATTTCTGCAGTTGTCGGTGTGTCGGAAAAGCCCACGATCATCGCCCTGAGCGAAGGATGCTGCGGCATGAGGCGGCGGCAAGCGTCGATCACCAGGCGAATGGAATCCGCTTTGTCGGGATCGAATCGCGAGCTTGTGCAGACCACCACCTCATCAGGCCCAATGCCCAGCGAACGCCGCACAGACTGGCGCAATTGCGGATCGTGGCCGAAGTGATCGGGGCTGAACCCCAGCGGCCGATCAATGATCTTGGCGTTGATTCTGTCGCGCTCACGCTGATCATGAAACAGTCGCAGCACGATGTCGCGGCCTTGCGGCGTATTGCCGACAATGATGTCGCTTCGGCGGCAGTTCGCGCGGATCGCGCCGCCGCGGATCACTGCAAATCCAATCGCGTGCAGGCGCTGTTTGAATCCGATCCCCGCTTTGCGCCAGTCAAACTCGTGCATTGCGGTGTTTTCGCTGTACGTCGAGATGACCGGCACATGCGCCAGTTGAGGGTCATCCGTCACACCGCGGGTAAAGAGTTTGTCGCCGAAGATGGCGATCAAATCCGGCGAGAATGCCCGCACCGCAGTTGCAGCATCGCGCGTGAGGTAAATCGAGCGAGGCAATCGCCACGTTCGCACCTGCTGCACCTCGTACGGCCCGATGGGGCTTTCAATCACAGCAGGCGCAGCAGTCGTCCGGCCGGCGGCTATCACCCGCACCGTGTGCCCAGCCTTCAGCAACTGCTCTGCCCAGATATTTTCCTGGTATGAGCGGTTGGGATCGAAACTGCAGCAAACGATGGCGATTCTCATAGGTGGTGATCGGCTCGAGACGTCTGGCTGTTATTTATTCAATGGCATTGCGACACGCCTGCGACGGCTCGAACCTGAACTCGTCTGCGTGCAGAGTACGTGTGCGATAACGATCGGCCAATTGCCGGGCGATCATGAGCGCCGATCATAGCAGACCGCCGTTGACGCTGGCCGCAACAGCATACGCGCAGAAAGGCAGAAGAAGCGAGGGAGGCCAGAATGACAAGGTGAAGGGGTGAAAGGTGACGTCTCTGAAGTCTCAGAACCATTCACCTTGTCTCCCGTCTCCCTCCCCTCTTGCCGGTGACGGCCTACCCTTTGCGCTGAGGCTGAGGCGGCGGCTGCGAGGGCAGTTCGACACCGCCTTCGCCGCCGGATCGCTGCGTTGATGCCGGCTTTACGTCCGCCTGAGGAGCACGCTGCGGTGGGAGTTCACTCGGTGTGCGTTGCTTCGACTGCGGGCTGGGCGCACCATCTTCTTTGGTGCTTGCACGCTCCTGTGGTGTCCGCGCACGCGACTGGCGTTGTTCAATCGGCGGCGTCACAAGCGGATCAACCTCGCTACTGTCGTCGCCGAATAATTCGTCCAATTCGTCAGCATCCAATTCATCAGCAGTACGTTCCGGACTGGATACACCGGGTGCTCGGCTGCGATCGCGCTGCGGCTGCTGCAACTGCAACGCTGCGCGCCGCTTCGCCAGCAAGCGCTGCGTTTTCTCAAGCTGCTGGTGCATCTGCTGTTGCTGCTGGCGATTCAGTTCCGTCCAGATGCGGCTTTGATACTCAACAACCGGCGGCTCTTTCTCGCGCAGCTTGACGATGCGCTCGCGTAATTCGGGATCGATTGTGCCGCCGACAGCACGCACATCGCGCGCTTCGCGCAGCAGTTGGCGCAGCTCCGTGCCGTACTCAGCCTCGAATGCCTGCTGGGCTTCGCGAAACTCCTGCACGATCTCGCGAATCTTCACCTGCTGCTGGGTCGTCAGTTCGACAGCGCGCAATGCGCCAAGCCACTGGTGAAAGCTCAGCTTCGGCAGTCGAGCTTCACGCTTGCCTTCCGCCTGCACGCTGCGCTGCTTCCGGGGTTGCTGATTCGCTCCAGGCTCATCGATCGCTGGGTGAGCAGGCCGATTCTCCGCAGGCGGCTGGACGGTCGATTGAGGCTTGGCCCCGCTCACGCCTGATGGACTGAGTTGAGCGTAAGCCGGCACGCTTATCACCGTGAACGAAACCGTCAGTATGCATGCCGACCAGAGATGACTGAAGATTCGCTGCACGCGCATGATCGGACCTCCAACGTTGTTTGTGTCCATCAACACAACACATCACCATCGTCAAACTGCTGGGGCAACGCCACATTGCTCGGAATATCAATGGGCAGCCGCCTATGATTCCGCCCTTGCAAATGACATCTTCCATAAAGCGGTATGCCGCAAACCGGCATCCATTGCGCGGAGAAATCTCCTAACATGGCCCTGACAAGCCACGATCTGCACGACGCACTGCGAACCGTCAAAGATCCCGATCTGCACAAGGACTTGGTGGCGCTGAACATGGTGAAGGACGTTCGTGTGAAGGGGCGCGATGTGTTCGTTCACATCGAGCTGACCACGCCGGCATGTCCCATGAAAGACAAAATCAGGGCCGACATCGAACACGCGATTCGCGCCAAGGGACAGGAAACGGGAAACGAAATCGGCGAGGTGGCTGTTGAGTTCTCCGCCGACGTGCGAAAACCCAATCAGAAGCTGCGCGATCAGGCAAACCCACTGCCCGATGTGAAGCATGTGATCGCCATCGGAGCAGGAAAAGGCGGCGTGGGCAAATCCACCGTGTCGGTTCTGACAGCCTGCGGGCTGGCCCGACAGGGCGCAAAGGTCGGACTACTCGACGGCGACATCTACGGCCCGTCGATCCCCACCATGCTCGGGTTGGAAGAAATCCCCGGCGGAATGCGCGGCAACATGCTCCTGCCATTTGAAGTGCACGGCATCAAGACCATGAGCATCGGCAAGCTGGTCGATCCCGAAAAAGCGCTGATCTGGCGCGGCCCGATGGCGCACGGCGCATTCAAACAGCTCGCCACGCAGACTGACTGGGGTGAATTGGATTATCTCATCGTCGATCTTCCTCCCGGCACAGGCGACGTGCCGCTGACGCTTGCGCAGCTGCTGCCGCTGACCGGCGCAGTTGTTGTGTGCACGCCGCAGAAGGTGGCGCAGGATGACGCCCGCCGCGCAGTGCGCATGTTCCAGCAGCTTGGCGTTGAGGTGCTTGGGCTGGTGGAGAATATGAGCTATTTCGTGTGCGAGCACGGCAGCGAGTATGACATCTTCGGCCGGGGCGGCGCAGAGCATATGGCTGCAGCGATGAACCTGCCGTTCCTCGGCGCACTGCCGATCCATCCCGAAATGCGCATCAACGCCGATCGCGGCCAGCCGCTGGACAACTGGATAATCAAGCCGATCGCCAGCGAATTGGACAGCATGTGTCAAAACCTGGCGCAACAGGTGTCGATCGCTGTACACAGCGGCAAGCTGGTGCAGCCGACGCTGTCGGTATCGTAATGCAGCGAGCGCTGTGAATTGCGCAAGCGTGATATGTGACATGGATGCGTGACGCATCGGCATCCATCACATCGCCCGCACCCACACGAGAAATCACAACGAAATAAAAACTGACGCTGTTTTTACGCAGCAGGCGACATCATCATCGCGTCGCCGCTGTCATCAGCACCAGATGCCGGTTGGCTTTGCTGAGGCACTGGCGATGGCGCAGCAGGTGACCGAGGCGCGTCTGCACCTTCAACCTGTTCGGGCGTGATATGCAGCGTGGTTGAGAACTCTGCGCCATCGGGCAGAATCTGCTGTCCTTCGATTCGCTCAATGAGCATGGAATCGGAGTTCACATAAAGATCAATTCTGGCGGTCGCGTTCTGGCTCGCGCCGTCGCCGCTGCGCAGTTCCAGATGAACCATTGATTTATTGTCGATTGTGACCGATTCGATGTCGGTGGCGGTAAAGCCCTCATCAACGCCGGCGCGGAGTTTCTTCAGCGGCTCATCTTCAAATTTCAGCGCCATGTGCGGCGCAAGCCAGAGATCCTGCGCTTCGCTGATCTTCTTCGCTGCAGGGCTTTTTTTCATCGGCAGGTCCAGTTTCAAACCGGACCGCATCTGTGAGACGGGCGTCTGCACCGTCAGCTTGCCGTCTGAAACCTCACACGCAAGCTTCGTCTGCACGCGGCTGGCTTCAACACCTTCGCGATAGGTGACCTGGATCAATTCAACCGTGTCGCGGTACAGATTCAAGCCGCGGTAGCGGGCCACCAGTTGCTCGAAAAACGCAACAGGATCAAGCGACAACACACCTGATGCAGATGATTGAGGCAAGGCTGTTGTCGGATCACTCGTCTGCGTCAACGCACTTGCGTGATCGCATTCTGCTGCAGTTGCCAGCGGAGCGACCGACGCAGGCCCGCACACCAGGGCGGTGCAACAGATTGAAATGCAACAAAGTGAGCCAATCGCCATGCCGCTTCTCCGGTAGCTGTAGTAAGTATCCACCAAAACAAGCCTGACTGCCAGTAGTTTTACGGCAAGCGGCCGATCATATTGCCTAAATCGTCCCTCAATAACGGTTCGACTCAGGCAGCCGACAGCAAACAACCGGCTTCATTCACCCCGGTTCGCTTCTGAAAGCGGACCTGCCTTCAGCCATGATCTCACACGATCATTGCCCGAACAATGCGAAATTCAGCGTCAAGACGACCCCATTGCTGAGGCCGTGGGCGATCATGCACGGCACCAGCGTCCCCCGCCATTCGCGGGCAATGCAAAACGCAATGGCCAATGCCATCAGCGCGGGAATCGTCACCCATCCCTGCGGGTGAATGGCAGCGAAAATGAGCGAGGTGAGCACCGCGCTGAAGCCCATGCTCAGCACAATGCCCCACCGCCTAGTCATATCGCGCACGTTCCGGTACAGCAGCCCTCGAAACATAATTTCTTCCAGAATCGGCGCCATCACCGCGCCCATGAACAGCACCAGCAGCAGAGTGGTCCAGTCTGCGCCGGCCAGCATGTCCTGGACAGGATGGCTCGGCGGCGGGGCCTCGCCGAATATCTGTTTCTGAACCGCGGCAAGGACGTACATCGCAATGATTCCAACCAGCAGCATGGGAATCGCCATGCAGTAGGTCAGCACACCGGCAACCGGCTCAAATACAGGCCGTCGACCGAACGTCAATCCCACATCTTCCCGCACAACCCGCCACGGTACGCCACGGATCACCGGCCACCCCAACGCCAAAAGCGACAGCCCCTGCATCACAATCGTTGGCAGAAGGCCTCCGCCCGCCTGGCCGATGCCGATGTATTCCATCACGATGCGGATGCCGTTAAACAGCAGCAGCCACACCACAAACGCCTCGGCATATATACTGGCGTACGGCGACCCGACGTGAAAATTGTGCTGCAGTTGTCGCTGAACCATCAGCACAACGAAAACAATCAAGGCGGCAAACCCGATCAGCCCGCAGGCAAGAAACCAAATGCCGGCACCGACCAATGCCCAGGGAATTCGGTTCAGAGGTGCGAGGAACGCTGCGCGGGCCTGCTGGTCGGCAGTACCGGGACTGTGCAGCGCAAGCTTGCCGTACCAGCCCAGTTCATCAGCAAGACGATCCCGCTGCACATCGGTGAGTTGCGCCGATTCGCCTGCAGCATGTGCTTCATAGAGTTGCTGCAGAATCGACACAATCTCATCAGCAGCCGGCACTGGCTCCCGATTGACGGTGAGTGTCGTCCTGTCAAGACGCACGAAACCCGATTCCCTGATGGACTGCAGGCGTTCAGCAGCCTGCTGGGGCCCCTGCACCTCGCCGATCAGGGCGACATGGGCCAACTGCTGGGCTGGATTGCCCCTTTCAAGCGACTTGGCCTGGTCCAGCCAGACATCGTCGCTGGCAATTCCGTACTGGCTCATCGCCACAATGAACTTGCCGATCAGTTCATCCTGCAATGACACAGCAGGAAGATGCTGATGAAGATCCGGCTGCTCGCCTTCGGGAGCCGATGGAGCCGGCTTTGAGATATTGGCCAGAATTGTCATCCCGATGGCAAAAACCACGATGACCACCCACGCCAGAATGCCAAGCGTGCGATCGACGGAAGAACGATTCGGGCTGCCTGGGGCAGCAGTGGCAGAAATTCCGGGGGCAGAAATTCCGGAGGCGGGGGCGGCTGGCGTGCTGGGAGCAGAGCCCGATTCGCCGCTGCGAGAAGCCGGCGAAGCATTGCCCGGTGGCGTTTCGGAGCGATCGGCCGCGTCGCCGTCGTGAGGATCGTTCTGGTTCTCGTGGGGTTCGTGGTCCATGCGAGCCTCTCATCGGTCAGCCGGGCCGGCCATTTCATGGTGATAGCCTATTCCTGGTTGGCTTCCATCGGCATGGTCTGAGATTCCAGCCCCAAAACACAGTAAATCTCCTCCATGACCGCCGCCATCTGACCTGCCCTTCCGCCAAAATGGGCTGATGACAGATGGCAGGCGGGCGGCGGGCCAGCAGCGTGAAGGCATCCGACCCGGGTCTGTCGGCCTCAAAGCAGTGGCTTAAGTCTCCTCAACCTAGTGGTCGGACGATGATCTGCCGGGGGGTGAAATCGGCCAAACTGCCCCGATCCACTGGCCTGAATCGGTTGACTCCACGCCGGATTCTGCTATCTTCATCCATTCGCTCCCTCATGCGGGAGCTGTCGGGATTTCCGGCGGGCGATGCTTCGGAATATCCGATGCCTCGTTCTTTTTCTTCATTACACTGCATTCTGACTGTCAGAGCCAGGTGGGACCATGCCACGCCAGACGTATTTCGCCAAATCCGGTGATATCCAGCAGAATTGGCATCATGTTGACGCCACGGACAAGGTGCTCGGCCGCATTGCCACGGAAATCGCCACCATCCTCATGGGCAAACATCGCCCCGAGTACACGCCGCATGTTGATTGCGGTGATTACGTCGTGGTGACCAACGCCGAGAAAATCAGGCTCACCGGCAACAAGCTGCGCGACAAGCAGATGCAGCGCTTTGTGTACTACCCCAGCGGCCGGAAAACAGAAAGCTACGAGTCGCTGCTGAAGCGTCGGCCTGAACGGCTGATCGAGGCGGCCGTGACCCGTATGCTGCCGAAAAACAAGCTCGGCCGACGGATGGCCAAGAAGCTGAAGGTCTATCGCGGCGCTGAGCATCCGCATCAGGCGCAGCAGCCCCAGCCGCTGAGCATCTGATGATTCTTTCAGAATGGCACAGCGCACTTGCGGAGCGCTTTGCCGACGCATAGTTCCCCAAAGAGACTCAACTTCTGGAGTCTACGAACGACCATGACTGATCAAGAAAATACTCCGATTGAAGAAACCTCTGAAGCTGCTGCCGCCCCTGCTGCTGCGACAGCTTCGGCTCCCGCGCCTGCCGCCTCGTCGGCCGGCAAAACACCTTCAAATAGTGGCAACTGGTGGTGGGGAACGGGCCGCCGCAAGACTGCCGTGGCGCGCGTCCGCATCAAACCGGGCAGCGGTGAGTTCGTCATCAACGGCCGTCCCTACGACACGTTCTTCACCGAAGAACGCGATCGTAACGATCTGATGAACGTGCTGCAGAAGACCAACACCAAGGGCAAGGTTGACGTTCATGTCAACGTGCGAGGCGGCGGATTCACCGGCCAGGCAGGCGCGATTGTGCTCGGCCTCGCCCGGGCGCTGCGCCGCTACGACGGCACGCTTGAGCCGATCCTTCGCGAAAACCACTTCCTCACCCGCGACGCCCGAAAGGTGGAACGCAAGAAGTACGGCCAGGCTGGCGCACGTCGGCGCTTCCAGTTCTCCAAGCGCTGATTCGAGCGTGTCAATTCATCATCACTACTACACAACGCCAACCGATCTTTGCAGATCGGTTGGTTTTCTTTTTGCCCGCGATATCTGCTCGCATCGCCATGCGCTGAGCTTCAGCACAATTGAATTACGCGCCCGGCGACTGCATGGTGTTGGCTGCACGCCGGGCTGCGCGAAGCGCCCGCTCTGCCCGCTGCAGCAGACGCACCACACCATTGGGCTTCATGTTCAATCTCGCGCCGATGGCTTCGCACGTCAGCGGCGGCTCGCCGCTTATGCCGTAGCGCAGGATGACAGCCTGCTGGGCCGGCGGCTCCAGAGATGCGATGTGTCGCCGCAGTGATGCGGGCAGATCGAGAAAATCAATCATGGCGTGCAGGTTTGCAAATTGCTCATCCAGCGGAATCGCGCCGCGTTGATGTTTTGCCGCTGCTCGTCCAGCTGCGCTGGTCAGATCGAGCTGAGCCAGCGCCCGCTCCATCGCAAAGCCTGCGAAGCGTTCCAGCCGCTGATTGCGCGTCGGGTCGATGGCCTCCACCGCGTTGACCACAACTTCCAGTGCAAGTCTGGTCATCGAACCAATCACCTCAGCGGGTTGCTCGGCCAGGCTGCGATGCAGGTTCCGCTCCACACGCCGAATCGCCTCGGGCAATGCGAGCATCACCAGCCGCCTCCGCAGCAAACCGGCCCAGCGCAGGTCGGTTTCGATCGCGTCCAGCAGTTCGCTGGTCGGCCAGTCCGCCAGATTCGCGATGCCGTTCCAGGCGCGCATCTTCAGAAAGTTGTATCCCGCAAGCAGCGCGTCTTCGGTGGCTTCGTCCGGCGATCGGGCAAGCCGTGCCGCTTCGAGCAGCGCAATGGCGTCTTCGAGCGGCAGGCATTCATTCAGGCCGCCTGCGACTGCCGGCGCTCCAAGAATCACACTGGCTGCGTCGGGCAGATCAAATGTGGGAAGCGTGATGAACTGAATGGTTCTTTCGCGCAGCAGATCGCGCCGGCGACGATTGATGGCCCGATGAATGGTGGGTTTGGATTTACCGAATCGCTTGGCCAGTTGGACCGGTTCAACCCCCCACCGCCAGGCGCGATGGATGACGCGAATGTCACGATCGGTCAGCGGGCCGCGATCAGCGAAAATAGGTTCAGAAGCTGTTCGATCATGACGGCGGAGCAGCAGCCGAATGGTCTCATGGGCCCTGCCGTATTGCTCAGCGAGCATCAATGCTGCTTCGTTGAGCGAAAGCCGCTGCTGTTTCCGCAGTTCCCGCGCCTGTTTGATCATTGCTGCTTCAACGTCATCGCTGATGCGCGTAAATGATTTCGCGCGATCAAGCCGCTCAGTGTGGCGATTGATGAATCGCTGCAGCGCATCTTCATAACACCCAAGGCGGATGCTGTTGTCGTCGAATGCGATGTAATGACACACAAGCCCCTGCTTGCGATAGCGCTGAACAGTCTTATGCGAGACGCGCAGGCGTTTGCTGAGTTCATCAATCGGAATTGCGTTAGAGCCGTCGCGCTGCGGAGGCAATTTGAGCGAGCGGCTGAGCACCTGCACCATGTTGATCAGATCGGGCAGAAGCGCCTCGCCTACCAATACCGCCGGTTCGTCATGGCGATCCGGTCGATAACCGGTGATGCGGTAGATGACGAAATCTTCCGGATAGTTTCGCTTCGGATCGAGATCCGCCACCAGTTGTTCCGCCGCATCCATCTGCCTGCGTCGCGTCTCAGCCGGCGCGTACTCCAGTTGTCGCAGGAGATCATCAATGGCTGCAATCTTGAATCGAGCAACAGGAGGCATTGGAAAGCATGCTACGAACAACAGCGCTCGAAAGTTGCAAAAGCGTGAACGTACAGCGCGGAAAGCACAGCGGATTTTCGAAAAGCTGCGCTACGCTGCCGCACTCATAGCCGCGATGCGCTGCACGCGCTGCTCTGCACGCCGGTTATTCCACCACGACGACGGGGCGGCGGTGGTCGATCAGGCCGTACTGCTTTGCCTTGTCGTAAAACAGCTCCAGTCCTGCGCGGCATTGAGGCGTGAACTCACAGGCGATTCGATTCTTGAGGTAATCCGCAGCAAGATCACGGGGCCAGTTTCGCGGCACCGCCCGGCGCTGAATGATCGTGTCGATGCGATCGAGATTGTAACGACGCTGCCGATCGAGAATCATCGCTACGGTCCGCAACACGGCGGGATCGGCGTCGGCTCGCGCCATCCACAGCGCAAAGACAAACGGTAGGCCGGTATGCTGTTTCCATGCTGCGCCCAGATCGATCTGATGCGGATACCGGATTGCCGGCGGCGAGTCGGTCACCACCTTGTCGCCAATCAGCAGCATGGCGTCGGGCCAGTCGAGAGGCCGATTCTCCGCCACGCGCTCGCGAGCGTCATAATCGATCAGTTCCGGCTCTATGTTGTGCAGTTCCTTCAGCATGATGCGCATCAGTGCGACGGAGGTGTGGCTGTCGGTATCGCAGTACACGTGCCGAATCTGCTCAGGCGGCATCGCTGAATACAGCCGCACCGTCAGCGTCGGGCCGTTGCACCCGAGCATTCCAACGGGCAGGATGACCAGCGGATCAGGCGACCGCTGATAATCAATCGACGAACACAGCGCCACATCCGTTTCATCGTTCAGCAGCGTATCAAGCAGAAGACTGGGGACGCTGTGATGCAGTTCAAGATCGCTCAGCCGCTCCAGGCCGTCGATCATCGGCAGCGTATTCACGAAGCTGACAACGCCAAGTCGAATGGTTTTCTGCCGCAGCGGAAGCGGCGATGCGGTTGCAGTGGAACAGGTGGTCATGCATCAATCGTAGCATGCGCAGGGCAATTGCGGACAAGCGGGAAGATCAGCAATCCGGTCACTTCTCAGGCTCCAGCAGAATGCTCTCGATCGTCAGGCCCGGGCCGAACGCAAGCAGCATTGCCGGCGACTGCTCACCGCAGCGCCACGCTTCCTTGAGCACAAACAGCACCGTGCCGGAAGACATGTTGCCGTACTTGCGCAGCACCGCCCTCGCTGCAGCGATTCCCCTGCCGCCGCATAACTGCAGGGCCTCGTCGGCTGCGTCCAGAATGCTCGGCCCGCCGGGGTGCAGGATGAAGCTTCGGGGCGCTTCGGGGCACGCCGCGGCAACATAGTCAGCCAGGCATTCGCCCAGCGCATGCGGGACCTTGCGCGACAGCGTCATCGCAAAGCCTGTGTCGGTGACCCGCCAGGTCATCCAGTCACGCCCCTGCTCAAGAAGCAGGCTTGCGCCATGCGTCAGGCGGCCGACAGTTGAACGCTGCCGCCGAGTTTTCGCGCCGTCGGTCAGGCTCGCCTGATCGCCCACAACCACCGCTGCTGCTGCGCCGTCAGCAAATAATGCCGCTGCAACCTGATTCTCGACGCTTCGCTCATTGCGCAAGTGCAGCGAGCACAGTTCCAGACACACCACCAGCGCAACAGCCTTGCGATCAGCTGCGCACGTCGCTGCTGCGGTGCGCAAGCCCACAATTCCCCCGAAACAGCCCATAAATCCGATCAGCGTGCGCCGCACAGCCGCCTGCAAACCAAGCCGGCCCATCAGCGCGACATCCAGCCCGGGCGCAGCAAAGCCGGTGCATGACACGATGATCAAATCAGTGACATCGCATGGCGATGCGCCGCTGCCGGCCAGCGCGCAATGCACCGCTCGCTCAGCCAACGGCGGCGCACACCGCTCATACGCTTCCATGCGCTGCGCCGTGGAAAGGCGCATCACATCGTGCGGCTGTATGACTGCAAACCGGCACTGAATCGTCGTGCCCGCCACGATTCGCCGCCAACGCTCGCGTGAACGGCCGCGAAGTTTCCAAAGCTCTGCCAGCTCCTGTTCGGTTTGCGCACTGCTCCAGCACAATTCGGGAACTGCCGTTCCCAACCCGACAAGCCGCGCCGGCGAGGGCGTGATCTCGCATAGCGTTTTGGCCGCCATCGTGTCCTGCAGCATTGGGCGAATGGTTGTCGTCACGTCGCCGTCACCTCCGCCGCCAGCCGGCGTGCAAGTTGTGGCTGAATCGCACAGAAAGCCGCAGCACACCGCAGCAGCCATGGGCGGGCCAGGACAAATGCCAAAGCGCGGCACAGTCGATGTTGGCGGGCAATTGTGCGCTTCCACATATCGCAATAACGTTGCGCCAGCGCAGTGTTCCAGCATCCCGGCGATACATCGCGCAGCACATCCGCCAGAATGCATGCGCTTTGAATCGCCCAGCTCATGCCCTCGCCTGTAAATGGTTCGATATAACCTGCCGCATCGCCCACCAATGCTGCGCACTGATTGGCCACAGCATACGGTCGCCAGGGCATCGGCCCGATTGCGGTGATCTGCCCGATTGCTGCCGGCTCCAATTCCGTCAGCCCGATCGCTTCCAGCAGTGCATAATCACGTGCCATTGCGCGCATAAATGCCAGCGGGTGGCGGCAGGGCTTTCTGTCATTTGACACAGCATCTGACACAAGCGCCGCAATATGCACATGAGCATTGCGCTCGCACACAGCGCCAAGATACCCCCGCTGCGAAGTGAACATGTAAATCGTCTCGCGCGAAAGCTGCGTTTCCGCCCGTGCCGGGATGCTACAGGCAAAGCCGTACTTCCGTCCCGCGCACGCTCGGTCAGCCAGCCCCACGGATCGCGCCACACGACTGCCCAGGCCATCTGCGCCGATGATCAGCTTCGATCGCAGTTGAAACTGCTGCTGCGGGCCAGTCACATTGACACGTACATAATCCGCATCAGCCTGAACTGCGCTGACTATGGCGGGCTGATGAACATGAACGCCACCGGCATGCGCATGATCCAGCAGCAGTTGATCGAAATCGCTGCGCCGCACGATCAATCCCCGGTGCATCGAATCACTCTCGCCCAGCGGCACATCAACCGCGCCGGTGTGCTGAAACATCGCTCGCAGCCTGCGAGTTCTGCCCACAGCAATTGTCTCCACCGCTTCGCGCAAACCGTGTTGTTGAAGCAGCACAACCGCACGCGGATTCAGGCAGTGGCCGCAGGTCTTATTCTGATGCCTGGCTCTGCGCTCGATCATCGCGATGTTCCATCCCATAGAGGCCAGGCGCATCGCGACCATCGAGCCGGCTGGCCCGCCGCCCACAACAATGGCATCGTACGGCGTGTGCATCGAAAGAGCGTAGCGTGCTTCGCCGCCTCAGCCGAGCTAAGGGCGCATGAATCGGGCGGGCCACCGAGTGACCCGCCCGCTCTTTGTTTCAGACAGACAGCAGCCGCCGCCGATTTCAATTGTCTTTGTTGATTGCGCTTAGCCGCGGCGACGCCGCCCGCCGCTTAGTCCTGCAAGGCCCAGCAATGGCAGCAGCGCTGTTGCCGGCGCGGGGATACTGACGGGGATTGCCGGCGTCTTGTCCGAACCGTCGTCATTAAAACCGCGGAAACGCACGATGAAGTTATGTGCGTAAGAGCCGCTGACGAAGCTCATCGGCGTCAGCGTGGATGCAGCAGCGCCGGTTACGGCAAATGTGAACGTGCCGGTGTCGCCGACTGCAATGCCCCTGGTGGGATTGCCGCCGCCTTGAAAATTCCCGGACTGGGCCTGGGGATTCGCTCCGAGCGCTGCGCCAGCGGTAAATGGATTGCCAAACGGCATTGCGTTCTGATTCGGCGCATTGAGGAACGCATGCGTGCCGGAAATCAAATCGGCAACCACGTTGGCTGCGTCAATATTGAAGACAAAACCGGTGATGTAGCCGCCGTTGTCAGGATCGCTGGTGTTGGTGAGCGAAATCGTCAGCGTGCCAATGCCAGCTATCTCATCAAAGGCGTAGTCAACACTGCCGGTGAATGCGCCAAGATTCTCGGTGCTGCTGGCTGAATCGGAAACGATCTGGATGAATGCTCCATGAGCAGAGGCGGTCATGCCCATCACCACAGCGCCAGCAAGCGCAGCGAGCGTGCAGACTCCAAGACCATTGCGCGAAACGTTCGAACGACTGTTGTTGTTCATAACCCCTCTCTTTTCACCATCAGGCAAAGAAAACCAACCAACCCAATCGCATGGCATTGCTGCTTGCTTGATTGCGGAATCGTCCTGACAACCAACCAATCGCCGGTCTGGGTATCGGCAATTCTTAAATGCGCAGCAAGCTCAACGCTGAGATGCCGCCGATCCGCTTCGCATCAGCAGACCTGGCCAGTCCAGTTCGTCCTTACCGTCTGGCAGGGCTGGGGCAACTGGGCTTTGAACAACAGGGCGATAATACTGCTGATGAGGGGATTTACCGCGGTAAAAATGAAACAGTAAACACCTGGCCGGAGCTGAGCTGCTTATCAGTCAGTCAGGTCAGATTGCAAGTGCATCCGGCCCTTCGCTGTGATCCAATCCCACGATGGACGTCGTATAACTTCGCTTGATGCGTGAGTTGAGGCGGCAGAGCAGTTCATGCGGATGCGTGCCCGCCAGCTTCGCCAGTCGGGGCAGGTGGTTCGGCGCTTCTGCGTCGGCGGTGATCAGTTCAACGACTGTGCCCACGCCCACAGTCTGGCCGCAGCGGGCTGCCTGCTGGGCGATGTCGGTCAGGTCGATCGTGATCTGATCCATGTTCACAGCCCCCACCACCGGCGCATAACCCCATGCGCCCCCGGAACTGACACCCCCGGAATTGCTGCCGTTTCCGGTCAACACCCGCACCATTGCCCCCTTGGACTGATTGTCGCGCACGCCGACGCCGGCTGGGTAACCGTCGGCATACCCCACCGGAACCAGTCCGATGACGCTCGGCCGCTTGCTTGTCCATACCGATCCGTAGCCCACCGGCGTGTGCTTGTCGATCGTCTTCACCTGCACGATGCGGCTTTTCCAGGTCATGATCGGCCGAAGCTGCTGGGCTTCAGCGATGATCTCGCCGCTGCTCATCCATTCAAGGCCGTAGCCTGCCCACGCCAGGCCGAACCGCACCATCGACTTGTGAAAACGCTCATGCCGCAGCATTGAAAACGTGCTGGCGACGTGAATGCGGCAGTTAGCGGGAATCAGCGCTGCATGCTGCTCCAAAAGATGTTCAAACTGCTGCAACTGCGTGTCAGTGAACGGCGTGGGCGTTTCGGGGCTGGCAAAATGCGTGAAAATGCCCGCCAGGTGCAGGCGGCGGCATGAGGCGATGCGCTCCAGAATTGCAGGAACGTCCGCAACGCTGCACCCGCCTCGGCTCATGCCCGTATCGATTTCCAGATGCACCGCGATCGTCACGCCAAAACGCTCGGTAATGGCGATCAGATCGCTGATGTGATCCATATCGTGAACGGTCAATTGCAGGCGATCTGCAACCAGTCCCCGGTACAGCTCATCCACGCGTGCAATCTCCCGCACGGGCATGAGCACCAGAACCCGGCAGCCCACCGCAGCACGAAACAGCTCCGCAGCCTGGTCGGGCGTGTACACCGCCAGCAGCTCAGCTCCGTGATGAACCATTCGCTTGGCGATCCGTGCCGCCCCCAGACCGTACGCGTCAGCCTTCACAATCGGGCAAAGCGCACACGATGGCCCGACAATCTGACGGATCACCTGCATGTTGTGATCAAGGTCGGACAGATTCACTTCAATAACGCTGATTTCACGCATGGCGATGCTCTTGGACGAAACGAATTCAACTGAGATGGGCGGCTCT
Source organism: uncultured Isosphaeraceae bacterium (assembly GCA_964575335.1). Taxonomy (GTDB): domain Bacteria; phylum Planctomycetota; class Phycisphaerae; order Phycisphaerales; family SM1A02; genus CAZNPU01. Next base: position 72,548 of record CAZNPU010000011.1, on the reverse strand, counting down.
CTGTTGTATCGTCACAGCGGCGATCCTACCATGATGAACTTGGGTCGGTTGGGATCGGCTGGCAACCCCTCGGACCGACAGCCTCCCATTTGGCGAAAACCGCCCGCCCACGCCGATGCAACCTGACAACCGGCAGCATCGCCTCCAATCAATCAATGCGATGCCCAATGCGATGTCTGGATTTCGGGTATCAACAACTCTTTTTCACCTCGCCCAGCCGGCTGAGGAACCCGAAAGCCCGGCATGATGCAATGAACGAACACCCCGCATGAAAGAAATCTTCAATACCCAGACCACCTTCGCCGAGCTTGGCCTCAAACCCGAAATCCTCCGTGGCATTGAAAAACAAGGCTTTGAGCACCCGACAATCGTCCAGGCTCAGCTCATTCCCGTTGCCCTGGCCGGCCGCGACGTGCTGGGGCAATCAAAAACCGGCACCGGCAAGACGGCAGCGTTCGGCCTGCCCCTGTTGCACATGGCAGATGAGCAAATCCCCTTCGGCTCGCTCGTGCTCGTGCCGACGCGCGAGCTTGCCATCCAAGTCACCCACGAACTGCGCGAGCTTGGCCGCTTTCTGCCACTGAAGATCATGGCGGTCTACGGCGGGCAGAAAATGAGCGTGCAGATGAGCAAACTCAAAAAGCAGCCCCACATCATCGTCGGTACGCCCGGCCGCGTGATGGACATGCACCAGCGGGGCCTGCTGCCCTACGACCAGGTCCGGATCGCTGTGCTCGATGAAGTCGATCGCATGCTCGACATCGGCTTTCGCGATGATATTCGCCGCATTCTGGGCACGATGAAGCACCCGCATCAGACGATTTTCGTCTCCGCCACCATTTCGCCTGAGATCGACAAACTGGCTCGCCAGTACATGCGCGATCCTGAACATCTGGCGCTGACTTCATCCAAAAGCCTGACCGTCTCGCAGGTCACCCAGCGGTACTTTGCGGTTCAGCCGTGGGATAAGAATCGCCTGCTGGTGCATCTGCTCAAACGCGAAGCCCCTGCGCTCACGCTGATCTTCTGCCGCATGAAGCAAACCGTCGATGCTTTGACTGACTATCTCAAGCGTCACGACATCGACGCACACGCCATGCACGGCGACATGTATCAAAGCAGACGCAACAAGGTCATGCAGAAGCTGCGCTCAGGTCAGTTGAGCGTGCTGGTGGCCAGCGATCTTGCCGCACGCGGACTTGATGTCGATGACATCACCCACGTCATCAACTACGACCTGCCTGAAGACCCCGAAGTGTACGTGCACCGCATCGGCCGCACTGCACGAGCCGGCCGCGACGGCGTGGCGTGTAGCTTTGTCACCCCCGATCAGGGCAATCTGCTCACCGCCATCGAAATGCTCACCAACGTTGAAATTCCCCAGCAGAAGTTCGCTGACTTTGAGCCGGGCCCCGTGCCCGAAGACGTGCTGCTGGCCCAGCAGCGTGAAGCTGAGCGACTGGAGCGGCTGCGTCTTGAAAACAGCCGCGTTGTTGCTCTTCCTCCCGCTCTGACTGGCGACAACGATCAAAGCAAGTTCCCCGGGGGACTTATTCCCGCAGCTCGCCCGGGCAAAACCCTCGGCGGCCGCCTGCGAACCAGACGACGATAACCCCAACAAGCAGAGCAGACAGCAGCAAGCTGAACCTGGATTGTGGGAAACTGATTGCCGCACCGCAGTCCCGCTCCGAAGGAAGCGCGGTGTGCGCGTTGTGCTGTAACGCTCTGCACACATCACATTTCGTTGCAGTGATGTGAACCGCTGCTGCAACAGAGTTCAGATTGAAGCGTGTCAGGCTTCGCTGCAGCTTGTTGCTGCGCTGTTGCGTTTGCGAATCTGCATGACGTTGCCTACCGCCATTGCGCCGGCAGGCACGTTGCGGCTGACGATGGTTCCCGGCGCGATCGTCGCGCCATCGCCAATGGTCACGCCCGGCGCGATGACGCAGAACGCACCGATGAGCACATTGGAGCCGATCGTCACCGGCTTGACCCGCTGGCGATCAAGCGTAAAGGCGTGCACGAAGATCTTGGTGCCAAAGCCCACGATGACGTTGTCACCGAAGCTGATCAGCGATGGATCGTACGGATCGAGATAACTGTCGTAAGCGAAACCGACATCGCGGCCCATGCGTACGCCCAGCAGTTTGGCGATGAGGCGGCTCTTGAATCGCGTGCCGGGCAGCTTGCCGATGAGCCTCATGAGAACGTGCCGCCACGCCACGCCCGTTCGCGAGCGCACCGCCGCTGCGTTGAGCATGCCGTGACCGCTGCCTTTGCGATCCATGCTGTTTTCGGTGAGTGGGCCGCTCCGGGAGATCGCTGCCTGCGACGCAGCAGGCGTCTGCTCGCTTCGGCAATGTTCCATCGCTGCAGCATTGGTCATCGTGGTCATGGCAAAGCTCCATAAGTTAGTGCTTACTATCATGTGATACATGTATCGCCCGGTCAAGGACTTTTTTCAAAAAAACGCATTTGGCGTCCTGACACCTCAGACCGCGATCACTGCCTGACGCAACCTGCAGCACGTGCAGTCAGTCATCCAACGATGCAGGCATCGCGTGCTGGGCTGCCGGTTGGGCTCGGTTGGGCTGTGTTGGGTTGTGTTGGGCTATTGGCGCTTCTACATGACGCCTGCTGTGCTGCTGCTGCTGCGTGCGGGCGGGCAATGCGGTGCGATGCACTCACGCATCATCATTATTCTTTTCTGGCGATGGGCTTTCCTGCAGTTGCAACTGCATCTGGCGTGCCCGCAGCGCATCATCTGCATCGTTGCACAGTTCGTGCAATGTGGGGGTCATGGCGTCGCCCCAGAGTTCCTGGAGCTGTCGGCGGGAGTCGCGAATGATCAGTTCCGCCTTGTCCAGCGCCAGCGGCCGCTCTGAGGCAGCCAGACGATCCAGATCGCCCAACGCGAACGTCACCGCCTGCAGATTAATCACCGCAGGCACGCTGGCCCGCCAGCGATCGCCTTCTGCATCCCCCTTGGGCAACGCAGCCGATGCCTGAGCAAAACGCACCCATTGCGCCAGCAGGCCGGTCCACGTCAGTGATTCGGGCCGCAGTGATTCCACAGCCGCTGATTCTATGGGGGTTTGAATACCGCGTTCTCCGCGATCTCCGCGGTAAATAAACCGGCAAAATGGCACAAATCTGGCCAAGAAAGGGCTTTGCGCGGCGTTCATCTTGCCGGTCTTTTGTTTCCTGACCAAAATCGCCCAGCTCTGCCGATATGAGGAGGCTATGGCAAGAAAAGCTGTCAATGCGCGCACAGCCGCGGATCGCGGCGGCTCTCAGACGCTTCCTGCACCAACCGTCGCCCAGCGTGTGACCTGGGTGCTGGCGTTGGCGGTTTGGGTGTTTTTGTTCGTGTCGCTGGTAAGTTTCGACTCAGCCGACCCGCCATCGCACGTTGTCGCAGTCCAGAACGATCCGCCCCGCAACTGGTTCGGCATCGTGGGCGCAACAATTGCCTACTGGGCGTATCACGTCATCGGCATCGGTTCGTGGACGCTGCTTGGCGGACTGGCGATTTTCCTTGGCGTTGCTGTCACAGGCCGGCGAATCAACCACCCGCTTGTGCGATGCCTTGGCCTGCTGATCATGGCGGCTGCCACTTCGAGCTTTCACGGGCTGCTGCTTCCGCATGCCGGTCCGTTGAGCGGTTCGCAACCGGGCCTGATTGCTTTGGCCATCGTGCATGAAATGCTGCCGCGCTTCAGCGGCGTGGGCACGTTCATTATTCTGCTGTTCACGTTCGGCCTTGGTGCGGTGGTGGCGATCGATCACATTGTCTTTGCCATTCCGCGATGGATCAAAATCGCCATCGGCTGGAGCAGCAAGGTCAGACTGCCGCAACTGCCCCCCCTGCCAAGCCTTGGCTGGCTGCGTCGTCAGCCGCGACGTGTACTGGCAGGCATTGGCGAGGCTGAGGAAGAAGATGCAGCCGAGTTTCAGACGACAGCAGCAGGGAAGAAGGCACGTCGTGGCCGCAAGGCTGGCCGGCCGCTGATTGATCCCGATGCAGGCGGCCTGGGCGCGGTCGAATCGTTCGACCCCGATGATCACGAAATGGAGGAGGAAGAGGAAGGCGACAGCGCCGAAACCGGCAGCAAACGCCAGAAGGCTGAAACGACGCAACCGGATCAGAGCACGCCGACGCGCCAGCGTCTGACGCAGGAACAGCTTCGCGAGAAGATCGCCAAGCTTCCGCTGCGCATGGCCGGCGCAGCCCGCACCATTGCGCGCGATGAAGATATTCCGCGTGAAGAAACTTACGACGGCTACAAGTTCCCCACGCTCGATCTCCTGGGCGATCCGGAATCCAACTACTCGGAAAAAATGGAAGCGTTCGTACGCCAGCAGGCCCAACAGCTTGAAGAAGCGCTGCATACCTACGGCATCGACGGCGAGGTGGTGGGCATTGAATCCGGACCGGTCGTCACGCTGTATTCGGTGCAGCTTGCGCCGGGCACAAAGGTGGCCAAGATCACCGCGATCGCCAGCGATCTGGCGCGCAGCCTGGGCGCACAGAACATTCGCATCGTTGCCAACATGGTGGGCAAAACCACCGTCGGCATCGAAGTGCCCAACCTGCACAAGGAGCGCGTGCGCCTGAAGGAACTGATGTCCGGCGGCCACGCGGAAAACATGGGCCTGCCGATGTTCCTCGGCAAGGACGCTTCCGGCGAACCGCTGGTGGCCGACCTCACCCGCATGCCGCACATGCTCATTGCCGGCACCACCGGTTCGGGCAAGAGCGTGTGCATGAACACGATCATCATGAGCTGGCTCTACACCAAGCGGCCGGATGAACTGAAGCTGGTGCTGGTGGATCCGAAGATGGTGGAGATGAGCCAGTTTGCGGATATCCCGCACCTGATGTGTCCCGTGGTGACGGAGATGAGCAAAGCCGCAGCGATCCTCGAGTGGGCGGTGAACAAGATGGAGGAGCGCTACGAACTGCTCAAGGAAGCGATGGTGCGCGACATCGCCAGCTACAACGCGCTGAGCGATGAAGAGAAATACCAGATCTTCCAGCCGGCCAACGATGTGGAGCGTGCCAAGATTCCCAAGAAGCTTCCGTACATGGTGTTCATCATTGACGAACTGGCTGACTTGATGCTCACCAACAAGGAAGTGGAACATTCCATCGTGCGCATCGCACAAAAAGCACGTGCGGTGGGCATCCACCTGATTCTCGCCACGCAGCGACCGCAGGCGAACGTGGTGACCGGCTTGATCAAATCCAACATGCCCTGCCGCGTGGCGTTCAAGGTGGCCTCCGGCATGGACAGCCGCATCGTGCTTGATCAGAAAGGCGCTGAGCTTCTGCTTGGCCAAGGCGACATGCTCTTTCTGACGCCGCACACCTCGGAAGTCAAACGCGCTCAGGGCACACTGGTGACCGATGCGGAAACGCGCAAGGTGGTGAGCTTCCTGCGCAACGTGGCTGCGCCGAGCTTCGAGCGTGCTTTGATCAACATTCGGCCGGGCGGTGAGGAAAACGAAGGCGGCCTGAGCCTGCAGGAACGCGATCCGCTGTTTGACGAAGCGGTGAAGATCATGATCGAAACCGGCCGCGGCAGCGTCTCACTCCTGCAACGACGCCTGGCCATCGGCTACTCGCGCGCCTCGCGGCTGGTCGATCAGATGGGCATGGCGGGCATCCTCGGCGAGCACAAGGGATCCGTTGCACGCGAAGTGCTCATCACCATGGAAGAGTGGGAGCAGATGAAGAAGATGGAAGAAGAAGCTGCGAAAGCCGGCACGCTCTTTGCCGACTCACAGGATGACGATGCCATGGGCGAATGCAGCTTCGACAACGAAGCGCCGGAGGTCGAAACCTTCAAGCGCAACAACGATCCCGTGCCCGCTGAGTATGACGATGAGTTTCGGCAGTAAGCGTGAGATTAACCAATCGGCAGCGGGTGAATCTCGAAAATTGCCTCAACCAGCGCGACAGCAAGCGTTCGCTCACCCCTCGCCGAGCCGCTTCGGGCGCATGACGACGAGACGCTTGATGAGCATCGCCAGCTCCCCGCTGCACTCGACCGTCTCGCATCCGCTGCAGCATCAGAAGGCCACCCCGAGCACATCGCGTTTGCTGAAAGCCTCGCGCTGCACGAGCGGTAGAGCACGAAATCGAGCTGTTATCGCACTGCCCCAAAGGGCCAACGGGGTGTAGCCACAGGCTGGAACGGGTCGCTGTGACGACGGGAATAATTCGCGTTTTTTCTCTTGCATGGCAGGAAAATGTCTGTATTCTTGACCTGAGCATGACTGATGGAAGCGCGTCTGCGCGGCTTTTCAACGCGCGCAGCTGGATTCCACCAGTCGTGAATAACCGAGGGCGCCAACCTTCGAAAGGGGGGACGGCGTGAATTTTGAAGAGAGAGCGGAGCGGCTCTGCTTCTAGACCGCTCACAGCAGAGGTGGGATCACACCTCATCGGTGTGTTTGCGCATTTGTCGTTCTTGCATGTGCGCGTGACTGGCACGCGCGGTATTCAACCAAGAGAGTTGAATTATTTATCTTTAGGAAGGAAGAAGAATGAAGCTCACTCAGAATTCAGCTAAGGCCATGGCTGCCGCAGTCGTGCTTGGCGCTGCTGCCACGTCAGCTCACGCTGACCTCGTCATCAACCTCTCAGGTCAATACTTCGGTGGCTGGGATAACATGCAGCTCGCGTTCGCCCCCGGCGAAGTCGTCGGCACGTTGACTGCCATCTCCATCGACGCCGACTTTTACGATCAGGCCGGTACCACGTTCGCCAATGACATGTCCGTCATCATCGGCCATGGCTCGACCTTCCCGTTCCCCGCTGGCCAGGGCGTCCTGCAAGTCGGCGGCTGGAGCGACGCAGGCACTGGCCAGAAGATCGCATGGAACGTCGGCGCCTCGACGGATCCTCAGCACATCAGCGACACCATCAGCAGCTTCACCCCCATCGTCTTCTCAGGCGATGCCTCTGATCCGAACATCTACTTCGGCAACGGGTGGAACTCTACTACCGCATACGGCCACTGGGATGGCACCCTCACCCTCCACGGCCTCAGCCTCGTGCCCGGCCCCGGCGCACTGGCGCTGCTCGGCCTGGCTGGCGTGGTCGGCTCCCGTCGGCGTCGCCACTGATCCCGGCGCGCCACACGCAACTCTCGCAATCAAAGAACCCTCCCAACCGGGAGGGTTCTTTCTTTTCCCAGCTTATTACCGATTCTTCGGATGCGATTTGGGCTTCTCGCATGCAGGGTGATTCAGAACACTGGAGCGTGGCGGTCATCCTGACTCCCGAAGCTGGGCAACGATTGTTCGACGCTCTACCGCACTACGTTGAACGGAGCGTAGCGGTGTAGTTGAACGGCGAACTGATCGGGATGCCCATTGTTCATACACCGATGAAACGGTTCGCCATCATGCGCACCTGTGGCAGCCTGCCGGCAGCGGAGATCAAGACCATCATTCGCGCGGTCAATACAGGCCGAGAAGGACCTGAACTAAGGACAACGTCGCGGAGTTGCCCCCCACTGTTTCGCTGGAGCCTGTTCCGGAGCCTCATTGTCGATCATTGGGAATGACTTGCGCGATGAGGGCTCTTGAGCAACAGGCCAGCATCAGCGCCAGAACAGATGCAACAGGGGTTGAGACCAGGCTCGAGTGTTTCCGGCTTCCGGGTATTTTGAACGGTTCCGACACTGCGCACGTTTCTCTTGAGTGGAATGTTATTCTCGAAAGTCAATCTTTCATTCTCAACATTCCTGCGTTTATCCTCGAAAGAGAACTTCTCCGCCTCGATATTCCCGGACGCACCCTCAACAGGCAGAAGTTGCCTTGCGAGAAAGAATGATTCACTTTCGACGTGGACATCTTCATTTGCACAAAAGAATGATCCACTTTCGATGAAGAAAGTTTCCGGGAGCGATTATTAACGTTTCTGAGACCTTTTTCCTTCAGGGCCGATATCGCGTCACCGATTGATTCTTCAATAAAGGCGCGCTGCTCACGAAAGCAGCGCATACACAACTGCGATCAGATCGGAGGCCACGACATGGCAGGCCAACGAGAATGGGATCAGTTCATCCCGCAACGGGAGGCGGAGTTTCAGCAGTTCGCGATGGCATTCGCCAGCGCCGTCGGATCGTCGCCATGGACGTATGGCATTTCGCAAAGCGATGCAGACACCATTCAACGCGCCGTGGATGAGTTCAACGAGGCATTCGCGCTCGCAAGCAGTCCGTTGACGCGAACGCCCGGCAATGTGAGCGTCAAGGACACCAAACGCAATCAGTTGGAATCGTTGATCCGCATGTATGCAGCGCAGTTCCGCGCCAACATGGGCATCAGCAACGCATCACTGATCGAAGTCGGCGTGCGGCGTCGTCCGACGAAACTCCAACGGCGTCACTGCCCTGCGAGCTCGCCGGCGCTCGTGCTGGTCGCCCGCACGCCGGGAGCCGATACGCTGCGCTATTTCGATTCGCTCACGCCGAACACCAAGGCCAAGCCGTATGGGGCAGACCGGTTGGAATTGTTCTGCGCATATGTCGAGCGCGGCTGCGATGTGCTGCCGACGGTCCATGATGCACAATACATCGGTTCGTATCGCAAGAATCCGATTGTGGTGCATCACGGCTTTCGCCTGCATACCTGCGAGCCGGTCTACTGGGCGCGCTGGGCGGGACACAACTGCGATGTCGGCAACTTTTCACTGCCGTGCTCGATGCCTATCGCTGCGAAGATGAAAGAATCGAAACAAACCGACAAAGCAAAACAAGCCGGCGACGCTGCAGCGCAGGAACACGCCAGCGAGCATGACAAGTCGAACTTCCCCGATGAAGAGACGCCCGGACTTGCGGCGTAATGGCTCACGGCATGCCCGGCGGCCCGGTGAACTGGTTCCGTTTGCAGTGGCGGATGCTCGCTGCCGGCAGCGGTGATCGACATCATCATTCGCGCGGTCAATACAGGTCGGAAAGAACCTCTACGTCACTCCCTGAGCGCCCGACGGAATGTTTCGATCGGCGCGGGCACGCCGGTCCATCGTTCAAACTGCAATGCAGCCTGCCGCAGGAACATGTCAACGCCGGTGACGACCCGTGCGCCGCGCGTTTCCGCTTCCAGAATCAATGGCGTTCGAGCCGGCGTGTATACCGTGTCGAACACCGTCACCTCATCGTTCAACGGCACATCGTCGGGCAAAGGCGATTCATCCGGCGCAGGTCCGCCAGCCATGCCGATCGGCGTGCAGTTGATAAAAACGTGAAAGCAGCCGCACGAGATCGCATCGAGCTTGCCTGTTGTCACCCTGGCCGCCTTGCCGGTTGAGGTCCATCGTCCGTCGAAATCCGCAGCCAGCCGCTCAGCGCGTTCCTGGTTGCGGTTGAAGATCACGACGTTCGCGCCAAGGTCGCTCAGCCCCGCCACAACTGCGCGCGCCACGCCGCCTGCGCCCAATACCGCGATGCGCTTGTCAGCCAGTTCGCTTTCGCTTATGCCCATGCCTTCGCACAATGCCGCCACCGCTGCGGGGCAGTCTGTATTGAAGCACTCAAGCCCGCCTGCGCTGCCTGCTGCAAGCGTGTTTGCTGCGCCGATGCGTTCAGTCAGCGGATCAACCCGCCCGCCGCGCTCTTTGACAAAGCGAAGAAGATTTTCCTTGTGGGGAATCGTGACGCTCGCGCCGCGGAAGTTCAGGCCGGCATGATCGAGCATCGCGCCTATCGTGGCCTTGAAGTGTTCATACTCAGGCGGAATCGGCATGGGCAGATACACGCCATCATGCCCCACCGCGTCGAACCCCGCATTGTGCACAGCAGGCCCCTGCGAGTGTTCAACCGGCCAGCCGATCACGCCATACACCCGCGTCTCGCGGCCGATACGGTTGAATCGATAGCGTTTGATCAGGTCATCGATCGTGGGCTGACCCGGCGCGGTAATGTCGAGGGGCGAATCGCTGGCAAAGGTGAGAAAGCCGCCGAACTTCGGCGCAAGCACGCGGCTCATCAAGCCGAACCGCCCCATGCACAGCGCGATGGTCGGCTTTTGACGCTGGGCAAGAAGGTCAAACGCTTCCAGGTTGTCGCGCAGCGAACGCGCAGTCCACGCTACCTTGATGACCGAGCAGGCCGGTTCATGTGTCATGGCTTCGATGCGCTGCAGCAGATCGGCCGGCCGGGTTCGGAAATCATGCGATGAAAGAATCAGGCTGGTGCGAAGGTCGCGCACCTGTCCGGGATGTTCAACCGCCAGATTCACCTTCTGGCGAATGTTGGCGCTGCGCCGGTAGGCAGCCAGCTCAACATCAATGTACCGGGGCGGAGCGTCGCTCACCGCCAGACTTTCGAAAAGACTGATGCGTGATGACTCATCGCCGCTGTATTCGCCGCCTTCCCATCGCGGCCGACAGGTCACAATGCACGGCAGCGGGCTGCGCCGCACCAATTCCTGTATATGCGGCAGGCTGTCGGGTTCTTCAGCCAGAGCGTCGATGCGCCATTCGACCAACTTCGCGCCCGACAGCGCAGCGCGTTCAGCTCGCTCAAGCGCGTGCTCGATCTCAACCGCAGCATGGACCGCAATGGGAATGGCGATAAGCGTCATGATTCAGGCCATGCATGGTAGGTTGGCTCGGGCAGGAATGGAACGCAGGCTCAGCAGCAATGCACGTCACGCTGCACGTGGTTTTCCTATGATGGCGACATGAACATGAACACGCCAGAGACTGACAACGCCATTGAACAGGCTTATGCGTTTTTGCGCGGACATTCCACCGCCGACCTTCGCTTTGATGAACATCTGCGGCCGATCAAATACGTCATTACGCCCGACGGTCAGCTTGCAGCGCCGGTGATGGTGGCGATGCTGCAGGCAATTGACACGGTGCTGTTCGTGCCGGACTGCTCGGAAGACGCCATGGAATTGCTGGTCACGCTGACGCAATTCGATGAGCGCGGACCGGCGGGAGCGGCGGCGGACCGCTGGCGGATTTATCACGGCGAACCAGAGGACGTTCGCTGGGCGTTCATGAGCATTGATACAGCAAGGTTTGACGGCATCGTCATCGACGGCAGTGCACTGATGCGATCCAATCCCTTGGCTGCGGACGAAGCGCGAATCTGCCGGCATATGAATCAGGATCACGTCGACGATCTGCGTCTGCTGTGCAAGCGCTTTGCCGCATTCGAAGTCGAACAGCCGGTGATGGTGGGTATCGACCCCCTGGGCATTGACGTGCGAGCACGATTTGACATTCTGCGCGTACCGGCGACCGAGCCGATGCACACACCTGACGACGCGCGGCGCGTGCTCACCGCTATGACGGAAATGGCAAAGCAAGATGCAAGCTGAAACGGCTGAACGCGACCAGTTAGTTGCGATCAGTTGCGATCATCCCGCTCTCGCGGGCGATCGGTTGAACGGTCTATGACAGCAGTGGTATGCCAGGCGTCCCACAATGGCGCGCCGTTGCGGTCGCGCAGCTGCAGCACACGATTGCCAACCCGCACTTCGGTCGCCATGATGACCGGCTGGCCCTCAATATTCACGCGTGAGCCGGTCACGGTCACCTCATCGCCGCGCTGAATCTGTTCCTGCTGCCGTCGCATATACCACGTCGGCCCGAGATCGACATTCAGCATCTCATCGTCGTCATCGCTTCGCACAATCAGGCGTATGCCTTCGCTCATCGCGCTCATCGGCGCGACAGTTTCAACGCGCTCGACCCGTCCGTCGAAGGTCTCGACGTTCTGCCGCTCGAACATGCGGTTGTATCGATCATTGGCATACCAGCCCCGGCCGTCTTCAGCCGCCCCCGCTTGCGGGCGCTCCACGCCGTAGACCCAGTCCTGTTCTGCGCCGTAGTACGCATAGATGCGCTGGCCGTAACGCGGATCGTTGAAGTTGGGCCACTTGTCATCATCAAACGCCGGCGCTTCTTTCAGTTGCTGCGGCACCACGTTCAGCGTCAGCGCGTTTTCCGCCTGCTGAAAGTTCAGAGCCTGCCAGGGCAATGCGTGCAGGTCGTCTTCGAGATCGTCAATTTCATCATCATCGAAATCCACCACGACAAAAGCGATGCGGCCCTGCTCCGCAGCGACGACCACGTCTTCCACGTCGCCCAGATTTCTGTCGCCGGCACGATCGTTCACGTCAAACCGCAAGAGGTCGGTTGCGCGAACAAGCGTCACGCCGCGTCCTGGCGCACGCTGGCCGGGCTGCTCGCCTCGCACAGCATCGACGCCAAGCTCTTCTCGATTCGGCTCAAGGCCAAAATGCCGAAACACCGTCTCGCCCCACTCCGGATCGCCGATCACCTGCCATCCGGTGGGGTCGAAAACCGGCGCCTGTCGCCATCGTCGCTCAGCAATGTCGATCACAACTTTCGCATCGTCATCTTTCTGAAACTTCCCGGCTCGAAACGGCACTGCCACCTGCCGCGCGTCAGGCTGGCGGCGTTCGGTCTGGACGATCATGTAAACAACGTGCCCGCTGTCGGGATTGACCGCAAAGTTCTGAATCTCACCCAGAACTTCGCCTTCGCGGTTTTCAACCGTCGCGCCGATCAACTTCGACATGCGATGCATGTTCAACTGCTGCTGTCGCTGCTGTTGTTGCGACTGTTGCGGTTGCCGCTGATCGCGCTGCCTCTGGGCCAGACTTGAACCGGCCAGTATCAGCACTGCACCTGCCATCCAACACGCCATTGTGCGTCTGCTCATCATGGTCGGTTCCTTGTTTATTTGTAGTTTGTGGTTTGCTTGCGAGCTTGTGATTTCGTTCAATGAATTGACGGTCAGCCAAGCCATTACGTGATATGGACCGACACGCTGCAGCGCAGCTGACTCTTTCGCGCAGCCGTATCATCGTCATCATCATCATCGCCCCCCTCTCGCGATACGATTGAGCCGCAGCACTCCAGTTGCCATAGGAACGCTGCGGTATTCGGGAATGCGCACGTACAGCAATTGCTCACGTTGAAACTGAACATGTCCGGCGCATCGGGTATCAAAACCGTTATCGTGATCGCGTCTGATGCTCATTGCGCCACATGCGGGTGACGGTTCATCGAATCAGCATGCTCCAGATCCACTGCCTCAATCCCGCTCCCGCTTCCTGCTTCTGACCTATTCAGCAGGGGGATTGATTGCGCAGCACCACTGCCGGCCTGCAGCCCGCTGCAGCAAGCCAAAGACCTGCCCCGGCACTGCGCGGCTGCGATTCAGCCTGCGTGCGCATGCGAAAGCGGGGCTGAATTCCCCCGATCGGCTGCGGCCGGTGTCGAATGCGAGCCTCATAGAATTGAAGGTAGAATGAAAACCCAGACTCATCATGAACTGCTGTTCAGGAGTGGCTTGACATGTATTTCCGCATGATTTACGACGACACGCTCGCCCAGGCTGCATATCTCATCGGTTGTCAGCGCACCGGCGAGGCGATTGTCATCGACCCCGAGCGCGATATCGACCGCTATCTCAAACTGGCTCAGGCGGAGAAGCTGCGCATCGTCGCTACCGCGGAAACGCACATCCACGCCGACTTTCTTTCCGGCTCGCGCGAGCTGGCTGAGCGCGTCGGCGCCAAGGTCTACGTGTCGGATGAAGGCGACGCTGACTGGAAATATCAATGGCTGGACAAGAAGCAGGATGGCGGCACATACGACCATCAACTGCTCAAGGACGGCGACACTTTCAATGTGGGCCATATCGAGTTCAAGGTTGTTCATACGCCCGGCCACACGCCTGAGCACATCAGCTTCCTGGTGACCGATCGCGGCGGCGGAGCGAGCGAACCCATGGGCATCGTCACCGGCGACTTCGTGTTTGTGGGTGATCTCGGCCGCCCCGATCTGCTGGAAACCGCAGCCGGCATCGAAGGCGTCAAGGAAGCGTCTGCGCACACGCTGTTTCATTCGCTCAACAAACAGTTTCTCAACTTGCCCGATTATCTGCAGGTATGGCCAGCTCACGGCGCGGGCAGCGCATGCGGCAAGGCACTGGGCGCGGTGCCGCAATCGACGGTAGGTTATGAAAAGCGCTTCAATCCGGCGCTGCAGTATGCCAATGATGAAAACCAGTTCGTGCGATATATCCTGGAAGGGCAGCCCGAACCGCCGCTGTATTTCGCACGAATGAAGCGCGACAACAAGATGGGTCCGCATGTGCTTGGCGAACTGCCTCAGCCGCGCGAGTTGAACGCTGAAGACCTGAAACGAATCGACGCCAGGCGGCAGGCCGTTCTGGATACCCGACCGTGGGCGAAGTTCAAGGCAGGTCATCTTGCAGGCGCGCTGCACGCGCCGTTGAACAATCAGTTCCCCACCGTGGCTGGTTCATTTGTTGAAGAAGATGAGGAGATCTGCCTCATCTGCGAACCACATCAGGTGGAGCAGGCCGTGCGATGCCTGGTACGCATCGGGCTTGACAAGGTAACCTCGTTCGCCACGCCGGCCACGCTTGAGCAGGCAGAATCACAAGGCGCCGCGTGGGATATCAGCGCAGAGATCGACATTCCCGCCTTCAAACAGCGCCTCGCTCAGGGCGATGCATTTGTGCTGGATGTGCGGCGTGCGTCGGAATACGAAGCCGGCCACATCAACGGCACCCACAACATTGCGCATACGCGCCTGCTCGAGCGGCTTGACGAAGTGCCGAAAGACCGGCCGATCCTCGTGCATTGCCAGTCCGGCGTTCGCTCGGCGCTTGCCACCGCGCTCCTGCAGCGACACGGCTATGATGCCACCAATATTGCCGGCGGCTTCGGCGCATGGGTGAAAGCCGGCGGCGAGGTCATGCGCGAAACTGTCCACGCATAAATAAGTGATGCCGCTGATGAACGCAGTTGATCGCAAGTCAGTGCAGTGGGCCAGTGCGATGCTGCAGCAGCGCATTGAACGCAAGCGACTTAATCGCGGTCAGTCACAAGCTGTTGTATCGGCGCTTCACCTGGCTTTGCGGTCATTCGCGATCATCGGCGGCTTCTTTTTCGCTTCCGGAGCGATCCGGTGATTCTCGCCCTTATCGGCGCGCTTCTGATCGGCCTCAGCCTTGGCCTGCTCGGTTCGGGCGGCTCCATGCTCACCGTGCCGGTTCTGGTCTACGTGCTTGGGCACACAGACAAGCAGGCGATCACAGAATCGCTGGCGATTGTCGGCAGCATTGCGCTTGTCGGCGCGCTGCCGTATGCCCGCCGCAGGCAGATCGACTGGAGAAACGTGCTGTACTTCGGCATTCCCGGCATGCTGGGAGCGTATCTTGGCGCAATAGCGTCCAAACCCATTCCGGGATCAGTGCTGCTTAGCATTTTCGCTTTGATCATGCTGCTTGCGTCATACATGATCCTGCGCAAGCCGGCGCTGAATCAGGAGGCAACGCGGCAGCGCCGAGCAATCTGGAAGATCATGCTTGACGGATTGATCGTCGGCGCCATCACCGGGCTGGTGGGCGTCGGCGGCGGCTTTCTTATCGTGCCCGCGCTGATCTTGTTTGGCGGCTTGCCTGCGCAATTTGCCGTCGGCACAAGCCTGGCGATCATCGCAATGAATTCAGCCAGCGGCTTCTACAAACGCCTTGATGCTGTGGTGCACGAGCCGTGGAGCATCGACTGGAGCGTCATCGGCCTGTTCATCATCGTAGGAGTCGCAGGCAGCTTTGCAGGTCAATTCATCGGCAGCAAGATCAACCAGCGCAGCTTCCACCGCTTGTTCGGCTGGTTCCTGATCGTGATGGCGCTTTACATTCTGGGGCGCGAGCTGATACTGAAGCGCAGCGCACCTGAAAGCCCTGCAAGTCAGATCACAACTGCCGCTGACGACTGATTCAGCATCGCGCCCCGGCGGCGCACTGCACTTTTTTGGCAGTTCAGAAATTACGCTCACGCTGCAGCGTCAAGCAGGCGATTGATCAGCGCGTTAACGAACGCAAATCGCGAACCGGCAAACCTGCTGCGCGCCGCCTGAGCTGCTTCATAGCTGGCGCGTTCCAGTTCTTCAGCGATGCGCATGAGTTGTTCGGGCGCGCGGTCCTGCCATTGCTCGATGAGCATTTGTATTTTCTCCAGCTCTTCATGATCGAGCCAGATCCCGCCGCAGTCCTCGCAGCGGTCGACGCCCACGCCGGTATCGCCGCCATAGTTGATCACGCTCATCTTCCCGCCGCATGCTGGACAGG
The DNA here is from genome assembly GCA_964575335.1 of uncultured Isosphaeraceae bacterium. Taxonomy (GTDB): domain Bacteria; phylum Planctomycetota; class Phycisphaerae; order Phycisphaerales; family SM1A02; genus CAZNPU01. The sequence goes on along the minus strand of CAZNPU010000011.1, from coordinate 56,385 downwards.
CGAGAGTTCGCCCATCGGCGCCGATCGGCCTGCCGAACATGGGCTGATGATCCTGCACAAGATCGTGCAGGTACCCGCCGAACGTCGCCTCGCGCGTGTTGATAATGGCGCGCAGCTCAGCGGGTCCGACAAATTCACCGCCGCAACCGTCACATGCCTGAACATTCACGCCCTCGTACTCGATGGTCTGCAGGAAAGTGGCGCAGTTGGGACAGATCATTTTGACGTTCCCTCCGTAGCTGGGGCACTATCGACCATTCTCATCATCCCCTGCTGCAATGCCCGCCTGGCGCAGCATCACCCCAGCCGCCTGTACGATGTGGGAAGCATGCGGCGTTTTGAAAATGGTTATCGGAGGAACAAAGCGGCTTGAGTCTTCGCCACTGGCTGTGCCGTGACTCTTGCTGTTACTGGCCCGTGCTGCCGAAACCGCCCTGGCCGCGCTGCGTGGCGTCCAGTTCCGCCACCTCATGCAGTTCGCAACGGACAACCGGCGCAATGACCATCTGGGCGATGCGCATGTTCGGTTCGACCGTAAACGGCTCTTTGCCGAGATTGATCAGCGGCACTTTCACCTCGCCCCGGTAATCAGCGTCGATCGTGCCCGGCGCATTGGGCATGGAGATGCCGTATTTGCTCGCCAGTCCGCTGCGCGGCCGCACCTGCGCTTCGAAGCCAACAGGCACGGCCATGGCGAAGCCGCAGGGAATCAGCCGAATCTCCCCAGGCGGAATCACCAGCGGTTGTTCGATCGCTGCGTGCAGGTCCATGCCTGCTGCGTGGGCGGTTTGATATTGCGGAAGCTGCACCAGCGGCGACAGGCGCTGGATGCGAAGCATCTGATGCGAGGGAGCTGCTGTAGTGAACATCCGTGGAGTGTAACGGATATGCGAACGTCGGCGGCGCTGCTCAAGCGTCATAGCACGACGAACAACACCACGCCAAGCAGCACGAGAACGATCACGCTCGCGCCGATGCTGGTAACCAGCGCGTTTTTCACCGCAGGCTGATCATGCGCAGCCTCAAGCGGCTTGCCATCTTTGGTGCCGTAGCCGACTGATCGAAGCGGAATACGCGCCAGTGATTGTTGCCAATTCGCCGGCATGCGCCCGCGGTAGATCTGCCACGTCGCCAGATTGAGCTGATAGGCGACAAATGCCAGATACAGCAGGGTTGCTTCGCGCCAATACATGCCGCTGGTGAACAGCCATGCCATCAGCACGAAAAAGAGACCGATGATCGCCAGGCCCCAATAGACAGCGCGATCGCTCATGGGGCGCGGCTCTGCCGGCTTGGCACGATAGCGCTCACGGCGCTTGCGTTGACGCTTGGCAGTGACCTTGCTCATGTGCTGGCAGAAACTGAACCGGTCAGCAGAGGCGATTTGGCGGCAAACCGAGAGCCTGGCCACGACATCGGCCTCGTCGTGATCACCGTCTGCTGGGGACGCGGTGCGGCATTGGTGGATGCAACTTCACCCTGCAACTCCGCCAGGAGCGCATCCATGTTCTGAATCATCTCGCGCGTGGACGCCACCGCACAATCCAATGCTGTGCGACCAGTGACGGTCTTCATGGCATCGCGCTTTCCAGCTTCGGCAAAGCGACGCTCGCTTTGCTCGCGATCAACCATCAAGCGGTTGAGCAGGTCGCAGGCCTGTTCACGCAGGCGGGTCGCTTCCTCGAGCGTCAACCGTGTGGCAGAAGTGTGTTTCACCATAACGCGTTCCTGTAACCGGGGTGCCCGGCCCGCTCCGCAGGCCATCGGCCGACCCAATTGATCAGGCCATATGGCCTGAACGGTCCATGAACCAAGCGGTAGGGTCGGTATTCTCACCGCCTGGCGTGGAGAATGCAAATCGGAATAGTGTCCGATTCCCGTAGAATCACTTGTAAGTTGTTGTCCACAAAGATTTTCATACTGCGACCGGCTCGGTCATTTCGGGAATCAGGCTCCTGATTGTTCGCGCCAACACGCCTGCCTCCTGCCGGCGATGGTTTGGAGCGAGTTGTGAAAGCATGTGTTCGATATATCGGCTGTCCGGGGCAGGAAGCATCCAGATATTGATGTCTGGATGCCGGGTTGGCCGCATGCACTCAGCGTCGAAAGCCAGTTCCTCGTGCAGTTTTTCACCCGGCCGGGCCCCGGTAAAGACGATCCGCATCGTTCCCGGACCGGCTGCGTCGAGCAGTTGGTCGTCCGATAACACTGGCTGCAGGCCGTGCAGCTCGATAAACCGTCGGGCCAGATCGACAATGCGAATCGGCTCTCCCATGTCGAGCAGAAAAACTTCGCCTCCTGGTGCATCGGGTGAAACCAGCGCAGCCGATTGAATCACCAGCGCAGCCGCCTCGGGGATAGTCATGAAGTAGCGCGTCATTGCCGGGTCGGTCACCGTCAGCGGCCCGCCGTCAGCGATCTGTCTGGCCCAAGTGTCCAGGACGCTGCCTGAGGATCCCAGCACGTTGCCGAAGCGCACCATTGAAAATACGGTCGCAGAGCGCTGATTGATGTGCTGCACGTACAGCTCCGCCAGCCGCTTGGTCGCCCCCATGATGGATGTCGGATTCACCGCCTTATCGGTGGAAACCATCACAAACCGCTCTGCACCGACGGCGTCAGCAGCGTCGGCCACCGATTTGGTGCCGAAGAGATTGTTGTCAACCGCTGCGGCGGGGTGATCCTCCATCATCGGCACATGCTTGTGCGCCGCGGCGTGGAAGATGATGTCCGGCTGCAGCGTGCGAAAATGCGCCAGTGTCGCCTTCGCTTCCACCACATCGTGCAACAGCGCCTTGCGCGGCAGCGTGGGATGTGATCGTGCGATCTGGCGATCGATCTCAAACAGCGCGTTTTCTGAGCGATCGATCAGAACAAGCTGCTGCGGTTTGAATCTCGCTGCAATGCGCGACAGTTCGCTGCCGATGGAACCGCCTGCGCCGGTGATGAGCACGCGTTTGTTTTCGATGACGCTGCGCACGGCCTCTTTGTCGAATTGCCGCGCTGGGCGGTTGAGCAGTTGCGTCAGGTCAATGTCCAGATGGGTGCGCGGGCCGATGCCTGCCACCAGATCTTCCAGCGTCGGCACAAAGCGGTCCGCAACGCCCAGTCGGCGCAATCTCGTTCGGAGACTGGCGATCAAATCCTTCATCACCGCCGGCAGACAGATCAGCGCCATGGCCGGCTGACGCCGCGCGATGATCGCTTCCAATTCGTCTGTCGTGCCCAGAATGGTCGCGTCTTGAACAATCGGGTTGCCAGCCAGGGCGTTGATGTCTTCGCGATCAGTACCGGCCAGCACCCAGCCCAGCGAAATGGGCCGCTGATCCATCAGATCAAGCTGCTGCTCCAGCCGCTGGCATGTTCGCGGCTGCCCGATGATGATTGCCGTTGCGCCTGAAGCGCACATGGATTGGCGACTCTGCGGCATCCGATGACTCCAGCCTGCTGCGCCGCTGCTAGGCGACGCAGAATGTTCGCAGCGGAGTTATCGGCCAAACAGGGGCGGTCGGATGAGTCAAGACGCCCCACTTCTCGCCTTGTCTTGAGAATTTGAGTTCAGGCGTGCTCCTTGCCGGGCTTTTCCTTGCCTGATCCGAGATGCGACACGCCTATTGAGACTGCAAACCCCGCCACTATCAGGGCGATCGAACCTGCGACCTGCTGCAGCGTGGGGGTGAAAAACGCAGTGTCGTGGTCCTTGGCTTCGATGATTCTGCCCGTGGACTGCATTATGAGCTGGCCCTGCTCGTCCAGCGCCACAACATCGCCCCGGAATGTGTCGCCGGGTTCAGGCGCGACGCCCTGCTGGAATGGCCAAAGCCCGATGACCGCTCCAAGCAGCAGCCCAAGCAGTATGCCGAGTGTCGGCCGCTCGAATTTCTCCAGCATCACCTTGATCAGATTGCTCACGCCCACAACGCCCATCACAACGCCAAGGCCAACCGGCACAAGAATGTGCAGGGCCTGCGCGACCGTCTCCCAGTCGCCGCTCCCGACGCCGTTTTTCAGCGCCGCCACAGCGGACAGAATCGTGACATATTGTCCGAGTACCAGCAGCAGATATCCGCCTGAAATGCCGGGCAAGACCATGGCGGAAGCCCCAGCCAGCCCGCCGAGGAAATAAAGTGCATAAGCGTGCGAATCACTGCCGCTGCTGCTGGATGATGCGCCTGCCGGTCCAATCATCGCCATCGCAGCCATCACCGCAATTCCAATGATCGAGGTCAGCACCAGCACAGAATCGGCGGGCTTGGCCAGCTTCCACAGAATCGGCACGCCGCCCAGCGTCAATCCGATGAACAGGCTGTACATCGCCCAGCGATGATGCACAACCAGCTCGCTGACCGGACCGGCCAGCGTCACAATCGCCAGGAGCGCTGCGCCAATGATGCAGGCAACCGTCAGAATCGTTGCCGGGCGAAAGCGAAAGGTTGAAAGCTCCGCCACGCCGTTGATGAACTGCGGATAGGCGCCCACGGCCAGCAGCATGGTGCCGCCTGAAATGCCGGGCACGAGATTGGCAAGCCCCATCAACAATCCACCGACAATGCTGCGCACCGCCAGCGCTTCGCCGCGATACAGAGCATGCTCGTTATTGCTGTTTTGACTGGTCATGGTGATTGGTATCGGCGAAGCAGATTCGGGGTTCCTGCAATGTGCGATAAAGTCAAGCTGCGGCTGCGGTCTTCCGGCTGCGAATGGAGCGGCTGACGCACCAGCCGCATCCGGATCGGGAATGCGATAGCATAGGGGAGTTTCCCCACATGCTTGCACAGGAGTCAACATGAACGTGCTGGTAACCGGCGGAGCCGGCTACATCGGATCGCACGCAGTCTTGCGATTGCTTGAAGACGGCCACGAGGTCACGGTGGTCGATAATCTGTCGCGCGGCAATGCCGGCGCACTCGAAGCCCTGCGCCGCGTCGGCGAGTTTCATTTTGAACACGCTGACTTCGGCGATCGGTCCGTCATGGAACGACTGCTGCGAGACCGAGCGATTGAACTGGTCATGCACTTTGCTGCGTGGACCTACGTGGGCGAATCGGTCGAGCAGCCGTTGCGCTACTACGCCAACAACACAGCCTCCGCATTGACGCTCCTGCAGGCCATGGATGCCGTCGGCGTGAAGCGGATGGTTTTCTCCAGCACTGCTGCAACCTATGGCGAGCCGCCGCCGGAGCTTATTCCCATCCGCGAAGATTGCCCGCAGCGGCCGATCAATCCCTACGGCATGTCGAAACTGCACGTTGAGCACATGCTTGCTGACTACACGCGTATGAAGCGCGACAAGGGCGAAGATTTCGCATTCGCTGCGCTGCGCTATTTCAACGTGGCGGGAAGCGATGAGCAGTGCCGCATCGGCGAGGACCACGATCCGGAAACGCATCTGATTCCGATCTGCCTCGATGTGGCGCTGGGCAAAAGGCCGCACATTACCATCTTCGGCAACGATTATCCCACGCCTGACGGCACGTGCATTCGCGATTACGTCCATGTGGCGGACCTGATCGACGCGCATGTCACGGTCATGAATGCATTGGCGCCGGGCGATGCGCGGACGTACAACATCGGCATCGGCCGGGGATACTCCGTGCGCGAAGTGATCGATGCGTGCCGGCGCGTGACAGGCATTGATTTCAAGGAAGTTGAAGGCAAGCGACGTGCAGGCGATCCACCTTCGCTTTATGCCGATCCCGCAAAGATCAACGCCGAGCTGAACTGGCAAGCCCGCTGTACAGACCTGGAAAGCATCATTGCCAGCGCATGGCGGTGGCGTCAGATGCACCCAAACGGTTACGAGAAATCTGCTGATGCAACTTGATCCCGCGCACTGATTCTGCAGAAGTGCAGCAAGCCGCTTCAATTCTCAGTGTGGAGATTTCGCATCAGCGTATCGGCCAGGTTCACGCCTCTGCAGACAGCGCAAAGGTGCATCATCGTTGCTGAGTGCGCAGAACCACAATGACATCCACTACTGCGTTGTTCCTTTTAACACAACGTCGATCACCCGCCGATTGCGCTCATTGTTCGAGGCGGCGGCGTAAACGTCTCAGACCCGATGCCGTGGCCAGCCTGCTTGGTCCACACCGCGTTGACCAGAAACGCCCGAAGTTCGCGCTCCGAAGCGCCCTTGCGAAGTAGCGGCTTCATGTCCCATTCTTCCATGCTGAACAGGCACGGCCGCACCTTGCCGTCAGCAGTGACGCGCAGCCGACTGCATGCTCCACAAAATGGCCGCGTCACCGGCGCGATGATGCCGATTCTCCCGGGATGCTCCAGCCCCTCATGCTGCGCAAAAAGATAATTCACCGAGGTGCTGGTGGGATCATCCTCAGCAACCGGAATCAGTTCATGTCGTTGGCGAATCTTTGCCAACATTTCGTCAGCACTGACCACCTGCGACCGATCCCATGCCCGGCTTGAATCCAGCGGCATGAATTCGATCAGGCGCATGTCGATGCGGTGTTCGATTGCAAAATCCGCAAAGTCGGCGATCTCATCATCATTCACACCGCGCATAATGACCGCATTCACCTTGATCGGATCAAACCCAGCCTCCCGCGCCAGTCCAATCGCCTTGACGACATCCTGTGGCGAAGCGCTTGTCCGGGTGATGGCGGCGACACGCTGCGGTTGCAGGCTGTCCAGGCTGAGCGTGATCCGCCGCAAGCCGTCGCGCCGCCACTGCTCAAGCGGCATTTTCTCCAGCAGCGAGCCATTGGTCGTGATCGCCAGGTCGCGAATCGCCATGCGCCCAAGCTCCGCGATGAGCTCGCTCAGGTGCGGGTACAGCGTCGGCTCGCCGCCGGTGATGCGCAGCTTCTGTATCCCAAGACCAAGGCAAACCCGCACCACCTGCAGATACTCATCAAGCGAGAGCAACTGCTGTTTGGGCATGTAGCGAAAATCCGGATCCATGCAGTACACGCAACGAAAGTTGCAGCGATCGGTCACCGACAAACGCAGGTCTCGAATCGTCCGACCGTACGAATCAATGAGCCGATCCGGCTGCGAAGCGTGCAATGGTGCGACCGGCGGCGTTGCTGCGCCAGCCATGTTCGCCGTCGCGGCCGCGTTGCCGTTGCCAAGGATGGGCAAAGCAAAGCTCAGAGGTGACTCCTCGTGCCAGAAGAGAGATGGTGCATTCTACGTTCGCACCAATGAGCAGGTCGCAGAAATGCCGCCCGTTTCGTTACGTCAACGATTCAATCCCATTCAGCCCGATCGGCTCTTTTGTAAAAAACGGCTCGGCGGCTGCGGTTCCGATGCGGCTTCCAAAATACACGTTCGCTGCGTCAATCCAGTTCACAACCTGTCGATTCCGCTCCGGCGTGACAAATTGACTCTCGTAAGCCAAGATCGCATCGCGCTTGCGCTGTTCGAAGCCTGTGATATCAAACAGAAAATTCGGATCAGCCACCCAGCGCAGATGCGTGGCGTAGTAATAAAAGAACCACTTCGGATAAATCGGTTCGCCCGGCAGATCGATCTTGGTCAGCTTGGCGTCGAAGCGCGCATCTTCCACGATGCGCGTGGTGGCGATGTGATCGGGGTGAGCGTCGTGGAAATACGGCGTGAACACGATCTGGGCCTGATGTTGACGAATCACCCCCGCCACCTTGTGCCTTGCCTCAAGCGAATGTTGCACCTTGCGGTTGGGCAGATCGAGACAGATGCGACGCACGCCAAGTATTTCAGCCGCTCGCGCAGCTTCCCGAGCACGAATCTCCACAGTGCCATACGGCGTCGGTTCGCCGTTGGTCATGTCCAGCAGCAGCACGTTATGCCCCTGCTCAACCAGGCGCGCGATCGTGCCGCCCATACCCAGTTCCTGATCGTCAGGATGCGGACCAACAACAAGAATGTTTGCCATGCGGGCATGATATGGCGGTTCAGCCGCTACGCCGCATCTGGTTACGGCGATATCACTGCAAACAGCCGATCCGCCAGCAAATTGACGTACTGATTCACAACCGCAGCCTCGTCATCACGAGCCGAAGCGCGCAAGTGCTCGCATTCCAGAACATAGCGGCAAAGATCGGCAAAGACCTGCCGATGCTCAACCAGCCATGCGTCTTCATGCGGCGGATGCACTAAAAGCCCCAGTGCGCCAACGCCGCCCGAAGGCAGCGATTCCAGCGCATCACCGAGCTGGTTCGAAAGCCGGCCCACCAGTTTCACCAGCGGCGCATCGCGGTTGATCTGCTCGAGCTGCAAAGCCAGCGCCGCGTCGTCGCCCTGCAGCGCTGCTGACGTGGCAAGCTTGAGCCGCGCTGAAACGTCCACCCATGGGCGTATGACCATGTCCATCGGCAAATGCCAGCCGGCCCATCGATCAAGCTCCACCGCAGCATCCTGCTGGCGCACGATGATGGCGACATCCTCCATCAACTGCGCAAGCCGATACAGCAGTTTCATGCGCTCGCCGGCTGTCAAATCCACATGACCTGCGCTCCAGCTCTTCGCCCATTCGCGACGTTGCTCGGTGATCAGTTGAGCAAGCTCTTCGTGCAGTCCGCCGGTCGCCTGGATTGCCGCCGCATCGCCGCTGCGCAGTTCGTCTTCAAACGGCAGTTTTGCAAACCAGTTCAACTCTCGTTCAAACTGATCAAGCGTTGCGATCGCGTCGGATCGTCTGGCCGGATTCACAAGCGACTCGAAAAACCTGGAAAGATGTCGCGTCAGCGCCGGTCGGCTCCGCGGATCGATCATCACCATGGCGTCGAGCCACGCCGGTACGCGGCGAATGCGCTGCAGATCTGACAGCAGTTGCGCCTGCTGGGCCAGGAGATTCTCCATTGCCGAATCGGCGTTCCATGAATCGCCCGCAGCAACAGTTTGCAGTTGCGTGACAAGCGATTTTTCAACTGCTCGATACATCTTGTCGAGTTCATTGCCGGTGCGCTGCAGGTCGCGAGGCAAGCGGGCCGGATCGAGTTCACGATAGTCGACCATACACGAGAGAACGGCAGCCAACTGCTGCAGCGCGATGCGCGAGTCATGCTCCGCATCGGTGTCCTGCTTTGCATCAGCCCGAGGCGCGTCAATCGCCATGAACGCCGCCTTGAGCGGCCGCAGATCAACTCGATGTTCCGCCAGCGCGTTCATCCGGTCAATGGCCGCATGCGACGCCTCAAGCTGCAGGATCAGCCGATCAGCCATCGGGCGACTGGCGGGTTCAGCCAAATGCGTCACGGCTTCATGCAGCCGCGCGAAGTAACTTCCCTTTTCCAATTCGGTAAGCCACGCAGCTGCGTGTAGAGCATCAGCAAAATCAAGCAATCGATCGATCGTTCCCCACAGAGCCTCAACACGCGGCCGCAGCTCGACAAACTGCTGCCCGCGCTCAAGGTAATCAAGCATCTGGCTAATCACTTCAATTGTTTGGGGCGGGAGCGATGAACTTTCAACGCGATTGCGCATCGCTGCAATCCGATTTTCAAGCGTCGCAGGCGCATCGTCGGGCAATCGCGCCGGAGCTGCTTCTTCGGCGTCAGCATTGCCCGTAACGGCTGCTGCATCGATCCAATGCGTCACGACTGCGCCATGACCGAGCGAAATCATCGCCTCGACAAGTGGCGCGAAGGTTTCCGGCAACAGTTCATCGAGTTCACGCTGATCAAATGTTCGAGGCTGTGCGCGAAGCGCTGCGGCTGCATCGTTGAAGCGGCGCAGCCACATCAGCGCCTGCGCACGCTGTTCCTCATCAATCGATGCATCGTCTGCTGCTGCATCTACCGTGAGCGGCGCAAGCAGTGCGTCTATGGCATCGCATGATCGCGCCAGCCTCATGCCCGCCACAAGCGCAGCACTTCCCTCCACCCCCGCACGGTCGCCTGCAGCAAGCAAGTCGGCAGCGATTGCACGGGTGTTGATACTCACACGCGCAACGATCTGCGCAGCCACATCATCAGGCGGCACAACGACGCCGCGCTGCTCGATCTGCTCATTGAGCGTGGCGATCAATGCTGCAGCAAATGTGGGTGCGTGCAGCTCGGGCGGCTGCGAAGAATAGGACCACCCACCAGGCTGCGCAAACGAAGATGATAAAACCGCCCACAAGACCGTAATTGCAACAATCACCCCCCTGCTGTTGACCGCATCTGGCTGCACGCTACGCCAGCTTGCCGGCTGCTGCGGGCTGACCCAAAACCGCTGCATACACCTTCTCCAGTTCATTCACCATCGTGGAAGCGGCAAAGCGATGTCGGCACATTTCGCGTCCGCGTTGCCCCATCGCTGCCCGCTCCTGGGCGTGCTCCATCATCCAGATCACCGCTTCGCGCAAGCCCGCCAGATCGCCCGGCGACACCAGCCGCCCCGTCTCACCGGTGATGCAGACTTCCTTCGTGCCGTCCACATCGTATGCCACAACGGGCAGCGCGCTCAGCAGCGCCTGCGTGACCGTTCGCGGCAGACCTTCGCGGTAGCTCGGGTGAACCAGTACGTCCATCGCCTGCATGTACTTGGGAATGTGCTCCGGCGGCACCAGACCGGTTGTCACCACGCGGTCCTGCAGACCCATCGTGCGCACTCGCTCGAGCAGTCGCTCGCGCCACCAACCGTCGCCAACCCACAGGAGCTTCACGTTGGCATGGCTGCGCATCACCGGTTCAAGCGCATCGAGCAGATCGTCATGGCCTTTGTTCTCCGCCAGACGCGCGACTGTTCCAACAATGAAATCTTCCTCACTGAAGTGGAGTTCTCGCCGCACCTCAGATCGCTGCCACTGGGGGTTGATGAAGCGCTCCACCTCCATGCCGGAGTAGACGGTGCGATACTGTTCGGGCCTGCCGATGCGCGCAGCCAAAAACTGCTCGCGCATGGCGTCAGCAACGCACACGATGGCATGGCATCGCCTGGCAGCAATGCGCTCGGAAAGAATGTAAATGGCATTGCGCCATCGCGCTTCATAACGATGAAACGGCGGGCCGTGGATGGTATGAACGACACAGGGCACGCGCTGCTTCCATGCCGCCAGCCGGCCGAGGATGCCCGCCTTCGATGAATGCGTATGTACGACATCGGGCTTCCAGTTGCGAATCAGCCGGCACAAATCGCCATAGCAGCGCCAATCCTTGATCGGATTGACTTCGCGCACGAGGTTGGGCGTCTCAATGGCTTCAATCGATCGGCCATCGGCGGTGCGAAACGCGGTGACGCGATCCAGCAGCGAACCTTCCGGTCCATAAATCGGGCCGAACACCAAACTGACATCATGCCCCAGCGCAGCCTGACCTTCGCAGGACAGCACCGTGTTCTCCTGCGAGCCGCCGAGAATCAACCGGGTTGAAATGTGCATGATGCGCATTGCAGCACATGAGTGTAGCGGGCGTGACGGAATCGCGACGTCGTCGCCAGCTTCAGGATTTCAACACAGGGCAAGCATTGCCAATTGTTCTTACGCAGCATTCACCATGCGCGGTTGATGGAGGTTATCGAGTTTCGGTGGAATCAACGTGGCTGATTTCCCATAATGAAGGCGATGGAATGGCTGGCTTACATCGTGGCGACAGTGTTTACGCTCTTTGGCGCAGCGTGTGTGGCGTCGATCATTGTCGGACTGCCGGGCGGCTGGATTCTCTTTGGCGCAGCGGCTGTTATTGAACTGGCTGATGGGCTGTATCTGTCCGAAGGCAATCAACAGACCTTTTCATGGTGGCTACTGGGCGCATGTCTGGGGCTGCTTGTGCTGAGCGAAATCATCGAATTCGCGGCCGGTGCAGCCGGTGCGAAGTCAGGCGGTGCAAGCAATCGTGGCATGATCGGCGCGCTGCTTGGAGGCATCATCGGCGCGATCGTCTTTACACCGCTTCTGCCTGTTCCGATCGTCGGCACGCTGATCGGCGCACTCGCGGGCACGTTCATCGGCGCGGTGATAGGCGAAGTGAGCGGCGCGCAGCCCAAAACAGTTCCCGGCTCGATCAAGCCGGCCATCGGGGCGACCATCGGCCGCGTCGTCGGGACGGTCAGCAAGATCGGCATTTCGATCGCAGTGTGGATCACGCTGAGCGTGGCAGCGTTCTGGACGTAATCCACCACCGCTTGCGCTGACAGCAAAGAAACGCCCCCGGACAAATAAAGTGACATAGTGAACGCCGGGTCTGACGAACACGAATGAGGAAGACCCGGATCATTGCCCCAGCGCACTGCACCACAACCAATCCGGGTCTTCCCTTCGGTCAGACCCGGCGTTAGACGCGAGGGCGCAGCGCTTCTGAAGCCGGCGTCAATCAGTCAGATGGTGCCTTCGGTCACGCTGAGCACTTCCTCAACCGTGGTGATGCCGGCGGCAACCTTCTTGAAACCATCCTCGCGCAGCGTCACCATGCCGCGACCGGTACACATGCGACGAAATTCGGTCACGTTGGGATTGCGCGCAATCTGATCGCGCAGGTGATCATCCAGCACCAGCATCTCGTAGAGACCAGATCGCCCGGCGTAGCCGGTCTTGCGGCAGCGATCGCACCCGCTGCCGTGCCGAATCGTCGACGGACTCAAACCGTGCATCGCCAGCAGTTCCGCCATTTCCTCGGTCACGGCCACTTCCGTCGCGCAGTGTTTGCAGATGCGGCGCACCAGTCGTTGCGCAAGCACCGAGTTCACCGCAGCACCCACCAGGAACGGCTCGATGCCGATGTTGATCAATCGCGTGATCGATGACGGAGCGTCGTTGGTGTGCAGCGTTGAAAGCACCAGGTGGCCGGTCATGGCGGCCTGAATGGCGATCGTGGCGGTTTCCAGGTCGCGAATCTCGCCCACCAGAATCACATCGGGATCCTGACGCATCAGAGCGCGAAGGGCTGTAGCGAACGTCATGCCGATCTTGTCATGCGTCTGAATCTGCGTGATGTTCGCCAGGTTGTATTCCACGGGGTCTTCAACCGTGGACACGTTGAGCTTGCGCAGGTCCATCTGCTGGATCGACGCATACAGCGTGGTGGTTTTGCCCGATCCCGTCGGTCCGGTCACCAGAATGATGCCGTGCGGCTGAGCGATCTGATTCTTCCAGATCATCAGCGTGTCTTCGGCGAAGCCCAGATCGTCAAGCGAGACATTGATCGAGCGATTGTCGAGAATTCGCATGACGGTCTTTTCGCCTTTGGGCGTGGGAACCGTCGAAACGCGCAAATCGAGCTTGCGTCCGAGCACCGTCGCGCGGATGCGGCCGTCCTGCGGCAATCGTCGCTCGGCGATGTCAAGATTCGCCATGATTTTGATGCGCGACGTGAGCGCGGCGTGCATCTTGCGCGGCGGATTCATCATCTCAAACAGCACGCCGTCAATGCGGAAGCGAACCTTGAGCGTTTTCTCATCCGGTTCAATGTGAATATCCGACGCGCCTTCCTTGATGGCGGTCTGGATAATGTGATTCACATACCGAACGACCGGTGAGGAATCGGCGTCTTCAACGTCGCCTTCCGTTACGTCTTCCTTGACGACTTCAACGTCATCTTCATCCACGTCGGAGAGGATTTCATCGACGTTGTAGTCCTCAGCCTCTTCCTCGGTGAGCAACTCGATGACGCCGCGAATGTCATACGCGGCCACGAGCACGTGCTTGATTGCTGGCACGCCGAGCTTGCGCTTGACATCGTCGAGCAGAAACACATCGTCGGGGTTGGTCGTGCCAACCACAAGGCGCGAGCCTTCCCGCCGAATCGGCAGCACAAGGTTGGTTTTGCAGTAATCGGCTCCGAGTTTCCGCAGCGACTTCAGGTCAAAGCTGTCAACTCCGTTGGGATCGACGCGCTCAAACGGCAGGCGCGCAATCTCCGCAACGGCCTGTTGAACGCCCACCTCGTCAATGCCCATTTCGATCAAAATGGCGGCCATTGACTTGCCCGGCGTCTGCTTCATCACACGCTGAGCGCTGGCAAGCTGTTCGGCATTAATGATCTTGCGTTCCAGCAGCAGATTGCCGAGGTCCTGATCGGTGCCGACGAGCGGCGTTTCGTCTTCGTCGGGGAAATAAATCGGCGAAAGCGCATCCTCAGGCTTGAGGCGCGCCGGGTTCGCCTTGCTGGCGGCAAGATCGCTTTCCAGTTCACGGCCGAGGCCCGTTCCCGTGAGGTCCGGCGGGCGCGGCGTTTCACGCGGATCGTTTCGTCGAAACGGCACAGGCGGCGGCGCATCCGTCGTACCCGGCGTTTCCGCAGCCGGCGTCATCGGCGAACCAAGGTCTTTCAGCACATCGTCCAGATCGAATTTGCCCACAGCCGTCTCCGCTGATTTGTCATGGACTGATCCGAATCAACCAACCACGATTACCGATCACGCTTCAGTCTCAGCACCACCTCCACCTTGACGCCCAATGCCACGTCGTTGGCAATGATCGTGAGCGTATCGGATGTGATATCGGCAACGCGAAACGCCACATCGTTTGCAAGCAGCTCGTCACCGACGCGAACGATCGTGCCGCTGACATTGGCCAGCGGTTGCGATCCCATGATGACGGACTTCAGTTCAAACCGGGTCGCAGCCTGCTCCATCGCGCTTCTTCGCTCCATCGCCTGACGGGCGTGGTCGTTCTGCGTAACGGGCGCGGCCATGCTGCTGGGCAGGGGTTCGTCAAACAGAATAAACGGATCGCGCTGCACAGCATCCAGGGGAACCTGGCGCTCGGTGTAAGACTCGCTGAGCACCGCCAGCAGATTGGCGTCGGTTCCGCCCCCCGTTGCAGCGCTCTTGCTGCCGGACTTCTTTTCGCTGGCTTTGAGCGCCTTGAGAAACTTCTCGATCGAACTATCCAGTTCGGTGTTGGAAGCAACAGCAATGTCGACGCGCGTGAGCGTTCGCATTCCCCAGAGACCCGCAGCGGCCATCAGCACCACAAAGGCCACCAGCAGCACGCCGCCGTTGAGCCGGCGACGTTCTCCTGCGCCCGAAAGCGGATCAAGGTTCATCTCGTCGGCAAAATCGCCCACGCCAAGCGGCATGGTCTTGGCGTCATTCTCGCGCGAGAGAGATTCGTCTTCAAAAGTCTGGCTGGAGCCGCTGAATTGGGTTGTGCTCACGGGTACGCTCTCCAATGCCTCACGAGGTCCTGGACTGCTTGGATTCGAAATAAATGCTCAGCACGAAACTCGCCTTCATCGATCCCGGCGGCATGTCGCCCTGCGCTTTTGGCCCCTGCCCTTTCGAGCGCTCGAGCTTGAGCTGGTGGATTCGCGTGATGCGCGGCAGCGTCTCCAGTTCAAGCAGGAACTGGTAAAAGCCGTCGAACACCCCGTCCATCTCCACCCTCAGCGGCAACTCCATGTAGTGCGCCGTCGGCACAGACTTCTCGCTCTTGACCGAGACGACGTTCAGCTTGTTGCGCTTGGCGATCTGCCAGACCTGTTCGAGTATGCCTTCGACATCCTGCTCAGAAGGCAGCTTGGCTTCGATCAGCGCGATCGACTCCTTGCCGCGCTCGATCTCCAGGCCGATGTCGTCGATTCGTGCGGTCAATTCAGCAAGCGTGTTCAGGTGCGCCTGCTTGACTTCAATCTCGGCCTTGGCCTGACGAATGTCCTCGTTGTGCGGCTTGAAGAGATAGAAGTAAGCCGCAACCGGCACGGCCAGCAGCACGAGAAAGAAAATTAATTCGCGGATTCCAAATCGCATGATCAGCGACCCTCCATGCCGGGAATATGCATGGGAACATTGGTGATGGCCGGCGGGTTGAACTGCACCTCGTCGGTCATGGGGTTCTTGATCCGCGGCACGGTCAGCGGATCGATGCGGCGCACGTCTGCCGATTCATTCAACGCCATGTGAATCTTGAACTGTCGTACACGGCGGCCTTCCACTTCCTTTTGCTCGGAGAATTCCAGCCGCACATCACGCACCAGCGGATAGGCGTTGAGTTCCTGCATGTATCGCGACACTTCAAGATCGGTCGGCGCGATGCCAAGCATCGTGATCACGACGTTGTACTTCGGCGGCTCGACCTTCGGCGATCGCTCTTTCTCCGCCTGCTCCTTGGTCTTACCGCGCGCCGGCGGCTTGAGACGCCCGGATGAATCCCGCGGCGGAGGCGCAACGGTTCGCACGCGCTCCGACTTTAAATCAAACTCAAGCAGCGCCAGCCGCTCCGGCATTCGATTGATCAGCTCGGCAAGCAGAATGGAGCGCGGCACCCGTTCAACCAGCGCCGCAGCAAGCTCGGCCTTGTGGTACATCTCCTCTTTCTGCTTATCAAGCTCCTTCATCTCCTCGATCTTCACCGCCGCCTCCTGATACTGGCGGTTGATCGATTCCTGAAGCTGCCGGATCGTGCGCACCTGACGGTTGGTGACGAAAAACGCCCCGACCACGGCGATCATCACCACGCCAAACAGCGTGAGGCTGATGATGTTGGTGCGTCGCTCGGCCTTCTGGGCCAGGTAATCTTCCGGAAGGAAGCTTGCATTGCTCATGCCGTGTGTCCTTGGAAAGCGGCTTTACAGATCCGTTGGCGCGTTGCACAACCCGCATGCCACCGCCCAGCCCGGCTGCGATTCTCCGAGTTTGAGATTGGGGGTAACCGGTGCGTTGCTGGCGTCGTAACGCGCCAGCGGATCGCCCAGTTGCGCCGGAAGTCGAAGTTTCTTCACAATGTGCTGACATACCCACGACTGTCGCGATTCACCGCCCACGAAGATCGTGCGGTCAATGTGACGCCCGCGGAACAGCCCCTGGTGATAACGCAGGCACATCGACAGTTCGTCGGTGAGGGTGTCGAGCAGTTCGGTGAAATCCACCGTCGCCAGCATGTGCTTCGGAGGATCGTCCTGCTGTGGCACAGACTGGCTCAATTCGCGCGGCGTGGCGCCGACGCGACGATCCGCCATGAGCGCGACGCCCGCTCCGGTTTTATCCGCGGCCGCCTTGGCCATCGCCACATTCAAAAGCGCCATGCCTTCAGGCTGAGGCTGCGGCGCTGTCTTCGGAACAGCCGGCTGGAACGACAGGCGATAGGTCCGCGCCGTCGTGATGTCGCAGTTGAGCGTTGTGCTGATGAGCTGATCAAAGTGCCTGCCGCCCAGAGCGATCGAGCGCGCGAACGTCAGTTTTTTGCCATGAGCGATTGCCACGCGCGTGCCGCCCCATCCCATGTCCACGTACAGCGTGGTGACGTTGGCGTCTTCTGCGCGGCGGCAAAGGTGTTCAAACGCCCGCAACACAGCCAGGGTCTCGGTGTGCACGCCGACCACTTCCAGCTTGCATTTGCGCAGCAGTTCCACATGCCGCATCACCGTTTCCTTGGCGATGGCGAAGCAGATCATCTCCGTGCGCGTCTGGCCGTTGCGATTGACCGGACACACCTCAAATGACCGCACCACCACGTTGTTGGGCGAGCAGCCCATCTGCAGCTGCAACTGCCCCTTGACTGCAGCATCCGCGCTGACGCCCTCGGTTTCGGCGATCTGCATGTGCTGCGTAAAGGTTTGAGCGCTGGGCACCGAAATGACCGCCCGCTTGCCCTTGAATTTGCCTTCGCGCATCAGCTTGGGAATCCACTCGGCATAGAAGTCGATCAGCTTGTCGTTCTCGCCGCGGATCGAATCTGGAATCGGAATCTCCGCCGCCGCCAGCAAAGGCGGCCGGTCACCAGTGCCGATCTGCAGCAGCTTGACCGATGACGATCCAAAGTCGATCGCAATCGGTGGTGACTGGACCGAGAACATACCGAATCCCATCATTCGCCTCCAAGTTCACACCGCACAGGCAGATGCGCCTGAACAACCTTGCGAACTTCCATCGACCGGCAACGCACGTCAGTTGAGCAGGCAATCTGGGGAAGCAAGCGCAAACAAGGCCGCGCGTGCCGGATGTGACAGTCAGGCGACGTTGCGGCCGATAATCGATAATCAAAGTTGATTCCAGCTTGTCTGCTGCGCGCAGCGTGCTGCTACTGCTGCTGAAGCAGCGCAGCCGCCCGCTGCACCGCTGCGCCGAGCGATTCCAGGCCGCCCTGCAGGTCCCAGGACTGACGGCCGCGCTCGCCGGTGGTGTTGCTGATGGTGCGCAATTCAATGGCGGGCACTTTCAGACGACGGCAGGCGTGCACGACCGCTGCACCTTCCATCGCCTCAGCCAGCGCGCCGGTGCGGCGCGCCACTTCCGCCGCTGCGCTGTCCGTACCGCTGCACGTGGCCACGGTGGCGATTGGTCCGATACGAAACTCGGCTGACAACTGGTCCAGCAGGTCCTCATCGACCGGCACAGCGTTGCCTTCAAAATCGCCCAGCGCAAAGCCAAGCCCCGCCATCGTGGCAAAACCGTTGGGGCTGATAATGCCTTCTTCAACGTACACGCAACTGGAAGCCACAATGGTGTCGCCGATGTTCAGTGGAGTTTCGTCAGCGCCGATCACCGGCAGCGCGCCGCCGATGCCTGCGTTGAGAACGGCATCGAACGCGCCACCGCGGTTCCATCGCTGCAGGATGGCTTCGGTCGTCGCCGCCGCTGCATTCGTGCGCCCAACGCCCGACACCACAATCGTCGCCCCCTCAATTGCCCCGATCGCGCGGGCTTCAGCTTCAACGGATGTGACAATCAGCAATCGCATACACGCAAGCCAAACTGATCTGATCCAACGCCGACGTTGACGCAAAACACCGCGGCTGTGGCGACGAACGCCGGGGCTGACGCAGGAAGCCCCGGATCCCACCCCCACCACACACCCTTCAATCAATCCGGGTCTTCCTCCCTTCGGTCGTCAGACCCGGCGTGGGATATATCTGTTATTTATGTATTCATTCAAAGTCTGCGAATCCATATGTTGCGGTAGCGCACCGGGTCGCCGTGATCCTGAAGCAAAATCGGTCCCTCCGCGACGACTTCACGATCCAGCCCGCCGGGCGTGGTGCCTGGCAGCGCAAGATTATTGTGAATCACTATGCCGTTGTGAATCACCGTGACGCGCGCAGGCTCGGTCACGTTCCGCTCGCCATCAAATCGCGGCGCACGGAAGATGATGTCATAGCTCTGCCATTCACCCGCCGGTTTTGATGCGTTCACCAGCGGCGCAGCAACCTGATAAATCCCGCCGCAGAGATTGCTCGCCGGCTCCATGCCGTGACTGTCGAGCACTTGAATTTCATACCGGCCGTGCAGATACACGCCGGAGTTCGATCGTGCCTGGCCTTGCTTGTTTTCAGTCGGCGGGCAGAAGAACTCAATGTGCAGTTGGAAGTCGCCGAAGGTCTCACGCGTGACCGCATCGCCGCCGTACACCTGCGCCGAGCCGTCATCATCCCGCACAATCCACTCGCTGGGCGATCCGTCACGCGTCATCCAGTGATCGGACCAGTTCTTGCCGTCGAAAAGCACAATGGTGTTCTCGTCAGTCAGCAGCGGCTGAACAGACGCATCAAACGCGTTTGGATTGCTGCTTGCTGATTGTGCTGGCAAATCAACAGCCGCGAGAATGCCACATGCGATCACCGCTGCGCATCGGACAGACTTGTTCATGGTTCACTCTCAATCGATCAATAAATCAATTCATTCACGCGAGCACTGCGCATCAGCATAACGCCGATCGCATCCCAACGCACGACCTCGCGCACACGCCGGGGCTGACAAATCGCGCCACATCTACGCCCCACGCCGGGGCTGACGACCGAAGGGAGGAAGCCCCGGATCCCCCCATTCTTACCCATCCACACGCTCAATCAGCGCCCGCAGCGTCGCTTCCAGATCCTTCAGCGCAACCGGCATCTGCTCGCCGGACTGAAGGTCCTTGAACTGCACCTGCTGTTCCGCAAGCTCCTCGCCGAGGATGATGGCTGACATCGCGCGCGACTTGTTGGCCTCGCCCAGCAGCTTGCCGACGTTGCGTGTGGACTTGTAGCTGTGACGGATATGGAAGCCACTGCGACGAAGCTGGGAAACAAGCTTTGGCAACTCAGCCGCAGCGTTGTCATCAGCCGTGATGACGAACGCATGCGGCCGCAGGGGTCGCATGTAAATATCTTCGCTCAGCAGGCCTTTATCGTGCAGCAGGTTGCCCAGCACGACATCGCCCATGCCAAAACCGCACGCAGGCAGCGACAGGCCGCCAAAACTTTCAATCAGATTGTCGTAACGCCCACCACCAGCAATGGCGCGCTCTTGGCCGGTTACTTCATGGATTTCGAAGACGGTGCCGGTGTAATACGCGAGACCTCGAACTATGCTCGTATTAAAACGACACCAGTCCACAACGCCTGCTGCCTGAAATTCGGCATGAAGCGGCGCAAAAAATGGCTGCAAACTGTCAAAAAGCTCCCGACGAAGTGAGCGCAACTGTACATCACTGATATTCAGAAAGTCAGCAGTACAGTTGAAAGGGATATCCACTGCGCCGACAGCTTTCTGAAAAGCTCCCATTGCAAAATCAGAAATCCCCAGTCGAATTCGCTCACTCTCTCGCTCAGAATCAGAGAGTCGATCGCACTTATCAATAAAAGCAAGAGCTGCCTCTATGTTATCTTCAGGCACTCCGTGCGATTGAAGAAATCCTTTCGCAGCCTCACGATTATTGACTTTGATTCTTATATCTTCCGGGCCAAGCCCAAATGATTGCAACGCTGCCACCGCTGTCGCAATCACCTCTGCATCCGCGCGAGGCGAATCGTCACCGATGAAATCCACATTCCACTGAATGAATTCGCGCAGGCGCCCGCGCTGCGGACGCTCGGCTCGAAAGTGCTGCGGGATGGCGAACCACTTGATCGGCCGGGGCAGCTCGGCCGCGCGGGCCGCGACCATGCGCGCCAGCGTGGGGGTGAACTCCGGCCGCAGCGCAAATGGCGCATCGCCGCCGCTGCGGATGCGCGCAAGCTCCTGCTCGTCCTTGCCGCTGTAGACCTGAAAAATCTCCGAAACGATGCCCGGGCCGCTCTTATGCTTATACAGCTCGATGTCCTCGAACATCGGGCCTTCGACTTCATCAAAACCGTGATTGATCGACACCCGCCGCCAGACGCTTTCGATGTAACGGCGCACCGCCATGTCCTGCGGGTAGAAATCACGCGTGCCCTTGGGGGCCTGAAACTTCTTTGCGTTTGAACGCACCTCTGCCATAGTCGGGGAGTGTATCGCCCAGGAGCATCGGCGGCGAGCCGCGCAGCATGCATGCACGCACATCGCGCATACATATCTGTTGTCTCTCTCACGCACACTGGCTACAGACCGTCATCATCATCCTGCCGGCGGTTCCGAGGCTGGGTGGTCCTTCGCGGCAGCAGGCGAGCCGCGATCCAGTCGGCGCGGCGACATCGACGGAGATGGCAGGCGTGGCGGCGATGCGGGAGGCTGGCTGGGCTTTGGACGAACAATCCGCAACCACTCACCTGTTTGCCATGTGATGACATAGACAGCGCCGGTGAATCGCCGCCAGTGCCGCCACACATCATTCATGTTGTTCAGCCCGACGCGATTCTGTACATCGGCTGCAGCAGATTTGAGCCTGCCCAGCCAATGTTTAGCCCAGACGAACTCGGTTGCCAGCACCGCCAGACCGAGCAGAAGCACCACAATGCCCGGCCCGGGCAGCACCAGCAGCGCCAGCCCGATCAGAATGATCGTAAACCCGATGACCGCGATGACGATCTTGCGGGCCTGCTTCAGGCTGAGGTTTGCGAGATTATTGAGATATCGAACCACGATGCCTTTTTCGGCAAATGATACGCACGCTTTCGCCGCAGCATTTCCTCTCTCCAATCACCCGGCGCCGCGCCATGTGCTGCTGCTGCTGATGCTGCTGATGATGATGATGCCCCCCACGCCGGGGCTGACAAAGCGCGCCACATCTGACCCCCACGCCGGGGCTGACGACCGAAGGGTGGAAGACCTGGCGTGGGGAGGCAAGATCAATGAAACACCGCACACAACCCAAACAGCCCATGTGATGGCGAGGTGATTGCCCTGCCGGCAACATCAGCAACGAACTTTCCGTATACTTTGCATGACATAGTATCGAAGCCATCCAGCATTCATTCCAATCACATCAATCAAAAATGATGGGGCAGCGACATGAACAAGCTCATCGTGATCGCCTTGATTTCAGTTCTCACAAGCACAGCTGCATGGGCGCAGGATGCGCAGCAGCAACACAACGCTGCCGTGTGGTATCAGCGCGCTATTGAACAGTGGAACCAGCTCACGTCTGAGCAGCATGATTTGTTTTACAACTTTGACTCAACGCAACTGCCCTCGCCTGAGCTGCGCGCAGCGCTTGCACAGGCTCAGCCGCTTTTGCGCAATCTGGAACACGGCTCGATGCGGTCATTTTCAGATTACCAGCTTGACCGAAGCCAGGGCATCGAGCTTGCTCTCCCGCACCTGAGAATGATGCGCGACCTCGCCAGAGTCGCAAACGCTGATGCTCTTGTGCGTCTGCACGACGGCGACAGCGCGGGCGCAGCTGCCCGTATCGCCTTGTTGTATCGCATGGGTGGACACGTAGGCGACGATCGCATCATCATCAGTTCGCTGGTGGGACAGGCGATTTTTACTTTCGCTGACCAGACGGCCCAGTTCGGATTCGATCGCGCAGCATTTGATCCAACGGATATCGCTCCAATGCTCTCTGCTGTGGAGTGGCTTGGCACGAAGGATCCGTTCAATTATGTCGAAGCGACACTCGGTGAGCAGGAATGGATTGTCGATTGGATGCTCCGGGAGTTTGACGGTGAAGATGGGCCGTTTCGATTTGCACAGGCGCTCGACAGTTACAGCTTCCCAAATAATGATCGAATCGCAGCTATTGCCCTGCTTGATCAGGAAGAATTTCGAGCCGCTGCTGAACAATATCGTCACATGCTTGATGAGGTCGCTGCGATCATGACGCTGGAGGATCCCGAAACAGCCAGGGCGGCGATGCAGGAATGGGACAAGCGTCTGGAGGCAGGTGAATTCGGGCCGCTTGCAATGGCGATGAGCAGCACATTCGGAAGTACCCTGGAGCGAAAACTCAGGGGCGAACAACGTGTTGCTGAGCGGACGGAACTGTATCGCAGCATAGTGGCAGGTGAAATCAAACCCGTTGAAATCGCCAACGCGGCGCTGTGGTATCTCAGAGGCATCGAGCATATCGAAGCTGTTGAGGCTGAGAAACT
This sequence comes from uncultured Isosphaeraceae bacterium, assembly GCA_964575335.1. Classification (GTDB taxonomy): domain Bacteria; phylum Planctomycetota; class Phycisphaerae; order Phycisphaerales; family SM1A02; genus CAZNPU01. Next base: position 33,310 of record CAZNPU010000011.1, on the reverse strand, counting down.
GCAATCCTTACGCGACATGGCTCATGGTCGAGAGGCACGCTTGAGCGATGCGTATCCGGATACGCTGCAGACGCTGCAGGAAGCGATCGACATCTTCCGCAACGGTTCGCTGATACATCGCTGCGACTTTGGTTCCCTGCATCAGAAAACGATGGTTCCGCATCTCATCCCGCCATATGCAGCAGGAATGCACGATGCGCTTTGCATGCTGCGCGCCGACGCCATGCGTCTGCTGGATGCACGCGACATCACTGGCGCAACTGATCGGCTTGCTACCGCGCTTCGAATCACCGCACATCTCAGCAGCGATCCGGAGATCGCCAGCGCGATGATCGCTCATCATCATTTTGAACATAGCATGACGCAGATTGAGGCCATGTTGGCGGCCGACATCCTGCCGGAGCATGCGCGAGCCGAACTGCTTGCTGCAGCAAAGCGAATCTCCCGCAGCGATCCCTTCGGCTATTTCGGCGCGCTGACGGAAATACGCAACTGGATGACGGCTCAACTGATGCGTCACTGGACGACCGATGCTGAACTGCACGATCAACTGCAACATGAAATGAACCGTATTCGATCGTTTGACGGCGATCAGGTTCTGTACCTGCTTGTCATTCTCGACACGATGATCCAGGCCAGCGAATCGGTCCAGGCGACGGAATCTGACACTGCTCAGACGCATGAGTCGCTTCAGCGCCTGGCTGACGTTTTTTCGCCTGTAGGGATTGAAGCGGCGCGCGATGAGGCGATCGATATCGCGCCGCTCCTGATGGAGCATGACTGGAATGTATTTGAAAATCGCAATCGCCCTCTGCCTGTGATTGCAACAGCGCGCGGCTGCTCGGGATTTGCAGACAGCCTCCGCTGCGCAAACAGCGATCTTCACAGAGGTTTGCTGCTGCTTGAGTCGCTGGGAACCACGCCGGGCACAAAAGCCAATTGATGATGAAGAGAAGGAAGAAGCGCACAGTAAAAACAACGGGGCCTTCCCAATCATCAATTGAGCAGATCAATGAATCGCTTTCCGCACGCGGTGCAAACAAGCGTCTGATCAGCTCACTGACTGCACAGATTTGCTTTCGCGAAGTCGATGCGCACCGTCATTTCGCGCTGCGTCTGCCTGCTGCGTCAGCGGATAAACCGCAGGCGGCCGAAATCGGGAATCACTGCTGTGCCGCCATCGCGGAGGCTGTAAGGCGCGGGGAAGTACACCACCCACGCCTTGCCGAGCAGCAGTTTGCGGTTCACGACAAAGGCATCTTCATCAATCTGCGAAGCGATCAACGGATGCGGGCTGCCCCACAGGCGCGAATCCGACGACATCTGGCTGTTGTCGCCCAGCATCATGTACTGATCGGATTTGAGCGCAGCAGCGTTCAAGTACGGATGCGTGCCGAATGCTGGTCCGTTGATGTACGGCGGATTCTTCTGGTTTTCTCTGCGAAGCACGTCCTGGCGATAATGCAGATCGCGATCCACCCTCACCCGGTGCAGCGTGACGGGCGAACCGCTGAAATGCCAGCGCAGTTGCGGCTGCGTCATCGGCCGACGCAAAAGCTCATCCAGATTCGTTTCCGTCACATACCCCGAACCAAACTGCAGGCGTCTGATCGGCGACCAGTTGTAATACAACGGCTCATCGAAAACCGCCTTGCCGTCGATGAACATCTGCATCGATTGATCAACGTGCCAGAACTCCACGTTGAAAACGCGCCCGGGCGAAGGCAGCCTGACGGACGCCGGCTCCAGCTCCACCCAGCCGTCGGGGGCATCCTGCGGCCGCATGCGCATACGGGCAGTACCGACGTTTCCGCTGTTGGCGTCTCGCTCGATGATGAACTGAAAGATGTGATGACGCGCCTCCAGCTCAAATGTCGTCGCAAACTCAAGCTGATCCGCCACAATGCCTGCCGAGACGCGCAGATCGCTCACCGGAAGCAGCACGATGCCGCGCGCATGAAGCATGTTGTAGGGCGTGAAATCGGTAATGGGCAGGCGGCGATGATCCCACGTCAACGTCGACGGTGAACCGCCGGCAAAGCGGTAGCGGCGATTTTCAAACGTCCAGTGCGACTCATCCCCCACCCATGGCTGCCCCGCGTAGCCTTCAAGCCGATCAGCACGCAGCGGGACAAAATCGCTGTGATACACCTGCTGCCAGACCGTGCGCTGCACATGTTCGGGCTTGCGCTGCACCTGAAACTCATCGGTCCCCTCCGGACGGGCGAAAACGTCGCCGTCACAGAGCCAAATCTGTTCGTTCGGCAGGCCGATGAGCCGCTTGATGTAGTTGGCCGCCTCGCCGGTGGGATCGGTGGGGTTCTTGAACACCACCACGTCAAAACGCTGCGGCTCAGCAAACGGATACAGCAACTTGAGCACCAGAATGCGATCGCCCATGCGCGATGAAAGCTGCGGCTTGGAGGTCGCACGGTGCAAAGGACCGAGCATGGGGTCGAACAGCTTGGCGTCAGTCTGCTGCATCGCCATGACGGCCCGGTCGGCATTCACCGCAAACTCCAGGCCGGTGTGCTCGGAGCGCACCAGAAAGTGCTGGCCCATCAGCGTTGGAGCCATCGACCCGGTGGGGATGACAAACCCTTCGGTGACAAACCCGCGAAACGTCATGGCCAGCACGAATGCAACGATGAGCGATTGAACCGTATCAATGACCGTGGCGTCGTGCTCGCTCTGCTTTGCGGGCGATGATGGTGTAGCATCCTTGGACATGCCTGTGATGGTACGGGAATCGCCCCATGCAGGCTATTGCCGTGCCGCTCACATCGCTGCCGCTCGTCCAGCCGAGGCTGCAGCAGGCAGCACTATTGCCGCTTCCCAAACACGCTCATCTGCCTCCTGCCGGGCGGTTTGTGATGTCTGAGATTCGGCTCTGCCCAAATATCTCTGTTTTGCGCCTTCTGCTTTTCTCCGCTCTCTTGCGTCCTTCACACCGGCTAGAATCTTCGCCCTATGGCGCGCCTGCCGCAAATCGCAATCGTCGGCCGACCCAACGTCGGCAAGTCCAGCCTGCTCAACCGTCTGGCAAGGCGGCGGGTGTCCATTGTCGATCCCACGCCCGGCGTTACACGCGACCGCGTGTCCAGCATCATCGAACTCGACGCCCCCACCGATACCCCCAAGGGCACGCCCAGCAAGCTCATCGAGATCATCGACACCGGCGGCTACGGCGTGTACACCGCAGAAGGAAAACGCTTTGACGAAGTCGGGGCCGATCTCTCCACCCTGACCGACGACATCGAAGCGCAAATCCAGGCCGCCATCGAGCAGGCCGATCACATTCTCTTTGTTACCGACGCCCAAACCGGCGTGGTCAATCTCGACCGCGCCATCGCCGACCTGATTCGCCGCTCCGGCCAGGCGGAAAAGGTCATACCCGTCGCCAACAAAGTCGATGGCGAAAACTGGATTCCTCACGGCATGGACGCAGCGCAGCTTGGCTTCGGCGAGCCGATGTGCGTCTCGGCAACCAACGGCTTCGGCATGCGGCACCTGACCGAACTGCTCTACGACCGCGTCGGCGAAGCGCCGCAGCAGGACGCCGTCAAGGAAGAAGTCAAAATCGCCATCGTCGGCAAGCGCAACAGCGGCAAGAGCACGCTGATCAACGCATGGGCCGGCGAGCCGCGCGTAATCGTCTCCGAAATCGCAGGCACCACGCGCGATTCCGTTGACGTGCGCTTCGAATACGAAGGCCACTCGCTTTTAGTGATCGATACCGCCGGCGTTCGCAAGCGCAAGAGCTTTGCCGACGACATCGAGTACTACGCCTACACGCGCATGCTCGCAGCAATCAAACGCGCCGACGTGGTTCTGCTGCTGCTCGACGCCACCGCGGAAGTGTCGCAGGTTGATCAGAAACTGGCTCGCGAACTGCAGGACCTCTACAAGCCCACGGTGCTGGTGGTGAACAAATGGGACCTTGTCGATCCCAAAAAGATCAAGCCCGAAGCGTATCTGGATTACCTCACGCAGCAGCTTCGCGGGCTTGATTTCGCGCCCATCGTCTTCATCAGCGCTGCGACCGGCGAAGGGTTGCGCGATCTGGCTGCGATGGCGTTCAACCTGCATCAGCAGGCGTCGCATCGCGAAACCACCGGCAGATTGAATGCGGTGATTCGCGACATCATGCAGCAGCGAGGCCCGTCGTCCAAACACGGCGCGCGGGCCAAGGTTTATTTCGTCAGCCAGGTTGAAACCAATCCGCCCACCATCGTGATGGTGGTGAACGATCCGAGCCTGTTCAAGGGCGCTTATGAGCGATACCTGCTCAATCAGTTGCGCGAGGTGCTGCCGTATTCGGAAGTGCCGATTCGCCTGATCTTCAAGCCGCGCGAACGCCTGCCGCTGGAAGAACTCAAGCAGCGAGGCCGCCGCGGACGCAGTGATGACAGCGACAGCGACGGCGATGACGACGACAACCACAACGACACGCGCAGCAGACGCGGATCAGGCAACCGGGCCTAACGCATAACACAACGCCATAGCGCAACGCCACGCGATCGCCCGCATCTCATGCGCATGCGCTTGTTATGCTCTTATCACACGCCTGTCATGTGCTACACGCAGCAGCGGCGGCGACGGCGTACCGACGCAAACGCGCCGCCAAGCGCCATGATCGCAAGCACGCCCGGGCCGGGAACGACCGAAATGACCATGCTTTGATAGGCATATTCAGCGCCGGACGTGCCGAACACGCCTGCTGTCCATCCATACGAACTGATGCCGGTCAGGTCATATGTGCCCACCGCATCGAGAATATCGAGCGAGGAAAGCACGGTGGAACTGCTGTAGGTAACGGAAAAGTTCAGCTCGTGCTGCTGCGCTATGCCGGGAATGTTCACGCCCACAGCAAACGGCCAATCGACGTTGCCTGCAGAAAGGAAAAAGCCGTCCACCGCCGGGTCATTGTCGCGCAGCACAAAATACACCGGCACTCCACCGGACTGCGGGTTGACGATTTCAATCGGCTGGCCGCCGACGGTCATCGAGAACGAATCGAGAATGACCTCATAGCCGCGCGTCGGAAAGTTCATGCTGTCAGCAAAGACATTGGAATCGAGATTGAACGACAGTTGCACCGGAGCGCCCGAAGGGATCCCCGCCTGATTGCCTCCGATGACGTTGAAATCCACAACGCCGGTAATGGTGACGTTCACGAGTTCCGCATGGGTCGATGCGCCCGCAAGCCCACACGCAGCAACAGCAACGATGACTTGACGCAACATGTCACTTTCTCCTCTCAAAGCGTGAAACCGCTTCCGCTTCTGCCATGCTACCGCTCGTCTAGCAGCAGTGCAATTGAAAATCCTCTTCAATCAAGTGCGCACCTGAATCCCCCGCAGGTAAACTGCACTCAATTCAATCATGCAATTGCACAATTACTCAGAACGGGGCATCTGCCAACAAAAAGCCCACAGCAACGTGACATGGCCAGCCGTATACTGCACGCATGCAGCCAGTCGCCATCTATAAGTATCTCATGCTCACGCGCCGGCAGGTGTTCGATAAGGTGCGGTCACTGTCGCCCGAGCAGTACAACCGCTCCTTTTCCTTCGGCCTCAAGACAATCGGTTCAACACTTGCACATCTTATGGTCTCCGAGTGGTATTACATCGAGCGCCTTGAAGGCCGCGATGTGCCGCCGTATGAACACTGGCCGATCCACTATGAAAACCCGCCCGAGCTTGATGTCATCGAACACACCTGGCGCGAGCAGGAACAGCACATCAGCAGTATGATCGCATCAGAACGCAACTGGCAGCGAACCATCACGTGGCTGAGCTTTCCCGACGATGCGCGTGACAACAAGCGTTTCCACATCACCTGCACCGCCGGCGATCTTTTCACGCAACTGGCCCTGCACGAAGTGCACCACCACGCTCAGATTCTGATCATGCTGCGCGAACTCGGCACGCCGATCACGCAGGACATCGACTACAACGCCCTGATGTACCACCGCGTCGAAGCGCAATAACTCACAGAGCAGACACGCTCACATCTCGCGCATGTTGCATCGCATCACAGCGCAACACAGAACATCACATCGTGCCGCGCTGCGGACAGCAGCACCAGGGAGTGCTGTTGATGGTAATGGTGAGCGGGAGCGATTCTGAAGCTGATGCCGATAACGCGCTGCGTCGCGCCGGGAAGAGCGGGGAAAGATGATCCACACACGCAAAAACCCGCCTCCGGGGCTGCAAACGCGGGTTTCAGTACAAAACTCGGCATACAACGAGGACAACTTGAGATGAATCGGAACACCGTACGCAGTATGCGGATATCCGAATGGAGCGTACGGATATCCGCATGAACCGCGCGGACATCCGAATACACCTTGCGGATACCCGAACAGACCATACGGATATCCGAATGAACCATACGGACATCCGCGCAAAGCTTGCGGATAACCGCTGCCGATGCGAAAAACTGTCAAGAACCGGGGGAAAGCCGGCGTTGCGGCAGTTGACCGGTTGGAGTGCTTGTGCGCCGCGAGGGGGCTGGGATTGCTTAGGACGTGTTCACCTACTAGATGTTTCGACTCATCCATAGTAGTCTATACACTTAGGATAGTTTTCAACAGGGTTCGTCACTTGCCTAGATGGTTATCCGGTGTTGTTCCGTCACAGCTCCAGATTGCGCACGAGCTAGCTGCGCGCGCCTCCTCCCCCACCTCGATTCCGGGTCGGCGAAGACTCCTATTTTGGATACGACGTCGCCTCGATGACTTCGACTTCTGGCACGCAGTAGCAACTTCTTTAATTTTGCCACTGGTGTATCTCATCACGGCAGCAGTGCATACAGGTTTATCGCAGTCGTCAACCGACACGCACTTTGATTCGACCATCGCAGGGGTGGTTGCAACGCTTGTGTCGATTCTTATTGCCATTGTCGTGTTTAGCGTCCAGTTGCACGCCTCGCGGAAAGATGAAGGTGAACTGGCAGTTCGATATATCATTCAGACTCATCGCGTCTATCCAATACTTGCGTTGGGCATCGGTATAGTTCTAGCAAATGCTGGAGCAACAATGATTCCGGCCATTTGGCCTTCAATGCGACTCGAGATGATCAGCTACCTTAACCTGCTACTTGTTGTTGCAGTATTCCTATGTGCATTACGGTTGACTTATGTCACGCTTCAAGATTCGGGGCGATCCAGCTTCGAAACCGTAATACCGCTGTTCAAACAAGAGATGCTATTGTCACTGGCAGAGAATATACGCTGGCAGAGAATGACCGACGCCCTTAAAGAAACGTGGACAAAACAACTGGGCCTGAATTGGGGCTACCCGGCCGCTGCTGCTTGGCGCCAGTCAATAGATTTCTCTTTTTCGACCAAGGGCGTGATCATTGGTGTGAATCTCAGAGCCCTGACCACTCTTGCTGAGATTCTTCACAAGCATTCATCTGAGTATAAATCGTATCTTAATATCTCGATTGGCCAAAACAACACCATCGCCCCTGTTCTCAAACTTGTGCCTGTCAAACATGCTTCCAATTCTCAAAACTCGACCTCAGACGATAGGATGCTTGATTCGCCATCTGCATTCAGATCACGAGTACAAACAGCTTTAGATGATATTCCCCGATTTGCTAAGACCGATACGACCTCTCAGTCTCTCCGAGATTTCCTTGGACAGTATGGGGTTTACTTGCGGGAACTGGTCCAAAGCCGACGTGTACCAAAACTTGAAGCCGCTCTGCAACACCTAAAGGACGTTGCGAGGGAATGGGCCAGAGCAGATCCAGAAGCACCACTGGGGACAATTCCCCGATGGGAGACCAACACATTTTATGGCCCACTCAGCGTTAATCTGACCGATGCCATCCTTGCTGCGATTCGGATCGAAGATGAAGACACGCTCGATACATTCGTCACATTCTTGAATCGCCTTGCCATGCTTGCTATACAAGATCGATTGCCCTCCCTACTGCGTGAGATTGGCGGCCTGCTTCAGTTTACCTACTATCAGGCAACAGTTCATGTTCCCCTCAATGCATATTGCACGCGGCGTTTTGATGAGGCTGTTTATTACTTGTTCTTACGGTTCAAATCACGACAGAGATGGCATGACGATACTGAGAACGAGGCCGAAACGTTTGAGGAGGAGCGTGTTTGCCTGTACCTTGCATTGCAAACCATCTTACACCTGATTAAATTCGCGATCGAACGCAATCGCATTAAGGACGCGACCCAGTTCATAAGTCGTCTGTACAATCATGAGGAATACGAAAGTCCACACCACGCCTGGAACGACAGGGCTCCTACGTCAGAGAATGTAGATACGCTTCTTGATTACGTTCGAATCGTCTTGGCAGGCTGGTGCGTAACGCACATCGATAAATACCCTGAGGAGAGTGACGCGGCCAAGGCCGTACTCTTGTCTATCGTGGACAACCAACTGTCGATCCTCCGACTCATGGGGGTATGGGAGTTCTATCGGCCAGAGGCTATTCATCACGCACCTATTGACTATCACCTGGGTGTGGAACACTGGGATCTAGACGATCCCAGAGAGCAACAAATCGGTATCGGTAAGGCACGTACAAGAGATATTCATTGGATTGATTGCGGGCTTCATGTACTGCTTCTGCATGCAGAGAAATCAAACTCGCAAAAAGTTAGCGAATACTTTCCAACGCATCCTCCACGATTCATTTGGGATGAAAAACGCTCTCGCACATGGCTTGAGATGCTTGCAAGCATCGAGCCTATTGCAATCCCTGAGAAAAAGCGGACCAAACAGATCGAATCAACGTTGGATCCAATCCGCCGACGTCAGCACGCTGCTGATCTGGCTTATATAGAGAGGGCAATTACAGAACCGATCGATCAGGTCATTTGGGAAAAGTTCATTTCTTCTGTTGGCCACAAATGGAAGGCCAATCGAAAATGGTTTGATCCCCTCAATTCCTTATGTTCGTCGTTTCCCGAAGCGACTCTAATTCCATGGCACCGTGTGTGCGCAGGGCCCCGTATCTGGCGTGATTTCTTTGTCCCTGGAAACAATTGGGCCGACGATTTTGGAGCAATCATTGGTGAACCGCTGGCTTTTTGTGAAACGTCATCGCTACTCCGGAGTGCACAGCAAGTCTGCCAAAAGGACCTCCCCATCCTGAAAATTGCAGAGATGGACGATCATCTTCGAACGGCTATTGCGAAGCTGCGCAAGAAGGGCTACTCCCCCAACTTGATCTTCCTGCCATCTGCTGATCGTTTCGCCGCAGCGCTCTTCAAGGCGCCACTCTGGAAGGTCTCTGGTCGTCACAAATTCGGTGAAGCCAGTTGGGGAGAATGGGAAGGCATGCTTGTTCTGCGTTGGCCCTATACGAATGCTGAGTTCGTAATGGTAGCAGACGCCTGCCGGTTGTTTGGAAGGCAGGAAGTCGGTCCCAATCAACTGAACATCGTAATTAATGACTTTACAGAACAAGAACGCAACGAATTACTCAATAAAATGCGTGAGAAAGTCGCCAAAGGACAGTCGCCATCTAATGATGATGTTCGAGTGATGGTAGAGGCTTGGCTGATCCCAGAATACGGTATCGCAGATAAAGATGCCGCCATTCTACTAAGTCTCAATGAATCAGACGGAAGCTATGCGATATCAACGAAGGACAACTTCTACCATCGCCGTGCATGTGAAGATATTCACGGCGACGATTCTCTGACACTCACATTGGCGAAGCGCCTTGAGGGAGAACGCGAAGACTGGTCACCCTGCCCAAGATGTCAACCAGACAAAATGGACCTCGAGTAGCGAGACTTCGTCGTAGCCCTTGAAAACCGCCTCTACTTCCATTCCCGTCCCGGAAGAAGGTAAAGCGTATAGGCACTCAGCCAGGAACGCCAGCTCAATCCCACCCACCGCCACCGGTCAGCTCAGCAAAAGCAAAAAAGAAAAGCCCCGGCACGAGTGTGTCGGGGCTTCTGGCTTGCTTTCTGTCTGATGGTTGAGCCAATGCCCGCTTGCCTGGTTGGCGGGCGGTTGCGGTGCAAGGCGAGGGAAGGCGATCGGCTTTATGCCCGTTGCACTGAGTGATGGCTGATTGATTGACTGATTGAATCGATCAATCAACTCGTCGTTAGTTAGTTGCGCGACGGGGTGTAGCCTTCAGCGCCTTCTTCGCCGGCTGCGCTCGGCTCCTTGCGGCTTTCTTCCAGAGCCAGGCGGATTTTCTCCAGGGCCTTGTTCTGGATCTGCCGCACGCGCTCCTTGGTCACGCCGATGATCTGGCCGACCTGCTCGAGGGTGAGCGGCGGGGTGTCATCGGTGCGGTCAAGGCCGAAGCGGTGATGGATGACCGTCTGCTCGACGTCCGTGAGGTCCGCCTCGTTGCTGAGCACGATGTGCTTGACTTCCTCGGCGCTTTCACGCTCATGCGTGGCCCGCAGCGTTTCCAGGTGATCGGACTTCTCCATGGCGGGATCGAAATCCGTGGGGAAGCGCTGACGGTACTTGCTGAGCTTCATGCCCTGTCGGCTGAACGCCTTGAGGATCGCGCGGCAGGCGTACGTGGAGAACTTGAAGCCGCGGCCGCAGTCAAACTTGTCCACCGAGCGCAGCAGCGCCATGTTGCCCTCGCTGACCAGGTCAGCGAAGTCAACTTCGCTCATGCGCGTGCGCTTGGCCATCGCCAGCACGAGCGCGAGGTTGGTCTCAGCGATCTGCTCGCGGTACTCGTTGGCGACGCGGTACCACTTCAGAATCTCGCGGGCCTGCTCCTCGGTCGGATCGTTCAGGCCGATCTCTTCCTGGAGCTTGCGGACGCGATACCTGGCGTAGTTGTACTGCAGAAACAGCACGCGCTCCTCGGCGGCGGTCAGCAGCACGGTGCCGGTGTTCTTGGTGGTCTGATGCTTGGACGTGGGGGTAAGGTCGTCCATCAGCGGACGGTACCACGCCACGTCGGGCTTCTCGATGCGCGGGGCGCGCTCATAGATCTGCTGCTCGGCATCAGGCTCGTAAAACGCATCGTTGTCGATGAAGTCCATCGGCTCGGCCAGAATCTGGCGGAGCAAACGCTCTTCCGCTGCCGAAAGTCCCGTACCCCTTCGGTTGGCGTCCGACGCGGTGCGCACCTTCACCCTTTGGCGCTGACGCAGCCGATCGAGTGGTGAATTGTTCCCGATCATGGTCTGACGCATGTGATTCATTCCCAACTGGCTCCGTCGAATGGGCCGGAGCCTGCCCTGTGTGTATTCGTGCCGGGTGTACGACCCGATCCGAGGATTCTGTGAAATCTATCACAAAGTCTCCGCTTACACACTATAAACCCATATCTGAGTACTGTTCTTCCTATAAAACGGTTCACTCTTTTAGAAATACTCTAATCTTGCCCGATCTGGGGTCATGACTGCCATTTTCACCACGTGGCCGATCCTGTGCAGGGGGAAACGACCCGGTTTCTGCCGCCGGCTGACGCATTGCGTGAGCGATGTGCAGGCAATGGGTCTGCTGCTGGCGAGGTCCACCCGGCAAATCGCAGCGATGAAACCATCCTTGTGGGCGAGACACCTTCTACCGGATTCAATCGGATGGGCTGCCCTCAAGAGCGTAGAAACGGGCGACGATTACCGCGCCTCAATACGCGTACAAGAATAACCCCGAACACAACCCTTTTATTCGCAATGGGTTGTGTTTATTTGCCCTTTTTTGGGGTTTTTCCGGCTCGCTGCGTCGGTTTTTATTCGGGCGAACCGCCGGTCATGTCGTACACCCAGACATCTCCAGCCCGGGCGTATTCGAGGATCTCGCCGGGGGCAAAAAACAGATTCAGCTCGCGTTCTGCCGCTTCGGGGCTGTCAGAACCGTGAATGAGATTGAAGCTGTTGGAGACGCCGAAATCGCCCCGGATGGTGCCCGGCGCAGCTTTGGAACCGAAGGTCGCTCCCATCATGGCCCGGCTGATGGCAATCGCCCCCACCCCTCGCACCGCCAGCACCACAACGGGCGAGCTGGTCATGAAGCGGACCAGGCCCTCATAAAAGGGCTTGCCCTTGTGGGCCTCGTAGTGCCGCTGGGCCAGCTCCGGGCTGATCTGCATCATCTTCATACCGACGATCTGCAACCCCTTGTCCTCAAAGCGGCTGATGATCCGGCCTGTCAGGCCTCGCTGGACGGCGTCAGGTTTGAGAATGATCAGGGTGGTTTCCATGGCGGAATCGACTCGCTTTCACATCACACAACACAGGCTCAGTTCGATAATGCGGCGGGAGCATAGCGGGAAACCGGCTGATCTGCCAGTCGATCACAGCACAACACAGCCAACAGTGCTGCTGCTGAGTGACTGATCAGGAATTTTTACCGCGGAGGTCGCGGAGAGCGCGGAGGAAGATGAGGATTCAACCGCCACTTGGGCGAGTTTTCCTGGGAGTACAGCAGACCCCGCATTACACTTTGATCAATCAAACACGCCCACGGCATGGCATGACATGGCATGCATGGAAGGAGTTCACATGTCCAGCAGTCCGACATGGCTGCTTGCGCTTGTCCTGATAACGACAGCGGCTGTTGTTGCGGAAGTTCCAGCAGCAGCGTCCAGCGACCATCAACCCCCAACCTCGGAAGAAAAGGCCACCACTGCTGCTGCCCCGCTGGGTACGCCGCCCAGGCTGCTTCTGCAATCCAGCAGCAGCAAGGATGATGATCACGCTGCATTGCTTCCAATCGACGAGCGCTTTCCCGCCACGATCCGCCGCCAGCGTCTGGTGCATCTGGATCGCGATGCGCTTATTGCATCAGCCATGCGAGCCGGCAGCCGCGTGCAGTTCAACATGTTCGACGATGCAACGCTGCTTGCAGAAATCACACACGTTGAAGCCCGCTCACTGAGCAGCTTCACCGCCACCGGCCGCCTTCTCGACAACACGCTGCACAACAACAATAGGAACAACAACGCTCCGGACATCTCAGGCGGCTGGTTCGTACTGGCTGTGGAAGATGATGCGGTCGTCGCCAACATCTGGACCGCAACGGGCGAGGCGTATCAGATTCGCCCTGCCGACGACGCGGGCTACCGCGTTCAGCAGCTCGATGTTTCCGCGTTCGCGCCCTGCAGCTGCGATGAAATTCATCAGGCTCATCAGCCCGGCAACGCGATCGCTGCTCGCGACAATCACGATAACAATGTAACAGGCGGCATCGGCGACCCGATTGATCCGTGCAACCGCGTGATCGATGTGCTGGTGGCCTACACCAGAGAAGCCAGGCAGGTTGCAGGCGGCGAGGGCGCCATTCGCGCCATCGCTCACGCCTCCATCGCTTCAAGCAATATCGCTCTGAGCAACAGCGCGGTCGATGCGCGTTTTCGACTCGTGCATCTGCATGAGGTCGATTACACCGAGGACCCGTTCATATTGACCAATCTGGTTTATCTCACAAGCCAGGGCGACGGGCACATGGATGAAATTCACCACCTGCGCGATCAGTATGGCGCAGACCTTGTCTCGCTGCTGGTGGGCGGTTTTTTCGGTTCATGCGGCATGGCGCATGTGATGATCAATCCCTCGCCGGCGTCGCAGGCCCAGGCATTCAGCGTGGTCAACCAAAGCTGCGCTGTTGGAAATCTGACGTTCGCGCACGAACTAGCGCACAACCTCGGCTGCCAGCACGAAAGCAACGGCTTCAACAGCGGCGCGTTTCCATATTCATTCGGCCATCGGTTCACCGGCCAGAGCGGACGTCAGTGGCGAACCGTCATGGCCAACTCGCCCGGCTCGCGCATCGCTCACTACTCCAATCCCAACATCATATTCGACGGTGTACCCACTGGGCTGACAGCCGACGAAGGTACGCCCGCAGACAATGCGCGAACCATCAACGAACTCACAACGCTTGTGTCAAGCTTCCGCAGCGCAGTGCCGGCAGACTGCAATGGCAACGGCATACCCGATGCATGCGAACTGCACGATGGCACAAGCAGCGATGTGAATGAAAACGGCATACCCGATGAATGCGATGGCCCGGAATGCGCATCGGTCCTGACAGATGTGCTGGCTGCAAGCGAACTGGAATCGTTCATCGGATTCGGCAACGCGGTGGCGATGAGCGATACGCGTGCAGTCATTGGCGCAGCGATCACGCCAAGCGTGGGCGACAATGCGGGCGCAGTGTATGTCTATCGCCTCGACGGCTCAGCATGGACGCTCGAAGCGACGTTGGTCGGCGATGATGTCGAACCGCATGATCGCTTCGGGCAATCGGTCGCAATCGCTGATGATGATTCATTCATTCTGGTCGGCGCTCATCGCCACGAAGGGGCAGTTTCTGATGTGGGCGCGGTGTACGTGTTTCGCCGCGAGAATCAGACCTGGATTCAGGAAGCCAAGCTCTCCACACCGGACGCTGAGCAGGCTGATCAACTGGGATGGTCCGTTGCCTTTGCTATCGACAGCCACGGCGTGCCCTATGCTGCAGCCGGCGCGCTGTTTCGCAATACCGCTGCCACGAACGCAGGTTCCGTACTGGTGTTTCGACGCACACAACCCGGCCAGTGGGTGCTTGAAGCTGAGCTGACCGCTCCCGATGCTGCATCGGGCGATCAGTTCGGTTACGCAATCGACGCTTATGAGGATCGCGTGATCATCGCTGCACGCGCAGCAGACAGTGTCGCGGTAAACGCCGGCGCAGCCTATATCTTTGTGCGCAGCGATACAGGGTGGGTGCAGGAAGCCAAGCTGGTTGCAAGTGACGGTTCTGAAGGTGATCTGTTCGGCACTTCGGTTGCTTTGACGAGCGACTGGGCGATTGTCGGATCGCCTCGCAACAATGAAATCAGCCTGCGCGCCGGCGCAGCGTACGCATTTCGTCGCTCCGGCAGCAGTTGGGTACAGAACATCAAACTTGTCGCTGCTGACGGCGCTGCCTACGACGCGTTCGGCACAGCAGTCGATGCGCGCAGTTCGCGTGTCATCATCGGCTCGCCGCTTGCTGCGCATCGCAACAGCGCATGCGGCGTTGCATACATCTTCGATTTTGCGGATGACAAATGGGTGCAACACGCCAGGATCGCTCCCAGCGACGGCGCGCCGCAGGATAACTTCGGCATATCAGTTGCGCTTGCGCCCAATCAAATTCTGGCTGCCGCCAGCGCGCCGCTGGACGATCATGCTGGCTTCGTTGACGCTGGCACGGTGCGCACATTCTCCATCCCTGCGATCCATCAGCCGGATTGCAACGGCAACGGCATACCCGATGCATGCGAGATCGATGCAGGGCTGGCTGCTGATCACAACAACAACGGCATTCCCGATTCCTGCGAAACCGCCTGCCCTGCAGATATCGCAGGCAACGATGGCGCAGTAAACGTTGACGACCTGCTCGCAGTCATCGCCAACTGGGGTTCCTGCTCACCTTCATGCCCGCTGGCGCCCTGCGCTGGGGATATTGACGGTAACTGCGTTGTCGATCATGCGGACCTCATCACGATCATTTCAAACTGGGGCGAATGCGAGTGATCGCCACTGCTGCGTTGTTGTTGTAAACGCACCGACACACCGCATTGCTCGCCAAACACTCACTGCATGCGATGCGCCGCGCCTGGAGGCGGGAAGATAAGGAGATGAGGAGAAGGGAAGCGCCCTTTCCCCCTGTCTCCTTATCTGCGAATCGCACATGCAATGCATGAGCAAACAGGTTCGGTCACTCTCCATTAAGAAGTGTTGAAAGAAAAAGGGCGGGTCCGAAGACCCGCCCTTGCGTGCGTCGGGGATCAAGCCGCGCGTTTCTTTTCTTCTGTTGTCATCGACATTCTGATTACTGCATCATTTCCAGCAGCAGGATCAGCGTGTCGATGTCGCTCTTGAGGCTGTCGCGCTGCGGCGAACTGGCAAGCCAATCCGGTGGTGCGCCGATACCGTCGATGCGCGTCAGCACAATCTGCAGGTGAACAATCGCCACATGGAATTGTCCGCGGCTGATCATGCTTGCTGCCGAGGTGAGCTTGCTGCTCATCGTGTTCAATCGGCCTTCTCGAACATTGTTGTTGGGGCCGAGCACGACTGAAAGATCAATTGCGCGAATCGCCTCTGCAGTCGCCAGCGCCATGTCTTCGAGGAAGTCAGCCGTTGCGCCCGGATGCACAGGCGTCGGATCGATGCCGTCCGGCAGGCCATCGCCATCAGTGTCGCCATTGCACGGATCGGTGCCCAAGGCCAGTTCTTCGCCATCAAGCAGGCCGTCACCATCGGAATCTGCGACGAGCGGATTGGGGCAACCGGTTCCCAGTGCCATATCGACTTCGGTGCCGTCGAGCAGACCGTCGCCATCGGTATCGGGGTTGAGCGGATCAGTGCCGAAGATCAACTCATTGCCGTCCGACAGGCCGTCGTTGTCGCTGTCGACATCGCATGGACCGAACCCCGCGGTCAGCTCATCGCCATCGAGAATGCCGTCACCATCAGAATCGGGATTCAATGGATCGGGGCAACCGCTGCCCGCAGCAAGCTGAACTTCCAGACCATCCGGCAGGTTGTCGCCATCGGTATCCGGATTCAGCGGATCAGTGCCCAACGCGAGTTCATCAGCATCGGAAAGACCATCGCCATCGCTGTCGGGATCGCACACGTTCAACCCAGCGAGGAATTCAACACCGTCGGTCAAACCATCACCGTCACTGTCAGCATGCAGCGGGTTTGGACAACTCCCGCCCGCAGCCAGGGCGATCTCCTGCCCGTCAGTGAGGCCGTCCCCATCGGAATCAGGGTTCAGCGGATCGGTGCCGTACGCCAGCTCTAGGCCGTCCACCAGCCCATCGCCATCAGTGTCGGGGTTGCAGTAGTTCAGGCCGAGGAGATATTCGATGCCGTCGGTTATGCCGTCGCCGTCGGTGTCGGGGTTGAGCGGATCAGGACAACCACCGCCGCCCAGCATGGCAGCGAGTTCAACTTCAAAGCCGTCGGGCAAGCCGTCGCCGTCGGTATCGTGATTGAACGGATCGGTGCCGATGATCAGTTCTTCATCATCATTCAATCCGTCACCGTCGGTATCGACCGGCCCGCTGTCCTCGACGATCTGGTAAAGGTAGGCAGAGCCCGATGCGCTGCCGAGATCATCATCGCCCACCGCACCGACGATCAGGATCTGATCGCTGCTGAGTGCGATGTTGCCGCCGAATTGATCCGCATTGGCGCCATCGGATGCTCTAAGCTTGGCGGTCTGGGTCCAGGCGGCGCCTCGGTAATGAAACACATACGCAGCGCCGCTCTGGCCAGCATGTGCGAACGCCGCCACGATGATCGTGTCGCCATAAACAGCCACGCTGTTGCCAAAGCTCGATGAGGTCGTGATATCGGATCCCATGAGCTTGGCTTCATAGTTCCAGGCGCCGCCGTCGTTTCGATAAACGTACGCCGCTCCTGAATTGGAGCCGAAGTCATCATCGAGTCGTGCGCCGACAACGATCACATCGCCGTGAATCTTCGCTGCTGTGCCGAACTGATCGCTCGCAGCGCCGTCGATTGCCAGAAGCTTGGCGTGCTGCACCCATCCCCCGCCACCATCGGGTGCAAACACATATGCCGAGCCGGAGCTGAGCCCGAAATCATCATCAAAAGGTGAGCCGATCACGAAAACGCCGTCGTGCATGCCCACCGCTGCGCCAAAGTTGTCGCCCACAGTAGCATCGACAGCAACGAGTTTGGACCGCTTGGTCCACACCATGCCGCTGCGTTCATAGACATAGACTGCGCCGCAATCGGCGATCGCACCCGCATCCGCGTTGATCGCTCCGATGATCGCCACATTGTCTTCCATGGCGACTGCCGAACCGAAGGCATCGCCCGCCGCACCATCGGATGCGGTGAGCTTGGCTTCAAATACCCAGCCGGTGATGCCCTGGTCATAGCGGTAGACGTACGCAGCGCCAGCGTTCAGTCCCCGCTGACCGTCGCCGATCGCACCGACAACGATGCGTGAATCGCTGCCTGCATCGACGACCGCCACCGATGAGCCGAAGCGTTGGAAAGTCGCAGCATCAGGCGGCGAGAGCTTTTGCTCAAAAACCCAGTTTGATCCGTCGAAACGGTACACATACGCCGAACCGACATCCGTCGGCGGATCGTTTCGCGGCGAGCCAACCACAGCGACAGTGCCATCAATGGCGACTGCAGTGCCGAAGTTGTCTCCTGCTGCGCCGTCAGGAGCCAGAAGCTTGGCGATCTCGGTCTGCTCGGTCGCCTGCGCTGAAGCCGCCACAAGGAGCACGCCCCCCATCATCATTGCTGCTGCTGCACACAAACTGGATTTTTCGAATCTTCTGATGATTGCCTGCATGAGGACCTTCTCCCATCAAGTCAAGAGCCATGCCTGAACTCCACGTCGCGGTGCGTCAGGCGTTGTCAAGTGCGCACAAATCGGTTGGATTCCCTAAGAATCGCTCCTTGTGTGTTAAGCGAATCTCAAGCCGCCAGTGTGAGCACTTTTTGGCACTATTTGTGAAAAATGTGTACAAGCTGTAAAAGCACCGGCGCTTCAGCCATGCCCGACAGGCGCGATGATCGCTCAGCGGCGTGTTGGACGATGCGCGCAACGTGAACCTGGCTGTTCGTCACCTGCTGCTGGTTGTTGTGACGACGCGGACGGGCTGGGCGACAGCGATGCTGCTGCTGTTGGCGTTGTTGAAATGCTGTATTCCCATCGCACAATCCACAGCAGCGGTCGAAACTGACGCCAGAGGGCTTGCGCTTGTTTGAGGTCGAGTTCCTTGCCGCATTCCGGACAGCACACGACGACGGCTGCTGCGGCGCTGCTGCTTGTACTCCCGCTCAAATCGTAACCGCATCTCGTGCAGCATCGATACTCGCACGCCTTGAGCTTGCGCAGGAAGCGGTGATCATTCGCCATCACACACCCCAGAACGCCGAGGAGCGTCATCAGGATCACAGCGCTCAGGACGTAGCCGATGATTGCACTTCGATTTCCTGCAAGCGGCGCCATGATGTAGGCAAACCCGATCACAGCAGCCAGCGCCATGGGGGCTACGATCATGCGGCGGCGACGCTCCAGCAACAGTGGTTCCTGCACAACCACGATGGTCGGCTGTGCTGGCGATAGCGTACCGGCGTCATGCTGCTGATCAGGTTTGCCCACTCGCTACTCTGCTCTCATCCAGGGCATGCACACGACAACGGCACATACCGCATGCATGCAAATGCTCCGCCAGCCCGGCAGGACTGGCAGAGCGACATTTCCAACGTTCATTCTTCGCGAATCGCAAAGACAAACAATGAGTGAGTGACAGGCCCGGTCAATGTTCACTCACCGCGGGAATAAGCACCGGGTTCACCACAGCGCCCGTACAGCTATTGAGATCCGCCAGGCAGCCGTTGGCGCATTGACGATATCGAGCCACGACAGCATTGACACAGGCTGCAAATGCAACTGCGCCAACGCCGATGCACACTGCGGTGCAGGCCTTCATGCACGGCGGGCACCATGCGAGCCACTTGCACTTGGTGGCCAGGCATGCAGCTGTGGCTGCGATTCCCGCCCCGACGCACAGGAGGATTTCGGCATTGCGCACGCCTCGGCAGCCGTCCATGCACAACTCGTAGTTCGCAAAGCAGACCGGATGCGTCTCGGGAGTTGGCTGGGTCGGATTGTCCTGGGACGGCGGGGCGGTTTCACCCGTGTCGCTGTCAGCCCCGCCAGCCATCGCAGCCGCCATCATGCCGAGCTCCACGCCCAAGTCTTCGGCAAAAGCTTCAGCAGAGCCGACCGCTTCCTCCACGCTGCCCGCAAAGCCAAGCGGCGTAAACGAGATCACTCTATACAGCTGGTTGCCAAAGGGGCCGCTTGGAAAGCTGGTTTCTTCGATTAGTCCGAACACAGCGGTCGCGTATCCGGTTGCCCCCTGAATGGTTCCTGCAGATGCATAGCGATTGAGCTTGTAAATTCCCGCCTCAGCCATATCAAGCGGATCAGGCGCAAGCGTTGTCAGCAAGATGCGTGTCGCTTCAACATAGCTGCCCTGGGCGACGAACTGTGCGTTGATGTCTTCCTCGGTAAGTGTGGGATCTTCGTAGTCAAGGTCGTGGTCGTGGAACGCAACCACCTGCCATGCTGACTGTACGGTGCTGGCTTCCAGCAGCATGCCGGACTTGCCCTGCAGATAAGGCACGTTCCACAACGCTGCCCATGCCAGGGATTGGAAATTGTGAAAATCCGCTTCAGGATCAGCCGCCATCTCAACGATTGCTGCCGCGGCGGCAACCGGCGGTCCGCCGCAAAGCACCGGCAGCAGCGGCGTCGCCATCATGCTTCCCAGCGCCAATGTCCGCCCGAAATCAAAAATCCAGCCGTTCATAGAGCGTCTCCTCGGAAAAGAAAAAGATGGTTTTGGCAAGTTGCTGGCGGGCCCCTGTGGCCCGGAAGGAAGCGTCGCAGCACCTCTTTCTGCCAATGGAAGCGAACACAACGGGGTGGGCGTGACGACAAATGACGAAAAAAATTGAGAAATATGGGACCTTGTGGCGAAGGCCAGTATCTGCGAACTCAACATCAATGCTCACATTCGCCACTACAGGCCGTCCCAAGATTCCCCACGGCCGGTACACTGGCCCAATTCGTCATCAAAGACCTAACATTGACCTATCAGTCAGTTTGAGTTGAGTCCGCCAAGGAAGGCACTCATGACAACGCTGCTTACCGACACCTCGCACGCCCTGGACACTATGCCACAAGCCCGACAATCGGCCTCGAAATCCACCGCCCGCAAATCACGCTCCCGCACGGCTGAACAGCTCGCAGCCGGCCAGCGCGAGATTTCCGTCAGCGAGTTTTTCGCCAAAAACCGCCATCTGCTGGGGTTCGACAACCCCCGCAAGGCGATGCTCACCACCGTCAAGGAGGCTGTGGACAACGCTCTGGACGCCTGCGAAGAAGCGGGCATCCTCCCCGATATTCGGGTGGAAGTGCTGCAGAAAAGCGAAACCCGCTTCAAGATCTCGATCCGTGACAACGGCCCGGGCATCGTCCGCAAACAGATCGACAACATCTTCGGCAAGCTGCTGTACGGCTCAAAGTTCCATCGCCTGAAAATGTCGCGCGGCCAGCAGGGCATCGGCATCTCCGCTGCGGGCATGTACGGCCTGATGACCACCGGCCAGCCTCTGCTCATCATCAGCAAAACCGGCCCCAAGAAGCCCGCCCACGAGGTCGTGCTGAAGATGGACACGACCAAGAACCGGGCTGACATCGTCAGCGAAACCGAGCATCCCGAAGACGATGTGCTGTTTCCCGAGGGCCATGGCACGCAGGTCACCATTGAACTGGAAGGCCGCTACCAGAAAGGCCGCCAGTCGATTGATGAATATCTCGAACAGACCGCCATCGCCAACCCGCATGCACGCATCACCTACGTTTCGCCGCTGAACGAAACGATCGAATACCCGCGCAGCATCGATCAACTGCCCGAAGAGCCAAAGGAGATCAAACCCCACCCCAAGGGCATCGAATTGGGCACGCTGATTCAGATGCTGGAGCGCACCTCCAGCCAGCAGTTGGGCGCGTTTTTGCAAAATGATTTCTGCCGCGTAGGACCGGGCAAGGCCAAGGAAATCTGCGAGAAGGCCAAGCTCACCACTCGCACGTGGGTGAAGCAGATAGGCCATGCTGAGGCGGAACGGCTGTACCAGGCAATTCAGGATGTTTCCATCATGGCGCCGCCCACGGATTGCCTGGTGCCCATCGGCACCCGTGCCCTGCTGGCGGGCCTGCTCAAAGAGGTAAAGGCGGAGTTCTACGCTGCCTCCAGCCGCCCGCCGGCGGTGTATCGCGGCAATCCGTTTCAGATCGAAGTGGCGCTGGCCTACGGCGGCCAGCTTCCCAGCGAGGAAACCGCACGCGTGATTCGCTTCGCCAACCGCGTGCCGCTGCTGTATCAGCAGTCAGCGTGCATGTGCTTCAAGGCGGTGCTCGACACCAACTGGCGCAACTACGGATTGAGCCAGCCACGCGGCAGCCTTCCGGTGGGACCGCTCGTGGTCATGATTCACATGGCCAGCGTGTGGGTGCCATTCACCAGCGAATCGAAGGAAGCGATTGCTGACTATGATGAGATTCGCAAGGAAATGACTCTTGCGCTGAAGGAATGCGGGCGCAAGCTCGGCATTTATCTGCGTCGCCGCCAGCGCATGAAGCGTGAAAGCGAAAAACGCAGCGTTTTTGAGCGCTACATCGGCGAAGTCGCCAAAAGCGCCGCGGCAATCACCGGCGTTGACGCCCAGCAAATCTACGATGCGCTGCTCAAGCAGGCCCAGAAGAAAACCGCTGAGGCGGACCTTGTGCTGGATGAAGAAGGCAAGGTCGTCAAGGACAAAACCGCAGATGCAAGCGGCAGCCGCCTTGAGCGCGATGAAGACGTCGTGATTGTCGAGGAACGTCAGCTCCCCGTGGCGGATAACGGTGACGCAGCATCAGAAGACGGCGATCTCTTCGGCGGCAACGGCGAACGTGCCGCATCCAGACGCCGAGGCAAAACATCAGGCAAATCCAGAAGAAAGTAAGTTCCACACGAGCGTGTGATTATGGCCAAGAAAAAGACCACAACCCGTACAACCAGCCGCTCCGCAGCAACAGGCAACGGCGCTGCAGCGACGCTCTCCAAGCGCGATGTTGAAACCATCAGGAAGATCACCGATCTCGGCCATCGCGTGGTGAAAAGCAGCCTGGCGATGCGCGACCCGGCGGTGGAAATCCCCACCCGCACCGCTTCCAACACGCGCTACAACACCCGCAAACGCATTCTGGAGATGGGCGACAACACCCAGACCAGAAACCTGTTCAACTTCGGGCAGGCCCGCAAGTTCATGCAGACCATCCTGCTGGCCAAAGGCTGCAAGGAACTGATTGAGCGAGGCAAGACCTCAAGCCTCCGCGGCATGTTCTATGCTGCGCTTCACACGATTGAAGGAACCAAAGAGAAAACCTTCGCTGACCAGTCCGAATCGGACGCAATCCTCGAAGACCTGGAGGTTTCGCTCGGCTCGCTGCGCGAAGAGCTGCACGTTTTTGCCAAGAAGCGCGGCGCGATGGTGGGCAACATTACGCTTATAGACAGCGGCGACGAAATTGACTGTCGGCGCATGGGTTCAGGCGGGTACGCCATCCCCAGCATCACCGAGCCGAACGTGGTGCAGTTCAAGAAATGCGAGGCCGATTTTGTCCTGCATGTCGAAAAAGACACCGTCTGGCAGCGGTTCAACGAAGATCGATTCTGGGAGAAGCACAATTGCATTCTGACCGAAGGCTCCGGCCAGCCGCCGCGCGGTGTTCGCCGCCTGCTGCAGCGGTTGAATCACGAGCTCGGCCTGCCCATTTACTGCCTGCTGGATTGCGACCCGTGGGGACATTACATCTACAGCGTCATCAAGCAGGGTTCGATCTCCCTGGCATTTGAAAGCCAGCGTCTGGCGATCCCCGACGCCAAGTTTATCGGCATCCGGGCTGAAGATTACGAACGGTGCGAACTGAGTGATGACGTAAAAATTTCACTCAGCGACCGCGACATCGAACGAGCCAAGCAAATCGCGGCCTATCCGTGGTTTAGAGACAAAAAACCCTGGCAGCGAGAGATCAAGCGGATGCTACAAAATGGATTCAAAATGGAGGTTGAATCTCTCATCACCAAAGATATCTCGTATGTTACAGAGGTGTACGTCCCGGAACGGTTGGCTCAACGCGACTTCCTGGATTGATCGTCGGGGTTTATGACAGGCCCCACGTCCCCGTATGGATGCGGCAAGGCGGGGCAGGAGAGAAGCGAAGCCAGGAAGCGGCGATTGGCCTTCTCAGCCCGGGTGGTTTGCTTTTATCTCCTCGTACTCTGGCAATGTCTATGCCTACCTCTATGGGGGAATTATCATGAGCACAGTGACCAGCGCCCGCACCCATGATGACGCCGCTACCGTTGAGCCGCTCCAGCAGCAGCAGCTCGTTGTACCCAAGCATCTGCCGGCTCATCCTGAAAAACTGCTGGTGGCTGATGATGAACATCTGGTCGCCAGCGGCGTGGCCGTCAATCTCCGCGAGCTTGGTTACCAGGTGATCGGCCCGGCCGCCAATGGCGATGAAGCCATCGAATTATGTCGCCAGACGCGCCCCGACATGGCCCTGCTGGATATCCGCATGCCCAAGCGGGACGGCCTTGCCACCGCGGAAATTCTCTTCCGCCGCATGGGCATTCCGGTGATGATCTTCTCTGCGTACTCCGATCCCGATTACGTTTCTTCAGGCAACCGCGTGGGGGTATTCGGCTACCTGCTCAAGCCGGTGACGCAGGATCAGATGCGCGTCAGCATCTCTGTCGCGTGGGGACGTTATATCGAATACGTCCGCCAATATGCAGAAATTCACACGCTGAAGGATCGACTTGAGCATCGCAAGCTCATCGAACAGGCCAAGTGGATTATCGTGAAGCGGAAAAATGTCGAAGAGCCGGAGGCCATGCGGCTGCTGCAGCGACAGGCCCGCAACAACCGCCGCACGCTCGTCGATGTCGCCCGCTCAGTGCTGGAAAACGAATCGCTTTTCGGCCACTGATCGCGCCGCACGTTCACATCACTTCACATCACCGTCAAATCGCAGCGCCGTGATTGATCACGGCGTTGTTGTTTTGTTATTGCGCGGCAGATGCACTGTAAAGTCGCTGCCCTGACCGGCTTCGGAGTGAACCGTGATGCGCCCGCCATGCTCAAGCGCAATGCGCTGCGCCGTCGGCAATCCCAAGCCCGTGCCGCCGGGTTGATGCGAAACATACGGCCGAAAGATTTCGTTGACTTTTTCCGCCTCGATGCCCGGGCCGGTGTCGATCACATGAATGCGCGCTTCGCGATCATCCGCATCCAGCCAGAGAATCAATTCGCCGCGTTGAGATGATTGTGCATCAGCCTGGCCGTTTCGACTCTGCATACTGGTCATCGCCTGCGTGGCGTTGATCATGAGATTCAGCAAAGCCTGCTTCAGGAGCGATTCATCAACATGCGCGATCACCGGCTGGCTGGGCAATCGCGTTCGCAAGACCACGCCTGCCTGATCGCATTGCGGATGAAAGAAATCGGTCAACTCATCCACCAGTTGTACCAGATCGTGCGGCTGCGGATCGAGTTTGATGCGGCCGGCAAACTGCAGAAAATCCGTCAGGATGCCCCGCAGCCGATCCACTTCGCGCGACAGTGCATCAAGTCGGCGAAGCAGTCGCTCGCGTTGATCTTCCGGCAGATCAGATTCAGCAATTGATTCTGAAAGCAGTTGCGCGTTGAGGCCGATGGTTGACAGCGGGTTTTTGATTTCATGGGCCAACCCGCCGGTCATCGAGCCGAGTTCCGCCAGCCGCTCCGCATCTCGCGCCCGTCGCTCAGCGATGCGCGCCCGCCATTCCGCACGGCGCAGCAGCAGGCGCGTGATCGGCAGCATGACGATCACGCCTGCGGAAAATCCAACCAGCAGCCACCAGATCCATTGCACGATCGGCTATTTTCTCCAATATCCAGCCGCCAGCAATTGCATCAGCAAAGTTGCAGGCATTAGTCACAGGTCAGCTTGAAGGTACTTGCTTAGAGTATCACAGCTCTCCACACTGCGGGCGAGGACGATTTCATCTGAATCAAAGCGATGATGATCGCCCTACAAAGCTCAGTTGCACTGATCTGCCCGCCTGTTCCCGCCTGCTTTCACTGTCAACTGTCGCACTCACAACTCGGAGGTCCGCTATGCCCGAGGAACCGATTCGTTTTGAAGATCAGCAGAATCAGTTCACGCTTGGCACCGCCGAGGTCGTGCGCTATTCCACCCTGGCCCGCACGACCACCGCAACGCTGTACATCGTCGGCGGCGTGCTCGGCGGAACGGTGTGCATTTTGATTCCCCTTGTTCACCTGATTACAACCTGGGCATTGCCGCTCCTGGGCATCTTCATGGGCGTGCGTGCGCTTCGCCGGCATGTCGTTCTGTATCAACCCCAGGGCCAATGCCCTCATTGCGGAAAACCGATGCAGTTGCCGGGCGGATCAATCGATGATGCAGATTGGCAACACTGTCCCCACTGCCAAGCGATCCTCACCGTACTCTTGCAGCAGGCAGATGATGTTGGCGACCCTGCTCCCACTGCTGCTGTTGCTGCTGATAACGACGAGGGCAATGCCAGTGATGATGAGGCAGCAAGATGAAATCGACAGTGCGCCATCACATCAGCTTGTTGATGCGCGATTGCTCAGCAGCACGTTTGGAAAACAAAGTGATGGGCTTTCATGAATCACGCGCTAGATATGCGATCGCACGCAGCTTGCTGACTGCAGGTCTGTGATCGACTGACAAGGTGCACGGGGGATATGCGCAGCAAAAAGCCCCCGATAGCGGGGGCTTGACATTGATGTAACTGTATCGGGTGATGGTGATGCGACTCAGCGATCACGCCGATCACGATCTCGATCGCGCCCGCCTCGGCCGCCGCGATCCCGGTCACGTCCTTTGCCGCCGCCTCCACCGCTGGGCGTGCCGACGCCCTCGGGCGAGGGTTTGCCGGTCGCGCCATCGGGCTGAGCGCCAGGCTCCAACATGACTGCCTTGCGTGAGAGCTTGATGCGGCCGTTTTCATCAACGTTGATCACCCGTACGCGGATCGTGTCGCCGACGTTGACCACATCGCTGACGCTCCTGACATACCCTTCAGCCAGTTCGGAGATATGCACCATGCCGTCGGTACCGGGAGCGATTTCCACAAACGCGCCAAACTCCTTGGTGGAAACGACCTTGCCTTCGTAGGTGTTGCCCACCTTGATTTCGCTGGTCAGCGCTTCGACCTCGGCTCGGGCCAATTCGCCCGCGGTGCCGTCGGTGGCGGCGATGTACACAGTGCCGTCGTTCTCGACATCGATGGTCGCGCCGGTGCGCTCCTGGATGGAGCGGATCGTCTTGCCGCCAGGCCCGATCAGCTTGCCGATCTTGTCCGGATCGATCATGAGGGTGATGATGCGCGGCGCATGCTTGGAAAGCTCCGGCCGCGGTCCAGGCAGAACCGCTTCCATCTTCTCAATGATCTGCAGGCGGCCTTCGCGAGCCAGCGCGAGGATCTGCTGAATTTCATCAAATCCCAGACCGCGCGCCTTGAGGTCGAGCTGAATGCCAGTGATGCCGTCGCGGGTGCCGGAGACTTTGAAGTCCATCTCGCCGAAGAAATCTTCCTCGCCGATGATGTCCAGCACGTGCGTGACGTTGCCGTCGGGGCTGGTGAAACGACCGACGGAAATGCCCGCACATGTGGCTTTGACCGGCACGCCTGCATCCATCATCGCCAGGCATCCGCCGCAGACTGACGCCATCGACGATGAGCCGTTGGATTCGGTGATGTCGCTGACGACGCGGATGGTGTAAGGGAATTCTTCAAGATCAGGCAGAATCGCCAGCAGTGATCGCTCCGCCAGCGCGCCGTGGCCGATCTCGCGCCGTCCCGGGCCGGCAATGCGGCCAGCCTCGCCAACGCTGAAGGGCGGGAAGTTGTAGTGCAGGTAGAACTTCTTTGAATACTCCGGCATCAGGCCGTCAACGATCTGCTCGTTGCGTGCCGTGCCCAGCGTGGCGGTGCAGATCGCCTGCGTCTCGCCGCGCTGGAACAGCGCTGATCCGTGCGTGCGCGGGAACATGCCGACTTCAATGGTGAGCGGCCGAATCTCATTGAGTTTGCGGCCGTCAGCGCGAATCTGCTTTTCCCACACCAGCCGGTGCGCAATTTTCTTCTCAAGCCGCCGAAACGCTTCCTTGGCCTGCATCTGCCGCTTTTCAGCCAGCAGATACTCGGTGTAGTTCAGACCTTCGGGGATTGCAAAGTGCTCCGCGATGATCTGCTTGCGCAGTTCATCGATTGCGGTATTGCGGTCGGTCTTGCCGGGAATCTGCCGCAGTTCCGTGAGTTTCGCTTCCGCCAGCTCACGCACCTGCTCCATGATCTCTTCCGGAGGCAGGGCAGGGTTGTCGAATCGCTTGGCCGGCGCGCCAGCCTTCTGCGCAAGTTCGTGCTGCAGTTCCAGAAGCGGCTTGATGCCGTTCTCATACGCAAACTTGATCGCAGCCAGCACGTCTTCTTCGGGCACTTCAGCTGCGCCGACCTCGATCATGTTGATGCCGTCGGCATGGCCGGAGACGACCATATCCAGGTCGGAGAACTCCAGCTGTGCGTGCGTGGGGTTGAGCACAAACTGCTCGCCGTCATCGGTAATGATGCGGCCGACGCGAACGGTGGCGACCGGCCCCTCGAACGGTGCGTCGGTGAGCATCAACGCCGCCGACGCTGCAGTACAAGCAATGACGTCGGTGTCGTTTTGCTCATCGTGGCTCAGCGGGATGGCCTGAATCTGAATCTCATCGATAAAGCCATCCGGAAACAGCGGACGAATGGGACGATCCATCATCCGCATGGTGAGAATTTCCTTCTCGTTGGGCGCGCCTTCTCGCTTGCGGAAACCGCCGGGGAACTTGCCGCCCGCGCTCATGCGCTCGCGGTAGTCGCATTGCAGCGGAAAGAAATCCAGACCCGGCCGGGGATCGGCTCGGACCACGGTGGTCAACACCGACGACTCGCCATAGGTGGCGACCACCGCGCCGGTGGCCAGCCGGGCGATTTTGCCGGTTTCCAAACGATACATGCGCCCCCCGATTTCCCGTTCAACACTGACATGTGCCATAGTTTCTTCTACCTTCTGTCGGAACTGGTCAGTCGCCCGCACGAACCGCGCGGGGACTGCATCAAAGGCAGTCGCTGACACCAAGAGGCAGAAGGCAAGAAACAGATGGACGCGAATCAGCCGTTGGCAAGCGGCTTTGATCGATACACGTGGCCAACGGTGGATGAGGCACGGGGGGCGGCAGCGGCTGATGTGCCGACTGTCGAACTTCCCTGCACAACGTGATGCGCTGAACCCAGAACCGTGTCATCTGTGGCTTGCCCACTGCCGCCCGTGATCCAGCGACTGCGGGTCCAAAAAACAAAAAGGCCCGGGCTACTTGCGCAGGCCGAGCCGCTTGATCGTGTTCAGATACGCGTCACGATTGGTGCGAGCCAGATACCGAAGCAGCCGGTTACGCCGGCCGACCATCATCAAAAGGCCACGCCGACTGGAAAAATCCTTCTTGTGCGTGCGAAGATGTTCGGTGAGTTCCGCAATCCGAGTGGTCAGGATCGCAATCTGCACCTCAGGTGAGCCCGCATCCTTTTCGTGGCGGCGGTACTCCTGAATCAACTGGCTTTTCTGCTCAGCGGCGATAGTCATTGGTCGTCGCTCTTCCTTTTTTGTCCGTATGAGGTCTATTCTGAATCGTTCAGTGTAGCAGCTTTCCCCATCAGTGTTCAAGCCCCGCCCGCCACAGCGTGAAAATCAGCCGCGGTCAAGGCGACGCTGCCTACAAACCCCAGCCGCCCCCGCCGCCCCCAACCTGCACGTCCATCCCGCTCGGTCTGGCGCAATAGCCGGCTCGAAACGCTGGGCCTGTATTCAATTTACAACTTGCTTCAACCCTCTTTCAAATCGCCCCGGCTCACAAAAAACAAAGCCATGACATACATGACCCCATTCTTTGAGCCGACTATGTTCCATCCATCATGAGCTTCCGAATTCTCATCGCCGACAAGCTTGCCCCTGAGGGAGCCGCGTTTCTTCGCAGCCAGGACGGCGTCGAAGTCACTGTCGAAACAGGACTTACAGGAGACGATCTCGCCGAGGCGCTCGCCCGGCATGACGGCGTGATCGTCCGCAGCCAGCCTCAGTTGACCGCGGAAATTCTCCAAACCTGCATGGCCCGCCCAGGCGCCCGTCTCAAGGCCATCGCCCGGGCCGGCGTGGGCGTGGACAACATCGACCTCGATGCAGCCACCAGCTTCGGCATTGCGGTGATGAACTCCGCCTCAGCGAGCACCATCACCACCGCCGAGCATGCCTTCGCACTGATGATCGCCCTGGCTCGCAACATCGCTCCCGCTCACATCAACATGGTCAATGGCGGGTGGGATCGAAACAAATTCATCGGCCTGCAACTGCACGGCCGCACCCTCGGCATCGTCGGCTTCGGACGCATCGGCCAAACCCTGGCCCACCGAGCTTTGGCCTTCGGCATGAAAGTGATCGCCTATGACCCGCTCATCAACGCACCCTCAGCCCTCGACGGCCAGGTCAAACTCGTCGGCTCCTTTGATGAGTTGCTGCCCCTGGCTGACATCATCAGCTTCCACGTCCCCAAAACCGAATCAACCGTCAACATGCTCAACCGCGAGCGCTTCGCCCTGGCTCGCAAGGGCGTGCTAGTTGTGAACGCAGCCCGCGGCGGCATCATCGACGAAACCGCACTGCTCGAAGCGCTCGATTCAGGCCACTGCGGCGGGGCTGCCCTTGACGTCTTCGACCCCGAACCGCTTGCTGCGGACAGCCCGCTTCGCAAACACCCCAAGATTCTGCTCACGCCCCACCTTGGAGCATCAACCGTCGAAGCACAGGAAGCCGTGGCGGTGGACGCCTGCCGCTCGCTTGTGATGTACCTGCGTGGCGAAGGTCTCGAAGGTGCGGTCAATGCAGGCGGCCTGCGAATGGACCTCTCCGACTGGCAAAGGAAGTTCATCGATCTCGCCTCACGCATGAACGCGTTGCTGCGTGCTGCTGTGGATGATCCGCACCTGACCGCTGTGCAGTTCACCGTCCGCGGCGAGACACTCGCCAGCCGGGCCGACACGCTCGCACGTTTCGCTCTGGCGGATTTGCTCAATGCATCGCTGGAGCAGCCGGTGAGCGTGATCAATGCGGGGCTGATCGCTGAGCAGCGTGGCATTCAGGTGCAAACGGTGATCGCCTCCGAGCCGGGTGAAGATCGTTTGTCGATTGAAATCACAACCAAAGATCAGACCCATCGGGTGGACGGCGCCATTTATGCGGACGGTCTGCCACGTGTCACGCATCTTGACGGCTACAACATGGACATGGTCCCCGCCGGGCACATGGTGATTCTCACCAACGCCGACCGGCCCGGCCGCATCGGACTGGTGGGCCAGCTCTTCGGCAACGCCAACATGAACATTGCTGAGATGGTGATCGGCCGCAAACGCGTTGCGGAAGGTCCGCAGCCGCAGCAAATCGCCATGATGATCCTGAAGCTCGACGAAGCCCCACCTGACGATCTGCTGGCGGCCTTACGCCAAACCGAAGGCATCATGAGCGTGTCACAGGTCAAGCTCCCACCGGTTGCGGCGTGATCAGTGACCAGCAGCAAGCGGAAAGCCGGCGCCAGTCAGTCAATCAATAAACTGCAAGAAAAGCCGCATCAGCAGCCGCTGGGCCGGAAATTGATTATCATGTCTCTGCTCAACGCGTTTGGAACCGGCTCTGGGTCAGGCGGACGCCGGCTGCTGATACTGCTTTCCTGACGACATTTGCTCAAGAGCACAGCACAGTAGCAAGGCGTCCTGCTGTATTGATTGATTGCCGCTGGCTGGCTGTGTGAAACCGATCACGGCATAGAGTGTGCGTGGTTTGGGATTCTTACGCGCTGAGTCTTTCGCATCATGTCGATCTTTCCTTTGCCGGTTTTTGAAGCCGACGCCGATCCGCATCATCGCCAGGCGATGACTGATGAGGAGGTTTACGCACGCCTGGAGCCGCCCAAGACCATCGTCGTGCGGTTCGGACGCATGGGCATGATCGGCGAATTTCCCTACGACGGCGACGCCAAGCCCGGGTGTGGATCAAAGCTGGTGGCTCGGACCTATCGCGGCACCGAGATCGTCGAGATGCTCACCACCACCTGCTCCAACTCCGGATGCGCCAAATCCATCAGCCGACGCGAACTGCTCGACTACATCGAGCACTCCGGCGGCAAGGATTATCCGTTTCACCAGCGGGGCCGCATTCTTCGCGTCGCCACGATCGAAGACCTCAACAAACAGTCCGCCCTCGAATCGCTCCGCAGAGAGTGCGTAAAGCTCGCCAAATCGCTGATTGCGGAGCTGCAGTTGCCCATGAAGCTGGTGGAAGCGGAACCGATCCTCGGCGGCGAGCAGATCACCTTCTACTACATGTCCGAAGACCGGGTGGACTTCCGCGAGCTTGTCCAGCGACTGGCGGGAGCGTTCAAGACCCGCATTGAAATGCGGCAGGTCGGCTCCCGCGATGAAGCGAGGCTTGTTGCCGACTACGAACGCTGCGGCCAGCACTGCTGCTGCAAGAACTTTCTCAAGGTGCTCAAGCCGGTGTCGATGCGATCGGCCAAGATACAAAAAGCCACGCTGGACCCGCTGAAGATCTCCGGCCGCTGCGGGCGGCTCATGTGCTGCCTTCGCTACGAAGACCAGACCTACAAAGAGCTCAAAGCCAGATTGCCATCGCGTAACAAACGGGTGGGCACTAGCGAAGGCCCCGGCGTGGTGGTTGACACGAAAATTCTCGTGCAACTCGTGCTCGTGCGGCTGGATCACAACGGCCAGGAAATCGCGGTGCCCGTCGAAGAACTGATGGACCCGGATACCTGTCCCAGGCCAGGCGAACAGGCCAGCCGTGAAGGTGGTGGTGAAGCAGCGGCAGCGGCAGCAGTGCAGGTTGATCCGCTGCGAGGCATGTCGCCTGAGCAAGTGCTGCAGCGTCTCAACGACGCTGAGACGGCGGCTGATGCTGAGACGGGCGGTGCGGCTGACGGCGGTTCTGGCAAATCTTCTCGTCGCAGTCGACGCCGCCGCAAACGCAGCAAGGCCCAGCAGCAGGATGCGTTCCGGGAGCGTGCCCAGGCTTTGGATCAAGCAACCGATCAGACTCAGACACTCGACCAGCCGGCAGCAGCAAAGAAATCCGAAAAGAGCCGCCGCGGTCCGTCATCAAAGCCAACTGCTCCGATCAGCAAAGGCTCAGACGACGCCGCTGCTGCTGGGAAAACCAGCATGCCGACACCGGACGGTGATAGCGGTGAGGCTGCAGCGACAGGCAAAAAGAAAAAGCGTCGCCGCCGACGCCGCCGACGCAAAGGCCCAGGCGGAGGAAGCAACGCCCCCGACGCATCTGCCGGCCCCGAGCAAAGCGGCGAGCAATCCTGATCACGATCATCACTGCTGCTTCATCGATCGCGATTGGCTTCTTGCTCATTCACCGCGGAGAACGCGGAGATCGGGGAGGAGGGATGAGAAATGAGGTTTCAGCAGTGCTCAACGCATGACGCCATCGATCGCAGCGTGGATGATCTGAGCGGTCGGTCGATTGCTGCAATTACGCAGCAATTTCACTCACCATCCATTCCCCTCTCCGCGTGCTCCGCGTACTCCGCGGTGAATC
>CAZNPU010000010.1:0-103768 GCA_964575335.1 uncultured Isosphaeraceae bacterium | reverse complement strand
GACGTCGTCCACACGTCCCATCACCCAGTAGTAGCCATCCTGATCCTTTCGCGCTCCATCGCCGGCAAAGTACAGCCCCGGGAGCTTTCCAAAATAGGTTTCCTTGAAACGCTCATGGTCGCCATACAGAGTCCGAAGCATATGAGGCCAAGGCTGCGTCATCACCAGCAGCCCCCCCTGATTCGGGCCAAGAGGCTCTCCTTTTTCGTTGACGATCGCGGGAACGACCCCCGGAAGCGGACGGGTGCAGGAACCGGGCTTCGTGGCAGTCACTCCGGGGAGAGGGCTGATCATGATCCCACCCGTTTCCGTCTGCCACCACGTATCCACAATCGGACAACGTTCTCCCCCGATGACGCGGTGATACCACATCCACGCTTCGGGGTTGATTGGTTCGCCCACAGTGCCCAGTATCTTCAAGCTTGAAAGATCGTGCTTCCGAGGATGCTCATCACCCCACTTCATAAATGCGCGAATGGCTGTCGGCGCAGTGTAAAAGTGCGTGATCTTATGTCGTTCGATAATGTCCCAGAAGCGATCCTCGCGCGGAAAGTTCGGCGCGCCTTCATACATGAACGTGGGTACGCGATTGGGCAATACGCCGTACACAATATAGGAGTGCCCCGTCACCCAGCCGATGTCCGCGGTACACCAAAACAGCTGCGGATGCTTTGAAGCAGACTGACCACTGGATGCTGCGCTCTTCTGCGGCGCATCAGGCACGAGGTTGAAGACGTACTTGCTCGTCAGATACGCAAACACCATGTACCCGCCGGTGGTGTGCATGATGCCCTTGGGCTTGCCGGTCGAACCGGATGTATAAAGCAGGAACAACATGTCTTCGCTGTCCATGGGTTCGCAGGGGCAATCGTCATCTGCAGCAAGCATGAGATCATGCCACCAGTGATCGCGGTGTTTGTTCCAACTGATGGAGTTTCCGCATCGCTTGAAGACGATGACGTGCTGCACCGATTCGCCTCCGCTCATGGCGCACGCAGCATCAACGTTGTTTTTCAGCGGCACGATGTTGCCTCGCCGCCAACCGCCGTCGCAGGTGATGATGACTTTGCTCTTGGCGTCCTTGACGCGGTCGGCAATGGCCTGAGCGGAAAATCCGCCGAAGATCACCGAATGAATCGCGCCGATTCGCGCGCAGGCAAGCATGGCGATCGCCAGTTCGGGCACCATGCCCATGTACAACGTGACGACATCGCCTTTTTGCACACCCAGCTTCTTTAACACGTTTCCGAGCTTGGCGGTTTCGCGCTGCAGGTCGCGGTAGGTAAGCCGCCTGATCTCATGACCATGCTGCTGATCGGCTCCAATGGATGAGGGCACGATTTCCGGCTCGCCCTCCCAGATAATGGCGGTCTGATCGCCGAAGCCGTTATTCACCTGGCGATCGACGCAGTTGTGGCAGATGTTGGTCTTGCCGCCCACAAACCACTTCGCATCAGGCGGATTCCACTGCACCACAGCATCGGGCGACCAGTATTCAAACCAGTCCAGCTCACGGGCTTTTTCGTCCCAGAAACCCGCGGGATCTTCGATGGACCGCTTGTAGAGCGCCCGGTACTCATCCAGCGACTTGATGTACGAGCCGCCAATGGCCGCATCGAAATCCGCAGGCGGTTCGAACACTCGATTTTCCTGAAGGACAGAGTCGATGCTCGATTGGTCGTGCAGAACGTTGGTCATGATGCACCTCGATGGATCAGGTTGGGCTTATGACTCTAGCCGAAGCGGCGCAAGTGCAAAAGCACTTCTCATGCGAATTTGCCGGCTGCTGCGCTGCCATCGGCATAACGGGGCTGCTTTATCCACGCCGCCGCGGCTGTAAAACAGGCGGCTGACCGTCGCCTGCAGCAAACGGCCAGCGTATTACAGCAGCATCTCGCGCAGCCGCATGGCGTCGAACGGCGCGTGCGCATTGGCGTCGTTGTCGAAATACACATAGACATCCCGAGACGTGCGGCTGGCTGGTTCAACGTGCGAACACCGAATCGCATCTGCCGCTTCTCCGCCCGCCAGCCATATCCTGATGCGCCTTGCCCACCAGGCCAATTCATCGTCGGTATAGCGGCTGGCGTACAGCTGCGTAGAACCGTGCAGGCGAACGTACACGAAATCAGCGGTGATGTCCTCGGCATATGGATACTGCTTTGCAGTGTCGGCAAACACCCACGCGACATTGTGCCGGTGCAGCATCGCAACAAATTCATCGCATACATAACTTGGATGCCGAGTTTCAAACGCATGGCGGATCGCTCGGTTGTGCCTCACGCGCGCGGGAATCCACGTACGGCCGCGCACGTTCTCGTCGTGATGCCTGGCCAATTTCGCTGCCTGTCTGATATCGCACGGCAGCAGTTCCAGAAACCGCTCAAATCGCTCAGGCAGAAAGCCAAGCTGCTTCGGAAACTGCCAGAGGATCGGCCCGAGCTTCTCGCCCAGTTTCAACACGCCGGACGCAAAGAAATTCGCCAGCGGAATTTCAACGTCGCGCAGCTTCTTCATCTGCGTGATGAATCGCCCGCCTTTGACCGCATAAACAAAATCGCTTGGCGCCTGATCGCGCCAATGTTCGTAATCCGCTGGCTTCTTAAGCGAATAGAACGAGCTGTTGATTTCGATGGAGTTGAATATATTCGCGGCATACTGCAGCTCACGCCGCTGCGCCAGGCCGCGCGGATAAAACAAACCGCGCCACATCGGATAGTTCCAACCCGAAATGCCGATGCGTAAGTCGGCCATACGCAAGGGTAGCGCAACTCATCGCGACTTGCGTCCGCGGCGGCCCTGCTTGTAGCCCGAACGCTTGCCTCGGTCTTTGCCCTTGGGCTTGCGAGCGCTGCTCTTTTCCCGCCGACCGATCTCGCGCCGGTCGCGCCAGCTTTCTCCGCTGGGCGCAGCAGCGGGGCGTTCGGGCATTTTCGTAATCAGCAGATCAAGGTGCCTGGACGCCAGATCAACCGCCACAATCTGCACCGTCACAATATCCCCCACCGCCAAGACTGCGCCGGAACGGGCAGCGGTTGCCCGGCCGGTCAGCGCATTGATAATCCACCGATCCGGCCGACCGTCAGCAGAAGGCAGTTCACTGGTTTTGACCTTGCCTTCCACAAGGAAACGATCGATCGATACAAATACGCCGCTGGACATCAGTCCGGTCACCACTGCGGTGAACTCATCGCCAAGGTGCTTCTCAGCGAGGAACTGCATCACGAGAAACTCGCGCAGCTCGCGCTCGGCCATTTCCGCTTCGATTTCAGTTTCGCTGCAATGCCGGCCAAGATCGATCAGTTCCGCCTCATCGATCACGCGACTGTCGCGCATCAATCGCTTGCTCACTTCGCGGCGCTTGCGCCCGCCGACATCCCGGCCATTGTCGGTGGCGTCCAGATACGCCTGCATCACCCGATGCAATGTGAGATCGGGATACCGGCGAATGGGACTGGTGAAGTGCGCGTAATGTTCCGACGCCAGGGCAAAATGGCCAACCAGCGCAGGACTGTAACTGGCCTTGCTGAGCGTGCGCAGCACCGCAAAGTGAATCGCACGGGCGGCGGGCGTGTTCTTCGTTGCTTCCAGCAGAATCTGCAAATCGCGACGCGTCGGCTCATCGGGCACGTTCACATGCGCTGCTTTGGCGAACATGCGCAACTCTTCAATATCGCCATGCGCCGGATCGGGGTGGATGCGGCGAAGAATGGGAACGCCGAGCGAATCGAATGTGCGTGCCAGCGCTTCGTTCGCTTCCACCATGAACATTTCGATGATCTTGTGGGTGAATGCGTTGTCCTCCGGCTGCACGTCGATCACGCGGCCTTCGTCATCAAAAACAAGCTCCACCTCGGGCAACGCAAGCACGATCATGCCATCGCGCATGCGGCGGTCCTGAAGAATGCGCGCCAACGTGTCACATTTGCGCAATGCGTCAATCAACTCGTCGGTGTAATTCGGCTCGGTTCGGGCGTGCTTGCGAGCTTCTTTTTCATCACCATCAATAAGCGCTTGAGCTTCCAGATACGTCAGCCGCTTGCGCGACGAAATCACACTGGATGCCAGCCGCTGATGCAGCACTTTGCCTTTGTTGTCGAAGGTGATGAACACCGATTTGGTGAAACGGATCACGCCCTCCTGCAGCGAGCACACGCCATTGGACAACACCTCCGGCAGCATCGGAATGACCAGCCGCGGAAGATAAACGCTGTTGCCGCGTTCGCGTGCTTCTTCATCAAGCGGGCTGCCGCGGGGGATGAAATGCGAAACGTCAGCAATGTGAACGCCCAGGGTCCACTCGTCGCGCTGATCGTCGTAGTCGATGGAAATGGCGTCGTCGAAATCCCTGGCGTCGGGCGGGTCGATCGTGAAGATGAACTTGCTGGTGAGATCTTCCCGATCCTGCCACGGGCCAGCCGCTTCGCTGTCGAACTTGCGCGACGCCTGGCGAGCCTGTTCGATGCACGGTTCGGGAAACTCCGTTCGCAAACTGTGCGCTGCGATCACCGCCTGGGTTTCCACATCGGGCCGGCCGGCTTCGCCAAGCACGCGCACGATCACCCCCTCAGCAACGTACTGGTCCTCGGGGTAATGCAGCAGCTCGATCACGACCTTGTCGCCCGCTTTGGCGTTCTTGGCGTGCGGATCGCGGATCAGCACCGGCTCATGCAGTGAGCGACCGTCGGGCTCGACAAACCAGCGATTCTGCTCTTTCACCAGTACGCCGACAAAGTGTTCCTGCCCCCGCTCGAGGACTTCCACCACACGCCCGATGAACGGGTTGCGGCCGGACTCCGCACGAGCGCGACCGGCGCGCAGCACCTTGGCGCGAACGCGGTCGCCGGAGATCGCGCTGCCGGCATAGCCCGGCGGCACAAAGAGGTCCCCTTCGCGCATGGGGGAATCGGGGATGATGAAGCCGAAGCCTTTGCGATTCAGCCGAAACTTGCCGGTGATCTCATCGCCGTCACCGGGCAGAGCGCTGTAGCTGGGGAGCCGCACCACACCATCATCGCGGAGCACAATACGCCCCTGCTCAGCCAGCTGCGCCACCGCCTGTTCAAAAGCCTCACGCTGCTCCGGCTCGATGTGCATCTCACGAGCAATCACACGGAGCGGTGAGGGCTTGTAGTGCTCATGAGCCAGATGCTCGAGAATGCGTTGTGTAAATCGAAGTGGCATGGTTGCGTGCGCGTGGCACTGGCGAATCTAGGCGAATCGCTGGGAGAACGGGAATTGTTCGCATGTATGTGCAAAGAAGGTACGTCAACGAAGCCAATCAGGCAATGTGCGGAGGCGATCTGCCGCAAAACCGGGTCAATTGAGCATGGCGATTCGCACCACGCGGCGCGTGGCATTGATGAATTGAATGGCGGGTAACTTGCGCGGGATCTCGAAAGGATAAGAGCGCTTCCCGCGGGCACAACTTGAACAGCGCCCCGCTTGCAACTTCGGAAAGCCACAATCAGCACATTCAGCAAGGAGCCAGTCATGATGATGAAGCTCAGAACCCCGGCAGCACTTGCATTGGCGATCGGCGTGGCGGTGACCGCAGCGTTGATCGGCGTTGTGGGAGCACAAACCAGCGGAAGCGGCCGGTTTGTGATATCGCCAGGCGGCATCGTGGATGAAGAGACGGGATTGATCTTCTCCAGAACACGCGTGTTCGAGTTCAATGACGAAATCCTCCGGTTCGACTCCGCAACCGGCGAGACGTTTGTTTTCGTCGGCACAGTCAGCGGCGCCAGCGCGACCGGCACGTGGCGGCTTCGCGTACGAGCTGTGCGCGAACCAACCTCGGGATTCCTCGAAATTCAGCAAGCTGGCGACGGCGTATTTCTGATCGACGTGGTCACCGGCGACACGTGGGTGCTCCGCCAGCGGGAAGGTGTCTCGGCGTGGATGCTGGTGCGGCCGATCAGCGGATAACGGATGACAACTGACGGGCAGATGATGAAACATCTGCCCGTCAGGTTCACCCTGCGGAGTGTCATTGCGTCGCAACAGCTGCCTTTCACGTGCGACGTTTGGCGGCCTTTGTTTTGGCTGCTGTTGAAGCAGCACGCGCGGAGCTTGATTTCGCAGCCGCTTTCTTGCGTGTGCCGTTTGAGGTCCCCGCAGTGATTGCTGACGTTGATGCTTTCGCCTCTGTCGACTTTGGTTCGGCGGCAGCTTTTGACTCAGCTTTTGCCTCGGTCTTGCCGTTGGTCGACCCTTCCTGCATCGCCTTCTTCTCGGCCTCCGCGGCTTTCTTGTAGCTCTCGCTGCGGTAGTCGGTCTCGTAGAACCCGTCGCCTTTGAATATCACGCCCGCACCGATGCCGATCAGACGCTGCAGTTTCGATTTACCGCACGACGGGCATTTGCGCTTCACAGGATCGGACATCTGCTGAAAAAGCTCAAACTCGTAATTGCAGGCGTCACAGCGATAATCGTACGTAGGCATGGGGTGATCGTTGAAAAATCAAAAATCGAACATTGAAAATCGAAATTCGAACGTTGAACGTAACGTCAAGCTGAAGGCTGAACGTTGATCGCTTACTCGCCATCCTCGCTGGACGGCGAGACCGCAACCTTGGCCGGGCGGAGCACCATCTCGCCCATGGTGTAACCGGCCTGAAAGACGGTAACAACGGCGTTGGGCGCCAGATCGGGCGCGGACTGCCGCATCACCGCTTCATGTCGATTGGGATCAAACTGCTCGCCCGGCGCCGGTTCGATGCGCTCCACGCCCTGCGATCGCAGGGCTTTGTTCAGTTCATCGTACACCATGCGCACCGCAGCCATCAGTTGCTCGGTATTCATCTGATCGGGGCTCTGGCTCAGTGTGAGATCGAAATGATCCAATGCCGGCAGAAGCGCCTTGACGACGCGCATCGCGCCCGATTCCAGCGCGCGTTGCTCGTTTTCCACCGCGCGTCGCTGGTAATTGCGAAAATCGGCCAAAGCGCGCAGGCGACCCTCCACAGCCTCATCACGCTCAGCCTGAAGTTGCTGCACCAGTTCTGCAGCTGCTTCAGAAAGCTCAATTTCCTGCGTACCGGCTGCAGCACGGGGCTGCTCCTGGTTGCTTTGGTCTGTCTGCTCAGGTTGTTGATTCTTTGCGTTGTTATTCTCAGCCATGGCCTTATCCATCATGGCACAGCACACTCGCTGCTGTTGACTACTGTTGTTGCTTATCAGCAATCCTATGCGAGTGCCAAGCCAGCATGGGACTCAGTTGCCTTTCACTGCCCGCTTGATCCTCTCCCAGGTTGATTCCTGCGAAGTGCCGACCTCCAGCGATTCGGTCTTGGCGTACTCGGCCAGCAGCTTTTTCTGCTGTTCCGTGAGTTTGCGAGGCACCACCAACTGAACAATCACGACAAGATCACCACGCTTGCCCGAGCGCAGATTCGGCAATCCCGCGCCTTCGATGCGGAACAGCGCGCCGTGCTGCGTGCCGGGCGGAATATTGAGCGTCTGCGGCCCATCGATGCCGGAGACAGTCACAGTTGATCCCAGTGCAAGCTGGGCAAAGGAAATGGGCACTGCAAGCAGCAAATCGTCGCCATCGCGCTCGAATCGATCATGCTCGCGCACGCGCACCACTACATGCAGATCGCCACGGATGCCTTGCCCGGATGGACTCAACTCCTGCGGGGGCGGTTCACCTTCACCGGAGACGCGCACCGCCTGTCCGTCGTGAATGCCCGCAGGCAGCTTCACCGAGAGTTTTCGTTTGACCGAGACGCGCCCGCTGCCGCGGCAATCGGGACATTTATCAACGATCACCGTGCCTCGGCCGCGACAGTGCGGACATGTCGTCACCATTCGGAACATGCCGCCCAAACCGGTTTGAGCAACCTGGCCTGCGCCGCCGCAGGTTGAACATCGCACCGGTTCGCTGCCGGGCTTTGCGCCGGAACCTTCGCATGTCTGGCAGACATCAAGCCGCTTGAATTCAACATCGCGCGAGGTTCCGGTGAGAACTTCCTCAAGCGTCAGTTCAACTTCAGTTTCCAGGTCGTAACCGCGCGGCACGCCGCCGGCCCGTCGCCGCCCCGCGCCCATGCCCCCGCCGAACCCGCCCCCAAAGATGTCGTTGAACATTGAGAAAATGTCCTCAACGTTCATCGACCGGAAATCGTGTCCGGGCGTGGAGCGAAGCCCTGCGTGGCCGTAACGGTCGTACACCGATCGGCGCTCCGCGTCCGAAAGCACCTCGTAGGCTTCGGCGCATTCCTTGAACTTCGCCTCTGCCTCAGCGTCGTTGGGATTGCGATCCGGGTGATACTTCATCGCCAGCCGGCGATAAGCGCGTTTGATCTCCTCGCTGGACGCATTCCGTTCGACGCCAAGGATTTCGTAATAGTCACGGGTGGTCGGCATGGGTGAGCAACTTTACCGCAGAGTGATGCAGAACGCAGCATTGTCGCATCGCCGGTCGATTTCAACCAGCACAATCGATTCGCTCTTGCGGACGTTTACTCCATGTGAAACTGCGTTCATCAGCGGTTTTTGTCTCATTCGCTCGTGATAGGCATATAGCCGCCGGCGTACCAGCGGCTATATGCGTTGGGTCACAACTTCATTTTCATCCAGCACGCCGTGTCATGCCACCGCGTTCTCGATGGGTTCGGCATCATCCTTCAAGTCGGTGACAATGACATCGGTGGTGAGCATCAGGCCCGCAACGGATGCTGCGTTCTGCAGTGCGGTGCGAACCACAAGAGCCGGATCGATAATGCCAGCCTTCACCAGGTCGACATATTCACCTGTGGCGGCATTGAAACCGAAGCCGACGCCCTTGCCTTCCTTCACCTTCTCGACCACGAGATCGCCATCGTATCCTGCGTTGTTGGCGATCTGACGGGCCGGCGCTTCCAATGCCTTGGCGACGATCTCAAAGCCGATCTTCTCATCGCCTTTGGCCTTGCGGGCGCCGTCGATCACCGCCTGAATGGCGCGCAGGCAGGCAACGCCGCCGCCGGGCACGTAGCCTTCCTTGGCGGCAGCACGGGTTGCGTGCAGGGCGTCTTCAACGCGTGCTTTGCGCTCTTTCATGGCGGTTTCGGTGGGCGCGCCGACGCTCACGATCGCCACGCCGCCGGTGAGCTTCGCCAGCCGCTCCTGCAGTTTCTCCTTGTCATAGTCGCTGGTGGCGCGCTCGATCTGGGCGCGAATCTGATTCGCGCGGGCGTCGATATCCTTCTTCTTGCCTGCGCCCTTGATGATCGTGGTGCTGTCTTTGGTAACAACCACGCGCTGGGCACGGCCGAGTTCATGCAACTCGATATCCTCGAGGTTGCGGCCGAGGTCTTCGGAGAAAAACGTGCCGTTGGTGAGCACTGCGATGTCGCCGAGCATCGCCTTGCGTCGATCGCCAAAGCCCGGCGCCTTGACCGCGCAGACCTGCAACACGCCCCGCAGACGGTTGACGACAAGTGCAGCCAGCGCTTCGTTCTCAACATCTTCTGCAATGATCAGCAGCGGCTTCCCACTGCTGGCCACCTTGTTGAGCAGCGGAAGAAAGTCCGCCAGATTACCGATCTTCTTCTCGTAAATCAGGATGTTGACATCTTCAAGCACCGCCTCCGCTTTCTTCGGATCGGTCATGAAGTACGGGCTGAGGAAGCCCTTATCGAACGCCATACCCTCGACGTACTCGAGCGTGGTCTCGGCGGTCTTGCCTTCCTCCACCTCGACGACGCCTTCCGGGCCGACCTTGTCGACCGCCTCAGCGATCAGCTCGCCGATTTCAGCGTCATGATTGGCTGAAACGGTGGCGATCTTCTTCAGATCGTCCTTGCCGCGGGTCTTCGTGGCCATTGCTTCAATGGCTTCGCTGGCGACAGCGGCGGCTTTGTTGATGCCGCGCTGCACAGCTGCGGCGTTGGCGCCGGCCGTGATGAATCGCAGGCCGTCGAGGAAGATCGATTCCGCAAGCACGGTTGCGGTGGTGGTGCCGTCGCCCGCCAGATCAGCGGTCTTCTTGGCCACCTGATTGATCATCTTCGCGCCCATGTTTTCAAAAGGCTGCGGAAGTTCGACTTCCTTGGCGACGGTCACGCCGTCTTTGGTCACAGTCGGCCCGCCAAAGGATTTCTGCAGCACGACGTTGCGCCCGGTGGGCCCCATGGTGATAGCCACGGCCCGGGCAATCTGCTGCACGCCCTGCTTGAGTTCCTGCTGGGCGCTGGCGGAAAACATCATTTGTTTGCTGGACATGGTTGGTAGCTCTCAGCTTTCGACTTTTTCAGCACATTTCAGCGAATGTCGGGCCTGACGAACAGCGAGGAAGACCCGAATCATGCGTTGGTCATGATGACGGTTGACGTCGGACCTTCCTCGTTTGACGTCAGGCCCGACACGTCAATGCAAGTTGTTCAAAGGCGTGAGTTATCCTTCGATCACACCCAGAAGTTCGCTTTCACGCATAATCAGGTGCGGAACCTGCTTGATTTCAATTTCGGTGCCGGCGTACTTGCCGTAGACCACGGTGTCGCCCTTCTTCACGCTGGGAGGGACACGCTCGCCGTTGTCGAGCAACTTGCCTGGTCCCACGGCAACAACCTTGCCCTGCATCGGACGTTCCTTGGCCGACTCGGGCAGATAAATGCCCGACGCGGTCTTGTTTTCCGGCTCAATGGGTTTGATGAGAATGCGATCTTCAAGGGGTTTG
Organism: uncultured Isosphaeraceae bacterium; assembly: GCA_964575335.1. GTDB lineage: Bacteria > Planctomycetota > Phycisphaerae > Phycisphaerales > SM1A02 > CAZNPU01. The sequence continues at coordinate 93,102 of CAZNPU010000010.1, read as the reverse complement.
ACGGACATTGGTGTGCTCCAGTATTTCGAGTGTTCGTTTGATCAAATCAATTCGTTGAACGTGGATGACGCATCTGACGAGGTTGCGGACGGGCCGGCAAGCAATGTGCCACGTCGTCCACACGCTGCGTCATGCTGACGTCGTCAGTGCGGCGCTCTCTCACGTCGTTAGAACCCCATGCCGGGCATGCCGCCGCCCATTCCGGCGTGATCGTGTCCAGCGTGGTCATCCTTGTCCTTGGGCGCTTCGGTGACGATGCAATCAGTGGTGAGCAGCAGCCCTGCCACCGACGCTGCGTTCTGCAGTGCCGTGCGATCAACCTTGGCGGGAGTGATCACGCCGTCTTTGATCAGATCGCCATAGCTCAGCGTCAGGGCGTTGAAGCCGTTGGGGCCGCTCATCTCCATGACCTTGGCGACAACGACGCTGCCCTTTTCGCCGGCGTTGTCGGCGATGGTGCGCAGCGGCACCACCAGAGCATCGCGAATAACGTCCACGCCAAACACTTCGTCGCCCTGGAGGTTCTTGCGAACCTTGTCAAGCGCCTTCATCGCGCGAATGAAGCTCACGCCGCCGCCGGGCACGATGCCCTCAGCCACAGCCGCACGGGTGGCGTGCAGCGCATCTTCCACGCGGGCCTTCTTCTCTTTCAGCTCCGCTTCACTGGCTGCGCCGACGTTGATCTGCGCCACGCCGCCGGTGAGCTTCGCCAGACGCTCCTGCAGCTTCTCGCGATCGTAATCGCTGTCGGTCAGTTCGATTTCCTTGCGAATCTGTTCGATTCGAGCCTGAATCTGCTTGGTGGAGCCGGCGCCTTCGATGATGGTGGTGTTGTCAGAGGTGATTTCCACCTTCTTCGCCTGGCCAAGCTGAGCGATGCTGACCTTGTCGAGTTCAATGCCAAGGTCCTTCATGATCGGCTCAGCGCCGGTGAGCACCGCGATATCCTGCAGCATGGCCTTGCGGCGATCGCCGTATCCGGGCGCCTTCACCGCGCAGACCTGCAGCACGCCGCGCAGCTTGTTGATGACCAGCGTGCTCAGCGCTTCGCCGGTGACATCCTCAGCAATGATCAGCAGCGGCTTCTTGGTATCCATCACCTTCTCGAGCAACGGCACGAGCTTGGTGACGCTGTCGATCTTGTCTTCATACACGAGGATCAGCGGCTTGTTCAGCTCAACGATCATCTCCTCGGCATTGGTGACGAAGTTCGGGCTGAGGTAGCCGCGATCAAACTGCATGCCCTCAACGACCTCGACGTAGGTCTCCAGCCCCTTGCCTTCTTCAACGGTGATCACGCCGTCCTTGCCGACGCGCTCGAACGCCTCAGCCATGATCTTGCCGATGGTCGGATCGTTGTTGGCGCTGATGGTGGCGACCGCAGCGATTGTGTTGGTGTTGTTGGCCACGGGCTTGGCCATGGCCTGAATCTCATTGACGACTTCGCCAACGGCCTTGTGCATGCCGCGAACGAGTGCGTTGGCGTCCACACCGGCGACAATCTGCTTCAAACCGGCTCGAAAGATTGCTTCAGCCAGCACGGTGGCCGTCGTGGTGCCGTCGCCGGCATCTTCAGATGTCTTGCTGGCGGCTTGCTTGACCAGCTGCGCGCCCATGTTTTCGACTTTGTCGCGCAGTTCGATTTCCTCAGCAACCGTGACGCCGTCTTTGGTGACGGTCGGGCCGCCCCAGCTCTTGTCGAGCACAGCGTTTCGGCCACGAGGACCAAGCGTTGATTTGACAGCGGCAGCGAGTTTCTCGACGCCAGCCAACAACGATTTGCGGGCGTCGGTATCAAAGGCCAATTCCTTCACGGCCATGTGGAAATCTCCTCAATCGTGAATCGTTACAGGTACGTAAGGGTGCAATTCGTGAAACGAAACCGGTACTGAAACGCCAAACCTTGTTCGGAGGCAGCCCGCCACAGTCGTGCTCACTTCAACCGGAAATGGCGGCAAACAGTCTGCACAAGACACTGTGCGCGGCAGATCACACAAAGACCGCGCCAAAGCCATCCCCAAACCCTATGCCGCATAACCCCTGAAATTTTAGAGGTTTACAAGCATTCCCTCTCTTGGCGGACAAGCGGCATCCCTGTCAGGAAACGCGATGCGCCCCGCCAGCGACTGCCAAGCTGGCAGCCGCGATCCAAACAGCCGGAACCTCCGGAAGATTCCCGCGTCAAGCCTCACGGCCAGCAACCATCGGCAGCTCGAGCACGAGAACGCGGCTCAGCGGCGGCGGAGGTTTGCGCAGCGCCTGGCGAATCCACCATGCGTTGATCACCAGGTATACCACGCCTACCACAGCCATAAAGTGAGCTGCCCAGAGCACCAGCGTGCTGAGCATTCGCGTTCCCCCTCGCCACTCGCCCGGGAATGATGCAAACCGCGTGAGGTATTCCAGCAACGCTGCGAGAAAGCCCGCAATCAACGCAAGGATGATCAGCTCCAGGCTCTGTCTCCCGCCGCGCGATCGGCGATACTCGCGGCTGCGCTGCCCAATCACCCGGAAGACGCCACGAAGTCCGATCAACCCGATGGCCGCAAAGACCATGGCAGCCATGTGGAACGCCAGATGCTGCTGTGCCGCCAGTTCCGTGCCATAGTCATCCGCCACAGCCACCCATGCAGCAGAAAACCCCAGCCAGCCCACGAGGCCCAGCGCGATCCGGTACAGATCGGTCCGAACCGCTCCGGTCGGCTCAGCATTCCGAGGCGGCGCGAGATTCCACACAGCCCACAGCCCAGCAGCGCTCAGGCAGCTTGCGTAGCGCCAATCGAACTGAGGAATCCACCGGCTCCACGAATGGGTCTGCGGCCACCATGTGCCCAGCAGCTCGACCACTCGCGGCATGATCAGCAGCAGCGCTCCCAGCAGCATGCACGTGGTCAGCAGCACCAGCGAGTTCCCCACTGCCACAGGATTGCGAAGCGATGGCAGGCGGCTGGCTGCGGGATCAACCGTATGCAGGACCGACGACCAGATGGACAAGCCGCATTCCGGACAGTTGCCCCGTACCGACAGGCCACGCAGGTCATAGCCGCAGCCGCGGCAATGCACCGACTCAGCAACCATCGCCTGCGCCCAACGTGTGGACGGCGCTTGATCATGCGGCTCGATCGACGATGATTCGTACAAGCGTCATGGCTCCGATAAAAGTGCGCTCGGCCTTGCTGCATTATGATGCTATCCCCATTTCATGTTCAACCAGCACGGCAATCGACATGTTCCTGAACAAACGCCAGATCCATTCGATTGCTGCAGACGATGCGACTGCGAGTCCTCGCGTTTGATGAGGGCGGCTGCAGGCGCTCACACAATGGTTGGTATACTCCACATCAGCGCCACTTGATGACGTACCTGCTGGAGCAGCTTTCGCGCATGGATACCCAATTGATCCAACGGCTTCGCGACAACATCACGTCGGTGTACATGGGCAACATTGCAGCAGTCGATCGCGTCATTGTCTGCCTGCTGGCACGCGGACACGTGCTGATCGAGGATGTGCCGGGCGTGGGAAAAACCGTGCTGGCCAACGCGTTGGCGAAATCGATTCAATGTTCGTTTGCCCGCATTCAGTGCACGCCCGATCTGCTGCCGTCGGACATCATCGGCGTTTCGGTGTACGACCGAGACACCAAGCAGTTTCAGTTCAAGCGCGGCCCGATCTTTCACAACATCATTCTCGCTGACGAAATTAATCGCACCACGCCGCGCACGCAATCAGCGCTGCTGGAGGCGATGAGCGAAACAACCATTTCCGTCGACGGCGAGGTGCACGCATTGCCCCAGCCGTTCATGGTGGTCGCCACACAGAATCCCTATGAGTTTGAAGGCACATACTTCCTGCCCGAGAACCAACTCGACCGCTTCCTGATGCGCATCAACCTCGGCTATCCCGCGCCGGATGATGAAGCTCGAATCATTCAGAAGCGGCCGGCCACCACTACGCTGACTTCACTCAAGCCGGTGATGACCATACAGGACGTGCTCGCGCTGCAGCGGCGCGTCGATGAAGTGAAAATGGATCAGGCGCTGGTGGATTATGTGATCTCGCTCGTCTCCGCAACGCGTGAGAACAGTGATTTACAAATCGGCGTCAGTCCGCGCGGCGCGCTGGCTGTCGCGCAGGCGGCGCGAGCTACTGCAGTCATGCACGGCCGCGATTACTGCATCCCCGAAGACATCGTCTCCAACGTGCTGCCTGTCTGCGCGCATCGCGTAATCAGCAAGACGTACATGCATGCCGGCGACACCGCCACCACACGGCGCATCATCCAGCAGGTGCTGGAGACCGTTCCCAGCCCGGCGTAAGTGGAGTTGCAAAAACATCTTGCTACAGGCCAGGTGCCGGCTGCTGCTGTTGAACACCGATGAATGTGTTGAGCTGCTCTTGTGCAGGGATTTTCCTGCCGATTTGTTCATTGCCAGCACAGCTTCAACACGATCTGAGCGTGCAGACGGACAGACATCCTTTCGAAAACACATCGCTGCTGAATGGCTGAAGATGAACGGCTGAACAGCGCATCGCGTTGATCCGGTCATCCTTGAATCAACCCGCTGGAATTGTGCGAAGTGTGCTGCGATGTCTGACGATGCAAAGGCACCGGTTTTGAACCTTTGGTACGTGTAGCGTCGTACACTCAACGCATCATGAGCGAATCGAATCAGGCATCCCTCAGCGATCTGGAAGCGCTGCGTCGCCGCATCGATGAAATTGATCAGCGTCTGATTGATGCGATCAGCGAGCGCGCCCGGGTGGTGGTAGAAATCGGCAAGGCCAAGCAAAGCAGCGGGACGCCTATTTACGCGCCGCACCGTGAACGCCAGGTGCTCGAACGCGTCAAGCAGCTCAATCCCGGCCCGCTGTCATCTCGCACGATCGAAGCCATTTACCGCGAAATCATGTCGGGCAGCTTCAGTCTCGAACTGCCGCTTCGCGTAGGGTATCTCGGTCCGCAGGGATCGTTCAGCCATGTCGCAGCCATACGTCATTTCGGATCGTCTGTCGAACACACCGATCTGCACGACATCGACGGCGTGTTTGAGGAAGTCGCAGCCGGTCGATGCCATTACGGGCTGGTGCCGTATGAAAACTCAATCGGCGGCGGCATCACCGATACACTCGATGCGTTTCAGTCACATGACGTCACCATTTACGCCGAGGCTTTAGTTGAGGTGCGGCATACACTGCTGGCCAACTGTTCACCTGCCGACATCAGGCGCATTTATTCAAAGCCGCAGGTGTTCGCCCAATGTCGCCGCTGGTTGAATCATCAGTTTCCCCATGTCGAGCTTGTGCCGGCAACCAGTTCGTCAGCTGCGGTCATGCAGGCGGCGAAGGAACCTCATGCTGCAGCAATCGGCTCAACGCTGGCGGGCGAGCTTTATGGCGTCAATCCGATCTTCGAGGATATTCAAGACAAGCGCAACAACATCACGCGATTTCTCGTCATCGCCACGCAAGATGCCAAGCCGACCGGCGCCGATAAGACGACCATCATGTTCGTCACAGCCGACCGCCCTGGCGCGCTGGTCGACGTGCTGGCGGTATTCCGCGATGCGGGCATCAACCTGAGCCACATCGATAAACGGCCCAGCGGGCGGCAGAACTGGGATTATGTGTTCTTTATCGATTGTGCTGCGCACCGCGACAATCCAGCCATGGCCGGCGCGATTGAGCAGGCACGCACCCACTGCCTTTCGCTGAAGGTGCTCGGGTCGTACCCACAGGCCCAGCAGGTTGTGTAATCATGTGGAAACGACTCGTTCTTCATCAGAAGGTGTATCGCGTTTCTCGGGCATACAGTAGCCAGATAATGCAAGCTTATGGATAAGCGTTTGATGTTGGCCGATGTTATTCCTGGGCCGGCGTTGGATGGTTTTTCTGCATGAAAGACCGCGATTTGATCCAGCCGCCGCCGACATGTGCATCCAGCGACTTTGAAGTGAATATCCAGAAATCACAGACCGCCTGCTGAACGACAACGCAACCCGCAGCATCATCAATGCACGGACACACTTTGGCCACCATCCGATAACCACAGACTCGATGTCAAACCTCGCTCGCACAGTACGTCCCGGCCCGCCGACTGCACGCCCCAAGGTGCTGCTGGTGCGTCAGCCAATCAAATCGGTGCGCACAAGCGATGAGCCGGATCGTGCAGGCCTTCGTCTTGCCTACGGCATCGTGATCACGCTGGGCATTCTGGGGGCCTTGTGGCTGATCGGCTATCTGGGCTTTCGCATGGGGTTTGCGCCGCTGGTCCGCGTGCCGGACCTGATGGTTGAAGGTGCAGCCGGGCTGGCGATTGGCGCTGCGATGCTGATCTCCATCCCGCAAACGATTCTTGAAGCTGGAATCGAGCAGCCTCTGTGGCTGATGATCGGCTTTGCGCTGATCGCCATTCCCGCAGGCATTCTCGGTGCGATCAAACCGGTCTCGCCCGGCGGGCCGCGGCCGAAAGTCGAAGTCGTCGTGCTCTCCTACGCAGGCGCGATCGCTGCCATCCTCAACGCGAGTGCAGTGGTGTGGTGGAGCGTGTCATCAGTCCGCGCCACTCTGATTCGTGAACTGCCTTTTGATCCCGCTGAGGCAACTCGCTGGCTGCTTGATCTTCAGCTTGCAGCGGGCATGGACGTGCTGGCGACGATCGCTGCGGCGTTGTGGGTTGTGGTCGCGATGCGCTTGAACATTCCGTCGTGGCTTCGCGGGCTCTCCGCCAGCGCGTGTTTTTTCAGTGTGGCGGTGATCGCAACAGCCATGGCGATGAGCAATGTGACGGTTTCACAGGTGACCGCCAGCCGCTCGATTTACTTTCTTGATGATGGCTCTCTGGATACGCAACTGGTGCTTGGCCACACGCCGCGTTCCATGGCAAGCCTGCGGGTGGATCAGCGCGCAGCGCTGGTTGAGCTGCGCGATCGGCCGCAGAGCATCACGATCATCGGCAGAGAATCAATACTGGCGTATTTGAATGCTCGTGCGCTGCCGGAGGAATAACCGGCAAGAGTCGGCATTCGCTTGTGGCCTTGAATCACAGCCTTGATCTGCTGGCGCGCCTGGCCGTTGTCGGCGCACGAGCAGTTGCAAACACGATAAGAACTCTGGTCTCATCGCTTCGCAACACGCAGCTTTTTTGCTGTAAGCCGCTTCCGGAAAGAACTCAAGAAAGCCTCATCAGCACACGCGCTTACCGCCCGTAGCGTTCAATAGCGTCGGTAACGATGCTGTGCACCGCAAAGGGCTGGCGAATCATGGTCCAGAACGTTTCGAATGTATCGCTGCCCGCGGTAGCAAAGCCGATGGTTCCCAGCCCCAGAGCGCGTTCGCGCATCGAAGCGAAGATGCTGGTGTGTTGAATGTTCTTCAGTTGCGTCTGAAAGACGATGACGCGCAGCACACCTGAGCGCGTGATCACCCGCCGATCCGTCAGCACGTAGACGCGGTTGATCCATTCGAGCATCTGCCACCCCAGCCGCAATGCCGCCAGACTCACTCCCAGCGCAAAGGCATGGATGTCTGACCACCCGACCCACGGCAGGCGGGCCATGTATGCCAGGGCAAACGTCACCAGTGCGATGAACACCAATCCGCCCATCGAGGACAGCGGCACGTACCACAAACTCGGGCGCAGCAGCAAAATGATGATCTCATCATCGCGCACCAGATTTTTGCTCATCGCAAGGGCCGCTTCATCCACGGGCATTGCAGCAGCATCGCCGCCGAGGTTGAGCGAGGCTACTTCTGGCGGCGATTTGCAGGCTCTGGTGGAGCATCGGCCAAGCGATCGCTCGCTGCTGAGCGCATGCGTGCGTCTGGCAGTCGTCACCGCTCGGATTCCAGCGTCGCGGTCATTCACATGACTTCCTCTTTCAACGTGCCAATGTCCGGCAGGTTGCGATAGTAATTGTCATAATCCAAACCATAGCCCACCACAAACTCATCGGGAATATCAAATCCCACATACTCGCACGGGGTTTGCATGGCTGAGGGGATTCGCTTGCGCAACAGCACGCACGCGCGAACCGATTTGGGATGCCGCTTGCTGATTTCTTCGCGTATCAGCCGAATGGTCGAACCGGAATCGAGAATGTCATCGACGATCAGCACATGCTTGCCCGCTAGATCATCGGGCAGGCTGCCTGCAAGCTGCGCGCCCTTGCTGACGGTGGATTTTCCCGGATAACTGCTCGCGGTCACCACGCTGAGGCGAATCTTATGCGGCAGCTCACGCATGAGGTCAGCCACAAAGATCAGCCCGCCGGTCAGGATGGGCACAAGCACAATTTCTTCCTCGCCGTCGCGGCGCAGGTCGTCCAGATCACGCGTGATCTCAGCCGCCAGTTCCGCAATGCGCTGCGCGATCTCCGTGCGACTGATGAGAATTTTATCGATATCCGCTCTCACGCCCCGCAGTGTATCACCGAAGCCGCTTCTGACGAGCCCGCCACCCTAGCGACCGGCCGTTCTCCAGCTGCGCCGCAGCCTCCTGAAGAGGCATCGCGCCCCTACTCATTTCTTTCAAAGCAGCCATCCCGACAACAGCTGCGCCAAGCTCAAAAATGTGAAAAAGCTTATCGTGTCGGTGGTCATGGTCAGGAAGATCGTTGATCCGGTTGCAGGATCAAAGCCCAGGCGGCGCATGAGGATCGGCATGCTGGAACCGACAAAGCATCCCAGCGCAAGCGAGACCGCCATCGCGATTGCCGCCACCAGGCCCAGCTGCCAGCTTGCGCCTTTCACCAATGCGCTGAACAGCCCTAGGCCAAGCCCCACCAATATGCCGCCCACCAGTCCGTTGAACGCCCCCACTGCCGCCTCACGCACCAGCAGCGGCCAGACGCGACGCGTGCGCACCTGATCAAGCACAATACCGCGCAACGTCACCGCCAGTGACTGCTGCCCGGCATTGCCCGCCTGATTGGCGATGACCGGCATCAGAACCGCGAGAATCGCAAGTTCTGAAATCAATTCGTCAAACTGCAATACCACAATTGCCGCCACCGTTGAAGTGAACAGATTCACCAACAGCCAGGGAAAGCGGCTTTTGATCTTCTCGCTCAGTGTAGAATAGACCGCCTCTTCCGCGCCGGCACCGACCACCTTCTGAACGTCTTCGGTCTGTTCCTGCTGAAGGATGTCAAACACATCATCGAAGGTGATCACGCCCATCAGCCGGCCCGCGCTGTCAACCACCGGCAGGATTGCGTAGCCGTAGCGGTCAAACGCATCCGCCACCGCTTCACGATCCATGTTCACATTGATGGCGTCGACCGATTCATCCACCAGATCGCCGATGCGCTCCTCGGGCGAATGCACAATGAGGTCGCGCAGCCCAAGCAGGCCCATCAGCGTGCCGTCCGGGCGCGTGACAAGCAGATGATGCAGGTCCTCAGGAATCGATGCGCCGCGAACCAGTTCGATTGCCTGCCCCACGGTCATGTCGCTGCGCAAAGCGACATAATCGGTGGTCATGATGCCGCCGGCCGACTCGCTGTCGTAGCCGAGCAGTTGCCGCAGCTTGATCACCTGGGCATACGGCAGGCGATTCAGCAACGTCTCACGATGCCTGTCATCGATTTCCTGCAGGAGGTCGACCGCGTCATCGTCGGCCATCAACCCGAGCAGGCGACTGGCGTAGGCGACGTTCTCCTCATCCACCAGATCCTCGATGACCCGTGCCGCCAGCGGCCGCTCCATCTCTGCCAGCGCATCGGCAGCGGCCTGGGCCTCCATCTTCACCAGCACCTCGGCCGCTTCGTCCCCCTCCAGATCTTCCAGCGTGTCGGCAGCGTCGGCGGCTTCCTGCCGCTCCACTGCATCCGCGAACGTCGTCACGTCCAGCGGTTCATTCATCAGCCGGGCGACAAGCTCGTCATACGGGGACAATTCGCTGGCATCTTCAATGCGCGGAGCTTCCGCCGGCGCAGCACGATCCACTGCGTCCAGATTCACGCGCTGCGTTGACTCAAGCTCCTGATCGTCCTTTGACATTACTGCGAGTGTATCCCCAGATCGCTGTGTTTCGGTGACGACCCAGTGCCGCTTTCAACGATTTTTCCGGCTGTCGCACTCGACAACCCTGCTGCGTCCGCTTTACGGGGCAGCGTGATTTTGATCTCAGGGCTTGAAGTCCAGGTCTGCGATCTTGCCCAGGACCGCAGTGCCGATGTTGGCCAGGTGAGCTGAAACGCGCTTGTAATGCCGGGCCAACAGCGAGTACGCCACCGCTTCATGCGTCTGCATGCTCGATTCGTCCAGCAGCAGAGCTTCGATCACGTCATCGCACCGTCTGCCGATCTGATGTGCATTTTCAATCGCGGCCTTGGCTGCACTAGCATCGGACTGACGAAACGCGTTGGCTACGGCATCAAACAGGCGGCTAGTGTCAAGCCTGATCTGCTCCAGCGGTTCGTGGTACTTAGGAACGTGAAATCCTTCGCGGTAAAAGCGGCCCACCTCAAAGACGTTCTTGCAGTAATCGCCGATCCGCTCAGCATCCTTGACAATGCTCATCAGCGCCAGGCACGCTGCGACATCGTTGCCCGGGTTGATCGTGAGATGCCGGACAATCTTCCGCCGAATTGAGCGTTCGAGTTCGTTGATCGCCTGATCACGTCGATAGATCGCGTCTTTGACCTCCTCAGCATTTGTCGCCTGTCGCAACACTTCGTTGGCGCGTTCGAACATCCACTTGGCGTGGTCCATCATCTCGCTGAACTGCGCGAAGGCCTGGTCAAGCACATCACCTGATTTGAGTGCAGCAAACAATTGTCGAAACATATTCGTGTCCTTTGGCGCAGCAGTCTGTTGCGCCAGGGCAATGCTCACTTACTTAATTGAAGAACAACTCGGTCAAGAACACACCAACGACTGGAACGACGACAAATACAACAACAAGGAACAAGAGAGCGTAGCGCTTGGATTTGGAGGCCAGACGTCCGTACCACCGCGCGATGCGAAGCGGAACGCCGCGAAGCGGATACCAGATGGCTGTTCCAATGGCGTTAAACGCAACGTGAACAATGGCCACCGTCACCGCATTGGCGACCGGGTTCGCACTGGCAGCGATCAGCCCTGTCACTGTGGTGCCAAGGTTCGCGCCAAGTATGTAGGCGAAGACGCGTTTGAGCTTGACAGCGCCCGCAGCCGACAACGGGATGATCAGACTTGTGGTGATGGAGCTGGACTGCACAAGGATTGTAGCCAGGGCGCCGACCACGTACGCGGTTGCGTCGTTCCGAAACAGCACGCTGCTGAACAGCCGTTCGATGTGCCGCAACAGTGCGCCTTTGAGGTTCTTCACCATCAGCACCAGCGATGTCAGAAGCAGCGCCAGTCCCAATATGGCCACCAGAATGCCCGCCGCCATCGGCGTGGGCATGACCGCCTGGCCGAACCAATCGAACAGCCACACCAGAGGCGACGTGATGAACTTGATCGGGCTGCGCGGGCTGGCCACATCTCCCATGCCCAGTACGTGGGCTAACCATATGGCAAGCCGCGTCAGCCAGCCATACCCATCGCTGGCCAGTGCGCTGGTGATCCATTCCAGCGGAAACAGCACTGCGACAGTCAGCCAGTTGAAGATGTCATGCACAAGCGCCGCGGTAAACGCGCGACGGAACTGCCGGCGTATACGCACACTGCCCAACGACACAAGGATGCTGGTCACCGATGTGCCGATGTTGGCTCCCATCACACAGTAGACCGCTGTTTCCATCGGCAACTGCCCCGCCGCCACCAGCGCGATCAGCAGCGAGGTGGTGAACGAGGAGCTTTGCACCACCGCCGTAATGAGCACCGACCCCATCAGCGCCACAAACGGGTTGCTTGCATTGGCCAGCAGCCGCTCCAGCCAGTCGCTGTGCTCGCCTAGCGTCGTCAGCCCGCTGCTCATGATGTTGATGGCGCAGAGGAACAGATACAGGCAGATCGCTGCGTACGCTCCGTTGAGCACAGCAGCATAGGGCTTCGGCTGGGTCGGCCGAAGGGTGATCGGCGGCAGTTCGTTCTCGTTGCGTTCGTCGTCAGCGTTGTCCATGAGAGCGTACCGTAGCCCTGAGAATGCTAAAGACAGGGCCGATGATCAATCCATACACGCATGTGCGAACCAATTGCAAAGAGCACGGATGATACGTTCATGATCCAATTCGTGCCCGCATCGTGTCTACCCCTGCATCACTTCGCAAATTCAGGATGCTGAACCGCAGCACCATCAGCCCTCGTTCGGCCCACCACAGCACGTTTTTTGAGGATTCGCTCGTGTAGCCTCGTACCATTGGGCTGTTCAGGCTGTTGCCAAACTGCCTCGGCCGCCGTTTCTTCTCATCAGAGGTGCACACGCGCAATGACCATGCTGAATCTCGCTCGCTATCACCGACAGATGCTTCTTCCCGGGATTGGAGAAGCCGGCCAGCAGCGACTGCTTGCTGCACATGCGCTGGTGGTCGGCTGCGGCGCGCTTGGAACGGTGCTTGCCGATGCGCTTGCGCGAGCGGGCGTGGGCACGCTCACCATCGTCGATCGCGACGTCGTCGAACTGACCAACCTGCAGCGACAGGTGCTTTATGACGAAGCCGACGTTGAAGCCGGCATGCCCAAGGCTGAAGCTGCGAAAGCAAAATTGCAGCGTATCAACAGTCAGGTGAAGGTCCATGCGCACGTGGATGATTTCAATCACACGAATGCAGAGCGGCTGGCTGAAGGCGCAGACATCATTCTGGATGGATTGGATAATTTTGAAACGCGCTATTTGTTGAACGATCTGGCAGTTGCGCGTGGCCTGCCATACATCTATGGCGGCGCGGTGGGCACATCAGGGGTTTCCATGGCCGTACTGCCGCACGTTGAATCGCCACAACCAGAATCGTCTCCGGCACATCGCACGCTGTATTGGGAGCCTCACCAGGCCACGCCATGCCTGCGGTGCGTGTTTCCCGAAGCGCCGCCGCCCGGAGCAAGTCCGACGTGCGACACAGCAGGCGTGCTCGGACCGGTGGTTCAAATGATTGCAACACACCAGGCGATTCAGGCGATCAAGCTGCTCACGGGAAATATCGATGCGCTGGATCGGTCGCTGCTGTCGATTGACGCGTGGATGAACGAGATCCGCCGCTTTGATGTCAGCGGCGCGCGAAACACCGCAGGCGAAGGCTGCCCGTGCTGCGTGCAGAAACGATTTGAGTTTCTCGATGGAACCGTCAGCAGCGCTGCGGTGTCGCTGTGCGGGCGCAACGCGGTGCAGATAACGCCAACCGGCAACGGCCGCATTGATTTGAATACAGCAGCAGCGCGACTGAGCGCGCATGGCACGTTCACAGCCAATCGCTTTCTCCTGCGAGGTGCATTCTCACACGAACAAGGCGAGAACCAGCAGCCCATTGAATTGACGCTGTTTCCCAACGGCAGAGCGATCATCAAGGGCACGACCGAGCCGGAAACAGCGCGCATCATCTACGCCAAATACGTAGGCGCGTAGGGCTTTGGTGATTCGATTCACGCCACTGCTGCGAGGCCGTACACCTCATCGCTGATATCCGCAACCGCGACAAACATCGCCTTGGCGGCGCCGATGATCGAGTTCACCTGTGTTGCAGAAAAGCCCGCTGCGTTCATGTCGCGCTTGAATGCCTGCCAGCGTTCCATCTGCTGCGAGCCGTAGGGATCGAGATAGCACAGCCCCGGTTCGCCCGGCTGCACGCCGGTGGCGCGGCTGATGGCGCGGGCGATGAACTTGGACCCATTGTTGCTTCCTTCAAGCACGTACAGCATGCCGAAAAGCGACACCGGATCACACTGCGCTGCCCGATGAATCTGCTCAAGAATCGCCTGTGTGGCCGGAACGGGTTCGATCGCAGCCGGATCGATGCCGTAGTAAGCCAGATCGGCAATCAGGTTCGGCTCACGCCGCTGATCGTCCTGAAACAACGCTGCATACTGCGGTTCGAGTTGCCGCGCATCAGTCAATGCGATTTCCAACGCGCGATGCACCAGCAGCAGTTGTGCGAGATAGGCGGCAAACGTTTCGCGCGGCAGGGCGGCCTTGATCATCGCCCGCTGCAGCGGCCGCATCTCGGCATGCCGATGCAACTCGGCCGTGGCCTGCTTCAACTGTTCCATGACGTTGCCGGTGGTGTCGCTGCTGGCGATGGACTGAATCATCGAGATTCTCCTGAGCTATTTAAATGATATTGAGACACATTCTCAATTAAGACAAAAATGTAATGATCGCGCAGTGACGTGTCAAGGCGACGCTGCAGTGAACAGCAAACCATTCAGCCCCAAAGACGCATTGCCTCCCGTGGCATGATGCTGCGCTGTGAGGAAGCCTCCAAAATGAACATCGCCCGTCACTCAAAGACAGGCGATGTTCGAAAGCGAAGATATGCACAATGGCAATTGGCTGGATCGTGCAGCAGATGAGAAATCTGCACGCTGCCGGTATGACGCCGGATTAGCGACGACGGCGACGGCCCACAGCCGCCAGACCGAGCAGCGCCAGCCCAGCGCCGGGAGCGGGGATCGGCGTCGTTTCGATGCGGATGTTGTCGACCTGGAGATCGAAGTAGGTGTTCAGGCTGTAGAAAAAGCCAGGCTCGTAGGTGCTGATGCTCACCTGACCGATGTTGGCCATGACATCGGCAAAGGTCAGATGAGCAGGCAGCATGGGCATGAAGGTGTCGGGATCCTCAGCGCCCGTGCCGCCCCAGCCAGCAGGCATAACGGGGGAATTGGGATCGAACGTCACCGAATAGGTGGCCCAATCCATGCCGCCTTCCACTTCAGAGAGATTGAACCAGACGGATGAGTACAGGTAACCGTCCTGGGCGAGGTCAAGGTTGCGCAGGTCAAGAATCAGATTGCGAGGAACGGGAGTGCCAAAGAAGTTGATCTCGTTGACCTTGACATCAACGCTGATGGTCACGGAGCTATACTGGGTGTAATCGCCCAGAAACGCAGCATGGGAATCAGTCCAGTACTCAACGCCGAAGTTGATGATCTGCGTATGGGCGTGCGCACCGGGATTGCCGCCGGCTCCCACGAGCGTAGCGCCAGTTCCGTGCCAGCCTTCCCAGCCATTGTCGAAGGTGACGGTGGTGACATCGGCAGAAGCCGCGGCGGTGAAGCTGCAGGCCAGAACGACTGTTGCTGCGAGTGCTTTCATGTCTTTCTCCATCAACTGTGGGTCAAAGTTTGAAGTTTCAGGGAAACTTCAATGCAATATGAACCAAAGTCGGCTCCAAATCAATCCAAGACCGAGAAAATCTTGCTAAATTCCTTGCTGCGAGGCCTAAGCGCATACCGACTTCACGCCGCATCACATCCTCAAAAATCGCGCAAGTCTTATGATACTCGATGGTTGCGCGATTCCAGGGCACCACGAACCCCTGCAACTGTCCCATCATCCGGCACGCGATCTCCACGCCGCCCCACTACCCTTTTTGATCACCAGCACCTGTACGCCGATTGAGTGTGCCGGAACCACACTGAGAAACTGGGCGATTTGCAGATGAAGCAGATAAGCCCCCAACTTGGAGGGCAAGTCATCGCGGGCAGCCCGCATCAACCTTCCACTCTTTTCCTTCAGCTGACCAGCCAACTGAAGATTGAAAAGGCGGGCTTCATCGCTGGACAGACCGTCCCCAGACCGGCACTCCGGCACTGGGTCCCCACAAACCACGAGCTGAAAGTCGAGAGCGAGAGACGAGAGATAAAGCTGAAAACTGTGTGAAATTGCCCAAAAGCAGCGCACAACACTCGCCAAAGGCTCAGCGATGAAGCGGGCGGAGGTGACTGGCCCTGACCTTTTTCTTTGCTGTGCCCTATACTGGGCTTTGTGAAGTTTGTCACGACCGGCTGACAGCTCCGTCCCAACGTTCATGCTGATGAGGATGAGGACAAGGCTGCAGCCGGCTGAGTGGCGATGATGATGATAGTGCCTGATGGTTTGTGTTTGCTGTCCGCTCTCTGCTGACCGCTGAAAGCTGCTACTTCCATGCCGTACACGCTCCAACCTCACGAAGGCTTTGATCTTGACATCGAGTCCACCGAGTACCTCAAGGAGCACGTGGATGCTCCGGACCGGTGGGTGCTCAACTTCGGCCCGCAGCACCCCGCCACGCATACCACGTTGCGGCTGGTGCTGGAACTGGATGGCGAACGCGTCGTCCGCTGCACGCCGCACATTGGCTATCTCCACTCAGGCTTTGAGAAGCTCGGCGAGCACCACGACTACAACCAGTACGTCACCGTCGTCAGTCGCATGGACTACATCAGTCCGATCGTCAACGACATCGCATGGCATAACGCGGTTGAAAAGCTCTTTGACATCGATCTCACGCCGCGATGCAAAGTCGTACGCACGATACTTGCGGAAATCGGCCGCATTCAGAATCACCTGCTCTGCATCGGCGCAGCGGCGCTGGACCTCGGAGGCATCACGGCCTTCCTTTACGGCTTCAACGCGCGTGAGTTCATCTACGACATTCTGGACTATGTATCGGGGCAGCGGTTCCACCCCGATTACACGCGCGTCGGCGGCATGATGCGCGACATTCCCGACGATGAGGTCTTCCGCAAGATGGTCCGCAACCTCATCGATGTGCGCGTGCCGCAGGCCATCAAAGACATCGAAGTGCTGCTGACCCGCAATCGCATCTTCATCGACCGCCTACAGGGAATAGGCGTGATCAGCCGCGAGGACGCCATCGCGTGGAGCCTCACGGGTCCGGTCGCCCGCGCTTCCGGCGTGAAGCGCGACCTGCGCAAAGATGAGCCATATCTGTGCTACAAAGACAACTGGGACGGCCAGGGCGCTGAAGCGGTGAAGTTTTCCGTCCCCATTGCAACCGATGGCGACTGTCTGTGCCGCTACCTGGTGCGCGTTGAAGAAATAAGACAATCGATCCGCATCATCGACCAGCTGATCGACCGCATTCCCAAGGGGCCGATCAACGCCAGCCCTGAGAGCAAGGTGCGCATTCCCCCTAAGGGCGATGTGTACGGCTCGATCGAAGGCGTGATTCACCACTTCGAGCTGTACATGCACAATCGCGGCTTCGACACGCCGATCGGTGAAGCCTATGGCGCGATCGAATCGCCCAACGGCGAACTGGGGTTTTACATCGTGGCCAACGGCGGCCGCACACCGTGGCGCGCCAGCACTCGCCCGCCATCATTCATTCATTTTCAGGTCATGCCCAAGCTCATCGAGGGCCACATGCTCGCCGACGTGGTCGCGGCGCTGGGCAGCCTAAACATCATCGCTGCTGAACTTGACCGCTGAGCAATTTGCGATTGACGACTGACGATCTACGATTGGCGTCAGTCGCATCGCATTTCGCGACGCACACGTCTGTCATTCGTACATCGTCGTAAGCAACACAACGAAGATTTCCCATGGCCTGGATCGTCAAACCTTCCGCAACGCAGCAGATTCCAAGGCGCACCGAGCCGTATCTCACGCCGGAGATGCAGGAGAAATACCGCAAGGAGATCCTGCCGCGGTATGAAACCCGCATGGGCGCGCTGCTGCCGATCTTGCACGATGTGCAGCACCAGTACGGTCACGTTCCCTACCAGGCGATGATTGAGATCGCACGGTTTCTGGAAATCGAGCCCAGCAATGTTCTCGACACGGTGAGCTTCTACGAGGAGTTCCACACCGAGCCGGTGGGCAAGTACATTATCGGCGTCTGCCAGTCGATTGCGTGCGAGGTCTGCGGCCATCAGGCCATCCTCGATCACCTTCGCAAGAAGCTTGATCTGGAGCCGCACGAAACCAGCGACGACGGCAAGTTCACGCTGCTGACGATGGAGTGCCTTGGCTCATGCGCCACCGCGCCGGTTGCTTTGATCAATGACAAGCTGCACGAAAATCTGAGCATCGAGAAGATCGACAAAATCATTGATGAATTGCCGGATTGATCCGCGCTGCATAACGCAGCGCCATGACATTCACGCCGCAGGCTTTCAGTTAGGGTGCGATGCCTGACTCCTCCTCCAACAAATCCGTTATGCGCTGCCTCGGCGAGTTCTTCGGGCACATCATCAAGGGCGTGACGGCCGACCCGAATCGCAAGGTGATTCGCCGCGAGGTTCAGGAACGCCAGCAGGGCAACATCACACTGCGAAGAACCACGATCGAAGAGATCGAAATCCGCAGCCACCCCACCCACAAACCATAACCAACGCCTTACCACCCACGCCGGGTCTGACCAAAGGGAAGACCCGGATTCGATCCCCCTATCCCCATCCCTCCCCCGCCACTCACTCAATCAATATCCTCATCCAACGGCTCACGATACAGCAGCAGCGCACGCGGCAGCTCGTTCACATCAATTTCAATCTCGAATCGCAGCAGGCGCTCCCAGAACCGCAGCCGCCGATCCGACAGCGGCACGCACGCAATGTCAGCTCGCGCCGCGTTGGCATACCAGAGAAACTCGCAGCCATCGCCACGCTCGATGTCGGCCATGTGCACGCGTATGTTCTGCAGCGGCAGCGAGGATGCGAATTCCTCCAGACCGCGGCGCATTTGCTCGTTGCGCGTGCGGCTGAGCCTGATGCCCATCGGCCAGGCCAGGCCTTGACGCTCCGTCACCATGTTCCAGCTTCGCACTCCCGCCAGCGAGGGCATGGCTGCAAGGCGGTCGAACATCCGACGCGTCAGCGCATCGAAATCCGCCACCGCCAAGGCGCAGCGATATGGCTGCGGCTGCAATTGCGGATGCGCCAGCAGCAGCACCGAGCAGGGCGCCGATGCCGCCAGGCGCCCCGCCACCGACTGCATGTGTTGCGCAAGCGATGTTGAACGCTGAAGCACACCGGCGATGATCATGTCTGCGCCGCGCTCGCGGGCAAAGCGATGAGCCATCACATGGGGACTGCCCTGCCGCATCACCAATTCCACGTCGTGCGGAATGCCGGCTGCGTGCATGGCGTCGCGCAAATCCGTTGCCGTATCCGCCTCGATGCGGCCGGTGTGAAGAAACACGCACGAAGCTCCGGCGGACTGCGCAAAATGCCACGCCTCGGCTGCGATGGCCGCAGCCCGAGGCGAGCGTGAAAGGCACACGACAATGCGTTGCGGGAAACGCGACTCGGCTCGCGCTGAACGCTCACCATCGGACTCGACCACCGCTTCACCGGCGGATCGGCGCGTCAAAGAACTCGAATCAACCATGATCCTCGGGTTCCCCTGCAACTCACGTCACGTCTGCGCACAGTACAACAAACCACACACGGTTTAACGGCGCGTCATCCTCGGCGCACAACAGGACATCGCCCGTCAGGTTTTCACCTGCCTGGCCGGTCTCGGCGGCTGTATGACCTCTTCAATGGTGAATCGCCTCGGACCGGTCGGCAGCTCCCACGACACTTCATCGCCAGCCCGATAGCCCAGAATCGCCAGGCCCATCGGAGAAAGTACGGAGATGCGGCCCTGATCCAGATCGGTATCCTCGGGATAGACGATGGTCCACGTATCAGCCTCATTGCGACCGCCGCCGCGCACGCGCACGGTCGAGTTCATCGTGACCACGTCCGGCGGTATCTCATCCGGCGGCAACACCTTGGCCCGCTCAAGCTCGCGCTCCAGCGTTCGCAACTGCCACGGCGCGCCTTTGCCGTGCACGTCGTGTGATTCCAGCATCGCGCGAAGTCGCTCGTTATCTTCAGTGGTCATCAGGATTTCACGTGCTTCGGTCGTCATGGCAGAAAACCCTCGCGCGGCGCAGAGCAGCCTCGCCGCGTACTTCAGCGTGTGGAACCAGCTGTGCATTTCGCCGTGCCGATGAACCCGACACAGTGAACACAAGCTTGTTCAGAACGGGTTAACACAATGTGGAGAGAGAACAAAGGAGCGATCGGTGTGACTGCCGCGCTCGCTCAACCGCAACAGTCGCGCGGTGCAAAGCGTGTAGGCTCTCGGATATTTTTGAGCAGGACCGAAGTCGCCATCATGATGATCGCCTTCCTCATGTGCCGCTGTTGCTATTCGATGATGAACAGAACGGCCTCGGCCATGGATATACTCACGGAGCCCACCTACGGTTCGCGCGCAGTATCACCAAGCTACGGCTAACCATAGCCCCGCTGCATGCCAAAAGTCAACCCCGGCGCGTCGCGCAGCAAGGGCGCGAAACGGCTCAATCTGCATGCTGCTGCACTGATTCCAAACTATGCCAATCGGATAATCATCATTGTTGCTGCGCGGGCAGTTCCATAACCCCGCTGCGGTTTGCTCATTCGGGCGCACCAACTGTACGGTCTGTCTGAATCTGTCACATTCCGCACGCGCCCGCCGACATCGCAGGCAGCAATGGGGACATCTTGCCTCGTTGCGACTATCATGGGCATCTCACGCCATATGCGGAGTTGTCTTCTGTCATGCCAGTTACCGAACCCGTCCTGACCAAGCGAATTCCCACCTTTCCATGGGGCGACCCGAAGGATCGCCACATTGTTTCCTACGAAGAGTACGTCAAGACCGGCGGCTACCAGGCGCTTGAAAAAGCCCTGAGCATGAAGCCGGAAGAGATCGTCAACATCGTCAAGGATTCACAACTCCGTGGACGAGGCGGCGCGGGGTTCCCCTGCGGGCTGAAGTGGACGTTCCTGCCCCCGCCGGATGGCGGACGACGATATCTGTGCGTGAACTGCGATGAGGCTGAACCCGGCACATTCAAGGATCGGCTGCTGATCGATTACGATCCGCACCTGGTGCTGGAAGGCATTGCGATTGCGTGCTATGCGTGCCAGCTCGACACCGCGTATTTCTTCATCCGAGGTGAGTACCGGCATCAGGCCAAGGTGGTTGAGAATGCCATCAAAGAGGCTTACGACAACGGCATCTTCGGCAAGCAGGGACTGCTCAAAGGCAAGGTGAACTTTGCGGTCGACTGCTACCTGCATCGCTCGGCTGGCGCCTACATCTGCGGCGAGGAAACCGGCCTGCTGGAAGCGGTGGAAGGCAAACGCGCCTGGCCGCGCATCAAGCCGCCGTTCCCTGCGGTGAAGGGGTTGTTCGGCCGGCCGACGATCATCAACAACGTCGAAACGCTCGCGTCCGTAGGTCCGATCGTGCTCAACGGCGTGGAATGGTGGACCAGCATGGGATGCGAGTCGAGCATCGGCGCAGCGCCGAGCTACGGCCCCAAGCTCATGGGCGTCTCCGGACACGTCAATAAGCCCGGCGTGTACGAATGCGATCTGGGCATTCCGCTCTCGAAGCTCGTCAACGAGTACTGCGGCGGCATGCGGGGCGGGAAGAAGTTCAAGGGCGCAATCGCCGGCGGCGTGAGCATGGGCATCCTCGGCCCGGATCAGTTTGACGCCGAGATGGATTTCGACATCGGCCGAAAGTACAACGTGATGGGCCTGGGAACCGCGTGCCCGACGATCTTCGATGAAGACACCGACATGGTGGCGGTGGCCCGCAATATCTCGCGGTTTTTCAAGAACGAATCGTGCGGCCAGTGCACCCCCTGCCGCGAGGGGTCGCAGTGGATGTACAAACTGCTCTGCCGCATTGAGCGGGGTGACGCCACCAGTAAGGATCTCGACCTGTTGCTGGAACTCGCCGGCTCGATGGGCATCATGCCCGGCACGACGATCTGCGGCCTGGCCGATGGCAACAACTGGGCAGTGCGCACGATTGTGAACAAGTACCGTGACGAATTCGAAGCCCGCGTGAAGCCGGTCTCGGTGTCGGTTCCGGTCAGCCTCACGGTGGGTACGGGCGCATAAGCGCAAGACGTCGCTCGATCCGCCTGCTCAGTGCGCTAAAAACGATTCGTTTTGGACAAAAACAAACCGCCTGCGCCAAAAATGGGGCGTTTTTGCCAGAAACAGATCATCTGCGCCAAAGACAGACTGCCTTTGTCAAAAAACAAGGCGTATGCGCCAAAAAAACCGCATGTATCAAAAACAAAGCGCCTGCGCCACAAACAAGCCGCTGATGTCAACAACGAATTATCTGTGCAAAACCAGACAGTCGCTGTTGCCGTCATGTTACCGGCTGTTACGCCGCACATGCGAACTGAAGCGCAAGCGCCTGCATCGCGTTGGCGGCAGCCTGCCAGGTCCGAATAGCCCCGGCCGGCATGGGGCTGAGCAGAAAACTCTTGGCGTTTGGCGTGAGGTGTCCTATGCTATCGGCAAGACTGAATTGACTTTAATTGGATGCCCACAAACGACGATCTGATCAAAAGAAGCACTTTGGCGGCAAAAGAGGTAACCGCCTGGATTGGTCGTCCAGGGCGCCAGCCGGGCTTTCGGGGGCAATGCCGGTGGGTTGGGGGATGATGTATGAATAACACCGCTTGCACAACGTGTACGACAACTCTGCCAGCCGCTCCTGAAACTGCGGCCAGCACCGACGAGCCTCCCTCGTGTGCGGACGACCCGGACCAGACGATTGTCGAGGTCAAACCGGCGGCCGATGTGAACCAATCAGTGGATTTCCGATGGGTGCGTGATCATCTTGCGCGGGCGTTATCGACAATCGAAGCGTCCGCGGGCCGGTCGTTTGCGCGCATCGGCGTCCTGGTGGTGAACGACCATCGCATGATTGAACTGCACCGCCAGCATTCGGGCGAATCCACCACAACTGACGTGCTGACGTTCGACCTGACTGAAACCGACGACCCCTCGGCTCCGATCGAGGCGGACATTGCCGTCTGCATCGATGAAGCCAGCCGCCGGGCACGTGAACTCGGCCATGCCGTCGAACGCGAATTGCTGCTGTACGCGCTTCACGGCGTGCTGCATTGCGTGGGGTACGACGATCACACCGAAACCGGATACGCAGCCATGCATGCTGAAGAAGACCGCATCCTTCGATCCATCGGCGTAGGAGCAGTTTTTGATATTGGCGAGGAACCGCAGACGTGAACGTTCTGGTGATATCGATCATTCTCGCGATTCTCGTTGCGACCTATCTGTCATCGATGAATCTGGCATTGCTGGGGTTCAGCCGCTCAGCGATGCAGCGATATCTCGTCAAGAAGCGCCGACCGGCAGCCGCCGACTGGCTGTACGATCAGCTTGACGAAGCCGCCCTGGCCACGGCGCTGCTGCGCACGCTGGCGCGCGTGGCGGTGTACATCCTGATCCTTGCTGCGGTCATCGAATTTCGCGCTCAGCCTGCAGTGAGCTGGCTTGATCTGGTTATTTCCGGCCTTATCGCGGCTGTGCTCATCTGGCTTGCCACGACGGTGTTCAGTTCAGCAATCGCGCGGCATATGGGCACGCGGCTGCTGGGTTCCAGCCTGGCGGTCCTGCGCATCATCACCGTCGTATGCCGACCGCTGGGGAAACTCGGCATGCTTGTCGATCGATTGTTCGAGAAGATCGCCGGCCCGCGCGATCAGGATGAAGGCGAAGCCGAACTGCTGGAAAGCATTGAGGACGTGCAGCGCGAAGGCTCGCTGGACCTGCAGGCGGCAGAGATTCTGGAAAACGTGGTGGAGTTCACCAACACCGAAGTCTCCGACATCATGACGCCGCGGCTGGATATCGAAGGCATCGAATACACCGATGACCTCGGCACGATCCGCGAGTTCATCATCCATGCTGGCCACTCACGCATTCCGATTTATCGCAACGGCGTCGACAACATCCTCGGCATTCTCTACGTGAAAGACCTTGTGCGCTATCTCGGCCAGGACGCACCGCAGTTTAAGCTCGAGCCGATACTGCGGCAGCCGATCGTCGTGCCCGAGACCAAACCCGTGAAGGACCTCCTGCGCGATTTCCAGCACAGCGAGGTGCACATGGCGATTGTGGTGGATGAATACGGCTCCACCGCCGGGCTGGTGACGATTGAGGACGTCCTGGAAGAGATTGTCGGTGAGATTCGCGATGAGCATGAACCGCAGGGCAACGGCGAACGCGAGCTGGTCCTGATCGACGACACGCACGCGGAAGTGGACGGACGCCTGCGCGTTGACGAACTCAATGACCGCATGAACCTGAACCTGCCCGATGAAGGCGACTTTGACACGGTCGCAGGCCTGATGCTCTGGCACTTCGGCCGCGTACCGGAAGAAGGCGAGTCGTTCGAGATCAACAACGTGCGTCTGACCACAATTGCTGCCACGCCGACCTATGTGAAACGCATCGGCATCGAATTGCTTCAGCAGCCAACGCCGGTTGAAGTTGTTGAATCACTGTCGCAGAACGCCAAATGACGCTGTCGCAACTGATGCTGGCTCGCTGTTGTTTGCGTTACTGATTGCGCATGAAGTCGGCAACGTGACTGAAGCGCTGTTCGAGAAATGCGCGCAGCTCGCCGGTAATGCGCTGATCGTCCATCGCCTTGGCCATGCACGCAAGCCATTGGTCGCGTTCGATTTCGCCGATGGGAAACGGCATATGCCTGCGGCGCAGCTGCGGGTGGCCGTATTTGTTGATGTAAAGCTGCGGTCCGCCCAGCCAGCCGGAGAGAAATTCGTAGAGTTTCTGCCTGGACTCGGTCAGATCGGACGGATGCAGGTTGCGAATCGTCGCAAATGCCTCATCCTGATCCATGTGATCGTAGAAACAGTCTGTCAGAGCGCGCACGCCGGCGTCGCCGCCCAAAGCGTCGTAAGGCAGGTTGTCCGGGCCGAACACCGGCTTGGAAACGGGCTGCGGGGAGGATGAACCTGGTGAACGCGGCAGACCTGGTTGAAGCATGACGGGCAATCGTAGCGGCCGCGGCGTTGTTCGGCTGTATCGGAGCCGCAAAACACCCACAGCGACCGGCAGCAGTCAACGAGCTACACTCCGAGAACGCCTTTGCGAGGGATCGCCTTATGTTCAGCCGGCAATGGAAGCGTTGTCTCACACTCGCCTTTGCAGCGTGTCTCGCAGCCGCGTTCCAGCCGCAGCTTGCCACGGCTCAACAGCTTGTGCCTGAACGGTTTGACCTGAACCCCGTAGCCGCCCAAGCTATTGACGCTGCCTGGCTGACTGAAGATGAGCGGCGGGAACTGCGGGTATTTCATGGCGTGTGGGATGACCGCGATCTGACTTCGCCAACGCTGCAGGCCAGAGTCGCGCTGAATGCCTGGGATTTCAATCACCCTTCGCTGAGCGATCCCAGCGTGCCTGCAGAGCTGCGCGCTGAAGCAAAGCTGGCTGCGGGCGAACTCGACGAAGCGCTGGCGCTGCTGGAACACGCACATTCCAACTGGGCGGCCCGCATTCGCGCCGCAGCGCTGGAGGGACTTGGCCGCACCCAGCACGCTGATGAGGCGACGGCTGAGCCGGTGCAGCGCATGCTGCGCACACGCATCACCGATGCAGGTGAGCTGACCGAAGGCGTGCGGGTGATGATGATCCGGGCGCGCATTCAAGGTCAGCCCGCGCGCGACTATCAGACCATGATGGACCTGCTGGCCCGCGCGCATCAGGAACTTGATCGGCTGTACTGGCCAGCCAAGCTCGCTGAAGCTGAATTGCTGCTGGATAAGGATAATGCGCGTGAAGGAATCGACGCCCTGCACGAAACGCTCGCGCTCAATCCGCGCTGCGCGCAGGCGTGGTACATGCTGGGGCGCGTCGCGCTTCATCGCTTTGATTTCAATTCCGCACTCATTGCCGCAGGCGCGCTGCGGCGGCTCAACTCGCAGCATCCGCTGGCCGACTTGCTTGAGATTGAAGCCAGGCTCGTGCAGGACGATCCCGACGGCGCGATGGAGATACTTACTCCCCTGCTGAAGCGTCTGCCTCATTTTCGTGATGCGCTGGCATACAACGCTGCGGCGCATGCGCTGTACTACGACGAACAGGCCATGCAGCGGGCGCTTGATCAGTACGACGAGCTTTCGCCGGGCAGTCCGAACGCTTATTACATCGTCGGCCGGCATCTTTCGCTGAATCGGCAATACGAAGCGGCAGCCGCTGCGCTGGAGGAGGCCATCGTTCGCCAACCCGCCTGGCCTGCGCCGCAGATCGAACTGGGATTAATGGAATTGCAGTCCGGGCGCGACGATCGCGCACTGGCTGTGCTGCAGCGGGTTGCTCGTCTTGATCCGTTTCACAAGCGAGCTGCCAACAGTCTGTTTCTGCTGGAAGAACTCGCCAGCTACGCGCAGATTGAATCCGACCATTTTATCGTTCGCTATAAGCCCGGCATCGATGAAGTGCTTGCGGAGATGATGCTCGATGAGCTGGAGCGTATTCACGCTGTCGTCACCACACGGTTTGCGTTTGAGCCGCCGCGGAAAACCATTATCGAACTGATGCCCGATCACCAGCGTTTTGCCGTGCGCATCACGGGTATGCCGTTTGTTCACACCATTGCTGCCTGCACCGGACCAGTGATCGCAATGGAGGCGCCGCGCCAGGCAAAGCCCGGCAAGCACACGGGTTTGTTCGACTGGCCCCGCGTTGTTCAGCACGAATACACGCATACGGTGACACTCGCGCAGACACGCAATCGCATTCCGCACTGGCTCACCGAAGGCGCAGCGGTCAGCATGGAACTCAAACCTCGCAGGTATGAAACCTGCCTCATGCTGGCGCAGGCGCTTGAAACCAATTCGCTCTTCAGTCTGGATACCATCAAATGGGCATTCGTGCGGCCTGAAAATCCCGGCGATCGCGCCAAGGCGTACGCGATCGGCAACTGGATGGTGGAATTCATGGACCAGCGCTTTGGCGAGTCGGCGCTGGTGCGGCTGCTGGCTCGTTATCACGACGGCGAGCGCGAGCAGCAGGCCATTCCCAACGCGCTTGGCGTATCGCGCGAACAGTTTTACGCTGAGTTTCTCGAGTGGGCCAAGCAGCAGGTTGCATCGTGGGGATTGGCGGCCCGGCCGACGATCACCGAGCTGACCGATGAAATTCGCGCAGCAGATCCAGAGCTTGCTGCCATGCTGAAAGCATCAAAGCAGGCGCGGCTGGACGTCTTGGTGAAAGCGCTCAGCGGGCAAATCGGAAGGCCGAAATCTCATACGGAGCGTCCAGTGACGGCTGACCGCTGGCCGCCGCTGGTCCGCCCGCCGGTGGAAATCAGCGATGCGCAGCTTGCCAAATGGATTGAGCAGTATCCCGATCACCCTGATCTGGCGGAGATTCAGCTTCGCCGACACATCAACCTCGCAGGTGATGAGGCCAGCGTGCACGATGCAGCATTGATGCAGCGGCTGCATCGGTACGCAACTCTGCGCCCGGTCGATCCACTGCCGCACCGCAAGCTCGCCCAGCTCTGGCTGGCCAGCGACACGCCCGAAAAGGCCATCCCGCATCTGGAAAAGCTCGACGAACTTGAAGAGAAATCGCCCGTTCACGCCATCGCGTTGGCGAAGCTGTATCGTCAGATCGGCGAAATCGATGCAGCGCTCGCCAAGGTCACCCGCGCACTGCACATCAACCCGTACTACGCGCCCAATCGAGAGCTTGCAGCGGCAATTGCCATCGAAGCTCAGCGCCTGGACCTCGCCCGGCAGCACATCGTTGCGCTCACCAAGCTCGAACCGGACCGGCCGCAGCATCAAAGACGCCTGGAAGCGCTGGACCGCCTCATCGCCAAAAATCAATCTGAGTAATCAAATCAACAGCTCAATATGTCAGCGTAAAGCAATCAGACGTCAACGCGCTTCAATGGAAACCTTGGAATTCGCCTTGCTGACATTTCTGTTTATCCCTTCGACCGGCTGACGAGCACATCGGCTTTCACCTTGATGCCGCGCACCTTGCTGCGCAGCGATTCGGGATTGGGCGCGTACCGTTCAGCGGTGCGCAGATCGACAAAGTTCTCCTCCACCAGCCGCACCAAACTGTCGGTGAAGCTGTGCATGCCCTCATGCGTTGAGCCGGCCATGATGGCGGGCATATCTTCATCCCGGCCTTCGCGAATCCGGTCAGCCACGATGGGTGTATTCAGCAGCACCTCCGTTGCAGGCACCACGCGCACGCCCGGCTTGACGCTCGGCAGCAGCCGCTGCGCCATGACCGCCCGCAATCCGTTGGCCATGCTTGATCGAATGAACTGATGCTCATTGGAGGGAAAGAACTCCAGAATGCGGGCAAAGCTCTGCATGGCATCCGCAGTGTGCAGCGTCACAAACACCACGTGCCCGGTTTCTGCAGCCATCAGCCCCGCCATCATCGTCTCACGATCACGCATCTCGCCGATCATGATCACATCGGGATCCTGTCGAACCGCGGCCCGCAGCGCTGCGGGAAAATCGATCACATCCAGTCCGATCTCGCGCTGGCTGATGTATGACTTTTTCGGCGTAAACAGATATTCCACCGGATCTTCAATGGTGATGATGTTATAGGCGTGCTTCTGGTTCATGTGCTCGATGATGGCAGCGAGCGTTGAACTCTTGCCGCTGCCCGTCACGCCGCAGATCGCCACCAGTCCTTCGTGCGTGTGCTCCGCTACGTGCTCGTATACGGGCGGCAGATGCAATTCTTCAAAGCTGGGGATCTTGGGATTCACGCGTCTGATTGCAGCATGCAGTCCCCCGCCAGCATGAAAGACGCTGCAGCGATACCGCTGCCCCGGCGCAGGCGTATGAGAAAAATCCACCCCGCCTCGCTGTTGCAGTTGATCCTGCAGATGCTTGGGCACGATCTGCATGAGCATGGCTCGAGCCGCTTCATTCGTCAGCGGCGGCACGTTGATCTCGTGCAGTTGCGACGCGATGCGCAGCACCGGTGGCGAACCGACCTTGATATGCAAATCGCTGGCTTCCACCTCCTGCATCTTTAGAAGCAGTCGGTCGATCGTCAGTTCGTCCTGCATGCCGCACCTCCCAAGCATTGCCCATATTGCGGGAACCGTCGGTTACCCAGCTTTACACATCATGCCACGCAATGTGCCGGCAGCAAGATTTTTCGGACATCGCACCGCGAAATTGCAGACCGCGGCCTGAGCCGGCAGCGCAGCAGGCACAACGCCATAGGCATCAAAGCTGGGCAACCGCGCCGCCGAACCGGCGTGTGTCTGATATCCTTCCCGCATGACCGCAACGGCTTCTTCCAAAGCATCTTCGACACCTTCCACCCCCACCGCTCTCCAGGCCGCCACCGCTGAATACATCGAGCAGGCTCGAATCATCCGCGCCGGCGGCGGACCGAAAGGTGCGGAACGCCAGCATCGACACGGCCGCCTGACCGCACGCGAGCGCATCGACTTGCTCGTTGATTCCAATACGCCGCTGTTCGAATGCGGTCTGTTCGCTGCGTGGAACATGTACAACGAGCACGGCGGCGCTCCCTCGGCGGGCGTGGTCACCACCATCGGTACCGTGGGCGGCAAGACGTGCATGATCATCGCCAACGACGCCACCGTGAAGGCCGGCGCGTTTTTCCCGATGACGTGCAAAAAGATCATTCGCGCCCAGACAATCGCGGAACGCGCCCGCCTGCCGCTGATTTATCTGGTGGACTCTGCAGGCGTGTACCTGCCCCTGCAGGAAGATGTCTTTCCCGATACCGACGACTTCGGCCGCATCTTCCGCAACAACGCGGTTCTCTCAGCCAAGGGCATCACGCAGATCGCTGCCATCATGGGCAACTGCGTGGCCGGCGGCGGCTACCTGCCCGTGCTCTGCGATACGCTGCTGATGACCGAAGGCAGCGGGCTGTACCTGGCTGGTCCCGCACTGGTGAAGGCAGCCATCGGCCAGGATGTCGGCAACGAGGAGCTTGGCGGAGCCAGCATGCATGCGGAGATCTCCGGCACCATCGACTTCAAGGAAAAGGACGATCCATCCTGCATCAAGCGACTGCGCTCGATTATGCACGCCAACATGAGCGTGTTGCCGGTGGGCGATCCGCCGTTTGAACCGGTCAAGCCCAAGCGCAAGGCAGACGAAGTCTATCGCATCTTCAAGAGCGAAATGACTCAGCAGTACGACATGGTCGAGCTGCTCGAATGCATTGTCGATGATGAGAGCTTTAATGAATACAAAGCTGACTACGGCAAGAGCCTTGTGTGCGCGTATGCCCGCATCGGCGGGTGGCCGTGCGGAATTGTGGCAAACCAGCGCAAGCTCACGCAGAAGAAAATGCCCGGAGGCAAGGCAGGCCCGTCAACTGCAGTGAACATGCCTGCGGTCATCTATGACGATTCTGCGGATAAAGCGGCGCGCTTCATCATGGATTGCAACCAGAAACGCATTCCAATCATCTTCGTGCACGACACCACCGGCTTCATGGTGGGGCGCGACAGCGAACAGGCGGGCATCATTCGCTCCGGCGCGAAGATGGTGAACGCCATGAGCAACTGCATCGTGCCGAAGATCGCGCTGATCGTGGGCGGCAGTTACGGTGCAGGCAACTACGCCATGTGCGGAAGAGCGTTTGATCCGCTGCTGTCGCTGGCGTGGCCGGGCGCAAAATGCAGCGTGATGGGCGCGGGCCAGGCTGCAAGCGTGCTGCTGCAGATCGACCTCGCTGCACGTGAGCGGCGAGGTGAAAAGGTCGATGAAAACATGCGCAAGGAACTGCTCGCAGCCATCACCAAGAGCTACACCGAACAGCAGGACATCCGCTACGGCGCAGCACGGTTGTGGGTGGATCGCATCATCGAGCCGGACAAAACACGCGAGGAACTGATCCGCTCACTGGAGATTGCCTCAACCTGCCCGATTCCGCCCGCGGGTGAATTCAAAACCGGCGTGCTGCAGGTGTGACGCTGCGATTCAAGTGGCAGCGCTTCGAGCCGATAAGACGGCACACTGGAAATCACCGCAAGGCCGCGGCAGTGAACGAACAGCGGCGCTGCGCGATGATAATCGCTGCACAGCGCAGGTCTTTTCCCTTCAGTTCAGCATGAAGCGCTTCTGCACTGCCCCTTGGCTGCACGAATCACGGCGCATCAAAGCGCTGCCGTTCTTCTTCGGACATCGTATAAGGATGCTCGCCGAGGTTGGAAGTTTTCACGTTAGTGATCCACTGCTGGGCCGCCTGCGTGAGGTGCTGGCCAAGATGAATCACCGGCTGGGCGAACGCCGGCTGCCAGTTGGTCAGGCCGAGCAGATCCTGCAGCACCACGATCTGTCCGTGGCATGCTGCGCCGCCGCCGCAGCCGATCAGCGGAATGGAAGCTGACGTCTTTTCCACGATGCGCTGTGAAACTTCGTTGGGGCATGCTTCGATCAGCAGCATCGATGCGCCGGCATCCTGCATTGCCAATGCGTCATCAACCATGCTGCGAGCCTCATCAGCGGATCGGCCGACTGAACTGTATCCGCCGCGCATTTTCGATTGCTGCGGACGCGAACCGATATGCGCCACGACCGGCACGCCGGCGCGGCTCATCTTGCGCACCAGCGGCGCAAAGCTCGCATCGACTTCAAGCTTTACCGCGTCGGCAAAGCCTTCGGTCATGAAACGGCCTGCGTTGCGAATGCCTTCCGCATCGTCAGTCTGATAGCTCATAAAAGGCATATCACCGATGACGAAGCAATTGGGCGCGCCTCGCTTGACTGCTGCAGTGAGCGTGATCAGAAAATCCAGTGGCGCATGAATCGTGCCGGGCAACCCCAGAATCATCTCCGCTGCGGTGTCGCCTACCAGCAGCACAGGCACGCCGGCTTGCTGCAGCCAGCGCGCGGTCGTGGCGTCATAGCAGGTCAGGCAGGCGAATTTCTCGCTGCTTGCGACCCACTTGGCGATGGTTCGCAATGTGACGGGCTTGGTGATTGGCATTGCGGTCACCGGCGCTGCTGAGGCGGCATCTGCGCTGCTCTGTGCGTGAGCAGGAACTTCTCGTGCGATCGTAGACATGCAAATAGTGTAGCGGAGCGGCGCGGTCTGGGGCAGCGATCGGCATGCTGCTGGAATACGATGAATCCGATGGCCTATCTCACGCAACGCCGGATCACGCCGGAACTGATGGACGACCCGCAGGTCGACCACAACGATCTTGCTGTGTCGCTGAAGTTCATCCGCATGGTGAATCGCAGGCTCGGCGGTACGGCAGCAGCGTTGCGGCAGCTTCAACGCTGGTCACGCAACTGGCCCAAAGATCGCACCATCACCATTCTCGACATCGGAACCGGCTCTGCGGATATTCCTCTCGCCATCGCCACATGGGCTCGTGCACGCGGTCACCGGGTCAAAATCACCGCTGTTGACCTGCACGCCGCCACCCTGCAGTTGGCGCGGCAATACATCGGCGAGCGCAGCGACATTGAGCTGGTGCAGCATGATGCGCTTCGTCTGATGGATCGATTCGAGCCGCATCAATTCGACTATGCGCATGCGGGGATGTTTTTGCATCACCTGCAGGACATCGAAGTGCTGACCGTGCTGCAAATCATGAACCGCCTGAGTGCGCAGGGCATGATCTGGAACGATCTGGTGCGCAGCCGAATCGCAAAACTCGGCGTGCGACTGCTCACGATCGGCGCTCCTCACATCGTTCAGCACGATGCGCTGGTGAGCGTTGATGGCGGCTTTACCCGCCGCGAGGCGCTGGATCTGGCCCGCAGGGCCGATCTGCCGCACGTAACCTACCGCAGTCACCTGCTGTATCGCTTCACGCTGGTGAGCCAGAAACAGCCGTCAGCCGGGCATCGCCGCAACGCGAACGCATTGCTCACCACATATTGAACGTGTTTTCCGGCAACTCCGGCAGGCCGCCGATGCGCTTGATCTGCTCTTCGGTGAGAATCGACTTCAAGCGGCTGACAGCGCGGGCATTGAGTTCGCTGCGATCGAAATTCAGCTTGGCGATGGCTTCCATGCGCTCCATCCAGCGGCGTTGCTGATCAGGATCGTCTTCCATCGACATGTACCAGTAGGCGTATTCCTCCGTCTCTGCATGAATTTTGATCATCTGCTCGCAAAAGTCGCGGTAGGCGGGGTGATACTCCACAGCAAGTTCATCCAGCATGCGCTGCTGATCGTCGGTGAGGTCTGAGAGCTTGCGTGCTTCGTTCAGATGACGATCAATGCACACGGGATCGTTGTACACAGTGGGGAACGCTTCGCGGTTGTAGGCGGCGCGAAGTTCAAACGCTGCATCGGAGTTGATCGCTTCAAGTATCTGCTCAAGGGTTTCGCGATTGATGCGCGCCAGTTCGCGACTGATCTCGCTTGCCCGCTTGGAAGGTTCCTCGAACAGTTCGCGGTATCGAGCAGCGCTGGTCGCGACGCCCTCCTCCGCGTTGCGATTGATTTCAATGTTCCAGTGGTCCTGTGCCTGCTGAACCCGCAGCGCAGATTCGTAGTACTTGCGCAACAGCGGTGTGACAGCAACTTCATACCGATACAATTGGCTGTCGATCTTCTGCAAGGTGTCTTCCGACAATCGCAGCCGACGAATCATCTGCATCAGATCGACTGTAGCCTCGGCTGATCGAGGACTGAACCATTGCCTCATGTTGCTGCCTTGACGACAACGCGCACGCTCGCGCATCATCCGCACACGCATCATCTGCTGTGCCTGCGCTTCCGAGACCAACGTGATCTCCACGTCATTGAAGAACGCCTCGTCGGCATCGCATATCGCCTGCATGGCCTGTTGCCGAAGCCGGTAAAGTTGCTCGGCAGTTTCTCCGGCCGGCACGCGAAGCTGACCAGTCGCTTCATCCCATTGCCACATTGATTGAGCGGCATTGGACGCCGCTGCAATTTCAGTGGACCTGATGCGTCCGAATGCCTCAACATAACTTTTATAAAGATGCTGCAGCACCGCGTAATGCTCCTCGCTTAACTTGAGGATGGCAGCATACTCGTTGAGATCTTGATGGCTGATCTGAGGCGGAAGCCATTGGTTACCGCTCCACACCATCGCTTGGCTTTCTTCAATCGCAATCGCGCCGCCGTCACCAGGTTCGTCCGTTGCCGCCCCTTCGCCCGCAGCAGCGTGGTCCGCTTCCATCGCATCGGCAAGAACTTCAGCCATTACGTCGGGGGCCCCTGATTGCATCGCAGCGATGTGGGGTTGGATTTTCTTTGTAAGTTCAGCGCCCAGAATGTTGGTCACATCCTGCACCGCTGCGGCGCGAATCTCGGTTGCCCTCGCTCTGGATTCCTCTAGCTTTTTATTCTTCTCCTCCCAATGTTCGCGGGCGAAATCAAAAGGCGATCCGCTCCGGTTGAACTCATCCAGATAATCAACTATCCGCTCGAGTAGTTGATCCATGCTGCTGTAGAACTGCTGCTGCGCTGCCCGCAGCATGTCGCGCTGCTCGTCGGTGAGATCGTCAAGTTTCAGCGCAGCAGGAAACATCGTGTCATTCGGGAGCGCAAATCTCGCTTCCACATATGCGCGGCGGTACAGCGCATCGCGAAGTGAGCGCCCCTGTTCCTGCGGGAGCATCGACATCAAGCTGCGGCAGGTGCGGCGATTCTCCTGGGCAAGGTCGCTGCTCAACATCATTATTTCAGTGGTGACGCTTTCGAAAATCTGCTGCATCGCTTCTTCCACCTTGGCGGCAACCTCGGGATCGGGATCTTCCACTGTCTCCTGGGTAATGCCGGCGCTTTCCATGGCGTCTATCATCGCCAGGAACATTTTGCTGGAGGCGTCCTGCATCTTGGCCATCGTGGCGGTGAGACGACTTTCATATCCCGCCAGTGTCGGATCGATCGCCTGCATCTGCTCGGGGGTGAGGTCAAGCTCAAATACCATCGCGCTCAGATCGGGCGGCGCTCCCCCACCCATCCACATCATCTGCTGACTTGCCAGACGCGTCCGCTCACGAACCAGCCGCACGCGCGGCAACATGACCAGTTGCTCGTCGGTAAGTATCGGCTGCATCCGATCGAACAAGCGGCTGTCAACCAACTCGATCTGCTTGCGTATTTTCGTCATGCGATCGATCATTTCTTCAACCGCCTGCCGCGCCGGCATCCCGCCCTGCATGCTCATCATGCTCTTCATGAAGTCGGCAATCTCAGTTTCGCGCAGCTCGCGGAATTCGCGCTTGTATTGATCGTGCAGGTCTTCGACAGCCTTGCGCTGTTGAGAACTCAGGCGCAATCGCATGGCAAAATCTTCCAGCTCACGCGTGGTGATAGGATCGGGCAGCAGCCCCATCGTGCCTTGCGCTGCGGCTGGAGCAGCCATTGCCAAGACAGCAAGTGAGACAGCAATAAGCACAAGCACATGCAGAACACGGCGCGAGAGGGGTTCGCATGAGTGGACGCTGATCATGAATCGACTCCTGCACTATTGATGATTGCTGCAGCGCATCATGGCGCACGAGGCTTCCGCCTGCCAGTCAAGGCAATGCGTTGTTACAGATTCTAATAGGGAATCTGCACCGCTGCCTTGCATGACGCAGGGCTGTGCTGCGAAAAAGTCGTTCGCAGAAGCTGTGCATCAATAACTCTGCCGTACTCGCCCCGGCGCTGCACGCCACTCTTTGAACGGCGTTCACCGTTATTTTTATTGCTGCGAAGTTCGCTCCAGGCTCAGTCCGCCCAGCCGTTGCACCTGATCCTCCGTAAGAATTGTGCTTAATCGGGCGATCGTGCGATCGGAAAGCTCATTGCGATCGAATTCGAGGCGTTCTCGCTCACGAATCCAATCGCGGAACGAGGCGTCGGCAAAGTTGGGCGGCTCATGGTTTGTCGCCAGAAGTTGCACCAGTTGATCGGTCAGCTCGTCATACTTTGAGCGGAATTCGAGAGCCAACTCCTGAATCTGGCTCAGTTGCTGATCGGCCAGATCGGAAAGCATCAACGCTGCGGAGAGGTGCGGCTGCGCTGAACGGGGGTCGCGGTACACCTCGGGATACGCCTTGCGGTTATACGCCTGCCGAAGCGCATCGGCGTTTTCCGGCGGCAGAAGCGCCGTCAGTCTGGTCAGCGTGTCGCGATTGAGGCTGGCAACTTTCCGGCGCATTTCGCGTGCCGCCTGGCCTTCATTCTGCATAACGCTGCGCATGTTGTTGAACTGGAATTGCCCGGTGCGCTCCCGATCACCTCGCGTTTCAATGCGTGCCCGCGCCATCAGTTTTTCCATTGACTGACGCATGCGCATGTTCGCTTCAAAAAGTTCACGGTACGCGGTTGTGGCCGCCTGCTCGTAATCGTGCAATGCAGCATGAAACGCTTCCGGTTCAGTGGGCGTCAGATCAAGGTTTTCAACCAGCAAGGCGACATCGACAGCAGCCTCGTTCGATTCGCCGAACCCGCCTGCGAATATGCGCCCGCCGCGCTGGGCCTGACGCGGCCCGCCGAAGCCAATGTTGATGTTGCTGTCTGTATTGCGGCTATACATTGCCCGTTGCCGCGCCAGGCGAAGCCGGTTGACTTTGCTTTCAGCATCCTCACCAGAAAGAATCAAAGCAAGGTCAGTAAAAAACTGCGCATCTAGTTGCTCAACAGCAGTCAGAGCCTGGCGGCGAAGCGCGTACAGTGAATCGACCTGTTCCGGCGCAGGCGGCAGAATCTCGCCGGTCTGTGAGTTCATCGCATGATGGCGGCGTTCTGCTTCGCGAACCGCCTTGATCGCGCCTTCGGTTTCCAGCAGCCGAAACTTCTCCTGATATTCGCTGTGCAGTCCAGCCATGATTGTGCGCACATCATCGCTGACGCCCAGGCGCGAAGCGTATTCATCAATGTCGGTTGAACTGATCGGCTGGGGCAGAAATGGATCGATATCGATATCGTCTCCAGTTTGCCAGACGGAAGTCCGCGTAGCCACAACAGCCGCACCGCCGCCGCCCATTACCTGTACGCTGACGACTTCAAGTTGCTGATCGGATTCTTCTGCAAGTGTGACTCGCTTTTCAAGCTGCTCGTTCAGTTCCGGCCCCAGCAGATCCTTGAGCACTCGCGCAGCATTCTCAACAACTGCGGTGCGCTGATCGCGAAGACGACGCATCTTGTCTTCGTATTGCTGGCGGGCGTCGTCGCCGGCAAGCATCATGCGGCCACGCGGGTTTTCGTCAATCAGATCCGCCAGTTGATCGGCGATGCGATTGAGCGTGGTGCGCAGTTCGGTCGCCATGGATGCCACTGCCTGACGCTGCTCATCGGTAAGCTGATCCAGTTTCATCGCAAGCTCGTACGCGTTCAGCACCGGGCCGGTATATGCTGCGTCAGGGTACGCGCTGCGGAAAAAGCGATCGCGCAGCCGGGCAGCATCTACAGGCGACAGCACCTGCTCAAGCGACCGAAGCGTCCGCCGGTTTAGCGAACTCATCACCTTGCTCTGGTCATGCAGCTTGCTCGAGATGTCTTGCCATGCCTGGCGGATGCCATCGAACATCGCTGCTCGGCGCTGCCTGTCGCGCATCGCCTCTTCGGAAACGCCGAGCGCCTGCATCGCATCGAGAAAATCAAGAATGAACGTGCTGCCGCTGTTGTGCAGCCGCCGGGCTGCAGCGGTGAGCGAGGCTTCATACTGAGCCATGAGCAGATCAACCTGCTCGAACTCCTGAGGCGAGAGGTCCAACTCATCAACGAACTCGGTCAGTTCAACCTGGCTTGCGGGATTGAGAAAGCTCACCATTCGCCCCATGCCGCTTTGATAGCGAACGCGTTCGCGGGTCTGGCGGACGCGAGGCATGATCTGCATTTGTTCATCGGTGAGTATGGACTGAAGCTGATCGAAGAAGCCATCATCGAGAGCGCGAATCCGGCTAAGGAGATTGTCCAGCTGGTTTAGGCTCTTTTTCACTTCTTCGCGATTCACGTTCATGATCGCGCCCATGCCCCCGCGCATCAGATCGGCGCTTTCATTGATGAACTTCTCAATGTCGGTTTCGCGCAAAAGTCGAAACTCTTCGCGGTATATGGCATGCAGGTGATCAACCGCAACGCGCTGATGATCGCTGAGGCGCAGCCGGTTCATGTAGCCAGCCAATTCGCGCGTGGAGATGGGATCAGGCACCGCGCCCATGGTGCCCTGGGCGTGGGCCGGGGCGTTGATTCCCAGCAGCAACACCAGCACTACTGCAAGCCAGTGAAAGCGCAGATGCGTGCGGCCGATGGCATTGATGACGTTTGATTGCTGCATGTCGTTTTTCCTTTCCCGGGCACAGGCGACGGTGAGAGTGTGCGCGGTCGGCTCCCA
The DNA here is from genome assembly GCA_964575335.1 of uncultured Isosphaeraceae bacterium. Lineage (GTDB taxonomy): Bacteria > Planctomycetota > Phycisphaerae > Phycisphaerales > SM1A02 > CAZNPU01. The sequence continues at coordinate 55,108 of CAZNPU010000010.1, read as the reverse complement.
ACCACAAAAGTATCCATCCCTGCTGTCTGGTTACACCGTCAACGCAAAAAGCCCCCTGTGTATCATGTACCGGTTGCTGGCCCGGAAGTTCCCCAGGACCGTCAACCTGAATCTGACGCTGCCACAAAGTGTACCGCGCCGCGGGGCGACGCAACGGCCATTCCCATATTCGGAAGCGGTTAGGGATCGCCAAAGGCCTGGCTGTGCCCTGCTCGTCCCTGACCATTGCACGCGCCGCAGAACCGCCGCTTCCACATGGGTAGGCAGAATTTAGCTCGCATCCTTATCCATGGGCTGGGCTTTTGCGCGCCACTGCTGCGCATCAGCATCCCGCCCCATTGCCTGATACAGATCGGCCAGCAATGCTGCAGCGTTCCGGGTGCGGTTATGCTGCGCTCCAAGCGACGTCTGCAGCCCCGCGTAGCCGGCATTCAGCATCGATAGCGCTTCGTCATACCGCTCAAGCAGCCGCAGGCATTCGCCAAGATTGACCCGCGCAGCGGCGCGGATCCAATGCCCGTCGGGCAAGGATCGATCCATACCCGCGACGACCTGCTCAAAAAGCGGCAGCGCATCCTGAGGCTTGTGGCGATCGAGCAGAAGCCGCGCCAGATTGTTGATGTCAAACAGCGTGCTCTGCGCGTCTTCGCCGTGCATGTGCCGATGAACTTCCAGCACGTGCCGCATCAGACGCTCTGCTTCATCCAGGTTGCCGCGCAAATGTTCGCTTCGCGCCAGGTTGCCCATGTACGTAAGGATCGAATCGTGACCCGGAGGCAGCGTCTGCTCTGCAAGTTCGACAATCTGGCGCAACTCCGCAGCCGCCTCATCGTGCCGGCCCATCTGTTCCAGCGTCAAGGCTAATGCGTTGCGTGACACCAGCGTTTGCGGATGGGCTTCGCCCAGGACCCGGATACGCCCACCGATCACCTCACGCGAAATCCGCTCTGATTCTTCATATCGGCCAAGCTGATACAGCCCTGAGGCATTGATGCTCATCAAACTGAACGTGATCGGATGCGTCGGCCCGAGCGACTGCTTGGCCAGCACAATGCCTTCTGCGCTCATACGCACCGCTTCTTCAGCCTTGCCGGTGTCTTCCATGACATCAGCCAGCGAGACGATCTGCGACAGCGTATCGAGATGATCCGGCCCGAGGACGTTTCTGCGGATTTCAAGCGATTCGCGATGCAGTTGCTCGGCTTCGAGATAGCGTCCGCGATCCTGCAGCAGCAGGGCCATGTGATCCATCGCAGCCAGCGTGCGCGGGTCTTCCGGCCCAAGTGTCTTCCGGGCAAGTTCAAGCCCTTTGGTGAACAGCGCCTCAGCTTCATCAAGCTCACCGAGCATGAGATGCAATACGCCAAGCGAATCCATCGCAACGATCGTTTCCGCATGCGCTTCGCCATGCGTCTGCAGCCGCCGCTCCAGCGCAATTGCCAGCTGCTCTTTGGCTTGCGGATATCGTCCGAGGGTGTAATAAGTCTGGCCGATGGTGTGGCGAATTTCGCCTTCCACATCGGGTCGATCGCGCAGCGCATCGCCGAGGGTGTTCGCGGCGCTGTCGAGCAGTTCCCTGACGGTGATTTCGCGTCCCTGCGCTTTGGCCGGATCGACCGACGCAAGCATGTCCTGGAGAAAATTGCTGACCGCATGGGCGGTTTCGTGAGCGCGCAAGGCATTGTCGCGTTCCTGCAGGGCAACGGCTTCAGCATCCAGCGCACGCCTGTGTTCGCGCTCAGCGTGGCTGCGAAGCTTCTGCTCACGCATGATCCACAAACCCGATGCCACCAGCAAAATGAACAGCGCCACCACGGCCGCTGCGCTCCCACGAAAGATGCGCTGCCAGCGCATCGCCTTGCGCCGTTGCGGCAGTTGCAGCAGACGGTCAGCCAGTTCTCTTGCGCTGCCGAGGCGACGCGCCGGATCGCCCTGCACACATGCAGCAATGTCTTGCCGCAGCAACGGATCGGCAATGTCGCAGTCCCATCCTTCCGCAAGAGGTCTGTTCAGATCACCCACGACCATTTGATACAGCATCACCCCCAGCGCATACACATCGCCCTGAACGGTAAAGGGCATATTGAGCATCGCTTCCGGCGGGGCATACATGCGCGTGCCAGTACGGCTGGAATAGTTCTCCGTCAGGCTCGTGGCAGTAAACCCTGTAACGCTGATGTTGCGGCTTTTGAGCTGCGCGGGGTCCGCGAGCACGCCGATGCCGAAGTCCGCGATCTGCGGCCTTATGTCGCCGTCTTCGGTGCGATACATCAGAATGTTCGACGGCTTGATATCTTTGTGCAATACGCCCACACCGTGCGCAGCGGCAATGGCGTCGGCCACACGGCGAATGATATCCAGCCGAAGCGACAGGGGAACATTGCTGATGCCGCCGTTCGCTTCAGCCCATTCAGTGAGATTGCCAAGCTCGCTGTATTCGCTTTCCAGGTAGTACGGCGCGTTTTCGAGATGCACTTCCTTCATACAGCCGCGCGATGTCGGCGCGGTTGCCCAAAGCTTCCCGCAGCAGTCGCACCAGCGTGAGTTCCCGCCGGAACGAACGCAATCGCTCCGCATCAAAGCAGAACTTGAACACACGGCGTTCGCGGGTCTTGGAGTTCGATCCGAGCCAGACTTCGCCAAAGCCGCCCTCGCCGAGCTTGCGGTCAAGATGCCAGAATGAGCGGTTGGGAATATCAAGGCCGATCGCCGGTCGCCAGCCGAGCGTTTCTTCTTCATCGATGCGCACCGCGCGGCGCGCCTTGTCAGAATCGGGCGGCGGCGTGAGCGGCGCAATGCCTTCAGCCCCCACCTCAAATACCTCAACCGGTTCATCCACACCTTTGAACAGATACGGTCCGTGAGCCACCCATCGCAATGTAGGCGCCGTGAAGGTTCCCGGCATCGCACCAATGCCGTTGTGATCTTCAGCCAGAGGATGCACACGCTGATACTGGCGGGATTCGTCGAAAGCAGCGCGCGTCTGCAGAATCTGATTCGGCAGCGCGAGGCTCATCAGCCGAGCCGCCATATCCGCAGCGAGCCCGACCACCTTCACCTTGCCCAGCACGTCCTCGCCGAGGTCGGTCACTTCGCCAAGATGCAGACCAATGCGCACGTGCAGCGGAACGGGTTTCCACGGTTCGGTCGCGATTGCATATTGAAACAACAGCGCCGCCCGAACCGCCTGGCTGGCAGTGTCGAAGCGCACCATAAACCCGTCGCCAAGGTCTTTAAGAATCTCCGCTCCGGGCGATGCAGCGATGATGCGGCGGAAAATTTCATCATGCCTAGCGGCCAGCGCAGCATAGACGCCCGTACCCAGTTCCGCCTTCAGTTGCGTTGAGCCGACTAAATCGGTGAACAGCAGCACCATCAAGCGCGATTGCGAGGCGACTGGTTCAACCGATGAAGCGGTCATGGAAGGTTTATCGCAGAAGTTTGACGTGAGTTTCTCACCGTACGCCGTTCATGATGGGCTTTGAGCGAGCATGCGGGCTGCAAAACTGTAAACGAAACGATCTCTTTACCTTGCGATTGTGTATGTTTTTCCGCCCGGACTTACATTGCTGAACCCATACCCATCGCGCGACGCCAGGCGCTGATCTGACCCAAATGTACCATCTGGTGATTGTTCAGCATGAAGTTCACCATCGCGCCGACGGTGGGCAGCAACGTTTTCAGTCGACCTTCTATCGGGTTGGGCTGTTGCAGCGTTTGCTCTGTTACTTCGGGAAGAATCTCGCCAACCGTGCGATAGCCTTCAAAGTAATGAGCAACCAGTTCATCCTTGCCGGGATATCGACCGTCCTGTTCAACGCACGCCACGCCGGCCTGGAACAGTTCAGGCCAGCCCGGCTTTTCCACCGCGAGCTCCGGCCGCCCAAGCATGGTCAGAATACGGGCGGGATACAGTGAAAGATGCCCGATGCAGAATGCTGGATGGTTCATCCCAGGATGCGGCATGTGAGCGAAGGTGTCAGCGGGAATGCCATCCAACACCCGCTCAGCATAACTAAGCGTGATATTCAGACAGTGGGCAAAATATTCAGTCGCGGGGCTGGTGGTGGCAGGCATGGTGTCTTTTTCCTTCGATGTACGAGTCGTTTTTTCGCACGCTTGATCGTAGCGGTTTCCTTGCAGAACAACACGATGTTTTCCGGCGGACGCCAGTCCTATCGTCGACGAGCAGGCGATCGCTTTCGCGCTCCTGACACGACAGCCTCATCGGCCAGCACAAAGGCATGATTGCGCAACAGGTTGTCCATGCGATCCTTCAGCGATGGTGTTTTTGCTGAATCAAGCAGCCGTGCGCACACGATCAGCATCTCGATCAGGCCGTGGTAATCATCCACGCTGATGAATTCCGGCCCCACCTTCGCCGGCCGCTTGCCGCCAGCCACGCCGTCAATGTCTGTCATGTTGTGATAGTTGCCAAGCGGCAGACACAGACAGGTCGACTGATACCCGAAGGTGCTGAACGCGGTAGCCTCGCACGTGCCGCCGGGCATGAGTTTGCGCTGCCATTTGAATTCCGGGTGCGACTTCTGATGCTCCATCAGCAGCAGGCTGATGCGATTTGTGAGCGTCGGCTCGAAGACGCTCATCTTGTCGCCCACGCGCACAATGGGGCCGCCGCCGATCGGCGACTCGGCAAAGCTGCGAGAATTCTCCAGACAGATCAGGCGAGATGACTTGGGAACGCTCTTGTGTTTGCATGCAGCGATCGCTCCGACAAAGCCGATCTCCTCGGCCCGCGTCAGCAGCACGCCCACGTGCTCCATGCCCTTGCGGTTGCGCAGCACATCGAGCGTAGCCAACGCTGCGGCCACTGCCGCCAGATCATCGCAGGCATGCGTGTAAAGCAAGCCATTCTCAACGCGCGGCAGTTCGCCGCCGCCTTCAAACACCCACCGCCCGACATCGCCGGGCATGAGCGAATCGGCAGACGAGTCAAGGCGCGCGATGACACGTTTGAACGGCTTGGCGCGTGAATCCAGAGCGTCAATGCTCGCACGATGAACGCGATCATGCTGATCGAAGATTTCGATCTCGGCATTGTCAAAGTACGGATCGTTGACGCCACCGCGGAATTCCAACTCGACCTCGCGGTCGTTGAGCATGCTGCGCACGACGAACGCCGGATGATCGAGATGGGCTGTGATAAAAAGCGGCGCGGGCGAGGATTTCCGGCGGCCGGTCTTCGCCAGCCGGGTGATGATCAGGTTTCCCGCCCGATCTTCGCGAAGCTGCAGATTGCGGCGTTTTCTGACCCAGTTTTTCACCCACGCAATGACACGCTGCTCGCGCCCTGCTGCGGTGGGAAGAGCGGTCACTTCTCGAAGCCACTCTTCATGAACGGTTCGTTGTGAATGCGCCTTGGTTGCCATAGCCCACCATGGTAGTCGCACTTGCCAACGACGCCGACACCGCGCACGTGAAGACCGCAGACAGCAGGAAGCAAGACGGGGATCTGTCCTACACTATCCCCATGCCACTATCACCCATTCCAGAGATTCTTGACGAGCTTCGAGCCGGTAAGGTCGTCGTGCTCGTGGATGATGAAAACCGCGAAAACGAAGGCGACTTTGTCTGCGCTGCGGAGAAGGTCACGCCTGAAATCATCAACTTCATGACCCGCGTCGGCGGCGGATACCTTTGCGTGTCGCTCACCCGAGCCGACTGCGACCGTTTGGACCTCCAACCCCAATCGACCAGCAACAACAGCATGTGGGGCACGCCGCTCACCGTCAGTGTGGATGGCCATCCCAAGCACGGCGTCGGCACCGGCGTGTCGGCCCCCGACCGCGTCAAGACGATCCAACTGCTGATCGACCCCGCCACTACCGCCGATGACTTTGTGCGTCCTGGCCATATCAACCCCCTTCGCGCCCGCGACGGCGGGGTGCTGGTGCGCACCGGCCAGACCGAAGGCAGCATCGATTTGGCTCGCCTGGCCGGGCTGCACCCCAGCGCGGTCATTATCGAGGTGGTCAAAGAAGATGGCGAAATGGCGCGCATGCCCGACCTCGAACGCATCTGTGCCCAGTACAACCTCAAGATGTGTTCCGTTGAGCAGATCATCGAATATCGCCTGGCGCGGGAAACGCTCATCGAACGCATCGCGCCGATCGAGGGCACGCCGATTGACACATCCTGCGGCCGGTTCAATCTCATCGCCTATCAAAGCGCGATCGATCCCCTGCCCCACCTGGTATTCACCACCGGCGGCATCGGTGAAATCGATCCGTCAACCGGCATGGCCAAGGCTGTGGATGAACCGGTGCTGGTGCGTGTGCACCGCCGCGATCTGCTGGGCGACATTTTTGAAGAAGCCACCAATCCCACCGGCAAGCGGCTGCGCAAATCGCTGCAGATGATTCAGGACGCCGGCCGGGGCGCACTGGTGTACGTGCGCCCGGAAGGCATCGGCGACGACCTTCGCGCACGCCTGCAACGGATTCGCCGGCCATCGCAAGGCGAAAACATCAACGCTCCGGACCTTACGCGGGCCGACGGCGTTGCGGGGCGAGCCGTGCCGCTGGACCAGCGCGAGATCGGCATCGGCGGTCAAATTCTTCGCGATCTCGGCCTCACCCGCCTGCGGCTGCTCACCAACAACCCCCAGCCTTACCCGGGCCTGCACGGCTTCGGGCTGGAAATCGTCGAGCACGTTGAGATCGGGTAGAAAACCGAACTTCAATAACAGTAGTGTTGAAGCTTGAACGCCCAACGCTTCCCCGGCGCGTCAGGCATCATTCGCGATTGCTCAGCAGAATCGCCAGGCGGAATACAAGCTTCAACGCTTCGTAATAAATCCACGCGATCGTGACCAGCAGCGCAAAGCCGCAGTACCACTCCATGTACTTTGGCGCAGCTGCGCTGATGTTGTCTTCAATCATCTTGAAATCGATGATCAGCCACATCGACGCGACGCCGAGGATTAACACGTTGATGCCCAAACCGATCAGCGGCGTCCATCCGCTGCCAAATGCGCTGGACAGACCGATGAAAGGCAAGTCGGTATTGAACAGCAGATACGCAACCCAGGTCAGCGCATACGTGATCATGATGCCCAGTGTGGCCACTTTCACCATCGACACGAACATCCGCGTCGGCTGAAGAACGCGAGCCGAGTACAGCGCGAGCATAGCCAGCACAATGCTGATGGTGATGATGAACGCCTGCAGCGCGACCCCGCCCAGCGCTGCGATCTTCAAACCCTCAAGCCAGAGGTCCAGCGCGGAACTGAGCGCGCCGAGAAACACCCCTTCGACCATGGCGTATACCGGCGCAAGCGTCACCGCAAGCTGCGGCTTACGACTCAGCACCAGCCCGACGCCGAAGCAGACCACCATCGAGGCGATGCAGCTGATGAGAATCACCGGCGTGGCGGGGAACTGACGCAACAGCCAGTACCCCAGCATGCCTGCTGCCACCGCTACGGTGATCAGAATCGCGGTTTTGTTCACCACGCCCTGTAGCGTGGTCACGTTCGCCTGCTCGTTCACGTTGATCCCGTTCCGGCCGTAATACTGTTCAAAGGCGTCGTTGTTCACGAGAACCGGATTTGATGACTGCCACATACGCTGACCTCCCACCTGCTTGGGGTAACTTGCGGGTTCATACGCCGATCGCTTCCCAAAAAATCGGCTGCCCGCCAGTATAGCTTGACAATCTCAGCCGCAACATCCTTTCTGGCGGCAATTCGTCCCCCGCTGTAATGTCAACATGCTGGGCTCTTCGTGACGGATCACGATTCAGCAAGCCCTTACCTTGACGCTCCCTTACCAGATCAAAAACGCATTGTGCGTCATCAGCGCGGCCACAGCTGATTCACCAAACGAAAACTCATCCTCTATCGCCTGCCATGCGCAGCGAGTGGTGTCATGGCAATGCAATATGCTGGCTCAAGCCAACGACTATTGAGGTATACGTGTTACAGAATTTCCGCTGCGAGGCTGGCGAGACTGCTTCGTTCGGTTTTCGTCAACGTCACGTGTCCTGCCATGGCCTGCCCCTTCATGCGCTCGATGACGTGGCTCAAGCCGTTGGATGACGCGTCCAGATACGGGTTGTCGATCTGATTGATGTCGCCGGTGAGCACGATCTTCGTGCCGTCGCCGACGCGGCTGATGATGGTTTTGACTTCATGCGGCGTCAGGTTCTGCACCTCATCCACGATCATGAACTGATGGGGAATGGATCGGCCTCGAATGTAGGTCAGCGCTTCCAGCACCAGTTTGCCGCCGGCTACAAGCTGCTTGATGCGCTGCTCGGTCGTGTGACTTTCGGCATGATCCAGATGACTGCCGCGTGTGGAGAGCAGATACGCCAGATTGTCGAAAATCGGCTGCATCCACATTTCCAGCTTTTCATCTTTTGAGCCGGGCAGGTAACCGATGTCGCGCCCCAGCGGCATGATGGGCCGGGCCACCAGCAGTTTGTCGTAACGCTCATCCTTATACACCTTGTGCATGCCCGCAGCCAGAGCGAGCAGCGTTTTCCCCGTGCCAGCCGTGCCAAGCAGCGTCACCAGACGAATCTCATCGTCCAGCAGCAAATCCATCGCCATGGTCTGCTGCACGTTGCGAGCCATGATGCCGAAGATCGGCCGCCGCGGTCCGGCGACGGGAATCAGATGCCCCGTATCCGCGAGCACACGCGCCAGACCTGTGTGCGACTCATCGGAGTCGTCGCGCAGCAGCAGAAACTGATTCGTAAAAAGCGAAACGGCCAGCTTCTCGCCGTCTTCACGCTCCGCTGTCATGTACGGCTGCACACGCTCCAGCAGCAACTGCCGCTCGTTGTACAGATCATCAATCAATTCACTCGGCACAGCGACCTCAGCCTGCCCGGTGTACAGCCAGTCGGTATCGACGCGATCGGCTTCGAAATCCTCCACCGCCACGCCCAGCGCATCGCCTTTGACCCGCGCGTTGATGTCCTTGGAAATGAAGATCGTCTTCTTGCCCTGACTGTGCAGCGACAGCGCCACCGCTAGAATGCGGTTGTCGACTATATCGATGTCCATGTACGGCAGCGACTGGTCGCATCGATCGACACGAAGGGTGCCGCCCATGTCGTTCAGCGGCACGCCCTCGAACAGCCGGCCGACGTTGCGCAGTTTGTCGATTTCCCGAATCACCTGCCGGGCATTGCGGCCGGTGTCATCATTGTTTTTCTTAAAACGATCAAGCTCTTCGATCACCACAAGGGGAATGACCACCTCGTGTTCCTGGAACATGTAGATGGCATTAGGGTTGTGCAGCAGCACATTGGTGTCGAGGACGAATGTTTTTCGCGGACTGGAAAGGCGCGACTCGGCTCCGGAAGCGGCGTGTGACGTGATGGGGCCGTTGCTCGCGGTGCTTGTCAAGGTGGGTACTCCGGTCATGCGGGGCGTGCATCCTCCGCCCATGTTGGGGAATTGATCGCACTCAATCATAGGCGGGTGTCATCAGCAATATGTACCGCAACGGTGCAGCCGTCTGCAGGGTTTATCGGCGGTTTCTGCCGTGCTCCTTCGTCCAGCCGGGATCTATTCACAATAATTGCAGGTCAACGAACGGGATGCTTACATTCATTCTGACTGACCGATGCCCCAACTTGGCCGGCTGAAGAGCCATATCATCGCATGTCGATTGTCAATAACTCTTGGCCGATCGCTTCGCTGGCTGTGCTGAGGATCACACTGGCGGTGTAAAGGCGTAAACATGCACCGCATCGGCTCGCCCGATACCGTCGCGCCAATACGCGCCGGCTTGTGCCGCTCCGGGCTGCTTCGTCACGCTACGCTGCGCTGGAGAGAGGCGGAGCGGAGGCGGCTGGCCTGTCATGTATCGTGGCGGCGGGTATTGCTCGCAGCTATCTGCCCGTCCCGGCGCATTATTCGTCAATTTGCGCTACAGTGTGCAGGCGGATGCACCGGCCTCAACCATGCCTTGTGACATGGCGCAGCATTGGCGCTGCACCTTGCAGGCCGAAACGCACCTGCTGCCTGAACGTCATTGCGGCAGTCGCCCTCAACGATCTTTTTTCAACGCCTTCATCCCATTAATCATGAATCTCAACGATCTCACCGAAGCCCTGCACACCATCGCCCCGCTGGAATTCGCTGCGGAATGGGACAACGTCGGCCTGCTCATCGGCTCTCCCGAGTGGCCCGCCAACAAGATTCTGCTCACGATCGATCTGACCGAAGACGTGCTCGCTGAGGCGATCCAAAACGGTATTGAAGCGATCGTGTCGTATCACCCGCCGATCTTCGAACCGATGAAATCGCTCACCGATGCCACGCTCAAACAGCGCATCGTGCTCACTGCAGCGCGGGCCGGCCTGGGCGTATACAGCCCTCATACCGCGCTGGACGCAGCTCCCGGCGGCATAAACGACTGGCTTGCCCAGGGGCTGGGCGAAGGTGATGTGCGGGCGCTGGTGTCGCACGGCGCGCTGCCGGAAACCGAAGAATGCAAAATCGTCACCTTCTGCCCGCCCGATGCAGCCGATCAGATTCGCAACGGCCTGGCAGCCGCCGGCGCGGGGCGCATCGGCGCGTATCAACTGTGTTCGTTTGAGATTCCCGGCACCGGCACGTTCCTCGGTGGCGAAGGAACCGACCCGGTGGTCGGCGAACGCGGCTCGCTGGAACGCGTGAACGAAGTGCGGCTGGAAATGGTCTGCCCGAAATCCGCGCTCGCCCTGGCCATCATGGCGCTGCGCGAGTTTCACCCCTACGAAGAGCCGCCCATGGAAATCTATGAACTGCAGCCGCGGCCGCTTCGCAACATCGGCGAAGGACGACGGGTCATGCTCGATCAACCCGTCAGCCTGCGCACGCTCATCGAACGCATCAAGCAGCAGCTCGGCGTGCGCTATGTGTATGTGGCTGCCGGACGCGAAGCGCCGCAGCGGTATGAAAAAATCGGCCTGTGCGCTGGAGCAGGCGGCTCACTGCTCAACGACGCACTTGCACAGGGCTGTCAGTTATTCCTCACCGGCGAACTGCGCCATCACGATGTGCTGGCCGCACAGGCACGCGGCTGCACCGTCGTGCTCGCTGGCCATACCAATACTGAACGCGGCTATCTCAAGGTGCTGCGCAAGCGATTAGGCGAACTGCTCCCGAACGCTGTCATCAGCATCTCCAAACGCGATGCCGATCCGTTGAAGGTGATGTGATGCGATGTCGCACATCATCACGACGCATGACACACTCCTACATACAAACAAACAGCCCCGGGTCATTTGACCCGGGGCTGATCGCTGCATGCGTCAGTCGCCTTCCCTTACCCACCCCAATTGGCGAGGACCGCAAGCAGGTCGTCCACGTTCACCATGCCATCGCCATTGGTTGATACCGGTGCGATGTCGGCTGGACATTCGTCAGGCATTGCGGGGCATGGCCCCCAACTCGCAATCACCGCAAGCAGATCATCGATATTCACCAACCCGTCGCCGGTGATGTCCGCACTCACCGAGCAGGCATCGTGAAATTCATTGCCGCCGTTATCGAGCCACAGGCCAGCGATATGTTCCGGCAAATTGCCGCAGAACAGCGTGTCGGCGACGACGGCATCTGATTCATTCCCCGTGGGATACACATAGATCGCTCCGCCCTGCGTGTCGGCTGTGTTGTTCTTGAACTTCGATCCCGTGATCGTCACAGCGCCATCGTAGAATGAAGTTGTATATATAGCGCCGCCTTCATCGGCATGATTTTCATTGAACGTACAGTTGTTCACGCTCACCTGCGGGTTAAGAACCAGGAAGGAGATCGCGCCGCCTCGATCGCCTGCCGTATTTCCTGACAACACACAATCATTCAACGTCAGAAACGACCCCAGTCCGACGGTCGCCCGAATAGCTCCGCCTGCAGATTCAGTGGTGTTCGCAATGAATTCACATCGCTCAACCGTACCTCCGGAGATGTACAACGCGCCAGCGTTTGCGGCGCTGTTTTCAGTGAATACGCAATCCGTCACGGTTATTTCCATATCATTGTTGCCGCCGTGAATCGCGCCTCCGGTAGACGCTTCGTTCAGCATAAAAGTGGTTTCCTTCACCGTAAGCGCACCCGCTGCTTCATGCAGCCTGATGGCGCCGCCACCGAAGCCACCCGTGTTGCGTTCAAACACACAATTGACGACTTCGAGGTTTGCCTGCGAGTAGATCGCTCCACCTTCACCGGACGCTGTATTGTGTCCAAGCACACAATCGATGACTTCGAGATTCGCATGCGAATAGATTGCTCCACCTCTATGAGATGCTGCATTGTGTTCAAACATGCAGTTAATGACCTTGAGGTTCGCATGCGAATCGATCGCTCCCCCTTCACTGGTCGCTGTATTGAATTGAAAGACGCAATCAGCAACCTCAAGGTCTGAAAGCGCAAAGATCGCTCCTCCATCAGTAGCCAAAGGGTTTGGCTTGCCTTTGCCATTGATGAATGTGAATCCCTCGATCCGCGTCACGGCTGGCGTACCCCTGTCTGAACGCGACGCTTCAGCACAGGTGATGATGCTGTCTTCAAACCCTCCGCCGTTGAGAACCGTCATCGCCGGCCCGTGTGAGCTGCGCAGCGTAATTCCACGTGCGGGGATTGCAATGGGAACATTATATACCCCAGGACCGACGATGACCTCGCCGCCGTCAGCAACCTCCAACACAGCCTGCTGAATGCTGGACAGGTCATTCGGAACATGGATCACCAGCGGCCGCGTGCAATAACCCATCAGCATATTGCCGCCGACATCGTCATAACTGCCCGTAATTTGCGTGCCGGGCGGCAGGTTGCCGCAGAATTGCGAATTGCCGATCGATATCGTACCGGACTGCTTGCCGATCGCGCTTCCATAGCCTCCATCCGCAACGTTGAACCGGAACGCGCACTGATCAATATCGATGTCAGCAAAGTCGTTGTAGATGCCGCCACCGTAAATCGCAGCATTGCTCTCGAACGTGCAGTCGACAAGCGTCGCCACGCCGCCGAACTCGTTGGCAAGTCCGCCGCCCAGATCAGCCAGATTGTCGATGAATTTGCAATTCACAAGCGTGGCAGCAGCATTGAATCCGTTCGCCATCCCACCGCCGACGACTGCTGTGTTGCCGCTGAAATTGCAATGCTCGAAGGCAGCCTGAGTGCTCGTGCTGGCCACTGCACCGCCATCACTTCCGGCTTCATTGTCGATGAATGAGCAATTGTCATACGCCAGCGTACCGGCATCACTGTGGTGATACGCTGCGCCTCCCTGTGCTGCAGCGCCGTTGTTCACAAAACTGCATGCAGTCAATGTCGCCGATGACTGGTCGGTGAAGTAAAGCGCACCGCCCTGCAGACTCTGATTGCTCTCGAAAATGCACTGATCTGCATGGATATTTGATTGGCCATAACCATATATCGCACCGCCATTGAACTCAGCGGTATTATCGATGAATTCGCACTGCTGAAATTCAAGTGTGCCGCGATATCCAGCCGCAGCGCCGCCTCGCTGCGAGTGATTGCCTTCGAAGCGGCAATGTGAGAATGCAGCATAGGCATTATTCGAACCTGTAACAGTGATTGCTGCGCCTATGCCAGGGTCGCTTACATTATCTTCAAAGAGACAGTTGGAAAACTTCACGATATTTCCAAAGACAATCACCGCAGCGCCGCTGGCTGCACGATTGTTCCTGAACTCACAGTCTTCGATCCGCAGCAATCCTGGTGTAGAGGACGATCTGACAGCTATTCCTGCGCCGGACTGATAAACCGGCGGCCCACTATCAGACCAATTGTCTTCGAATTGACAGGCAATGATGTCGGTATATGCGTTGCCGGAAACATACATGCCGACGCCTTGCATCCCTCGATTTCCCCGAATGGTGCACGCTTCAAAGCGAATCGGATTGGATTCAGTGCCTCCGTACACCTCAATCGTCGTGATGCCAGCATTGCTTTCAAAAAGTGTGTCATTCACATACACAGATTCACCGTTATAGGCGGCCAGAAACACCACACTATGCTGGTGCTCTATGGAAGCAACATTCGCTCGAAATTCACATGCATCGATCAGCACGTTCGAGTTACTTGAAGTCATTCCACCGTAGCCATTTATACTCGTATTCCCCTCCACAATGCAGTAGCGCATTTCAATGTCACTGCCAGCGCCGACTCGAATGCCAGCCGTTCCATAGGCCGCCACATTCTCTCGAACAATACACCTCGTCAGTTTGACGACACTGCTCGAGACATAAACGCTGCCGGTAAATATTATTAATGTGTTGTTGACGCCGGTGATGGTGAGGTCTTCCAGTCGTGCGCCGGGCTGAGGCACATTCACAATCGTGACGACGGTTGAATCAAGGCCCCTGCCGTCAATGATTGTCTGTTCCGCACCGCCGCTGCCGATCAGCGCAATCGGCTTGCCCAGAAGATCAATCGCCTCGTTGTAGGTTCCCGGCGCGATAACGATTTCATCGCCGGGCATGGCCGCATCAATCGCAGCCTGGATCGTGGCATAGTCCTTGGGAACATGAATGGTTTCAGCGTGAACCGCACCGGCTGCCGCAATAAGCATCATGACCGCCGCCGCCACGCCCGCTGCACGATTTGCCGCCCATTGCGCGCAAACGGCAACCGCTGCTGAAACTGCTGTCTGGTTCATCATCATCGATCTTGCCTCCCGCACAATGTGCGAATTGAGCCTGTATGGCAAAATTGCCTTGATCGCCTCTGTCTGTTATCCTGATATGCTCGATGGAGCTTTTTCTTGCGCTGGAAACCAAAAATTGAAATGCCTCGCTCCATCGCACATGCAGCGATCAGCCAACCCGTCAATTTCCGGGGTGCACCCGACCCAACCCAGTTTCACATTACCGTGGCGGTGAGGGCGCTATCGGCGCGTGGATCGCCTCAATAATCGCCGCCTCGCCTCGCTCGATCGCCAGGTCCAGTGCGGTCCAGCCTCGTGCGTCACATGCATCGATATCTGCGCCAGTCTCAATCAGCATGCGGACTGATTCGTCATTGCCGGTCGCAGCGGCCCAGTGCAGGGCGGTTCGTTCGAAAATATCGCGTGCCGCAACATTCGCGCCGACACGCAGCAGGCGCTGGACCGCTTCAGCATGACCTGCGCCCGCAGCGATAATCAGTGAAGTTTGGCCCTGACTGTCAGCCAGATCAATCAGCGCCCCCGCCCCTGCCAGCAGGTCGATCGCTTCGACGTGATTGCTCGCTGCAGCAAGATGCAAAGCCGTCACTCCGCCGCTTGCTCGCTGATGCATCAGGCCGCCGGCTTCCAGCAGGTCGCGCATCACCGGCGCGCTGCCGTACTCTGCCGCCCAATGCAGCGCAGCGTAGCCGTTGCGATCGGTCAGGTTCACATCAGCGCCGCTGCGCAGCAGCGTCTGCGCCGTTTCCCGATCGCCGTACATCGCAGCCATCATCAGCGGCGTCAGACTCAGCGCGGTTGCTGCATTCGGATTCGCCCGGGCGTCGAGAAGAGCCTTGGCCTTCTGCGCATCCTTTCGCATGGCAGCATGATGCAGGGCCGTCATGCCACTGTGATCGGCGTGATTCACCGCTGCGCCGTTTTCCAGCAGCAAAAGCATGCCGTCATAGCTGCCGAACGCTGCAGCAATCAGCAAAGGCGTTGAGCCTTCATGCCATGACGCTTCGAGATCGGCGCCCGCTTCAATCAACAGCGCGATGCATTGCGGATCACCGCCGCGTGCTGCGGCCATCAGCGCTGTCCATCCGCCATCGGCCGCTGCATTGACATCCGCCTGGGCGCGCAGCAATTCGCGCACATTGTTCGCCAACCCGCGCAGCGCCGCCAGCATCAGCGGAGTCTGGCCGGCATGGTCGCGCGACTCGATGTTTGCGCCGGCGTTGATGAGTGCCGACAGCAGCAGCGCATCGTCATATCCTGCTGCATAATGCAGCGCGGTGCGGCCATGAGCATCACGGCGATCAACATCAGCACCGGCCTGCAGCAGAATATCCACACACGATTGACATCCAACGTGCAGGCTCAGCATCAAAGGAGTTGTTCCGGCAAACTCCGCATCATCGCCGACGATTGGTTCGTTGACCTGCGCGCCTGTTGCAAGCAACTCTCGAAGCGCATCGGCGTCACCTGAGATGGCTGCCTGATGTATCGGCTTCCAGCCATCCTGACGCGGAGCTGCGTGCAGCGATACCGCAGCGCTTGCCAGCCACATAATCATGACCGCTGCAATTGTTCGGTGATGATGTTGTTTCATTGCACATCGCCTTCCTGTGGCATGGTTGTGCCTGGTTATGCGCATCATGATGGATGCATGTTGCGCTGCATGATGCCTGACAATTTCAATGAACGATGGTATGCGCCGGCATTGACAATCAGGCGATGCCGCGATTTGCTTGTGCCATGACGCAGCCGGCTTCCAATAGCGCGCCCGACTTTGCACAGCTTCTGGCCAACACTGTTGGCGCGTTTCGCCGCCGCTTCGGGCGTCCGCCTGTTTTCGCTGCCGTTGCGCCGGGACGGATCAATATCATCGGCGAACATACCGACTACAGCCAGGGTTTTGCGCTGCCGATGGCCATTGACCGGCAGACCGTCATTGTGGCTGATCACGCTGCCGACGCGTCAACGTCAACGCTCTGGGCCATTGATCTGGATGAGGTTTACCACGCTGATTTCACTCGATCGCTCAAACCGCAGGGCGGCCATGCAAGCGATTATGTGCTCGGCATCGCGCAGCAGTTCATCGCGCGCGGCCAGCAATTGCCCAACCTCGATCTGGCTGTGGCCAGCACAATTCCCCCAGGCGCGGGCTTGAGCAGCAGCGCGTCAGTTGAAGTGGCGTTCGCCACCCTGCTTGAACAGGTCATGCACGTTCGTCTTTCTCCGCTGGAGAAGGCGATGTTGTGCCAGCAGGCTGAACATGATTTTCCCGGTACGCCGTGCGGCATCATGGATATGTACATCATCAGCAGCGCCGTGCCCGGCCATGCGATGCTGCTCGACTGCCGCAGCAATCAAGGCCAGCACGTGCCGCTGCCGCCGCAATCACACGCTGCAATTCTGGTGATCGACACACGAAAAAAGCACGCGCTGGCGAGCGGAGAATACGCCCAGCGACGAGCAGCATGTGAACGCGCAGCGCAAATACTGGAGGTCGCTGCGCTGCGCGACGCCACGATCGACATGCTCAACCACAACGGCCTTTCCAATGAAGACCGTCGAAAGGTGCTGCACGTTCTTGCGGAAAACTCACGCACGATTCTTGCTGCAACTGCACTCGCCAGCGGCGATCTCGAACAGCTTGGCGAGCTGATGTTCGCCAGCCACGATTCGCTGCGGGACCTCTTTGAAGTCAGTTGCGATGAACTGGACATACTGGTGGATGCGGCCCGTGAATTGCGCGGCGACAAGGGCGTGTACGGTGCGCGCATGACCGGCGGCGGGTTCGGCGGATGCGTGATCGCAATCTGCCGCACTGAGCAGCTCAGAAGCGTGCAGCAACATCTTGCTGCGGCATTTGAGCAGGCGTTCGGGCGGCCATGCGGAATGTTTACGACAACAGCGTCAGGTGCTGCGCGGACAGTTGACCTTGCTCGCGATGAATGATGAGAGGTGCGATACGCCATCGCCGCAACGCTGCGCGTTTCTGGTTGCTGCGCTGTCAGCGAATCTAAATTTCAGATTGCGCCGTCTTCCAGGCCGTCGAACTCATGGCGGCGTAAGCCGAACTTGCGGGGCATGACGCCGGCTCGCGTGCCTTCACCGGTGCGGATCGACGCATCACTCTTGAACCGCGGCAATTGTGACGCCACCTGCCGTTTGCCGATGTAGGCGTCATACACGATGTTCACCGCCTCATCCACGTCATCGGTGAGCTGGAAAAGCCCAAAATCTTCGGAGCCGATGGTGCGATACTGCTCCGCAAGCGTGCTGCGCATCCAGTCAAGCAGCCCCGACCAGAATGCTGAGCCAATAAGCACCACCGGAAACGGCGCGATCTTGAGCGTCTGCATGAGGGTCAGCGACTCAAAGAACTCATCCATCGTGCCGAACCCGCCGGGGAAAATGATGAACCCGCGGGCATATTTCACAAACATAACTTTGCG
Source organism: uncultured Isosphaeraceae bacterium (assembly GCA_964575335.1). Taxonomy (GTDB): domain Bacteria; phylum Planctomycetota; class Phycisphaerae; order Phycisphaerales; family SM1A02; genus CAZNPU01. The sequence continues at coordinate 37,011 of CAZNPU010000010.1, read as the reverse complement.
GATGAAGAAGTAGCGGAAATTCAACTCGATATTTTGGTATGGGTTCGGCACCTGCTCCATGGGCAGTGCGATATTGAGGCCGATGGACGTGCCGCCGGCTTCCGCAGCCCCTTTGTTCGCCGCCTCCATGATGCCCGGCCCGCCGCCGGTGATGACGGCAAAGTTGCGTTTGACCAGTTTGGCGCCGCACTCGACAGCCTGCTGGTAATAGGGGTCAGTCGGCTTGGTGCGTGCCGACCCGAACACACTCACAGCCGGCCCGATTCGCGCGAGGATGTCAAAAGACTCGACAAACTCGCTCATGATGCGAAAGACGCGCCATGATTCGTGGCGAAGGGCATCTTTGTGGTCCGGTACGTGCATGACTGTCTCCAAGTAACCTGATCGTGCCAAGCCGAAGCCGGCTTGAGCGCTTCAATGCGCATCTGCCGGGCGAGGTCGACGGCGTATAGAATACAAACCGTTGTCAATACAGGGTTTACGTTCTTCTATTTGAATCGGCCTCAAGAATTTGCTACAGTTCCGTTCCTATGGCGAAAGTCACTCCCACCCGCCGCAGCGTCCGCAATCGCGCGACGCCGGCTGTTGAAATCACCACGTTTCCCAACGCCGTCCGTTACCTGCTCGACCGAGTCGATCATGAGCGGATGCGCGTCGTTCGCTACGACGAGAATACCTTCAAACTCGACCGCATGCGCCGGTTGATGGATGGCCTCGGCAATCCGCACGAGCAGGTGAAGATGGTGCATGTGGGCGGCACGGTGGGCAAAGGCGCCACCGTCGCGATGATCGCCTCGATCCTGCAGGGGTGCGGCTACGGCGTGGGCATGTACACCAGCCCCCACGTCACCGACATCCGCGAGCGCATCACCATCAACGGCCAGATGATCGGCCGCCCCGAATTTACGGAGCTGATGCGGCAGATCGCTGCGGTGGCTGAGAAGCTTGACTTCCAGCCGACGTTCTTCGAACTGATGACCGCCCTGGCGTTCAAGCACTTTGCCGAGCAGGCGGTGGATGTGGCGGTGATTGAGGTCGGCCTGGGCGGACGACTCGACTCCACCAACATCATCAAGCCCGAAGTGTCGGTGGTCACGCAGATTGATTACGACCACACGCATATCCTCGGCCGCACGCTGGACAAGATTGCCCGCGAAAAAGCCGGCATCTTCAAACCGGGCGTGCCTGCCATTACCTGTGAGCAGCCGCGCGATGCCGAAGCGGCGCTCAAGCTCGCAGCCGAAGAAATCGGTGCGAACCTGCGGATCATCAACAAAGACATTGAGTTCAGCTTTCGCTTCGGCGCATCAGATGAGCTTGGCCCGCACACGCGCGTGTGCCTGATCACCGAAACCAGCCAGTTCATGCATCTGCCTGTGCCGCTGCCAGGCGAGCATCAGGCCATCAACTGTGCGATGGCGCTGGCAGCGGTCGATGCGCTCAAGGGCTGCGGGTTCAACATTCCCGAAGCGCAGCTCCATGAAGGCCTCGCCAAGACCAGCCTGCCCGGGCGCATGGAACTGGTGTGGAATCGGCCGCGCATTCTCGTCGACGGGGCCCACAACGCGGCAGCCGTCGGCGCGCTGATGCGCTGCGTAGGCGCGCATGTGCCTTACGATTCGATGGTGTGCATCTTCGGCTGCTGCGAAGACAAAGACATTCCCGCCATGCTGGAGAAGGTTGCCCTGGGGGGCGACAAGGTCATCTTCACCCGCGCCAAAGGCAATCCCCGTGCCGCAGATCCCGACGAACTGCATCGCGAATTTGCGGAACAGTCCGGCAAGATGAGCCAGGTGGCGCGCACTCTGCCCGAAGCGCTTGACCTTGCCTCGCGTGCGGTGGGCCGCGATGACCTCATCTGCATCACCGGCAGCTTCTATCTGGTCGGCGAAGCCAAGAAATACCTTGCCGAGCTTGAGAAAAAGCACGCCAGCGGCCACCGCTAAAACGGCAGACGTTCAGGTGATTTGATCGCTTTTCATCAGCCGATACACTTGTTCGCATGAAGAACCTCATCGCTATGACTCGCTCACTGCTTACCCTTACCATGGTTCGTCACCATTCGTAGCCGCGCGATCCTTTTGCTTGTTCCAAGGCTCCGCGACGGCGGGGCCTTTTGTGTTTTCAGGCCAGTCGGAAGGTTCTGCGTTTTCTCGGTTTATTCACCATCATCATTCACCCTGCAGCCATGACCACTTCTTCCACACCGGCAAGTCAGACTCAATCGCCGTCGATCCTTTCGGGCGATCCGGATCATCCCTTCCGCTACACCGCTGCGACCGCCAACGCCATCGAACCCGTATGGCAGGCGCGGTGGGAAGAGCAAGGCGTTTTCTTTGCCCCCAACCCGGGCCAGCCCGGTTTTGATGCAAGCAAACCCAAGTTCTTTTGCCTTGATATGTTCCCGTACCCCTCAGGCGCGGGGCTGCATGTGGGTCACCCGGTGGGTTACATCGCCACGGAAATCATCTCGCGATACAAAAGGCACAAAGGCTTCAACGTGCTGCACCCGATGGGCTGGGACGCCTTTGGTCTGCCTGCTGAACAGTACGCGATTCAGACCGGCGTGCATCCGGCTGTGACGACGCGCAAAGCGATTGACACGTTTCGCACCCAGCTCAAACGGTTTGGCTTGAGTTACGACTGGAAGCGCGAGTTCGCCACGATCGATCCCGAGTATTACAAGTGGACGCAGTGGATTTTCCTGCGCATCTACAACACATGGTTTGATCGTCAACAGGAAAAGGGCCGGCCGATTGCGGAGTTGATCGCTGAGTTCGAATCAGGCACGCGCACGCCGCGCATCAATCCCGACGCCGCGGAGTTCAGCGCCGCGGAGAAAGCACGGCAATTCGGTGCGTGGAGCGAGATCAGCCAAGCCGACCGCCGCCGCATCATCGACAGCTATCGCCTGGCGTACATTGCCGAGCAAACCGTGAACTGGTGCCCCAAGCTGGGCACTGCGCTGGCCAATGAAGAAGTGATCGATGGCAAGTCGGAACGCGGCGGATATCCCGTCTATCGCAAGCCGCTGCGGCAATGGATGTTCCGCATCACCGCCTATGCTGAGCGCCTGCTGCGCGACCTGCAACTGGTGCAATGGCCTGAATCGACGCGCGTTCAGCAGACCGAATGGATCGGCCGCAGTGAAGGCGCTGAAGTCGATTTTCCCATCGTTGATTTCAAGCCTGAGACATCGCATCGCGAATCGCAGATCACAGATCGCGGCTCTGAAGTTTCAGATTCCTATTGCCTGCGCGTGTTCACGACGCGTCCTGACACGATCTTCGGCGCAACGTTCATGGTGGTGGCGCCGGAGCATCCGCTGGTGAATGCGATTCTGAACAATCCGCAACCGGAAACAGATGCAGCAGCGCTGCGCGAGTACGTGGAAATAGCTCGCAACCGCAGCGACGTCGATCGCATGGCGGAACGAAAGGACAAAACCGGCGTCTTCACCGGCGTCTACGCCATCAACCCCGCCACCAACCAGCGCATTGCAGTCTGGACTGCGGACTATGTTCTGATGGGCTACGGCCACGGCGCGATCATGGCAGTTCCGGGACACGACGATCGCGACGCTGCCTTTGCCCGCAAGTTCAACTTGCCGATTGTTGAAGTCGTGCAGGATCCAAGCGGGCGCACCACCTTCAATCCGCACGAAGAATCATTCGAGCCGTTCTGTGGCGATGGTGTTGCGATCAATTCCGCCAACGATGAAGTTTCGCTCAACGGTCTGCCCACGCCTGAAGCCAAGCGGCGCATCATTGACTGGCTGGAGCAAACCGGCAAGGGCACGCGCAAGGTCAACTACAAGCTGCGCGACTGGCTGTTTTCGCGCCAGCGCTACTGGGGCGAGCCGTTCCCGATTGTGTTTGATGCGCAGGGCAACCATTACCCCATCGATGAAACGCACCTGCCGGTTGTGCTGCCTGAGATGGCGGACTATCAGCCGATCGAATCAGATGAACCGATCCCACTGCTGGGCAAGGCGACCGATTGGGTGAACACCACTGCGGGTGAAGCGGGCGTATCGCCCGACCTATTGCCGCCTGACACACCGGTGCGGCGCGAAACCAACACCATGCCCGGCTGGGCGGGTTCATGCTGGTATTACCTGCGCTATTGCGATCCGTGGAACAATGAGCGTTTTGTTTCGCGCGAAGCAGAGCGCTACTGGATGATTTCCCCCAAACGAGGCGCGGAAGGCGCATCGTCGTCATCAGCAACAACAGCGGCGCAGTACGATCCGAAAATTCATCACGCAGGCGGCGTTGATCTTTATGTCGGCGGCGCAGAGCACGCTGTGCTGCACCTGCTGTATGCACGATTCTGGCACAAGGTGCTGTTTGATCTTGGCGAAGTCTCCACGCCGGAGCCGTTCGGCAAGCTGTTTCACCAGGGCCTGCTCACCAGTTATGCGTTCCAGCGTGCGGACGGCTCGCTCGTGCCGACCGATCAGGTGAAGGAAATCGATGACGGAACCTACATCGAAATCGCTACCGGCCAGCCGGTCATGCGCATCATCGCCAAGATGAGCAAGAGCCTGAAAAATGTCGTCAATCCCGACGATGTGATCGCGGAGTACGGGGCTGACACGTTCCGGCTGTATGAAATGTACATGGGTCCGCTGGAGCAGTCCAAGCCGTGGAACACGCGCGACATTGCAGGTCCATTCCGTTTCCTGGCACGCGCCTGGCGTTTGATAATTGACGAAAAGACCGGCCAGCCGCGGCTTGTTGCAACGCGCAACGAAACAATCGAGAAGCACCTGCACCGCATGATCGCCAGGGTGAGCGACGATATCGAGCGGCTGAGCTTCAACACCGCCATTGCAGCGATGATCCAGTTCGTGAACATCGCGACAACGCCGACCGGTGACGCCAGCCTCACGCGCGATCAGGCGGAGCGGTTCGCCATCGTGCTTGCGCCGTTTGCGCCGCACGCAGCGGAGGAACTGTGGTCACGGCTGGGGCATACCGAACTGATCGCGCTGCAACCCTGGCCAAGCTATGACCCCGCGATGCTCGTGGACAATGAGATCGAGCTGCCCGTTCAGATCAACGGCAAGATGCGCGGCAAGGTAACCGTGCCCGCTGATGCCGATCAGAAAACAATCGAACAAGCGGCACTGAGCGATGAAAAAGTCGCGCAGCAACTGGAAGGCAAGACGGTGCGCAAAGTGATCGTCATCCAGGGCCGAATCGTCAATATTGTGGCGAATTGAGCCGACGGCGCTGATGACTACGCAACGCAGAGATGATTCGCAGCCTGACAACAGCGCTGCGGGCATGCTGCTGCGCTCCTTCCTTGCGCTCGCGACGCCCATGATTTCGGCCATTTTTGGAGTTCCCCCTGCTGGACCAGCCCGTACAATCGGGGCATGTGGAACATACCTTCCGCCTCTGTCGATGCGCAGAACCGGCTGAAGTCCGACGTCGACAGCGCTCGTGCATACCGGTGGCGCGAACTATACCGTTGCGAAAACCTGCTGCAGGCTCGCGCCGTGGCGACATCGATCGCAGCCATGGAATTCGACGTGCGGCTTACCACACTCGGGCCGCTTGAGCTTGAGCACGAGAACAACGTTGATGAACCGCATAGCAGCACCAGCAGCGCTGCGGATGAATCGCTTGCCGATGTGCCCGATGATCTGCCCGGGCCTTATGTCGTCGAAGTGCCCGAACTGCACTGGCCTGATCTGGCAGAGGTGCTCTCGGAAATCATCGCTGAGCAGGCTGAGTTCGATGAATGGCTCGAACTGCGCAGGCATCGCCGCAACGCGCAATTCTTTGTGGTGCTTGGCGCAACCGGCGCTATTCATGGCCTGGCGATCTGGCAGCTTCTCGATCCGTAATCCGTAAGAAAGAAGATAGATCCATCGCCCAGTTGGTTGATGCGCGTGGGTGAAACCTCTGCGATCAATTTCACCTGGAGCGAGGTTTCCCGCTGGCTCTCAATCCGATGGAGGAATTGCATCAAAGCTGCTGCAATCGTCATCGTGGGATAGACTGATAGCCATGGCCGAGTTCCCCAGCACCGATCATCCTGACGCCTTTGACGGGAACGACCGCAATTTTCCGCTGCCGCTGTTGCATGGTCAGTCAGACAGCGCCGATCCCTGGGCGATTGCTGAACCGGAGCCGACGAATCTTATTTTGCTGCTGGCGTCGCCTGAACCGCCCACGCTGGAGCAGGTGATTCAAGCGTTCAATGGCGTGCTGGATGAGCCGCTGGAGTTGCTGGATCAGCCCGAACCTGATGATCTGCGGCTGCAGTGGCTGGCGGTTGTGCAACTGCCCGATGCGCCTGCGCCAATCGTGGTGTGGGTTGAGCCGATGCGCCCCCTGCCGCAGGAGCACATGGAAGCTCTGAATGCCCACGCGGTGAAGTGGGCGCTGGGGCTGGAAACGGTTCTTCGTCCGGATGATCCGCTGACGGATTTCATGCGCATCATGCGCCTGCTGGGCAAGGCGTATCCCGATGCGCCAGCCATGCTCAATGTCAACATTGAAAGCTGGTACACGCGGAAGGAACTGGATGAATCGCTGCTTGGCGACATTGAGCCGCGCGCTTCGGTGATGTGGATGGTTCACGCCATTGGCGCGGATCAGTCGCCGGACGAACACAGCAAGCTATGGGTGTACACGCAGGGCTTGTCGTGCTGCGGCCGTCCCGAGCTTGAAATGCTCGAAGTGCCGTACGCTTCCGCCAACGCAGCAGCGATGCTGCTGAACAACATTGCTGAGCTTTTGCTTGAGAGCGAATGGCCCTTGCCGGGCGAACCGTTTGAGATCGCCAACAACGTCTCTATCGCGCTGCAGCCCTGGCAGGAAGCGGCGCAGTACGTTTCCGATGGCGTGCTGGGCGGGATGAAGCTTCGCAAAGGGCACGACGGCGAACCGCGCCTGGGCGTGCGGGCGGCTGTGTGTGCGCCCGAGCCGATCGGCACGTTTCGCAAACTCTGGGTCTGGCCCGAAGAAGCGGTGCGGCGCTTCGCCCAGGGTGACGCGGCAATGTACCGAACCCGGCGCGCAACGATTCGACAGGCCATGCTGGCGCAGCAGACCTGGCCCACGCTGATCTCTGCTTTCAAATCCACCCCGGCATGGATGCGTCAGGATGACGACAAGCGCGAGCTTGCGTTTCTCGTACAGGTTGGTTTTACGCAGGACGGCACAGCGGCGAGCGATGCTTCAACTGATCGCGAACACGTGTGGTTTGAAATTATCGAAGCGTCACAGGATCGCGCACGCGGCCGCCTGATCAACCAGCCGCTGACGATTGCAAATCTGAAACAGGGACAGCTCATCTGGATCGAGCGCGATCAGATTTCCGACTGGCAGGCCCTCACCCGCAGCGGCCCCTTCGGCCCCGAAACTGTCGGCGCTTTGCGGGAAGTCATCGAACAACTGACTGCGGGAAGCCGCATATGAACGCCTTTGAACCTGAGACGCAACATGACGCAAGCGATGATCTGGTGACGGTGGCGACCGGCGCAAATGAATTCGAAGCTGGCACGCTGGCTGCCGTCTTGCGCGAGCAGGGAATCGAAACACATGTCTTCGGCGCCGTGCACAGCAGTCTGGCGTTCAATGCAAAGTTCACGCGCGTGCCGGTGCAGGTCAGACGACGCGATCTGGAGCGGGCGCGGCTGGCGCTGGAACAGAACATCGCCGACTCGGTTGACATCGACTGGGATGAAGTTGACGTCGGCGAGCGCGTGGATCGCGTGCCGCTGAAGCGGGTGCCAGGCTCCATGCCGCTGCTGCCTCGTTTAGGCTTTCTTGCGGCGGTGCTGCTGGTCATTGTGTTTGTGCTGGCTCTGGCGATCACCGCCGTTCTTTCACTGTTCTGATCGCCTGCGTTCGCGTGAAGGTTCGCTTCACTGCGTCAGCAGCCGGCGATACTTCGCAATTTCCTCAAGCAGAACCCGCCGCTGCTCGGCTGTGAGATCATGCGTTTGAAGCGCGTGCTCCCAGGCAGCGATCTGCGAACGTATCTGCTCCTGCTGCCACGATGAATCAAATCCCAATCCAGTTTGGTCATCCCGCAGCGTCAGCTCGCCACGGATTGTGATTTCTCTCGGCGTCGGCTGGTGCAACTCATACACCACCGCCGCTTCGCGCTGACGCTGCTCCAGCACGACGCTGCGCGTAACGCTCGGCGTGCCGGCGCGGGAGAGCAATTCAGCTGAGCCCAGTTCGAGTTCAATCTGCCTGATTTCAAGAATCTCAGCGCCGCGTGCATCACGCAGTATCCTGCCCTGCTCATCGACCTTCGCACGATGAACCGTGAGCATGACCTTCTCACCCGGCCGCTTGGTTTGAACGCGGGCGATCACCTGATCGTTGTCAGTGACCGGCGAGCCGTCGATGTGCGTAATGATGTCGCCTATCTGCAAGACGCGCTGCGCGGGCAGGCCTTGAACGAAGTCCGTAACCTGAATGCCCATCCCATGCTCGCCAAGCGGCGCAATCCGCATGCTGATGCCCAGCGCACCGCGCGGGGTGCGGAGCAAATGCTCGCGAATCACTTCAAGCAGGCGATACCGCTGCTCTGTGCTCAACTCTTCCTGCACCAGCATGGCGTAGAGGTGCATGCGATCGGGAGCCACTTCCAGCAGCGCCTGCGTGGCAGCCTCGCGCGTCTGAAAAGACGCGTCATCTAGTTGCGCCACCAGCGCCCGAACCTGCGGGTCAACCGCAAAGCTTCGGAGCGTCGCTTCATCAGGCAACACGACCACCAATCGCTGCGAGCCGTCGTTCAGCTGCGCCATGGCTGGCTGTTTGCACCACACAAGCGCCAGCATGATGCAGCAGCCTGCAGCCATTCGCACGATTGCTGCGCTGATTTTCCTGCCCCCGAACGGTGATCGAATACAGCTGCGCTCATCAGTCACGCGCCAGACTCCTGCATAAGCACCTCGGACAAATTTGCTGCCCGCGGCCGCAACCATTTGACCTTGCGCTCCACCATTCGCAAGAACGAAGATCCGGAGATCTGCGAAAAACTGCCCGTGGCGACGATGGGCACGATGGCTTCGATGATCAGACCTTCAACCATGAGCCATGGCAGAGCCAGGCACTCGGATTTGGTCAGCGGCGCATAGGAAGCCTGATCATAGCCGCGCACGATGGCGCGAATCAGGTTAGCGTCGAACCCTTCGGGCCAATTGAGCGGGTCTTCTCCTGCATCGACGCGCATCGAGAACTGCAACGCTGCATTGGCGACATCGACGACGCGCGGCTCCAGACGCGAAGAGTCAAAATCCAGCACCGCCACCACTCTGCCATCGCGAAGCAGCAGGTTTCCCGGATGCCAGTCGCCATGCACGATCTCGCGCGGCCAGGCGGGAAAATCCAGATCATCAACGCGCTGTGCTGCGTCCAGATACGCCCTTCGAAGAAAATCCACCGTTTGACCAACTGTTGTGCGATCGGTCTGCGGTTCCACCGCTGCAACAGCCCCGGGAAGCAGCGACATCTTCGCCCCGATTGCAGATACGCCGTGGAAGCTCCCTGTACCGGGCGGATACGGCGAGCGATAGTCGTGCAGCAGGCGATGCAAATGCCCCAGCGCAGCGCCGGCTTGCATGGCTGCTGCTGGTGAACCATCCACGCGCGTACCGTGAATGTAGTTGAACAGTTCATACACCCGGCCGGCAAACTGCAGCATCGAATTGTTGTCGTCGCGCGTGCCGATCAGTCCCGGTACAGGGTAGTTCTGCTGCGCAAGATGCAGTTGCAGATCGTGCGCAAAGGCCACACGAAACGGATCATCCTGACCATGAGCGCGGCGTTTGAGCAAAAACTCCCCCCGCTGCGATTTGATGCGCAACTTGGGCGATCGGCGCGATCCACGCGGATACGGGCGTAGCTGTTCAATGACGCCGATATCAAAATGACTCAGCACGATGGCCAGTTCGTGCGTATCAAATCGCTCACGGTGCACCTGATCGTTCACCACCGGCCCAACGTGCGGCCGCGGTGGCTCCGAAGAAGCAGCAGAATGAGCATGATGGTCGGTCGGCACGATGAGGCGATCCTTCAAAGAACTATTGACGCACAAGCAAGCCAGATACTGCGGCCATCAGGCAATACGCATTTGAAAGAGCCGGCGGATGCGAAGCACCCGGCATTCATGACATCGCTTCAGGCCGCCAGATAAGACAGGAAAACAAGGGGATGAGGAAAAGGGAGCATCTGTCCGTCTCCTTACCTCCCTGTCTCCTTGGCTCCTTGTCTCGGTAATGGGGCCTTTCAGCAGAAAAAGAGGCACATGCATCGCCTCACCTCGCCCCCCTTGCCGCATCCCTTATTCGACATTCTGCGCCTGTTCCTTGATCCGGTCGATTGCGCCCTTGATTTCGACAATGCGGCGGCTGATTTCCACATCAAGGCACTTGCTGGCAATCGTGTTGGCCTCACGCAGCAGTTCCTGGCTGAGAAAATCCAGCGTTCGGCCGGAAGGCTCTTCGCCCTCAGCGTCAATGATCTCAGCAAACTGCGCCATGTGGCCTTCCAGCCGCGCAACTTCCTCAGCAATATCGGTCCGTTCCGCGTACACCGCCACCTCGCGAAGCAAATCTTCCTCGCGAACAGCGGCGCCCGACTCAGCAAGCAGCATCTGCATGCGCTGCCGCAGTCGCTCCTGATACAACTGCACCGTAACCGGGACGCGCTCCTTCACCACCTTGAGATGCGATGCAATCACCTGGCAGTGCTTGTGCAGTTCGTTCCGCAGCGTTTCGCCTTCTCGGATCCGCATCGCCTGCAGCCGGTCACATGCCTCATCAACCAGCCGCAGCAGTACGCTTCGCGCCTCGTCAAGCCGCTGCTCAGAGGTTTCGGTGATGATTACGCCCGGTAGAGCGAGCAGCCCGCCGATATCCACCCGGACCCCGACGTGCTTCAGCCCCGGTACGGTCAGAATTTGCTCCAGGTAACACTGCACGGCTTCGGTATTGATCCGAGCCGCCGCTTTGGCTGAAACATCGGTAAACCGCACGGTCACGATCACGCTGCCCCGGTTGATGCGCTTGGCGACCGCCGCCTCGATCTCAGCTTCAAGGCCCTGCAGTTCATCCGGCAGGCGCACCTGGGCCTTGAAGAATTTGTTGTTCACTGAACGGATTTCAACGCCGTAATGCACGCCATCAACCATGGCGGCCGCTTCGCCGAATCCGGTCATTGATCGGATCATGGGCGATTACTCATTCTCAACGCCATCTGACGGTGCTGCATCGGCAGCATCAGCAGGCGGTGACGGGATCGCAGCATCGGGCTGCTCATCTGCCTGCGGCGCAACTGATGTATCCTGAACCGGAGCCTCGGCGCTGCCGGTTCCCTGATTGAACAATTCCGGCGGCGGCCCATCCAGCGGAATGACCGTCGGCGGAGCGTTGCTGCCGCTGTCGATCGGCACATCGGTCAGCGGTTCGGTGCTGCTGATCGCTGGCGTGGCAGGGTCGGCTGCTTCAGGAAGTGACCGCACCTCCAGCAGGTTGAGCCCGATCGCCAGGGCAAGGTAAGCGACAAACGCTGCCACCGTCATGGCTGTGAGGGCGTCGCCCACGCGTCCGCCGAAGACCGTATCACTGCCCGTGCCGCCTGCGCCGCCGAACGCGCCTGCCAGGCCGCCGCCCTGCGGCCGTTGCACAAGGATGATCAGAATCATCGCACCGGACACGATGATGAAGACGATGGTCAGAATCAGAAAACCCAAACTCATTCGTATCTGCCTTTGTTCTGCTTGGCTTTCAGCCGTTGCATAATCGACACTGTTGTTGCTGCAGCGAGAACGCGCCTGCCGACGACTGTGCGTTACTGCGACACGTTTGTTGCCGCCGTCGCCTGAACGATCGCAGCAAACTCGTCGGCCTTGAGCGATGCGCCGCCAACCAGAAATCCGTCGATGTTGGGCTGGCTGAACAGTTCACGTGCATTATTGGCTTTCACCGAGCCGCCGTATTGAATTCTCACCGATTCGGCGACAGATTCATCATATAAATCCGCCAGCGTCGCGCGGAGAACCCGATGGACCGCCTCGGCATCTTCCGGGGTGGCGGTCCGCCCCGTGCCGATGGCCCACACTGGCTCGTAGGCGATGATCACCTGGCGCATCTGCTCAACCGGTACGCCGTCCAGACCGATGGTGAGCTGGCGGACATTCACATCGTCCACCTGGCCGGCCTCACGCTGCTCGATGGTCTCGCCGACGCACAAAATCACCCATAATCCGGCGTCCAGCGCGGCCCTGGTCTTGAGATTCACCAGTTCATCGCTTTCACCGATGATATGCCGCCGCTCGGAATGGCCCGTGAGCACCACCGCGACGTTGAGGTCGACCAGCATTGCTGCGCTGACCTCGCCGGTGAAAGCGCCGCTGGCTTCGTAATACACATCCTGAGCACCCAGCAGGATGCCATGATGTCCCAATGTTTTGCCAACCGCCTGGAGGTACGGAAAAGGCGGAAACAGCGCGATATCGGTGTGCTGCACAAACGGCGAGCAACTTGCGACCACGTTATCGGCCAATTCCACCGCCGAGGCGAGGTCGGTGTTCATCTTCCAGTTGCCGCCAACAATGGGCGTTCGATGAGCCACGGCAATGCTCCTGTCTTGAGCGGCGAATCTTCCGAGGATAGCGGATTCTGCCCGTTCTTGCCACTTCCTTTGGCAGGCAGCAGGCACGCCCGCCCGCAGCGCGAGGCACCCTGCAGGAACCGCCAGGGCCGGGCCGACGGCCCTTTTCCTCATAAACTGACCAAACCCCCTGCCCCAACCTGAACACCAACATGCCCCCAGCGCCCGCCCCATTTGCGCAGGCCGTCACCGGACGCGGTGGAATCTCACTGGGCCAAAATATGCACAACGACGCGCAAGATACGTCCGCCATGCCATGCTTTCGGCCGGCTACACTACTTGCCTTATGCACAATTCCGCTGCCGATTCTCGAGTACTGACGTCGAAACAGATCCGCCAGGATTTCATCGATTACTTCGTCAAAAATGCCGGCCACACGTTTGTGCCCTCATCGCCCGTCGTGCCGCATGACGATCCCACCCTGCTGTTCACCAACGCGGGGATGAACCAGTTCAAAGACGTCTTCCTCGGCCAGGGAACCCGGCCGTACACACGGGCCGTCAACAGCCAGAAGTGCATCCGGGCCGGAGGCAAGCACAATGACCTGGAGGACGTCGGCAAGGACACCTACCACCACACTTTCTTCGAGATGCTCGGCAACTGGTCGTTCGGTGACTACTTCAAAGCCGAAGCCATCGCGTGGGCCTGGGATTTGCTTGTCAACGTCTGGAAGCTCGACCCCGAACGCCTGCACGCCACGTACTTCGAAGGCGATCCAAGCGAGAACCTCCAGCCCGACCTCGAGGCACGCGATATCTGGCTGAAATACCTGCCGCCCCAGCGCGTCCACCCGGGAACCAAGAAAGACAACTTCTGGGAAATGGGCGACACCGGTCCGTGCGGACCGTGCAGTGAGATTCATTACGACGACACCCCCGACAAAGTGGGCACTCAGCTCGTCAATGCCGGCGATCCTCGCGTGATCGAAATCTGGAACCTCGTGTTCATCCAGTTCAACCGAGGCAACGACGGCAAGCTCACGCCCCTGCCCGCCAAGCACGTCGATACGGGCATGGGCTTTGAGCGCATCGTGCGCGTGATCCAGGGCAAGACCTCGAACTACGACACCGACATCTGGACGCCGATTTTTGATGCGATTCAAAAGCAGGCCGGCACGCGGCAGTACACGGGCAAGCTCGATGACCACATCGATGTTGCGTACCGCGTGATTGCCGACCACATTCGCTGCCTGACGATGGCGATCACCGACGGCGCTGTGCCGAGCAATGAAGGGCGTGGGTACGTACTGCGCCGCATTCTCCGCCGCGCAGTGCGCCACGGCCACCAGACGCTCGGCGTGAAAGACGCGTGGCTGCACGAGCTTGTGCCGACGGTGGTGGACACGCTCGGCGATGCGTTCCCGGAACTCAAGAAAAATCCGGAGCGTGTGGCGCAAGTAATTCGCAGCGAAGAGGAAGCGTTCCTCAAGACGCTCGATCGCGGTCTCGAACTCTTTGAAATCGCATGTCAGAAAGCCGGCACTGCAAAGGGCGGCGCTGCTGAACAACAAGCGGGAGGAGTAATCTCCGCCGAGGACGCCTTCAAACTTCACGACACCTACGGCTTCCCCATCGATCTGACGCGCGTGATGGCGGAAGAGCGCGGCATGACGGTTGACGAAGCGGGTTTCGAGCGGTTGATGGAAGAAGCCCGCGTCAAAAGCCGCAGCGGCGGCGAAGGCGCGGAAAAATCAATCGACCTGCCGCCCCACGCAATTGCGCAGCTCAAGTTCAAGAACGTCAAACCGACCAGCGATGTGGACAAGTATCACGGCCGGCCGATCACCGCGCGCGTGGAGGCGGTCTGGAACGGAACCGATTTCGACAATCACATTGCCGGCCCCGGACGCAGGCAGTTGCTTGCTGTGATCACCAACCGCACCAATTTCTACGCCGAGGCGGGCGGCCAGATTGCCGACACCGGCCGCATCATCGACGTGGATGGCGACGCCAGCGAGTTTCTTGTTGAAGACGTGAAGATGTTCGGCCCGCCCGGCGAAGGCTATGTGCTGCACATCGGCCGGCTGACGCGAGGTCGCATCGCTGTGGGTGAGTCGGTGCAGATGATCATTTACGGCGAACGGCGCAATGCTGTGCGGGCCAACCACACCGCCACGCACCTGCTCAACTGGGCATTGCGCGAGGTGCTGGGCGATGAGGTCAATCAGAAAGGTTCGCTCGTGGCAGACGATCGTTTGCGATTCGATTTTTCGTATTCGCAGGCGATGACCATCGAGCAGATCGAGCGCGTAGAAACATTGGTCAACGAGGCAATTGAGCGCGATCTCACCGTCTACAGCGACATCGCGCCACTGGAAAAAGCCAGGCAAATCAACGGCATACGCGCGGTGTTCGGCGAGCGTTATCCCGATCCGGTGCGCGTGGTGAGCGTGGGAGCGCCGGTTGCCGAGATGCTGGCCGATCCCGCCAACCCGCAGTGGCGGCGCTACTCCGTCGAGTTCTGCGGCGGCACGCATCTTTCGCATACCAACGAAGCCAAGCGGTTCGTCATCACTTCCGAACAGGCCCTGGCGGCAGGCGTGCGGCGCATTCTGGCGCGCACCGGCAGCGCAGCGATGGCTGCGGACATGGCTGGCCGCGAACTCGAGCAGCGCGCAGTACGCGCAGCGCAGCTTCCCGACGATCAACTGCTCACCGAATTCGATGAGTTGTCGCGTCTTGTCGATGAACTGCCCATGAGCGCGGTGCACAAACACAACGTGCGGGAGCAGATTGAATCGCTGCGCGATCGCGTGAAGTCGCTGCGCAAGAGCGCGCAGGCCGCTAACCGCGATGCCGTGATCGAACAGGCGCGCTCGCTGCTGGAGCAATCTGACAGCCGCGTGATGATCGAACGTCTCGACCATGCGGATCGCGACAGCCTGCTTGCTGCAATGGATATGATCAAGGCCAAGCGGCCGGACATGGCTGCGATGCTGCTCTCAGACAATGAAGATGAAGGCAAGGTTGTCATCGTTGCTGCGGTGCCCAAGCCGTTGATCGAGGCGGGCCTCAAGGCAGGCGACTGGGTCAAGCAGGCAGCGGCAGCGTGCGGCGGTTCGGGCGGCGGACGCCCCGACATGGCCCAGGCCGGCGGCAAGGATCCGTCGAAAATCAACGACGCCATCAACGCGGCGCGAACCTTCGCCGAGCAGAAACTTGGCGCAGCAGCCCAGGGCAATTGAAAATGAACTGCGGCGCAGTCATGCTGCATGCATGAGCATGACATCCCGCGCCGGTTTCATTGCCGCGTCACTTGCCCGCCAAAAGCAGCGCCGTTTGTTGGAGAAAGGCCAGCGACATGACTGAAATGAATCCGGCTGATCGCTCCATCGCTTCGCCTGCACAGACCGACAACATTGAAAGTGATGCCGGCGCCACTCAAACGGGCGATGGAAAGCGGCCGATCGTGATTACGCGATTGAGTTCGCTCGCTGAGCAGGTTGGCGAGCATGTGATCCGCGCGCTGCAACAGGACGACACCGTGGCGGTGCTCACCACGGTGGTGCCCGGCGAGGAAGGCGGTCAGTACATCGCCTCGGTCACGCTGGACGCTGAATTGATGCAGCAGGTGCAGTCGCTGCTGGAGCAGGCTGAAACAGAGTCGGCATCGCGCGTGCCATGCGTCGGCTTTCACTGCAGTTGGCCGCGCAAGTCCAACGATAAAACCGACACATCTCCGGAGCAGTGACAACGATGGCAGCGTCACTCAATCGCCGCGATTTTCTCCGATCAACTGCAGGCCTCGCCGCCGGCTGCCTTGCTGCTTCCCCACTTTCACTTCGTGCTGGAACTTCCGTCATGGCTGACGACGCACCGCTGTTTCGTATCTCACTGGCGCAATGGTCATTACATCGCACCATTTTTTCCGGCGAGCTTCATCCGCTCGATTTCCCCCGCTTCGCTAAGGAAACTTTCGGCATTGAGGCGGTGGAGTACGTCAACCGCTGCTTCAAAAATCAGTATGAAGACAATGACGTCAGTTACCTGCCGGAACTGAAAAAACGCTGCGATGATCTTGGCGTTAAAAGTCTGCTGTACATGATCGATGCGCAGGGACATTTGGGCGATCCCGATACGTCGAAGCGCAAAGCAGCGGTGGAGAATCATTACAAGTGGGTTGATGCGATCAAGTTCCTCGGCGGACACAGCATCCGCGTGAACGCACAGTCAGCTGGCAGCGCTGATGAACAGCACAAGCTTGTCGTTGACGGGCTTTCTCAGCTTACCGAATACGCTGCACGACAAGGCATCAACATTCTTGTTGAAAACCACGGCGGATTGTCATCCAACGGCGCGTGGCTGGCGGGCGTAATCAAGGCGGTGAATCAGCACGTTCCGGGCGGGCGCTGCGGCACGCTGCCTGATTTCGGCAACTTCTGCATGGACTGGTCGCGGAAGGATGATCCCGCAGTGTGGTACGACCGTTATCAGGGCGTGAAGGAACTCATGCCGTTTGCGAAAGCGGTCAGCGCCAAGAGCAATGAATTTGATCATGAGAGCAACGAGACGAACACCGATTATCGCCGCATGATGAAGATCGTGCTCGATGCGGGTTATCGCGGCTATGTGGGCATTGAGTACGAAGGACAGACGCTCAGCGAGATCGAGGGCATCCGCGCCACGCAATCGCTGCTGGAGCGTGTTCGCGATGAACTGCAGTCGGCTGCGAAAGAGCAGAAGTAGCAACCGATATTGATGCGCATTTTTGACTCGCCTGCGAATCATTCCGATATTTGAATTTGAAGCGAGCGCAGAAGGATTCGCACATCGTGCCCATGGGCAGTTCTCAATCCGGTCCAATGACAAGCGCGTTTCATGAAGGCCGCGAACGCCGCGCGAAGCTGCGCGATCCTGCCTTGGCGGCGCATCACGATGCGATTTTCACACTGGCCCG
The DNA here is from genome assembly GCA_964575335.1 of uncultured Isosphaeraceae bacterium. Taxonomy (GTDB): domain Bacteria; phylum Planctomycetota; class Phycisphaerae; order Phycisphaerales; family SM1A02; genus CAZNPU01. The sequence goes on along the minus strand of CAZNPU010000010.1, from coordinate 19,468 downwards.
CGCCAGCGAACGGCACGATGAAGACACCGGCGCGCACGTGCTCCGCATTCGGTTGATTGTTGAGCAGATTGCACTGCGAATGGGATTTGCACCCGCCGATGCTGAGGCCCTGGGCATCGATGCCATGCTGCACGATGTGGGCAAGCTGCGCATTTCGCCTGAGATTTTGAAAAAGCCGGCCGATCTGACGCCCAGTGAGCGCAAGATCATGCAGCAGCACACGATTCAAGGCGAGCAGTTGCTGGCTGATCGTCAGAGCATGGAGCGGGCGGCCCGCATCGCGCGCAGCCATCACGAACGATGGGACGGCACGGGATATCCCGACGGCCTGGCAGGCGAGGCCATACCCGCCGAGGCGCGCATCACCGCAGCAGCCGACGTGCTCGATGCGCTGATCGCCCAGCGCTGCTATAAGCAGTCCTGGAGCTACGAGCAGGCGCTGCGCGAGGTCATCAGCCTTGCAGGCACGCAACTTGATCCGCAGGTGGTTGAGGCGATCAAGCGATGCGATCAGGAAGGATGTCTCCGCGGCATCTTCGGATTTTCAGCCTAGGAAATCCGCTTGCGCACTCAGCCACAATCGATCCCTCGCGTTCGCAGCATCGGCGGCTGATCACAGCGCGCTTTGCCTCTACAATCCATGCATGAAAGCTGCCATCATTACCAAAGAAGGCGCACCGGTTGCGCCGAATGTGAACGTCGTCAACGACTGGCCTGAACCAACCGCCAAGCCCGGCGAAGTGGTTGTGCGCACTGAAGCCGCTGCGCTGAACCATCTTGATCTCTGGGTTGGGCGGGGCCTACCCGGGCTTGGTTTGACCTATCCGCGCGTAAGCGGATCGGACGGCTGCGGCATCGTGGAATCCGTCGGCGAAGGCGTCGATCAGTCGTGGATCGGCAAGCGCGTGATCCTCAACGCCCAGATTCCGGTGTCTGATCCGGTGCTGCCGGGCATCTCACCGGCAGCCGACGATCGCATCATGATCGGCGAACACACCAACGGCACGCTGGCGGAGAAGTTTGTCGCGCCGGCAAGCAACGTGCTGGTAGTCGGCGATTGCGATCCCGTACAAGCCGCGGCTTTCGGACTGACGCATCTCACCGCCTGGCGCATGCTCTGGTCGCGCTGCCGCGTTCAACCGGGCCAGTGGGTGCTCATCACCGGCATCGGCGGCGGAGTTGCCTTAGCGGCCCTGGCGATTGCGAAACATCTGGGCTGCAGAATCATCGTCACCAGCCGTCACCAGTCCAAGCTCGATCGCGCTATGCACCTGGGCGCAGACCACGGCGTGCTTGACACCGGCGAAGACTGGTCAAGGCAGGTGCGCACCATCACCGGGCGGCGCGGCGTGGATATCTGCGTGGACTCCATCGGCAAAGCGACGCATCTCTCGGGCATGAAGTCGCTGGCGCGCGGCGGCATCTATGTCACCTGCGGCACAACCACCGGCTCCGATGCAACCACCGATCTGACGCGGCTCTACTGGAACCAGTTGAGCATCCTCGGTTCAACAATGGGCGATATGAACGAGCTGCGCGAGGTCACCGCACTGTTCCAGAGCGGCGCGATCAAGCCGGTGATTGACAGTGTCTTTGACGCTGCCGATGCCCCCAAAGCCTATGAGCGGCTGGAATCAGGACAGCAGTTTGGCAAGATTGTCGTGCGGTGGAGCTGAGCGAGCCGGCACTGATTGAGTGCAGGATAAGGAGTTTGAAGAACTGGCGCGTCATGCTGTCATGCTGAAGCATGACGCGCGATGCACGACTGCCCTAGTGAAAAATCACTGAAAAGTCGTTTGCCCGCCCCTGCTCATTCGTTAGTCTGAAACGGTCGGACCTGGAAACGCCATGCGCCACGTCACCCCTATTGCCTCTGCTGCTGCTGACATTGATTCGACATCGTTTGATGATCGTATCTGGCGGGCGATCGCGCAATCGATCGAAGCGCAGCACGATACGATGCTCGCGCTGCGCCGGCAGATGCACGCCAATCCGGAAGCATCCGGCATGGAGATCGCCTCTTCGCAACTGATTGCTCAAAGCCTGCGCGAGCACAACCTGCAGCCGCGCATGATGGCAGATGGTCTGGGCGTTGTGGCGGACATTGATCTTGGCGCGCCAGCCGACCGGTTCATCGCTTTGCGCGCTGAACTGGATTGCGTGCAAGTGAACGATGATAAAAACGTCGAGTACGCCTCGCGCAAATCCGGGTTGTGTCATGCCTGCGGCCACGATGCGCACACCGCCATCGTGCTCGGCGCGTTGCTGGCTCTTGGCACACAGCGCGATGCGCTTCGCAGCATCGGCGCAACGCACAACATTCGCGCAATCTTTCAGCCTGCTGAGGAAAGTGCTGCCGGCGCATTGTCGATGATTCGACAGGGCGCGATCGACAACGTGCAGGCGATATTTGCGGTTCATGTCGATCCATTTCTCGAGCCGGGCGTGATCGGGTTTCGCAACGGACCGCTGACCAGCGCATGTACGGTATTCGACATTGCCATCAAAGGGCGAAGCGGCCACACAGCCCGGCCGTTTGAAGCGATCGATCCGATTCCCGCAGCAGCAAACATCGTCAGTCTGTTGTATCAGCTTGCGCCGCGCAGCATGGACAGCCGATATCCGCTTGCCCTTGCAGTGGCGTCAATCAATGCCGGCTCGACAGTCAACACCATTCCGAGCGAGGCTACGGTGCGCGGCACGCTTCGCACCGCGCGAGCGCAGGATCAACTGGCGGTGCAGCAGCGCATGGAGGCGGTCGTGCAGTCGGTTGCGCACGCGACGGGCTGCGAAGCCAGGCTGACGTTTCCCACCACGGTTCCGGCAACGAACAACGATCCGCATCTGATCGATCTGATGGTCAGCGCAGCGACTGAGCTTTTCGGCCCGCAGGCGGTCACATGGATCGAAGTGCCCAGCATGGGCGGCGAAGATTTTGCGTATTATCAGCAAAATATTCCCGGTGCAATCGTCCGGCTCGGCGCAGCGCTGCCCGATCCGGCGCAACGTCAACCGCTGCATTCAGGCATGTTTGACATCGATGAGCGGGCGTTGCACATAGGCGCAAAGTTACTTGCTCGCACTGCGGTGAAGCGGGTGTGCGGGCAGTAGGCGGTGAAGTAGGTGTTGTGTGGGGTGGGGAGTGAACCGGGTCTTCCTCACTTCGTTCGTCAGACCCGGCGTACCGAATTCGGCGCATCGGATCCGGGCGTGGTGAAATATTTATGCAAGTTGGTGATTGCGGAATCTGATCAGGAATTGGTATCCTGAATAATGTTTCCTTACCGGAGGCGCGCTCGGCCATGCCCCAGATCTTCAATGGCAACCCGACGCACACGCTTGGCGTTGAAATAGAGTTGCAACTTCTTGATGCGGAAACCGGCGCGCTTTCCAACTCCATCCAGTCAATTCTCGATCGCGTACCGGCCAAATGGAAGGATTCCATCAAGCCGGAGTTCATGCAGAGTTACTGCGAGATCAACACCGGCGTGTGTCAGACAGTTGGCGAAGTGGAAGCCGACCTGACCGAAAAACTGCTGTGGGCCCAAGACACCGCGGAAAGCCTGGGGCTGTGCTTCGTCTGGGCTGGCACGCATCCATTCAGCCGCTGGCAGGATCAGAAAGTTACTCCCGGGGAGCGCTATGCGTGGCTGCTGGACACGATGCAGGATGTCGCGAGGCGGCTGTTGATCTTCGGTCTGCACGTTCATGTCGGCGTTGACACCGGCGACAAGGCGATCCATATGTGCGATCGATTGCTCAAGCACATTCCCACGCTGCTTGCGCTGAGCGCCAATTCGCCGCTGTGGTGTGCACGCGATTCGGGGCTGGAAAGTTATCGTTCAAAGGTCATCGAATCGCTGCCCACTGCCGGCATGCCGCAGACAATGCGAAACTGGTCGGAATACGTGTGGCTGGTGGATCATCTCATCAAGACAAAGTTCATCAGTTCCATCCGTGAAATCTGGTGGGACGTGCGGCCGCATGCGGGCTTTGGCACGGTGGAAATGCGCGTGATGGACATGCCGCTGAACCTGCGGCATATGCTGGGGATCGTCGCACTGACGCAATCGCTTGTGGCGGCGATCTCCGAGCATATCGACAACGGCGCATATCAATTCGATGCGCACCCGATGATCGCCAAGCAAAACAAATGGCATGCTGGTCGATACGGCATGGATGCGCTGTTTGTGGATTTTGAAACCATGCAGGCGGTACCCGCACGCGTCATCGCACGCAAGCTGATTGAACGCTGCGAGCCGTACGCAGAAAAACTGGGCTGCCTGCAGCACCTGCATTACCTGAATGACATCATTGACCACGGCACCGGCGCACAGCGGCAGCGGCGCATCTTTGAACAAACCGGCGCAGTGCGTGACGTGGTGAAATTTCTTGTCGAGCAGTCACAGCTGGCGGCTGTGTGAGCTGCATACGACGTTCGAGATGCCGGGGCGGAGGCGGTCGCGCAGGGCCATATCGGCGCAGCAGCGATTGTCAAATCCTCCCCTGCCGCTTGCCTGAAGTTCCCCATGCGAGCCTAGACTGTCTGGGTTCTTCAGGATTGCACATGCGTGCCTGAGCCTTAATCAGTGCCTACCATGGCTTTGAGTTGAAGCAGTGTTCGTGAAGGAGCCGACGATGGCACAGGAACAAGTTGAGCAGCAACAGGCGTCGGTTACCGCGCCACCGGGCAAGAAAGATCAGAATCGCAGGGCCACCACAACAACAACCAAACCTCGTCAAGCCCCACCTCGTGTCGATCAGCTTCCGCCCTGGAACGTGCTTCTGCACAACGATGACGTCAACGATATCGGCTATGTCGTCGAAACCATTCTCGCACTTACGACACTGAATCCCCGTCAAGCCCTGTTGCGGACCTTTGAGGCCCACAAAACGGGGCTTGCGTTGCTTTTGACGACCCATCGCGAGCACGCGGAACTGCTCAGTGAACAGTTCGCCAGCAAGGGCCTTACCGTTACCATCGAAGCTGCAACGTGATTCCGGCAGCACTCTTTTCGCAGGCCTGAACGCCGGCGATGCATGATGTGCATCGTTATGGTGATGTGGGGCAACATTCCTATTTTTGCGCTTACGGGCAGTGTCCGATGCGCTCTTCTTCGTAACACATCGTCACATGCCGTGCACGCAGGCGCATCAATGACGACTCACAATAATGATGAATCACTGATGATTTGATGCATCATGCGGTCATGGGAGGCCAGGCACGGTCACGTTGAGGCATGCTCATCATCAGCGCGAAGCGCAGCGAGAAGCGGAGCGCCATCGGCGAAACAGTAGCTCTGAAGCGAAATAGGCTGCTTGAATGCAGCGGTTACCTCATACAGACGGCCGGCGATGTAATTGCACCGCACCACCGTGGCGTGAAGCTGCACGGGCTTGCTGTCAGCACTTCGCAGCAGCACATTGCAGCGCGAGTTTTCGTAGATGAACGCGCCGTGGATGAATACAAGGCCATGTTCGTGAATGTCGCGCAGCTTGACGAGGAAGATGTGGCTTGCCTGCGTTCCCGCATCGGTCACCTGCACCAGCACTCGCGGGAGATTCACAGACGCTTTCAATGCGCCGGTGTGTTCCGACCCGCCATGTTCGCCAGCATGCTGCGCATCTACGGCCGCCAGAAGCCGCAATAAATCGCGATCCGACATCCGAATCGTGTCCACGATCGGCTTGGGTGAATCGCGCATCGGCATAAAAAGTTCCCGTATCGTGCAGGCCGTCACCCGTCGGTTCTATCGGCAAGGCGCACCGGAAAATTCCTACAAAACGACGGCTGCCTGAAGCGTTTTGCCCTATTCGCACCGCCCCGCACAATGTGGGGAAAATAGGAAAATTCCACCAGCAATCGCGTGGGGAAGCTGATGAGTTTTGCTATCTTCGCTGTTTGCGCAGCGCTGCACATCGCGCCCGTGAGAACCGGCGTGCGAGCTTGGCGTGCGGCAGCAGTTGTGGATATGCACGCCTCCGCGCTCGGCGGCTTGCCCGTCCGGCATCGCAATGCCATGATGCCGCGATGCCACCGCTGACCGATCATTGGACTCAACAACTTGCCGGCCGCTTCCTGGTCTTTGACGGGCCGGATGGTTCGGGCAAATCGACGCAGTTCAAACGATTCGCCCAGTACTGCCGAGACCACAATGTGAAAGTGACCGAGGTGCGCGAACCGGGCGGCACCGCCATCGGCGAGCAGATTCGCACAATCCTGCTCGATCCAGCCAACGCCGAAATGAGCCTGCGATGCGAAATGATGCTCTACATGGCCAGCCGGGCCCAACTTATCGAGCAGACCATTCGCCCGGCGTTGAAGCGCAACGAGCTGGTGCTGGCCGACCGCTTCATCAGTTCCACCCTTGCCTATCAGGGGACGGCTGGCGGCATGACGCAGGAGGAAATCCTGACGGTCGGCCGCGTGGCAATCGGCTCGCTGTGGCCGGACCTGACGATTATCTTTGATGTGGATGAGCACGTGGCCGCCACACGACTCAATCCGCTGCTGGACCGCATGGAACTCAAGGGCGTCGAGTTTCACCGTCGGGTCCGCCAGGGATTTCTCGCCCAGGCGCAGAGCCAGCCGGACCGATATCTCGTGATCGACGCTTCAGGCGATGCGGATACCGTTTTCGCCACGTTGCTCAGGGAACTGGAAACGCGTCTGACGGCAATGGCGACAACGGGATAACCGCCTGACCGGCATTTTGATGTCAGAATAGCATCGTCTGGAGTACCATCATCGACGGATGCGCATCGAGCTTCGAAATGAAAATCGACAGCGGATCGGCCGGATTCTTGTCGATCCGGCCCAGCGGCCGACCCGCGCAACCGTTGAGCCGTTTCGACCGCCGGCGCTGATTCGCCGCGTGCAGCGGACGATCCGGCGCGCCAGCGCCATCGTGCGGCCTAGCGATCAGGACGCTTCAGCAGCAGATCGCCACGATATCGACGCCGCCATCGCCCCGCCTCCGTCAACCGAGGTGTTTTTGAACTGGGACACCGCACTGGATGACGCCGGTCAGCTGCGGCGATGCGTGGCCTGCGGCTGCCCCGATCTTTTCAAGGAAAAAGCGTTTCCGCAGGTCACGGGGTTTGTCGTGGTGCTCGCGTTCGTCGGCGCGCTGGTCGGCGTGTTCGGCCTGGTGACGAACCTGCCGGTGCTCATCGCGATGGCTGTCGTGCTTGTTCTGGATATTTCGATTCTGCTGTTTTCACGCCGGCGGCTGGTGTGCTATCGCTGCCGCAGCACGTATCACGATCTGCCCATCGCCCGTTATCACCGCAGTTGGGACCGCACCACTGCAGACCGGCATCCTGCGCCAGGGTCGGTGGCAACGCCGCCCGGTTCGCCGCGTCCCATGACCGCCACCGCTGCGGCAACGCGGTGATGCGCATTGCCATCAATTCATATTGCAAAACGAGCGTCACACCGGCTGCTGATACTTCGTTCATACCTGCGGGATGACCCAGGACCATAACATTGCGCTGACGCCGCTCTAGAATCATCAGGCCAATGCCCATCAACTTCGAGCGCTCCCCATGCATCCCGACGACCACGTGTGTCTTTGCTTTCGCGTAAGCCAGCGCAAACTGGTGAATTATCTCAAGCGTGAGAAGCCCAGCGTGCCGTCGCAATTAAGCGAGTGCCTGGGTGCAGGAACGGGTTGTCAATGGTGCGTGCCGTTTTTGAAGAAACTGCACGAACAATGGAAGCGCGGCGAGGAGCCGAACCTGCCGGTGTCGCCTGAAACCTACGCGCAGCGCCGGGCTGCCTACCGCAAAACCGGTCAGCGAGATGCTGCCGCTGAACAGGGAGATTGATGCAGCGCTTGCTGCAGCAGCACAAGCATGCACCAGCAGCGCTTCAGCTTTCTTCCAGTGTGCTGAACTCCGATTCCACAAGCCACGGCACATCGCTCCCGCTGATTGCGCGCACGATTTTGCGCACGTGTTCGTGACTGTTTTCGATGAACAGCCGCGTTCGTTGCTGGCTGCCGCCCGCTGCGGTCCCTGCAACGTAGACGCCCGGCACGTTGGTCTGCATCGTGCTGCGATCGTATCTGAGTGCGCGTGACTTGCCCACAAGCTCAACGCCAAGCTGTTCAAACAACGTCGGATCCTGCACGTAACCGGTCAGGAGCAGGACGAAATCAGCATCTATCTCGCGCGTGTCGTCACAGTCTTCCACATTGGCCAGCACTGTGCCGCGGGGCGGCGCGTGAATGGCTTTCACGACCGTGCGCGGATGAAATTCAATGCGCCCTTTCGAGATAAGCCAATCCAGCTCCGGCTTCAGCCAGTATTTGACGCGTTTCGGATCAAATTCGCTGCCGCGATAACTCATAATGACATGAGCGCCGCAGCGATACAGCCGCAGCGCCGCTTCCACCGCGGAGTTCTTGCCTCCCACGATCAGCACGCGCTGGTTGAAATACTGATGCGGTTCGCCAAGAAAATGGCTCACGTGCGGCAGGTCTTCGCCCGGCACGTTGATCATGCGCGGCAGGTGCATGTCACCAATCGCCAGCACCACGTTTCGCGCCACCACCGCCGGTTCCGCCGCCGGTGCGGCTTGCGGCGTGGCTTGGTCATGCGCCGCTGCGATCTTCTCCTCCAGCTCTGCCGGCCCACCTACTCCATGAAGGCTCGGCTGCGTGAAGATCGCAAAGCCATCATCACGGCGTTCGACTTTTACGACGCGCGTGTATGAACGTATGTTCAGATTAAATTGCTGCGCAACACCGCGCAGATACGCCAGATACTCTTCGCGCGTCGCCTTGGATTGATCGACGGTCACCAGCGGCACGCCGGCGATGGCGATGCGTTCGGGGCTGGAGAAAAACCGCGTATCCGGCGCCCACCACTGCATGGTTGCGCCAATCGCCCCTGCCTCAAACTGCACGTAATCAACGCCGGCATGTTTGAACGCAACCGCCAGTTCCAAGCCGATTGGTCCTGCGCCGATGATCGCTGCCTCATATCTCTCAGTTCTGGTCATTGTTCAACGATAGTCTTTATTTTGACTCCCGGAGTCCAACCGGCATAAACGCATGGGCAACCTGGGCAGCACAAATGCCAGCAGCGATGCGCAGGCAGCGTCTTGTCATGTACACTGGTGCTGCACGCAGGTCATGGCGACGTGCTGGACCGGCATGGGCAGACACGACGCTGGCTCACCGCCGAGCCGCCCGATCCCGAATGCCTGTTGGCTATACGTTGCAGACAGCCGCGGCCCGGAGCCGGGCCTACAGTCAGTCAGGGCAGGCTGCCCAAAGTCCTCCGGCTCGTTCGTTTTGCGAGCCATACGAGACGAGATGCTGCCTATGGCAATGGTCGAAACCTCGCCGGAAACAGCCCAAGTGCTGCAACCCGCTGCCGGAAATGCCGAATACAACGGCAGTCGGTGTGGGTTGGTCCTGAAGGAAGGCTGAATTATGCGCAAGCTCAGCGGTTATGGGCCTAGTCTGATCGTGCTCGTCACAGCCGCTGTCGTTTTGCTGGCCGGACCTCAGGCGGTCAAGCAACTCACCTATGAGCAGACCCGCGCTCGAATCGTTCAGGCCCGGCACAACCTCGACAACAACGACATTCTCGCTCGCCTCAACGAGGCCTACCGCGATATCGCTACGCTCGTTGAACCAAGCGTTGTGCATGTCAGCGCTCATTACACCGAACTTGACGCCCTGGGCAATCAGCGCATGGGGCTTTCAACCGGCTCGGGATGGGTGTATGACGATCAGGGCCACATTGTGACCAATCACCATGTGGTGCAAAACGCTGTGCGCATTCAGGTGCAGATGTATAACGGCGAGCTGCGCGACGCGGTGATGGTCGGCTCGGATTTCACCACCGATATTGCGGTGATCAAAGTGGATCCCGAACGGCTGCACCCGGCGACGATCGCGGAAACCGACGCGACGGTGAAGCAGGGCGATATGGTCTTTGCGTTCGGATCGCCGTTTGACTTTCGCTTTTCCATGTCTTCGGGGGTCGTCTCGGGCAAGGGCCGGTCAGTCGGCGTCATTCGCGACGAACTGGGCAACCGCACCGGGTACGAAAATTTCATTCAGGTTGATGCAGCGATCAATCCGGGCAACTCCGGCGGGCCGCTGACCGATCATCGCGGACACGTCATCGGCATGAACACCGCCATTGCCACGGGACGATCGCGGCATTCATTTGAAGAAGGCCAGTTTGCAGGCATCGGCCTGGCGATTCCGATCGACATGATCCGGCCGGTCGTGACGCAACTGATTGAGAACGGGTATGTGACCAAGGGATACCTGGGCGTGTTGCCGGAGGAGCTGACCGCAGAGATCGCACGCGAACTGGGCTACATCGGCAGCGGCGTGCTTGCTGCGATGGTCCCGCCGGACGGCCCTGCTGCCCGCAGCGGCATGCGCATAGGCGACATCATCACGCACGTGGGCGATCGGCCGGTGGCGTCACGCGAACAGTTGCGCTCCACCATCTCGTCAATCTTGCCGGGCGAGACGGTGGTGCTGCGCATCTGGCGTTACGATCACGAGCAAAAAAGCGGCGGCATCGTCGAGCTGGAGATCATGCTGGACGAGCTTGACATGCTCGCTGCAACCGGCCGCATACCGCCCAGCCAAAGCCATGAGGGAATCCCGCAGATCGGCATCAAGCGCATGGCGACCAATACCCCCGAACTGGCTCAGCAACATGGCGCACAGACGTTCACGCCCGGCGTGATGATTCTGGAGACGACGCCCAACACCTTTTTCGCCCGACGCATCGAGCCGGGCACGGTCATCGTTGAGGTGATGGATAAGCCTGTACGCAACGTGGAAGAGTTCATCAACGTCCTGCGTGACTACAACCTTGCTGTTCCCGGCGGCGTTCGCACCATGATGATCGACCCGCATGGCCGACAGGTTCTCGGCTCGCTGCGACTGCAGTAAGCAGTAACGCCATGCAATTGCACTATGGCGGCGTGTGCAGATGACATCTGCCTTGCTTGCGAGCAAAGTGCGGTAGGATGCTCCGCAGTATGCTGCCCGATCCCGCTGCCACTGAGAGCAACAGGCATCCGTCGTCCGCCCCTGCTGTTGCTGCTGCTTCTCCCGCCTCCTCCCCGCTGCTTTCGGTGCATGATCTTCACGTGCATTTCCCGGTGCGGCGCGGCGTGCTGCAGCGCGTTGTCGATCACGTGCGGGCGGTGAACGGTGTAAGCTTTCACATCAACCGTGGCGAAACGCTCGGGCTGGTGGGCGAATCCGGCTGCGGCAAGACCACCGTCGGGCGGGCGATTTTGCGCCTGATTCCCGCAACCAGCGGCAGGGTTGTTTTCGATCGTCAGGATGTCTTTGCGCTGGGCGCGCAGGAGCTTCGTCAACTTCGACAGCGCATGCAGATCATCTTTCAGGGCCCCGCCGGTTCGCTGAATCCGCGCATGCGCGTGGGGCAGATCGTCGGCGAACCGCTGCTGGTGCACGGCATGGCCAAAAAAGGTGATGCGCTGCGACGCAAGGTTGAAGATTTGCTGGTGCGCTGCGGTTTATGGCCCGAAGCGGCTGACCGCTACCCGCATGAATTTTCCGGCGGGCAGCGCCAACGCATCGGCATCGCCCGGGCGCTTGCACTCAAACCGGCGCTGATCGTCTGCGATGAACCGACCTCGGCGCTTGATGTATCCATCCAATCCCAAATCCTCAACCTGCTCAAAGACCTGCAGGACGAGTTCAACCTGTCGTACCTGTTCATCAGCCACGACATGGCGGTGGTTCATCACATCTGCAATCGCATTGCTGTGATGCATAGCGGCACGATCGTCGAACAGGGATCGGCGGATCAGATCATCAATGATCCGCAACATGCCTATACCAAAGCGCTTCTCGCTGCTGTGCCCGATGCGGCAGTCGCGGGCGTCAACGCGATGGAAGCAGCAACGCCACATCGATAGCGCAGCAAGCGGATGACTGCGGTCACTCCTGCGGAGCCTGCCACGGCCGCACGTCGATGCGCCATTCTCGCGGATCGGGTTCACGAATGTCGAGTTTGGCGAGAGTCGCTTCGTCGAGCGCGGGATTGCGCTTGATATCGCTCAAACGCACCGTCTGGCGATTGCCTCGCACCTCAACGGCGTTGATTCCCACCGGCAGCAGCGTGTCGCGATCATAAAACAGCTCAACACGCTCATATTCGCGGGCTTCCTGCGTGCCCGGCTTGGGCACCAGCAGCAGACCCTCGACATTTTCAAGATGCTGCAGCATGCCGGTTGCAGGCAATGTTGCAGGCGAAACATCAAACCGCGCCAGTACCTCATCTCTGGGTTGACCGATCGGTAATGGGAACGGACCTTCGCCAAGCTTCAGCGGATCAAGCTGCTGACCCGGCGGCACAACCTCACGCTTGATGAACTGCCGCTGACTCGGATCCACTTCCACCAGCCACCGGCCGTTGAAGATGTAATTCTTCTCGCTCGGTCGACGAACATTGTTGATGATCACCGCATCCAGCAGGATCGCGAAGCTCTTTTCCTGCGTGTCCTGATCGAGACGGTAGATCAGTTCGCCGGTGCGCAGCTCGGTTCGCCCGACGAGACCGTCCTCCTTCTCGAATGCGATCTTCGCGGTAAACGCATGAAGGTCCTTGGCGCTGCGCTCAAGCCGGCCCAGCAGGTCATACACCGGATCGGCTGCGACAGACTGCTGCGGCTGCTGATTCTCCTCTGGCTGCTTCTGCTCAACAGCGCTGTCAGGCTGCGTCGCGGCAGGCGGCTGGGCTGCAGCTTCAGCTTCGTCCATCGCAAGCAGCGGCAACGTCGCTGCGTGCAGGTTCGTTTGAAGCGGCCAGGCGGCCAGTATCAGCAAAGCAGAAAACATATGTACAAGCATCATCATCATGGCGTTTTCCAAAGCCAATGAACAGGCGGCAAGCAAGCGAACCAACCACCGATGGTAGGACACAATCGCGGGCGGGATGTTCCGACAGAGTGCGGTTTCGATAATCGGGCGTACCGCCTCATCGCTGCGGTGATCGTGACCGAACACTTCCCGCTCTCAGCCGGCTGGCGTGAGCGCATCAACGACTTTCGCCACGATTTCCCGTGCTGCAGCAAGGCGATCATCGCCCTCAGCCAGTTTCAGCGCGCGGCGGGCTTTGTCGAGCTGGCGGGCGGTAGATTTGTCGCTGTAGGTGTCCTGCAGGTTGTCGTACACATCAGCAAGCTTGATCAGCCGCGCCTGCCACGGGCCGCGGGCAAGCTGCTCATCGTACGCCTGTTCGCGCTGCGGCTCGTCCATGCGCGCGTCTTTGGTCAGCGCTGCAACAATGTCCGCCACTTCGCGATTGCATGCTTCAGCAATGTCGTCGTAATCGATATCGGTGTCCTCAATGGTGTCGTGCAGGAGCGCCGCAGCAAGCGTAACGTCATCCGTCACGCCAAACACGTTCGCCACCGTCAGCGCAACGCGCATCGGATGAGCGATATACGGCGTTTCCCTGTCCTTGCGAAGCTGCGACCGATGTGCCCGAGCCGCCAACGCTGCAGCAGCCTGCCAGAGATAAGTGAATTGAGCCATAGGTCAGAGTGTAACTCGTTCAAGCGCTCTCTTTTTCAATTGACCAACATCTGCCGACAACGCCAGTCCCAGAATCGCAACGCGATCGCACCCCGCTACGCGATGCAGCAACAAGAAATGCGCTCACTATTCACTTATCCGATCGCTTCACCAGCAGCGCGACGGCATGGGTTTCCACCGCACGGCCTTCGCCGACCGCGTCCACCTTTTCGTGCGTCTTGCCCTTGAGATTCACCTGGCTGCGATCGCATTCCAGCAGTTGAGCGAGGTTCTCGATCATGGCGTGCTTGTGGGCTGCGAGCTTCGGCCGCTCGCAGATCACGGTGACATCGAGATTGCCCAGCACGTAGCCATGAGCTTTCATGCGATTGGCCGCTTCGCGAAGAAAAACCGACGAGTCCATCGCGTCATATTGGGGATCGGTATCGGGAAAGAGCTGGCCGATGTCCGGTAGCCCCAGCGCTCCGAGCACCGCATCGGTGACAGCGTGATAGACCGCATCGCCATCGCTGTGGCTGATCGGCCCCATCGCGTGATCCTCAAACCGAACGCCGCCCAGCACCAGCACGCGACCGTTTCCCTGCGGCGGGCGCGGTTCCAGGCGATGCAGGTCGTAGCCGTGGCCGATGCGAAAGGGAGGAACTGACAGGCAAGTTTCCGACATGATCACACTCTATCCGAATCCGATCCTGCGTCATTGGATCGCTTTGTTGTTGACTGTCTGATATGTTCTCGGACTTATGCTTCCAAAGATCGGCAAGAGATCAGGATTTCACCGGACTTATGCGTCAGACCGGCCGATAAGACCTCGCAGCGGAACACAGAGGTAGCCCGGTTCGGCTCGCCACGGTACCCTGTGGGCGCAAACCGCCTGCCAGCATTATTGCGATTGCGCTGTTCGGAGCATGCCGCATCGCCGAGGAAGCGGCAGCGGCAGCAAGATGACGAGGAGCTATTCATGTTGAAGAACGCCTGCATGTTGATGATTGCCCTGGCCGCCACAACGGCGATGACCGCCTGCCACTCCCCCAGCGGCGGGTTCATGTCTCATACCGGCGGGTCGCACACGTACGTTTCCACCGAGCGGATGCAGAAAACCGTCACGGTGATCGACACCCGCTCCGGTGAGCCGGTGTTTTCGATCGACATCCCGGTTGGGAAGCAGCTCACAATGGATTTCGATGAGGGCATGGGCGATGACCCCGTGAATACCCCCGATCTGCTTCGATACGAAATCTGGGATGCGGGCACCCGTTTCGGCCGGCTCCGCAACTCGATCACCGTTCCCAACGCCGCCAGCCGCATCATTGAAGTGCAGGTGCGACAGGACGTGAAGTACGCTGCCGGTTCGCCTCGGCGCATGCTCAGGACCGACGAGGTCGCTGATCGTCCTTCATGGTGGACGCCTGAGGGCGGTCCGATGCCTGCTGACAGCGTCGTTGAAATGTACGACAACTAAGTGACTTGAGCGCTCGACGTGCTCACGTGATACGACAACGCACACAGCCCAGGCTGCGCAGCCTGGGCTGTCTTTGATGATCGATCAGGCCGACCAGCCCGATTCAGGACGCCAGCCGCTTCGGCTGATTCGTCAAGCGTGCTACGATATGGCTATGAGCACGCTCCAGAATCAGCAGACAACGTCCGATTCAGCCGCGCCTTCCGTTCCCGCCACCAAGGTCTCGCCCTCTCGGCCTGACCCGGAAACCGTAACGATTTCCGGCTACGTGGTGGATGAACTCTACACCCCGGAACATGCGCAGACGACTGATCCGAATGATCCGACCAAGGTCCATCCGCGCATCGGTCGGCCGGGCGAGTTTCCATTCACACGCGGCATTCACAAGACGATGTACCGCAGCCGGCTCTGGACCATGCGACAGTTCGCCGGCTTCGGCTCGGCTGACGACACCAACAAACGCTTCAAGTACCTGCTTGAAAACGCCAGGGGCACAAAGGCTAATACCGGACTTTCAACCGCGTTTGATCTGCCCACGCTCATGGGCCGTGACAGCGATGATCCGCTCAGCGCGGGCGAAGTCGGCCGCTGCGGCGTGGCGGTCTGCACCATCGAAGATATGCATCGGTTGTATGCCGACATTCCAATCGATGAAGTCACCGTCAGCCAGACCATCAACGGCCCCGCGGCAGTGATCTGGGCGATGTACCTCGCCATGGCCAAGCAGCGCGGCATCGACTGGGCGAAGCTCGGCGGCACCTTGCAAAACGACATCCTCAAGGAGTTCCACTCCCAGAACGAATTCATCTACCCGCCGGAAGCGAGCGTCAAACTGGTGGTGGACACGATCGAGTTCGCTTCCCAGCACACGCCACGGTGGAACAGCGTTTCCATCAGCGGATATCACATTCGCGAAGCAGGCAGCACCGCAACGCAGGAACTGGCCTTCACGCTGCGCGACGGCATGGAGTATGTGGAGTGGTGCCTCAAGCGCGGGCTTGATGTGGATACGTTCGCGCCCCGCCTGAGCTTTTTCTTCAACTCACACAACGAGTTCTTCGAGGAAATCTGCAAGCTCCGCGCCGCCCGCCGCATCTGGGCGCATGCCATGAAGGAGCGCTACGGCGCGAAGAATCCTCGCTCGCACCTGATGCGCACGCACGTGCAGACCGCAGGTTGCTCACTGACCGAGCAGCAGCCGCTGAACAACATCATCCGCGTGGCCTATCAGGCGCTGGCAGGCGTGCTGGGCGGATGCCAGAGCCTGCATACCGACTCGATGGATGAAACGCTCGGCCTGCCGACCGAAACTGCCGTGCGTGTCGCACTGCGCACGCAGCAGATTCTTGCGCACGAGACCGGCGTGCATCGAACCGTCGATCCGCTGGGCGGCAGCTGGTATGTCGAAGCGCTGACCGATCAGATGGAAGCCGACGCCAACGAGATCATCAAGGCCATCGACGATATGGGCGGCGTGGTGGAAGGCATTCACCGGGGCTACTTCCGCAGGGCGATCGCAGAAGCGTCATATCGCTTCGGTCAGGAGATGGAAGCGGGCGACCGCATTGTCGTGGGCGTGAATGCGTACACCGAAGGCAATGAAGAAAAGCAGGTGGAGATTCTGCAGATCGACCACAAGGTGGAAACCGAGCAGTGCGAGCGGCTGGCTGAGTTCAAGAAACGCCGAAACAACGACGACGTCAAGCGAGCGCTGGATGCGATTCGATCCGCAGCGAGGAACAATGAGAACGTCATGCCTGCTTTGATCGACGGCGCACTGGCGAATTGCACGCTGGGCGAAATGGTGCAGGCGATGGCGGACGTCTATGGCCGGTACACGGGAGGACCGGAGTGGTAAACTTGCTGTGACGCCAGTCACTGGCTTTTACCGCTGCGCCTGCTGCATTGACGGTCGTACAATGCGTGCATGCCCGTTATCGTCATTGCTGCTCATCGTCCGAAACCGGGTCAGGACAATGACCTGCTTGCCTGCGTGAAGGATCACATGCCAACCCTGCGATCTCAGGGATTGATCACCGATCGTGCGCCTGTTTTCGCACGAGCTGAAGATGGCACAGTGATCGAAATTTTCGAATGGAAGTCGCAGGAAGCAATCGACGAAGCGCACTGCAATCCCGTCGTGCAGGAACTGTGGCAGCGATTCGCACAATGCAGCCAGTACATTGCGCCCGCTGAGGTTCCGGGCTTCACTAATCCGTTCCCCGGCCTTGAGCCAATTGACGCGTAACCGCCACTGGACCCAGCTCGCGAAACATATCCATTCCCATTGAGCGCTTGAGCGCCATCAAACGCAGCTAGCTGCCAATGCCCATTGAGGCAACAATATCACGCCGAACTTTATTTCGGATTTTCCCGAAAATCCGTTTTAAAGCCAGGATGTGATGCGGATCGCTCAATTACTGCGCGTTAGCGAGCGACACGTCAGCCGCCTTCAGCAATGCCCCGTACTGTCCGCTGCTGCACGAAGCGCACCTGACCCACTGCACCCGCAATATCTACGCTCCACGCACGATCGCAGTCCGAGCAGGCTGTCCCGATCAGATCAAATCAAAACAAATCACCTGTCGTAACACGGCGCAATCCAGCCGCGCCGCTCATGCGGGCCTATCGTTAGCAATCCAATTATGCGCGAAGTGCAGGACCACTATTTCAAACAGGCCAAGCGCGAAGGCTATGTCTCGCGCGCCGCGTACAAGCTGCTGGAGATCGATGATCGCCGCAAGGTGCTGCGGCCAGGTGATCGGGTGCTCGATTGCGGCGCAGCGCCAGGGAGCTGGCTCCAAGTGGCGTCGAAGCGCGTCGGGCCCAAAGGAATGGTTGTCGGCATCGACCTGCAACCGTTTCGGCATCAGTTCAGCCAACCAAACATTCGCACATTGCAGGGCGATTTCACCACCACCCCAGCCGACGCGCTGCTTGCACTGGCGAACACCACGCCGGAGCAGCGATTTGATGTCGTGCTCTCAGACATGGCGCCGGCAACGTCGGGCGATCCGTCCGGCGATCATTTTCGCTCGGTCCGGCTGTGCGATTCGCTGCTGGATCGCTGCCCTCTTCTGCTGCGCCAGGGCGGCAACCTGGTCATGAAGGTCTTTGAAGGCCAGGCATATCCTGATCTGCTCAACCGCACCCGCACGATGTTCGAAAACGTCAAGGGCTTCAAGCCCAAAGCGTCGCGCAGCGAATCACGGGAGATGTTCATTGTCGCCCATGGCTTTCGCGCTGCAGCTGCTGATCAACCGATGAACGCTCATCAGCCTGAAATACAACCGGCTCGCCAGACGCCCGCCGGCAGGCCATCGACAGGCTGGACGCGCTAGCAACACCACCTAAGACATTCCGGTGAACGCCGCTCTCATTTTGCGCCAAAGCGCAGAACCCGCCGAGGTGCGCACCAGCAGGCGCAACTTCTACTTACCGGCGTAACGTCCGCAAGCGGTTATTGCACCAGTTACAGCAGGCGAGGCTCCTGTGTCTTTATCGGCGCGATATTTGCGATGAAGTGCCTGCAGTTGCAAAGGAGCATTCTCATGCACATCAACACGCACATTTCCAACGCGCCGGTGCCAACGCGCGCACAGCCGATTTACAAGCCTTTGCCGAAAGCCAAGATTGCGCAAGCAACTCTTGAACCGTCCGTGAAAAAGCCCCGGGGCAATGGCGCATCGCGCGGCCCGATACCGTATCGACCGCTGGAAATCCCCATGGACAAGCTGCAGGGCAAGCGGCCAGCTGCTGCAGCCGTCGATGCCATTCAGTCAACCGAACCGGCAGCAGCCGCTCCTTCCGCGCCCCCGGTTCCTGACCGGGTCTCTGCACCCACCGACAGCGTCGCTGACCCTACCCAACAGTACATGAGCATGAAAGGGCTCGTGGATGCGTGGGGGCAGAGTGATTCGCCTTACGATCTCAACAACGATGGAACGGTGAATGTTGATGATCTGCTGATGTTCATCGCCAACTACCAGCAGCACATCAATACGCCATTGCCTGCGCCATCCAACGCCCCCGATACCAATGCCGATGCCGCTGAACCCGTTGTCAGCGCGCTCACCCCCGGGACAGTTCCAGCGGGCAATGTTGTTCCAGATAATGTGCTGACGCCAGAGACGCCGGTTGCTGGCGCTGATGAGGCTGCCGGCACTGTAACGCTCGCTGACATCGTGGCCAACTGGGGCAGACGGGAGTCAGAGTTTGATCTGAACGGCGACGGCGTGGTGAACGTGGATGACCTTCTACAGTTCATTGCATCCATGTCATACTCCAATGGCGCACCAACAGAATCATCGCAGGACGCCCCGTTGTCCGCACGCCTGACGAACGCCAATCAGCCAACCGGGAGTGTGAGAAATATCGCGTCTTTGACCAACGTGCTGTTGGAGCGGCTGGAGAAGGCTGGTTTCGACAAGCACCCGCCCAGCAACATCCATGA
>CAZNPU010000009.1:229-106269 GCA_964575335.1 uncultured Isosphaeraceae bacterium | reverse complement strand
AGCAAGCAAGCAAGCAAGCAAGCAAACAAACGAAACATCACAAGCACGACACAGCACAGCACAGCAAAGCACAGCAATGCACGGCGTGACATGACGTCATGACACGACACGCCACACCATGACATCACATCGCAGCAAAGCACAGCAGCAGCAGCAGCAGCTACAGCAACAGCGCGCTGATGCCTCGCTTTTCCGCCTCCGGCACACGTCCGTTCAATGAATGCAGTCAATCAAACAAATCGGACCAGCCCCAACAATTTCTTGAACCCCCGCCCCCGGAAGCCTCGCCCCCGGAAGTCCCGCCCCCGAAAGCCCCCTCCCGCGGAATCCCCTCATCCCCCACTCCCCATCTCCTCACTCCTCATCCCGCCCCCTCACTCACACCCCCGCTGGTGTCGTCTTTCCGGCGGATGGCGGTTAGTATGTCGCCCCTATGATTGATCTGAAGCAACTTCGGGCTGATCCTGAGCGGTTCAAGCAGGGCGCCCGTGACAAGAACATTGACGTTGACATTGATCGGCTGCTGGAACTCGATGAGCAGCTTCGCAGCATTCGCACCGAGATGGAGCGGCAGCGGGCTGAGCAGAATCGCATCAGCAAGGAAATCGGGCCGCAGATCGGCAAGCTCAAGGGGCAGCTCAAATCGGCGCAGGGTCAGGAGCGGGCTGATCTGGAAGCGCAGATTCGCGAGCTGGAACAGAAGCCGCTGAAGCTCAAGGCGCAGGTGCAGGCGCTTGAGCAGAAGCTTGCTGAACTGACGCCGGAGTTTGAAGCGATTCTGCTGTGCGTGCCTCAGCCGCCTGATCCCGATGTGCCGCGCGGCAAGGGTGCGGAGGACAACGTCGAGATCAAGCGCTGGAATCCGGACTGGTTTGATCCCGCCAGGCCGTTCAGGGACAACAAGGGCTTTGAGCCGAAGACGCATCTGGAGCTGGTGCGCGATCTGAAGCTGGTGGATTTCGAGCGCGGCGTGAAGATGTCGGGCGCGCGCCATTATGTGCTCACCGGCGACGGCATGCGTCTGCATCAGGCGGCGCTTCGCTTTGCCTTTGACTTCATCACCGAGCAGCACGGTTTTCAGCCCATGAGCGTGCCGGTCATTGTGCGCGAAGAGTGCATGATCGGCACAGGCTTTTTCCCGGCAGGACGCGATCAAGCGTATCACATCGAAGAATCCAGGCGCGAATCCGGCGGCAAGGATCTGTTTCTGACCGGCACCGGCGAAGTCGGGCTGATGGGCCTGCATCAGGATGAGATTCTTCCCATGGAATGGCTGCCGCTGCGGTACGCCACGGTTTCCACGTGTTTTCGGCGTGAAGCCGGTGCAGCGGGCAAGGACACTGCGGGGCTGTATCGCATTCATCAGTTCGACAAGGTGGAGCAGGTGGTGATCTGCAAAGCTGATGAAGCGGAAAGCCGCATGTGGCATCGGAAGATGATCGAGATTGTCGAGCAACTGCTGCAGATGCTTGAGCTGCCTTATCGTCTGCTGCAATGCTGCACGGGCGATCTGGGCATGAAGAACGCAGACATGATCGACATCGAAACGTGGATGCCCGGCCGGGGCGAAGATGATCCGACGACCAATCGGCCGCGCGGCGCATACGGCGAAACGCACTCGGCATCGCGACTGTATGACTATCAGTGTCGGCGGCTGAACATGCGCTATAAGGATGAAAACGGCAACAACGTTTTCTGCCACTCGCTCAACAACACGGTGCTGGCAAGTCCGCGCATTTTGATTCCGATTCTCGAGCTGTATCAGAACGCTGACGGAAGCGTGACGGTTCCCACAGTGCTGCGTCCATACATGGGCGGACGCGAACGGATCGGATAAATCATCATCAGCGCAGTGCGCAGCGCATGTTGTGCTGTAGGAGCAGCGGCATCAGCGCTGCGCAGTTACTACGTTGCGTTACTGCGCTGTTTGTTGTTGCTGTTGCTGTTGTTGTTGTGATGCGGCGGCGGCATCGCGCAGCAGGCTGGCGGTTGATTCGTGATGCACCTGCGCTTTGCCGAAGCCCTGCATTGCGCCTACTGCGACTGCTGCCTGCTGCGCTTCGGGGAAGTTGGAGATGAGTATCATCACCGGCGGGTGATCGCTTTGTGCAAGCTGTTCGATCAGCGCGACGCCGCTGTCAACGGAAAAACTGCCTCCGAGCACACGGTTGATCAGCAGCACGCGATCCGGCGAAAGGTGCGCCTGCAGCGACGCCTGATCCTTCACGGTTTCAACAGTCGCGTTCGGCACGGCGCGCTGCACCGCTGACTTGAGCATGTGCGCATCCGGGCCGCAATGGCCCACAAGAACGAAGGTACTAGTTTGATTCAACATTTCTTTTTTGGTCTTTCCCGCGCATCCGCATCTGGCGTCATTGCAGGGCGATACAGCGTTACACGCCTGGCGGTGATTTTGAGTTCGAGGCCGCCTGGCCAATGATAATAGTGCGGCTTTCGATCGCTGGCGCGAATCGCTTCTGCTGCAATCAGCAAATGGCGCTGATTCAGTGCGTCGGCGATGCCGGGCGCGGCGACCAGCGCTGCGCGTCGCAGTCCTGCTGCAATCTTGGCTACGGGCATTGCGGCTAGCGTTATGCGGTCCCATTCACAGTTTGACGGCGGGCCGAGCGTCTGATCAAGCTCGCGTTCAAAAGCTTCACGGGCTGCTTCAAGCACTTCCGCGGTGGCTGTCACCCGGCGGGCCACATCGGGCCAGAGTTCTTCAAATACCGGAACGACATCGCGGCGAAGCCGTGCGCGAAGCCGCTGCGCATCGACGTTTGTCGGATCTTCGCGCCAGGCCAGACCCGCGCGATTGCAGAAGTCCAGGCAATCGTCTTTTGAGACGCCCAGCAGCGGTCGAATGAGCATCACCTGCTGCCACAGCGGCCGCACCCACGGCATGCCGGTCAGCCCGTCCAGTCCTGCGCCGCGACCGATCGCCATCAGCAGCGTTTCAAGCTGATCGTGTCCATGATGTCCCACAGCGACAAAGCGAGCATCGACGCGCTTTGCAATTTTCAGCAGCGCTTCGTAGCGCATCAGCCGCGCGTTGGCTGCCACGTTGCCTTCAAGCTCTCCGGGATACACATCTTCAACGCTCAATTCGATGCCGAAGCGCTGACATACTTCGCGCGTCCATGCAGCGTCTTCATCTGCCGACGGCCGCAGATGGTGATTGACGTGCGCTGCGAGAATCGTCAAGGCGCAGCCGCGTCGTCGTTTTTGTCTTGCCACCGCCACCGATCCCAGAAGCAGCGCGAGAGAATCGGGGCCGCCGCTGCAGCCGATGACCAGTTTGACTTCCTTGCCAGCGGCTGCGGGATCATCAAGCGGCAGGCCGCATCGAACCAGTTGCCGGGCGATTTCCCCCACCAGCGGATGGCGGCGGGCTGCGATGGGCAGCTCAGCAGGCGCAGCAGCAGCTTGTTTCTGTTGCTGTTGTTGCTGCTTCTGCGGGCGGCTTTGCTTTTTTGCCCCTGCACCGGCTGCTGCGCGCTTCGATGGCGATGATGATGATGTTGTTGTTGTCCTGGTGCGTGCGGAACGTGGCATATGAAGATAGTATCTGCGTTGTTCTGCACGATACGCTGAATTCGCATGTGGATCGCGCCCGTTCATATGATGTTCGCCAGTGCAATGCCGCCGAGCGCCGAGACTGCGTTGTGGCTCCCGCCCCTGCTGCTTGTGCTTGGCGTGGCGCTGCTGGCAGGCGTTGTCCTGCTGGCAATCGGCTATCGCCACGCCAATCGGCTGCGGGAGATTGAACGATCCATTTCAGAGCAGGCCAAACAGGCTCAGCAGACCTGCGAGCAGATTGATGACCTGCGTGACCGTGTTGGGGAACTGATCGGAGCAGCCCAGCGCTCGACTGCGACAATGAACGAGAAGGTGGCAAGGCTTGATGCTGCGCTTGTTGCAGCAGAAGAGCGTCTGCGCGTGCTGGATGAAATCATGGCGCAGGTTGCGATGCACGCTCAGCAGGCGATGGCAGCGAGCAGCGGCAGCGGCGACGACGAGGCAAAGCCGCATTCGCCTGGTTCTTCACGCGCTGCCAGCACATCGCAACAATCGCAGCAGGCGCAATCGCACGATGACATGAGCGCATCGACAACTGCGAAAAGCCGCAGCGATCTCGATCCGCTCACCCGCGCTGTGTACGACCTTGCCGACACCGGCTGCACGCCGGTTGAAATCGCCAAAGAGCTTCAGGAGCAGGTCGGCAAAGTGGAACTGATCCTAGCGCTGCGCTCAATGTAAGAATGTCCTCATCGCGCGTTGCGTGAACATCATTCTTTTTTCGCCACTGCGCGAACTGCTGCAATGCTGAGGATTTCAAAGATCACATGCGACGCCAGCAGCGCGGTGATGCCAGCGACATCGCGGTCGGGCAGCACTTCCACGACGTCGGCTCCGACGAGGTTGACGCCCGCCCACTGCCGCAGGATTGAAAATACTTCAGCCGATGTGAACCCGCCGCAGCTTGGCGTGCCGGTGCCGGGCGCGAACGCCGGATCGATGCAGTCGATGTCGAAGCTGAGATACACCTCATCATCGCCCAGGCGTTTGAGAAAATCGCTGATGCGCTGCTTGCCGTCGCCGGTGCGCCACTGATCGCAGGTGACGATCTCGATGCCATGCTCTTTGGCGTATTCGAGATCTTCGACGGTATTGAGCGGCCCGCGAATGCCCACGGTGAGCATGCGGCTGGCATCGATGATGCCTTCTTCATGCGCTCTGCGAAATGGCGAGGCGTGGCTCCACTTGTTGCCTCCGATGGCGTCGATGGTGTCCAGGTGCGCATCACAGTGCAGCACCGCCAGCCCCCGTGCAGGTTTGCCTCGCCGCTCCCACGCAGCTCGCATGTTGGCGTATGCGATGGAGTGGTCGCCCCCCACTGCAAGCAGCCTGGTGTGCTTGGGGTCGCCGATGCTGCGAGCGAATTCGATCGCAGCGTCCATTGTGCCCTTCCAGTCAAACGCCTTCACCGGCGTGTCGCCTGCATCAGCCATGGAGAAGATGTGCGAGAGGTTGATGCCATGCTCCAGATGCACGGGCTTGATGTACTGCGACTCATCGCGGATGGCCCGCGGCCCGAACCGCGTCCCCGGCCGGTACGTCACGCCCAGATCAAACGGCACGCCATACAGCGCCCAATCAACCGGTTGCTGATGTGGTGGAACCTGATCAATCAGCGGAAATCGGCAGAACGTTGAGATGCCCGCAAAGCGCGGGAACTGGCGGGCGTTGGGCAAAGTGGTGCGAGGAGACGTTGCGTCTCCTGGGGATGGAGTTTCAGCCATAGTTGGTGCATCGTCGCTGAGGCGGACAAACAAGGCAAGTGCAATGGCGCAACAGGCAGCACGTTGGGCTTGGCGTGAGCAATCGTTCCAACGCGGTGAGCGGCGGTCGGGCATTCGGTAGCGGCTTTGCCCGAATCAGCCCCGGCGTGCTGACAACACCGTGATCATGATATTGCACTCCATGCCGATCAATATTCACGGCAAAGATTGCGCGATGCGCTTTGCTCATCTGCTTCTCCCCTTTTTGTCCTCTTTCTCACAGGAAAGGTATGCCGGCTGAATAACGTTTGACCTACCCGTAATTCAGGTCGCACAAGGCGGTGCGCATGTATGTGCGTGCGTGCGTGAAACATTGCATGTCAATATGATTCTGCGTTGTGATTCTCGCACGGATTTTGTTTGCTGAATGCTTTTTGCCTTCTCACTGAAACGCCAGCATCATGCGCATCGCCATTGCTACGTGTTCGAACCTGCCGTCATGGGAAGTTGATGATGCGCCGCTGATGCCTGCGTTCCAATCGCTTGGGGCTCAGCCGGTCTCCTGCGTGTGGGATGATCCTTCAGTTGACTGGGCAGCGTTCGATGCCTGTTTGATTCGCACGACGTGGGATTACACCTCGAAGCTGGATGCCTTTGTCGCCTGGGCGAAGCGCGTTGAAGCGGTGACGCCGCTGTTCAATCCCGCTGCGATCGTTGCGTGGAACACGCACAAGAGTTATCTGCGAGAACTGGAACAGCGTGGCGTACCGTGCATTCCCACCGTGTGGCTGCATGCCGGTTCTGCTGTGAATGTTCGCGAGATCATGCACAAGCACGGCTGGTCTGCGGGTTTTCTCAAACCCATCGTCGGCGCTACGTCACGAGACACCCTGCGATTCACGAATGACGAGGCGGGGCTTGCTGCAGCGGAGCGTCATCTCAATTGTCTGCTGCCGACGCAGGGCTTCATGCTGCAGCCGTATCTGCCGCAGGTGGAATCGCATGGCGAGGTATCCGCAATTTTCATTGACGGCCAATACAGTCACGGCGTACGCAAGCTTCCCGTAGAGGGCGATTACCGGGTGCAGAACGATTACGGCGCCTCGGATGAGCCGCTGCAGTTCGACAAAGCCGATCTCGATCTCGCCAGACGCATCGTGGAATTGATCGACAACGATGATCTGCTGTATGCACGCGTTGATTTCCTGCGCGATGCTGCGGGTGAGTTGCGGCTGGTTGAACTCGAACTGGTCGAACCGTCGATGTTCTTTCGTCATTGTCCCCCAGCTGCGTTGCGGTTGGCAGAGGCGGTGTGCTCTCGCGTGGCGTCACGCCGCAGATAAATAGGGATGCGTCCCGATGGTGCACGCAGCTGCATCGCTGAAGAATCGACCTCGTACGCAATCAATCGAGTTCTTCAACAACAACGCCTACGCTACGCGGAGTCTGCCAATGCCACGCTGCGAAACCTGCGGAAACGATTACGACAAAGCCTTTGAGGTCGTTCGAGGCGAGGAGCGGCATGTTTTCGACAGCTTCGAGTGTGCCATTCACGCCCTGGCTCCCGTCTGCACCCATTGCGGGGTCAAGATCATCGGCCACGGTCTGGAAGCCGGCGGCGAGATATTCTGCTGCGCGAGCTGTGCCCGTGCCGAAGGCGTGGCGGAACTGCGCGATCACGCGGAATCCGTCAGCCCGCGGTGAATCCTCTCCCGGGGAAATTTACCGCGGAGATCGCGGAGAGCGCGGAGGGGGATAAGGAGGAAGGGTTGCGATAGCCCTCGATGCACCGTGCTGTCGATTGCGGCTTGGGCTTAGATGATCTGATCGGTCACCGCCGCTTTGTGCAGCAACTCCCACCACCATCCATTCCCATCATCTCTCCCCCATCTCCGTGTGCTCCGCGCTCTCCGCGGTGAATTCTCTCTTCTTCTCATCTTCTCAGCCAATTTACCGCAGTGAATCTGGAATCCTTCTTTGCTGCGGGAACCGATTCTGCTGGCAACGGGCACTCGCTTATACTTCCGTGTTCGTATCCGACAACCAACCAGCGTTCGTTGCTGATTTCTCGCTTGAACACGGACTTGCCCGCCCATGGCTCTGTTTACCCGATCATCGAAGAACACTGCCCGCCAAACCCAACTGCCCGAATCGACGACGGCTGCTGCTGCAGGCCATGTTTCAGGCGACGGCCACCTGCCTGACGCTGGCGAAGCGCTCCCGCCAGCTGATCCGAAGCTGGAAGCAACCACTCGGCAGATCGGCGGCGAGCTTCTTGACGCTGCCCGCAGGAACAAGTCGGGTTTTCTCTCCGCGGCGTTCTGGTCCGACAAGCTCATGGACTGGACCATGAAGGATGAAGCCTTCAAGGTACAGTTCTTCCGGTTCATCGACGCGTTCCCGGTGCTCAAGACCCCGGAGCAGATTCATGAGCATCTGATCGATTACCTCAGCCAGCCGGGCGTGACGCTGCCGCCAGGCTTCGGCACGGGCATGAAGCTGGGCGGATTGGCCAAGGGGCTGATGGCCAAGACCATTGCCGGCCAGATTCGCAGCATGGGCGAGAAGTTCATCGCCGGCGTGGATGCTGCCTCCGCGTTGCCGCAACTCAAAAAGCTCTGGTCACGCAACATGGCCTTCAGCGTCGATCTGCTGGGCGAAGCGTGCGTGAGCGATGCGGAGGCGATCGCATATCAGCAGAAGTATCTGGATCTGGTTGACAATCTGCCTCAGGAAGTCAGCCGCTGGCCCGCCAAACCGCTTTTGGAAAGCGATCATCTTGGACCGATTCCACGCACCAATGTGTCCATCAAAATCAGCTCGCTGTACGCCAAGACAGACCCGATCGCGATGGAGGGATCCATCAAGGGGCTGATGGAGGTGTTGCTGCCGATTCTGGAAGCTGCGAAGAAGAACAATGTTCTGATCAACTTCGACATGGAGCAGTTCGCGCTCAAGGACCTCACGCTTGAGCTGTTCATGCGATGCTGCGAAGCGGTTGATTTCCATGCTGGTCTGGCGATGCAGGCGTACCTGCGTTCAGGCGTTGACGACGCCCAACGCATCATCGACTGGTCCAAACGCACCGGCCGGCAGGTGACCGTGCGGCTGGTGAAAGGCGCTTACTGGGATTACGAAACTATCCATGCTGAGCAGATGGGCTGGCCGATTCCGGTGTGGAGCCGCAAGGTCGACACCGATGCGTGCTTCGAACGCATGACGCAACTGTTCATCGAGAACATGCCGCGTTCAACTTCCGAAGGCGGCGTGAAGCTCGCGTTAGGCTCGCACAACGTCCGCTCCATTGCGTTTGCACTGGCGCTACTGAAAAAGCACAGCCTGCCCGAAAACGCTCTGGAACTGCAGATGCTCCACGGCATGGCGGATCAGCTCAAAGAGGCTGCTGTCGAACGCCAGCTTCGATTGCGTGAGTACGTGCCGGTGGGCGAAATGATCCCGGGCATGGCGTACCTCGTGCGGCGGCTGCTTGAAAATACGTCCAATGAAAGCTGGCTGAAGGCAGGATTTCTGGACAACGCATCGCCCGATGTGCTCCTGGCGTCGCCGCACCGACGATTCGCAAGCGATCCGGGCAAGGAGCGCATCGCCAACGCGCCGGAGCGTCATCAGCTGTCAGCAGCGGTGCCGGGCGTCGGCAACAGTCGGCCGTTTTTCTCCGAACCGCTGCGTGATTTTGCTGATGCGAAGCAGCGTGAAGCGTTCAGCCTTGCTGTGAAATCTGCAACAGTGCCCCGCGTCGCCAACGACGCAACTGTCGAGCAGGCCCAGGCTGCGACAGCAACAGCCGCCCGGGCGTTTCCCGCCTGGCGTGACGCTGATCCACGCCTGCGTGCTGATGTGCTTGTCCGGGCTGCTCAACTTATGCGTGATCGACGCGATGAGCTGGCGGGCATCGTCGTGAAAGAGTCCGGCAAGACGTGGCGTGAATCCGATGCTGACGTGTGCGAAGCGATCGATTTCTGCGAGTACTACGCCCGTCAGGCAGTGCCGCTGTTTGAACCCCAGCGGTTGGGGCGCTTTGTGGGCGAGCTTGATGAGCAGTGGTATCAGCCCCGCGGCGTGGCGGTCGTGATCAGCCCGTGGAACTTCCCGCTGGCCATCTGCACCGGCATGACCACCGCAGCCCTGGTGACCGGCAACACCGTCATCGTCAAGCCGGCGGAGCAAACCCCGGGCATCGCGAAGATCATGTGCGAGATTCTCTGGCAGGCCATGCACGCTGCAGGCGTCGCAGAGCGAGTCTCGCCTGCTGAAATCCTGCAGTTTCTTCCCGGCCAGGGCGAAACGGTCGGCGCCGCTTTGGTGCGTGATCCCCGCGTGGCGATCATCGCCTTCACCGGCTCAAAGGCGGTGGGATTGGACATCATCAAGGCTGCGGGCGTCACACCTGATGAGCAGCCGTTCGTCAAACGCGTCGTCTGCGAGATGGGCGGCAAGAACGCGATCATCATCGACGCCTCAGCCGATCTCGATGAAGCGGTGCTGGGCGTGCGGCAAAGTGCGTTCGGCTTCCAGGGTCAGAAGTGCTCTGCGTGCAGCCGCGTGATCGTGGTCGAAAGCGCTCACGATCAGTTCCTGCATCGTCTGATCGAATCCACACGCTCGCTGGTCATTGGCGACCCCTGCGACCCCGGTACCGACATCGGCCCCGTCATCGATGAAGAAGCGGCAAAGAAAATCCGTCACTACATCGAGATCGGCAAACGCGAAGGAACCCTCGAACTGGCTATGGAGTGCCCGCCTCACGTGCTCACCGCTGCACAGCGAAACGGCCTGAACAAGCCGTTCATCGGCCCGCACATTTTCTCCGGCATCCAGCCGCACCATCGACTGGCTAACGAGGAAATCTTCGGCCCGGTGCTCGCGGTCATCAAAGTCAACGACTTCGACCAGGCGCTCGAAGTCGCCAACGCCACGCATTACAAACTCACCGGAGGCATCTTCAGCCGCAAGCCCTCACACCTGGAACGGGCTAAGCGTGAGTTTCGCGTCGGAAACCTGTACATCAACCGCAGCATCACCGGCGCACTGGTCGGCAGACAACCCTTCGGCGGATTCGGCATGAGCGGCATCGGCTCCAAGGCAGGCGGCAAAGACTACCTGCTCCAGTTCGTCGAACCGCGTGCCGTCTGTGAAAACACCATCCGCCGCGGCTTCGCACCGGGACTCGAAAGCGATACCGCTCCTGTCACCGCTGGCTGACGCCGCCGCGGGTGAGTGGATGATGATGGCGAGGATTTTCCGCACAGCACAACGCGATGCGGTTATCCCAATGCGCGCACAGACGATTGATCACAGAATCCGATCAAGCAACCGGTACTGCACCGCCTCGCCAATGTGTTCCATGCGCACGCATTCGGAGCGATCGAGGTCGGCGATTGTTCTCGCCACGCGCCGGATTTTGTCATACGCGCGAGCGCTCAACTTCAGTTCCGTCATCGCCTGGCCGAGCATGGTTTGCGCTGCATCATCCATCGCAGCGAACTTGTCGAGCATCTTGCCCGACAGCTCCGCATTGGTTACGGCACCTTGCCTGATGCGCTGAACTTCCCGCGCCTCCAGCACGCGCTGGCGAATCGTCGCACTGTCGGTGCCGCGTGTCTGTGAGATGAGCTGTTTATATGGAACGGCTGGCACTTCGACGTGTATATCGATGCGATCGATCAGCGGGCCGGAAATCTTCGCCAGATACTTTTCCATCGCACGCTGACTCACTTCATCGTTGGCCATGTCGCCCTTGGGCGTTGGATTGAGCGCCGCCACCAGCATGAACTGAGCAGGAAAACGCACCGAGCCGTGCGCACGTGCGATTGTGACGCAGCCGTCTTCCAACGGTTGGCGCAGCGTCTCCAGCACATCGCGGCTGAACTCGGGCATTTCATCAAGAAACAGAATCCCGCGATGCGCCAGACTCACATCGCCCGGACGCGGCACAGTTCCGCCACCAATAATCGCTAGCGACGATGCGGTGTGGTGCGGCGTGCGCACGGGCCGCTGGGTCATGAGCGCCTGCCCCCGCGGGATGCGCCCCACGCTGGAATAAATGCGCATGACTTCCAGAGCCTCTTCGCGCGTGAGCGGCGGCAGCACGCTGGGCAGCGCCTTGGCCATCATCGTCTTGCCTGTTCCTGCAGGTCCAATGAGCAGCAGATTATGCATACCTGCCGCAGCCACCATGACAGCCCGCTTGGCTACCTCCTGGCCTCGAACGTCGCCGAAATCGACAGGCGCTTTCGATTGAGCGATGAGGTGTTCCGCATCGATCGGCGGCTGCATCGCGAGTTGACAATGCCGATTGAAAAAGCCGACGACTTCGCCAAGCGTTCTCACGCCGTAAACTTCGATGCCGTCCACCGTCGCGGCCTCGGCAGCGTTTTGACTGGGCACAATCACGCCGCGCATTCGCTTTTGTCTGGCCAGCAGGGCCAAACTGATCACGCCCTTGATCGGCCGCACACGACCGTCCAGCGCAAGCTCGCCGGCAATGATGAAATCATCAACTGCAGGCTGACCGTCCGCGCCAGCATGCGGCACGATCGTGCCTTCAGCGCGGAGCAGCGCAACCGCGAACGGCAGGTCATACACCGGGCCTTCTTTCTTGACATCCGCCGGCGCGAGATTGATGGTGATGCGCGTCTGCGGAAACCGAAAGCCGCTGTTGAGCAGCGCGGTGCGCACCCGCTCCATCGACTCCTTCACCGCCGCATCAGGCAGCCCCACCACGGTTGTCCTTGGCAGCCCCACCGCACTGAGGTCAGCTTCGATTTCGCATGCAATGGCGTCGATGCCCTGCAGAACAAAACTATGCACCCGGCTAATCACGGCCTGGATTGTACCGGCTCATTGCCCGTCTGCATGTGGCGCTGCATTGTCGCTGAGCAATTCCGCAGCAACCATAATTACCTCATCACAAGCGCATCGGCACATCATAAGATTTCACATAATGTCCAAGCCCCTGCTCGTTACTGAATATTTCACCGGACTTGCTGATGTGTATGATGCGCATCGGCCGACGTATCCTGCCGCAGCGATTGACTTTATCGTCAGCGATCTCACGCCGCCCATTCATGCTGCAGACGTCGGCTGCGGCACCGGCATCGCATCGCGCCTGCTTGCAGCACGCGGCATCCATGTCGTCGGCATCGATCCCAATCGAGACATGCTCGAACGCGCACGCCGCGCCGGCTCACCTGTGAACAACCTCATCGAATATCGCTATGGCACGGGTGAAGCGACCGGACTTGAACGCAGCTGCGTCGATCTGGTGATATGCGCACAATCATTTCATTGGTTTGACGCTGCAGCGGCGCTCGCGGAGTTTCACCGGATTCTGCGGCCGGGCGGACGGCTTGCGCTGGTCTGGAACGTCAAAGACCGTGCCGATTCGTTTACCGCTGGCTTCTGCGCCGTTGCGGAGCGTGCGCAACACGATGCAGCACAGCGTGGCCTGGCTGTCCCGCCTGATCGCAGCGCCGATCCGTCAAGCGAATATTTCGAAATCATCGATCGTGCAGCATTCCCCAACGTGCAGCAACTTGATCTGCAGGGCGTATTGGCCCGCGCGCACAGCGCTTCGTATTTCCCGCGCGAAGGTCCGCTGCGCGAGCAGCTCGACAATGACCTGCGCTGCCTGTTTGAACAGCATCAGCGTGATCAGCATGTGCAGCTCATGTATCGCACAGAAGTCACGCTCGCAAAGCAGCGATCAGAGCCGCAGACATGATTCATCGCAAGGCAATACGCAACACACAGCGCCACGCATGCGATCTGCATGTTGGCCGTTGATGCACAAGCAAGCCGCCCGGCTCGGGTGGATTCAGCTCAGTTCAATCCTTGACTGCTGACGCGCTGTTGAAGCGAGCCTTGAAGCCGTTGGGCAGGCCGTCAGCGTATTCCCATACGGTGACTTCAAGCTCCTGCACGCCCCAGCGAAGGGCGAGTTCGTGGGTGGGGTAAAGCACATCCAGGCGGTTGCCTTTGATCGCTCCGCCGCGGTCAAGCACGGGCACCACGTTGCCGTCGTCGTATCCGGGGATGGAGACAAGCGTGCCGAAGGGCAGGATTGTGGTGTCGGCAGCGACCAGCTTCATGCCGTTGGTCCACACCGAGTAGCCGCTGGCGGTGATGTTGTCGGCAAACTTGCCGCAGGACCGCTCATCGGGGCTGTAGGCTGTGACGACCATGGTCATAGTGCGTGCCGGCCGCACCGGTCGACCGTTGAAGTAGCGAATGTTCGCGTCATCATCATCATGACGGATGGTCGTGTTTGTCAGATCAGCATCATCAGCAACGGCATCAGCGCCGGCGCTGCTCGCAAGCGTTTCATTCGCCTGGCTCGGGCGTGTTTCAGGCACAAGCGATTGTCTGCTGAGAGGAACCGCTGCCGGAGCTTGGATCTTGCGAGCAACTGCCCGGGCGTCAAGCGGCATTTCCTCCACCGCTACCAGTGTGGGAAAATGTGCTTTTCCGCTGAACAGCCCCGCAGCAACGCACAGGGCAGGAACCGCTGCACACAATGCTGCAGCAAGCAGCAGCCGATGTCGATGCACAGCACGCGCGGGCAGTGTGGTCATGTTCCTGGTCTTCATGATCGTGCTCCGGTGGTTCTGCACGGACCCCCTGGGATGGTCCGCAAACTGGCGGGCTCCGAGTCTTGAATTTGTCCGGCAGGTTTCGCAGACTGTACCTGCACATGAGCCCGACGCAAGCCGTCGAGCCTGCTGATTTGCCTCCTGCGGCCGATAACTACCATAAACCGTTCTGAATAAACGGGTTAGGCAAGAATACTGCCGGGTCCGTATTCGGCAAAATCAGTCAAGCATTCAAGGAATTTCTCACAACTTGTCGATAACGAGCGGTTTCGCGCCCCCGATCAACGCCCTGCCGTACACTGCCACGCTGTGACACTTCAAACGATTCTTGGACTTCTCGGCTTGGGTCTGGCGGCCGGCGCGCTTGGGGGGATGCTGGGCATAGGCGGATCGGTTCTGATGATCCCCGTGCTCACGTTGCTGCTGAAGCTGGAGCATCACGTCTCGCAGGCTGTGGCGATGATTGTGAACGTCTTTGTGGCGGTGCCGGCGATGGTGCAGCATCATCGCGCCAAAGCGGTGCGCTGGGATGTGATGAGACGCATGGTGCCGTTTGGCGTGGTGTTCATCGTGGTGGGCGTGGAGGCCAGCAACCACATGGGCAGCAAGCGGCTGGAACAGGTGTTCGGCGTGTTTCTGCTTTATGTCGTCTTCAGCAACGTGCAGCAATTGATACGCAAACGGGCTGAACCTGCTGCTGACGCGCAGCGGATCAACTGGCCGATTGCAGGCGGGGTGGGCGCGTTCACAGGCTTCATGGCAGGATTGCTCGGCGTGGGCGGCGGCATTGTGGCGGTCCCGCTGCTGCAACGCGTCTGCCGGCTGCCACTGCGGCAGAGTATTGCCACTACTGCTGCCTTTATGTGCATCAGTGCAAGCGTCGGCGCGGTTCGAAAAAGCTACACGCTGGCAATGTTGACCGACACTGCTGGCCAGTCGCTGAATCTCAGTTGGCGTGACAGCGTGGAAGTGGCGATTTTTCTCGCACCGACTGCAGTCATAGGCGGCATGTTCGGCGGCAAGCTCACGCACGCATTGCCGCTGCCTCTGGTGCGAGTGGCATTCATCTTGCTCATGCTCTGGGCGAGCGCGAGCATGCTGGGAGTGGTGTGAACGCTGCGACGTTCGTCGCTTCACAAGCAGGCAATGTGAAAAACCCTCTGCGCCTGCGGCCAGCAAACGCGCGCTGACACTGCAGGCAGCGTGGATGATTCACCTGCAACGCAAACGAAAAAGAAGTTGAACCCTATTATTCGTGACTATGACTGCATTTGTGAACAACGTAAAAACGGCTGTGCTGCTTGCCCTGCTGTTCGGCCTGCTGGTGCTGATCGGCTCGGCATGGGGTGTTGAAGGCATGATCTTCGCCGGGGTGATCGGCGTGATCATGAATTTCTCGGCGTGGTTCTTCTCCGACAAGATCGCGATTGCAGCGATGCGTGGCCGAGAGGTTGACGAACGCACCGCGCCGGATCTCTACGACATGGTTCGTCGATTGTCGCAACGGGCGGGACTGCCCATGCCGCGGGTGTACATCTGCCCCCAGGAAGCGCCGAATGCATTTGCCACCGGTCGCAACCCCAACCATGCTGCGGTTGCGGTAACGGTCGGTGCGCTGCGCCTGCTGAATCATGAGGAACTTGAGGGCGTGATGGCCCATGAGCTGGCGCACATCAAGAACCGTGACACTCTCACATCAACCGTGGCGGCCACGATTGCGGGTATTTTCAGCATGCTGGCGTATTCAACCATGTGGTTCGGCGCGGGGAATCGGCAAGGCGGCAACCCGCTGGCCATGATCGGCATGGTACTGCTGGGCATGGTGGGCGCAGCGCTCATCAAGGCAATGATCAGCCGCTCCCGCGAGTACGTGGCCGATGCCGACGGCGCCAAGATCGCCGGCTCGCCGCATGGCTTGGCTTCGGCCCTGCAGAAGCTGGAGTCAGTAGCTCGCCGCGTGCCAATGGACAACCCGAACCCGGCGATGAACAATCTCTTCATCGTCGAGCCTTTCATGGGCCAGACGCTGACCAATCTGTTCGCTACGCACCCGCCGACCCAGAAGCGTATTGCTGCGCTGTTGAACGGATAACGGAAAGCAGCACGCGCTCCGCGTGCTTTCCGTGAAGGAAGCGAAGCGACAGACGAGCGCGACGCCAGTCGCCGGGCTGTGTGAAGTCATGCGCGATTATGGCGTAGCGCGGTGCGATGCGGTGAGAGCACGCGCGAGCCGCGCGTGCTTTGCCTCGCTCCCTCGCACCGCGCCATGTGTGCAGCGTCAGTGACGCTCCGTGTGCATGCTGAAATCACGGAGCGCCCTGCGACGAACTGATGAATTTATTGTTCCTGTCGCTGTTGCTGCGCTTGTGCATTGCGCGCCCAATAGGGTTCATCGCCCGGACCGGGTGCAGGGTAGCGGCCGCGGCTTGTGCGACGCATTTCATCGCGCAACTGCAGACGCATCAACTCAATCTGCCGCTTCAATCGCTCCAGCCCTGTATCTGCGCCGTCCTTGAGCAATTCATCAGCCGGGATCGGCGGCGCTGCCATGACGCCCAGCCGCCCTGATAATTTCGGCCGCGCAGCGGTGGTAGGCCAGATATCAAATGCGCCTTCAATGGCAATCGGCATGACCGGCGCGCAGGATCGTTTGATCAGCAGCATCACGCCGCGTTGAAACTCACCAAGCGCGCCGTCGCGCGTGCGCGTTCCTTCAGGGAAAATCAATACGCATCGGCCGGCTTCCAGCTCAGCCAGGGCTGCTTTCATCGCGCCCGCATCGCCCTTGCCCCGCTCAAGGTCGATCGCGCCGATGCTGCGGATCATCCACGCAAACGGCTTGAACTTGAACAAACTCGCCCGCGCCATTGCTGCAAACGGCCGGTCATGGACGAGAATGCCTGCAATCGGCGGATCGTAATGCGACTGATGGTTGGCAACGTAAATCACCGGCCCGGTACGCGGCACGTGTTCAAAGCCGTAACACCGCAACCGGTACAGCAGCTTGAACACAAGCCAGATCAGGCCGCGAACAAATGTCCACCAGAACACCAGGGCAAAGGCTGGGCGTCCCGGGGCGCGTCGGCTGGTTTGCAGAAATTTCAACACGCCGCATCGCTCCAGAGCAAGCCGATGGGCCGCATTGTGAACACCTCCGCTTCAATGTCCAGCGCCATCGCGCAGCGCCTCGCGATCGGGTTTGAAGTCGGCATCGGGCAGTCGCTGACGGGCGATGGCTTCCATCACATCCACCACCTGCTCAGCCGTGCGGTTGCTGGTGTCAATGTCGATTGCCCCCTGCGGCCGTACCAGCGGTCCCACCTGCCGCGTGGCGTCCAGCCGATCGCGCTCTTCGATGTCGCGCACGACCCGCTGCTCATCGACCGCCACGCCCGAGGCGACCAGTTGAGCCACCCGCCGATGCGCACGCACCGCGACATCGGCAAACAGATAAAACCGCAACGATGCGTCGGGAAAGACCACCGATCCCTGATCCCGTCCCTCGCTCACCAGCCGCGGGTGCTTGTGCGCGATGCGGCGCTGCTCCTGCACAAGCACGCGTCGCAACGGAGCCTGAGCCGCCACGATCGAAACAATCGCGCTGACGTCCATCTCACGAATGCGCTGGCTGATGTCACGATCGCCGAGCATGACGCGCGGCGGATCGGTTTGCCAGTCAAAATGCAAATCAGCGCGCTCGACCGCCTTGGCCAGCATCTCGCCATCATCAGGCTGGATGCCCTGCTCCAGCGCGACAAGGGCTGCTGCGCGATACATGGCCCCCGTATCAAGGAACTCAAGTCCCAGCCGTCGCGCCAGCAGACTCGCCACGGTGGATTTCCCGGTGCCAGCCGGGCCGTCAATGGTGATGATCACCGGGCAATCGTTTCGCTGCGATACGGACATGCGTCGTGCGGAAGGCCAGAATGGTCGGATCGTACAGGTTCGTTCGTCCGTTCAATCATAGAGCCGATCGGGGTGTTCCGCACGCAGCTTTGCAGGATATCCACAACACTTGGCGCTCAGAAAAACGGCCGGCGCAGCAGTTCAAGGGCCACAGTACAGGTCATTGCGCCGGGCCAGCGGGCGCTATGCCATGCGCCACTTTCGTTTTCAATGTTCCTCATCCCAGCCCGTCAGGACATGCACGGCACATCAGGCTGACTCATCAATTGCCGCCTGAAGCACATCGCGAGCTCGCTCGACGATGGGAACAGGATCTTCCTTGCCGACATAGTCAATCGCCAGAGTGTTGAGATAGCCCACGCTGCGAATGGCCTTGACGCAGGCAGCCAGATCGTAGCCCTTGTGCGCGCCGGTCTTGGTGAATCCCAATACGCTGGCGTGAATCGCACCGGCATAGGGCGCGAGTTTGCGCAGGGGATCGATGGGATCGCCATCATTCAACGCAGCCGCTGCTGCGAAGCTGGGCAACGAGCCGATGCGAAAACCGCCGATGCGCTTGATCAGCGAGGTGAGTCGCTCGGTGGTGTAGGTCAGGCCTTCGTGCGGCGCGATCAACACGTTGAGTTCCAGGCGCTCGACGGTCGGCATCATCTCGCGCATCTCTTCCGCCACGGTTTCAAACGCATCGTCATCGTCCGGAGCGTCACAGCGGATGGAAATCGCATTGCAGCCTAACCGATTGGCCGCCACAGCCAGCCGCCGAATGCGCTCGCAGGCGGCGCTGCGCACATCGGCGTCAGGATCGCCAAGGGGCAGTGGGCTGTCCTCAAGCAGGACCAGGCACGGGCACGCGGCCTTATCGGCTCTGTCGCGCAGCTGATCCAGATCCTGCAGCGAAAACCCCGCAAGCATCGAGGCAGGGATATTCAATCCGTGCAGCCCCAGTTTCCGTATGGTGAAACTGGGCAAATCAAATATCGTCATCCCCCCATCGCCGTTGTGGCACAGGGAACTTCGAAACGAACCGGCACATAGTGTCAGCAGCATGGCCATCAGGTAACTCGGTCGGTGCGATACGGCGGCGAGTCTACCTGTTTTGCCACAAAAGTGGCAAGGCCGTGTGGTCGCGCAGCAATTCGCGGCCCTATCCTCCCAAGTGGACGCACAAATGCGCTTCCAAACCGCACATTTGAGTTCCAGATGCGCTCACGAAATCTGAATGTGGAGGTTCCGCTTGCGAATTTACGCCCGAGACCCCCGGCTTGTCTCTCTCACAAGCCGACATAGCCCGCCTCAATTGCTGCTTGTTTGAGCCAAAGCGCGCAGGCGACAAAAAGAAGAAAACGCCGACCGATGCGGCCGACGTTTTCCGGAGGGGAGAAAGATCCTAGTTTCAGGACGCATAAGGCAAGCCTTGAGCGTCACATGAAATAATAGCGGACCTTGAATTGAAGGCAAAGAAAAAGTCTTCACATTTTGCCTATCTTTCCACATCGCCACTGTCAAGTCCTTGCACCGGCTGTATTTCAGACCGGGTGTTTTTTCAGCATTCGGCCCTAGTCACCGCCCGCTGCGCCCCCGTGAGGCAGGTTTGCCGGTCTTCCAACAGCGGCTATCATGTCGATTTCGCAATCTGAACAGGAGTTTTCCACATGCCCAGCCCGGCTGATTATCGGTACTCAGAAACGCACGAATGGTTTCATGTTGATGGCGACACCGTCACCATGGGCATCACCAAATTCGCGACCGATGAGCTGACCGACATCACCTATGTGGAACTCAAGCCTGCCGGCACCAGTGTTTCGCCGGGCACGGCCATCGGCGAAGTCGAATCGGTCAAGACCACCAGCGAGGTCTACTCCGCGATCGAAGGCGAGATTGCCGAAGTGAACCAGGCGGTGATCGACGATCCTTCATTGCTGAATACCGATCCCTTCAATGCCGGATGGCTGGTGAAGATCAAAACCAGCGATCCCTCCCCGCTACAATCGCTGATGGATCAGGAAACCTACGATCGGAAACACCCGGTTGGCTGAACGACACTCCAGGATCTCGTCGGGAGATGGATCGATCCGGCTCACTGGCGTCACGAAGAACTATGTGCTGGGGAATCGTCGGGTGCCCGCTCTGCGCGGCATTGATCTGACCATTGACCAGCCAGGCTTCTACGCCATCATGGGCCCTTCAGGCAGCGGCAAGAGCACGTTGCTGCACCTGCTTGCGGCACT
Source organism: uncultured Isosphaeraceae bacterium (assembly GCA_964575335.1). GTDB lineage: Bacteria > Planctomycetota > Phycisphaerae > Phycisphaerales > SM1A02 > CAZNPU01. The sequence goes on along the minus strand of CAZNPU010000009.1, from coordinate 86,241 downwards.
GGACCGGCCCGACAGCGGGCAGATTGAAGTGGCCGGCTGTCAGCTCAACACCATGTCCGATGCTGAGCTTACGCTGTTTCGGCGCAGGCGCATCGGCATCGTGTTCCAGCAGTTCAATCTCATCTCCACGCTCACCGCGCTGGACAACGTGACATTGCCGGGCATGCTCGACGGCATGCCTGCTGCTGAACGCCGCGAGCGCGGCATGCAGTTGCTGCGGGCCTTGGGGCTTGAAGACCGCGCTTCGCATCGCCCCGATGCGCTCTCAGGCGGCGAACAGCAGCGCGTGGCGATCGCGCGGGCGCTGCTTTTTGAGCCTACCGTTCTCTTTGCTGACGAACCCACTGGAAATCTTGACTCAAGAACAAGCCAGCAGGTCTGGAAATTGCTGGGCGAGCTTGCAGCAGAGCGGCAACTGACAGTGCTGATGGTGACGCACGAACCCGAAGCGGCTGTTCATTGCCAGCGTGTTTTCGTGATTCGCGACGGAAGGATTGATAGCAGCTTTGACGTTGATGGACTTGATGCTGCCGAGTTGGCGACTCGCGCGCAACACGCTCGCCGGTAAGCCGGGGCGGACCGCGCTGATGATCGGCGCGGTGGCGCTGGCCGCCAGCCTCGTGGTGGCGGTGTCGTGTGCGTTCGCCACCGCACAGGCCACGATGGAGCAGGCCATTGCGAAAATTCTCGGCGCAGCCGACGCACGTATCATCCATCCCGGCAACGGCCGATTTGATGAATCGCTTCTCGAACAGGCGCGTGCATGGCCCGAGGTCGAGCATGCCGCCGGCCGGCTCTTCGCCTCGCTCACGCTTGTGCATGCCGATCAGCGACGCGACCCGAAAACCGGCCAGATGCTTCGCGCCACGCCGTCGGCCAACGGGGTTGACTTCAACGATGAACTGCCTATCCGGTCGCTCACGCTCATTGCCGGCCGCATGCCAACAGCGCCTGATGAAATTCTCATCGACGAACCGACTGCTGAACTGCTGCAGGCGACAGCAGGCGATGAACTCAACGTTCAGCGATTCGGCGATCCGATCACGTTGCGCGTGGTGGGCATGTACAAGCGCCCGCGTCTGACTGCTGTGCAGCGACCGCTGATTCAGGTCGATCGCAGCGTGCTTGGTGAAGCGACCGGACGAACCGGACAGCTCACCTCGATCGTGCTCGTACTCAAGCCGAATACGGATGTCGAAGCATTCTGCGCAACCTATCAGGATGCGCTGCCTTCGACGGTTTCGCTCGAACCGGCAGAGAAGGTCCGCTCGGGATTTGACCGGCAGATCGAAGCCAGCCGCTTCGGACTGGTTGTGGCGTCGGTGCTGACATTCATGAGCGCCAGCTTCATCATCGTCACCGCGCTGACAACCTCGGTGACAGAGCGGCAGCGCGAACTTGCTGTCACACGCTGCATCGGCGCCAGCCGGGGGCAGCTGTTTGTCTCACAACTGGTGGCTGGCCTGGCGATCGCTGCAGTCGGCGCGCTCATCGGCATACCGCTGGGCATCGGGCTTACCGGCATATTGGTGTGGTATTTCCGCGATCTGCTCGAAGCCGGCCTGCACCTGCACGGGATGGGCATTGGACTGGCGATGATCGGCGCAGCTAGCGCGGGGATGCTCGGCGGGCTGTATCCGGCGTGGATGGCCAGTCACGTTTCACCACTGCAGGCGATGGCGTATCGGGCGCAGCCATTGCGATGGTCAGCGCTGGTCTGGTGCGGCGTGCTCGGGTTGACGCTTATCGCATTGCAGTTGGGCTTGCTGTTGCTGCCCGACGCCAGCGATCGCTTTTACGCCTATGCGTATGCGGGTCTGCCGACGCTGCACATCGGCTACTTCATTCTTGCAGTGCCAATGGTCGTCGCCGTGGCGATGGCACTTGGTCCGTTGATCACACGCGTGCTGCGTCTTCCGCAGGGCGTTGTGCAGCGGTCGGTCATTGCGACGCCGTTTCGTCATGGCTTTACCGCCGGGGCATTGATGGTGGGCGTGGCCATTCTGGTGAGCACGTGGTCGAACATGACATCGCTTTTGGATGACTGGGTCAGCCGCATCAAGTTCGCAGATGGTTTTGCCCATCGCATCACCGGCATTACGCCGCAGCAACAGCGCGCCATCGCCAGTCTGCCGTTTGTCGAAGCGACCTGCCCGATCGGGTATCTGCCGCTGCGTGTTGAAGATCGGCAAATATTCGGCGTGCGCGGCCTCGCCCCGCCGAACGTCACCTGCTTCGGGTTTGATCCCGAGGTGTTCTTCCGCATCAATACCGTTGAGTGGACAGCGGGCGATCCCGCGACCGCCATCGCCAGTTTGAATGACGGATCGGGCATCATTGTGGCTGACCGATTCCTGACCACGCAGCGAGCCGCGATCGGCGATACGATCACGCTCTCTGCCGGCGGACGATCGAAAAAAACATACACGATTGTCGGCGCGGTCAACTCCGCTGGCCTTGATGTCATCACGCAGACCTTTGGCATCCGCAACCAATACATGGAGCTGTCGATCAGCGCGGTCTTCATGCACATCGATGAAGTCGCGCGCACGTTCGACAATCGCGATGTGCTGGCCATGCAGATCAACCTGCGCAACGATTATGACATTGCTGACGAGGCAGTGGCGGCACGCATCGCCGACGTCGCTCCCGGCGTGGCGTACAACAGCGGACGGTGGATCATGCAGACCATCAACGACGTTGCTAGCACGCTGCTGGCTGTGCAGAGCACGATCGCCTTTGCTGCCTTGGTGCTGGCGTCCATCGGCACGGGCAATGTGATTCTTGCGAACATTCACGGGCGGCGGCACGAGTACGGCGTATTGCGCGCGGTTGGCGCCAGCAAAGGCGTACTGGCGCGCCTGATCTTCGGCGAAGCTGCGGTGCTGGCGATGACCGGCGCAATCATCGGCTCGGCGCTGGGCCTGCATATGGCGTGGGTGGGCGCATCGCATTACCGCGATCTTGCAGGGCTGCCCGTGCGGCTGACGATTCCCGAGCTGCCCATGGCTGCGGGCTGGCTGGTGCTGCTGGCGCTCACATTGCTGGCAGCGGTGCCGGGCGTCTTGAGCGTTGTTCGCCGACATCCAAGCGTGCTGCTGGCCAGCGGACGACACGGATGATTGCACGAGCGAAAGCGACTGTGATCACGAAGGAAATGCGATCAGACCATGCCATGAACCGGCAACCTGCAGCGGCACGCCATCGGGAGTCATAGGCGGGCGCATCAACACGATGGCGAACAGGCGCCTGCATCTCTCACGAACCAAATAAAAAACGATGCGCCGCGTGCATCGCATCGTTGTTCCCACCATCCCGACCCCGGAACACGTTGCCCCCGGAATCCTGGCGCCTAGCCCGAGGGAATTGACCAATGCTCCACTCCTACTCCCGTCCGGTCAACGCCGCCTGGTCATGTGCATCACGCGCATGCTGATGACCAGTTTTCTCCCCGGATTTATTGTGAGGGCTCCTCCGAAGCCCAGAAACTTCCCGACGTGCAGACCGCTTCGCATCCGGTCATCCGGCCTGCACTGCGGCAGCACAAGCGCGTCAGACTGCTGCTCGCTGTCTGATTGATCCGCTCGTGACGACAAATCACAGAATCAATCAGGCAAGGCAGCACAGGCGAAACAACTGACGCAACGGCGGGCAAAAGAAAGCAATTGCCTGTGCATAACGCGGAGTGTCACGGCCGTTACACCGCTTACACGGCGCGCTGACGCCGCCACATGATCAATCTCCTGAAAAACTGGACGGCCGCGTCAAACCGCACATCACCGTTCAAACCTGCAGCGATGCCGGCTTCCATGCAGCCGATGATCCATTCGCCAATGCGTGCTTCATGCACGCAGGAAAAAAGGCGTCATGGCCCTCGGTCAGTAATTGGAATGTACCACAGGTTTCACCTTAGGGAAACTGGATTTGGCAATTTGGATGCGCAACAGACAGATGGTTTGAACATTGCCGCTCTTTGCGCCGCTGCAGCCTCGCAGCTTTTTGAATCACTGAAAGGCCATTGCCCGGTTGGACGCGACACGTTGCTTCCACGCACTGCCGCCACGCAACAGACTTCAAGCTGAGTGGCCATCCGTTCACCATCCAACCGTTGTGAATCTGTACTCATCAAGCCTCGCCGCGCTGCGCTCATCTCTTGCTTGCTGCAGCAGCTTTGATCATCGTCGTGAACTGCGCATGCATGATTGATGCGGGGTTGAAGAATCGATTATCGATCGCAACAGCCGCAACGGCCTGAATCGCGTCAATGCATTTCCCCCATCATCATCATCACCCATCGGCCCGGCGAACGTCTCCCGGCTGCATGCGATGGCTACGGCCGCTTCTCCCGACTCACTCAACTGCTCATTGCCCCAGCAGCCTCGCCCGAGCAGCAGCCATATTCGCCGGCTGTACGGCTGTGGCACGCCTCTGACCTGGTGTATTTGGGCTGTCACACTATGCCAGATCAACCAAACATTTTCCGTCCATACCGTCCTGGACAGGCAATTTTTGCCGCATTCAGCGTCAGGAAAGGTGCCGCCAGTACCCTAACAAACCCCAATATTCAAAAGGAAATGCCACACCAGGAACAAAAAATGCTGTAAGATCAATAACAGCAATGGTTTGCGAAATTATTGCGAAGCAAGGCCTAAGCCATTGACCAACCTGCCGACATACGGCTAATGTGCGTTTGCTCGCACTGAGCAACCCAGAATTCAACGCGGCCTCTTGGCCGTGGCGCACCGCCGTCCGGAAGTGTCGGAGCGTCCGGACGGCGGATTCTTTTTGCCTCCTGGCCTCACCGCCTGCTCGTCACACGCCTCTCGCGCATGCGATGCGACAACGAAGGCGACGATCGCTGCCATCGCTTCTGCTCAAGTGAGTGCGAAACTGCATCGTCACCAACAACAACAACAAGCCCTCCCCATGCTTTGCACTTCAAGAGCAATTCAAAGCGTTGGTGATAACGGTTCAGTCGGACGACTCGCAGCGTGCTCGGCCAAGCGCACTGCCATCTCCAGGCTCTTTGGAACATCCCACCCGCTCAGCAGGCCGTGAATCAGTCCGACCGTTGCTGCTGCATGCTGAGCTGAGGGATACGCGCGGGGTGCGCGCCACGTTGTGTCATCAGCATCGCGCATGCGCACCAGCATCAGGTTCTCGGTTCCGCTTCGTTCAATGAAAACCGTAAACACAAGCGACGTGCCGCGCATCGCCTCGGTCATCGCAGCGTCGGGTTCGCCGTCCGACCACGACGGCACAAGTATCCTGAGCGCCGCTGCATCGACGATCAAGCCCTCAGCGTATTCCAGTCCGGAGCGGGCTTCGGTACGGTCAACCGAATCGTCTTCGCGATTGGTCAGGTCAAAGACCCGCAGCGCATTGCTGCACTCAGCAAGAAACCGCTTGATGATCGACTGGGTCTGCGCGCTTCGTCGGGCCAATTGACCAAAAACAACTCCATCAGCCTGCTGCGCGACATCGACGAGGTCGAAATCCCATTGCAGATTGTCAAACGCCGCTCGCGGCGTCAGCGACGTCGTGGTTCGGCCGGCAATGGTGCGAATCGACAGGCGGCCGGTCGGCAGATCCGGATCGTATTGGAAATGATCGATATTGACGCCCCGCTCGCGCAGAAGCTGGATGAGCGTATCGCCCTGTTGATCCTGCCCGATGCGAGAGATGGGAATGCCCACGTGTCCCAACGGCGCAGCTGCAAGCGCGCTGCTTATCGCCAGTCCGCCCGGCTCAATGCGGTCGGGATACTCCAGCAGCACAGCTTCTCCAATACCTACGATGACGCGCTTTCGTGCCATATGCAGTGACAATGTAGCGTCGCAACGCTGCCGAGTCTGCGCCCCCGGCAGATCTGCCGCAGTACGCTTGTGGAATCAACCATTCTCGATGCTCTTGCTGGCGCTGTCCAAACAACGTACCCTGCTGCCCGCCACGAGATGTTATCCACGCAGCACGTCGCGTCTTGATCGAGCCGACTCACCAGTATTTCCCCATCTCTTGAGGAGAACTTCCGTGCCGATGACCACGCTTCTCACCGTTGCAACGCTCAGCCTTACATGCGCCGGTGCTACGCCCACTGACGCGTACGCTGATGCGCTTTCGCCCGGCATCATCAATACGCAGCAGCATTCTGAAAAACTGTTCAGCGAATCGCCCGATCTGCAGCCTGGTCTGCTTGATCTGCAGATTGATTCGATTGCGTTAAGTGACCGATCGGATCGGCCGCATTTGCTCGGCGATGATGCGCTGGTGCGTCTGGCGGAGTATGCGCCGCGAAGTCCCTTCGGTCAGGCTGAGTCGTGGCGATGGACCATTCAGGGCAGCATTGGCAGCAACTTTGATCACGCAGAGCAGTTCCTGGCGGGCATCGGCTTCAGCTATTTCATTTTCGATGACATCAGCTTGAACCTGGAGTTCAACGCGATGTACTTTGACCAGCGCGGACACGATGCGTTCGGCGGCAACTTCAACCTGCTGTTTCGCTGGCACTTTTATCAAAGCGATGATCGCACGTGGTCGCTGTATGCCGACGCGGGAGCAGGCATACTGCTGACCTCGGAGGAAGTTCCCCAGTTCGGCTCAAACTTCAACTTTACGCCGCAGGCAGGCGCAGGCATCAGCTTCGACCTCACGCCGGACGCCCGCATGTTCATCGGCGGCCGCTGGCATCACATCTCCAACGCCAACCTTTACGATGAAAACCCCGGCCGCGATTCGGGCATGGTCTATGCCATGGTGAGTTTTCCGTTCTGAGCGCCGCAGCAGCACACGTCACTGCACGCTCCAGCGCGCCGTGGCGGACACACGGCACAGCTGCGAGAAGCGCACGACACAACCAACGCCACGGTGATGCGGTGACGCACGCTGCTGCTCTTTGATTGCGCGCTGCGGTTTATGTTCCGTTATATCGCCCGAAGCACAGGCTCACGTTGTGCCCGCCGAAGCCGAAGCTGTTATTCAGAGCGTATCGCACCGGACGCTCCTGAGCTTGGTTGGCGACGAAGTTGAGGTCGAAGCCGTCATCAGGGTTGTCGAGGTTGATGGTGGGCGGCAGAACGCCGTGGTAAACGGCCAGGACCGTCGCAACCGATTCGATGCCTCCGGCTGCTCCAAGCGTATGACCGGTCATCGACTTGGTTGAGCTCATCGCCAGCTTGGAAGCATGATCGCCAAAGAGCGTTTTCACCGCAGCGACTTCCGCAGCATCGCCCAGAGGCGTTGAAGTGCCATGCGCGTTGATGTAATCGACTTGGTCGAGGTTGATCTGCGCTTCGCGGACGGCCATGGCCATCGCCTCTCTTGCGCCCGAGCCATCGGCACAAGGGGCGGCAATATGGCTGGCATCGCCTGAGACGCCAAAGCCCAGGACCTCGGCATAGATCTTTGCCCCGCGCTTTTTGGCATGCTCAAGCTCTTCCAGAATGAGCACCGCAGCTCCTTCAGCAAGAACAAAGCCGTCACGATCGCGATCAAACGGACGCGAGGCTTTCGTCGGCTCATCGTTGCGCGTGGAGAGCGCCTTCATGGCTGCGAATGAACCGATGCACAGGGGCGAGATCGCCGCCTCGGTGCCGCCGGCAAAGATCACATCGGCCAGGCCGGTCTGGATGAACTGGAAGGCGTGGCCGATTGCGTGCGCGCCGGTGGCACAGGCGGTGGCGGTTGATGAATTGACGCCGCGCAAATTGTGGCGAATCGACACGTTGCCCGCACAGGCGTTGACCATGAGCTTGGGCACAGTGAACGGACTGATTTTCCGCGGGCCGGTATTGAGCAGCCTGGTATGCCCCTCTTCGATGGTGAGGATGCCGCCGATGCCCGAACCGATGACCACACCGCGCCGAACCGGATCGCCCTGGGTGAAATCGATGCCGGAATCAATCGCCGCTTCTTCTGCTGCGCACAGCCCCAGGGCACAAAAGCGATCCATTCGCTTGAGTTCGCTGTGAGCCAATACGCCGGACGGATCCCAATCGCGCACCTGTCCGGCAATGAAGACCGTCCACTGATCGTCCTGCTCGAAACAATCAATGCGCGCGATGCCGGAGCGGCCTTCGGTCAGCGAACGCCACATGGTGGGGACATCGGTGCCAACATTCGTCACCGCCCCCAGACCGGTGACAACCACCCGCCTCTTTGCGTCGGTGCTCATATGCACAGGAAACCGGCTGGCCGACGACGCAGCACCTCCGACCCGGCAGACCGGAGCGCGTGGCCGGCATGATTCGAATTCGCTTGCTGCAGTGCCGAGGGCTGCTTACACACCGGCAGCTCGCTTGATGTAATCGATGGCCTGACCGACTGTCTGGATCTTCTCAGCTTCTTCATCAGGAATCGAGGTTTCAAACTCATCCTCGAATTCCATAACCAGCTCGACAGTGTCGAGGCTGTCAGCATTAAGATCGTTGGCGAAGCTGGTCTCGCGAGTGATCTCGGACTTATCGACGCCCATTTGTTCGGCAACTATGTCGATGACCTTTGCTTCGATCTCGGCTTCCGTCACGGGTAGGTACTCCTAGTGGTCCTTTGAGTTGGGCTGAACTCTGCCCTAAGCACACAATATAGCCGCGTGGTGCAAGTGCATCAAGGCAGGTAAGCCGGGCACATTTCTCAAGTCGATTTGATCAATTTTCCTCCCGCCGCCTGTTGAGTTCCGCGGGTGGCGTGCCTGGCTCGAGCCGGCCCAACAGGCACGGCTTAGGGATACGGTGTTACGCATATCGACGCGCGGCATTGGCCCGTGCCGCCCTGCTGCCCTACGCACACGGCCCAACATCGCTTACTGCAGGGCTTCGTGCATGGGCCTGCTACATCGCCAGCCCGCCATCCACCACCAGCACCTGGCCGGTGAAGTAGCTGGCTTGGTCAGAGGCTACGAACGAGACGGCATGGGCGATTTCATCCGCAGTGCCGAATCGGCGAACCGGTATGGTCTTGGTGACCTCATCTTTCAGTTGCTGCGGCAGCACCATCGTCATGTCGGTATCGACAAATCCCGGAGCAACCACGTTTGCAGTAATGCCCTTGGATCCCAGTTCTTTGGCCAGCGATTTGGTCAAACCCACCAGCCCAGCCTTGGCGGCAGCGTAATTGGCCTGGCCGGCATTTCCCACGATGCCCGTTACCGATCCAATGTTGATGATGCGGCCGAATCGACCGCGCATCATTGGTCGTGCCGCTGCACGACAGGCCACAAAGGCTGATCGAAGATTGACTCGAATGACATCATCAAAATCCGCATCGGTCATTCGAAGCACCAGTCCGTCACGGGTAATGCCTGCATTGTTGACCAGAATGTCCAGCCGCCCGTGCGTTGATGCGACGTCTTCGATCAATTCCGCCAGCGCGTTTCCATCACCGATGTCGCAGGTGCGAACCTCCGCCCGGCCGCCTTTCTCGACGATTTCATTGCAGACAGCCTGCAATGCGTCAACGGATCGGCTCACCAGAACGACATACCGGCCCTCGGAGGCCAATCGCATTGCAATGGCCCGTCCAATACCGCGGCTGGCGCCCGTTACGATTGCCACTCGCTGTTCGATAGCACACCTCTTGAATCTGAAATTCAGTCCAAAGAAAAAGCCCGCACGTGCGGGCTTGGATTCTACTCAGAAAACCGTGCTTGCCAATCGGCGACGAGAGATCAGTTCGTGGGAAACGGCGTGCCAGGCGCCGGCACGGGATTGGTAATTGGCGGACGAGTCGGCGCTCTGCCGGTAGGACCGCCGGAACCTGTTGATGATGTCGAGGTGCTTTCCTCGTCATCACCATTCACTTCAATCTGAAACGGATCAAGCTCCTCATCGGGCTTCTCCGCAAGCAGCATTTCTTCTTCAAGCACTGCATGCCATGAAGCGATCCAATCACCAGTGAGCCGGTCCATGATGCCCGGCGGGGTCGGAGCGGCCTCGAACAAAGCGTTCTCGCCGCGAATCTCGTAATACCACATCTGCGGCTGGAAAGACATGTTACTGCCACGACCAACCTCGATCACCGCTGCGGCGCACTTCTGGCCAAGCGAGTTGTCGCCTGTTTGCACGCGAATCATCTCGATCTTCGAAACGATCTGCTTCCACTCGCCTGACTTCACCATTGCTGCAAGCTCGTACTGATCAGCAAGCGAAATCATGCCCCGCATCGCGTTGGCGTTGCCTCGTGCAATGGCATCAAAGAATTCCAGCACCGCACGCCGCTCGGCATTGGTGCGCGGCGCGTGCTCTTCAGCCAGACTGACGCGAGGATCGATGTTCAGCTCCACCATCAACTCCGAGATCGGCGTCAACGATGGCTTCGGCGGTGCAGGCGGCGGTGGCGGCGGCGCGGGCGCTGCTTGCACAACTTCCGGCTCCTCGCTGCTGCTGCAACCTGCTGCAACCAGCGCCAGGCTCAGGCCGGCCGCTGCACAGAGACTCATCGAAAGCCAGTTCTTCTTACGGTTGATCATGACTTGTCACCTTTGCATTTCGATCGATTCGTCGCATCAGACCTCGCAGCACCGTTCCGGGCGCCAGTTCGTGAAATTCCCCCTGTACGCTCGCAACAAGAGCCTGACAACTTTGTGACCATCGTACCGGATGGACGATCTGTTCGACGAGCCGCTGCTTGAGAAGTTCCAGATCGTTTGAATCATGCGGCTGAGCCGTAACGTTCGACCAGACCGGAATGTTCGGTTTCTGAAAGGAAACGGTTGCCAAAGCTTTGGCCATTTCGTCCGCTGCCGGCTGCATCAGCGGGGAATGAAACGCCCCCGCCACCGTCAACGGCGTGGCCCGCACGTTCATGCTGCCGGCGACTTCCACCGCTCGCTGGCATGCGCCGGCGTGGCCGGAAATGACAATCTGCCCTGGCGCGTTGAAATTGGCGCATACCAGCACTTCCTCGCCTGCTGCCTGCTCACATATTGCCTTGGCCTGCTCGTCGTCGGCGCCGATCAGCGCGACCATGCCGCCTTTTGATGCGACCGCTGCTTCCTGCATCAGTCGGCCGCGCAACGCCACAAGTTTCAGACCATCGACAAAGCTGAATACGCCAGCCAGGTGAAGCGCCGTGTATTCGCCCAGTGAAAGCCCTGCTGCTGCAACCGGCTGCAGAACATCGCCCCGCTCCTGCATCGCGCGAAAACACGCCACGCCGCAGACATAAAGCGCAGGCTGGCTCACGTCGGTTTGATTGAGTCGATCCGCAGGCCCGGCAAAGCACAGATCGCTCAGGCGACCGCCCAGCGAATCGCCAAGCGCTTCATCAGCTTCTGCAAATGTGGCCCGCGCCGCTTCGCTTGCGTCGAACCACGCCTTTCCCATGCCAACAGCCTGTGCGCCCTGACCTGGACAGAGAATGATCGCTTGCTGTGCCATACACAACTCCAAAGAGCGGTACTGTAGCATCCCGGCGAAATCGCGCAGCTGCAACTCACCGATCAATCACCGTTCTGCGTGCGTGCAGCATAGCTCACGAAGCGAGGTTTGCCCTTCGAGCAACCACTATCCGACCTGCCTCGCAACGGCCATAACGGGCGATTGAATCGGCCTTGCACTGACGCTGTCGCAAAAAATCGCGGCCGATACAAGCTGGACATGTCGCACCGAATTGATTGAGATGTCGGTGACGCAACCTGCTCCGCGATGCCGCGACATCGCGACATCGCTGCGTCAATGCCGTCGAACTTGCGAATTATCTGAAGAAGAAAGATGCGCCAGCTTTCACGGTCAGCCTCAATGCACCGGGCCGGCGCTGATTGCTAGAGCTTCCAGACACTGGATGCCCACGTCAACCCGCCGCCGAACGCGACCAGGACAACATGGTCGCCGTACTTGATCTTGCCTGCGCGCCACAATTGATCGAAGCACAGTCCCACCGATCCGGCCGAGCTGTTCCCGAAGCGATCGATGTTCACATACACCTTTTCGTCAGGCAATCCCAGCCGTTCTTTTGCAGCATCAATGATGCGCACGTTGGATTGATGGCACACGAACTGGCTGATCTGATCAGCGGTCAAACCGGTGGCGTTGAGCGCATCTTCAATCACTTCACGGAACTTGTTGACCGCGAATTTGTAGACCTCGCGGCCGTTCATGCGCAAACATCCCAGGCGAATGGGATTGTTTTTGTCTTTCTCGGGAATCTCGTTGCATCGCCGCGGCATGTACAGCGATTCCCACATCGTGCCGTCGGCGCCGAGCAGTTGGTACATGCAGCCGCGTGTCGGATCGTCATCGCGGGTGAGCACCACTGCACCTGCCGCATCGCCGAACAGAATCGACACGCTGCGTTCGGTGTAATCGCACACGGTGCTCATGGCGTCGCATCCAATGACGCCGATTGCTTTGTGACGCCCGCTGCGTATCAGCGAATCCGCAATGTTGATGGCGTAAACGAATCCCGAGCAGGCCGCCACCAGATCAAATGCCGCTGCACCAGCTGCGCCGACATCCAGCGCAACGCGACAGGCGTTGGACGGGCAGGTCATTTCCGCCGTCACCGATGCGAAGATGACCAGGTCCAGATCGGACCCGCGCATGTTTGCATTTTCCAGTGCGCGGTGCATGGCGTCACGCCCCAGCGTGTACGTTCCCTCGCGCGACTGATCGACGATCCGGCGTTCACGAATGCCCGTCCGCTGGACGATCCATTCGTCGCTGGTATCCAATATCTTTTCAAGATCGAAGTTTGTAAGTACACGCTCCGGGACAGCTGAGCCAACACCAGCGACGCGCACTCCACATGGAACCGCCAATGTCATGCCGGAACTTCTTCCATCGCACCAAGCCGCTGGCTGATGGCCTGATTGACCTTGGCCTCAACAAAGAGCTTGGATTTGAGAATCGCGTTGGTAATGGTGCGGGCAACGCTGGACCCGTGGCTGATGATGCACACGCCGTTCACGCCAAGCAGCGGCGCGCCACCGTATTCGTGATAATCGTGCTTGGCGTAGATCGCGCGAACCACCGGATCGAGTCGCGCCGCCAGGCTGGGATCTATGCTCATGACCTCCCGCTTGAGGCTCTTGAAAATGCCTTCCGAAAGCCCCTCTGCAAGCTTGAGCATGACATTGCCCACAACGCCGTCGGTGATGATTACATCCGCTTCGCCGTCGAATACGCCGCGTCCTTCGACATAGCCGATGAAATTCAGTCCCTCGGCCGTGCGAAGCCGTTCGCGGGCTTCTTTCATCTCGGCGGTGCCTTTTTGCTCTTCGCCGCCAACATTCATCAGCGCCACACGCGGCTTGGAAATGCCCAAGATCGCCCGGGCATACACATCACCCATCACGCCATACTGCGCCAGATGATGCGGCTTGGGCTCGATGTTCGCGCCAACGTCAATCAGCACCACCGGACCGGCAAATGTGGGGATCGCCACGGCAATACCCGGGCGATGAACGTTCGGCAAACGCCGCATGTACATCTGCGCTGCAGTCACCTGCGCGCCGGTTGAGCCAGCGGAAATCACCACGTCCACCGGATTGTCATTCTTGGGGCTGGCCATGCGGCACAGCACGGCAATCGAACTGTCGGGCTTGGTGCGCACCGCTTCCACCGGCGGTTCATCCATGCCTACAACCTGTGTCGTGCCAACAACCGTGACCTGCCCCGCCCGCTCCGGCGGCAGCGACGCAACAGCCGGGCCGATCACGCCAGCGTCGCCAACCAGCACCAGTTCATCACTGGGACTGAGTTTCTCCAAGGCAGCCAACGCGCCGTCGAGTATGGCGTTGGGGGCATTGTCGCCGCCCATCACGTCCACGCCAATTCGCATGGATTATTCTTCTCCGCCGACTTTGACCATCAGCCCCGGGCGCACGTAGCCACACGTCGGGCATGCCTGATGCGGCCGCTTCGCCGATTGACAATTGGGGCACTGCACCGCGTGCTGCGGCCGCAGCGCGTGGTGCGAGCGACGCTTGCCTTTGCGGCTGGGAGAGATACGAAAACACGGGTGCATAGCGAGTAACCTCTTCTCAAAATACGATACGCAAAATGCGCTTCAGTTTTGTTTGATCAGTTTCGTTCGAAAGAATTAAGGATGCAAACGACTGACGAGCACTGTGAGGCTCGAAAGTCCAGCCCGACGCGCCGCCCCGCGGACGACATCCAGCCCCATGCCGCCGACAGCCCGCATAGGGCGAAAACCAGGCGGCGGAACCGGCAATCGAGCGAGCACCAAGTCTAAAACCCCAGCCTTTGAATGTCAACGACATCAACCTGCCAACAGGTCAGTCCGATGTCGCGTGTCAGTAAGAACGCATCGCCAGCCCCCACTGCTGGGGGCGCATCTGTCCGCCAGTGCCGCCCGGTCATTCCGGGATGACCTGGCTTAAAAATCGCTCAAAGCAGCATCGGAATCTGCCAGTTCACCACCATCGCCGTCGAAGTCTCCACGATCCGCCGTCCGATGGGGTCAATCAGCCAGAGCCAGTCGTCAAAGAGGAATTCCAGCCGGATCGCCAGCAGCGCGATGCGGCCCATGACGGTGAAGCCAAAGGCCGCCCCGAAGGTGATCATGAGGAACCAGATGCCCACCTTGGCGGTCTTGCCCACAATGCCCTTGTGTTCGAACGAGAAGAAGAAATACACAAGGCAGGCCAGGATGCCGATGACGAGAATCGTGTTCTCGATCGACTGGCCCAGCAGGAACCCTTCGCCGGGCACATCGCTGATGACAACCAGAGGCACAATGCTGTTGCGAATCTGTGCGAGGAAGTCGCCGTGGATATACGCAATCAGTCGCAACCCTGCGGTCGTTCCGATGATGAACGCCAGCGGCCAGCGGCTGATCCACCCTCCCACCGGCGACAAGCGCATCAGCAGCAGAATGCCCAGCAACAGCGGCAGCAGATAAATGTAACTGGGGACAAGGTCGCCGCCTGAAAGTCCCGGCAGCGCCCATGCCTGCATTGCATGCGGAGCCAGCTTGGCGATGAGGTTGGGCACAATCGTGTCCCAGAATCCAACCACCATCCAATACGCTGCCGATACCCCTACCACCACTGCCTCAGCGATCTTGTACAGCGGATTGTCTTTGTACAGGAACGAGAAGATCGCCAGCGTAAAGAACGCCGCCGCCCACAAACCGATCGTTCGCGTAAGGCTGAACCGATAGGTGGTCTGGTTTGGATCTTTCGCCACAGCCTGCCAGTAGTCCTTGGGCTGCGCGATCTGATACTCGGTCCACTGGATCGTTGGAGCCTGCTGAATCTGCTGCAGCTCATAATCAAGCACATCGTCCGAGTTCAGGCTGATCCACGTTGTCTTGTTCGGATCGCCGCCTAAGGCTTCGATCTCCGGCAACTCGACATAGGTATGCTCGACCGCCTTCACGTACACCTTGCCGTAGCCGTGCTCAGTGAACAACGCCCGGGCAAGCAGGAAGCTGCCGCCGACGAGAAACAGGAGCATCCAGATCATCGTCTCGAGTTTCATGCGCCAACCTTTCGCTTGCGATCGAGGAAGAAAATGACGTTGCCTGCGATGATCAGAAAGATCATCAGCAGGTGCGCCACCAGTTGCGGCCCCATGCGGCGAATGCCCTCAAGGTATTGACCTTCCTCCGGAAGGAATTCGCCTTTTTCATCCTTCTTGCCGTATTTGTCCATGACCAGCGCCTCGTATTCAGCTGCGCCTTTGATCGCGCCCAGCAATCCGGGCAACTGCTGAGGGATGTAGGGATACAGCAGCGGCGCCTGCACGCCGGTGCAGCCGGCCACCAGTGTGATGTCATTCGGGAAGGGCGTCACCGCATACTGCACCCACTCTTTTGTGCCGGCATAGCCCGCGCTGACGTTGATCACCAGATCAAAATCGCGCACGCTGCGGATGTTTCTCATCATCGGAATGGCGTCGATCGGCGTGCCGTCGTCATCCGTCGTGTACATCTGACGCAGGTTGGTCACAATGACTTTGATGACGCCTTCGTTTCCGGCCTTGAAACCGAGGTTCACGTAATCCTCGCCATACACAAGATCCGGAAAGTCGCGACGAATGACCTTCTCGATTATGTCATCGATCATCTGCGGCCCGACCGGCCACAACGCCATGAAGTACATCTTCAACTTCTTCTCGGCGCAGTGACGCACAAAAGCCGTGGCCATCGGTCCCAGTTCGCCCTCGCTAGCCGGGTCGAAGTCGTATGACAGCAGCACCGGCGCTCCGGGCGGAAGCTTTTCAATGGTCTCAAACGTGGAGAGAGCCAGCCCGGTAGGCCGCTCAGGGAAGCGCAGCTGCAGAAGGATCGGAATTGCCACGGCCAGGAACATCAGCAAAAAGATCCAGCGCCGATCAAGGTTTTTGAAAAACTCAAGCACGGTATTACTCCTTGCCCGAACCGAGATACGAACGATCGACGCCCAACAGCACTTTGAGCGACGTGGAAGCGATCCCCAACGCGATGCCGATCATGATCGCGCGGTTGCCCGCGGTGTTGAACACGTTCATGATCGTGAGCGTGAGGTTCTCAATCTTCAGCCACGCCAGCGGTCCTTCGGGGTCGATCCAATCGGTCAGGAACGGACCGGCAAACGTGCGGCCGAGCAGAATGATGAACGCGGTGCCCAGCAGCAAGATGGCTTCAAAGTTCTTGGCCCGGAACGCTCTGAACGCCGCCGATGCCACATAGAACGCCAGCATCGCAAACATGGTGGCCGTGAGCGGCTTGAACGCGTACTCATAGAGCCACCAGAAGGGGCTTCCGATTTCACGATAGCTGCCCGACCATGCGTAGGCGGGATATTGCGGATTCGGATTCACGCCGATCTTGCCCAGGCCCACGAACAGCGTGGTGACGAACGCCACCACGGTGATGACCGAGTACGCCCAGCCCGCGCGACGATCGGAGATTTTCTGCAGATGGTTCTTGAGCAGGCTGCCGCCGCCAAGGATGAATGCAATTGCTGCAAGGATGTTGAACCACGTGGTGACGTCTTCACCCCACCCCTGCGTGACGGGAATGAAGTAGGCCACGATCAGTGCAAAGCCGCAGATGGCTGAGATCAGCAGTGGAATAGTTCGTTTCATGTATCGCGGCTCCTCATCAGGCCAACATCGTGTCGCGAATGAAGTCCACGACGGCTCCAAGCTGCTCCAGTCCCGTTATCGCTGCCGCCGTGGCCAGGCCGACGCCAATCAGCATGCCCGCTGCAACGATCAGCTTGCCGACGTCCTGTCCCTTCAGGCTGCCCAGTTCCTCCGGCGAGCCTGAAAGGTATGCGCTGGCAGCGAAGAATTCCTCACCGATGAGCGTGTAGTCGCATGCCGCCACAAAGAATGGAAGCTGCGCCGGCTGAGCGGTGCCTGCAATCTGAATCGCGCCGATCGAGTTGCCCGTTTCAGCGAGAATCAGCGATTCTGCAAAGAACGACCCCAGGTAGAAGCACGCTGCGGGTTTCTCGCGCACCATCATGCCCGAGAGATACGCCACGTAGCCGAACTGTTCGTCGGTCACGTAGTAGATGAGATCCTGGTTATATGCATCGGGCCGGCCGGCTTCGAGAAACGACGCCTGCACTGTTTCGCGGGCAGCGGTCATGACCAGTGAACGGGAGGTGGGCACTTCCACTCGAGCGTCATACTCCGCAGCAGTCTTGGCCACGCGCGAAAGAATCGTAATGCCTGCAATCGTCTGAATGTCGTTGACGTCCTGAATGCCCGGCACAAACAGCACCGGACGGCCCATCTCCGTGGCGCGGCCGACCGCTTCATCCACCGCGTCCAGACCAGCGATCTTTCGAACTTTCAGCGAAATACCCCGCCGGGCCAATGCAATGAACGTCATCACAGCGCCGCACAGAACGACGACGATCACTCCCAGAAAAACACGGGTGCCATCGAAAGGCCACATCACCGGCGTCATGGGGATTTCGGTTTCGATCGCCACCGATGCATTGCCGTCCTCATCCACCGCGTCAACACGGAACAAATACGCCTCGGTGCGGCTGAGCTTATCAACGGTGTATGTCGACTCGCTGGGCAGCGTGAGATCGACAAACATGAAGCGCTTCTCGCCGGCGCGGGCCTTGATCTCCATGTCGGCCGCTTCCGCAGCCTGCCGCGCCGCTTCGAGGCGTGCTTCACGCAGACGTGCGCGGCCCTCCGGGCTGTTCTCATCAATCGACGCCGCTTCCAATTCCTCGCGCACAGCTTTGGTGGCAGCGTTCACAGCATCGCGAATCGCGCGGGCCTTGGTGTCGGCATCTTCCCGCGCAATCTCCGCCTCGTTCATTGAGCGGTACACGCGATAGCCGGCGATGTTGTCGGGCGCGTCAGGCGAGTGTTCCCATTCCAGCACAAGGCGATCGCCGCCGCCCCATTTGCCATCCCGTGCGGTCAGGTTCTTTGGCGGCGCAGGACCGTCAGAGGTCTGCGCGTGTGCCGGCATCGCAGCGAACGCTGTCCACATCGGCAGCAGCAGCGCGAACAAAAGTCGTTTCATCATGATGAGCTACCCTTCGATAAGCTCCACATTAGCACGAGGGATCACAACCTGCTTGCCCGACTCCAGCTTTACTTCCAGCACGCGAGCCTTTGACCCCGAACCCAAGACGTGCGGCTCGGGCGGCAGCGCGCTGACTGATCCGATCAGCCCGAAGTACGGATCGCGAATGATCCGCACCATGCGGCCGATTTCAAGCAGGCCGTCCATCTGGCTTGCGCTGGTATTCTGAGTTGTTGCTGCATCGGCGCCGAGTGGTATGACGATCTCCGGCCGCATCACACCGGCACGAATCTGCGTAGCGCCGTTGACCGCAGCAGCGTGGCCTTCATGTTGAGCCAGCAGCTTGTAGGTCCGCTCAGCCATGGCGATCTCGCCGAAACCTTCGGTAATGACGATGGTCAGGCCGATCTTCTCCGATCCGGTAATCGCCACGCCAAGGTCGTAACCGAGAATTTCCTTGAGATCCTGATCGTCCATGCCGCCGGTCACAACGGCTGCGGCGCCGACTTCAATGGCTTTTCGGATTGCCTGATTCGTGGCGCGTGCTCCGCCGATGACTACGCAGCCTTTCATGTCAGGCGTAATCAGATCATGGCTGAGTTCTTCAGTGTGATCCTGGCAGGCGAGTTTGATTGGCCCGTGAGCCTCGCCGCCGATGCCGAAGATGCCCTGGATAAATGCAGCTTCGGCCTGAATGATGACGCCTTCTCGCGGGATGACCTCAACCACCTCACCGGTGAGATACGCTTCGACCTGAACGGGAATCGGTTCGCCGCGAATGATGACCTGTCCGGTGACGTTGGAGATGGTCTCGATCGTGCCAGCGACTTTAGACTTGTAGGAATTCTTGAAAAAGCCGAACAGCCCCTTGGTCTGCGCCAGCATGTCGCCGACTTCAACGCGGTCGCCTTCTTTTTTCAGCATGCACTCAGGTAGATCGCCGGGCGGCATGGAAAGAAGGTTGGCCATGTTCAGCGGCGTGATGTCGCCGGGCATGAAGGTTTGCGCGACGATATCGCGGGCGTTGACGTGATCGCCAACTTTGACCAGTACGTCACCGGGAATCGGCAAAACGCGCCGAACACGATGCGTAAGGCGGCTGGTGACTTTGAGTCCTGGGGTGTAGGCTTGGGCCATAACTGCACAATGCGAAAGTAAAGAGTTCTGTAGACTTCAAAATATGACACGGACGCCCGATGCAGGGCCGTCAGAGCCGTACATTCATACCGTCACTGCCTCCGCCTGCACGACTGTCGCGTCCGGATACAAATCCATCGCTTTCACCCATGAGGCGATCATGGCCTGGCCGATTTTGCGATCTTCAGGCAACTGCAGCGGGCGGCCGCGGGCATCAAGGATCAGGCCGACAGTGCCGCCTCTGACGGTTCGCTCCACGCGCTTGCCTGGACCGGCGCCGAAGTCGAAACCTCGTTCGGGATCGACGACAACCGTGGCGGTTTCATCCGGACCAAGCGGCAGGAGTTTGATCTCGCCGAACTTCATCACGCCGGACTCCTTGAGCGTTGGTCCGCTGATGCTGTACTTGAAGCACGCCTTGCCCGGCTTGCCCTCACCCTTGGCAGCCACGCAGGTGCCAAGATAGATCAGGCAGTCTTTCTCAAACACTTCCAGCGCGGCCTGCGGATGCACCTCAGCCAACACGCCTAGGTGCGGCATCATGAAAATGCTGTCCTTGGCGAGGGTTGTAAAGCCTTCAGGCTCAAATGCATCAATGAGCATCATCGCTGTCTGATGCATGCGCGGCGCGTGGCTCAATACGCCGCCGGAAGCGACCAGCAGATCCATTCTCATGTTGTCGACAATGGTCTGCCCGCCGACCTGCTGGCTGAAGGTATCGCCGACGGTTCGCTGCTGCTGCACGCCCTTGAGCGTCGTGGCGAACTCCTTGTGCTGGATGAACGCCAGACGCAGCGCTTCGCGGGCAACGGCCTGCTCAAAGATCAGTGCCTCCTGCGTCTGCGGGATCGTGGTCGGGCGGATCATCTTGTTCTTCACGCGATTGCGCAGCTCGCGTTCATCCATATCGAAGTGCACCCAGCGAAGCACGCTGCCCATGCCCGCTTCGGCGCATACGTTCGAGATGGAGTAGCTCATGCCAAGGTTCGCGCTGACGGTTCGGTTGAACGTTCCATCGAATACCGAGAACACGTCGGTCGTCGCGCCGCCGATGTCAACGCCCACGACATTGATGCCCTGCATCTTGGCGATGGTCTGCAGAATGTTTCCGACCGCGCCCGGCGTGGGCATGATCGGCGCATCGGTCCATTCCATGAGCTTGTTGTATCCGGGCGCGTGCGCCATCACATGCTCAAGGAACATGTCGTGAATCGCATCGCGGGCCGGACCGAGATTCTCCCGCTCCAGAACCGGCCGCAGGTTTTCAACAATTTTCAGGTCAAAGCCCTTATCGAACGCCTGCTGGACCAACGGCGCTGCGTCCTTGTTGCCTGCGAAGATGACAGGCAAGGTGTACTCGCTGCCGAAACGGGGCTGCGGCTTGGCGGGCGCGATCAGCTCGGCGATCTCTACCACCTTCTTGCTGTCGCCGCCATCGGTGCCGCCGGAAATCAGGATCATGTCCGGCCGAAGCTCACGTATGCGCTGAATCTGCTCGTGCGGCCTGCGCTTGTCGTTGGATGCAATGGTGTCCATCACAATGGCGCCGGCGCCCAGCGCTGCGCGTTTGGCGCTGGCGGCGGTCATTTCTCTGACCACGCCGGCCACCATCATCTGCAAACCACCGCCGGCCGATGACGTGGAGATGTAAATGTCGCAACCTTCGCCCTCGCGTCCCGGGCGAAGAATCTGGCCGTTGTCATCAATGAGTCGGCGGGACGCCAGTTCCCCGACTTCGGTCACGGCGTTCACCACGCCGATGGTCACGTCGGCAAACGGGTTTTCCACCGTTGTCGGCGCTTCGCCTCGGTATGTCTGGCGATACGTGCCATCGGGCTGACGCTCGATCATGATGGCCTTGGTGGTCGTCGAACCGCAGTCCGTGGCGAGAATGACGTTGATCTTGTTGGGATCGATGGGTTTCACGGTGGTGTTGGGAATCGAAAATCGAAAGTTGAAAATTCAGAAAGCAGCAGCACAGCACACGGCAGTGCGGTCAGAGATCGCAACAACCAAACTGCCGCAACATAGCGTGTCGAAACGTTGAGGACCAAGCGCGATCATGGTTCATTCCCTTCCTGCTTCTTCGATGCCTCGGCGTCCTCGCACCGCACAGATTGCGAATCATCGTCAGGGCGAGCTCCCTGTTTCTCCGCTCGCTCCTGCTCTTCATACAGCTTCTCAAAATACTCGATGCGGCGACAAAGGTACTCGACCGAACCGCGATGCTCCAGAAACACCGCAAACTGCCGGTAGCTTTCATAGTCCAACAGCCTTTTCGCAACCGGCTCCAGGTTGAGAAACACTGATGCGACAGGCTCAAACAGATGCATCGTCTGCGCGGTGATGAAGTTCAGCGGCTTGCTCATCTCCAGAAAGACAAGCGCAGGCGTGGTGAGCCGACGCCTTGCCACAGCCTGGCACACGCGGTCAACCGCCGGCTTCTGCGCTTCAGTCGGCTCCTGCGGCCCAGGCGGATCAACCGCAAAAGCATGCTTGATATCTCGTGAGAGCCATTTCATCACAGCACGTCCCCCCGCCGCATGCAGGCGTTGATGCGATCAATGATCATCTGCCGATCTGATCCAAACACAAGGTGCATGCCCGTAAACGCATCAAATCGTGAAGCCCGGTACCGCGTGGACAGGTAACCGCCGCGGTCATCATGCACGAACCGTTTGAGATCACGCCACAAAAGCCGCTGAACGCGCAGCGGATAATGCGCCGTGATTCCTTCATCATCGATGGTGAATGTGCTGGGCAGCAGAAAACGATTCAGCGCCAAGCCGCCAGCGACGAGCGTGCCGACGCTCCAGGCCCAGGTTTCCGCCAGTCCGGCGCCGGCCGCACCACAGAACGCATGCACCGCCGCTGCGAACGCCGCCAACACCCCAATCGCTGCCAGCGCGTGGCCCACGCGCTCACGAGCCGGATGCGCTCGCCATGTGAAGGCAGGTGCTGCGAACTGTTCGTCTCTGCTCAACGTGCCGCTTTCCTCAACGCCAAACCGCGTGAAATCATATATCGTATGGCCGTACATCCCCCGAATCCCAGCCATGCAAACGCGGAGAAGCTACGTAGCTTAGCGGAAACCCGCACGCAGCAAAACTCGCCTCTTGCCACAACCAGGTGGTCAAGGCATCACTTTCGATCTGACACACGACAATCGTATCGAGCGATCCGCAGCCAAACCACCGGCAAACAACGGTTGTCGTTGCTCCGCATCATGCCACCAAGGTAGTGTTGCTGATCGGCGATCGACCATCGCCAACCCCCATAATCCATAACCATCAATAGCAGCCAGCAGGGTTCAACCGGCAGGAAGTCGCAGAATAGATTAGGATTCAAAATACCTGCACTGAACTGCCCCGACGCACGTTCGTCTCACCATCTCGCCATCATCTCCGAACATTCGCTGTCAACCGCTGGCCGCCGACGCCTGATGACTTATGCGAGTTTTGATACTGCACGAACACGGCCGACCACACGGTGCCGGAGCTGTCACAGCGGTCTATCGGCTTCACACTGCCTTACGCAAGGCGGGGATTGAATCCACGATCGCCTGCCGCCGCAAAGCGATCGATTCGCCCGATGTGGTTGAACTACCCCGCGCAAATCGGATGGAAAATTTTTTGGGCGTTTTCAGTTGGCGCATGGGCGTCAACGACATTCACTGCGTCAGCTCTTTCAAAATTCGCAAGTTCAAACCGTTTCTTGACGCTGACATCATCAACATCCACGGCTGGCATACGAACTACTTCAACTTTCTCGCCCTGCCGGGCATGGCTCGGCGAAAACCGATCGTCGGCACCATGCACGACATGTGGAACCTCACCGGCCACTGCTCGCAGAGCTACGACTGCCAGCGATGGAAAACCGGCTGCGGCAACTGCCCGTACCTCAGCACCTTCCCTCCTCTTGCGCACGACGGCACCGCGTTGGCGTGGAAGCTGAAGAACTGGGCCTACCAACGGTCCGATATTACGTTCGTTGCCCCCAGCCGCTGGCTGCTCGACTGTGCTCGCGAAAGCATGATCGCCCAGCACGATCTGCGTCAGATTCCCAACCCTGTCGATCACACCATCTACAGGCCGCTGGATCAAATCGCTTGCCGCGATGAACTGGGCATCCCCCGCGATGCGCGTGTCATTTTGTTCATCTCCGTCTCGATCCGCGCCAGGGTCAAAGGCGGCGATCTGCTTGTGCAGGCATTGGAGTCACTGCCGCAGCATCTCAAGAAAAACTCAATGCTGCTGCTGCTTGGCGCTGAGGCTGATGAACTGACCGCTTCCTGCGGCATTCCCGCCAAGGCAATGGGCTATATCGTCGACGATCACCACAAAGCGATGATCTACAACGCTGCTGACGTGCTCGTGCATCCCAGCCGGGCTGAAAACCAGAGCCTGGTGCTGCTGGAGGCAATGGCTTGTGGCAGGCCGGTGGTGGCATTTGACGTCGGCGGCAACCGCGAGTTGGTCGACGCCGGGCCGTGCGGCATGCTTGCTGAACCGGAAAACCCCCAGCAGTTCAGCAAGGCAATCGCCACCGTTCTGGACGACGCCTCGCTTGCTCAGCGCTTTGGCGAAGCGGCCCGACGCGTCGTGTGCGAAAACTACACGCTCGATCTGCACTGCGAACGGTACATCAAACTGTTTGAAGAAAAAATCGCAGCGTGGCGTGCTGCACACGGCAAGGCATGAGCGTGATGTGCCCGGCACACGCTCGCATCATCATCAATATCACCATCAATGTACAACCGCGCCCGCTTCACGCATGGCGATCGCTGCAAGCTGATCGAGCATCGACGCGGGATACAGCGGAAACGCCCAGTCGCGTCGCATGGCGATTAAGGCATCCGCCGCCTGCCGTTGTGCGAGCTTCGCCTGCTCCTGTGCCGCCTGCACCGTCTCGGCCCGCTGCTCACGCATTGCCGCGAGCCGCTCGTGCATCTGCACAAAGCGAGCACGCCGTTCGCTGGAGCGGCGTGGAGCCTCCATCACCCATGCCAGAAGCCGGCGTTTCTCTGGGCCGGGGTGTGACGACACATCATCATCGCCCGCTTCCGGATCATGCCACAGCTTGCGTGCGTTCTGCGTCGCCTGCTGCACATCAAGCTGCGGCTCATCACCATCATCGCCAAGCAGCGGCAGGTGCATCGTCGCCGTCGCCACCGCGATCGAGCCGACGTCAATGCCAAGCCAATCCCGTATCCAGCGTTCCATTGCGCGGTCGTAGTTTCCGCCGCCCGTACCGTGAATGAACAAATCGCACATGCCCAGCCGCACCAGTGCGGTCATGAACAGTGCACGCGGCAGCAGCAGCGGCAACGCGGCGTCATCATGCGACTGGCTGCGTTTGCTGTATTCGGGCGGCGAAACCGATGCTCCCGTTTCGCTTCCCACAACCCGCTCCAGATCATTGTCATACGCACGCATACGCCGGCCGTCCGGACGAATACGCCACAGCGGCAGTTCCACGTAATCATCGCGAATCAGCAGTGTTCCCACGCCAGCTTCCGGCAGGCTCTGCACGGCCCGGTTGTAGCATGCTGCACATCGCCAGGGATCGTCGATCATCAACTGCATGAGCGATCGTGCGAGTGTGGTGTTGATCAGATTCGTCGCGGTGACATTGGGCAGCGGTTTCACCCATGGCCGCATCAAGTCAGCAATCGCTGCCGCCATCTGCAACGCTGCATTTGAAGCAGTACGATGGGCGTACACCGCTTCGAAAATGCGTTTGACCCCTTCACGCACCGAAGGCAGCGTGCCGCTCAAATCCGAAGGCGGCCGCGGCGGCGTGAAGGCTTCATGCAGGCCCATCGGCACTCCCGGCCGGGGCTTGGGACGACACAACTCAAGCCGCCTCACCATCAAAGAGCCGTCGGCACGACGCATCGGAATGTCAAAATCGCCAAACCCCTCAGCATGCTGATCAACAATGAGATTCGCGGTCGCCCAACCATGAGCCTGCGCCATGGCGTCGACCAGCATGTACTTGATGAGAATGCCCGGATGCCACAGGAGCGCCTGGTGTCCAGTCGCCAGAATCTCGCGATCCGTAGCCAGCCCCAGTTCCTCGCGTGTTTTCCGCCGCCAGTCGCTCAACGATCGGCCGAGCAGGCAACCCTGCGGCTTTGTGGAAATCAGTTCCATCCACCGCGTGCATGTCGGCTGGATGGTCACGTCGATATTCATCGCAGCTTCAGTCAGGTTGATGCGCCCTGACAACAGGGCGCAGCAGTTGACGCGAGAGAAGAAGCCGACAGACCGGCAACCGCACTTGCGGGCAGGCGGTCCCGACATCGCATGATTTCGCGGTGCATCGTGCGGCGATACAGATCCAGCCGCGACTGGGGGTTATCCAGCGGCCCGCCGAAACTTCGCGTCGGATCGTTGTAAATCAACCGCACGGGCAGTTCTTCGATTCTCAAGTCGTTCGCCACCGCCTGAACCCAGAACTGCATGGGAAAGTCGTAGCCGTCCACATCCAGGCACAGCTTCTCGCATGCGGAAACGCGATACGCCTTGAACCCGCAGAATCCGTCAGTCAGGGTCAGTTCGAGGCGGGCGTTGAGTTCATCGGTAATCGTTTGGTTGATCAGACGCCGATCGCTGGGCGGAGCATCGTCATCTTCCATGGAGACCAGATACCGGCTGCCGGAGATGACATCCGCCTGATCCGCGTCGATGCGTTTAATGAACTGCGGGATGGCGGCCGGCTCGTGCTGCTCATCGCAATCCATGGTGATCAGCCAGTCGAAGCCGTCGACCTTGGCCCAGCGAAGCATGTCCTGCATCGACCTGCCGTAGCCACGGTTTTCCGCGTGCCGAATGACCTCCACCGGCTGCTGAGCGAGCAGGCTGGGGGTGTCATCGGTGGAGCCGTCGTCGATGACCAGAATGTCATCGTGATATCGCCTGACCTCAGCGAGGACTTTGGCGACATAGCGGGCCTCGTTGTACACGGGAATGCCGATGAGCACGTTTGGATGAGGTCGAGGCTTGGTCAGCCGCATGCAATTCCTCCGATAGGCAAGGCAGTCTATCCACAGAGCCACGCGGTTCCAACCATGCACAGCCAGCAAACTATTCCGGCTGTACGCTCATCCTCTGCCGTCAAGACCATGGAAATCAGGCACCCCGACTCGCTGGCGAAGGCAGTCGGCAGCCGTTCACTGCATGATGCTGGCAGAAAAAGCGTCGACCGAAGCGTGTCTGTTATTCTCCGCCGGCGGTTTCCCTGAGCGGATCGGGCTTGTAGAGCTTTGTGTCCAGGGCCCAGATTTTGTCGGTGAAGTCAGATGCGCCCTCGGACTCGCCGGGCATCTGGGGTCGGGCGGCGGAGAGAGCCATCTGCGTTTTGGCGTCGAGGTTGTCCAGTTGCGAAATGAAGATCGCTTCAGGGGTGGCGGGGATTTTCGCAGCTCCGAACTCCGGCACGCCGTGATGGCTGATGATGATGTGCTGCAGCACGCGCAGGGCCTCGATGGGCAGCTTGTGCCCGGACTGCCTTGCCGCCACCGCCGCCTTGAACTGCAGCCACACCGCACCACGCACGATGTGGCCGATGAGGTTGCCGTCGGGGGTGTAGTCGAAGCCTTTTTCCCAGCTCAGCTCAGCGGTCTTGCCCAGATCGTGCAGAAACAGCCCCATCAGCACGATGTCACGGTTGAGCTGCGGGTACAGCGGCAGCATCACCTCTGCCAGCTTGAGCAGTTGCAGCGTGTGCTCGAGCAATCCGCCGATCCACGCATGATGCAGACTCATCGCAGCAGGGCAGAACTTGAACTTTGCCATCAGATCCTCATCCGCCAGGTACGCCTCAGCCAGCGCGAGCATGGCGGGGTGCTTCATCGACCGCATGATGCTGCACATTTCCTCGAACATCGCGTCGATGTCCTGGGTTGTGGTGGGCAGCAGCGAGGTCATCTCTTCCGCACTGACCTCGACCGCCTTGATCTGTTCGAGGATGAGCTGGATCTGGCCGTTGTACACCTGCGTGTGGCCGGCAACCCACACAAAACCCGTTCGGTTCAGGTCATCGAAGGCAGCTTCGTCAAAGGTCCACTGGCGGGCCGGCACCTCGCCGCTGGCGTCGCGCAGCAGACATTTGAGATACGGCTTGCCCGCACGAGTCGTGCCGATCTGCGGGTTCAGAATGCTGTACACGCCATCGATAAAGCCGTTGGGCGGAAGCGACCGCAAATCAACGTGCGGCCGGGGGTTCTGGGGAGAATTCCGGGGGCTGGAGGAGCCGCCGGCTGATGACGATGACGCCCCGGCGTTGGATGACTCAAATTCAAGTGCGGGCTGGTTCATACGGGCAGTGTAACGGGTGTGCGGCTGCTTGTGCGAAAAAGTCCCATCATCTCAGCGCGCACGCCGCGAACACACAACCGCACATCACCGCCGCACAAACGATAGCCAACTCACTTGACACAAATCAGGCCAGACCGCGATCGTGCATCCAAATCATTCATCACTCAACTCAAACACCTGCGCTCTGGGTGGTGATCGCATGAAGCACATCCGGCAGCTCGGTGAGCAGATCGGTAGCCAGCATGCCGGCGTTTCCATGACGCTGAGCCCAGCGGTCGGCTGCAAGGCCGTGGATGTAAACGCCCAATCGTGCACAATCCAGAAGGCTCAGCCCGCCCTGCTGCTGGGCGGTGATCTGCCGCGATCCTGTGCCCATTGCCGGCTTGAAGTGTTGTGCGATCAAACCCGCAATCACGCCGGTGAGCACATCGCCAGTGCCGGCCGTGGCCAGCGCGACGTTGCCGGTTTCGTTTTCGTAGGTCGTCAGACCATCGCTGATGACGGTGCGATGCCCCTTGAGCACCACCACGCAGCCCAGGCGCTGGGCAAGCATTTGGGCTGCTTCGTGTCGCCTGCCGGGGTTGACCGGATCAGCATCGATGCCCAAAGCTTTGGCAAGGCGATGAAATTCGCCCGGATGAGGCGTCAGCACCGACGGCGCTCGGAAATCACGATGAAACTCAGGCAGATTCGAGAGGGCGTTGAGGGCATCGGCATCCACCACCAGCGGCACCTGATCTTGTGCAACCAGTCGCACCACAACCTGTTGCTGCGCGACACCTGCGCCCAGCCCGGGACCGATCGCCAGACAGCGAAACTGCGGCAGATGCTCATCAATGAGCTGCGCTGCATCGCTCGGCCGCAGCGCTCCGGCGTCATCCACCGGCAAGGCCAGCCCCGTCGCTGAGGGGGCGATCACCAACGCTGCTGCCATGATGGGCGTGGGCACCGCCAGAACGGCCAGCCCCGCACCTACGCGAAGCGCTGCTGCAGCAGCAAATGCAGGCCCACCAACCATGATGCGCTGCTCGTCAGCCCGCCCGCCCAGTACGCACACTGTGCCGAAGGTTCCCTTGTGACCCTGAACAGGACGAGGCGGCAATTGCGGTATTGCGTCAGACATGAAGCGCAGTGTAGCGAGCCGGATCGGCTTCGGCTCATTTTCCGCTGGCGGTCTCCCCCACTCCGCCGGTTCACTCATATTCCACCGAAACGACCTCGATTTCGATATTCCCCATCAGCAACATCATGTTGGCCATGTCCGACGTTCCCATGCCGTCGTTCATGCTCGAAACCGCTGTCAGCACATGCGCCGCGTTGTATCGCTGCGGCAGTGTGGCATCAAAATCAACCCATGCGCCGTCAATAAGCGCCTGCGTCCACATATGCCAGCCGAAGATCCCCTCGTGACCAGCAAACGCATCCGCATACACCAATCCCATCGCGATGCGTGCCGGAATATCCTGCGCACGCAGCATGGCGCACAGCAGTACCGCATGCTCAGAACAATCGCCTGTGCGAGTGCGTGCGGTTTCCGACGCCGACGCAAATGCTGTCTGCAGGCCTTTGCGATTGATGTGTCGATGCACAAAGCTGCGCATCGCCTCGGCTTTGGCGCCGATATCGTCGCCTGCAGTGCGCACCGCACGATTGCTGAGCTTTCGCACCAGTTCATCATCGGAATCGATCATGGCTGATGCGCGGCGGTATTCATCATCGGTCAGTTCTTCCGCAGCAGCAGGCAGGTTGTTGTTGATGTCAATGGTCAGGAGCGCCGACGCGCCCGCTGAATCCATCTCCGCATGCTGTGCTCCGGCTGAGGGCAGCGCAGTCAGCCGGCCGTCTTTGGCTCTCAGCCGCAACGTCGCTTTCACGGCTCGCATCGGGTCAGCGATCGGCTCGCTTGGCTTAACGAACGTTGGAGCCAGCACTTCCGGCGCTTTATCCCCCGGCGCCGTCGCCTGCGCTTTCGTCGCATGGCGCAGCACGATTCTGCCCATCGCAGTAGCCATTTCCTGATGCACCAGCCGACCGTCGCTGGTGTAGTGCTCGGTGGCGTCGATCGGCATCACATCGTTGCTGGTGGTCCAGATCGTAATTGGCACAATCTTGTCATCAATGCAGGCTGCGCCCTGGCCGGTGCGTCTGCTGGTGACGGTCACCACTCGATTCGCTCCCGCGCTGGGATCGATGGTGCGATAGGTAAACGACTGCGCCCCCGCTTCAAGCTGCTCTCGCACATAGCGCTCAACGCCCGCTGCCATAAGCCACGAGTCTGCCGGGCACGGCAACCGCTGCGTAATTTCGCGATCGCCTTGCCTGGCGGTTTGCAAAATGTGATCTTCGTTGAACTCCCAGCGCGTGTGCACCGTCTGCGCCGCAGTTTTCTGTTCCAGTTCCATCATGACCGGCTCGCCGGTTATGCGCTCAACCTGCGTGGTAGCCAGGCGTATGGAAACCTGCTGCGTGCCGCGGCCGACCTGCATTTCGTTGATGCTGTGCGTGCGGATGCGCTCGCCGTCGGTGGCGATGATGGTGTTGACCCATCCCACCTTCGCTCCGCCCAACTCCATGATGTACCAGCGCTCTTCCGTTATGCGCCATGCATCACCATCATCAACAGCAGCAGACTCATCGATCTGCGCAAGAGCCAATGGTGTTGGACACGCTGTTCTAAGAAGCAGCGCCGTAAAGCACAGCATCGCGATGATTCGCGCAAGTGCCCGATGCGGAAAGCCGGAATGCGTCGCTGAGCGTTTCATTGTTGGTTGCAATCGCGCGCTGCGTGCTGTGGTCGCTGCGTGATTGATTGTATGGAATCAGAGCTGCTGCTGCACGCTTAGCTTTTTTCGTGCGATCCCTGCGGGCGCATAAGCGGGAACAAAATGACATCGCGAATCGACTGATTGTTGGTCATCAGCATCACCAGTCGATCAACGCCCACGCCAAGCCCGCCAGCCGGCGGCATGCCGACGCGCAGAGCGTGAATGAAATCCTCATCCAGCGAGCGGAACGTCTGCGTCTCTTCATCTGCGCCGCGCAGCTGTTCGGTGAATTTCTCAAGCTGCACGTCGGGATCATTCAGCTCGGTATAGCTGTTGGCCACCTCCATGCCGGCAATGAACAGCTCCCAGCGGTAGCTCAACTCCGGCCGATCCTCCTGCGGCCTTGTCAGCGGCGAGATCGCACTGGGGAAATCCGTCACGAATGTCGGCTTGGTCGGGTCGATCTTCTCTTCCGCAAATCGCTCAAAGAGCTCGTTCACCAGCAGCCAGTGATCGAGTTTGTCTGCCTGCTCAACAGCAGCCGCCTTGGCTTTGGCAAGCGTTTGTTCGACATCGGTCATGGGAAATCCCAGAGCCTGCTCGAACAGCTCGCCGTAGCTGACGCGCCGGAAAGGACGGGTGTAATCAATCTGGAGATCGCCGAAGGCAAGCACAGGCCCTGCGGATGCGTGCCCCTGATCTTGCCCGCCGGATTTATCCGAAGCACTCTCGGCGGCGCTGATTTGCGCCAGTTCGTGGACGAGCGATTCGGTCAGCTCCAGCATTGTCCAGCAGTCGCCGAACGCTTCGTACACCTCCATCATGGTGAATTCGGGGTTGTGCGAGCGGTCGATGCCTTCATTGCGGAAATTGCGGTTGATTTCATACACGCGAGGCAGGCCGCCCACCAGCAGACGCTTCAGGTACAGCTCCGGCGCGACGCGCAAATACAGGTCTATATCCAGCGCGTTGTGGTGGGTAATAAACGGCCTTGCCGCTGCGCCGCCGGCCAGCGGCTGCATCATCGGCGTCTCCACTTCCATGTAGTTGCGTGCATCCATGAACCGCCGCATCGCCGTCACCAGCTTCGAGCGGAGCTGGAATGTGCGAATCGTCTGAGGATTCGCGTACATGTCGATATAGCGCTGACGGTAGCGCAGTTCCGGATCAGACAGACCGTGATACTTCTCCGGCGGCGGCACGAGGCTCTTGCAATGCACTTCAAAGCGATCGGCCCACACGCAGATTTCGCCGTTGTTGGTCATCCCCACCGGGCCTTCAGCGACGACGATATCGCCATAGTCGAGTTTCGCTGCCACCTTGAAGCTCGTCTCATCGACCGCCGCCTTGGAAACGCTCACCTGCAGGTCGCCTGTGTGATCGCGCAACACGATGAACACGAGCTTGCCCATTGCGCGATGCTGCATGCACCGGCCAGCCACACGAGCCCGCTTGCGGCGGTCAATCACCGCAGCGTCGGGATCGTTCTTCGCCGCCTCGCTGGTGGCGCGAAACGTCTCATGCGCTTCCATGTCGAACATCGCCCTGGCCTGCGCAAGCGAAATGATGCCATCCACGCGATGGCCATAGGGATTGATGCCGAACTCTTCACGCCAGCGGCGGAGTTTTTCGCGTCGCGCAGCGATAAGCGACGATTCATCCTGCGGTGGTATTGACGGCGATTGCTGCCTGGAGTTTGCTGGTGATTGGGCTTGCGACTTACTCATAAGGCTAGGATGGTAGCCGTAAGTCGCCGCTGTGGTCACTCCGACCGCACTCCAGGCGTTGAGGAAAGGAGAATTTATGTCTGTTCTTGCCGACAAAGTCGCCATCGTCACCGGTGCCAGCAGCGGGATTGGCCGCGCTACCACCCTTGCTCTGGGCCAACGCGGCGCAAAAGTCGTGCTGGCAGCCCGACGGGCCGAACGCCTGCGCGATCTGGCCAAACAGATCGTCGATCAGGGCGGGCACGCCATCGACGCGGTCTGTGATGTCGCTGATCGCCAGCAGGTGCAGGAGATGGTCGATCTGGCGATGCGCCAGTGGGGACGCATCGACATACTCATCAACAATGCGGGCATCATGGCGAACGCCCCGATCATCAAATGCCGCATCGACGACTGGGACGCGATGATCGACGTTAACCTCAAGGGTCTGCTGTACTGCACCGGTCTTGTGCTGCCGATCATGCTGCAACAGAAAACCGGCCACATCGTCAACGTCAGCTCGATCGCCGGTCGCAAGATATTCAACGGCGGCACGGTGTACTGCGGCACCAAACACGCTGTGCACGTCATTTCCGAAGGTCTGCGCAGCGAGCTGGCGGAGCAGGCAGCCACCGACGGCAACCAGATTCGCGTCACAGTCATCGCGCCGGGCGTAGTGATCACCGAACTGCCCGATTCCATTCGTGATCCGGACTGGCGCAACCTGTCGTGGAACTATTACAACACCCTGCCCAATCCGCTGGTCAGCGACGATATCGCCAACGCCATTTTGTATGCGGTGGAAGCCCCGCCGCATGTCGGCGTCAACGAAATCCTCGTGCGGCCGGTGTCGCAGGTACGATGACCTTGTCCCCGCAGACAATTGCAGTCGGCGCCCCGCAACAGCCGATCGAAAATATTCATGCCAGCGAACCGCTCAATCAAACGCATCGGCATTCTCACCGGCGGCGGTGATTGCCCCGGCATCAACGCGGTGCTGCGCGCGGTGACCAAGACCGCCATCTATCAATACGGCCTGCGCGTCTGGGGCATTGAAGACGGCTACCAGGGCCTGATCGAAAACCGGATGGGCGAACTCACCAGCATGCACGTCTCGGGCATTTTGACCCGGGGCGGAACCATCCTGGGCACCAACAACCGCGTCAACCCAAGCCGGCTTTATGTCGGCGATGACGAGCACGGCAAACCCATGTTCGTCAATGCGATCGACCGCTGCCTGGAAAACATCCGCGCCAACCAATTGGATGCGCTGATCGTCATCGGCGGCGACGGCACCATGAGCTGCACCGCTCCGCTTGTCGAGGCAGGCGTCACCTGCATCGGCGTGCCGAAAACAATCGACAACGACATCGTCGGCACCGACATTACCTTCGGCTTCACCACCGCCTACACCACCGCCACCATGTCGCTGGATCGCTTGCACTCAACTGCCGCCAGCCACCATCGCGTCATGGTGTGCGAGGTCATGGGACGCAACGCCGGCTGGCTGGCGCTGTACGCGGGAGTCGCATCCGGATCGGACGTGATTCTCATTCCCGAAATTCCGTTTGATATCGACATCGTCTGCCGCTTTGTCGAAAGCCGCATGAACCGCAATCGCGGCTTCTCGATTGTGGTGGTTGCTGAGGGCGCCAAACCCGCGGGCGGCGAGGCGGTGGTGGCGAAAGTCGACCCCACCAGCCCCGACCCGATCCGCCTCGGCGGCATCGGCGAACGCGTGGCCAGGCAGATTGGCGAACGCACCGGCATCGAAACGCGAACCACCGTGCTGGGACATGTCGTTCGCGGCGGCCCGCCAGTGCCATCCGATCGCGTTCTAGCCTCTCAATTCGGCCATCACGCCATGGAATTGCTCATGCAGGGAGCCACGGGGCGAATGGTG
This sequence comes from uncultured Isosphaeraceae bacterium, assembly GCA_964575335.1. Taxonomy (GTDB): domain Bacteria; phylum Planctomycetota; class Phycisphaerae; order Phycisphaerales; family SM1A02; genus CAZNPU01. The sequence continues at coordinate 51,965 of CAZNPU010000009.1, read as the reverse complement.
GTGATGCGCGATGGCCAGTTGAGCGATGTGGACATACTGCACACCGCCAACCGCCAGCGCCTCGTGCCGCTCGACTACAGCCTGATCAAAGTCGCCAAGGCGGTCAGAACAAGCTTTGGCGTTTGATCGGATCAGACAAGAAAACTCCCCATCCCTCGCATCTTGCTCGATCGCTCTTTTTTTAAATTCACCGCGGAGAATGCGGAGGTCGCGGAGGAGAGTGAGGGTTCGGTAGTGCTCGGTGCACTATGCCACCGATCGCAGTTGGAACAATCTGATCAGCCAATTGCTGCCCTCTACAGCAATTCACATCCATCCCTATCTCCGCGCTCTCCGCGTGCTCCGCGGTAAATCATTTTTCGATCATTTCACCGCGGAGAGCGCTGAGAACGCGGAGGAGGAAGATGAAGGGTTGCAGGAGTGCTCGGCGCACTATGTCGTCGATCGCAGTTGAGATGATCTGATCAGTCAATGCTGCTTAGCGCAGCAATGCACATCTCTTCCCCATCTCCGCGTGCTCCGCGATCTCCGCGGTAAATCTGCGGTAAATCCTGCGGTGCATCACCTATCTGCTTGTCTTATCTGGCTGAGCTGTATCGCTGTATCAGTACTCGTCTCGATCGCGATGCAGTTGATCGTGTCCTGCGACTTTGACGATCTTGTTGTACAGGCCGAGGATCAGAAACGTCGGCGCCCATTGACCGACGAACAACGCCTCCTGGCGTCGGCCCATCATCTGCAGGACCAGTGAGCCGAGAATGGATGCGCCAGCCGCCCAGAGGAATGTGTCCGATGGCAGTTTTGCGGTCTGCTCCTCAATCGCACCGGCCAAGCCGCCTTCTGTGTGCTCGCGGGCGGTCGCCTGCTCGGCTTCGGATCCGAATCTCATCCTGATCATCACAAGTTCCCTTCATGCATGTGCAGCAGAGGCGGCTGCGTCAGCCAACAAATTGATTTGATCTCGCTCGCGTGAGCTTGGCCAATTCTTTGAAGCTCTGCCCGCGCAGGAGCATCGGCAATCCGACGGATTCAACCGCTGATCAGTCCCTCAGACGCCGTCAGCCCAGGTGACGCTGCGCCAATTGGCTAGATATTTCGCTTCGCATCAGCACTGGTGCGCGTGCGCTGACTGTGACTGTGCAAGCTGGCGTTCCGCCGCCGCCACGACATCTCCCACACTGATGCGCTCGATCGTGCAGAGCTTTGGATATTGATCCGCCATCAACTCCTCCGGCAGGAACGGCTCAGCAAGCAGGATGTGCTCGCGCACGCCGTGCAGCGTGGTCCAGCGGTGGTCGGTCGGACCGAACAACGTGACAAGCGGCGTGCCGAATGCTGCTGCGATATGACGTGGGCCGGTGTCGTTGGTAATCATCAGCCTTGCGCGGCGAATCACCGCCTTCAAACTGCCTAACGTCACCCCCCGCTCAAGCAGGTTGATGATCGGCGTTTTTGCTGCCTGAACAATCTCACGCAACAGATCGCGCTCTTTGGGAGAACCGCTTACCGCAATCGCAAGCTGATGCGAAGCAGCCAGAATATCCGCAACGCTGGCGAAGCGATCAGCCGGCCAGCGCTTCTCTACGCGAGTTGCGCCGGGATTCAACACCACCAGCGGCCGATCCACATCATGCAGCATTGCAGCGGCCTGCTGCTCTTCGTGAGGCGTGGTGGCGAGCTCGAGTTTCGTATCGATCGTTTCCACATCAAGCGCAAAGCACGCCAGCCTTGCGTAATAGTCAACCGCGGGAATGGGCGCGGTGCGCTGCGGCGCTTCCAGCCCATGCGAGAGCAGCCAGCCTCGTCCGTCACGAATGTAGCCGATGCGGATCGCTGCTCCGGAAAGTCTCGCTGCCGCCGCTGTGCGAAAACTGTTGGGCAAGAGCAGCGCTGCTGGCGCATCGGTGCGGCGTATCGCCCTGGCCAGACGCATGACGCCCAGCGGACCTTTCATGTTGCAGATCGTCAGTTGATCCAGCCAGGGCAAGCCTCGCAGCACGTCATCCAGTCCCGGCCGCATGACGCCTGTGATGTGCACCTGCGGCAGCGCCGCCCGCAGCGCGCGGAACACCGGCGTGGCCATCACAACATCGCCAACCCACGACGGCGCAACCACGACAAGCCGCTCAATGCTGCTCAAATCAGGCGAGTGGCGGTCTTTCGCGTTTGACGATTGTGCGTCCGTTCGGGTCACCTCGTTTTCCACACCTCAGATTCATCAGGCTCATCGTCCGGCGGTTCGCCCCAGAGCGTATCAACGCCGTACTTCTGCGTATACCAGCGCGTGGTGAGGCGGCGAAGCTCCGCAGCGAAACCGATCGCTTCAATGCGTCCGACGTTCAGCCGCACGGTGATGCGATCGGGCGCTGTGTGCAGGCCAAGCACCTTGACGCCCTGCCGCTCTGCAATGGCGTGCGCCGTCGCCTCCACCATGTCGCGTACGCGCGCATCAGCCAGCGGCTGACCTTCCAGAGCGCGCAGAGTAATTTCGCAGATCGGCGCGTCGCTCATCCCTTCAGATCCAGCACCAGCAGCGTAAGCGTGACCAGTTGCACCAAAGCCGCGCCGATCATCCACTTGATGAACAGATCGGTATTCGCCAACTGCAACAGCCCCAACAGCGCAAGCAGGAACGCCAGGAGCTGAAAAAGACCAGCCGCCATGCGAACGATGGTGAAGTCGGCACGCCGCATGCGATCGGAGCGAAGTTCTTCCGCCAGATCGCTGATCGCCCGACGCAACCCGCTGAACTCCGCCGCCATTGATTCGCTTGGACGCAATTCCGCCGCTGGCGACGCTGCGGCTGCGCTTGAATCGTTTGCATTGTCCGCGCCAAGCGCATCGGGAGCATTGGACGCACCGCGCTGGCCGTTGCCGCTGATGAGCGCAGGCGGTTTGGCGTGCCGCAGAATAACCTGCACCGCTTCAGTGAAATTCTGAACCACATTGTGCGGATTGGCTCGCTGGGCCAGTTCCGCATCGCGCGTGATGAGGATCGTTTCACAACCGGCGGCCCGCCCGGCAAGCACATCGCGTTCCTGATCGCCGATCATCCACGAAGCCGACAAATCCAGCCCCATGTCGCGGGCGGCCTGCAGGATCATGCCCGGATGCGGCTTGCGCCAGGGATGATCGCGTTTGTACTCCGCAACGGTCGCCTCCGGGTGATACGGACAGTAGTAAAAGCGGTCGATCAGCCCCAGCGCGTTGGCTTGGGCGTCCACCAGCAGCGCAATGCGCTGGTGCACCGCATCCACGTCTTCTTCGGTAAAGCGGCCCCGGGCCACGCCTCCCTGATTGGTGACCACCACCAGGCGATAGCCCGCCTCGCGCAAGGCTTTGAGCCCCGCAGCGACGCCGTCAAGCAATCGCACCGAGTCCGGCTCGCCAAGATCGCCGTCATTGGCGATCAGCGTATTGTCGCGATCAAGAAATACAGCAGGTTCCACGGTTGGGCAGGATAGCTAGCAATCGCCTAAAGGTCGAAACGCCACACATGGATTTCATCACAAGAAAGATATTCGTCAGAAAACAAACGCTCCCCTCCCCCTTGTCTCTCTGTCTCCTTGTCCTCTCCCTTCTTATCTCAGTTCAGCGAGCCATTGCCCGCAGCTCTCGACATACCTCTCGGCGGTCGTGCGCCGGGAGCGGCCGCAACGCACTGCGCAACACCGCAATACGAATGCGCCGGGCAAGCGATGGTTCAAGTCCCAGGGGCTGCACAGCCAGACGCTCCAGCATGCGCCCGTATTCTCTGGTTCGCTGTCGCATCGCTCTCACGCCGACGGGATCGATCAGCCAGATAGTCGGGTGCTTAGCCGTGGCAAAGTCGATGACAACATTGGACAGCTTGAGATCGCGGTGAAACACCCCGCCCTGCCCCAAAATGTGCACGATCCGGCCGATGCTGCGAGCTGCATGCAACAGGCAGGCGTCATCGGGACGCTGAATATCGCCTGTATCTGAAGCGATCTCCCAGGCCGATTGCCCCGGCGCATATTCCAGAGTCAGTTCAACTGCATATCGGCCGCCGCGCCTGCAGATTCGCCACGAGCCGACGTTCGCTGGGGTGTTGATCCCCAGCCGCCTAAGCCGGCGCATTCCGCGGATCTGACGCTGCGGCTGCGCGATGCCCAGAAGCAATTTCAACGCCATCGCCGGCCCCAGCGGCCAGGTTTTGACTGTGCGCAGCGGCTGGCCCGGCGGCTGCGTCAGCCAGACGCTGTTCAGGCCGTCAGCTTTCAGACATTTGATCGCATGAGCGGGGCGAGCCAATTCACCATTCAAGATAGCAGCCATTGCGTGCAGATTCGATCATCCTGCCAAGCGACGCCTTCCAAATCGAGAGTCGATATATACTCCGCACTCTCACACTGTTGCGTTATGACGTTTTCGTTCCATGAGCACTTCAACGCCCTCCAGCGATCTCGCCGTCGCCATGACTGCCTGCAACAGCATGCGCACCATTGAGCGCGCCGTGCGAAGCGTGCAGGGTTTGGCAAAGAGAATCGTCGTTGTGGACAGCGGATCGACCGACGGAACGGTTGAGATGTGTCGCTCACTTGGCGCAGAGGTCATTCATCAAGAGTGGCTGGGTCATGTGGCACAAAGGCAGTTCTCCATTGACCAATGCCGCGACCATGAATGGATACTGGCGCTGGATTCCGATGAATCGCTTGAACCGCCCCTGCGGGAATCGATTCGGCAGGTTGTTGAAACCAACGATCCAAGCTACGACGGATGGCTGCTGAATCGCAAAGTGTGGTTCCTGGGCGGCTGGCTGCATCACACCTATCAGCCGGAATGGCGTCTGCGGCTGTTTCGCAGCAATCGCGGCAGGGCAATGGGCGAAAATCCCCATGAACGCATTGAAGTTCCCGGCAAAGTCGGCAAGCTCAAGGGCGATCTGCGGCATGACTCGTGGGCAGATTTGAGCGATCTGGCGCAGCGGCAGATTATCTACGCCCGCCAGGCGGCTGAGGAACGCAACAGCGGCGGCTCAGCTTTGCATCTTCTGATCAACCCGCCTGCTGCGATGTTCAAGCAGTTGATTCTCAAACGAGGCTTTCTGGATGGATGGCGCGGCCTGATTGCAGCAGGCATGACCGCCAATGCTGCAATGCTCAAGCACGCATACCTTGCCGCCAAACATAACAGTTGCAGAAATCAGGAGCCGCATGCGTGAGATCATCTGCGGCCCAGATGCCGGTCGTTCCCGACGCTTTGGCTGATGCACACGCATTGTCATTTGCCCAGGCATTGGCGCTGGGGCGTCAGCGCGATCCGCTTGGCCACAAGCTGCATGTGGGCTTTGGAATGCTCTATGCATTCACGCTCGCGCTGGAAGCAGCGCCGGGATCGATCGGCTTTGCGCTGCTTTTGGTCATGGCTGTCATCCGGCTGCCGCATACCTGGCCGTGCTATCGATTCCTTGCCCGCGCTGTCGTTCTCTGGCTGCTTCTGGGATGGGCAGCGTTTCATGGATTGAGCATTCTCTGGAGCAGTGATCCATCCCACGGCATGACCGAATGGCGTGCATTTCGTGCTGTACTCACGCCGCTGATGCTCTGGCCGATCGTCGACACTGCAGGAAAACTCATCGCAGCGTTTCTCCTCAGCGTTGCTGTGCAAAATGCGCTGCAGATACTGAATCTTGCCCATATCCTGGAGTTCACGAAATACAGCACCCGGCTGGGCGGGCTGACGCACCCCAACATTGCGGCGCTTCTGTGCGTAACCGCCATGTGCTGGCATCTGACGGCTGTGCTCAACGGCACACGCAACGTGCGGTGGATTTCCGCTGCAGGCTTTCTTGCAGCAGCCATCGGCCTTGTGAGCACCGGCGGGCGGTCATCGTGGATCGCAGCGACCATTGTGATCCCACTTTTAGTGATCATCGCGGCAATCCGGCGGCCTCACACGCGCAAGCTGGCCATCGCCATCGCAATCTGCGGCATGCTCGGCGCCGGCGGAGTCTACCTGGCTGCATCGGACATGATTGTCACCCGATACAACAACGCCCTGGATAACGTGCAGCGCATGAAGGAAGGTTCGTACAACACGGACTTCGGCCATCGCGTGGCAAGCTGGGGCATCGCGTGGGATACGTTTCTGCAGTCGCCTGTCATTGGAGCCGGAGCCGGCGGCTACCGCACACCGAAACATCACCCCCGCTACGGTCCCCTGCTCGATGAATACACCCACGCCCATTCGGTCTACATGCAGGTGCTGGCGTGCACCGGCGCGATAGGAGCAGCAATCGTGCTGGCGCTTTTCGTCCTCTCGCTCAAAGGCGCATGGAACGCCCCGATGCACGCGCCATATACCGACGGTACGTTCTTTGTCATGTTTTCCTGGATGATCACCGCCCTGACCGACACGCACCATGACCGCGGCACAACCCTTGGCCTGCTGGCCTTCGCCATCACGCTTGTTTTGCAGCCGATGAGTGTGGTTCACCGCGGAGGACGCGGAGCACGCGGAGATGGGAATGGGTGATAGGTGGCGAGAATCGCAGGCAAAGCATCGGCTGATCAGATCATCCAAACTGCGAGTGACAGCATCACAACGCGTCGATCACTGGCGCAACCCTCATCCCCCCCTCCGCGATCTCCGCGCTCTCCGCGGTAAATTTCCCGAAACATGGTTCACCGCAAAGTACGCGAAAACAGAAATGGATAATGGATGGTGATTTGCTGCACAAAGCATTGACTGGCCATATCATCCGAGCCGCGATGGGCTGCCGCGAGGAAGACACTCGGTGAGCGAAAATCAGAACAACAACACTAACAACAGCAACGGTACTAACGCTTCGTTCACCATTGTTCACGTCTCCACGCAGATCACCTGGCACGGCGGAGAAGAGCAGGCCCGGCAACTGGTGCGCGGGTTGTGTCTCCGAGGTCACCGCTGCAGCGTACTGGCGCGGGCGGGCGGCGAGTTCGCCCTACGCATGTCACAGGAAGGCTATGACGTGCATGAGTTTCCCGGGCGCGGCCGCAACCCGCGAGCGTTGTGGAAACTTCGGCGTCTGATTCGACGCCTTCAGCCGGACGTGATTCATTTTCACGATTCCCACGCCCTGAGCGGCCCGGGCTTTGCCGTCTGGGGCGCTGGAATCCGCGCACGGGTGGCCAGCCGGCGTGTAGACTTGCCTGCACGCTCACCCTGGGTGTACCGCAACCTCTGTGACCGCGTCATCGCCGTCTCGCACGCGGTGGCCAATGTCTGCAGAAACCGGGGCATTCCGGACAGGATGATTCGTGTGGTGTATGACGGCGTCGATCCGCAGCGTGCGCGCGAAGGCAATCGGGAACGCGGCCGCGCAGCAGCAGGCGTGCGCGATGATCAGTTGATGATCCTCACCGTCGCTTCACTGCGGCCGAACAAGGGCCATCGATACCTGCTCCAGGCCCTGCCGCACGTCCTGCAGCGATTGCCGCATGTTCATGCCGTATTTGCCGGCGACGGCCCGCTGCGCAGCTCATTGGAACATCTCGCGTCCGAACTCAACATCGCTCACAAAGTGACGTTTCTCGGCTATCGCCGGGATGTCGGCGATCTGTTGAAGGCGGCCGACGTTTTCGTTCTGCCGTCGATCCAGGAAGGGCTGGGTTCAAGTCTGCTGGATGTCATGTTCGCCCGCGTGCCGCTGGTCACCACCAGCGCCGGCGGCATTCCGGAAGTGGTTGGGATGAACGTTCCGGGCGCCGAGCCGGTTGCGATGGTCGTCCCGCCTCACAATCCCGAAGCGCTGGCTCGTGCATTGATACTCACGCTTGAATCACCCGAACTGCGCAACGCAATGGTCGACCGCGCCGAGCAGCGGGCGCTGCAGCTTCACACAACGGACCATATGGTCGAGCATACGTTACAGGTTTACCGGGAAATTCTGGCGGCGAGAGAGAACGGCAACCAAGCGGCATTCATTCAGGGAAACGAGTACGGATGAACTGGACTTTCAGCATCATCGCTGCCTACCTGATCGGCGCGATTCCCTTTGGGGTGCTGATCGGGCGCATCAAGGGCGTTGATATTCGCCAGCACGGTTCGAAAAACATCGGCGCCACCAACGTCGGCCGCGTGCTTGGCCGCAAGCTTGGCGTCCTGTGCTTCCTGCTGGATTTGCTCAAAGGCGCTGTGCCGGTGCTGCTGGCGGGCACGGTGACGAACGTGCTGGGACATTCCCCGGCTGATCTGACCGGCAGGCAGATGTGGCTGTGGCTGGCGGTGGCGGCTGCGGCGGTTGCTGGGCATATGTTCTCGCCGTTTCTGGGGTTCCGAGGCGGCAAAGGAGTGGCAACGGGTTTCGGGGCACTGGGGGCGATGTGGCCGCTGCTGACCATTCCCACGCTTGGTGCACTTGTGGTGTGGTATGCCGCATTGCGATTGACGCGGTATGTCTCGGTGGCCAGCATGCTCGCGGCTGTTAGCCTGCCCATTGGCTATTTGCTTTCTGCGCTGCCGCCGACGGCCATGGATCAGCCGCTCAGTGACACGCTTGCGCACCTGCTGCACGCCTCGCCGCCGTTTCTGGGCACAGCCGTCATCGCTGCGCTGGTGATCTATCAGCATCGAGCCAATATCGCGCGACTGCGCCGTGGCGAGGAACCGAAAGTCGGCTGCCATGCTCATTCTCACAAGGCCGTCGGTTCGTAAACCCCACCTGACTTATCGCGTTTGCGTTCAGCGCGGCGCTGAGGAGCGTTTGGTCTGCTCTGCCTCACGCACGATCACCGGCACCAGCACAACCGCATCATCTTTGGCCTGCGTCAGACGCTGCAGCGATCGCTTCACCGCCGGGCCCTGGTCGATCCAGATTTTGAGCGGGTGCCACGACTCAGCAGCATGACGGGATCGATTCGTCTTTTCTGCCTCATCAGCCGCTTCAGCGCCATGCTCCGGCAACATCTGCAGCGTCGTGCGATAGTTCGCGACAAGCGACAACTGCTCAATCATCTGCGCCAGTTGCGAAGCAGGAACCGACAACGTGTGCGTTGCTCCGCGGCTGGAGTATTCCAACTGCTGTTCGAGCGATGGAGCCATATCCGCCGCCCCCACCACCGGTCGGCCTGCCGACGAGGCTTCACCAGCGCTCTCGTCACGAGTGACAAGCGAAGCGGCTGGACGTCGTAAGCGCATATGTTCGCGAACACGCTGCGCCAGCAACTTGAGATCGGATGATGGCTGCAGCAAACTGCCAGGCTCACTGCCTCCAGACCCGGATGCAGCTGTCACCAAGTCGGCTCCCGTTTCGCGTTTCCCCTGTGCGATGCGCCATTCCTGCTCCAGTTGCCGGGCCTGTTCGTAGCTGAAATTCCGCACCAGCGCTGCGCGATTGCCTGCGCCGGCCAGGAACATCTGCATGTGCTTCTCAACAGAAGCCAGATCGCTGCCGTCGATCACAATGGCGAAATCCGCAGCGAGAAACTGTTTCGAATCATCGCTGCGCGCTGCAGACGCTGCACGCGATGATGTGGCATTGCGGTTGGCGCCCGCCGCCCCAGCGGCATCGGCCGACTGCCACATCAGTGCGCCGGATTGAACCTGAAGCGGGTGATGATGGTGAACCACGCCTCGATCAACCGAAACCAGCAAACTGCCATCAAGACTCATGGCAGGCTCCGGGGTTGACGCGGCCAGCAGCGATTCGTCCGGCTGGGCAACCCGTTCGTTCCACGCCAGACGCGCCCATTGCAGACCGCGATCAACGCCGACCCACACGCCCGCCAACATGGCCAGCATGAGCGATGCGACCAGCGCCAATCGGCCCCAGCGAATCCGTCGCACACGACGGCGATGCTGCCGCCGAAACGAACCGGGTTTGAGTGCAACTTCCTCGCTCGCCACCGGCGCCATCAACATCGGCCGGGCCAGCAGGGGCTCGATCTGCGACAGGAAATCCTGCGGGAGCGGCGGGTCCTGGATTGCCCGCAATGCAGCGCGATCGCGGCAGAACTGCTCGACAAGCTGTTTCACCTCCGGATCAGCCTCCAGCCGCTGCCGAAGCGCCGAGGCCGCCTGGGGATCAAGCTCATCTTCGATGAGATCGAGCAGTTCAAGTTCGTCGTAGCGTTTGAGCATGGTCAAGTGCACAAAATGCAGCGTATGGAAACTCGTTGAGCAAAGAGCACGTTCAGAATGAGCTGGCGTGATTCAACAAGTCCATAGCGCATATCGCCTCTTACAAGAACAAACAAAGCAGCGGCCGCTCTGGCTCAGGCACACCCTTGGGCCTCCAGAGCCGACCGCAGCGCAGCTCTGGCCCGGAACAGCCGCGACTTCACCGTGCCGATCGGCACATCCAGAACTTCTGCAAGTTGCTCATAATCAAGACCTTGCAGATCGCGAAGCACCAGCAAAGCGCGGACATCCGGCTCCAGTGATTCCAGCGCCCGAAGCACCATCGCCCGGGTCTGCGCCTGTTCGACGCTCTCATGGGGCAAAGGTTCCGGCCGCAGCCCGCGGATTCCGCGTCCGCTTTGCATCCCAATGCCGCCGGAATTGCGTGAAAACGCTGTTCGTGCGCTGGCATGGGCGTCCAGGCTTTCGTGGTCCCGAAACTTCTGCTTGCGAAGATGGCTCAGACAGCAGTTCATCGCCACGCGGATCGCCCACGTGCTGAGCTTTGAGCGACCGTCGTAGCTGTCCAGCCCTTCGATGATCTTGACCAGCGCTTCCTGTGTGAGATCGCTGGCGTCTTCCTGATGATGCAGCATCCGGTAACAGATGCTGTAGATACGCCGCTGATACGCCTGCAGCAATTCGCCGAGCGCATCGGCGGCATCGGCGCCGCCCTGGCGATAAGTCTCAACCAGTTGCAGTTCGCGCAGCGGCGTCATACGCGGCGGGCCGGTGCTCAACGCTCGTGCTCGCGCAGTAGTGCCGTCGGCAGGAGGCGAAACATCGTCCCCGCTGTCGCTGTATCGCCGGGCTGGGCTGGACTGAGAAATGGGTACTTGCTCCAGAAATGCTTCCACGGACGACCCCGGAGACGCCCCCGGATCGCATGTGACGCGCTTGATTGCTGAACGGCCAACAACGACTGCAACCGCATACACAGGCGAACCGCCTTGTCATCTTACACCTTGACGCCGGCCGGCCGAACCGGATTGGACCGCAAATCGCGAGTAATCGCCCACTTATACGTGCTGCCGATCACGCAAGCGGCCGCGAAGAACCAGAATCACGGTAAAGTTTGCGTTTGGCAGTTCGCCGATCGCCAGCATCAGCCGCCCCACTTCCGGGGACGGCAGGGGCGAAAGCGGCCTGTGCAGTAACGCAGCAGCAGATTGATGGTTCTCTCTTTCCCGAAGGCATTGGATCGTCTGATGAGAAGTGATTTACCGCGGAGATCGCGGAGAACGCGGAGATGGGGATGGATGGAGACTTGCTGCACAAAGCTGTTGATTGATCGGATCAGCCGAGCTGGGATCGGCGGCATACTGCGTCGAGCGCTGGCACACCCCTATCTTTACTCTTCCTCCTCCGCGCTCTCCGCGATCTCCGCGGTGAATCAAGTCCGCGGTGAATAAAGAGAATCAAAGCCGGACAGAAAACAGGCAGGAGCATTGAATCATCTGATGACGACCACGTCCTACCAATCGCCGCTTGAATCCCGTTACGCCTCACCCGAAATGCGGGCCATCTGGTCGCCTCAGCGCAAGTTTTCCACCTGGCGACGCATCTGGCTTGCCCTTGCCGAGGCTCAGCGTGAGCTTGGCCTGTCGATCACCCAGCAGCAGGTGGATGAGCTCCGCGCTCATCTGGACGACATCGACTTTGAGGCTGCTGCCCGATACGAAGCCAGACTGCGGCACGATGTGATGGCCCACGTTCACACGCTGGGCGACGCAGCACCGAGCGCCCGGCCGATCATTCATCTCGGCGCCACCAGTCAGGATGTGGTCTGCAACGCTGATCTGATTCTGATTCGAGAGAGCCTGCAGCTTATCGCTAACAAAATCGCCCGCTTGATCGATGCCTTGGGCACGTTCGCCATCGCCTACCGCGATGTGCCCACGCTTGGCTTTACGCATTTTCAGCCTGCCCAGCCTACCACCGTCGGCAAGCGGGCCACGCTGTGGACCTATGACTTCGTGCTGGCGCTGGAAGATATCGAATACCGCCTGGCTCAGTTGCGTCTTCGCGGCGTCAAGGGCGCCACCGGTACGCAGGCGTCGTTTTTAGCGCTGTTTCAGGGCGATGAGCGGAAAGTCGATCAGCTTGATGCGCTTTTTGCGTCAAAGCTCGGCTGGCCTTCTGATCAAACACACCTCTATGCCGTGTCCGGCCAGACCTATCCGCGCGTTGTGGATGCGCAGATCGTCAACAGCCTGGCAGTCGCTGCTGCAGCAGCCCACAAGATGTGCAACGACATTCGGCTGCTGGCCAATCGCAAGGAGATCGAAGAACCGTTCGAACGTGAACAGATCGGCTCGTCAGCCATGGCGTACAAGCGCAACCCCATGCGATGCGAGCGTGCGACCGGCATGGCGAGGTTCGTCATGACCCTGGCGCAAAGCCCGCTCAACACCGCTGCCACTCAATGGCTGGAACGAACGCTGGACGATTCATCCAACCGTCGGCTGGCAATCGCTGAGGCATTTCTTGCGCTCGACGGCGTCCTGGACATCATGCACAACGTGGCGTCGGGGCTGGTGGTGTACGAACGCACCATCCGCAACAATCTCATGGCGGAACTGCCGTTCATGGCCACGGAAAACATTCTGATGGCAGCGGTGCAGCAGGGCGCAGACCGTCAGGAGGCGCATGAAGTCATCCGCACGCACAGCCAGGCTGCAGCGCTGCGCGTCAAGGCTGAAGGCGGGCCCAATGATCTGCTGGAGCGATTACGCGATGATGCGATGTTCCAGGGCATTGACTGGGACTCGGTGCTGAACCCCTCAGCGTATGTCGGCCGAGCTCCCGAGCAGGTCGATCGGTTCATTGAGCAGGTCGTCGAGCCGATTCGTGAACGCTATGCCCATGCGCTCGGCGTTGAGACAACGCAATTGCGCGTGTGAGTTTTGCGATCATCGCCGTCAGCGCCATTGATTGCGAACAGACTGTGAACTTGGGAAAGTGCGCTGCGATTCCCAGCTGACCGCTTGCGTTTGCATTTGCCTTTGCACTTGTGTTTTCTACACTGCTGCCGCCATGCCCATTCCCCGTCTACGCGCTGAACAAACGGCTTTGCTGGTCATCGACGTTCAGGAGCGGCTGATGCCGACGATCGTGGATCGGCAGCGGCTTGAGAATAACTGCGGCATTCTGCTGCGACTGGCCAGCGAACTGAAAATCCCCTATCTCGTGACCGAGCAATACCCGCGCGGGCTTGGTCGAACCGTGGATGCGGTGGCGGCCGTCATGGCTGATCCGTCACAGCGGGTGGAAAAGACCCGCTTCAGCGCGCTGGTCGACGTGGTGGATGAGCAATTGACTGCATGGAACCGCACGAGCATTTTGATCTGCGGCATCGAGGCCCATGTCTGCGTGCTCCAAACCGTGCTGGACCTCCAGGCAACTGGGCGACAGTGCTTTGTCTGTACCGATGCAATTTCCGCTTCACAGCGCGATCAGATCGCACCTGCACAGCAGCGCATGCAGCGTGCCGGCGCGGTCCTGACCGGAGTCATGTCAGCCATGTACGAACTGCTGGGTGACGCCCAGCACCCGAGTTTTCGGGCCTGTCTGGAGCTGGCCAAGGCTGTGGAAAGCTGAAAAAATAGCCTCAAATACCGAACATATACCGATCAAACGCCGGTTTCAGGTTGAATCTGGCTTGTCCAAGGCAGTTGAGGTGGGTGATAATCTATCGCAAAGGCCTGCTGCTGATGCGAAAGCCGCAGACAGGCCGATCAAAGTGCAGGCACGAAACATCCCTCTTTTTTCAGATTTAGAGAAGTGAGGTCCACATGGAAGCATATGACCGCCTGGTGAAACTGGTTCAGGAAGTCGCCGAGGACGTCCAGAAGGCCGAGGGCGGCAACAAGGCTGCCGGCACACGCGTCCGCAAAGCCATGCAGGACATCAAGGCTGCGGCTCAGGACGTGCGTGTGGGTATTCTCCAGGCCCGCGCTTCGGAGACCGCTGGCAGCACCGATGCTTCTGGCAGTTGATCTCGAAGCGATTTCGCACGACCGTTGAACAACACCAAAGACCTGTCCGCACGATCCGAGCCTGAGATTTGATCTCAGGCTGGGGTGAAGAATTGGACACAGGTCGTTATCCTGTCGCCCTGAACCGCAGTGGCATGTGATGCCGCTGCGGCATCTTTATGGTGAAGAGGTGTAACAGGTGTCAGGACGACTGCTTTTTGATATCTCGGCCATTGACCGCAATGCTGTCGCAATCAGCGCCGAAGAAGTAGGCCAGTTGAACCCGCAATGTGGCGATATGCGCCAGCTCGACCACGTGATCTGGTTCAATCACGACAAATCAGAGGTTTTAGGCGTCAAATACGTACGCCATGACGAGTTCTGGGTGCCCGGCCACATCCCCGGCCGACCGCTGCTCCCCGGCGTCCTGATGATCGAAGCCGGCGCACAACTCTGCAGCGTGCAATACAAAGCCAAAGGCGGCGAACATCGCTTCATCGGTTTCACGCGATGCGATGACGTGGCGTTCAGAGGACAGGTCGTGCCCGGCGACACGCTGTATCTCCTGAGCAAGGAGATTTCCTTCGGCGCACGCCGCTTCATCGCCCGCGCTCAAGGCGTCGTGAACGATCGACTGGTTTTCGAAGCGAAAATCACCGGCATGGTGCTGTGAAAACAATCCTCCTCACTAGCTGAAGATTTACCGCAGAGATCGCGGAGAGCGCGGAGAAGAGAGATAAGGAGATGGGGAGGCAGGGAGAGCTTGACAAGTGACAAGGTGCAGAGGTGATGAGGTGACGTACATGAGAACAGATCACCTTTCACCTTTTCACCATGTCACCTTGTCTTCCCTTCTTTTCATCAAGCGTTGCGTGACTGACCGGTCATCCGGATCAAACCCTCATCCTTCTCCGCGATCTCCGCGGTGAATCCCAAATCCCTCAACCCGCCGCTCCGGACGCTGACAACCGTGCTGCTGCGATAAGCTGGCGAAAGAGATCAAGGCCCAGCGCATCGTGTTCGGTGCGTTCCGGGTGCCATTGCACGCCGATGTAAAACGCTCGATCGTCCGCTCGCACTGCTTCGATGACGCCATCGGGCGCGGTGGCGACCACGCGCAGACGTCCAGCATCGACAAGCGCCTGCCGATGGTGGCTGTGAATCATTCCCTGGCCCATCTCGCCGGTGATTTCATGAACCGTCCCATTCCAGTGCAGATCTGCGGTGGGAAGCGTATCGGGCAGATGCTGATCCAGCGTGCCGCCTGCGTGCAGACCCATTAACTGCATGCCAAGGCAAATGCCCAGAACTGGAATATGCCGCTGGGCGTCAAGCGCATCGAGCAGCGCCAATTCAAACGCCTGGCGATCGGGATCAATCGGCGTCGCTTTGGGATGCATCGGCACGCCCCAGTGCGACATGATGGGATCGTCCCCGCCGGTGAGCACAATGCCATCGCATAGCGCAAGATAACGTTCGACACATGCCCGAACGCAGGGCAGAACAAGCGGCACTCCACCAGCCTGCTCGATTCGGGCAGCATATGCCCGGTTCAGGCAGTGCCTGGCCTGGTTGACGTCGGCGGTGATGCCGATAACTGGCGCCTGACGCATCACGGACATGGACATGAATGCTCCGAATTGCTCGCGTGGTTTGGCTTAAATATCCAGCGACGAACAAATATGATGGCAGACAAATCAACCACATACAAAGCGGGGCTGATTTCCCGTTCCTTCGGGCAATGCAGCGCAGTAGCTTCAATCAATGCTGACGCTCTGCGCAGTGCTGCTGCACCGGCGCTGCCCTTTGATTACGCCCACGACAACGCAGGCCAGAAATGACGGCCAGTTCTCTGGCTGCCGTTTGCGCCAAGGACGATGACTTTGATGTTTCGCCAGGTTCTTCGCTTCGTTTTTCTCGTTGCTGCCATCGTCATGATGCTGTCTCCAAAAAGCGTCAGCGCTGCGACGGTTGATGTGTACGTCTACAACAACGCCTTCAGCATCAACCCGCCGGGCCAGCCGATTGTCGATCCGGTCATCACCGTTGGCGATACCGTTCGCTGGATTTGGGTGCAGGGCAGCCATACGACAACCTCGGTCGCTGGCAGCCTGGAAGTATGGGATGCCCCGATCAACAGCATGAACCAGAGCTTCACGCACACGTTCACGCATGTCGGCACATGGTGGTACTACTGCCAGCCGCACGGCTTTGACAACGGCGACGGCACCGCAAGCGGCATGGCGGGAACGGTTACGGTGGTGGCGGGCGGCATCGGCGCGTGCTGTTTGACCGACGGTTCGTGTCTTGAAATTTCCCCCACCTCCTGTCTCCTGCAGGGCGGCATCTATCAAGGCGATGACACAACCTGCAAAGGCAGTTCCTGCAGCAGCCAGGAAATCACGCTGCAGTTCCACGCCAGCCATGACAACGTGCTGTATGAAGATGCTGCCGGTTCGCTCAGCAACGGCATGGGCCAGCATCTCCATGTGGGCACTCACGAAAACGGCCTCATTCGGCGAAGCGTATTGCGATTCGACCTCAGCCAGATTCCGCCCGGAGCAAAGATTCAGGACGCAAGCCTGCAACTGTATTGCAATCGGTCATCCGGTTCACCGGCGCTTGTATCGCTGCACCGCGTGTTGCAGCCGTGGGGTGAAGGAACATCGCAGGCCAGCGGCCACGAAGATTTCGGCGCAGCGGCGACGATCGGCGACGCGACGTGGCTGCACGCGTTTTATCCCAAAGTGTTCTGGATAACGCCCGGCGGCGATTTTGCACCCGCTGCCAGTTCATTGCAAAACGTCACTGCCGCCAACGCCTACTACACATGGAGCACCATTGGACTGGTCGATGACGTGCAACGATGGGTGAACGATCCCGACGCCAACTTCGGGTGGCTTGTGCGCGGCAATGAAACCAGCGCGGGCAACGTCAAACGATTCGACAGCCGCCACAGCCCGTTCAGCGAAACTCAGCCGCTGCTGACGGTGAGGTTTCTCCCGCCCGGACCTCAGGGCGCGTGCTGTCTGAGCGATGCAGGCTGCGTACAGGTTACAGCGGTGCAATGCGCCACGATGGGCGGCATTTATCAGGGCAACGACATCACATGCGAGGCGGCTTCGTGCTCGGTTCAGCTTGAACCGTTCGTCGATGAATTGCCTCGTCCTGCTGTCGCTCAGCCGGTTTCGGGTGCGGCGGGCGGTCAGGCGCATTACGAGATCGCCATGACCGAGCAGTTCCAGCAGCTTCACCGCGATCTGCCGCCCACGCGCGTCTGGGGATATGCGGGCAGCTTCCCCGGACCGACGATCGAAGCATATCGCGGCGAGCCGGTGACGGTGATATGGAAAAACGATCTGCGCATCGCGGAAACCGGCGAGTTGCGCACAACCCATGCGCTGGTGGTTGACGAATGTCTGCACGGGCCGGACGTGACCGGTCAGACGCCTCTGTGCGTCGTGCATCTGCACGGCGGCAAGGTGCCTCCCGAAAGCGACGGCTATCCCGAGCTAGCGTTCCCGCCCGGTGAACAGTCGCCGGTGTATACCTATCCGAACGATCAACCCGCAGCAACGCTGTGGTATCACGATCACGCTCACGGCATTACGCGCCTCAACGTGATCATGGGTCTGGCTGGGTTTTACATCATTCGCGATGAAGTGGAAGATGCGCTCAATCTGCCCCGCGGTGAGTATGAAATTCCGCTTGCCATTCAAGATCGATCGTTCAACCCCGATGGCTCGCTGAAGTATCCCGAGATGTGGCACGAGCACTTTTTCGGCGACACGATTCTCGTCAACGGCAAGGTCTGGCCTTATCTCAAGGTCAACAAAGGCAAGTACCGCTTCCGGCTGCTCAACGGAAGCAACAGCCGCGCATATCGGCTTTCGCTTTCCGACAGTGCGATCTTCTGGCAGATCGGCACCGATCTTGGCTTGCTCGAATCGCCGGTGCCGATGAGTGAATTGACCATTTTGCCCGGTGAGCGGGCTGATGTGGTGATGGATTTTGCTTTGTACCCAAGCGGAACGGAGCTTGTGCTTGTGAACAGTGCCCCGTCGCCGTTTCCGGGCTCGCCCGGCGTGGGAGTTGTGGCCAACGTGATGAAGTTCATTGTGCAGGATGAATGGGGGCATGTCGATCCGTTGCCGCAGACTCTGGCGAAGATCGATTTTCTCTCCGAATCACAGGCGACGGTTGAGCGAACGCTTGCCATGCAGTTGATGCCCAACATGCATTGCCCGCATCATCATGACCTGATGTGGAGCATTGACGGGCTTATGTGGCACGACATCACCGAAACGCCTCGTCTGGGCACAACCGAGATCTGGGGCTGGTATAACGCCTCCGGCATCAGTCACCCCATGCACTTGCATCTGGTGGCGGTGCAGGTGCTTGACCGTCAGGCGATTGACGACGTGACCGGCGAGCCGACTGGCCCGCGGTTGCCGCCGGCTGCCAACGAAATGGGATGGAAGGACACGGTTGATGCGCCGCCGGGCTACATCACCCGCGTCATCACCCGTTTTGAAGGTTTCCCCGGCTATTTCCCCTATCACTGCCACATTTTGGAACATGAAGACCATGTGATGATGCGGCAGTTCAAGGTGCTGCCCGCCTGTACAGCGGATATCACGGGGAACAGCAGTAGTGGCAGTGACAATGACAATGTGGTGGATGTGAACGACCTCCTGGCGGTCATCAGCGCATGGGGGGCGTGCCCGGGACACCATGATCATGACCGCGCCCGCGCTCCAGTCATTGCCTGCCCGGCTGACATCGCACCGCCCGGCGGCGACGGTTTGGTAAACGTGGATGACCTGCTTGTGGTGATCAGCAACTGGGGACCGTGCCCGCAGTAAGCAGCTGCTGTTGTTGTCAAGCACCCCTGGTTCCCGGACCCCATCCCCTGTCCGTGAGGCGGCGACGCGTCACCCACGCACTTCACCTCATCACTTGAAGCGACGCTGACGGGCGGCTATTGTGTGTGGTTCGTCGCCCGCTGCCGCTGACAGGAGTGGGCTGTCGGCCGCTGCTGCTTTATCTCTCAACGCGGCCCCATCCATGACGGAGAATTGCACTTATGGCTCAGCAAGTTCAACAGGCAACCGCAACAACAGCAACAGGCAGCCCCCGCAAACCCGGCTATCTTCGTACCGGCGTGGGCGGCGAGGTGTATGTTGATTACAAGGCAGTCGATGATCTTCGCCGGCTGATGACGCCCAACGGCAAGATCTACTCACGCAAGCGCCTGAACGTCTCAGCACGCGAACAGCGCATGATCGCCCAGGCCATCAAGCGGGCCCGCTACATGGCGCTGCTGCCGTACACCAACGCAACGCTCTGATCCGCTGCGAGTCAGCTTCCCTTCTTCTTCGTTTATTTACCGCGGAGAACGCGGAGAGCGCGCAGGAGGATAAGGGGTTGCCACGGTGCTTGATGCACCGTGGTGCTGTCGGTCGCAGTGTGGATGATCTGATCAGTCAATGCTCAACTGTATTGCATTGCTGTTTTGCGCGCAGCAATTCTCACATCACCCATCCATTCCCATCTCTCCGCGTACTCTGCGATCTCCGCGGTGAATCATTTTCATTCAGTCAATTTACCGCGGAGAGCGCTGAGATCGCGGAGAGGGATGAGATGAGGGGCTGATCCGGATGACCGGTCAGTTGCGCAACGCTTGACGAAAAAGAGAAGACAAGGTGATCTGCTGCGTATGTATGCCGCCCCATCACCCCTGCACCTTGCCAAGCTCCCCCCTGTCTCCCCCTCGCCTTATCCCCTTCTCATTTTTCTCCTCCGCGTGCTCCGCGTTCTCCGCGGTAAACACAATGGCTACAGGTGAGATCACCGCCTGAACAGCCATTTCCATGCGCTGCGCAGGAATGCCAGATACACCCTCATGCGTAATCGGCGCAGGCCGTCGTCATTGCGATCGACACGCAGGCCACGGCTGACCCAGCCTGCAGCAATGCGCACCTGCCCCTGCTCCAACGCGGCAAGAGCAAGATTGTGCATGGATCGCACGCATACAGGATCAAGTCGCAGCACACGCCGACTTGCTGCTGTGCCGCCGTCGCGATCGCCTGCAAGGAACCGAGACAGCGCAAGTTGCCGCAACAGGTCCGGCGTTTCCTGCTGAGCCACAGCATGCTCCAGCAGCGTTGCTGCCTTGGCTGGTTCCTGGGCTTCCAGCAGCAACCTGGCAACGCGAGCAAGGTGCGAAATCGACCATGCTGAGTCATTGCCCACCGCAAGTTCAGTGCGGTCGGCGGATTGACCATGTGACGATGACGGCGGCGACGGCAGCGACGGCTGAGCCTTCGGCGCCGTTTCGCCCAATGCGGTGATCAACTGCTCGTGTTCCTGAAGCAGGTACTCTCGCGCCTCAGCCACCTTGCCGCGACACAGCAGCACCTCGCCCACCATGGCCCGAATTCCTGGAAAACTCGGGTCAAGCTTGAGAACCAGCTCAAATTCCAGATGTGCCTGTTCAAACCGGCGACTGGCCATGGCGATCTGGCCCAGCTCGTAGTGAGCGTCAACGTTGGCCGGCTCAAGCTCCAAAACTCGGCGGAATTTCTCAGCCGCTTCGGGCAGCCGTCCGAGTTCCATCAATAGTTCGCCATATTCAAGAAGCGTTTCGATACTGCCGGGATCGTCGCGTAGTTCCCGCAGATACAACTGCAACGCACGCTGCGGCTTGCCCGTTGATGCCGAAACCGCCGCCAGACGTGCCCGCAAACGCGGCAGGTTCGGCTCAAGGCGCAGGGCTTCTTTCAGGCACCATTCGGCCCGTTCGTACATTCCGCGATGCAAGAGACTTTCAGCCATCACCGCCAGACATTGGGCGCTTGGTTCCGGCAGTGCATGCTGGGCCAGATAGAACGTGGTCTCAGCCTCGTCGTGATCGCCCAACCGAATGTGGCTGTCGATCTTGTGGGCGTAGGCCGCTTCCAGTTGCGGCTCAAGCTTCAGCGCCAGCTCCAGATACCCGATGGCCCGCTGATACTGGCCGAGTCGATTGGCCACCACGCCGGCTGCGAGCAGAGGATCAGGCTGATCGGGCATCAGCTCGACCGCACGTTCGTAGCTCGTCAAGGCATCGGCGTCACGCCCCGCTGCTTCAAGCGTCAAACCCAGGTTGAAGTGCCACTCGGCCTGATCGGGATTCAGCGACAGCGCTTTACGCAGCTCCGCCTCAGCCTCGGCCCAGCGGCCGCGCTCGTACATCTCCAGCGCCCGGTCTGCGTGTGCTTCGGCATCCAAGTAGTCGCTCATGACCCGCGGCTCCAACGGGGTGTGGCCGACAACAGCAAATATTCGTTACGCAGTTCGACATTAGTGTAGCCGATACGAGAGAATGGAGCGTAGTTTTGTTGTGCCCGCTTGCCGATTTCAGATGAATGCCGCTGATTTTCCATTCTGCCGCATCCACCGAGCAGTGCGGCTGGCGTGCGTGCTCGGCGCTGCAGCCCCGCTTCTTGTCTGCGGAGCAAGCAGTTCGGCCGCTTTAGCCATGCCGGCGCCGACGGCTGCAATTGCCCACGCCCCCAGCTCCCCCACCGCACCCGGTGATGGCGCATCACACCAGTTCGTCGCTGCATCTAGCGTACTTGAAGCGCTTGGCCTTTGGCTGCCGCTGGCTCAATTTCAACAAAGCGAACCGCCCACGCAAGGCGACGAGGATGCTAATGGCGGCGCTGAGGAAGCAGCAGCATTGGATCACTTGACTGAACAGCAGCGGCGGCAGCTGGAGATCTTCGGCCCAATCCTGCTGAACCCCTCGCCTGACATCGCTCTCAAGACTCGCCGCAACGCAGCGCACGAATTGATCGCGATGGGCCTCCCGCAGGCGTATGAGATGCTCGAATCGGCCTTGCGCAGCGACAATCCATCAATCACGCTTGCTGTCGCCAGCGCGATGCATGCAGCACGCGCAACAGCGCCGGAGCTGCTGGACGCCGCAGTGGATGCTGTGCCCGACGCCTCGCTGGAGACGCTTGACGCCTTATCGTGGGTGCTGGCTCGCTACGGCGAGAATGCGCTGGAAAAAGTGACCGCAATGGCACTGGATCGCACGCAGCCGACAGCGCGGCGCAAAGGTCCGATCTATGCCCTGGCAGCGTTTCGCAACCGCAACGCTGCTGCCACGCTGATGCAACTGATCGAGCCGCAGACCGCAGACGACGGCGAGGCGATCCCGCCGGAGGCTCCTGAAATCATCGATGCGGCATGTGCAAGTCTGGAGCGGCTGTCGGGTTTGTCCTATGGCAACGACCCGGAGCGCTGGCGGGCGTGGTGGGCCACCGCTCGCGATCTTTCTCCCGGTCAGTGGTTTCAGTTTGTCGCCCGTTCGCTGGCTGATCGCGTCGTCGAACTGCAGCAGCAACTGCATCTCCAGCACGCTGCCAATGATCGCATGGCGCGCAAACTGTATGAAGCATACCTTGAGCTGTATCCGGAACTCACTGTTGACGAGCAGCTGCGCCGATTGCCGGAACTGCTTGAAGACGATGTGGCTCCGGTGCGCGAATTCGGCATCAACCGCGTGGCGCTGCTGCTTCGCGACAGCGTTCGCATACCACCCCGGGTGCAGGCAGCGTTGGTGAATCGGCTGGCTGACGACGTGCCAGCGCTTCGACTGCAGGCGGCGCGATTGCTTGATGAACTCAACTACGACAATGTCGCGACGCTGCTGGCCAACCGGCTGGCTGTTGAGCGTTCCATCGAGGTTGCTGGCGGTTTGCTGGACATCCTGAGCAAGCGATCTTCGCCGGCGGCAATTGAACCGGCCCGATTGTGGCTGGGACATTTCACGCTCGGCGAGCCTGCTGCCACCATCATCTGGCGGGCTGTGCTGGCAGGCAATGTGGATCAGAATGTGCTTAATGCAGTGCGTTCTGATGTGCGCAGCCATGTCGCCAAACAGCCTCAGCCTAGCCTGGTGAAGCTGCTGGCGCTGCTCGGTGATGAAACCGACAACGACCGTCTGACTATGCTGCTGGACGGCGCTGATCCTGCGCTGCGCATCGCGGTGGCGGAAGGATTCTGTCACCGTGGAGCGCGTCAGCCGCTGCTTGATCGAGCGCGTGATCCGGTCATCTATCCGTATGCGGTGCGTGTTTTGCTCGAAGGGCCAGCCGATCTTGCCGCCATGCGCGCTTTGGCTGAACTCAAGCCCGACGACGCGAACCTGAAAACGTGGAGCGACGCCGTGTTGGCCCTGGCCCGCAAACTGCCTGTGGGCGACCTGCTGGCGGCCGACGACATTCTCTCGCAATTGGCGTATGCCGATAACGCATTGCGCAGCGTCGTGCTGCTTCGGGTGGTGCAGTCGCCTCGTGAACAGACCACGCCTGAACTGCGCATCCGAACGATGGCGAAGCTGGCGCCGATTCTGATTGAGCTTGGTCAGGCGCCCCGCGTGCATGAGTTGCTGGAAAGCATGAACAGCGATCTGGGCAGCGGCACGCTTCGCAGGGTGCGGTTTCAGGCTGCTGCGCTGGCCGGCCATTACGAGAAAGCTGCGCAGTATGAACCCGATCCCAGCGCATGGGTAGCGCTTTTATCAACGATCGTCACGCGCGACCCCGCTGCTGCTGGCCCATTGCGCGATGAGATCATCCGCCGATTCGGCAGCGTGCTGGGCGAGGAAGACCGCGCATTGCTGGATACAGCAAGTCAGTCGCTTGACAGCGCGGGCACTGCCGCTGCAGCCGCTACGCCAACTGACTGATGGGCTGTCGCGGCTCGATCGGGTCTATGCTGTGTGCATGATTGATGCTGCTGGAAAACTCATCGCCAAAGCAGATCGAATTGTCGCGTTTTCCGGGGCCGGGCTGAGTGCGGAATCCGGCATACCGACTTTCCGCGATTCGCATGCCGTCAGCGGCGCGCTGTGGACGAAGTACGATCCGATGACGCTCGCGTCACCGGAGGGCTTTGCCGCCGATCCGCAGGCGGTGATTGCGTGGTACAACTGGCGTCGGCGCACCATTGCCGCTGCGCAGCCGAATCCGGCTCATCAGGCGCTGGCTGCAGCGTCACGCAACAGCGGACTTGTCAACGTCACGCAAAACGTGGATGACCTGCTGCATCGCGCAGGCGCGCAGCATGTGATTCAACTCCACGGCTCCATTGCCGTTGACCGCTGTCATGGACAATGCGGCCATTATGAGGCGATCGATCTGGCCAATCCGCCGGACCTGCGCCCATGCGTGCGCTGCGGCGAACCGATGCGGCCGGGCGTGGTGTGGTTCGGCGAATCGTTGCCTGCTGACGCCTGGACTGCTGCGGAACGCGCCTGCAGCCAATGCGATGTGTTGCTGGTCGTCGGCACAAGCGCGGCGGTATATCCGGCAGCAGGTCTGATCAACTACGCCAAGTCGCACGGCTCGCGCATCATCATCGTCAACACCCAGCCAAGCGAAGCAAGCCGCCTTGCGGATTTTGAGCTTATTGGCCCAGCCGGCGAGATTGTGCCGCAGCTTTTCGATCGTTGAGCCAGCCAACGCACATGCCGCCGCCGCTGCCGCTTCCCCGCGCATCGCGCCGAAGGATGTGCCGTCACCGAAGTAACGCGGCAGATCAACGCGGGTCGAATTGCGCCGCTACACTAATCGTCGATCCGCTTTGGTTTTCTCATTGTCCCAGTCACACAATTCATCAGCCACCATGACAACACTTACAGCACCCCGATCACGACAAACTTCAAAAAAAGCCGCCACACGTATTGAGAAAGACTCGATGGGCGAAATGACCGTGTCTGCTGATGCGCTGTACGGCGCAACGACGCAGCGCGCGGTGCTGAACTTTCCAGTTTCCGGCCGCCCAGTGCCGCCACAGGTCATCCACGCCTTTGCGCTGCTGAAGAAAGCATGCGCACAGGTCAACAGCGATCTGAAAAAGCTTGACGCCAAGCGCAGCCGCATGATCACCAAGGCGTGCGATGAGGTTATCGCTGCGTTCAAGAACGGCTACGACACGCCCGAAGCGCACGAGATGATGCGGCATTTTCCCATTGACATCTTCCAGACCGGTTCGGGCACCTCGACCAACATGAACATGAACGAGGTCATCTCGAACCTGGCAGCCCAGGCAGCAGGCAAGCCCATCGGCGCACGCGATCCGATCCATCCCAACGATCACGTGAACATGGGTCAGTCATCCAACGACACCTTCCCCACCGCCATGCAGGTGGCAGCGGCCATAGCGATCAAAGATCAGCTCATCCCCGCCATGCACAATCTCGCCCGGGCGCTGAAAGCCAAGGCCAAAGCATGGAACAAGATCGTCAAGATCGGCCGCACGCACCTCATGGATGCCACGCCCATTCGCCTTGGACAGGAGTTCTCCGGCTACGCTGCACAGGCTGAATACTGCGTGAAACGCGCTGAGCGCGCCATGACGCGCCTGGCGGAGAATCTTCCCATCGGCGGCACCGCCGTCGGCACGGGCATCAACACCCATCCGAAGTTCGGCAAGCTGGTTTCCGAAAAACTCTCCAAAGCAACGGGCGTCAAGTTCGCAGAAGCCGCCAACCATTTCGAAGCTCAGGCCACGCGCGACTGTGTTGTTGAAGCGTCAGGCCATTTGAAGACCATTGCGGTGAGCCTCACCAAAATTGCCAACGACATCCGCTGGCTTGGCTCCGGTCCGCGCTGCGGTCTGTTTGAACTCAGCCTGCCTGCTACGCAACCCGGTTCGTCGATCATGCCGGGCAAGGTCAATCCTGTTATCTGCGAAAGCGTGATGATGGTGGCGTGCCAGGTCATCGGCGCTGATACCGCCATTACCGTGGGCGGCACGGGCGGCATCGGCTCGCTGCTTGAACTCAACGTCTCCATGCCCATGATGGCTGACAATCTCATCCAGCAGATCACGTTGCTGGCCAACGCGTCCAACATGTTCGTGGACAAATGCATCACCGGCCTTGAGGTGAACAAGGACATTGCCACCGGCATGGTGGAAAAGAGCCTGATGATGTGCACCAGCCTCGCGCCGGAAATCGGCTACGACAATGCAGCAAAGGTTGCCAAGGAAGCGTTTGCAACCGGCCAAACCGTGCGGGAGTACGTGCTCGAGCACAACCTCATCGAGCCGAAGAAGCTCGATGCGCTGCTTGATCCCTGGAGCATGACTGAGCCGGGTGGAACCGGCGCGGGCGGCGGGTGATACGCGCCGTTTCATAGCCGCATGACAAACACATCAAGCGCCCACCCAGTATGTCACGGGTGGGCGTTGTGTTATGGCATACCGCCTTCCAATCGCTTTACGAAATCCTGCACCAGCGCATCATGTCGTTCCGCATCGACAAGATGTGCATCGGTATGCCCTGCGCCGGCGATGGTCTGACAATCCGCCTCTTTAGCAGCCGCTGCAATTCGCCTGCCGTGTTCAAGCGGCGCAACATTGTCCAGTTCACCATGAATGACAAGTAGCGGGCAGCCGAGGGTGCGCAGATCGTGGGGATTCAGGCTCAACGGCCGCACGCCGCGCAGGCGATGCACGAGCAGCGCCAAATCGGTCATGGGCCGCGTGGGATATCCCGCATGCCGCAAGCGGCCCTGCAGCGACTGGTGAAACTCGCAATATGGCCCGTAGGCGATCACGCCAGCAATGCGATTTCGCAGGGGATGGTTCGCATCGCGTGTCGCAAGGTGCGCTGCGGTGATGGCAATGACCGCTCCCATCGAGTGGCCGACGAGAAGAAATCGCCCTTCGCCCAGCCGCTCCAGAAGCGCCAGCAAATCGTACTGCTCACCGTCGCCGAGCCGACTCAATGAGCCTTCCGCATCACCGTGGCCGCGCAGGTCGTACAGCACGATCCGGTCAACCAGCGGCAAAAACAGTCCGATGCGACTGAGCGTATCGATGCGGCTGTGGCCCCAGCCGTGAACGAATACAGCCGTCAGCGTCGTCTGATTTGGAGGCTGATCGGACAACAAATCGCGATTGGTTCTAATTTCCCACACCGGCAGCACAGCGCCATCGGGGCGATCAAGCTCCCACTGCTCGAAATCCAGTCCAAGATCGCCCGGATCGCATGGTAGGTTCCGCGCGATAGCGTACGCAGCGGTCCGCCGCGCCGGCCGCACCATGTCACGCGCCAAAATGGCTGCGAGCAGCGCCACCACCAGCGCCAGGGCGATACTCAGCAGGATCAGCAATCCGGTCATTTGGGCAGTGTAGCGGGCCGGCTCGCATGGCGTAGCGGCCGCCTGCTGATTGCACCTGCGGCGCAGCATGCTGGAAACAACTGTGGCGCATCAACACGTCGCGCATCTGCCGCTACACTCTTCAGCGTTATGAAACCGTCACTGCAAGTCGGCAACACCGCTGAGGTTGTCATCACCGTCACCGAGGACATGTGCCCCGCGTTCGATGATGTGATCGTGCATCGCGTGTACTCGACATGGTCGATGGCGCACCATATGGAATTGGCTGCCCGCATGGTACTCGCCCCGCATCTGGAACCGCACGAAGAAGGCATCGGCTCGCACCTGTCGATCGACCACGTTGCCCCCGCGCCGCTGGGCCATACCGTGCGCATCGTCGCAAAGGCGGTCGAACTCGGCCCCACCACCCTCGTCTGCGAGCTGATCGCCTACGATGGTGACAGAATTGTCGGACGCGGCAAGCAGGTCCAGCGCATCTTGCCCAAAACAAAACTCGAAGCGTTGATCAAGAGAGCACAGTCATGACCACAGCAGTTTCCAATCCGCCCGGCTCGGAAAATCAAACAACACACGAACCGCTGATTCTCACCGAAACCGATGGGCACGTCGGCATCATCAGGCTCAACCGCCCCAAGGTGCTCAACGCGCTCAATCCCGAACTGATGACCCAGCTCGCGACGCAGATGGAAGCGTTCGACAAGGATCCCGGCATTCACGTGATTCTGCTTGCAGGCAGCGAGCGCGCGTGGGCTGCGGGCGCGGATATCGGCGACATGGCTGAGCAAACCGCCATCAGCATGTACGAACGCGACCAGTTCGCCACATGGGACCGCATCAAGCGCGTCAAGAAGCCGATCATCGCAGCAGTCAGCGGCTACGCACTGGGCGGCGGCTGCGAATTGATGATGCTCTGCGATATCGTCGTCGCCAGCGAAACCGCGCAGATCGGTCAGCCGGAAATCAACATCGGCGTCATGCCTGGCGCAGGCGGCACGCAGCGTCTGACGCGCGCGATCGGCAAGGCGGCAGCGATGGACGTCATCCTCAGCGGACGGTTCCTCAGCGCCAAGGAAGCGCTCGCAGCAGGCCTGGTCAGCCGCGTTGTACCGAAGGAGCACTACTACACCGCGGCGCTGAAGCTTGCGCATGAAATCGCAAAGAAGTCGCCACTGGCGCTGCGCATCGCCAAGGATGCGGTGCTCAAAGCGCATGAGATGAATCTTTCAGAGGGTCTGGAGTACGAGCGCAAGCTGTTCTACATGCTCTTTGCAAGCGAAGATCAGAAAGAAGGCATGCGCGCGTTCATGGAAAAGCGCAAGCCGCAGTTCAAAGGGAAGTAACGTCGGCGCGTTTCGCAGATAGCGCTTGCCCCGGAACGCTTGTTCGAACAGCACGTTTTTCTTCGCCTTACTGCAGCTCGCTATCAACAGACAAACCCGCTGCTCAGCAACTGAAGGAATCCAAACATGTCTACAACTGCCACGCCTGCTGCTGCCGCTTCCTCGCAAACCATTGCCGTTCACACTGCCGATTCCATCTGCACCATCACGCTCAACCGGCCTGATGTGCTCAACGCGTTCAACGATGAACTGACTACGGAACTCAATGAGGCCCTGAAAAACGCCGAGCGCGATGCGAACATTCGCGTCATCATCATCACCGGCTCCGGCCGGGCGTTTTCCTCCGGCCAGGACCTTGGCGATCTCAAGAAAAAATACGTGCCCGGTTACGTGCCGCAGCTCGGCGATGATCTTCGCCGGCGGTACAACCCGATCATCAAGCGCATCCGCGAGATGGAAAAGCCCGTCATCGCTGCGGTGAACGGCGTTGCAGCAGGAGCAGGCTGCAGCCTCGCGCTGGCCTGCGATATGCGAATCGCATCCGATCAAGCGTCATTCATTGAAGTCTTCATCAACGTGGGGCTGATTCCCGATTCCGGTTCCACCTTCATGCTCCCCCGTCTCGTGGGACTGGGCAAAGCCATGGAGATGTGCATGACCGGCCAGAAAGTGGACGCCGCCGAAGCGCTGCAGCTTGGATTGGTCAATCAGGTTGTGCCCGCGGCGGAACTGGAAGCCGCGTCCCGGAAACTCGCTGCAAAGTTGGCCAGCCTGCCCAGCCGAGCCATTGCCTTGACCAAACGGCTGCTCAATCAATCACTGCATAATGATCTGGATCAGCAACTGGAAGCTGAGGCATACGATCAAGAAACTGCAGGCAAAACAGCCGATCATTATGAAGGCGTTGTCGCGTTTCTTGAAAAGCGCAAGCCGAACTTCCAGGGACGGTAGGCAGCAGGTGTGGTCATTGGGGTTCTCCGCCCCGCTCCTGCCCCCGGAAGCTCTGGAGGCCTCGGAAGTCCCGGAAGCCGCGTCTGACAGGCAGTGTGACAAGGACGCGGGTCGGCTCCAGGCAGGCGAATGATCGGATTCAGCATGAGCAGCTCAAAACATCCCATCGGCATTATCGGC
This sequence comes from uncultured Isosphaeraceae bacterium, assembly GCA_964575335.1. Classification (GTDB taxonomy): domain Bacteria; phylum Planctomycetota; class Phycisphaerae; order Phycisphaerales; family SM1A02; genus CAZNPU01. The sequence continues at coordinate 22,211 of CAZNPU010000009.1, read as the reverse complement.
ACCGGCGCCATGGGCGCGGGAATTGCACAGGTCGCCGCCATGCACGGCTGGACCGTTGTGCTTCTGGACGTCGACGAACCCACCGTACACAAGGCGATCGAAGGCATCGGCAAGCGGCTGGATCGCCTGGTTGAAAAAGGCTTTCTCACCACACAGCAGCGTGAGGAATGCCAGTCGCGTCTGCAGATCGCTAAGGGGCCGCAGAGCTTTGCGGAATGCGACCTCGTGATCGAAGCGGTGGTCGAAGATATGGCGGTCAAGACCAAGGTGCTCAGCAGCGTTCTCCCGCACCTTCCTGCGGATGCGGTGATTGCGTCAAATACTTCCGCACTGTCGATCACCAAACTCGGCGAAGCGATCGGCCAGCCGCAGCGCACGGTTGGCATGCACTTTTTCAATCCCGCGCCGCTCATGCCGCTGGTGGAAATCATCGCCGGCAGCAAGAGCGATCCCAGCGCGGTACGTCGCGCAACGCTCATCGCTGAGGCATGGGGCAAGACCGTGGCCAAGTGCAATGACACGCCCGGTTTCATCGTCAATCGCGTGGCCCGGCCGTTTTATCTCGAAGCGTTCCGCATCGTGGAAGATGGCTACGCCAACGTGGATGAGATCGATCGCGCGATGAAGGACCTTGGCGGGTTCAAAATGGGGCCGTTCGAACTGACCGATCTCATCGGCCATGATGTCAACACCGCCACCACCCAAACAGTATGGGAACAGCTTGGCAAGCCCGCAAGGCTGCGTCCGAGCAAGTTGCAAACTGAACTGGTGCAAGCGGGGCATCTTGGTCGCAAGAGCGGCCGCGGCGCATACAACCACGAAATCGATCCGCCAGTGCCCGCGCTTCCATTCACACGCCGAACGCTGGCGATGAGCGACCGCCTGCTGGAAGCGGTGGAAAAATTTGCCCAACGAGCCACCGACCAGATCGGCTCGCAGCTTGAGCAATATGTGTTCAGCCGCGTGCTGGTGTCGATCATCAACGAGGCAGCGTGGGCGCTCACGGAGAACGTTGCATCCGCCAGCGACATCAACACCGCGCTCAAGCTGGGCACGAATTACCCCAAAGGCCCGCTTGAGTGGGCCGATGAAATCACCGCGGCTGTGTGCGGCGAGCTGCTTGATGCGCTCAACGCCACTGCAGCAGATCATCGCTTTGAAGCGCCCGACATGCTCAAGGCAAAGGTCTGACGCACTTCGTCTTGCGCAGATGCGTGCGTTCTGCTGGTATCTGACGGCAGCTGCTATTGTGTTGATTCGTACAACGTGATGGGCGCATCAGGCGGGAAATCGACGCTGCGCGTCTGCGCCGAGCAGAGCTCATCGCTACACTATGGCGTATGTCCCGCCGCGCTGCGATTATCACTGCACTTCGTACTCCCGTCGGCCGCTATGGCGGCGCATTGAAATCAATTCGCCCCGATGACCTTGCTGCGCACGTGATCAAGGCTGTGGTCGAGCGCAGCGGAATCGATCCGAATCTCATCGACGATGTCTATCTCGGTGCCGCGAACCAGGCCGGCGAGGACAACCGCAACGTTGCGCGCATGGCTGCGCTGCTGGCAGGGTTGCCCGAAACCGTTCCGGGAGCGACGGTGAATCGCTTGTGCGCATCGGGGCTTGAAGCGGTCAACATCGCAGCGCGCATGATCGAGGCGGGACATGGCGAGGTGTTCATTGCCGGCGGCGTCGAATCCATGACCCGCGCGCCGTTTGTGTTCGCCAAACCGGAGGCGGAGTTCGATCGCACCCCCCCGCAGGTATTTGACACCACGATCGGATGGCGCTTCACAAACCCCAAGCTTGCAGCGGCGCATTACCCCTACTCGATGGGAGAAACCGCAGAGAACGTCGCGCGCAAGTACCACATCAGCCGCGAGGAGCAAGACCGGTTCGCACTGTGGAGCCAGCAGAAATGGGCAGCTGCGAAGGAAATGTGCCTGTTTCAGAATGAGATCGTGCCGGTGGAGGTTCCGGGAGCGACGAAGAAGGACCCGCCGGTTCTGTTTGACACCGACGAACACCCGCGTCCCGACACCACGCTGGAGAAACTGGCCAAGCTGCGTCCTGCATTTGCGAAGGACGACCAGGGGACGGTCACGGCAGGCAATTCCTCCGGCGTCAACGACGGCGCAGCTGCGCTGCTGCTGGTGGAGGAAAGCCGCGCCAAACAGCTTGGTCTGACGCCGCTGGCGTTCGTCGGTCCCTCGGCTGCGGCCGGGGTCGATCCGGCATATATGGGCCTGGGACCGGTGCCTGCCACCCAAAAAGCGCTGCAGCGGGCCGGGCTTCGCCTTGATCAGATTGATGTCATTGAGCTGAACGAGGCGTTCGCAGCTCAGTGCATTGCTGTGATGCGCGATCTGGGGATTGCACCGGGCGATCAACGGCTCAACCCCAAAGGCGGCGCGATCGCCATCGGCCACCCGCTGGGCATGAGCGGCGCACGCCTAGTCGCATCGCTCGTTCATGAAATGAACCGCACCAACGCTACTCACGGCTTAGCGACAGCCTGCATCGGCGTCGGCCAAGGCCTGGCGACGGTGATCTGCCGAGAGTAATTCACCGCGGTAAATTAGCCGAGAGGGATTCACCGCGGAGGACGCGGAGATGGAAGTGAGTCATGAACGGCGAATTACTTTCCAAAGCCCCATCCATACCGTGCAACTCTTGAACTACCTCCGACTATCCGGCAAACAAACATAAGTCGGGCTGTTTCTGAACTTTAACGTGAACAGAATGATGGTTGCCGACATCATGCGTCGAACGCCGTCGCAACTTTCCTCCCCTCCGCGATCTCTGCGGTCTCCGCGGTGAACCCCAATTCAGAAAACGTATCGATGTCCGGCTCTCAGGCGCCGGCCTGGGTCTGATAATTCTCTTCGGACGGGCGTAAGCGCAAATCCCCGCCACAAACTGCCCATGGCCCTGCGTACGCTTGGGCAAAAACGGCTGACCGAAAGTGGCGGAAGATCTTTGTCCGCGCAGCACCCCACACAGGCGGGATGCCCGTGCCATCGATCCGGGGTTATGTCAGCTGTTCTAATGTACCGCCTCACTTCGCATGTGGCCAGTACATGCATTCATAGTCAGCACTTTTTTTAGAGTTAATCCATTTTTGGGGCACACCGTCTTTGCCTGCGCGATATTTTCAGCAACAGAAAAATCCGAGTCACATGCGCGGGAGACCATGCCCATGAACATCCACAACAATGCCGTATTGAACAACATGTTCGTGATCGTCGTCCTGGCGATTACCCTTTGCACGAACGTCCATGCGTTCGCGGATGATCCGCTTCCTCCTGTTTTTCACGGCCTCAAAGGGATTGACCTCGGCAATGGCCCCATCAGGGTAACCGAGGGTGACACACTTTTCCTCATTCCCATTGTGACAGATCCGAACCCGGACGGAAGCGGTCTGCCGCTTACCTTCGAGATGATATTCGTTCCCAGTGAAATGTTCGGCCTGTTCTACCAGGTCAACGAGGACATGACTCTTGGCGAACAGATTCTCGGGGGAGGGCTCACTGAAATTACGCATCCACAAGGCGCAATCGCGTTTGTTCCGCACTCGCCTTCGACGAGCTTTCCCGTCGCCAATCACACGCGCGTGACAAATGCGTACGGACTTTCGACTGAGTGGTTTCTCACCATTGTCATCGATCGAATCAACCACCCGCCGACTGCTGTAAGCAAGACGACAACCTATCTTTCCACCAGTCCATTCTGCCCATCGCAGTTGACGTACAACGATGTATACGGCGACCCTCTCACCATCCACTTCGTCACACTGCCTCAGCACGGCCAGTTGTATTACGAGGAGATTCACCCTGACAAGCTCATCACACCTGGCGTGACGCTCCAGAGCCCCACCATACATCTGTATTACGTCAATCCGAATGTTGGACCTGACCCTGAGATCGAACCGGGCATTTATCCAGGCATCGATTCATTCTCGTATTACGTCACAGATGGCGAATTCGATTCAAACATCGCAGTTCACACAATCGACTTGCGGCAAGTCGAGCATCCGGCAGACGGCTCACTGCTTCCCACACGTATCGAGGCGGTGCAGAACGAGGCATACGTGGAATTTCCTCTGATTGTCGTGCCGACGACGTACAACAATCCTGAGCTTTTCGTCGTCATGATCACGGAGGTTCCTGAGCGTGGCCGCGTCCAGTTCCACATCCCCGGCAGCCCTCTATGGTTGACGATCAATACGCCCATACCTTCGCCGGGTGTCATGCTGCCCGTCCCGGTCATCGATGATCAGGGAAATGCCACGTTTTGGCTGCGGTACCTGCCAAACGGAGAAGGACCGACGCTTCCCGACGATCCTTCCATGCGGATGCGTTTCTCTGTTTCCGGCCCAGAGTGGTCGTTCAACCACACGACTGGCATGACGATCCTGCCGATCAATTGCAGCGAAGGATTCGTGCCCAACGGCTGCTGTCATGCTGGGTGCTACAGCACCGCATGTGATGACAATTCTTGCGAAGACTTCTGTGATCCGCTCGATGGCGCTTCGCTCTACCTGCTGGGAGACCAGCAGCATGTTGAACTTGGTGAATTCAGTGAGTTCAACCAGGTTTTCAACCACGGAACAGTCGAGATGTGGTTCCGCACGGATCGCACTGATTCAACAATGTCGCTCCTGCACCTGCAGTCCGGGTTATGGACTGTCAAGGCCCAACTCAACTGTGCAGGTAATGCATATGCGCCAGGTTATGTCACGCTCCAGCGGAAATGGGCGGGATCTGTGACGCGCAATCGCACCAGCATCTACGCACTTCCAGAGATCTTCGATCATCACTGGCATCACTTTGCGTGGCGCGTCGATGCGCAGTCCGACCTGATGGAGTTGTACATTGACGGGGTGCTGCGTCAGCCGGAGATGGTGGACAACGCCGCTGCCTCGCCGACGGTTGGCTCCCTGAAGGGCACACTGCTTCTGGGAGCGGCAAACGTGCAGGGCGAGCGCAATGATTACTTCATTGGTCAGCTTGATGAGGTGCGCTTCTGGTCCGTGCCTCGCACGCCTGAGGAGATTCTCGCGGACCTCAACAGCGTGGTTGATCCCGCGACGCCCGATTTGCACAGCTACTGGCGGCTGGATGAAGGCGCAGGCGAGGTCGCTGCCAATCTGGGCGGCAGCGGTCCTGCTGAAGCAGCGGTGCTGAACGGAAGCTGGTGGGCGCAGACAATCCCCTGCGATGTTCCGCCCCCCGCCTGCCCGGCAGATATCACCGGCTCCGGATCGGTTGATGTTGATGATCTGCTGGCGGTGGTCGGCGCCTGGGGCTCGTGCCCCCCGCCAGGCGACAAGTGCCCTGCGGATATCGTGAAAGATGGCGCTGTCAACGTTGACGACCTGCTCGCGGTCATAAGCGCCTGGGGCCCCTGCCCATGATGATGCTGCAGACCTAACTGCAGAAGCGCTCCACAGCAGATCAAAGAACTGCGTCACCTTGACGACATTGTTGTCAGATGAATTCCCAGCGATCCCTGCCGTCAGGGATCGCTTTTTATGTATGACCCCAGAGCCTGGCGACGGTGATCTGCTGAGAGGGATTCACCGCGGAGTACGCGGTAAATTAACCCAAAACAATGCACCGTAGAGGATGCGGAGGGAGCAGGAATGGAGGGCGGATCGCTCGCTGCCCAGGACCCTATCCATACCCCATACCGTACAACTCTTGAACTGCCTCCGACTGTCTGGCAAACAGGCCGGGTTGCTCCTAAACTTGAGCGTGAAGAAGGTGGTGATGGTTGTCGGTATGCATGGTGCGTCGAGCGCTGCCGCAGCCTCATCCTTCTCCGCGCTCGCCGCGATCTCTGCGGTACGCGGTACATTGGCTGAGAATGATTCGCCGCGGTCTTCTCGCGGTGAACCCAGTTCAGGAGACGTATCGAATGTCTGGTTCTTCAAACGTCGGCATGCACATTGACCACTGCGTATCCGAAGACCCCGCCAAGCTTGCGGAGTTCGAGGCCAAGATCGCGCGAGGCGAGCTCATCGAAGCTGATGACTGGATGCCCCGGGCCTACCGCGAGGGCATGCTCAAGATGGCTGAGCATCACGCCAACAGCGAGATCATCGGCGCGCTGCCCGAAGGCGAGTGGATCACCCGCGCTCCGTCGCTCAAGCGCAAGCTCGCGCTGACCGCCAAGGTACAGGACGAAGTCGGCCACGGCCAGATGCTCTACCGCGTCTCGCAGGACCTGGGCAAATCGCGCGATGACATGCTGCGAGATCTCATCACCGGCAAGACCAAGTATCACAACTGCTTCAACTATCCCGTGCCGACCTGGGCCGACATCGCCATGATCCAGTGGCTGATCGACGGCGCAGCGATCATGAACCAGAAGACCCTCGCTGACGGCGCATACGGGCCGTACGTGCGCACAATGCGGCGAATCAACATGGAGGAGGCGTTTCACTTCCGCTCAGGCGAGGACATGGTGCTCACGCTGATGAGCGGCACGAAGCAGCAGAAGCAAATGGCGCAGGACGCGTTCGACCGCTGGTGGGGCCCGGCGCTGATGTTCTTCGGTCCGCCAGACAAGCCCAACGCTGAGCAGCTTCCGCCCATGCGCTGGCGGATGAAGACGGTGAAGAACGATGAACTGCGCAGGCGCTTCGTCAACCGCTTCGCGCCCGCGGCCGTGGACCTTGGCCTGAAGATTCACGTGACGCAGAAAGATGAGCACGGCATGGTCGTGTCCAAGCGGCCGGATGAGCAGTGCGTGCCCGATACCGATGGCAACTGGGGCTACACCGAACCGGATTGGGACGAGTTCTTCCGCGTCATTCGCGGCAACGGACCGTGCAATAAAAAGCGGCTCGCGCTGCGCCGCATGAGCTACGAGCAGGGCCAGTGGGTCCGCCGCGCCGTGCTCTACGGCAACGTCAACGTGCCGCCCGCTGCATGACCGATCACACCGTGCACTGATCGACGCCCAATCCATCGATGCTTGCAGATATTGCAACCGTCGATTTTTTTCAACGCGTCGTTGCCACCTCTGCATTATGATCGCTCTGCAGCAATGGTCCGGGTTGACTTTCGGTCGATTGCTGGTTTTTCAATGCACACGGCGATCGACAAGGCAAAGTCGGAGCAGCAGAACATTGGCGCAGGATCGTTCACCATTGAATCGGCAAGCGATGCACTTGCGCGCGTCCGAGAGTGCATCGAGCGTGCTCTGGCAGAGCGTGATCACGCTATTGCCGATGCACTCAACGTCCTGGACGAAGTGCAGCAGGAGCTCGTGCGTCAGTGTGAGCAGGCCGTGTCTAGGCCAGCGCCGACCGCCCAGCCTGAGCGAAACGGAGGCCCAGCAACTGTATATGCAGTTTGCCGATGAACTGCTGGATGTCATCAAGATCATCAAGCAGCGTCGAGCGCGAATCATGGGTGATGACGACGAGGGTGGTTCAATGATGGGATGATCCGCGCGCCCCCCGGTGACTGCCGTACTTCCTGGGCCTGTTGGTGCCAGCCATGCTGGTGCTGACGTTTGACTGGCATCCGCTGCCAGCGATGGTGATGATGCACTAGGCGTTACAGGTTGCAATAGAAGCCGGTCTACTTCGTTGATAGGCAAAGTATGGTTTGACTTTGTGTGTCAGGCGTAGCATATTTTACCTTAGAGCAAATTCTCCCATGCCTTCGCCAACGGCGAGTCTGTGCTTTGGGGAGGGCAGTGTGCCGAGTGGGATCGCCCCCCCCCCTCGTCAGACGCGGGCAACTCCTGGGGGGTAAAGGAGATTTGCGATGAATCGAAACGGCAATGCAGTTAAGGATCGCGTTCGCAGGATTCTGAACATTCCTGCCGCGACAACAGTCTGTGTGGTCGCGCTGTCCATGCTCGCCGCAGCAGGTAAGCACGCCGAGGGCTCCAACGAAATCGTTACAGAAATCGTTACAGAAGTCGCCATCCTTGGCATGGCGGATTCGGGCTCCGGAATGATCTTTATTCTGGAGCAGGATGGCGTGACTGGCTGGCAGTTCCTGGCATCGTCGCACAGCGTTCATAATCCGGCACAGGTGTCATCCGAGCAGCTCGTGTTCGACATCGATGAGCAACGACGGGTTCTGGTGCCGGCGTGGGATGATGACGGGCCTGTGGCGGTGCTCTATTACGACTCGATGCAGTGGATGGTACTTGAGGAAATGGACCTGCTGCAGGCACATGTGCTGGAGACGCTCGCGTACGGTGCATCGACTGCTTCGCCTACTCGAACCTACCTGGTCAGAGACATCGCGCAGAATCCTGATGTTCTAAGTGAACTGCTGTCACTGCCGCGCGCCGGCGTGCATCAGCCGATCGGCGGTGTCGTTGAGCCCATCCCAGTTGAGCATTGCCAGATGGTCCAGATTTTCAACGGCGATGGCACGATCACCACTCGATGCGAAGGGGGTTGCGATGAAGGGAAAGAGTGCAATATGGTGATCGAGATTATCGAAGTGGATGGAAAGCGGCACAATCGACTTCGCTGCCGTTGCATGTGAACACTATCCGCATTCACCGCGGGGGCCCAGGCATGCCTGGCCCCCCGCGCTTTTGAACGCGGTGGACCGAGTACCGTGCCGACGCTTCGGCCGTTATACTGTGGATGATGTCCAAACTTCGTCAGCAGATTGATCTGTCCATCGTCGACGCGCCGATCGCCGCCGAACCGCTTGGCGATCTCAAGCCCTACGTGATCTTCACCCAGCTCAAGGAAAACGGGCCGCACATCTATGCCGGCTGGCTGGAAGCGGTCGATGACGAGATGGCGATGTCGCTGTCCAAGGAGCATTACGGTCGCGACCAGGAGTGTGTCGGCATCTGGGCGATCGAGCGCAGCGACCTGCATAGCAGCGACGGACTGTATGCGATCACCGACCCGCCCGGACCGTGCGCATATGCGGTATTCACGCAGAAGCGCGCGGGGGATGTATTTTTGGAAGCGGGATCCATTGACGCAGACTCGCCGCAGCAGGCGGTGGAGTTCGCCCGCGCGAAGCCGCAAGCGGCCAAAGCGCATTGCGTGTGGGTCGCGCCGGTTGATCGCATCGTCGCCAGTGAAGCCGGCGAGCTGATCTGGCGGCATACCGATCAGACCTACCGCCTGGCGCGCGGCTACACTAGGGCCGTTAAGGAAAAATGGAAGCAGTTTCGCACCGATGGTGCGATGAAGGAATACGAGAAGGACGATCTGAAGGAAGAATTTTGAGCAGCATCTCCGACCAACTCGTCTCGCCACTGACACATCTGTTGTTCGCCCTTGCCGATGACAAGCTCATGCTCGGCCATCGCAACAGCGACTGGACCGGCCTCGGGCCCATCCTCGAAGAGGACATTGCGTTCTCTGCCTTGGCGCAGGATGAAATTGGCCACGCGCAGGCGCTATACGAATTCGTCAGCGAACTGCTGGGCAATCCCGGAGGCGCTGATGAACTTGCCTTCGGACGCAAGCCCGAGGAATACCGCTGCGCTTCGATCGTGGAAGTACCCGATGAATTCGACTGGGCCACCGCGGTCGTGCGCAAGTTCTTCTGCGATCACTGCGACAAGATTCGGCTCAGCAATCTGGCTGATTCCAATTACAGACCGCTGGCTGATCTGTGCAGGCGCATGGCAGCAGAAGAGCAGGTTCATCTCAATCACGTCAACGGCTGGATGATCCGCCTCGGACGAGGCACCGATGAATCGCGTCAGCGCATGCAAAAGGCGATGGATGCGCTGGCTCCGCATGCAGCGATGCTGTTTGAATCGCTTGAAGATGAAAACGTGCTCGTGCAGGCTGGCGTTTATCCGCAGGGCACAGCAGCGCTCTTTGATGCGTGGAAGACAACGGTTGAAGCGATTGCGAAGCAGGCAGGGCTTGCTGTCAACCTGACTGCGCCAGACCCGACAGCACAAGGCGGGCGGCGAGGCCGGCACACGCAACACTTCAACGAGCTGCTTGATGAAATGTGCGAGGTCTACCGCATCGAACCCGGCGCAGCGTGGTAAAGCACAGCGCAGGCGAAGGCAAAGCGGTCTCACAGGGGCGCAGCAGTTCGGCACAGTTGGCGCGAATACAATGATGATGCGATGATTGATGCGGCCGCCATATTTGATGTGCTTCGCACGATCCCCGATCCGGAAATGCCCATCAGCATTGTCGATCTGGGGCTGGTCGAAGCGGTGCGCGTCACGCCTGCACAGCAGCCGGCAGCATCGGCCGCTTCCCAGGGGCATTGCGTCGAAATCGATCTGCTGCCCACCTTTGTCGGCTGCCCGGCTCTCGACATGATCGCAGACGACGTTCGCGCCAAAGTCGGTCAGCTTCCCGATGTGAGCGATGTGAAGGTGAGCTGGCTTTTCGATCCGCCCTGGACGGTCGATCGCATTACCGAAGCCGGTCGCGAATCGTTGCGCGAGCATGGCGTGACTGTCCCTGCCGCTGGATGTCACGCTGCTGGCGCTGACGGCAGTCGCAATCTCGCCCACAGTTCCCAGCTTACCGTTCCGCTTCGCACCTCGGCAATTCCGTGCCCGTTTTGCAATTCCACATCCACGCGTTTGGAAAGCCCCTTCGGCCCGACGCGTTGCCGCATGATCTACTACTGCGAAGCCTGCCGCAACAGCTTTGAGCACATGAAGCGCGTGTGAAGGCACTGCATTGCTGCGCAACAGCCAGACGCGCCTGCATCGCCGCAGAGTCCCCTTTTATGCTGCGCACAGGCCCGTTTTTGAGCATGCGCACTGCAAATGCGCATTGTCACCAGCCTCATGCGCCCCGCTCTCCGGCTGGCGATCGCCCTGAGATTGTCCTACCATGCGGCGGGAGCCTTCGCAGGAGTTGGTGATGACCAGTAAGACCACCGAGCCGCATTCACGAGCATCTGCCGCTGCACCGCCCAATGGGCAACTCAGCAACGCGGCGTCGTCGCATGCTGCTGGAAGTTCGAGCAAGCCCACCGGCCGCACCTGGCTGGACCTTGGCTCGATCGAGCAGTTGCAGATCCTCAATGAGCATGGCGTCGTTGACGAATCGCTGGACCCCAATCTGCCCGAAGCCGAGCTGCGCAAGATTTATCGCGCCATGGTGCTGACCCGCAAACTCGATATCCGCATGCTGAACATGCAGCGGCAGGGCGAAATGGGAACGTTCGCTCCTGGTTTCGGACAGGAAGCGACGCAGATCGGGCAGATTTATCCGCTGGAAGCGCGCGACTGGTTTGCGCCGTCGTATCGCTCGTTTGGCGCACAGATTTGGCGCGGCTGGCCGATTGAGCAGTTGCTTCTGCTCTGGGCCGGCTTTTTCGAAGGTTTCGCCCCGCCGGAAGGCGTCAACGACCTGCCGTTTTCAATCGTGATCGGTTCGCATCTGCTGCCGGCAGTGGGCGTCGCCCAGGCGATTCAGTATCGCGAAGAAAAGCCGTGGTCATGCGTGCTGGTGAACTTCGGCGACGGCGCGATTTCGCAGGGCGCAGCAAACGAGGCGTTCAATTTTGCCGCTGTGGATCAGGCGCCGGTGATTTTCATCTGTGAGAACAACGGCTGGGCGATTTCAACGCCGGTGCAGAAGCAGGCAGCCACCGAATCCTTCGCGGTGCGCGGCGTCGGCTTTGGCATTCCATCAATCCGCGTGGACGGTAACGATGTTCTTGCGATGATCGTTGCGACGCGCCAGGCGGTTGAACGCGCCCGCCGCGGCGAAGGGCCGTCACTCATCGAGGCGGTGACCTATCGCATGAGCTATCACACCACCGCTGATGAACCGAAGGTGTATCGCTCGGATGACGAGGTCGAGCCGTGGAAAGCCAAATGCCCGATTCTGCGTTTTGAGAAGTATCTCATCAGCAAAGGCATAATCGACCAGGCCGGCTGCGAGAAGGTCGCTGAAGAATGCGAACAGCAGGTGCTTGAAGCGCGCGAGGTGTTCCGCAAGCGAGCCGTGCCGAAGCCGCGTGAGGTATTTGATTTCGTGTATGACAAACTGACGCCGGAACTGGAAGCCCAGCAGCGCGAGTATTTCGAAAAACTCAAGCGCAAAGGCGTTGAATAACACATAGCCCCGGCAAGACCAGAGCAAGAGCCAGCTATTTGGGATCAAAGCAATGCCAGCAATGACGATGGTCCAGGCGCTGAACCTGGCGCTTGATCAAGCAATGGATTCCGACGACAGCGTGCTCGTCCTGGGCGAGGACGTTGCTGTCAACGGCGGCGTGTTCCGCGTTACCAAGGACCTGCTCGAAAAGTACGGCCCCAAGCGCGTGCGCGACACCCCGCTTGCGGAATGCGGCATCATCGGCACCGCGGTGGGCATGGCGATCTACGGCCTCAAGCCCGTGGCGGAAATCCAGTTCTCCGGCTTCACCATGCAGGCGTTCGATCAGATCGAACAGAACATGGCCCGCTACCGCAACCGCACGCGCAACCGCTACCCCATCCAAATGGTGATGCGCTGTCCTTACGGCGGCGGCATCCGCGCGGTGGAGCACCACTCCGAATCGCGCGAAGCGTACTGGGCGCACACGCCCGGCTTGAAAGTGGTGATCCCAAGCGGACCGCGCAACGCCCGTGCGCTGCTGAACGCAGCGATTCAGGATCCGGACCCGGTGGTGTTTTACGAACCTAAGGCGGTGTACCGCGCGTTCAAGGAAGACGTGCCGGATGAGCCGGAAGTCATGGAGATCGGCAAGGCCAAGGTTGTGCGTGAAGGAAGCGATGTAACGCTCATTGCCTACGGCGCAATGATGCGTCCGACGCTGGAGGCTGCGGATGATCTGAGGGACATTCACAAGGTGAGCGTCGAGGTGATCGATCTGCTGTCGATCAAACCGATGGACACCGAAACCCTGGCAAGCTCAGTCGCCAAGACCGGCCGCTGCGTGATCGTCGCTGAGGCTCCGCGTACGTGCAGCGTCGCATCGGAGATTGTCGCGCGTCTGAACGAAACGTGCTTTGAGTACCTGCTTGCCCCGATCAAGCGGGTCACCGGATACGACATTCACTTCCCGTTCTTCCAGACCGAACAGCACTACCTGCCGGACAGCGACACGATCATCGAGGCAGTAAAGGAAACGCTCAACTGGCAGTAGCGCCGCAAAACAACGAGCCTCCTCAAAGAATCGCATGGTATCCAAAGACTTCAAACTCCCCGACCTCGGCGAAGGCGTGCATGAAGGCCAGGTGCTGCGCGTGATGGTCAAGCCTGGCGATCAGGTGCGTGAAGATCAGCCGCTCATGGAAGTTGAAACCGACAAAGCGGCTGTGGTCATCCCCTGCCCGTACACCGGCGTGGTCGAACAAGTCCATGTCGTCGACGGCCAAATGGTGCATGTGGGCGATGTCATGGTGACGATCGCCCCCCCGCAAAGCGCACGCTCCGAATCCTCCGCAGGCGCATCCGCTTCAACAGGCGCGAACGTCGTCACCAGTTCCTCCTCACGCGCATCCACCGCCGCGCCCACAGGCTCCGGCACACTCACGCTTGCTGCGAAACCGCAGACAGCTATCCTCCCCCGCAAGCCCGCATCACCCGCGGTGCGCAAGCTCGCACGCACGCTCAATGTCGATATCGAAACCGTTCAGGGCACCGGCCCCGGCGGACGCATCCAGCGCGTCGATGTCGAACGCGCAGCGGCATCGCTTACCACACCCCTACCATCGCCTCTTCCTTCTCCCAGCCCAATGGGGAGCAGCCCAGCACAGCCCGCTCGTACTGCGGCCCCGAAGGCAGTCGCCTACGCTCCCCTGCCTGAATCGCCGATTGTCGAACCGCCGGGCGAAGATTCATCAGATCAATATGGCCCGATCAAGCTCGCGCCGCTTACTCAGGCGCGCAAGACCATCGCCAGCGTGATGGCTCAATCGTGGTCCACCATCCCGCACGCCACCGACTTTGACGATGCGGACGTCACCGAACTGGAAAAACTGCGCAAGGGCTACACATCGCCTGATGATCCTTCACGCAAACTGACGATGCTCGCCTTCGTCATACGCGCCGTAGTGCGCGCTCTGCAGCGATTTCCGGAATTCAACGCGTCGATTGATATTGAAAACAATCAAATCATCTACAGACGCTACATCAATATCGCAATCGGCGTGCACACCGATCGCGGCCTCGTACCGATGGTGCTGCGTAATGCTGATCGCATGTCGATTCCGCAGATCAGCGATGAACTGGCAATCCTGAGCGAAAAGGCCCGCACCGCGAGCTTTGTCGTGAACGACACGCGAGGCGGAACCTACACGATCTCAAACGCCGGCGCGATGGGCGGCAGTCGTTATTCCACCCCCATCATCACGCCGCCGCAGGTTGCGGTGCTGGCGCTTGGCAGAACCAAATGGATGCCGTGGGTTGTGGATGGACAAGTTGTGCCGCGTCTAATCATGCCGCTGAGTCATTCCATCGATCACCGGCTGCTGGACGGCGGTCAGGAAGTGCAATTCATGCAGCACATCATTGGCGATCTGCAAAACCCAGCACGATTACTGTTGTAGAACGGCGTCTGCCTGCGGTTGTGTTGTGTAAAAGGCGGCGGCGACAACAACGGCATTACACTCCGCCTCGCATGCAGCAAATCCTCATGACTCCTCCGCATTCCCGCAGCATGTTGACCTATTGACCGTTTACCATTTGGATTGGCCCCATGGTTGTTGGCGAATTTACCCAGGAAACCGATCTGGTCATCATCGGCGGCGGGCCGGCAGGCTATAGCGCCGCTTTTCGCGCTGCAGAGCTTGGCGTGCAGGCGCTGGTGATTGATTCGCGATCTGATGCAGTGATGGGCGGTGTCTGTCTGCACGAAGGCTGCATCCCCTCCAAAACGCTGCTGCATGTCGCCGATACCGTGCGCATGGCTGCTGAGGCTGCACAGTTCGGCATCACCTTCAGCACACCGACAATCGATGTTGGTGCAGTCTGGGCGTGGAAAAACAAAACCGTCAGCAAACTCGCGTCCGGTCTTGAAAGCCTTTGCAGGAAACACAACGTAGAGCGGCTTCAAGCGCGAGCGCATTTTGAAGATTCGCGCACCATTTCGTTACTGGAAGGCAACGTGCCGCGCGTGCGGTTTCGCCGCGCGCTGATTACCACCGGCGCAATGCCGCGCGAACATGCTGCTGCGCCATTTGACGGCACGCGTATTCTCACGCCGGGCGAACTGCTCAATCTTGGCGAAGCGCCCGCGCGGTTGCTGATTGTGGGCGGCGATTACATCGCTGCAGAACTGGCGTCGATCTTCTCCGCTCTGGGCAGTCAGGTCACCATCGTCAACCATGGGCCTCGACTCCTGCCGGAAGCTGATGCTGACCTTGCCCGCATCGTCACCAGGCGTCTGGAACCGCAACTTGCAGCAGTACATCACAACACCACCATCGCTGCATCCGAAGTGACTGACGATGAAGTGCGCGTGGAATTTGCAGGCGAAAGCGCCCCCGCTCCCGCAGCGTTCGATCGCGTTGTTGTATCCATTGGTCACATCAGCAGTTCTCACGGGCTTGCGCTGGAAAAAGCGCAGGTCAACGCTGATGCTGATGGCTTTATCGAAATCGATGCGCACATGCGCACCAGCAATCCGCGCATCTTCGCAGCAGGCGACGTGACCGGTCCGCCGTTTCTTGCCGATCACGCGCTTCATCAGGGGCGCATCGCTGCAGAGGTCATTGCCGGCCATGACAGCGTGTTTGATGCGCGCGTCGTGCCGATGACGATCTTCACCGATCCGCAACTGGCGTGGTGCGGCGTCACGGAAGAATCCGCCAAACTGGTCGATTTGCCGCACGCCGTTGCAAAAACGCCGTGGGGCGCGTCCGGCCGCGCCGTGGGCATGGGGCGGTACGAAGGCGTGACCAAGGTCATCTACGATCCGCACTCAGAACTTGTGCTGGGCGTGGGGCTGGCGGGGCCGTATGCCAGCGAAATGATTGCCGAAGCGGCGCTGGCGATCGAAATGGGAGCGACACTGACCGATCTGGCCGCGACAATCCACCCCCATCCGACGATCAGCGAACTGCTGTCGGATACTGCGCGTTCAGCAATGAGCGTAAAGCGTTCCTGAATCGCCGCAGGAAGTCAAACGCAAACTGCTGCGGGAGAAATCGAAGTGTTCTTGCCGCCACACGATCATCGATCGTGAATGCAGTTGGGGCAGCAGCCTGTGATTCGCAGCAGGATCGTTCAGCAGCAGCGCTGTATCCTGTAATGCTTCGTGCTGCAGCAACGCAACGCCATGACTGTTGAGCAGGTCAAGCCGTTTTCCCTTGCCGCGTGCATCAGCGCATTTCGGCGCATCACGCTGCCGGTATGGTTTGGCTTTGCGGGCATTGTGCTGCTTACCCTCATCGCGTATTGGCCAGCGATTCACGGGGGGTTTATCTGGGATGACGATTCATACGTCACGCAGAACACGCTTCTGCACGACCTCGATGGCCTGCGCCGCATTTGGATTCCCCGCCAAACGCCGCAGTATTACCCAGCCGTCTTCACCAGCTTCTGGATCGAATATCAACTCTGGGGTTTGAATCCGCTTGGGTACCACTTGGTCAACGTGCTGCTGCACATCGGCAACGCGTTGCTCGTGTGGCGGTTGGCGGTCGTGCTGCGCATTCCGGGCGGCGTTGCAGCAGGATGGCTCATCGGCATCATCTTTGCCCTGCACCCGGTTCATGTGGAAAGCGTCGCGTGGATCACCGAGCGCAAGAATGTTCTGTCGGGCTTGTTCTATCTGAGTGCAGCGCTGTGTTATCTGCAGTTTGATGCATTGCGTCAGAGGCAGTCGGAGCGTGAAACGACAAACGGCGAGCTGAATATGTGGCCGTGGTACGCCGCGGCGATTGTGCTTTTTTTGCTTGCGTTGTTCAGCAAGACGGTAACGTGCTCGCTGCCGGCGGCGCTTATTCTGATGATGCTGTGGCTGCGCCGCCCGATCACGCTTGCTCGAATCGTACCGCTGCTGCCGCTGTTCATCCTTGGCCTGGCGCTTGCGCTGAATACCGCATCGCTTGAGCGAGAGCACGTCGGCGCGGTCGGCGACGATTTTGCGTTTTCGTTCGCTGAGCGCGTCATCATCGCATCCAAAGCGTTGCTGTTTTATCCCCAGAAACTGTTGTGGCCCTGGCCGGTGATGTTCATCTATCCCCGCTGGAACATTGATGCCAATACGTGGATTTCGTTTCTGCCGACGCTACTGGTTCTGGCAGTCGCTGCAGCGTGTCTGGTTGCGTATCTGCGAAACTGGCGCGGCCCGGGGCTGGCGCTGGCGTTTTATGCAGGAACGATCTTTCCTGCTCTTGGTTTTTTCAACGTCTACCCGATGCTGTTTTCGTTCGTCGCAGACCATTTCCAGTACCTGGCGAGTCTTGGCGTGATTGTGCTGGCAGTGGGCGGATCGGCATACCTGATCGGATCGACGCGATTTGTTCTCATCGTCGGCATCGCAGTCATTCCGCCGCTCATGCTGATCACCTGGACACAATCTGCTGTTTATGAAAACGCAGAAACCGTCTGGCTTGACACGCTGGCGAAGAATGATGCCGCGTGGATGCCGCACAACAACATGGCATCGAGCCTGCTTCGCCGCGCCGGAGACGCTCTCGCAGCAGGCGATGATGAATCCGCTTTGGCGCTGGCGACGAGGGCTGAATACCACGCACAAAAATCGCTGCACTATCGGCCGGGCCATCAGCAGGCGCTGGTGAATCTCTCTGAAGCATTGCGCGTGCAGGGGCGGCTTGATGAGGCGCTTGAAGCTGCAAAGCAAGCGTTGGAAGGCATCAAGCGGCGGCAGTTGAAATTGATTGAGCGTCGAGGGCTGCGCGCGACGCGCCTGCCGCATGTCGCTGATGCGTATTGGCGTGTCGGGCGCCTGCATGAATTGATGGGCGATGCTGAGCAGGCTGCTGCAGCGTATCTGTCGGCGCTGGAATTTGACGCAACCAATGCAGACGTGCATGCCGACGCATTCCGAACGCTCCGCAGCGCAAGCGAATCTGCCCGTCAGGACGCTCGCTTTGCCGATGCGCAGCGGTGGCTTGAAGCATTGAACCAGCAGGCACGTACCATTCAGCAGCGCGTCGACGCAGGGTATCGGCTGGCTGAGTTCCTCGCGACATGCCCCGATCCTGCCTATCGCAACAGCGAGCAAGCCGTTCATCTTGCTGAATTGGCGCATCGACTGGCCAGCGAAGTCAACATGGCCAGTCCGTACACGTTCCGCCTGCTTGCCGTCGCCTACGCTGCAGATGGCCGCAAGGATGATGCAATTCGCGCTGCTGAGCAGGGCGCAGCCATGGCGCGCGAGCTGCAGATGATCGAGCTTGCAAACGAACTTGCGGACATGGCCAGCCGCTATCACAACATGCAGTGACGCAGCCGAACCTGTTGCTCACTCAACCAAGTTCCACCTGCACCTGCTGTTGCTGACCGTCGCGCCAGATGGTGAGCGTGACGATGTCGCCTGGTTTGTAGTATTCAAGGGCATTGAGCAGATCGCTGCTTGATCGCACGCGCCGCCCTTGAATTTCAAGAATCACATCGCCGAGCACAACGGGGCCATCGCGGCCAAGCTCGGTGCCGCGAATTCCCGCCCGCGCCGCGCCGGAATCCGGCTCAACGCCGAGCACCAGCACGCCCTGGAGATTCAGTTCCGCAGTGAGTCGCCGGCTGATTTGATCGTTGATGCGAATGCCCAGCACCGGCGGCTGATACTTTCCGTTTTCAATCAGTTGCGGAACGATGCGATACACCGTGTCGATCGGCACTGCGAATCCGACGCCGGCAAACGCGCCTGATGGACTGAAGATTGCGGTGTTGATGCCGATCACGCGCCCGGCGCTGTCAAGCAGCGGCCCGCCCGAGTTCCCCGGATTGATTGCCGCATCGGTCTGAATGATGTCTTCCATTTCGCGCCCGCTGAGGCTTTCGATGCGCCGTCCAAGCGACGACAGCACGCCTGTGGTCAGCGTCTGTTCAAGACCGAACGGATTGCCGATGGCAAAGACCTTCTGCCCCACCTGCAGATCGCGGCTGGTGCCAATCATCACCGGCCGAATCTTCTGACGCGGCGCGCGGATGCGCAAGACCGCCAGATCGTGATCAGGCGATACGCCGACCAGTTCGGCCATGTATGCGGAGTGATCGCTGAGCACAACTTCAGCAGAGCTTGCTCCCGCAAGCACGTGATAATTGGTCACGATGTGCCCCGCCTCATCCCACATAAATCCCGAGCCGGTGCCGCGCAGCACTTCAGCAACGCTGCGCGTCCAGGGATTGATGCGCTCCGCTCTGGTGTTGATATAGACCACCGACGGACTGACAGCCTGAAACAGCGCGATGGTTGCCTGCTCATCTGCAGCAAGATCGCCGCGGGGCGTGATCGCGCGAGGCGGCGGCGCAGGCGTTGGGCCAATCAACCCGAACCACACGGCAATCGCAACGAGCACGGCAAGCAGCGCAACCAACCACGGCAACGCGGAACCGGTGCGGCGAATCCAAACAGCATTGGAGCCTGCTGCATTCATGCGAGCCAACGCCGAGCCTGGCCGGGCCGGTGCAACCCGACGCATCCAATCCATAGGCATGCTGCAACGGTGTGTCTATACGGCAAACGTCACAGCTCCGCTCATCACATCAGCAACAACATCATCATACTGCCGCTTTGCCTGCCAACAGGCGAATCACTTACGCATTGTTGCAGCAAAAAGGCCCGGACCTTTTGAATCGGTATCCGGCCGCAAACGCCGAAACCGCACATCACCCAGCCGCGCCGACTTGGCCCACGCATGGACATCGCGTTCTTCAAATCCAAGATGTTGGTGGCCCATCGTGTGCCGATAGCTCTCACGATCGTGCCGCATCATGTCCACAATCAGCACGATGCCGCCCGGCTTGACGACGCGAGCAACCTCGATCATGGCCTGCTGCGGCTGCGGAACGTGATGCAGCACAAGAAAGATCATCGCAACATCCACTTCCTTATCCTGCAGCGGCAAATCAGTCAGCTCGCCCTGGCGAAATTCAACATTGTCAAAGCCAGCGAGATGCTGGCGGGCCGCCTCGAGCATTGCCGGCTCGCGATCAACAGCAATCACCCGCTTCACCACTGGCGCAATGAACTCCGAAGCGTTGCCGGTGCCGCAGCCAAGATCGGCCACGACCCAATCAGCCGGCAGCAGCGTCAACAACGCGTCGGCAGTAAACCTTTCGCCAAAGAGCTCCCGGCGCAGGTGATCCCACTCGCCGGCAACGCGGCCGAAGAACGCGCGGCTGTCGGTGCGGCGATCGGCGATCACTTCAGCCACTCTGGCATCGTCTTCATCGAACGTCGGCGTTGAGCCGATCTGAGCCTCCACCAGCTTCCACAGATCGCGTGAAGCCGGATCAAGCGAATGCTCATCCACGCGATAAAGACTAGCGGTGCCTTCAGTCCGCTTCATCGCCCAGCCGCCATCATGCAGCAGCTTCAGATGCCGACTGACCGTTGATTGCGGCAACTGCAGCGCGCGCGCCAGTTCACCGACGCTCAACTCCTCGCGTTTGAGCAGGCGAAGCATGCGCAAGCGGACCAGATCATTCAGCGCCGCCAGGCGGCTCAGCAGCGGCAGGTTGTCGGGGGTGAGAGCCATAATGAAAATGAATAAGCAGGCATGAAAGTGTAGCGGCAGGCGGCATCAGCGCAATGCGCGTCGCGCCGGATTGCTGCGTTCACTGTTGATGTGTGCGAAGGTCAACATTCACAGTTCAGCGACCGCAGCCAGAACCTCTTCAGCGTGACCGGCCACCTTTACCTTGTCCCATCGTCGGGCGACGCGGCCGTCAGCGTCAATCAGATATGTCGTGCGCACCACGCCCATGTAGGTGCGGCCGTACATCGATTTTTCCTGCCACACGCCGTATTTATCGCACACCTTCGGCGTGCCGTCATCGCCGGGCACGTCGGCAAGAAGCGTGAAGTTCAGATTGTATTTGGCGGCAAACTTGGCGTGACGCGTGGAGTCATCAGGGCTGACGCCCAGCACCACCGCCTTGCTCTTTGTGAACTTGGGCAGCAGGTCGCGGAAAGCGCATGCCTCAGCCGTGCAGCCGGAGGTGTCGTCCTTGGGATAAAAGTACAGCACCACCGGCGAGCCGGCATAGTCCTTCAATGCGTGCATCGTGCCGTTCTGATCGGGCAACCGAAAGGCAGGAGCTTTTTTTCCAGGATCAATCAATGGCATGGGAGAAAACTTGAAAGTTGAAGTTGAAAATCAAATGCTGAACGTTGACTGTTGAAACTGCAATCCAAACAGCGCCGTGTCAGAATCGCGCACGTGCGGGCCTGATCTTACAGGCAAGCTTCGTCGGCGAATCTTCTTTGAGAGTCTTTTTCGGAAACCCTCTTTGGGAACCTTGCTGGTAAATAGTCAGCAAGCATTGCTGAGCGATGCGCGGCTCAGCGGCTGCTTGCTCAAGGAGATTCTACCGGCTGTCTGCGGCTGTTGATGTCGGGCCGGCGCAGAGCCTTGCTGTCATGATCGCTCTCGCGCAGCACACATCCGACCCAGTGATTGGGTTTGATTTCAAGCAAACGATAGTCGTTGCGATTGCTGCTGATCGCATTGTGGTCCGGCCACCACGGAATGCCTGTGCTGTTGGCGCCTTCAATCGCTTTGAACGCTGCCGGATCGCCCACGACTTCCTGCACGGTTGCCAGCCGGTGGCGGCGTTTGCGCAAACTGGGGCGTGATTGCAGCAAGCCGCGCGTGTATGGATGCAGCGGGTTTTTGAAAAGATCTTCCACCGCTGCGTACTCCACCACGCGCCCGCCGTACATCACGCATACGACATCGGCATGCTGCGCCACGATTCCCAGATCGTGCGTGATGAGCATCACGCCCATGCCGCGCTCGTTCTGCAGCCGCCGAAGCAGCGCCAGAATCTGCGCCTGAACGGTAACATCCAGCGCGGTGGTCGGCTCGTCGGCCAGCAACACTTTCGGCTGACAGGCCAGCGCCATGG
>CAZNPU010000009.1:0-219 GCA_964575335.1 uncultured Isosphaeraceae bacterium | reverse complement strand
CATCACGCGCTGCCGCATACCGCCTGAAAACTGATGCGGATACGACTTCAGCCGTTCGTCCGGCCTGGCAATGCCCACTTCAGCCAAAGCCTGCTGCGCGATCTGACGGGCCTGCCTGCGATTAACATGCTGATGGAGCATGACCGCTTCAATGATCTGCTCGCCGATGGTGAAGACTGGATTGAGCGACGTCATCGGCTCCTGAAAGATCATGGCGAT
>CAZNPU010000008.1:109289-114828 GCA_964575335.1 uncultured Isosphaeraceae bacterium | reverse complement strand
GCTTCATCAAAGGCGTGCCGCATGGCTGGAAACATCGCACGAAGCGATGCGCTATTGCGGGTGATGTTCAGATCGCCAACCACCAGGTCCGGCGGCGGCAATGTGGCATTTTCAAGCATGTTGTGCACGCGTTGCGCCAGCTCGAAGCGCGGGATCTTCGGTTCAGAGGGAAGATCGACCAGATAAAGCACCAGCGTTTTTCCAAGCACTGCGGTTGCATCCAATTCAGCAACAGCAATGTAGATGTGATCAACTGCCGCCACCGGTCGAAAGGCAAGAACCGGCAATCGCGTGATCAGCCCAAGTGAACCGAATCGCAGCGGGCCTGCTTCGCCGCCCAGAGCTTCGCGTGCCTGTTCGTTCCACAGCGCGGGCGTCACGCCGGTCACAATCGTTATATCGCCATCGAGCGCTATCAGCGCGGTGCTGCGCTTCTGGATGTCGTATGGACGTTTGTCATCTGTAATGTTCCAATGCACCAGCCGCAGGCTGTCTGCGGTCGCTGCTGCGGGCCAACGCAGCATGCGGTGCTCAAAGCAGGAAAAGTAAATCAGTGCAATGACAAAGGCGATCGACCATCGCACCAGTCGCCGCCGACGTGTGTTTCGATGCGGACTCGGCCGCAACGCCGCGAGCAGGCCGATCAGAAGCCCAGCAAGCACAATGGGGGTGGGAATCCACAGCAACCACTGGCTCCACGCATACCGGTCCGACACAATGCGGCCAAGCAGCCACGCCAGCGTCAGAGTCGCGGCTGCAAACGCCGCCAATGCCGCCGGCCAGACCACCAGAACCAGAACATGCAACTGGACATTACCGCGATGAGCGTACATGGCGGGCACTCTTGTTCGCATCCGATGCAGCGCCTGCGCAAGGCGCTTCACGAAGATCATGACGCCAGTGCGCTTATGCCAAGGCGTTCGATGGCGCTGATGATTCTTGGATGAAGACCCGGCGCGGCGCACACGATGCCGCGATTACGCTCCAGCTTTGTGCCATGGGTGAAATCCAGAGGCGAGCCTGTGATATCCGTCACGATCGCGCCTGCTTCAGTTGCAATCAGCGAACCGGCAGCGTGATCCCAGATCTTCTCCACATAACTTTTCCCCGTGGGCAGGCGCAGGTACGCATCAGCCTGCCCTCGCGCCACCACAGCGTACTTGCACTGGCTGTCGAGCCGCACGGGCGGGCCGGTTTGCCCAAGCTCAGCCAGAATGCGATGCGTGTCGTCCTGCTTGGAATGCGACGCCTCGACCGATTCGCACGTTCGGATCGGCTGGCCCACATCGCCTCGTGCCGCGGCAACCTGTCGCGGCGCAATCGGCGTCTCGGCATCGGTGTACTCCCAGGCGCCGCCGCCTCGAACCGCTGCGTACAGCGTGCCGGCAGCATCCGCCACATCCAGCGGTGAAGTCTGCGCCAGCGGCAGATTCGGGCAACCCATCACGCCCAGCACAACCTGGCCCCGCTCAATGCGTCCCAGCGCAATGGCATACTGCTGGCCGCGCAGAAATCCCTTTGTGCCGTCGATCGGATCAAGCGCCCAGTACGCTTCAGCCGTGCCGTCGTGATCGCAATGATCGATTGCCTCCAGCACATCGTCCTCGGTCGCATCGGGCTTGTAGCTGCGCACCGCTTCGACGACAGCCTGACGCACCGCAGCCTGTTCGGGCTTGCGCAACGTGCCTGCCGACTCCTCGCCGACGATCAGGACCTCACCCAGTGCTTCGTTCAATCCCATCGCCACGATGGCCTGCACCGCGAAATCCGCCACCGTCACCGGGCTGCGGTCGTCCTTGGTGATCTGACGCACATGTTCCAGATTCTGCTGCACCGAACGCGCCACCCGGCAGGCGTGAGCGACAGTCTGAATCGCAGCGGATAAAAGTTGATCGCTTGACATAGGCGTAGTGTATGCCCTGCCTGCGATTCCGGTTGAAAGCACTATGAGCCAATCACGTCATGTCCACGTGATGCGAAGCCGGAATGAATCGCACATGACGCGCGACCCCGCTGGCCCGATCATCCTCCTCCACGGTCAGTTGACCGGGAGAGGGATTCACCGCGGAGTGCGCGGAGCACGCGGAGATGGGGTTTGGTGGTGATTGCTGCGCTAACAGTCTTGGCGATCGGATCATCCAAGCTGTAATCGGCAGCACGATGCATCAAACACCACCGCACCACCGCACCCCTCATCCTCCTCCGCGCTCTCCGTGGTCTCCGCGGTAAATCCGACCGGGAATGATTCTCAGCAGTTTTCGGCAAACCTGAAAATCGATCACAATCGATCACAAGAGAAATAACGCAACCGGACAAGCTGCAGCCGGCGGATCGGGCACATCACCTGGTTTTCTGAAAGACAAGGCTGCGGCTTATGTGCGTGTTCAGGCGGGTTATCCAGCAGGAAGACGGCCTGAGAAATCTCCCTGTTGGACTCGGAACAAAAGAGTAGGTTCGATTCCCTAATGACACTCTTTTACGCAGGTGATTTACTGTGTCCTGCAGGCAATCTCATGCGCAGAGGATTGGTGGTCATCAGTTCGATCAACGACATTTCTCCTGGCGACGTGGTGCGGTACGCCGGGCAGCGGGGCAGTGTTGTCCAGTTGTTTCCTGCTGGTGTGGCGCTGATACGCCTTGTGAATGGAGACAACATCATCACTTCGTGCGAAATGCTCGAATCGGATTCGACGCTGCATGCGGATGGCGATGATACTACTGTTGTTGCTGTTGATGACGACGATGATGATGCGTGAGCGAATCTTTTGAAATTTGAAAACAGCCGACAGTTCACTGACGATCAACGCGCCTCAGCCGGCGCATCTGCCGGTTGCCTGAAAGCAGACGTCTTTGTGAAATCCATTCATCTCATCACTGTTGACCGGCTGCTGCGGAAGTATGAGCTCTGGCGTCTCACGCATCAAGAATGATTCAGGAGGTTAGCAGCGCAGCGGATTGAGGGGCGAAGAGTGGGGTTGCAAGAACAAAAGTATGTAGCGTTTTGAACTGACCAGGCGCAGACGAGAACACGCACGAGAACGCGCCGGCATGGCATGTGTACGAGCATGGTGTCTTGATAGCTGTGAATGTAAATAACTGTTTGGCAAGCACTTATGATAGGCGTGCAGCTCTTGATTAGAATGCCTCATGCCGTATGAAGTCAGCCACGATGCTCTTGCGTACAGCAGCTCTGCGCACATGGTGCACGAGCTTCGCAGTTCACATGCGCTTCGAGTGACAAGTGCATGTTTCGCTGCGGCTGTAGTGCTGACAAGCGGTTTGACTTTGCTGGGGTGGGCGCTGGAGGTGCCTGGGCTTATTGACTGGATCGGAGCTGGCATTTCGCAGAAAGCCAACAACGCTCTGGCGATGATTCTGGAAGGTGTGGCGATCATCGGCCTGACGTTGGGGCGTTCGCGGAAGGGATTGGGAGCACTCTGGCCGCGCGTGCTGGCTGTCGCAGTTGTAGCGATCGGCGTGGTGACGCTGCTGCAGCACCTCACGGGCATCGATGTTGGAATCGACACACTGCTGTTTGATGAACCGCGCGGTGAGCGGGCGACTTCGTCACCCGGACGCATGGGGCCGATCGCTGCGATCTCGCACGTGCTGATCGGAAGCGCGATGCTCCTCTCGACCGGAGGCCAGCGATCTCGACAGGCCGCGCAGATAGCCGGCCTGCTGGCGCTGTTGCTCAACGGCATACCGTTTCTGGGATATCTGTACGGTGCGGATTTCCTCTATACGGTTCCCAGTCTGACCGGCTCAGCGTTTCAAAGTACGGTCATGTCGCTGACGCTTGCAGCAGGGGTGATGGTGCTGACGCCTGAATATGGCATTGTTGCAATGCTCAGGCGCGATGATCCGGGCGGGATGTTCCTTCGCCGCATGATCATCCCCCTGATCGGCCTGCCGCTGCTGTTGGGATGGATGCAGCTTTATGGCGAGTACAGCGATCTTTATGACACAAGCTTCGGCACAGCTGCGCTGACATTTGTGCTGATTGTGCTGTTGGTGTTCCTGGCGATGTTCAGCGCACGGCGCGTGGGCCAGGCCGCAGGGGTAATCGCACAGCAGCACGAACTGTGGCGCACCACGCTGGCGAGCATCGGCGACGGCGTGATCACCACCGACAAAGCCGGCATCATCACCATGATCAACAGCGTGGCTGAAACGCTGACCGGGTGGAACGCTGCGGATGCGATCGGCCAGCCGCTGGACAGGGTCTTTCGCATTGTGGATGAACAGACCCGTCAGGAAATGAGCAATCCTGCGATCCGCGTACTGCGCGAAGACGTGATTGTGGAGCAGGCAAACCACGCGGTGTTGGTTGCAAAGGACAGCGTCGAGCGTCTGATCGACAACTCAGCTGCGCCGATCCGGCTTGCCAACGGTGAGCCGATCGGTTGCGTGCTGATCTTTCGCGATGTGACCGAGCGGCGGCGATCTGAACGAGCAGTGCGTGAGAGCCGGGAGCGATTGAAGATCGCGATGGAGGCGGGCCGCCTGGGCGATTGGGAACTGGACCTCGTCACCGGCAAAGCGCGTACGTCGTTCCGCCATGATCGGTGCTTTGGAGCGACCGAGCCATTTGAGAACTGGACGTACGACACGTTCATCAGTTACGTGCATCCTGACGATCGTCAGACCGTGCAGCGCCGATTTGCTGATGCCATTGCGCGCAGAGACGAATGGCACTTTGATTGCCGGGTCATTTGGCCCGACGGCAGCATTCACTGGATTGAGACGCATGGCGCGTTGTCGCTTGATTCCAGTACCGATGAGCCGCATCGCATGCTTGGCGTGATCAAGGACATCACCGAGCGCAAGCAGGCTGAACAGGCGCTGCGGCGCAGCGAGGAGCACTATCGCCTGGTCAATCGCGCCACGAACGATGTGTTGTGGGACTGGGATCTCTGCACCAATGAGCTTTGCTGGAATCATGCGATTAAAGAAATGCTCGGCTATGAGCCTGCTTTGGTCGGCACAACCATTGACTGGTGGTACGATCGCCTGCATCCAGATGATCGTGAGCGGGTGATATCAAGCGTTCATGCGACGATTGAGGATGGCAGCGAGTTCTGGCGCGAAGAATATCGTTTCCGTCGCGCTGATGGTTCATATGCAGCAGTGCTCGATCGCGGATATGTCAGTCGCGACGATCACGGGCGTCCGCGCCGCATGATCGGCGCGATGCTCGATCAAACCGAGCGGCTTGCGGCCGAACGGGCCATTCGCCAAAGCGAGGAACGTTTTCGCGGCACGTTTGAGAACGCTGCTGTGGGCATCGCGCATGTGGCTCCGGACGGTCGATGGATGCGCGTCAACGATCGCATTTGCGAAATCACCGGCTACAGCCGCGAGGAACTACTGAACATGACGTTCATGCAGATCACGCACGGCGATGAAGTCGATGCCGACTGGCTGCAATCGCGCCGCCTGTTGGCTGGTGAAATTGACATGTACGCGATGGAAAAGCGCTACATCCGCAAGGATGGTTCGATCATATCCGTGCAGCTCACCGTGTCGTTGATGCGGC
>CAZNPU010000008.1:0-109189 GCA_964575335.1 uncultured Isosphaeraceae bacterium | reverse complement strand
ATCCGCAAGGATGGTTCGATCATATCCGTGCAGCTCACCGTGTCGTTGATGCGGCGGGAGTACGGCGAGCCGGATTACTTCATCGCCATTGTCGAAGACATCACCGCACGCAAGCAGGTTGAAGATGCGCTGCGAGCAAGCGAACAGCGCTATCGTCACCTTGTGGGTCTTGTGCCCGCAGCCATGTACACATGCGATGCTGCAGGGCGCATCACCTACTGGAACGAGCAGGCGGCAGCGATCTGGGGCTGCAGACCCGGGATCGGCGATGATGATCTGATGTTCCGCGGTGCATTGCGGCTGCGCAATCCTGACGGCTCGCTGTTGCCTGACGATCAGACGCCCATGGCCAAGGCGATTCAGACTGGCGTGGGCTGTCGCGACTGTGAAGTAGTGATCGAGCGGGAAGACGGTTCGCAGCGACATGTGCTGGTCAACATTGAGCCGATTCGAGATTCAGATGGAACGCTGCACGGCGCGATCAATATCTTTCTTGACATAACCGACCGCAAGCGTGCCGAGGCTGATCTGCAGTTTCAGAAGTTCGCGCTCGATGCGTCGTCGATCGTCGCCATTACCGATGTCAAAGGCACGATCACCTATGTCAATGACAAGTTCTGCGAAATCAGCGGCTACTCGCGCGAAGAGCTGATCGGACAGAATCACCGCATCGTCAACAGCGGCCATCATTCCCGGGCGTTCTGGCGGGAGATGTACCGGACAATCACGCGCGGCGACGTGTGGCGTGGCGAGATTCGCAATCGGCGAAAGGACGGGACGTATTACTGGGTGGATACCACCATTGTGCCTGCGCTTCAGCCCGACGGCCGGCCTGAGCGGTATGTGGCCATCCGCACTGATATCACCGAGCGCAAGAACGCAGAGGAAGTACTGGCCCGACATGCTGAGCAACTGGCTGAAGCGGTGCGTCGCACAACCGAAGAACTGACGGAGATTCACGCGCGGCAACGCGCCACCGAGCGACTGGCGGCGATGGGCACGCTTGCTGCCGGGCTTGGCCATGACATGACCAACCTGATGCTGCCGATTCAGGCGCGTCTGGAACTCTTGCGCAAAGACGTCCAGGCCGAGCATGGCAGGGAGATCATTTCATCCATCGAAGCGTCGCTGGCGTATCTGCGCAACCTGGCGCGAAGCCTTCGATTGTTGGCGCAGGACGCGACTGCTGCGCCGAGCGACAGCACGACCGATCTGGCGCAATGGTGGATCGAGGCGCAGCCGCTGCTCAAGGCAGTGCTGCCGCGGGGCATTCGTTTGGAAGGCGAATTTGTCAATCCGTGCATCGTCCGCGCAGCGCCGCATCAGGTTACGCAGCTGGTCTTTAATCTTGTGCAAAACGCCGGTGAAGCGATGCGCAGCTGCGATGACGGCGTTGTTGTCGTGCGGGCTGCGCCGATCGCTTCAGGCATCAGTGACGGGGCGGCAGACAGCGCAGGGAATCAGGCCCTCGTGCAGTTGAGCGTATCTGATAACGGCCCGGGTATGACTGACGAAGTCAAGCAGCGCTGCATGGAGCCGTTTTTCTCCACCAAGCAGAAGACGCTCAGCGGCGGCATGGGACTATCGCTGGTGCGGTCGATCGTTCAGGCGGCGCAAGGCCAGATCGATCTTGAAACTGCTCCTGGCCAGGGAGCGGTCTTTACCGTTACACTGCCGGCAGCAAGCGCAGCGGCGGAGCGTCAGTATCGAGCCGATGCGCCGGTTCACACTGCGTCAGTGAATGTTTCCAATGCCCGGTTGCGAGCCATGATCGATTGGATGCTTCGCGCCGAGGGCGTTGTTATTGCTGGAACAAACGGCGTCGCATCGCATGCTGCGCATCTCTGGATTGTGGATGGCGCGATGGAGCGCGAGGCCCTTGCATTTGCGCATGATCAGCGGCGCTGCGCCGTGATTCTCACGCAGCCGCCCGAAACGCCGCCGTCTGAGCATGTGGTGTATGTGAGGCCGCATCCTACTCCAATTGAGTTGCGTACAGCGATCACCAGGGCGCTGTCGATTTGCCATGACGCAGAATCGAGTAAGCAATGTCCACAAGCGAACAATTGATCATTCTTACTGTTGATGACAATCCGTTGATGGGTGAAGCGTTGGCCGCCATCTGCACGAACGCGCAGTTGGGCATGCGCGTGCATAGCCATTTTCTCAGCGGCGAAGGAGTGGTTGAAGCTGTCGAAGCGTTGCGGCCTGATGTGGTGGTCATGGACCTTGACATGCCCGGCACCGACACCTTTGCGCTGGTGCGCGAGATCACGCAGATATCGCCCGACACTCACGTGCTGATGCTCAGCGGCCATCTGAAAGGTGATGACATTCTCGCGTGTCTTGACGCAGGCGCAAGCGGTTACATTCACAAGGATCAGGCGCCGGCATTTATTCGCGATGCCGTTCGACGCACAGCTTTAGGCGAGTTTGTGCTGTGTGCTGATGCGGCGCGGGCAGCACAGTTGATATGAAATGCGTGAACAGGAGTGAATCCTGCTGACAATGCGAGCCGGTAAGCTCTGCGAATCGGCGATGCGGACGCCGACGTACAACGCATCTTTCTTATGAGTAATGTTGTCGGCCGACGCGATAGTACGCGATGATGTCGTGACCGCGCCGACGCAGGTGCTGCAGGTGCAGCGGCGTGCCGTCGGTGAGCTGGTGAACGGTCATGCCTCGTACCGCGGGCATGGCCTGAGAATCACCCAGCAGTATCGGGCCGATGAATACCCACGCCTCATTCACCAATTGCTGCTGAAACAGACGACTGAGCACGCCTGCGCCGGCTTCGGTGAGCACGGTCGCCACATTGTGCCGTGCAACAAGTTCACGCAGCACGGGCGCAAGCGGCATCTGTTCACCATCCATTGGCGAGGCAAGCAGTTCGACGCCGCGCGAGGTGAGTTGCCGGGCTTTTTCCGCTTCACATTCGATCGCCTGATTGCTGCACGCGATGATTGTGGGCGCGGTGGCGGTCGTGTTGACGAGCGCGCAGTCAAGCGGCGTTCGAAGATGGGGATCGATAATGACGCGCCGTGCTGCGGTGGGGCGGCGAATGCGTACGCCGCGCGCGGTTAATAACGGGTTATCGCTCAGCACGGTGCCGATGCCGGTGAGAATGGCATCGACCTTGCCGCGTTTTTGATGAACGAATGTTCGACTGGCTTCGCTGCTGATCCACTTGCTGTGTCCGCAGCGGGTAGCGATAAAGCCGTCGAGCGTTTGCGCCCATTTGGCGGTAACCCACGGCAGGCCGGTGCGCACGCGATACACGAACGGATCGCTCACCATGACCGCCGCTTCGCATCGGTCGTTGATTTCAACAGCAATGCCCGCAGCGCGCAGGCGATCGATGCCGCCCGCAGCGATGGGATTGGGGTCTCGCCGCGCAATGACCACCCGGGCGATTTTGGCGTTGATGATCGCATCGACGCACGGACCGGTGCGGCCGGTGTGGTTGCACGGTTCGAGCGTGCAGTAGAGCGTTGCGCCGCGCGCGGTTTCACCGGCTCGTCTCAGGGCGACGATCTCCGCGTGCGGTCCGCCGCATTCGCGGTGATAACCCCAGCCTGCGATGCTGCCGTCGGACGCAACGATCACGCAGCCGACCATGGGGTTCGGTTCAGCTCCGCCGTGTCCACGCAGGGCCAGCCGTGCCGCAAGCCGCAGAAAGTGCATGTCGTGTGCGGTGTCGCTCATAGGGGGATTATTGCTCGGGAGCAATGCCGATATATGGTGAAGCGGTGGAAATGAATCATCAGAATATCAGGGCGGAAGTTCGCGCACGGTGCGCTGACTTTCCACAGTGCCGGTATTGAGCATCTCAGCAGGCTCAAAGAGGGAAGATGATTTTCGCTTCTTGACCCGTCCGCCGGTTGATGTGTATGCCGAGCGCTGCCGCATGTCCGTTTCTGCGCCGGTTGTGGTTTCGTCATCGTGTCGTCAGGCTGCGTGGTGCATGCGTCGTCTGCTGGCGGGGCGCGAGATACGTCAGTGATGCAATGAGAATATCGTCTTCGGGCCGGCCGGCGGAATGCTTGTTGACGGCGGCGGCGATGAATTGCGGCCAGTGGCGCGGCGGCGGCTGGAGGCGCATCATCTGATTCAGCCGGTCAAGCCCCAGCATTTCGCCCTTGCGGTTGCGGCTTTCAAATGCGCCATCGGTATACGAAACCAGCACATCGCCCGGTGAAAGCTCCATCGTTCGCTGTTCGGCAGTGAATTCCTCCGGCGACAATGCGCCAAGCAGGACCGCGGTGGCGGGCATCGGCGTCACCACGCCGTTTACGCCGCGTAGAAACGCTGGCGGGTGCCCCGCGTTCGCCCAATGCAGCTTGCCCAGATACGGATCAAGCGTCATGCACAGCGCGGAGGCGTAGATATTGTGCTTGACGAGCGTCAGGTGAATGTAGCGATTGAGCAGCGCCAATACATCGCCCGGCTTGGCATGAGGCATTTCGGCGCGAATACGCTCCAGTTCTCCGTAGAGGCGATTGACCGTCAGGGCTGCTGCGAGCCCGTGGCCGGTCACGTCGATCAACGTGAGATGCACCAGGCCCTCAGGGCTGATGTCGAGATGCACGTAATCGCCGCCAAGTTCGCGCATGGGCGTGTAGGTGTAATCGAACCGCACATAGCCGTCGTCGTGCGGCGCGGGGAACATGCTTTCATGAATGCTGCGGGCCCTGGCGATTTCCTGCCGCATGCTCAGAAAGTGCTTGCCCACCATGCGAATGCGGAATTTTTCGCTATGGCGCTGCAGGCGCAATGCACAAATGCCCAGGCCTGGGATGAGAATGATCGGCGAGAGCATGACGCGCAGCATGCGCCAGGCAAATTCGCCGCTTTCCACAAATAGCACACCCAGCGCCCACAACACCAGCAGGGGGATAATCGGCCGAAGCGATTCGCGCGGCGTCCACGGCAGAAAGACGCATGCGATAAAGTGCCAGAAAAACAGCGGCAGGAGGAATTCGCTTTCCTGCTCGGTGAGCGTTTCAACCAGTGCGCTCCTGAGAAGCGAGATGCTGCCCAGCAGGAGAATCATGAGCGTCGCGCCGCGCAATAGCTCCTCGCGCGTGGCGTCGGTCCAATGGCGGCCGAAGAGAAAATACGCCACCACACCAAGCGAACCGGCAGCCCCGCCCAGCGTGAAGATCATCGCTGCGGTGCGCTGATCGTCATCGCCAAAGCTGATGGCCAGCAGCCGATACGTCAACAACAACGCGCCAAGCACAATGTAGAACGTGCACACGGCGCGAAAACGGCGACGCAGCCAGCTTTCAAGCTCCTGCTCGTATTCGCTGCGAAACAGTGTCTGGTGCGTCAGGTTGACAGCGGCGGTGTCGGGCATGGGCAGTGGCGATAGCGTACCCGCAGAACGTCCGGCCGTTCAATTCAGTGCAGTCCCAATGCGGTCCCAATAAAGACCGAATGCAGTTCCAGGACAGACTAGCCAGGCTTGTTCGGACTGAATCGGACAACGCTTGCGCCGAGATGAGACGGGGTGCTTTCCCGGTGGCTGAAGCGGCTGCTGCGTGCGTTAATAATTCATACAGGCGACAGGAAGCGTGGTCGAAAAGATCTCCTCTACACCATCGTCTACACCGTCGCGATGTACTGCAGAGAAAGGAACCTGCACATGGCACATGCCGCCCAATCGACAATTCTCGCCCGTGACATCATGACAACCGATCCGATTACGGTCGACACAACAACCACCGCGCGTGAGCTGGCCCGTGTGCTGACCGACAACAACATTTCAGGTGTGCCGGTGGTGAACGCGCAGGATCGCCTGGTGGGGGTGGTGTCGAAAACCGATCTTTTACAGTGGTGCGTGACCGGCGGCCTGGGGCTTGGTGCAGACGACCTGCTGCCCACTCTTGCCAAGCGGCGTGCTGACAGATTCGATGATCTTGGAATCGTCGAGGACTTTATGTCGGTTGAACCGGTCACCTGCTTACCGGATGAGCCGGTCAACGCCGTCGCGAAGCGCATGGCGGAGGAACAGGTGCATCGCATTGTGGTTGTTGATGAACGAAACGAAATCATCGGCATCATCACGAGCCTGGACCTGCTGCGCGTTTTCCCATCCTGAAGCGCAGTTCGTACAGCAAAGCATGTCGGTGAGACGCGACGATGACGGCGCATGGACGATTACGCTCGCAATGCATATCCGTTGCATCTGAAATCGCGTCCATCCCAATGGGATACTGAGTGCCTGCTGTGCTTGCTTGATCGCACCAATAAGAGTGCGCGCAGCGTCTGGACATCGCTCGGCTCACAATCGGCGAGCGGCAAAAATCAAAAAGCACCCATGAGCGCATTTCGCGCAATGGGTGCATGTGGCGTGATGCACATCGGTCTGGATCATCCTAAACGCATCATTGCACATCGCGGTCTTTGATGCGTGAGCAGGGGATGGACATCACAATCATGCTTCATGTTGCACCTGCGGGCATATTGCCTGCGCTTCCGGGCAACTCGACGTTCGCGGAGGCAAGCAAAGAGCCGCGGTTTGCACGTCGACGTCGAAACCTTGGCTCCGGAGAGCCGGCGCGGTCGTGTGGTCATGGTCGATGTTATCCGTGGGAAGACGGTCATGGTCTTCCACATCGACGTCACACGCCGCAATGCCTGCCGCTGCAACATACGACAGCGGAGAATCGAGTGAGGTCGCGTCCGTGCAACTGGCTTTGCTCATGATCATTGATATGCACGGGGGCAGGCAATGGGCGCAGCGAAGTTTTGCGGGATATTTGAATGCACAGCGCTCCCTAAGCAACTCATCGAACGCTGCTGCATCAGGCATTCGTTCAGACAAGCGTGAGTAAGGACGTGTGTGTTTTGCCTGTTCAGTGGTGCGGTACGCTATGCTGCACTGCATTGCGCTGCTTCGTTCCGACCTGTCAGCCAAGAATCTGAATCAGCAGAACAATGTAGCCTGTCAGGGCGATTGCGCCATGACCGAGGATCGATGCAGGGGGGATGCGCCGGTTCATGCCGTGACGATAGAACATGTAGGCGCCGCCTACTGCAGCGACCACAAACAGGAGAAGGCTGGCTCCGAGCAGTCCGCCGAAATTATGTCGCACCGCAGCAGCCCACACCAACAGCGCAACGCCCGCTGCTGCGAACATGCCATGCCCCAGCGCCAATGCCAGGGACACGTGCTTATCTCGGAGATGCAGCGTCGCCAATATCGCCCCCCAGAGAGCTGCAACGGCAAGGAGAATCGCGCCAGCGATGATCACGTTGGACAACCTTTCGCATTCATTGAACCAGAGTCATTGCCGATCACAGCCGCGGACTTCAGACAGCTGACTTCAGGCAGCAGGCCCATGCGCTTCACGTTTCATGCGATCAGATGCGCTCATTCGCTACAACTGCACGAAATGCTCCCGGCGACGCGCAAACGATGTCGCAGCGGCCGATGACTTTGGTTGACCGTCAAGCTGAAGTTCATGACGCGGTATGTGCAGGGCATCGTGCCGCACCGGACGATACCCGCCCGGTACGCCGGCTTTGGAGAAGACCATTTGCCAAACCTGGTATTTGCGAGAGCGAAACGCGCCGGCGCACGAGAGCAGATAAAGTTTCCAGATGCGATAAAAGCGCTGGCCGTACCGGGTTCGCAAGTGCGGCCAGCAGCGATCGAAGTTCGTGAACCACGCCAGGAGCGTGGGATCGTAATGCGATCCGATATTGTGCAGGTCTTCCAGCACAAAAAGTCCGTCGATCGCGCGGCCGACCTGTTTGAGCGAAGGCACGACAAGATTGGGAAAAATGCGACGCGCGATCCAGATCACTTCGGTATCGCGCAGATTAGGCCAGCTGCGCTGCGTGGCGAAGAAATGAAGCAGGCACATGCCGTCGCGATCGATGCATCGATGCACGACTTGCATAAAGGTGCGGTGATTCTTCGGCCCGACGTGCTCGAACATGCCGATCGAAACCACTCGATCAAATGAGCCGCTGATGTCGCGATAATCCTGCAGGAGAATTTTCACCGGCAAGCCGCTGCATCGCTGGCGCGCAAGCGCAGCCTGCTCGCCTGAAACGGTAATACCGGTGACGTGACAGCCAAATCGCTCAGCTGCATACTGCGCAAGGCCGCCCCAGCCGCAGCCGATGTCAAGCACCCGCATCCCGGGTTCAAGTGCGAGCTTGCGGCAGATCAGTTCGAGTTTGGCTTCCTGCGCCTGATCGATTGTCGAGGCAGATTCCCAGTAGCCGCAGGAATAAATCATGCGTCGATCGAGCATTGCCGCAAAAAGGTCATTGCCGAGGTCATAGTGCTGCTCGCTGTTGTGGAAAGCGAGCCGCTTTCGCTGCAGATTGAACAGCGATTCCTGCAGCCACCGCGTCAGCGACGTTCGAGTGATGCCCAGGCGACTGGGAAGATCAGCGCGCAGGCAGCGCTCAAAGAACTGATCGATTGCGCGGCAATCCCACCAGCCATCGACATAACTTTCGCAGATGCCGGGCATGCCCTGACGGAGTATCCGCGAAAACAACCGATCATCGTGGACGTAGATATCCCACGGCCGATTGCCGTTGACGATGACATCCGCCGTTTTCAGGGCCTGGCGCACACGCTCACGCATCAGGTTTCGCATGGCAAGCATCCAGTATGCTGAGAAATGCTCAACGGACCGCGAAGCACGCAAAATGGATTCTGGGCGTGCAGCGATGGCTCTGGCAAGCACAGCTGCGCGCAATCGGCTGGGGTTCGCACCACTGCTCATGAAGGCAAAATCGTGACAATCAGCAGATCAACCGCTCAACAGACGTTTGCCATGTTGATGTGCTGATGTTCTGGCCATTGGCTTGTGAGTCAGTTTGCATCCAGCGCTGCCGATTGCTCGCATCTCATAACCGAAACCGGGAACAGCCATGACGATGGCTGGGCGATGGCAGAGACGGTTTAGTCTGCAGGCAGCCCACGGACAGATCGACAGGCAGTACGGAGAGATGACGCAATCCGGATCACATGCGAGATGCAGTTCAATTGATCCGGTACCGCAACGCCAATGGGCTTTGTGCGCCGTTTGCGGTTCAGATTTCCGCCAGGGCTGCGGTGGCGAGCATGATGATCGCAATCAGGCAGATCACCGCCATGAACAAAAACGCCAGCCACCGTTGAATCAGGCTCTCGGGCGAGGGTTCGTCGGTCGCTTGCTCCTGATCATCAAGAGCAAGCGAATGACCAAGCAATCCTTCCATTTCGGCGTAGCTGCGTGCCGGCCGCTTCTGCAGGTCGCAGCCGCAGCGAGCACAGCGTCGAGCCTGTCCGCCCTGCAGCAGCGCACCGTCATAGCCGCATGCCACACAGCGTCGCGTCAACAATCGAGCATC
The DNA here is from genome assembly GCA_964575335.1 of uncultured Isosphaeraceae bacterium. GTDB lineage: Bacteria > Planctomycetota > Phycisphaerae > Phycisphaerales > SM1A02 > CAZNPU01. Next base: position 99,826 of record CAZNPU010000008.1, on the reverse strand, counting down.
AAGGGTCTTGACCTTGCCCAACATGACAATTCAAGGTTACCACCAAGCTCGCGTTTCGCCCAACAAAAAAGCCCGTAAGCAATCACAATGACCTACAGGACGATGCGATTCGGGCGTGTGCGGTAAGGAAGGGGATGAGGAAACATGGACAAGCAAATGCGGCAGGAAGCCTGTGCCGCCAGCTGTACGTTTCGTTCGGAGCGATAGATTTTTGGATGCTGACCAGACAAACGGGCTCCCGCAGTCATCCACGCATTCATTCCAGCCCCAGGCAGCTCTTGTGGTCGCCCTCGGTGGCGCATGTGACGATGCCGTTTTCGATCCTCAGCGCAAGCGGCGGCGTCATCAGCCATGTGGTGCCCAGCGGCAGAGCCATCAGTTCGCAGTCGGTTTCCGGCAGCGGCCAGGCATTGCTGGCGGTGAGCTGCGTGCGGCTGGTGGGAATCTCGATTGCCGTCACCGGCGCATCCAGCGGCACAATGAGGTCAAAATGGAACATCTCCTCGCAGTGCTCACACGTGCGGCTGTAAAAGACAACGTACCGTTTCGGACCATCCATGTCGCTGGGCCAGATGGGCATGAACTGGAACAGGTCAATCTCCCGCCATGGCTTGCCGACCCATGCGCTGACGTTGTCGGGGAACCAGTTGGACGGAGCCTGTCTGGGCGCGGGGTTGCGCCGGGGATCAGTTGCTGTTGCAGGCGGCACAGCAGCGTTATTCCGGGACCGGGCTGCAGCAGGCTGAGCGTCATCAGCGGGTGGGGGCGTATCGGTTGGCTCAGGGCCTGTATCCGACTGCGGAACGCCTTCGCTTGCGTTCTCATCGCGTGGCGCTGCATGCTCGGTGGCATCGCTGCGATCATTGGCAGCAACCTCGTTGCCGTCCGGAACAGGTGATACTGCAGGACCAGCCAGAATCAGGCTGAAACTGAGCGTTGCGCAGGCCAGCGTTGCAACGGAGGCAGCTATCGGGCCGTATTTCCACGTCAGTTGCGGGCGGCGATCCATGATCCAGCAGGCAATCACGCCAGCCAGCAGCGTGCCGTCGATGACGAGCATCTGCCACGGCTTCATCGGCACGTTGCCAAGGCATCCGCAGCTTGTGAAATTGCCGATCCGCAGTTCGTTCAGCAGCACAAGGCAAAAGACGCTGAGAGTGAACACCGCTGCGGGCCTTGCCAGCCGGGCGATGAACACCATCACCGCAACAAGCATGAACTCAAGCGATATCAGCGTTGCCAAAAGCCAGTCGAGATCGAGTCCGGCCTGATACGCGGGTTGCCAGATGCCTTTGGGCAGGTTGTCCGGCTCGCCGTGGCTGAGTTTGAGCACAGCGCCGGCAAGGACCCAGAGCGGCACAATGACTCGTGAGAGCAGGGTTCCGAGCAGCGCGGGGATCGAACCGTTGGATTGCGGCATGGGTGAAACGAGGTCTGTACGGGTCTGAAACGAAGGCGGTTGGGCTGAAACAAGGTCCGAATCAGCTTCCAGCAAAGCTCACCGATCGGTCATGGACGGTTCACAGCGAGGATCCGCAATCGTGAACTGCTGGCCTTTGACGACCGGTCAACAGGGAAACGGACCTTATGCACCAACGCCCGTGCACGTTCGGTATTTCCCCGAACAGCCAAAAACTTGATGCAGCCAGCCAGTCAGTCTGCTCACGAACGTGGCGGGGATTATAGGGCCGATTCCGAGGATGATCGGAAGCGGGAAACGGGACAATACAAGGCATCGCCGCTGCCGGTGACGCTGCCGATTCCGGCGCATTGCCCAGTTGCTGCGGCGAAGCGGCTGCGGACCGATGATTTACCCTTGATTTGCCATCTGAGAGCGTTTGCTTTCGTTCGATAACGATGGATGACTGATGGAATAAGAGAGGCCAAAGATGTGAAATTGTTGTTGTGGACGCTAACTTTCTACAAGGTACAATTACAACTGCGGCGGTGGGGCTGCGAGCGTCCGTCGAACACTCCTCGAACCCACGTGCAGGCATGTCGCTTCAACTGCACCAGCTCTAAAGGTTTTGTGGCGGACGGGCTTCGGTGTCTGATCTGGCAGACCGATGAAAGATTTGTGAGGCTCTCCGCCCGGCAGGGCCTTGACGCCCGTGCCGTTGATCCGTTTCGACCCCGGCTGTGACGTGTCGTTACGTCCGGGAAGTTCATCAATCTGCGCGAGTCAATCCATGTCGTCCACTTCTCCTCCCGCCATATCGCTCAGTTCTCAATCAGCTTCGCCGGTGCGTGTGCAATCGCCCGCAGTTTTGACCGGCTTGTCGTGGGCTGAAGCGCATGAAGCGGCATTATCGCGCCTTGAGCCGGTGTTTGTGCCCGTCACGCCGTACACCGACGACCGTGGCTGGTCGCTGATGAACATGCTCAACGGCGTCCTTGGAGCGCAGGGGCAGATCAATTTCTCCATGCAGTACCCCAATGTGGTGAAAGCATGGCATCGACATGACAAGCAGACTGATTTCTGGATGTGCCTTGTCGGGCACATCAAAGCAGGCGTGTATCGAGAATCGGACGGTGCAGCGTGGATGATTGTTACCGGCGAAAAGCGGCCGGGCGTGTTGATCATCCCGCCCCCGCTGTGGCATGGCGCTGCGTGCGTTGGTCCTACACCTGCAGGGTTGCTGTATTACGTCACGCACGCCTACAACCCGCAGCAGCCTGACGAATATCGGCGGCCGTGGGACAGCGTTGACGGATTCCCGTGGGAAACACGAAACGGTTGAATCGAGTCTGTATCGCGTATTGCGTATCGCGGAGCAGGAGCAGGGATTGAAAGGACAATGCACGTGAGTGGAGTCGGCTGCAAACGACCAATGGCCGCTGTGATCCTGGCGGGACGTATTCGACCATCGCCGCTGCGGGAGGCGATTGACGTTCATGTGCTCTGCCTGCCCGTGGGAGCGCAGGGAACGCTGCTGGATGCGTGGATGTGCGAGTTGGCGAAGGTGCCGGACCTTCTTGAAGTGCGTGTGGTGGTGAACACCGCAGCGGATGTCGATGCGGTCAGCGCGATCGCTGGCGCGTATCGACGAGGCGGCGAGGGCTGTCCGGTGCTGCGGATCATTGCGGAACCGGCGTCGTGGCGCGGAGCGGGCGGCATTCTGCGCGATGTGACTTCGGAACTTCCCGATGACGCCATGGTGTTGGTCTGCGAGGGCAAGCGGCTGCCGCCTGCATCGTTGACGCCGCTGCTTGAGGTGATTGATGGCGAAGCGGGAAACGACATCGCCGGCGTGGTCGGCGTCGTGGGCAAGGATGAGCCGGGCGGTGTATACGCCTTCTCGCGCAGAGCCATCGACATCATCCCGTCCATTGGCTATTTCGACATGAAAGAGCAATTTCTCCCCGAACTCAGCGCAGCGGGGGAAAAGGTCGTTACCGCGAAGCTGGACGACGCAGCGTGGCGGCTGTACAACCTTGAATCCTATCTGGCCACGGTGCGCAAGAGCCTGGCTGACGGATCGGGGAACCGAACGAACATTCGAGCGTCTGACCGGGCATCCATCTCTGGCTCGGCCGTACTGGACGGCTGCTGCATAATCGAACCCGGCGCAGTCATTGAAGACGGCGCGGTGGTGCATGACAGCGTGGTGCTCTGGGGAGCCACGATCGGGGGTGGGGCGATTGTCAGTCGAAGCGTTGTCGGACCGCTGGCAGTGGTTGAGCCGCGGGCAAGGGTTGTGCAGTCGTTTGTCAGCAAACCCACGCTGCGTGCAGCAAGTGCGATCGTCAACAAGCCGCAGCGCGCCGGCAACGGTCATGCGCAGGCGTGGTAGGAAGCGATTGAGTTGAGTGATTCAGGGAAGGATCAGAACAAGACCTCAGACTGAACGAAACGAAAGATCGAGCAGGCAGATCGGTTGACAGATGCAGTTGCGACCTCGAAGAGCTTGGCGTATCCGTGACTATGTGCAGCTTGCGTTGCTGCTGGGTATCGCGTTGTGGTTACATCGGCAGCCGCTGCTTGACATCGTGGCCATCGGGCTGCGTGACAGCGAGCAATCGCACATTTTTCTTGCGCCGATTGTGGCGATGTGGCTGCTATGGCTGAGGCGGAGCCGGTTGCGGTATGTCATGGTGCAGCCCAGCTTCGTAGGGTTGCTGGTTGCGGCGGGGGGCTGGATTGTGAGTTGGTGGGGGTTTGAAAACGGCGTTCAGATCGCTTGGCACGCCGGGGCGGTGGTGTCGGTGCTGGGCGTGCTGCTGTCCATGACTGGGATGGCGCCAGTGCAGTTGCTCGCACCAGTTTTTGCGGTGCTGGCGTTCATGCTGCCTGTGCCCGGAGAAATCCGCCACCGCATCGCGTACCCATTGCAGGAGTTGGCGACCACCGTCACGCATTCGATGCTCGAGTTCATCGGCGTCATCGCCATCAAAAGCGGCAACGTGCTGATCATCAACGGAGAACAGGTCGCTGTCGGCGAAGCCTGCAACGGCATGCGCATGGTCTTTGCCTTGACGCTTGTGGTGTATTTCTTCGCGTTCGGCACAGCGCTGAAGCCCGGAACGCGGGCGCTGCTGCTGATCCTCAGCCCCGCCATCGCGATGGTGTGCAACGTGCTGCGGCTTGTGCCGACAAGTTTGATATTCGGCTACGGCAATGTTGAGGTGGCTCAGCAGTTTCATGATTGGGCCGGATGGATCATGCTTCCGGTCGCGGGAATCATGCTCTGGGCGGTTCTGCAGATGGTTCGTTGGCTGGAATTCCCGGTCACGCAGTTCAGATTGGCAAGTCAATGACACCAAAGCGCATCATGCTCAATCGCCTGCTTGTCACTGCACCGTGGCTGACGGTGCTTGTGCTGCTGGGCTTGTCCGCTGCGCTGCCGAATCGAACGACATTTACCCCCGACAGCGAACGCCGGAAAGCTGAAGTGGCAGCGGCGCTGAATGCTGTGCCGTACTTTATCGGTCGTTGGGTCGGTGAAGATCGGGAAGTCACCCGAGAAGCGCAGCAGCTTCTGCGGCCCAACGCCATCTTCAGCCGCTGGTATCAAAGTCCCGGCGATGCAGGACTGCATGTGCTGGTGGTGCATTGCAGCGACGCACGCGACATGATCGGCCATTATCCGCCGATCTGTTACCCTGCTTCTGGATGGTTGCCGTTGAACGTGCCCGATAAAGTTGATATCGAACTTACGGTCAACGGCGTCGTATTACCGGTCCGGCAGTACATGTTTCAGCGAATCGGTGAGGGGGGGCGTGAGAACACGATTCGTATTTTCAACGCATTCATCCTGCCAGATGGCACGGTGACGCGCCAAATTGACGATATCAATCGACAGTCCGAGCGATTGGCGGTCTCGGTGCAAGGTGTGGCGCAGCTTCAGGTTATCACAGCGGCCTCGGTGCCGGTGCATAGTGCTGTCGAAGCGGCCAATGAGCTGCTGGGAGGTATGGACGTGATGTTTGACGCTCTGGGAGTTGGTCAAGGAGCTTCCCATGAGACGTGATCGCAAGCAAGGTCAACTTGGCATGACTTCGCCAGGGCCGAATTACGCCGCCATGGGTATTGCGCCGCACATGCCCGGCGGTTTCGGTCTGCCCACCGAGGGTGATGTCCGGGGCGATTCGCTGTGGACGGTCATCGACGACCGTATGCGCGGTCGCTGGCATTGGGCTATTCTGCTTGGCATTTTGCTCAGCGCGACGCTGGGCCTGTTGGGCTTCAAATCCGCTAAGCCGATGTACCAGAGCGTTGGCGCGATTCGCATTTCGCCACAGACGCCGATCGTGCTGAGTCCGGCTCCGGAGCACCGCAAGGATCACTACCCGCAGTTTGTCGCCACGCAGATTCGCCTGATGACCACCGCTCGCGTGCTGGAACAGGCGCTGCGCGACCCGGCGCTGGCTGCTCTGCCGCTGGCGCAAAAGCCCAATGCCGCCAAAAAGCTGAAGGAAGGCCTGCTCATCGGACATCAACGCGACAGCCACATTGTGGAAATCGCCTTTGAGCACGAAGACCCCAAGGTCGCCCAAATCGCCCTCAATGCCATCATCAAGGCATACATGGAAATCCATGGTCAGTACGGCGGCAATGACCTCAGCGGAACGCTGACTACGCTTCACGATCGAAAGGCTGCCTTTGAACGGGAAATGCAGAGCATCGCAGCCGATCGCCGGAAGATCATCGAGAAATACAAAATCAGCAATCTGCACGATCTGCAGAGCAGCGTCTACAGCCAGATTGCGTCGCTCGAGAGTCAAATCTCCGTAGGCAAGCTGTCGCTGGAGCGATTGGAGATGCGCTCAGCCGCATCTGAGAACGAGCAGGTTGCACAAGAGAGCCTGCCGCGGCTGGATCAACTTGCTGCGATCAATCCTCAGTTGCCTGACCTGAAGCGGCTTCGCGATGAGGCGCGAAACCGCTTTCTTGCCGTGGAACAGCGATTCCTTCCCGGTACGGCGAGCTATGAATCGGCGCGTCGAGACGCAGAGAACGCCGAGCGCGTGTACCAGCAGGCGCTCAATGAAGCATTTGAGCAGTGGAGCGTCCTGGGGCCGGACACTGTGCTGACCCAGGGCACCGCCTATCAGGGGCTTACCATTGATGAAGTTCGAGCCGAGGTCGGGCGGCTGGAAGCCCGTCTTGCTGACCTGAAGCGCATGCAGGCGCAGTTGACCGACGACGTGCAGACGTGGGAACAACTGGCGTACCGCGAAGATCAGGTGTTGCACGAGCTGGAACGCATCAACAGCCGCATCGACAGCATTGAGGTCGAAAAAGATTCGCTGTCCAGCTTCATTACCGTGGAACAGGAAGGTCTGTTCAACGATGAGCCGGCAGAGGATGCGCGGCGAAAGCGTGCCATCTTGGGCGCTGGTCTGGGGCTGGTTGGAAGTTTCGGGTTGTTCTTCATGCTGGGCACTTTGGATCGCCGCGCTTTCGGCGCGAGCCAGCTTCACGGCTTGGTCGGTTCTCGCATTCCGGCGTGCCTGGGCGTGCTTCCCGATCTCGGGGCGAGCTTCAGCGATCCGGAAAGCAGCGATGTTGCTTCGCATTGCGTCCACCAGATTCGCAATCAGATTGAAGCCATGCGCGAACCGCATGAAGGATACGTGCTTGCTGTCAGCAGCCCCTTCCAGGGCGACGGCAAGACGAGCATCGTGATGGCCCTGGGCTGGTCGTATGCCGCTGCCGGTTACAACACGCTCGTGATCGATTGCGACATGGTTGGCCGCAGCCTCACGCGCCAGCTTGGCCTGATCGGCCGGGAGGGATTGAAAGAAGCGCTGATGGCGCGCGAACTTAACGGTTCGATCAACCGCCTTCCGGTGGAGCACCTTAGCGCGATTCCCGTTGGCGTTGACCCGCGATTCGGCCCGGAGAACATCCGCCGCTCGGATCTGGACGCCTTGCTGGATCAGGTGCGAGGCCAGTACGACATCATTCTCATTGACACCGGCCCGCTGCTGGGCTCGCTGGAAAGCACGCCCGTCAGTGCGGTGGCTGACGGTGTTGTGCTTTCGGTGCGGCGCGGCCGCTCTCGCACACGTCTTGAAGATTGTGTCTCGCGATTGCAGTTGGTTGGCACGCCGTGCGTGGGCGTCATACTCAATTGTGCGGTCCGATCGGATTGCAATCGCTATGTTTCGGAAGCGTCGCTGGCTGCCGCTGAGGAAAACCGCATGGGGCGTCAGGACGGCGACGGCAAGGCCATTGTGACCGTCACGCCTGGCGAGCGCAATGCGCTGATGCGGGCCATGCAGAACGCGTCACGTCCTCGAACCTGACAGATGTTTCTGAAGTTCTTCACGCTACGCTATGCCGCACGGGCTTGAGCAACTTGCACCGCCAACACCAGCCGCACCATCGCGGCGTTCGCCTACGGTATGGGGACTTGCGCCGCGACAACTGCACGATGCGTACTGGCGATCGCGCGGTGTGCAGTGCGTTCGGCGCGGGCAGCGACATCCATTGCAGAAAGGCGCGGAGCTCTTTCTGCTTATCGAACCGGATCAACTGGTGCTGTTCAACCTTGCGCAGTTCAGCGAGCGGCTCATGTGGCACAACGCCGCGGTGACGCGACTGCGCCTGATCGATGAAGGCGAGCACGACTATTCCGAGCACGTCATCACCGATGACCGCGGCTTCGTGCGCTGCATTCAACGCCGTTACCGACCGCATATCAAAGGATCGTCGCGCGTCATGCTGACCCGCAGCGCGAGACTGGCGCGGCTCTGGATGCATGCTCCCAATCGGCGTGACGGATGGGATCGCGTTCGGCGCAGTGTGCCGTGGACGCGCGTGGACCATCTCAAATGCGTCGGCACAACGTTTCTGGAAGGCGATCCGGTGCAAGAAAGCCGCATGATCGATCAGCTTGTTGTGCGATGGAGCCGGCCTGATCAGGTGATCTCCGGGCTGGAGGAAATTGAGCCGGGCGTCTGGCATGCAGCGGGAGAGTCGATTGCCGGCGGCGTTGTTCTGGTTGGTCCGCTGTGGCTTGGCCGCGGCGCGGTGGACGGCGAGCGGCCGTGTCTGGTTGGACCGGCGTGGCTGGAGGATCGCACGCTGCCGGATTCAGAAAATCGCCGCGTAACATCGCTGAAAGACATTGCGGAAGTCGAGCTGGCGGATATTCCTGTTCTTGAAGAAGCGCCGGCTCCGGGCATGACCTATCAGGCGTGCAAGCGGGCGATCGATCTGGTTGCGAGCTTTCTCGCGCTGATCGTTCTGCTGCCGGTCATGGCCATCATCAGCCTTTGCATTTTGATTGAAGACGGAAGGCCGATTTTCTTCGGCCATGTTCGTCAGGGGCGAGGCGGGCGGCTGTTTCGGTGCTGGAAGTTCCGGACGATGTTCCGCAATGCGGACAAAATCGCCAAGACTCTGCCCAAGGCCAATGACGGGCCGCAGGTGTACATTCCCGATGATCCGCGCGTGACGCGTGTCGGTCGCATTCTGCGGCGGACGAATCTGGATGAACTGCCGCAGTTCTGGAACGTGCTGATCGGCAATATGAGTCTCGTCGGGCCGCGTCCCAGCCCGGATGATGAGAATCAATATTGCCCGGCATGGCGTGATCTGCGGCTGAGCGTACGCCCCGGCATCACCGGGCTTTGGCAACTCTATCGCACGCGCGAACCCGGCGAAGACTTCCAGGAATGGATCAAGTACGACATCCAGTACGTTCAGCGAGCCAACTTCTGGCTTGATCTGATGATCCTTTTCAAAACGGCTCAAATGGTTTTACTGCGGAGGCCAACTCGTGCATCTAAGTAGACGGGGAAAGCGGCGTCTGTTTGTTCTGCTGATTCTTGTGCTGATTGCCGCGTTCTCGATCTACGCGTTCACCACAATCCGCCAGATGAATCAGCGGCGATTGATTGCCGAGGCTCGTGCTGAAGGCCTGGCGGCATATGAGGCTGGCGATATTGACGGAGCGCTGCGCAAGCTCAGCGAGTTCTTCAGCTACGAGAAGTCCGATCTCGAAGTCAATTTAGTGTTTGCCGAGGCGAGGTCGCGCCAGCCGATGCCCAACAGCCGCCATCTCTTTGAAGCGATGGATCTGTATACCACGCACGGCCTGCGTCTGCTGGAAACCGATGAGTCGATCGAAAATCGTCAGGCGCAACGTGAAGAAATTCTCAATCGGCTGCTGCGCATCTACGGCCAACTCGGCATGCGTCTGGAGTTGATGCAGACCGCTGACGAACTGCTGGCGATCAGACCCGATGCGATTGATGCGCTGGCAGCCAAGACCGAGGTGCTGTACCTGGAGCGGCGGTTTGACGCTGCGATTGCCGTAGCCGATCGATTGCTGGAGCTTGATCCGGAAAACCTGCGGTGGCGACGATTGTGGCTGCGGCTGCAACGCGACCGCGGCTTGTCCAACGACCAGCTTGTCGCCACGTGTCGCCAGTGGGCGCAGCAATGGTCAGGCGACGGCAGGTATCACCTGCTGGCGGCTGGATTGCTGATTGAGATGAACCGTCTCGACGAAGCGAGAATTGAACTCGAGGCGGTCGGACGGCTTGGCGCAGACGAACAGGAAGTGCTCGACCGCGCCGTTGCGCTGCTCGACATGCTCGAAATGCGCAGCGAGGCGGATCAGTTGGTCGCTCGGACACAGCGTGCGCGACCAACTGAGGCATGGGTTCGAGAAGTGAGTCTGCGGCGGCTATGGCACGCCAATCAGATCGACAGCGCCCTGGCCGAGCTGCAGCGCATTGAACAGGAGTTCGCATCGCTCAGCCCGGGACTGCAGCAGCTCAAGGTGACGATTCTGATTTCGGCCAATCAACTGGACAAAGCCCGTGAAGCGCTCAAACCGTTGCTGCACGCTTCAACGCTCGACAAGGAGCGTGATGACGATCGCGCATGGGCCGCTGCACTGGCCACCGCGCTTGAGACCGACAAAGCCGACTGGCAAGCTACGCTGCAGGCGTTGCGGAACGCGCTGTCGCTGGCGCCGCAGGATGCAGTGCTGCATTTTCTGATGGGCGATGCATGCATGAAAGTCGGCGAGCACGCCCAGGCGGTCGCGTCGTTTCACGAGGCGTACACGCTTGAACCGAACTGGATGGCTGCGGGCATCGCCTATGCCGAGTCGCTTTTGATAGTGGGCCGGGCTGATGAAGCGTTTCGAGTCAGCCGCGCTGTGTTCACTCAGGCGCCGAAGGATCGCGTAGCGCCGTTTCTGTTGTTTGCACGTGCGTATCTGTCGCTGTTTGATGCAGGCGTAGCCGATCAGATCATCGGCGCTGATCGCAGCATATTGCCTGAATTGATCAACATGCTCGATGAAGTCTGTCGGCAATTGCCAAACCACGCTGAGGCAGCGACGCGACTGGTTGAAGCGTTGGTTCACGCCGGCCGGCGCGATCACGCGCTTGAGTTTATTGAACAGCGCGCAGCTGATTCAGCGCCGAATCCTGATGTTCTGCTGGCGCTGGCCAACGTCAGCCGCAAGTACCAGTTGGGCGCCGATCAGGTTCTGTTGTCCCACGCGAGGGAGGTTGCGGGTCTGACCGTACCGGTCGCATTTGCCATAGCAGAGCGGCTGGCGGCAGAAGGAAAGCATGCTGAAGGCTTAACGCTCATTGACGAAGCGATGAATGCGGCTTCACTGGACGAAGCGCGATTGCGCATGGCGCGATGCGCACGATGCGCGTACCTCATCGAGATGAATCATCCCCAGGCGATGGAAGCGCTGGCGCAGGTTGTCGCTGATTATCCCGATTCGGTGCAGGTGCAGCAGTTTGTGCTCTCTCTGCCGGCAGCGTGGGACGACGCCAGGCTCATGGCGCTGACGATGTCTGGAATGAAGCGAACGCTCGGCGAGCATTCGCAGCAAGTGCGGCTGGCTGAAGCCAATTTTCTGCTTCGTCATCACGGAGACGACGAATCAAAGCTTGCCCGCGCGATCGTTCAGATCAGCAGCGTGCTTGACGAGTCGCCCAACTCGCTTGCGGCGCTGTCGCTGCTGGCGGAAGCGTCGATGATGGGACCGCATCCGAATCTCAATCGGGCGACTGATGCGTTGGAGCGTGCGGTGTTGATGTATCCGGGCGAACCGAGCCTGGTGGTGCGGCTGGTGAGCCTGCTGCAGCGGCGGGGCGATTTCGATCGCGCTGCCCGGCATCTGCAGCATCTGGCCCAGCTCAGCGCGATCAACCCGCAGCTCAAGCCGACCGAACTGCGGCTGCTTCGCGCCCAGGGCGACTTTGAAGCTGCGCTTGTGCGCGCAGCGGCGATCGTGAATGAATCATCTTCCGTAGCAGATCAACTGGTGCTTGCGGCGATGAACTATCGAGCCGGCAGGCGCGATGCTGCGGAAGAAATCTATGCGCGCTTATTGGCGGAGCCTGATCCCGATCCGATCGTGCTCCGCGAAGCTGCGGAGTTTTACGCCGCAACGGGCCGGTTTGATCATGGACTGGAGTTGCTTCGTCGTGTACCGGCCGACGGCAACATGGCGCGTCAGGCTCTGATGCTTGGCTCGTTCTATCAGCGGCACGGCCGTGTGGATCATGCAGGCCAGTGGCTCCGGCGGGCAGTTGAACTTGATCCCAATTCGCCGGATGCGCGAAACGAACTGGCGCGGCATTACATCTCGGTGCAGGATCAGTCAGCTGCGCGCGAGCAGGCGATGGCCGGCCTGAAACTTGATCCGGAACACGCAAGCCTGCGCGCCACGCTGGCGATCGCGAACCTCAGCGCGCCGGGAGCGGATCGCAAGGAAGCGATCGAGCTTTTGCGTGAACTGGGTGCGGAGAACGATTCGCTGCTGGCGGCGTTGTCGCTGCTGGAAAAGGTGCCGGTACACAACGGCAAAACGACGCCGACAGCATCGAACCTGGCGGAGGCTCGTCAGTTGGTTGAAGCGCATGGCGGTTTTCTGCCGTGCTGGCTTCTGGCCATTTCGCTGCACGTTGAGGCAGGCAAGTTGAATGAAGCCATCACGCTCGCCCGCCGCGCGATTTCCCGGCTGCCTGGCCAGCCTGAGCCGGCCCAATGGGCCACGCAGCTTCTGGTCGACGCCAGGCGCTGGAACGAGGCGCTGGTGGAGGCACAGGAATGGCGTCGTCGGGCGTTGGCCGATCCGATGGCTGCCGACACCATGATCGCATTCATTCTGCTTGAGCAGTTGCGTCCTCGCGATGCAGTTGCGCAACTGCAGCCGCATCAGCAGCAAGTGGTGAGCGATCGTGACCGTGCGCCCGATCGCTTTGCGCTTTACATTCGAGCGTTGACTGCTGCGGGGCAGTACGATCAGGCCATTTCGCTGATCGCGCCGCTGCTCAATGAGAACGCCAAATGGCGGCAGTTGTGGCTTTCGGTGCTGTCGAACTTCACCGACGATCGGCTGTACGATGCGTTGGTGCTGCTCGACAGCGGCGTGACTGATGCAAGTGAGATACTTGCGCTGGCTGGTCAATGGACAGCGTTCGGGCAGCGGACCGCAAACGAGGAATATCTCGATCGCGCCGAATCGCTTGCAGCAAAGCTCGCGAACAATCCGCAGTTTGCTGTTTCAGCGCTCCTGACGCGCGGCGCGGTGGCCGAGGCTCGCGGCGATGGCGATGCGGCTGAGGCGCTGTACCGGCAGGCTCTTGAACTGGAGCCGGAGAACGCCGTTGCGTTGAACAATCTTGCCTATGTGCTGGCCACCCTGCAGAAGCGGCCGGATGAAGCGCTGCCGCATATCCAGAAAGCAGTCGAACTGCGTCCGAATGTGGCAGACCTGCTTGACACGCACGGCGTTGTGTTGATGGGCATCGGAGATTTTGACGCTGCGGAGCAGGTGTTTGCGCAGGCGATGTCGTTGCGGCCGGGCGATACCGCCATCACGTTCAACATGATCGAGCTGTATCTCACCAGCGGTCGCGTTGACAAAGCGATGCGTCTGATCAACGAAATTGAGGAACGGTGGCGTACGCAGGCGCAGGTCAATCAGAAGCAGCGCGAGCGACTTGATGAACTGCGGCAGCGCATGCAGTCAGCGCAGGCAGCGATGAACCCCGATCAAGGCTGAGTAATTTGACGCTGGCCTGCCACGCAGGAATGCAGCGCTTGGAACCAATTGGTCACGATGGAGAAGGCTTGTAGAGTCGGCTTCGGCAACGCTGGACAGGAGTACGGATATGAAAGGCATCATTCTTGCGGGCGGACTTGGCACGCGACTGCGGCCGCTGACACTGGTGACGAACAAGCACCTGCTGCCGGTGTACGATCGGCCGATGATCTACTACCCGATCGAAACGCTGCTCAACGCGGGTATCTGCGAGATTCTGATCGTGACTGGCGGCGAACATGCAGGCGACTTTCTCAAGCTGCTCAAGAACGGCAAGCATCTGGGCATCAAGCATCTTGAGTATGCCTATCAGGAAGGTGAAGGCGGCATCGCCGATGCGCTGAAACTGGGTGAGGATTTCGCCGACGGCGAGAAAGTATGCGTCGTGCTGGGCGACAACATCATTGAAAAGAACATCTGCAAGGCAGCGGGTGAGTTCTTCACGCAGCGCACCGGTGCGAAGATACTGCTCAAGGAAGTGGACGATCCGCAACGGTTCGGCGTGGCGAAGATCGAAGACGGACGCATCGTGCAGATCATCGAAAAGCCCAAGGATCCGCCCAGCAATTACGCGGTCACCGGCATTTACATGTTCGACAACGATGTCTTCGCGATTGCCAAAACGCTGGAGCCTTCTGCGCGCGGCGAACTGGAGATCACTGACGTCAACAACGAATACCTCCGCCGCGGCGACCTGACCTACAGCATCCTCGACGGCTGGTGGACCGACGCCGGCACCTTTGAAAGCCTCCACCGCGCTTCCCAACTGGTCTACGAAGGCGGTGCGAACAAACGCGATGATGACGATGCGGCAGGAAGAAACGCAATGCCCCAATTATCAGCCCCGGCAACAGCACGAAAGTAGCGAAGCCAGCGATATGGCGCGGGGGATGGATGACGTGCAATGGCGCTGAAACGATTGGACAACGTCCTGATCGTTGTCGACGATCTCGAAGCGGTGAAGGCCTTCTTCATTGAGTTAGGCCTCACGCTTGAAGGCGAGACGACAGTCGAGGGGCCATTGGTTGCGCAACTGATCGGCCTGACGCCGCACAACGTCCGAGCCACGCTTGTAACGTTGCGCACGCCTGATGGGCAGAAAATCGAGCTGGATAAGTTTCACACGCCGGACGCGATCAGGTTCGGCCCGGTCGATGCGCCGATCAATGCGCTGGGCATTCGTCGCATCATGTTCACTGTCGATGACATCGATGATGTCATCGCACGTCTGTGCGCCGCTCCGCATCACGCCGAGCTTATCGGTCAAATGCAGTACGAGGACGCCTACCGGCTCGCCTACATCCGCGGCCCTGAAGGCATCATCATCGCGCTGGCGGAGCAGATTGGGTAGGGCGCGTAGGTGCGTTGCACGTAGCGACTATCTTTCCGTCAAGCATGTTGAATGAATTTTCATTGGGTTTGGCGATCGGCTCACTATGCCTCCGCGGCGGGCGCCAATGTGGGCAGTGCGGTCAGGATTGTCTCGGCGGCGTCGCGGGCCTGTTGTCGCAGTTCGGGTACGGCTGTCGATTCCCACAGCGTGGGCTTGCGCAGTGTTCCGATGACGATGAGGCTGCTGTTCCACTGGCCGCTTGAGGTCAGAGCCTCGCCGTTTGGCCCGGTGATGACGCCCAGGTTCAGTTCGTCCGTCACCAGTTCGCCGGCTCGAATCAATGAGCCGACGACTGAATCGTGCTGAGCGCTGGCTGTGATTCCCGGCCCTGTACAGTTGATGACGGCGCCGACAGCAAGCGTCTGACAATCAGACGACAAACGCGGCCTGATCTTTGCCTGAACGGTTGCGTCAGTTGCGTGAAACGACTCCACATGCCCAGCGAGAATTCTCAGCCTGCCCTGGTCGATCATCTCCTGCACGGTCTTGCCGACCTTTGTCGCCATGCGATGACGATGGATTTCCCAGAACGGCCGCACGTGCTGGAGAAACCGTTTCCGCTCCGCCGGCGGCAGTGCCTGCCACAGTGCGGGCGTCGCTGCACGCAATCCGTCGATGACGCTGCGCCAGTCGCCGCCCCGGCTCATTGTGTGCGTAGCCAATTGTCGCACCTGTTTGACCAGGCGGCGGGCGGTGAGTGGTCCTGCAGCTTCCGACAGCAGATGATTAACAACATCTGTCAGATTCTGCGGCTGCACGGGCGAGGGAGTGTGGATCGTCGGCATTAGGCCACGCCGCGAGACGGCGATGATCGGCGCAGTTCGGTGTGAATCCGACAAACTGAGAATCACATCCACCGCGGTGAGGCCCGTGCCAAGCACAAGAACCGGCTCATCCTTACCGATCGCAGTGATCGCCAGCGATGACCACGGATCGGCGATGTACCTGTTGCGGGGGCCGGTCCAGCGGTGAGCGGTGATATCTTCGGGCGGACGGTGTCCAGTGGCGAGAACCATTGCGCCAGCCTTGAGTGTGCGACCGGAGGCGGTTCCCACGTGCCAGCTGCCTTCTTCGCTCCGGCTGGCGTGGACGACTTCATCTTTGATGATTTCCGCGCTGATCCATGCTGCTGCTGCGGAAGCTTCTGTCAGAAAAATATCGCGAACGTACTGGCCGTAGAGTCGGCGGGGGAGGAAGTCGTATGGAGCGACAGCCGGATCGCGCTGTTGTGCCCAGAGAAAGAAATCGTCCGGCCGATCTGGCCATGCACTCATGCGGCCTGCGGGGACGTTGAGCAGATGCCGTGCATCGCTGGTGCGGTATGCGGCACCTTCGCCGAAGGTTGCCTGTTTGTCGACGATGATGATGTGAAGCGGATGTTTGCGCTGACTGCCAAGCCGCATCAGGTTGGCTGCGACCATCGTGCCGCAGAACCCGCCGCCTGCGATCAGAACCGTCTGGGCGTTCGGCACAGGCGTTCGTTCGAAGATATCAAGCTTCCGTGCTGCTGGGGGTCGGATGACGTATCGTCGCAATTCAGGCAGCGGCGGCGAGTACACATGCACGGTGGCAAGGGTTTCATCGCTTTCGGTGTTGTGCAGCGAATGGATGACGCGTCCGGGATCGGACGTGACCTCGCCGACATTCATGGTCGTTTTCTGCTGCGGATCAACCAGGCCGTCGTTGGCCCGCTCGTAAAGCGTCTCGACAAGTCGGCCTTTGATCACTCGCAGGCAACAATACGAGCCGGCATGATCGTGAGCGGCGCTTTCCTGGCCGGGCTTCCAGGTCATGACCAATAACTCGTACGCATCGGTTCGATGCACAGACCAGCGGCGATATGAGCGATCGTCTTCCTCCACGTAGGGGGCGACGTCGTCCCACGAAAGCGGTGTGGTTTCCAGCAGGCGATGGATGTCCTGCCAGTGGGGGGCTGGTCCCAGTTGATCGAGGCTGCTGATCAGGCGGGCAAGGCCGGGAGAAGATGAAGTTGAAGAGGCGGCTGTTTTCATGGGCGATGCACTCACAGTGATAGACAAGGACAGTCATCTGCCAATGCAACGGCCATGCCATGCGTCCAGACGCTCGGAATCGTGGTTGATATCCATATTCTGTTGTATTCCACGGATTTTCTGTTTGTAGCCAAGGAATATCTGTTGTATATACCGGTATGCTTCAGCCTGCCTTGCCGAATAAGCCTGCCGCCTCGCTCGTGCTGAGCGTCTGGCGTGAGGTATGCCGCCATCCGCGGATTGAGGAAGCCGCCGACGCCATCGCTGCGGCAATGGCTGCCCGCTTTGACCTGGCAGCGGTTCATTTCCTGCGTTTGGAGCGTGAGCGTCGGCTCCTGTTCACCATGGCTATCGGGCGCTGTTGCGACAAGCCGGCGGTGCCCGTCGTTCGCACGGAGCTGTCACAGCACGCTATGCGGCGCATCGTGCAATGGTGCCGATCGGGCGAGATCGTGCACCTGCCATATCGGGAGCGGAGGCAATCGCGATGGCGAGAGCTTGTGCCGATTGCTGATGATCGAGTTGATGTGCTGCTGGCTCCGCTCAGTGCCGATGGCGAGGCGGTCGGTGTTGTGGCGGTTATCAGTCGTGAGGGTGTGCGTTTTGATGCACGCAAGGCGCAACTGCTGCGGATTCTCCTGGAGCCATTTGCAAACGCTGTCGCCAACGACGCTCGGTTGCGTGAGCTGGCGAGATTGCGAGAGGCGGCTGAGGCGGATAAGCAGCGTTTGCTCAGCAGGCTTGGCAAAGAGGATTTGAACGATGTGATCATCGGAGCAGAAGGCGGGCTTCGGGCTGTGTTTGAGCGCATGTGTCTGGTCGCTCGCTCCGATGTTCCCGTGCTGATTCTTGGCGAAACCGGTACGGGCAAAGAGGTGATCGCGCGCTCGATTCATACCCGATCGACACGGGCCGCAGCGCCGTTTCTTCGCGTGAACTGCGGCGCGATTCCGCCGGAACTCATTGATTCACAGTTGTTCGGTCACGAAAAAGGTTCGTTCACCGGCGCGACGGAGCAGCGCAAGGGGTGGTTTGAGCGGGCCAACGGCGGGACGCTTTTTCTTGATGAAATCGGCGAGCTTCCGCCAGCAGCGCAGGTTCGTCTGCTTCGAATCCTTCAGGACGGCCAGCTTGAACGCGTAGGCGCGCAGGCGCCGATTTGCGTTGATGTGCGCATCATCGCTGCGACGCATCAGGATCTGGCGACGATGGTGCGCGAGCGGCGGTTCCGAGAAGACCTGTGGTATCGCCTTGCCGTTTTTCCGGTGCTGCTGCCCCCGCTTCGGGAGAGGCTTGGCGATCTTCCGGCTTTGGTCAGCCATTTTGCCGCCCGCGCTGCGCGACGTTTTGGCCTGCAGCCTTGCCAGGCCTCGCCGCAGGACATCGAGCTTCTGAGCGCCTATCACTGGCCGGGCAACATTCGCGAACTGGCGGCTGTTGTCGATCGTGCTGCGATTCTCGGCGACGGCCGAACGCTTGAATTTGCCAAGGCTCTTGGCGCAATTGAGCCGATGAGAACGCCGAGCGAGCGGAATACAGCCGACACGCAGTTCGTATCCAGCAGTAACGGCAGTCAAAACCCGCAGATCATGCCCCTGGAGTCCGTCGTGCGGCGTCACATCGAACAAGCCCTGCGCGCAACGCATGGACGTGTTGAAGGACCTTACGGGGCAGCAAGGCTGTTGCAGGTCAACCCCGACACGCTGCGATGGCGCATGCGCAAGTTGGGAATTGACTGGAAAGCCTATCGGCAGCCTCGATCGGAATAAGTAAGACAAGGGACAAGGAGACAAGATGAGGAGACAGGAGAACTGACAAGGTAACAAGATGACAAGGTGCAGAGGTGATGAGGATGGTGGAGCAGATCATCTTGCCAAGTTCGATGACTGACTAGTCATTCGGATCGAACCCTCATGTTCTCTGCTCCGCGTTCTCCGCATTCTCCGCGGTGAATAAATCGGCGGCGGATAGCGACGCTCCTCATCTCCTTGTCTCCTCAGCCCCTTGTCTGTCTGCCTGTTTTTCTGTCAGGCTCGACATGCAGGTTTCGCATTCGCAGTGCGAAAATCGCAGCAGTCGTGATCGGCGGTCAACGAATTGGTACCATCTGCATCCATGACGAATTCAGCATCATCAGCATCAGCAGCGTCGCATGAGGCCAGGACGGTTCTTGTGACCGGCGGGGCCGGCTTCATTGGTTCGAACTTCGTCCGCTTCGTGCTGCAGCAGCGGCCGACGTGGCGGGTGGTGAATTTTGATGCCCTGACCTACGCGGGCAATCTCGCCAATCTGCGTGACGTGGAGAACGACCCGCGTTATGTGTTTATTCACGCTGATATCCGTGATCGCGATGCGGTGGCGGCTGCGATTGCGGACCATCGCTGCGATGCAATCGTGCATTTTGCTGCTGAGAGCCATGTTGATCGTTCGATCATGGATTCCGGGCCGTTCGTTTCCACCAACGTGCAGGGCACGCAGGTGATGCTGGATGCTGCGAGGCAGGCTGGAACGATTCAGAAATTCGTTCATATCGGCACCGATGAGGTCTACGGCCAGCTTCCGCTGGACCGGCCCGATTTGCTGTTTACCGAACAGACGCCCCTGCAGCCCAGCAGCCCGTACTCAGCTTCCAAAGCCGCCAGCGACATGCTCGCGCTGGCGTATCACCACACCTTCGGCATGCCGGTGTGCGTGACGCGATGCAGCAACAATTTCGGACCGTATCAATATCCGGAAAAGGTGATTCCGCTCTTTGTCACCAACCTCATCGACGGCAAGAAAGTGCCGCTGTACGGTGACGGCAAAAATGTGCGTGACTGGCTGCATGTGATCGATCATTGCGAGGCTGTTCTGGCGGTGCTTGAACGCGGTCAGCCGGGCGAGGTGTATAACATCGGCGGCAACAACGAGCGCAGCAACAACGAGCTCACCCGCATGATCCTGCAATGCCTCGGCTTTGGCGAGGAGATGATTCAGTTCGTGCCCGACCGTCTGGGACACGATCGCCGTTACGCCATTGACGCCAGCAAAATCAAACGAGAGCTTGGCTGGCAACCCACACGCAGCGCTTGGCCCGATGCGCTCGAGCAGACAATAACGTGGTACAAGTCGCACGAAGACTGGTGGAGGCCGCTCAAAGACCAGGCAATCAAAGTGGCGGGGTAAAGGTGACAAACAACACAACAAGGTGCAGAGGTGACGGAGTAACAGACGAAGCAGGTCACCTTGTCACCAGCAGATCACCTTTCACCCCGTCAGCGTTATTGCGCCCAGTCCTGCTTCTTCTTTTTTCCTTCGCAATTTCCTTCACAGCAGCTCAGGCCGACTGTCCATGTTCAGCCGTGCCCGGTTCCAGAGCCTTTGGTTGCTGCGCTTATCGCCTGTGTGCGATGCCGCAGGAACGCTGCGCCAAGGAGACCCGCAAGCCCGATACCGACAGGGGCGGGGACCGGTACGACAGCGTAACTGCCGCCATGCGTCGGCTGCGCAGGAGTATTTTTTTCGACGCGTGTCGGGCTGGTTTGAATCGGAACGTTGGTGATGACCGGATTGGGGGCGACGCCGAAGAAGCCGTTGTTGTTGTCATCGCCGGATGCAGCATCACTGCTGTTGCTGCGGTTGACCGTGGCGCGCATCTGGGCAATCCATTGGCTGATAAGCAGCCCGCCTTCATCTCGGGTTCTGAACGTATCGCTGGGGCTGGTCGACTGCTTTGCCCAGAGCAGGTCGGCAGCGCTGTCGGCGTTGCCTGAGCTACTGGAGCGACGCGCATTGGCTAAACGCGCGAGGTTCTGCAGGCCACTGGCTTGTGAGGAACTGTCATTGCCAGCGGCATCGGCCTGGCTGGAAAGAAGTCCAGCCGTCGTGCCTACGTTGCCATTGCGTGCCGTCAGGCCGGGCGTTCGGATCAGTCCGCTCTGGAAATTATGGACAAAGATGTTGCCTTGCATTGAGGCGTTCGGGCTGCTGTTTGGCGAGTGATTGGTCTGGGTGGGATTTGAAATGAACAGCAGTGTCCCGCCATCGGCGGTGTTATGGTGGAAGGTCATCGCCGCCACGATCGAAACCGTCATGGTCAGTCTGCGTGCGTTCATTGACGCTGCACTCCTTTCCGCGGACATCCCCTCGCGGCATCGAGCTGCGATGTATATGCCGGTATACCCACGTCCGGTGACGGCGCCGACATATGTTTCGTCACTCAAACAATATCACCGCGCGGAGTCGCGTCACAGAAGTGAACCGCCACTAACACCAAACTACGTCAGGCGACCTAGTGAGTTCGATGGTCCCCGCTCTGCTGCGTTCGGGGGATGAGCGTTACGACCTGAGCCGTCGCCGACCGAGCCGAACAGCGCCAATGCCCAGCAGACCCGCCAGGCCCATGCCGATAGCTGCGGGAATCGGCACGACCGTGAATGAGAATGCGAACTGGCCCTGATCGGAAAATGATCCAAGCCCGACCACTTCCCAGCCCGATCCTGTCCACGACACGAACTGGAACGTGTCAATTGAGGCCAAAGCAGGCGCGTTGAAGCTGGTGAAGTTGAAGGTAACGCCGTCACCAACATTCAGGTTCGACCAGGCGAAGGCGTCACCGCTGCCTTGCTCCCACGAGAAGTTGCCTGCGGCGGTCTTGGTGAGGTTGAACGGATTGATCAGCGCCGTGATATCCTGATTGTAATCGTTGACCCAATGACTTGCTGTGGCCGGCGCTGTTGTGGACATGCCCAGTTGCGAGACAAGCGATGAGCCTTCGACAACTTCGGCGGTGTTGTCATCAACCAGTGCCAGGAAGCTCAGGCCATGATCGGTGTCAGCAAGCAGGAAGGTGACGACGCCCGCAGTCGAGATGCCGCTGGCGTGCAGGAAGCTGTGCGCCGCATTGAGCGCTGCGCTGGTGAAAACCGGCGAGCTGTTGTCGAACATGCCGGGGATGGTGGCGGAGTTCATGGTGACCGGACCGCCCAGTCCGTCAATGACAATCGATCCAGCGTGGGCTGCGCTGGAAAGAAGCAGGCTTGCTGTGATGACGGTTGCGGATGCCAGATATGTCGAGCTCATCTCTTTCTCCAGATGAACAGGCGCGGCGACCGTACAGGAACCCCATTCGTCCCATACGATCGACGACGACGCAATACGCACGGTGCGCCGGGCAGATGCCTGCCGGTTCGCGCCGTTCACGAGATAAGATGCCATCAAAATTGATTGCGTTCAACCGGCTAACTGCAGATTGCGCAGGAATTTGTGTGAAAACACCCATTTCGCGTCGCTTCCGGCGCGATAAGGTTCGCACCGAACGTCCGATAATCTTTTTCGGCGGCCGGGGACGCTGATATTGATGGCGATGATGTGAGCGGACCGCTAGGTTGGCCGCTCGTTGGCGTTGGCTTCAAGCGCTTCGCACAGGAGATGAATGACAACCTGATGCGCTTCTTGTATATGGGCCGAGTCGCCGCCGCTGGCTGACGCCGCCACCACGATGGCATAGTCGCATAATGCGCGGCATGCGCCGCCGTCACGTCCGAGCAGGCCAATGGTTGTTGCCCCCTTGGCCCTGGCGATCTTCAATGCTTCGATAATGTTGGGACTGTTTCCTGAAGTCGAAAGCACAACCAGGACATCCTGCGGCAACAGCAGCGACTGGCATTGCCTCGCAAAGACGCGATCGAAGCCAAAATCATTGGCGATGCAGGTCAGGGCTGTGGGGTCAGCGTTCAGGCATATCGCTCGCAGCGGGGAACGGTTGCTGCGATATCGCCCGATCAGTTCTTCAGCAAGGTGCAGCGCTTCCGCAGCCGAGCCGCCGTTTCCTGCGGTATAAATCGTGCCGTTGGCCTGCAGGCATTTCGTCAATGCTGCCGCGATCGCAGCCAGTTCATCAAGCTCTTGGCGCAACGAGGCGATGGCAGCGAGTGATCCTTCGATCCGCTGACTGAAAAGCTGCTGCGTACTCAACGGCGTACTCATGAGTGTGCTTGCGATCCTCTGACGGTGACTTGGCTGCCGCAACCGGCGAGTTCGCGACAAAGCTCCGCGATTGAATGCGCAGCGTATCGCACATCGTCTTCGGTGAGAAACGGTCCCAGGCTCAGCCGCGTCGCGCCGCTGGGGGATTCCTGGTTATTGCTGCTTGGTGCTTGTGCAGATGTGCCGAGCGTCTCATGCGCCAGCGGTGCACAGTGCAACCCGGGACGGGCCAGAATGCCGTAATGCTCTTCAAGCGCTGCAGCAAAATCGCTGGGCTCCAGTCCTTCAACGGTAAGTGAAAACACACCCACGCGGTGCGCCGGCGTCTGCGGGCCAAGCACCCGCACGCCCAAAGATCGCAACGGCAGCAGTTCGTCGAGCATGATGCGAATCAGCGTCTGCTCATGAGACCACAGCGCATCAACACCGCGGTCAAGTATCCACTGCACGCCGGCTGCAAGGCCAGCAATTCCCGGCGCATTGTGCGAGCCTGGTTCGTATTTGTCCGGCAGCGTGTCCGGCTGGATATCCCGTTCACTTTGCGAACCGGTTCCGCCTTCACGCAACGGATCGATGAGCGCTTCAAGGCCTGGTCTGATGTAAAGCCCGCCGGTGCCAAGCGGTCCAAGCAAACCCTTGTGGCCGGGGAATGCAAGCAGATCGATATTCATCGCCTGCACATCGATGGGGACGTGACCAATCGTCTGAGCGGCATCGACCAGCAGCGGGACTTCCAACTCGCGGCAGATCGTGCCGATCGCTTCCACCGGTTGCAGTGTGCCCGTGACGTTGGAGCCGTGGATGAGCGCAACGAGTTTCGTCTGCGATCCAATCGCCTTGCGCAGATCGTTCGGATCAACAAGCCCGGTTTGCGGATCAACCGCAACGCGCGTCACGCTGACGCCGCTACGTTCCAGCGCCGTGAACGGCCGAAGGACCGAATTGTGATCCATGCGAGTGGTGACGATATGGCACGCCTTGCCATGCCGCCGATGGTGGTTCACGATGCCTTTGATCGCCAGATTGAGCGCATCAGTCGCGTTGAGAGTGAATACGACATGCTCGGGCGACTGGCCGTGGATGAGCCGGTTGATCAGGAGCCGACAGCGATTGAGGATGCGGCCGGCTTCGATCGCCTCGGCATACGCGCCGCGTCCGGGGCTTGCGCCGATTTCGGTCATGTATCGGCGCACCGCTTCCATGACCTCGGGCGGTTTCGGAAAGCTGGTCGCAGCGTTGTCAAAGTACAGTCGCTTGTTGGGCGGAACCGGCATGGTGGAATTGTATGGTGTTAAGCAGAGGCGCTGGGCAGGTTCTATGGCCCGTGTTCTACAAAACGTGCGTGAAGCCTTGCGACTGAGCGCGTATCAATCCTCCGGCCGCTCGCCGGCGGGAGCCATCTTCACGATCTTTGGATCAAAACGCGCAATGATCTCCACCAGATCGTCCTGATGACGCATGACCTCGTGAATGTCCTTGTATACGCCCGGCACTTCGTCGATGCCAGCCGACAGCACGATGACATCACGTTCAGCAAGCAGCTTCTTCACTTCCGACCACGTGAAATATTCTTTGGCTCGAGTGCGGCTCATCACGCGACCAGCTCCATGTGAGGCGGAATCCAGCGATTCGGGGTTCCCCTTGCCGCGCACGACAAACCCGGGCGAGGCCATGGAGCCGGGAATGATGCCCAGCACGCCGAGAGCCGCAGGCGTCGCACCTTTGCGATGAACGATCATCTCGCGCAACTCGCCCGTCTGCGGATCGCGATGCACTTCCTTCCACGCGAAGTTGTGGTGGTTTTCAACGTCCGCCAATACATCGGCCCTGAGGTTGCGGGCGATCTGGCGGTGAATGATGGCATGGTTTGCTGAAGCGTACCGGCCCATCAGGTTCATCGCAGCCCAGTACTCCTGGCCGGCTTCGCTGTCCAGATCAAGCCAAGCCAGATGTCGAAGGTGCCTGGGCAATTCCGGCATCTGGCTCATGGCAAGCTTGGAGTAATAGTTGGCTACCGCTGCGCCAGCGCCCCGGCTGCCGGAATGAGAAAGCAGCGCGAGATAGACGCCTGGTTTCAGGCCCAAATCCGGCGATTCCTGTTCGAGCGTCAGCGTGCCGAATTCAACAAAGTGATTGCCCGAACCGCTGGTGCCAAGCTGACGCCATGCTTTGTCCTTGTTCTTTTGGGTCACAGGCGTGATCGACCAATCCTCATCCATGACCGGATGATCGTGCGGCTTTTTGAACTCCGCGCCGACACCAAAGCGCGTTTCGCGTTCCAGCGCATTGATAAGCCGATCCTGCTCAGCACGCAGGGCATTGGCGCCGCCGGGAAGGTCCAATACGGTCATCTTCATGCGGCAGGCGATATCAACACCCACAGCGTAGGGAATGACGACGTTGTTGGTAGCCAGCACGCCGCCGATCGGCAGGCCGTACCCCACATGCGCATCGGGCATCAGCGCGCCTGCCACAGCGACGGGAAGCTCGCAGGCGTTGCGCATCTGCTGAACAGCATCAGGCTCCAGATCTTCGCCCCATTGCCGCCAGGGTGCAGGTTTGCTGCGCACAGCAAACGACGAACGTGGCGAGTTTCGCGCTTCAACCAGGGCCACGGCCAGCGGGCCCAGATGCGGATCGTTCGTATGCGATTGCGGCTCGGCAATGACTGCAGTCACATGCTCGCGCAGTTGCGCCTTTTTCAGCCCCGCCTTGGCAGCATCGGCAATCAGCCGCTGGGCGAGTTTCATAGGCTCGCCTCGTGGAACGCCCAAATTTTCCAGTTCGCGCGCTTTCATGGTGAAAAAGTGTAGCAATGCGAGTGGCTGGGCATGCTGCAGAGGCTGCCCCTGCAGCTGTGTGAAAAAAACAGACTACCGGCCCCAGCGTTCACGGGTATGAGTAAAACAGTGAGTTCTCAAATGGCTTGTTGTGTCCAGCAGCAAGCGTCTTGCGCTTCGCGCGAGATTGATTCACAGCCCGGATATGGATCACGATGAGCCTGAGGCCGCTGTTTTTACGCTCGATCGCGCAGCCGTTCAAGCCGACTGCGCACCGCGCGTTGCAGTTTTCCTGCTGCGCCGGTGATGGCCTCGTACAGATCCATCGCCTGGTGCTCCACCGCCAGCGGTTGAAGTCCACTGATGCGGGCTTCCATCAGACACTGTTTGTCGATGCCTGCCTTCGGGCCGTTGACATCGTGAAAGTACACTTCCACGCGGGTGATGCGGTCACGGAAAATTTCAAGCGCAGCTTCGACCTCAGCATGCACATGCTGGTTGATGGCATCACTGGTCTGAACGTCGCCGGCATTGATGAGAATCTGCATTGGACCTCCAGTTGTCGAGAGCAACTCCTGCGTTCCTGTCATCACCGCATGAGTGGGCAGAACGATGCTCCACTTTCAGGGCGAGTATTGTACGCCAATGCGTCCGGGATGTTCGCTCATCGCGTCAGCGTGAGCCAACCAATGTGCTGATGATGCAGAACCGCGCACAGCACTCTTGCACAAGATGGAGAACCGATTCAAATCAGCGTGCAGAAAGATTGCATCGTTCCCCCAAAGCGCGAACCGGCGCTGTGTTATGGGCTGCGGGAAACTGGAAGACTTTGTCTACATGTACCGACATCGAAGTCTGGGAATTGAGCGTATTCACTGGCAGGGTCAGCAGGAACTATTGTACGATTGGCGGAGCAACCTTCGGGCCAGCCCGTTCGGAGCAGATATACTCGTCGGGCCAATTGGGTGAATATCAGTGCTGTGTGAGTTGTTGTTGTACAGTTCGCCCGCAATTTCCGGTAATGACAGAGTCAGCCTCTATCCTCATTTCAATGCATCGCATCAGCACCATGCGTGGCAAAGACACGATGGAGGTATATGGCTGACGCAGCGGCTCGAATTTTGCTGGTGAGTCATCACAGCGATGATGCGACGCTTGTTCGCGACCTGCTGCACCGAACCGGCAACGTGTCGACAAGGGTCGATTGGACTCGACTGTCGGGCAGCGTGCTGCAGTACCTCGCTCATGCTCAACATGATCTGCTGCTGGTGCGGGTTGACCGAAGCGCTACACAGGAGGTCGTGGCTCTGCTGCAGGCGCTGCAGAGCCATGAACCCGCAATGCCCGCTCTCGCAATTGTCGACGACATTGATCCTGTGGTCTCACGGGAATTGATCGAGGCAGGTGCGGCTGAATGTCTCGACGGCCGCCAACTCAATGCTGAGGTTCTGCGGCTGGGGATTCAATATGCGCTCCATCGGCAAAGGTCCGCTGCGCAGCGTGCTGAACTGGCGCGTCTGCATCGGGCGTTGATCGATATCGAAGCTGCGGCAGGGTCGGCCGAGCAGCGTGAGCGGCGTTACCACATGGCGCTTCAGCAGGTGCCGCTTCTGTTTTACGTCAACGATCGGTCGCTTCGGTACACTTGGGTGGAGTGCCTGCACGGTTGCTGCACGCAGACCGAAATGCTTGGCAAGCGCGATGAAGATCTCCTTGTGCCTGAAGATGCGGCAAAGCTGATCAAGCTCAAGCACGCCGTGATTGAGACCGGCATTGGCACGCGGCAGGAAATGTGGTTCAGCCTCGGCGACACGGCGCGGTGTTACGATCTCATTATCAAGCCGCTTTTCGGCGAGCAGGACGACGTCGAAGGGCTGTTCGTTGTGGCGATTGAAATCACCACGTACAAGCACACTGAGCAGGAGTTGTCGCGCCATTGCGATCGTCTTGAGCAGATTGTGCTTCAGCGCACAGAGGAGGTCAGTCAGCTTCGTCAGCGACTGCGGTTTTCAGAACATATGGCGTCGCTCGGAACACTGTCTGCGGGCATCGGCCATGACATGGGGAATCTGCTTTTGCCGATTCGCCTGCGGCTGGATTCGCTGGAATCCAAGCCGCTGCCCGACGATGTGCGCGATGATCTTGAAGCGATTCGCGAAGCCGCTGATTACCTGCAGAAGCTCTCCAGCGGCATGCGGCTTTTTGCGCTTGATCCGATGGATGAATCCGCGAGCGAGGAAGATGTTGATGTGGCGACATGGTGGGGCGACGCTGAGCCGTTTTTCAGGCACGTTCTGCCGCGCAGCGTCCAGCTTGAATCGCGCCAGGCCGCGCAGCCGCTTCGGATCAAAATATCCAGGCATCGGTTGACGCAGGCGATTTTCAACCTTGTGCAGAATGCCGGCGAAGCCCTGCGCGATCGGGGCGCCGGAACGGTGGTGATCTGGTTTGAACCGGCAACGGATTCTCAAATGGTTCGGATTGGCGTGAGCGATGACGGACCGGGCATGACGCCTGACATACTCAAACGCTGCATGGAGCCGTTTTTTACCACCAAAACCGGATCAACCACGGGTCTTGGCCTGGCGCTGGTGCACGATATTGTGCAGAAAGCCGGCGGGACGATTGAAGTGCAGTCTGAACCCAATCGCGGAAGCACGTTTGTATTGACGCTGCCTGCCGTGATCGAACAGCCTTTGAATCAGCTCGGCGCTGTTACGGTTGCGCCTCGCCGCGCAATTGTGTGCGTGCGGCATGCGCGGATCAGAGCGTTTGTGACCGCTGTTCTGGAATCGCTTTCATTTGAGATTCTGCCGGCCGATCGCATACTCGAGCATGAAGCAATATTGCTGGTCGCCTATGCTCACGACATTGCATTGGAAGACATTCACGCATTTCTTGAGCGCGGCAATCGAAGGGCGCTGGTCATCGGCGGTCCAACTGACGGACCGTCAATCCCGGCGTTGATTCGGTGTGATGAACCGGCAAATACCGCATCGCTGCTTCAGACGCTGCATCGCGTTGTGGCTGAGCTTGATATTGCTGAGCCGTCGTGAGGAAGAAGCTGCACTTCCAGGGGAGCACGATCTTATGAACGGCTTTGATGCTGTTGCATGATTTGTAGGGTTTATTGTTAGGGAGCTGACATGCGTCTCATTCTGAGGTTGCTGAATAGAACAACAGATCAAATGAGTTCGATGCTACTTTTACGTTCTATGAATGAACGACAACTTCGCCTTTTGGCGAAGTTGCCGATCTGAGTCAATTTGGATTCTTGAAATGAAGCCTGACGCTTGCTGCAGGAGTGCAGTTTACTGCGGTGATCCGCTGTTGCCGGGTTGGTGCGGCTGTGGCTGGCCGGGCTGTTGCTGCGATTGCCCCGGCTGCTGTGGCTGTCCGGGTTGCTGCTGCCCCTGCGCTCCGCCCTGAAGCTGCTGCAGCGCTTCGAGGTGACGCTGCAGTATCGGCAGCGTTTCCTGCACGTATTGCTTCAGTTCCTGATCCTGCAGGCTTTCCATAGCCTGTTCGTATTGTCGGATCGCGTCTTCATGGGCCTGGATCTGCAACTGCACATATTGCTGTTGGAACTGTGGACCGCTGGTTTCCTGCAGTTGATCCATCAGTTGCTGATACTGCGGCTTCAGGCTCTGTTCAATCTGAATGTTCTTGCTGCTGGCGATGGATTGCAACTTCTGGTTGGCCTGTTGATGATCCTGCATGATCATCTGCGCGACGCGCTGGACTTCAGGATCAAGCTCCTGCTGCATCGCCAACTGTGAGCTTTGGACCTCAAACAGGTTGCCGCTGAACGCTTCGGTAGCGAACTGCTGAGCTTCGGGGCTGACCTGCTGCTGAGCGCCGGGCTGTTGCGCGCCAGGCTGCTGGGTTTCGGGACGTTGTGCGCCCGGTTGCTGTCCAGGCTGCTGTGCGCCGGGTTGCTGTCCGGGCTGTGCCGGTTGTGCCGTGTCGGGTTCGCGCGGCGTTGTCGGCGATGGTGGTGTCGTTTCGCGAGGCGACGGTCTTGTGGTGTCGGGCTGCGTGGTGGTGTAATCCTGGTCTTCCTCCATTCTGCATCCCGCGACCGCAATCATGAGGACCGCTGCCATGAGGAGTTTTGATGTCATGTCGAAATCCTTTCCGGGGAATCTGCCCCGCGCCGTATGTCACACGTGTGTGTCTTTGAGGAATGCGACATATGCATGTGTTATGTCGCGATCTGTCGTGAATGCCGCGCTGCGATCAGCCGAGGCGACCGCATGCGCGTGCAAGCATTGCGAATATAAGATTGGTGGTCCGTACGCCACGAGCATCATTGTTTGGTGTTTGATATGTGATGGCTGGTTGTTGCAAGACGCGCTGCATCGTGCGGCAAACGCCATTTCGCGTCTGTTCCTCTCTCTAGGCTACGAACCGTGTGGCAGGTCACCCATAGGTCGGCTTTCGTAATTGGCTCAGCAATATGTTGATGTGACGGACAGGCGACTTCATGTGTCTGCAAGAAGGCCAAGCATGTACGAAGCCGGAATTGCTCACTTGTGCTGGCATGTGCTTTGCATTTTGAATTCATCAGCATGCTGCTGCGCAATGCTGTAGCTTGCTATCGTCAGCCGCCTGCAGCTGCGAACAGAAGCACTGTAAATGCAACCCACAGCAGCAGCGCGACCGGAAACAGCAACCAGATCCAGAACGCTGCCAGCGTTGTCAGTGTGGCGACAATCCATCGAGCCGTTATCTGCCCTTTGCTGAGCGGCTTATACTGCGAAGGGCTTTTCGGCACGGGTGATCGAAACGTAGTGCCCGGCGGTGGAACAGGAGCGACCGGTGGCTCAGAAGGCGGTGATTCGACTTGGCGGTTTGAGTCCACGCTCCATGGTAGAGGAATCGCGCAGCAAGGCCGTTATGGTCCTGATTCGGATTCGAGCAACATGAAAGATTGTTCGGCGAGCACGGCAGCATCAATGCTGTACGGTTGTATCTGATGCGGACGCTGCCACGCCAGCAACGCTTTGCGCTGCAGAGCCTGCAGGTGGGCGAAATGCCGGTAGAAGATCAGCCGGTTGCAATTCGTCCCTGATTCTTGCAAGCGCGTTGTGCAAGTGTCCCAGCCCTGCAGCGACCACAGTAGCCAGCAGCGCCAGTGGAATAGCTGCGTAGCCAACCGCAATGCTGAGCCTGGCAAGCAGCAGGGGCGTCCACCCGCCGATGAGATCGCCGCTGCGATAGACAAACGTGTCGATGAAGCTCTTGGATTTGTATTTGGCGTCCGGTCCGACCACGGTGTAAAGCACTTCGCGGGCAGGTTTGTCGATGGCGTAATGAAGTCCGCGGCGAAGCACGACAAAGATCGCCAGCGTCATGAACGTGGGCGCAGCCAGCAGCGCTGCGAAACCTACTGCAGTCAGTATCGGCACAATCATCATTGCACTGCCCAGGCCAATAAGGCGAATGAGCCGGCCGGTGATGAAGCACTGCATCACCAGCGTCAATCCCTGCGTGAACATATCGAGGCGCGCAAAGGCAACCGTACGCGCTGCCTGATCGACGAAAGTCTGCTCAACAATTCTGCCCTGCTCCATATAGAGGAACGTTGACAAAGTAGTAAACAGGAGCATGAACAGGCAGATCAAAAGCAGGTAGGGCGAACGTGCGATCAGCACAAGTCCGCGCAATATGCCCGGGCCGGGCTCGGAGCCGGATCTGTGACGGATGCAGCGGCGCGGGCATGCTGCAACGTCTGCGCTCTTGTCAGCGGTCATGGCCGATGCGCCTGGCGAAACCGTGAGTGGCGCATCGGAAGATGAACATGAAATGTTGCGGGTCAGTTGCGCAGCGCATAGCGCTGCCAGTTCAAGCAGCGACAACGAAACCAGAAGCAAATAGTGCGGCTTCAACGTGATGGAACCGACGCCGGGAACAGACACGCCCGATACAAGCCACTGGGTCGCTGCCGGCCCGCACAAGGCTCCGATCGTTCCGCCTGCTGCAATAAAGCCAAACAGCCGCTTGCTCTGCTCAGTGGTGAACAAGTCAGCCATGAATGCCCAGAACACGGAAACGACAAAGAGATTGAAAACGCTCAACCAGATGTAGAACGCATAGCCCAGGCTCACACGAGCGCTTTCAGACGTCGTAACAAATAAGGCAAAGAACAGCAGCATGTTGGCTGCAAAAAAGTGAAGCGTTAGCGGAATGAACCGGTGGCGAGGAACTCGAGACACCAGCAGCGCAAACACCGGGTTGATCAACGCCATCGCGATCATCGTGCCGGTCATCAGCCATGGAAGCGTCTCATATCCGCGCTCGATTCCCATCGCTTCCCGTACCGGACGAAGCAGGAAATAACTTGAAAGCAGAAAGAAAAAATACGCTGCTGACCACAGCAGAAGCGTGACCTCGCCTGGTTGCACAGCCACGGCTCGTTGCAACACGCGAATCGCCAGTGGTGGGGCGGCGGGCGGGAGTGGTGGTGAAGATTGAACTGAATGGTCAGTCATAAAGCGGCGCAGATCGAACAGGCGGCTGCAGGCAGCGATCGAACGCAATGCATACAGCTGATGACGCGCCCGGATGCAGCATGTTCGATTTCAGGTTTTCTCTCTCCGGAAGATTGCAACTGGCAGTTACCTGGTGGTGTATGAACAGGCACAACCTGCAGCGCTGCTGCCGGTAAGCAGGGGGCGATGTGTCAACGATTCATTGTGAAAAAGGATGACTGCTCATGGCGACGCGCCGCACTTTCCTGCAAACTTCATTGACTGCCGGGGTCGCATTCGGACTTGGCGGATTCACTCAGTCATTGGCATCACTGGCCACTGCAGCAGTTGAGCCTATGAAAATTCTCATCCTTGGCGGCACGCGGTTTCTCGGCCCTGCTTTGGTTGAAGCGGCGCAGGCGCGGGGGCATACGCTCACGCTGTTCAATCGCGGCAAGAGTCGGCCAGACATCTTTCCCGATGTCGAGCAGTTGCGAGGCGATCGCGACCCATTGGTGGGCGAAGGCCTCAAAGCGCTTGAAGGCAGAACGTGGGATGCTGTGATCGATACGTCGGGGTATTACCCGCGCATCGTGAAAGCGTCGGCTGAGCTGCTTGCTCCGAATGTGAAACACTACACGTTCATCTCCACCATTTCGGTTTATCGAGACACCAGCAAGCCCGGTTCGGATGAAACCGCGCCGCTGGCGACAATGGAAGATCCGACAGTTGAAGAGATGGGCGCGAATTTTGAAAATTACGGCCCGCTCAAGGCGCTGTGCGAGCAGGCGGCAGAGGCTGCTATGCCTAGTCGGGTGGCAAACGTGCGGCCGGGCTTCATTGTCGGTCCGCTGGATGACACGGATCGCTTTACCTACTGGCCGGTTCGTATCGATCGGGGCGGTGAAGTACTTGTGCCGGGCAATCCGAATGATCCGATTCAGATCATCGACGTGCGTGATCTCGCAGCGTGGATTATTCACCTGGCGGAGAACCGAACCGCAGGCATTTTCAATGCAGCTGGACCGGAAAAGAAACTCTCATGGGGCGAGATGCTTGACGCCTGCGTGGCGGCGGCGGCGGCAAACAAGGCCACGCTAACGTGGGTGCCTGCGGATTTTCTGAACGAGCATCGCCAACCGGGTGACAACCTTCCCATCTGGATTCCGCCGGTCGGCCCTTATGCCGGTTTCCACTGCTGGAGTAATGATCGTGCAGTCAAAGCTGGATTGAAATTCCGCCCGATCAAACAGACTGTGCAGGACACGCTCTCGTGGTTCAAGACACTTCCTGAAGCTCGTCAGGCATCGCTCAGAGCTGGGCTTTCATCCAAGCGTGAAGCGGAACTGCTGGCCGCATGGCATGAGCACAAAGACACATGACCGGATTGCTGACCAGTACCGCTGGCAGGAGCGGTCTTGTCACAACTGCTCATCATTGAGTCTGGCGAGAAGCATCCACCGCGCGTGTGAGTTTTTCTCAACCACCATCACTCTGTTGCCGTCCACGTCGAGATGGAAGTCGTCATCTTCGCCGGGGAAAGACGTGTACGACAAAGGCGGGGTGGTGCGGCCGGGATGGCGCAGTTTCCACAACTGTTGCTTGTACTGTTGATACGCAGCAAGTCCGCTTGACTCTTCATCACTGATGAGCCACTGTCGGCTGCTGGTGTCGTCAGAAATCATCGCGATACGAATGTCTTCGACGACGCCGTTGCGCTGCTGTCCAACCAGAAAGATGTACCATGCCGAATCGTTGACCACGCGGCGACCCAGCAGCACGCCGATGACGTCAGTGGATTTTTTCGGATCGGCAGTGCCGATGACATTGAACGTGCGGCGGGGCGCATCGGAGTTGTAGTCCCGCAGAAACGCCAGGTCGTTATTGGCGTGCTGCTGCGCGAACTGTTCGAGCGTGCCCTGCCAGGTGTCAACGGAAACATGCCTGGAGCAGCCTGCAGCAACGAGCATGATCATTCCCACGAGCAGACAGTGTGGCAAGCTGTTCATGTGCATCTCTCTTCTTCTTTCCATACGAAGCGCGTCGTTACGCAATCATCTAATCATCAATACATGCAAATCCAGGCGTGTGTTTCGCAGAGTTGCTTCCATTAAGGCAAGGTCGGGGTGCCGTTCACAACGGCGGTCTGTATCACGCTGGCGATGTCGTGCTGTCGATTGCTGCGAGCCTGGTCAAGCGGCGTAAGACCGCTCACGTTCCTGATGTTGTAATCCGCACCGGCTGCGAGGAGGAGGGCTGCGATGGCCTGTCTGCCGGAATGCGTCGCCTCGTGCAGCGGCGTTTTGCCTGCGATCGTGCGGGCGTTTACGTCGGCGCCCTTGGCGACGAGCAGTTCGGTCATGCGTTCGCGGGCAAATCGCGCCGCTACATGCAGCGGCGTTGCGCCGTTGACGTCCATCGCGTTCAGGTTTGCGCCGTGTTCGATCAGCAGCGATGCTGCCGTTTCGTGTCCGTGTCGCGCTGCTGCGTGCAGCGGCGTCCAGCCGAAGTCATCTCTTGCGCCCACCTCGCAACCGTGTTCGATCAGGATATCGACCGCGGCTGCATGACCTGCGCCAGCAGCAAGGTGCAGCGGTCGAAGGCCAAGGTTGTCAGCTGCCTCGGAATCCGTACCGAACGCCAGCAGCGTTTCAATCACCGCAGCATCGCCTGATCGTGCGGCACGATGCAGCGGCAATTCGCCGTGAATATCGCTTATGTTCGGATCAGCGCCGCGGGTCAGCAGCAATTCCACGCTTGAAATGCGGCCGCTGAACGCTGCCCGGTGCAGTGGCGTTCTTCCCTGCGCATCAGCTGCGTTGATCTCCGCACCGTGCTTGATCAGCAGCGATGCGATCTCCGGATGATTCACCGCGCGATGCAGCGGCGTCACGCCACGATCGTTGCGTGCGTTCACGTCCGCTCCGGATTCAAGCAACAGCACGACCATTTCACGACGACCGTCGCGTGCTGCGATATGCAGCGGCGTATTGCCCCATTCGGGCGAATACGATTCATCTGATCGAACCTGGGCATTGACATCGGCACCGCGCGCCAACAGTTGTCGAACCGCTTCCCGATCGCCGAGTGCGACAGCGACGTGCAGCGGCGTGTCGCCCACAGCATTGCGGGCATCGACGGGCGCGTCAGGATCAAAATATGTAAAGCAGGAGTTGCCGATCGTCACCAATTCGGTGTCGTCGCCTTCGTGACCGTAATATTCACCGTAATAAGTGCGCAGGCGGTCAAGCGTGTTGTCGAAATATTGCCGCGGACGCCGCTCGCCGTGTTCATCGCAGTAACGGTTAAGGATAATTTCCGTGCGGTCCCTCAGCGCCTGCTGCACAGCCTTGCGCATGCCTTTTTCAAAGTAGCTTGGATTGAGCGCTTCGTTGAGGTGGTCGGAAATAAAATAAGAAAAGAAGTCCGAATCCCTGCGAACGTGCGGTGCAAGCTTCCAGTAATCGCCGTCGCGAACCACCATGGGCGGACGAAGCTGACCCTTCAGCATCACCGGTTCGGTCAGATTGCGATAGAAAAGAAAGCCAAGATAGTTTGCTGCAAGATCAGCGTTGGAGTATGCGCCGGCGGACAACAGTCCAACTGCGCCGCGTTCGGAGAAAATCGGTCCGTGCGTGCCAACGCGCACTGCTTCGGCGATTGCTTCTTCTTTGCTCATGCCGCGATCGAGCGCGTTGCGGTATGCGCGATAATAATGCCGGCCCATGTCAGTGAAGTGGCCGATCTTGTCGCTGCCGAGGTAGACGTCAAAGGCCTTGAACGTTGATGCATGCCAAATGCGGAAAAACTGTCGCGGATCAAGGGGGAAGTGAACCTTTTCGAAGATGTTGCCGAACTGATCACGGTAGCCGACAACCTTGCCCGGATACGCGTTGCGTGCTGCCGATGAAGCGACATAACGCTCTAGGCCTTCGATGACGTCGTAGGCGTTGGGAAACTGCCGGTTCACCATGTACGCAAGCTCTTCCGGCCGCTGCAGACGCTGCAGGTCAGACATTGGCCGCGTGCCTTCATGGCAGTGGCGAATCTGTTCATTGATGCGGTCAACGCCCGCTTCAATCCGCTGATAGAACCAGTCCGTCAGGTATTCGCCGAGATCAGCGAACTCTCTGCCCTGCGGCAGCGTGAATTGATCGGTTTCGTGTGCCTTTGCGCTGAGACCTACGCACGCTATCGCCAGCAAGCTTGCGCACCACACCTGTATGCGGCTCATCATTGTCACGTCTCCCGATGGCGACTCAACGGTTACTTGTTACGTAGATCAATTGGCCGCCGGTTCCTTCCATCGGCCATATCGGCGCATTGTTTCGTCCACGTGAGCAACTATTGCGGCGCGCATCAAGAAAATGCTATCGCACCCGGTTGCCGCTTCCAGTTTTCCAGTTACGGGAAGTTGCCTGATTCATGGTGCAGATCATGAATTGAAGAGAAGTTACATCACCGCAACGGCGGACGATAACCACTCAGCCCCCGCGTGAGCAAGCCCTCGCAGCGGCCATTGCACCTGCCGTGGACAAGGCAGATGAGGTCATTTCCTCTCGGTCAATTCCGCGTACAGCTCGGGATCAATGCCCAGAAACTCGCGCATGTGCTGATCGTAGACTTCCTGATCTTCATCGCGTGAGAAATCCAGCCGAAGCTCGTTGATCACCTTCGTGCCTTGGCCGATCCACTCGTTCCAGGTTTCAGCAGAGATGTTCTCATAAATCCACTGCCCGACCGGCCCACGGAACGGAGGACGCGGCAACTGCGTACCCGGCCGCCCTGTGCGCCGGCACACAAAAGCGCCGCTGGCGCGCAATTGCTCCGCCGCCTTCTGCGCCTCAGCCGACAGCTTTGGCGGTTCGCGGCCAATCGAACGCAGTAACTCCGCAATCGCTTGCTGCGGCATGCGGTCGCCGCGGGCCCCTGCGACTTCATACCCGGCGTTGAGCGTGCTGACTGCCTGATCCGCCCAGCCGGCTTCGATCATCGCCTGTCCCGCAAGTTGATACGCCTTGCTCATATCCGGGTTGAGTTCGATGCACCGCTTGAACCGCTCGGCAGCCTCGGCATACCGCCCGGCCTGCAGGTAGGCATTGCCCAGCGAGAAGTGGGCCATGTCGTTGTCCGGATCCTCGCGCGCCATCTTTTCGAACTGCGCAATGCGTTCATTGAGAACACTTCCAGGGGTGGATGCGTTGCCGGGTGTCGGCGTCATGCTGAATATGCTCCATCTAAAAAAAGCAACTCGAATGCCGCATGATAGGCGCAGCAGCCTCGCGTCGCCCCGATCTTACTGGGGACAACGGACAACTTGCCCGACCCGCCGCCTCTGTCCTCGTTTTTTCAATCAATCTGCCGCACGTCGTTGCGGGCGAGCATCTGCACATGAATCAGGCGTGGTTTGGGCCCGTGACAGGTGACTGCCTGTCCAGAAACTGCCTTGCCACCTTCCACACCGGACCTGCGCCCATGATGACGACGAGATCGCCCGGGCGGCAGATCACCTCCAGGTGTTCGACGATCGCCTCAAATGGATACAGGTGCATCGCCTGAACGCCGCGGCTGCGCAGGCGGTCGACAAGATCCGCCGCGCTCACCTTGGACTTTTCCACTTCTGAATCGCGCACAAAGTAAATGTGCGGCACGATCACGACGTCGGCGGACGAAAAGCTCTGCGCGAACTGCTCGAGCAAAAAGCGCGTGCGGCTGTGCTGGTGCGGCTGAAAGACGCAGATCAGGCGTTCGGGGCATTCGCCGTTGCGCAACGCACGCAGCGTGTTTTCGACTTCAGTGGGGTGATGGCCGTAATCGTCGTAGACGACGACTTCGCCGCCTGCAGCGAGTTTGCGCACGCCGAGTTTCTGCATGCGCCGATCAACGCCGCGAAAGCTGTTGAGCGCAGCGGCAATGTTGTCCCAGTCGGCGCCGAGAAATTCCGCAAGAATGCCCGCAGCGGCGCTGTTCAGCGCGTTGTGTGCGCCGGGCATCTGAAGCGTCCATTGGCCAAGCCAGATGCCATCCTGCAGAACGCCGACACGCTGGGCCGATGCGTCGTAAATGACTTGATAATCCGCTTCGGGGTGAAAACCGAAGGTATCGACCCGGCATTTCAAGCCCGGCGTGACCTTCATGCGATGCGCGCCTTCATGGGCGATGAGTAGGCGTCCGCCCTGTTCCTGCGGCGGAATCAGCTCCGCAAAGCCGGTGAACGCTTTGATGATCTCGTCCAGCGAGCCGTAGATGTCCAGGTGGTCTTCTTCGATGTTGTTGATGAGGCCGATGGTGGGGCGGTGATGATGGAACGAGCGATTGAACTCACAGGCTTCCGCCAGCAGGATGCCGGGCTTGCCGGCAAACGGGCCGTGGCCGGGGATGGCCGCTGCGCCGGTTCGGCTGCCGCCGCCGATCTGCGGACAGGTTGCGCCGATGATGAAGCTGGGATCGAGGCCGCATTCGATAAGCACGTGCGCAAGCATGGCGGCGGTGGTGCTCTTGCCGTGGGTGCCGGCGATGGAGACGCCGGTTTTGTCAGCCTGCACCTGCCCCAGGGCCTCCGCGTAGGTCCACACCGGGATGCCGCGGTTGATTGCCGTGAGCATCTCGGGGTGATCGGGTTTGATGGCTGCCGAGGCGATGACCAGATCGCATTGATCGGGGATCGTGCCGCTGGTCTGCTCCAGTCGCACTGGAATATCAGCGTTCTGCAGCGCAGCTGTGAGATTGCTGGCGACGCTGTCGGAACCGCTGCAGTTTGCGCCAAGCTGCTTGAGCATGAACGCCAGCCCGCTCATGCCGCAGCCGCCGATGCCGATGAAGTGAATCGACTGACCAGCGAAACGGGAAGCGGCAGCAGCAGCGGAAGTCGTGGAGGGTTGAACTGAAGCAGACGGCGGCATCATCACACGATTCTATCGGCATGCGATCAATGCGCGGCTTGAGAAGTCCAGTGCGTCATTTCAACAAGCCAGCGATACGCTGCGATAAACGCTGGCCCAGCGGCCGGTGTGCGCTGAACTTCCTGCACATGAGTCACGGATGACACCCTCAGGCCGGTGGACGAGACTCGCTGGCTGGGGGTGGATTTCGTCGCTCGCGGATGGCGGCTATTCCGGAGCCGGCGATTTTGCGCACTATGCACTGACGGATCACCAGTTCAGCGTGATTGCAGTGATTGATTCGGCTGCCAATCTGCTTGAGCGCGTTCAATGCAGCGCTGCCTGCGGCGTGGATTTCGCGCTCACAACAGACAACATGATCGGCTTCAGCGGCTACGTCTTCAACCATGGATCGATGCGGGGGTCTGTACACCGTGCGTTTCCGCCACTACGACCCCGTGTGGGGACGGTGGACCAGTCGTGATCCGGCGGGTTATCAAGATTCGATGAGTCTGTATGGGTATGGATGGGGATCGCCATTAGGCGGCGCCGACCCATTCGGGCTGGTATGGTGGAATCCGTGGACTTGGGGAGATGAAGATCGCGAGTGGGAAGAAATGATGCGGGAGAATCAAGAATTCCTGCGTCGGAAGCTCGAATCGCAGCGTGATCGTGGCATCATCAGCGACGAACAGTACGCGCAAGAAGTCTGGGCAATGCGCAACATGCTCGAAACTGTGATGATGCAGCTCGCACTCATAGAGGCTAACGCGAAGGTTGCCGTGCTCGAAACGGCTCGCAACATCTTGATCGCGATGATTCCCATCGAAGGCGGCTTCGTACTCATTTATAAGTTCGCACGACCCGTCGTTATTGGCGCAAAGATGGGGCGTGTCGCGCTCCATGCCGAGAAGCTCGGTGCTGCCATTTATAAAGGACGGGTGGCAGAGAAATTGGGATTGTTGATGAAAGCGCTTGGATTCTCTCAAAAGCAGATCGATGAAATGTATATGGTCTTCAATTGGATCTGGATTCAATGGCAGAAAGCAAATGGCAGGCAGATCATTGACGTAGGGTATGGCCAAGTGAGAGGTGCGCGCCCATTCTACGAGATGGAACGGAGGGCGACCCAGAACTATTGGCGTTTGGAGAGTTGCCCGTTGCCATAGAGGAGGATATGCGTTTGATATTTGGTCGCAACGTGTCATTGGATCAATTCAGAGAACTGGTCGACGAAGAGCTATCACCGTTTCTGAAGCGATATAATTTCACGCCACATTTCAAGGACATTGGTCGCGGCTATGGCGCGTACTTTCTTCGAGACGACCTGGCATTTGTGCTTACTTGGGAGTTTCAATCTCCGCAATTAGAATGTGATCTCGTACGCCTTCCGAAAGGTCCCGAACCTGCAATGGATCGGCTGGTGCGAATGTCTGGGCCAGACTCGCAGAATTGGTTCGGTCTGGAGACTCTCATCAGCCCTCAGCATAAAGAAGGCTTGCCGCCTCATATTGGGAATTTTCCAACCGCGGAGGATTACCGCCGCGGGCTCCATAGGTGGCGCGAGGCATTGGAGGCAGATGGGATGCGCCTAATGGCCGGGCTGCGCAATGGGTGAATCGCTCCGATCACGAAATCAAGGCCGGGAACCTGCGCGAGCAGAACCTGACTTCAACGACCAGTCTTCGCTTCAAGCATGATGCTTGGAACCGATTGGTCAAGGTCGATCACGTCACCAACCCCGGCGGAACTGAGAGCATCCGGCCGCGCGGCGAGTACGAGTACAACGGCCTGTTCCAGCGCGTGGTCAAGCGTGCCGACAGCAACATCACGGATTTGAACAACAGCATTGATGAGCAGCGATTGCTGTACTACTCCGGCGCCTGGCAAGTTGTGGAAGAGTGTATTGATGATCCTGTGCTTTGTTCGCAACGGTAGCGGTGGATCGTTGGCGGATAATGACTCAGTGGCAGGCTGGCGCGCTGATGTGCAGCGGGCTGCTGCGTGCTCGCATCATCGGCATCACTCCAGGGCTTCATCGCGATGCGGGATCACCTCGCTACAATCACGGGTCTATGGCAGATGACACGAACAAAAACCAACTCCATGCCCAGGTGCTGATCGTCGATGACGAAGTGGATCACGCTGAAGTCATGGCTGAGGCGCTGCGCCGACTTGGACATGTCTGCACCATTGTCAACAGTCTTGAGCAGGCACGCGATGAGCTGCTGCACGGCACGTTCGATGTGATCGTGACCGATCTGGTGATGGAGAACGAAACCGCCGGCCTGGAGGTACTCAAGCTCGCCAAGGAACATCAGGCCGACGCGGAAACCATCATGGTGACGGCCCACGGTGATGTGCCCACGGCCAAGGCTGCGCTGCAGGGCGGGGCGTACGACTTCATCGAAAAGCCGCTTGATCTGGTGGTGTTTCGCAACCTGGTGAACCGTGCGGCGGAGACCGTGCTGCTGCGGCATCAAAATATGTCGCTGCGGGGACAGCTGCAGTCGGCATATGGCTTTGAAGGCATCATCGGCGAGTCGCCGGCCATTCGAAAGATCATCGCTACCATCAAGCAGGTTGCGCCGAGCAATATTCCGGTGCTCATCACCGGCGAATCAGGCACGGGCAAGGAACTGATTGCAGCGGCAATTCACCGCCACTCGCGGCGCAAGGACAAACGCTACGTCACCTTCAACGCGGCTGGACAGAGCGAATCGCTGCTGGAGGACCAGCTTTTCGGCCACGTGCGCGGCGCGTTCACCGGAGCAGACCGCGATCGCGAGGGCGTGTTCGAATACGCAGATGGCGGAACGCTTTTTCTGGATGAAATCGGCGACATGCCGCTCACCATGCAGGCCAAGCTGCTTCGCGTGCTGGAAACCGGCGAAGTGGTGCGGCTGGGTTCAAACGAAACGCGCAAGACCGATGTGCGATTCGTCAGCGCAACCAATCAGGATCTGAAGGCGGCGGTGGCGGCTGGCAAGTTCCGCGATGACCTTTATTTCCGCATCAAAGGCGCTGAGATTCACGTCCCGCCCCTGCGCGAACGGCGTGAGGATATTCCGCGGCTGGTGAACCACTTTGCCGGTCGATTCGCTGCTGAGCTGGGCAAACCCGTTCCCACCATCACCGAGCCGGCGATGATGCGGCTGGTCGCCTACAGTTGGCCGGGCAATGTGCGCGAGCTGCTCAACACCGTGCAGCGCATGCTTGTGATGAGCGAAGACAATGTCATCGACGTGCGCCACGTGCCGGAAGAGATCCGCACACCTGATGCCGATGACGCTGCGGGCGTAGGCAGTCTGGCCGGGGTGGGGCTGGACAAACTCGAGAAGGAAGCTATTCGTCAGACGCTGGCGATGACCGGCGGCAATCGCGAACAGGCTGCTCACCTTCTGGGCATTGGCGAACGCACGCTCTATCGCAAGCTGAAGGAATACGGCTTGCGCTGATCGAAGCTGATTGAGCCATCAGTTCGGAATCGGTGAATTACTTGCCTTTTCCTTTGCTCTGGCCTTTGCCTTTGCCGGAATCAACCTTAACTTCCGCTTCGGCAATGCTGCCGGTGCTTGGCGAAATCGTCAGCTTCAGAGCGGTGGAATTGTGCTGCAGATGAATTTCGGGCTGCGCATTGAGGTTCGTCAATCCGCCGTGCGCATTGAAGGTGAGCCTGTTGTCGGGCATGGATTGCAGCGACATTGAAACGTCTTTGGCTGTACGGGCCCGGCCGACGCCGAACGTGACATGATATGTTTCACCGTTTTCTCGCACGAGCGGCGTGTCCGGCGTGTCCTCGTACGCAAGCCAATAGGAATTGCTTCTGGGGGCGAAGCGCACGATGACCGGCCGCGCGGGATGCGCGATGGTCATCACCTGCGCCAGCTCGATGTCGGATCGAAGCACGTTGGCTGCGGCTGTGACGCGCAATTGGCCGTCGTCGCTCATCATGGGCACCACAATGACCGCTGCGGTCGCGATGATGGTGAGCGTCATCATCATGTCAATGAGCGTAAACGCCCGGCTGATGACGCTGCTGCGACGCTGGCCTGGCTTCCGCGTGTGATGTCGTGCGCAGTTATCCATCGTTCTCCCAACTGTCAACGCGGCTGCCGATGGCGTTGACGACATACTCCACTTTCACATTGCGCGGCGTTGCGGCATATGGATCGTCTGAGTTGTCCATGAGTGAATCGGCGTCGGCAGGTATGCGGATCAGCTTCGGATGCAGTACGTCTTTCACGAATACGCCGGTACTGTCGGCAACAGCCTGCAGTACGGCGCCGTCCAGTGCAGCCAGTGTGCGGAACGCTTCCTTGAGTGAGCCGTCAGATTCGTATAACGGTCCATTGGTGTTGATGTACCCGGTACGCGAATCAAGGCTGGGGTCGTAAAACAGTGCGCCGTTTCCGGAAAGTAAAACCTGCTTGGCCATAACGCGGCCGTATAGAGCCGAGTTGTCCTTGACTGCAAACACTGTGTCGCGCGCGTACATGCTTGCCTTGGCGACGGAATTGCCCTCAAGCTGCCAAGTGGTTTCCGCTCCATGGTTGGTCATGCGAAACAGCAGCACGCGTTCCGGGTCCATGTATGCTGCGTTGCCGGTGTTGTCTCGAAGATTGTCGGCGCGCATCTCGCCGATATAGCTGTCCTGCATTCGAATTTCGCCTCTGACGAACAGCTTCAATTGCGCGCCGGGCAGCAATTCGATTGATGCATTGACCAGTGACAGATCGTTGAAGACGACTATTGTCACGTTGCCATCAATGATGAGCTTTGAGTCCGTCAGTGAGAAATCGCTATCGGAGACGACAGAAAGAGTGCCCTTAACCGTGCGGACGGCATTGGAGGTCATTGCAATCGCAGCGCCGCGGGTGTTGACCAGGATCGTGCCTGTTCCGCCGATGAAGTCCAGCGGCGGGATGAATGAGAAGGTCTGCGGCTCGCTGACGCCCGACGCTGGAGGCGCCGGTACGGGCACGACATCCGGCAGCCCGGTGGAAGGAATCCTGATGCCCGTTGATGTTGATATGAGCGATGCCGATGCGCCAGGCGGATGGTAAATGCGGCCGTCGATGATGGCGGCATTGCTCAGCAGCATCACACTGGAAGCGCCGGTGGCGAGCGTGCCGAGGGCGACGGGTTTGCCCAGGACGCTCAGCGGCGCGTTCGGCCAGCGCGTCACGACAGCATCACCCGAGAGCGTTATGGTTTCAGTGGAAAAGATCGCAAACTCGCTGAGATCAACATCCACGCTTTGATTGACGTCCAGCGGTACGTACACAGTGGCTGTTGCAACCTGCTCAATGCCATCAATGATCGCGCGA
This sequence comes from uncultured Isosphaeraceae bacterium, assembly GCA_964575335.1. Lineage (GTDB taxonomy): Bacteria > Planctomycetota > Phycisphaerae > Phycisphaerales > SM1A02 > CAZNPU01. The sequence goes on along the minus strand of CAZNPU010000008.1, from coordinate 55,452 downwards.
GAGGTCAACTGCAAGTGTTCCGACGAATCCCACGGCGGTGCGTTGGTCTCAAGGTCCAGCAGTTCAACCGATACAATCGCATCGCCCAGCGGATGAGCGTAAATCAGATAGCCGTCGCTCGCCTGGATCCGCCATTCTGCCTCGGTCTGCAAGGCAGCGATGCCCAGTTCAAGCCCGGCCTCGGCAGCCCATCGCGCAGCAGCCGCTTTGGCGACGTTCTCGCCGATTGCGCCGGAGTTGTCCCGGCTGGCCAGATACGAGATCGTCAGGACCGTTGCGGTCATCAGGCTCACCAGCACCAGCAACATGGCCACGCCGCGACGATGCTGAGAGGGGCTTGTTCGGAATTGCATGTTCATGCTCATCAGCGCTCCTACTGCACAGGCGTGCGAAGTTCGCGGATGGTGCTGGCGGCATTCATGCGAACTTCGCCAGCTTCAGTGTTGAAGCCCAATTCGTACACGATGTGCCGCACGTTCAGCGCAGCTTTTGAATCGGTTTTGATGGCGGCGCTCGCCAGCCCGTCAACAAGCGTGCAGCTTGCGGTCCAGCCTTTGGCCTGATACTCAGCGAGCACACTGTTCCACGGTGTGCCAAGTGGATATTCGTGATCTTCCAGATCGCGTCCTATCTGTGTCCATGATGATGGCAAGTTCACGTAATGCACATTCAGCGTGCCGGTTTTCGCATCGAAGATGAGCCAGCGCAGCTCGGTGGCGTGAACCGTGTCGCTTTCGCGGTTGTCATTGAACCACAGCACCAGATTTGGTCCGTCAACGCTCAGCACACAGCGGCTGGGCATGATGTACGCTGCAAGCCTCGCCTGGGCTGCGTTGGCGAGCACCATGACGGCTCGCGTGTCGCGCCGCGCGCCGACGCCGCTGGAGACCGCCCCGAGCATGCCGGCAATCGCTGCTCCGACCATAGCGGTGATCGACAGCGCCAGCAGCAATTCGAGCAGGCTCAAACCTCGCGGATGCTTCAGGCAAATGTTGCGGTCTGAGATCATGGCGAAGGCGGCTCCGGTATGAATCGGATCAGCTCTGCCAGGGTGCGGTTGCCGTTGTCGAACGCGCGAACCCGCACCTCGCGTCCATTGATCACCACGCCAAGGTCATTGAACATCTGCGTTGACGACGCAACCTGCACCGCTCGGCCAACGCTGGCAAAGCTCTCCGGCAACGGATTGCCAGCCATGTCCACCATCTCGCCCACCGGTTCGGTGTAACCGTTCCATGTTGGCAGCGTCGCATAGGAAACGGTTGTGAGCCGGCCCATGAGATCCTCGGCGGCGAGCGTTCCGGCAATGCGCTGCTGCGCTTCGAAAGCATGCTGCTGGCCTGCGGTCACGGCTGACGTCACCGCCACCACAATCCCCAGTAAAATGCCTGAGGCCATCAACGCTTCCAGCAGCGTAAAGCCCCGCCTGCTGACGCGCTGCTGCATTGGACCGGAAACCATCGACACGGCGTTTGCTCTCCTCAACAGGCCCGAGCACACCTAGAACGAAATTGTCGCACCATTGAACTCATCGAATTCAGGCGACTTCAAGACAAGCAGCGTGTGCAACGGCACAGCACAATCAGCTGCCGCACGCGGCGTGACCGGCAAGGTTTGCGTAAACCGCCGCGCGCAGCGGCGTATCGGCCACACGCGCTTGGTAGTGAGATTGGTCCGGTTTCGTTGAGCAATCTCAGTGGTCCAAATCGCATGCAGTGGCGATAATGCCAGCGATGCCCCGGATTCTGTACCGTTTCATCCTTGGCGATCTTGTGCGACTGATCGGCCTGACCGCCGTGGTGCTGGTCACGGTGATCGCCTTCGGCGCGACGCTCAAGCCGCTGGCGGGCGATGCAATGCTCGATGCCCAGCAGACTGCCAAGTACCTGGGGCTGGTTATCGTGCCCATGCTGCAGTTTGCCTTGCCCTTTGCTGCCGGCTTTGGCGCAACATTGGCGCTGCATCGCATGACCAGCGACAATGAAATTCTGGCCATGGCAGCCAGCGGGATCAGCTATCGACGCATTCTGCTGCCCGTTGCTGCGCTGGGGCTGTGCCTGACGGTCATCATGGTGCTGCTGACCCAGTGGGTCATTCCGCGTTTCTGGACCATCATCGAGCAGTTGGTCGCCAAGGACATCACCAAGATGTTCCAGGCGTCCATCGAACGAGGCGAGCCGTTCAAGCTCAAGGACCTGCAGATTTACGCTAGCGACATCGTTGTGGAAGAACAGCCCGCGGGGCCTGGCGGTCCGGAAACGCGCATGCATCTGATTGAAGTCGCTGCTGCGGAACTGGATGAACAGGGGCGGGTGACGCGCGACGTCACAGCAGCGCGAGCCATCGTTGATGTGTATCGACGTGAAGGCCAGACGTTTCTCAAGCTGGTGATGAGCGATACCGTGGCGTACAACGCTGCTGCTGGCGATCTGGCCTACGCGCCAACGGTTGCGCCCAACGCCATCGCGGTACCCAATCCCCTGCGCGATAACCCCAAATGGATGACGCGCGATGAGCTGATGGCGCTTCGAAAAAATCCGGATCAGTTTTTGAAGGTGATTCAGGCCAAGCAAGTGCTTGCGTCAATCATCCGCGAAATGCAGACGCGCGAGGCCATCGATCAGCAGTTGCGAGACAACGGCAATGTTGAATTGATCGTGTTCAGCAACGATCAGGGGCCGGCGCGCGGCTATGCCGTGTATGCGGATCGCCTGCAGGGTCGGCAGTTCGTCTCGCGCGATGGCCGCCCGATTCAGATCGTGCAATTTGAAGGCGATACGCCCATTCGACGCTTCACCAGCTCCATGGTTGAACTTGCGCCGGTGGGCGGGGCAGCGGGCGGAGCAGGGGGCACAACTGCGGGAGCAAGCCCAGGCATAACGGGGGGCGGCTCACTGTCCAGTCCGGCATTTGACCTGGTATTGGGCGAATATGACGTGATCGATCTGCGTCAGGGATCAGCAGTCAATCGGCGCGACGGGCTGCTGATTCCCGAACTGCACCTGGCAACCCTGCCTGCGGAGGATCTGTCGCTGCTGCCCTCACAGCAGTTGATCGAGATCGCCAGCAGCATGCAGCAGCCATCAGCACGCGTGCAGCGAGCCATCAATGCAGTGCTGCACGAAATCCAATCGCTGCAATGGCAGATCACCAGCCGCCTTTCGGCCCGATATGCGCTGTCGGTGACGGCGTTTTTGTTGCTGATGCTCGGCGCTACGCTGGCGATGACGCTGCGAAACAGCCTGCCGCTGACCATTTATCTCTGGGCGTTTTTGCCTTCGGTGCTGAATCTTGTGCTGATTTCCGCAGGCGATCAGTTGCTGCGTGACGGCTATCTGGGAGGCGTTGCGGTGATGTGGTCGGGCAACGCGGTGATGGTGGTGTTGATCGTATCGGCTTATGTGAAGCTGGCCCGGAATTGAACGCATGCGACATGTCGAAACCGTCTATCCCGTGCCCGTGAGATGATGGCAGATCGAATTGCGCGAGTAATGTTGACGCTTCTGAATCTCTGTCTGATGCCAATGTGAGTCAATCTGCAGCGTGTCTATTCTTGATCGTCACATCCTGATTCGATTTCTGGTGAACTTCGCGTTGCTGTTCACGCTGTTGTTTGTGTTTGCAGTAGCGGTGGATCTGATCCTGCAACTGGACAAGTTCGTTGAGGTGGTGCGCAGCCGTATCGGATCGGAAGCCGGCGCTGGCGCATTCAGCTATGAGCTTGCGTTGGCGATAGTGGATTTCCAGGGGCCGCGGGTCTTTCAGTTCTACGCCTATCTGCATGGCCTGGTGGCCATCGGTGCGATGGGGTTCACGCTTGCGCAGATGCACCGGTATCGAGAGCTGGTGGCGATCATGGCTTCGGGCGTCAGCCTGCGGCGCGTGGCCATGCCGTTTTTTGTGGCAGCGTTCGGCCTGAGTGTGGTGCAACTGCTGAATCAGGAACTGATTCTTCCCCGTGTCGCGCCGCTGTTGCTGCGCGATCACAAGGAAATCGGTAGTCGCGGCGTGGACAGCTTTGAAGTGATGTTCACGCGCGATACCCGCGGCACGCTGCTGCAGGCGCCGCTTTTTGACCCGCTGAGCGAAACTCTGTCGTACCCCACCTTTCTCGAACGCGATCAGCTTGGCCGCACGGTTCGGCGCATTACCGCTACCAGCGCGACCTGGTCTGAACGCGACAAGGGCTGGCTTCTGACGGACCCGGCGGTCATTCGCCAGCGCTTGCCGAATGAAGTTCTCGCCGACGCCGACGATCACCACGCCGGCGCGTCTGACGATCAGCCGCCGGAGATTTATCACACCGATATTTCACCCAAACTGCTGATGGTGCGGCGTTATAACCAGTTCGCCAGCATGTTGAGTCTGAGTCAGATCAGCGAAATGCTGGCTGTGCCTGAAACAACCGGCCGCGATGCGCTGTTGCGGCACCGTTATTCACGCTTTGCCTCCGCGCTGTCAAACCTGCTTGTGCTGGGGCTGACCTTGCCCTGTTTTCTGCTGCGTGAACCAGCCAAGTTGCTTCGTCAGAGTCTGCTTGCAGCCTCGCTTGCCGTGCCGGCCACCATCGGCTCAGCGATCGGCATGATGGTTGACATGCCCGGCATTCCGCCGGCGGTGGGCGTGTTTCTGCCGGTGATCGTGCTCGCTTTGATGGCGATGTTTCCCTGGACCGTCCTCAAGACATGACCGATGCGCGCAGCATCAGCGCCTGAATACGGCCCAACCGCGGAAGCGTTGAAGTTGGAAATCAATGGTGAGGCAACGAGATCGAGCGAGATCAATCTCGCATCAGTGATTGGTTGACTGATGGCTAGCAGCGCTCAGCTCTGATCGGCTTCGCGCACCGCAGCACAGAACTCGCGCATGAGTGTTGCGCTCTTCACGCCTCGCGACGATTCCACGCCACTGCTCACGTCAACGCCGAACGGCCGCACGGTGCGAATCGCACGGCCCACGTTTTCCGGTGTCAGACCCCCGGCAAGAATCACCGGTGTTTTCAGTTGCGGCATCAGTTCTGCCAATTGTTCGTGCTCGAACGTCTCGCCCATGCCGCCGGCCGATCCGTCAATCAGAAGCGCGCTCACGAAGGGGCAGCGATCCCATCGCAGCACCTGTTCGACATCGAAGCGAAATCCCTTGATGATTCGTCGGGTATGTGCGACGCGGGCCAGTTGCGGTTCAGCCTCGTTGCCGTGCAACTGCACCCATGTGCCGCGCCAGTTCTGCAGATCGGGGTCGGCCGGATTGACGAACACGCCCACCACGCTCACCAGCGGCGGAAGTGCACGGGCGATCTGCTGCGCCGGGCCGGGCAGCACGTATCGCGGCGAGTGCGGCGCGAACATCAGGCCAATGGCGTCCGCGCCAGCATTGGCGGCAGCCAGCGCCATGTCAACCGAGGTAATGCCGCAGATCTTGATTCGCGTGCGCGAACCTCCGCCAATGTCATTGCTCATAGAGCTCATGTGGGCAACTCCGTAAGCAACTGTTCAGCCAGCGCCTGCTGACCTTCACTCTGCAAACGTGGTTTGGCTGCTTCGATCACTTCGCGGGCACGTGCGGGATGTTTGAGCTGCCGCGTGTAGATCACGCCAAGAATCAGCCGCACCTCCGCCGCATGTGAACTGCTCGGATATCGCTCAAGCAGCAGCTCATACGCCTTGGCAGCCCATTCATAGTCGGCCTGGGCATAGAGCTGATTGGCCAGTTCCAACTGCCGCGATTCAGCAAATACTGTGTTAGGCGCACGTGCAAGCAGTCGACGATACGCAGCAGCAGCAGCGGGAAGGTCGTGCTCGTTCGCCAAGCGGTTGATTTCGCTTCGCAGCTCCAGGTGTTCCCTGTCCGCCTCGGTGAGTTCAGGTTCCTCCTTCTTGAATGTCGCCAAGCGGTGGGCGGTATCGGCTGTGGATGACTCCCACAAGCCGGCAGGCCCGCCGCTGCTTGCCTGACGAAACGCTGCGCGGCGACGCCACTGCTTGAAAAGAAAAAACATATCGAACTCGGTGCGTTTGATCACGCCCAGCCCAAGCAGCGCGAACGCCAGCACAAAGCCATAGATGTACCCCGCAATGTGCGCCATGTACGCCACACGCGCTCCGCCCCGGCCAAGCAACTCTCCGGCCTGACGCAGCACATCGATGGCGAAATACAGCCCGATGAACCACAAACTGGGCACCGCGTACACTACGAAACCCAGCAGAAACAGCACAAGGATGCGGCTGCGCGGACACAGCGCCAAAAACGCGCCGGTGAGGCCGGCAATCGCGCCGCTGGCGCCGATCACCGGCGACTGGCTCACCATCATGTGCGCCAATGCCGCAAATACGCCCGCCATGAGATAAAACGCCAGAAATCCAAGCCGCCCCAATCGGTCTTCCACCGGCGCGCCAAACACCCACAGAAACAGCATGTTGAACGCCAGGTGGCCGATCTGGCTCGGATCGTGCATGAACATGCTGGTAAACAGTTGCCAGACCCGGAAATCCTGCGGGTGAAACCACATCCACTGCGTCATCGTCCGCAGATCAAACGCGCCAAAAGCCTGTCCAACCAGGCCTGTGAGATACACCAGCAGGTTCAGCGCGATCAAACCCTCGGTGACGATCGGCGTTCGCCGCGGCGGACGATCTGTTCGGATCGGGATGAACATGTCCACGTAGTTTAGCGGCGCCGCAATGGTGGTGCGATGCGCCTGACTCTCCGGGGCAAGTGAGCATGCTCGTACACGGCCAAGGCGCGAGAAGCTGAATCACCTTTCCTGCCTCTATCTTCGATCCTGTTTCAGGCGGGCAAGAGAGCCATTTATGCGAAATCTCTTGTTTCCGCTCAACCTCTCAATGCGATCAGACAAGAGGATTGCGTAACGATCGACCAATACTCCGCTGATGATTTACAGCGTTGAGGAGTGCAGCACGCCGTTGACGATTCTCGCCTGAATGTAATCGTCACACCATGTGTAGAGCATTCGTCCGATCAGATGCTCATCGAACGTGACATGCGGTTGCAGGATCAGGAGGTCAGCTGCTGCACCTGTCTCCAGGCGGCCCGCGTCTTCCCAGCCAAGCGCCTGGGCGTTGCCGAAAGTGATCTGCTGCCACGCTTCGGCTGGCGAGGGCACATAGGCGTGCGGCGCAATGGTCATTGCACGCAACTTGGCCATCTCGATCATCGCCCGGGCGACGCGAGGCATTGCGATGTCAGAGCCTGCAGCGATGTCCGATCCCAGCGCCAGTCGAACGCCGTGCTCGCGTGCTGCATCCAGATCAAATACCCCTGATCGCAGAAACGTGTTGGCGGTGGGGCAGTGAACGACAACCGATCGCCTCTGCGCAATCAGTCGCCACTCATCATCGGAAAGATGCACGCAGTGTGCCAGCAGTGTGCGTTCAGTCAGCAGGCCGAACCGATCGTAGACGCTGGTGTAGTTCGGATCATTCGGAAACAGTTTGCTGACCAGTTCGCACTCAGACTTCGACTCAGCCAGATGCGTCTGGATGATCGCGTTACCGGCGGCGGCCCGCTTACTCGCCTGACGCAACTGCTCATCGCTGCACGAAACGGCAAAGCGTGGGTTGACGCTTGTTTCAACTCTGCCTCGCTCCGATCTCGCAAGCCGCGTCAGGCGATGACCCAGCAGTTCCTGCGGTGCATGGCGGTCCATCATCACCTGCCCGACGATTGCACGCAGCGGCATCGCGTGTCCGGCCCGCACCACGGCGGCATAGCTTTCAAAGTGACTGGTGAGATAGCCTGCGAATCCCAATGTGCCGGCTCGTAGAAGCCGCGCATAGGCCGATTTCGCCTGGCGTTCAGCGAACGCTTCATCGGCCCAACGCGTCTCGGCGGGGAAAATCACCCGCTCAAGCCATTCCAGCAGCGTCAGGCCGTCGCAGCCGACCGAATCGATCTGCGGCAGGTGCAGATGCGCATCGATGAAGCCGGCACAAATCAGATATGGATGTCCGGTATCGGCGTTGACGGCGCGGGGGCCGAGCAGTTCCGATCGCCCCGCCGCCACGTCCGCCCGCTCCGGAGGCTCGCCCTCGCCGAGTTCAGCAATCCTGCCATCTTCTATCGCCACCCAACCAGGCACAGGCGGCCTGAACGGATCAATCAAAAGCAGTCCCTGCACAATCATTGCAGCGGCGACTGTACCACTTGTGTCTGATTTGCGCAAATTCACAAATGCACGACACATCAGCTTCCCGCACCCTCAGCAATGAGAACAAAGCCCTGTCGCTGAGCCTGCACGCAGGGGTGGGGCTGGCGGGGCGTGCGTTGCCGCCGATGGCCTCGCTTTGTCCCATCTCATCTCGCCTCGTCGCCGCCACGCGTTTTCCTGCACGTGTCTCGCGTTGTTGTTCAGCCCTTGAGCGTGCTTTGTGAGTCCAGAGCAGGATCAAAAACGCCGACGAAGTGCTTGGTTTGTTCCTGCCGGGGCTTTGCCCTATCATCGCCTGTTCGCAGCACATGCGTGCGTTTTGCTTGGGCTGCACAGACAGACACACCTTCACTCATCTCATCCGTACGTCAATCGATATGACCCAGCTCACTACGCCGACGTTTGACAAGGGCCTCGCCAACACCATTGCCGCCGAGTCGCAGATGTCGTTCATCGACGGCGCCAAGGGCATTCTCGAATACGTAGGCATCGAGATCGATTCGCTGGCCCGCAATTCCACGTTTGAAGAAGTCGTGTACCTGTTGTGGAACCGGCGTCTGCCGACCAGGAACGAACTGGATGCGTTCGTGAAGTCGATCCAGTCTGAATACGATCTCCCGCCGGCGATGTGGGACATGATTCGTCAGATTCCCGCCGACGCCAAGCCCATGCACGCACTGCGTACGCTGGTTTCCGCACTGGCGCTGTTTGATCCCGAAGCGGACGATCCATCCGAACAGGCCAATCAGCGTAAGAGCATTCGACTGCTGGCCAAGACGCCCGCGCTGATCGCTGGCTTTGATCGTCATCGCAAGGGCAAGGAGTTCATCAAGCCCGACGCATCGAAGAACCTTCCGATTGCAGGCAGCTTCCTCACCATGCTGCGAGGTGAGCAGCCCACCCCAGCCATGCAGCGATCGCTGGATGTGTGCCTGATTCTTCATGCCGACCACGGCCTTAACGCGTCCACCTTCGCTGCCCGCGTCACCATCTCCACGCTCAGCGACATGTACTCCGCCATCACCACCGCCATCGGCACGCTCAAGGGGCCGCTGCACGGCGGGGCGAACGAAGAAGTCATGCACATGCTGCAGGAAATCGGCTCGCTGGAAAACGTCGAGCCGTACATCATGGACAAGCTCGCCCGCAAGGAACGGGTGATGGGCTTCGGCCATCGCGTGTACAAGGCCTACGACCCGCGTGCGTCATATCTCAAGGAATTCGCCCAGCAGGTCGCTGCCGATACGGGCAATCTCGCCCTGTACGAGATGTCCCGGAAAATCGAGGAGATCATGACCCGCGAGGTGGCAGCCAAGGGCATTTATCCCAACGTCGATTTCTACTCCGCCACCACGTATTACTCGCTGGGACTGGATATCGACCTGTTCACGCCCATGTTCGCCATGAGCCGCATCGCCGGCTGGGCCGGACACTGCATCGAACAGCTCGACGGCAACAAGCTCATCCGACCACGCATCCACTACACCGGTCCCCACAACGTGCCCTACGTGCCGATTGAACAGCGTTAAAGAGAAAACTCCGCGCTGCGGCATCAGAAGCTGAAACTGAAGGCTCAAACGATGCAGCAGGCTCGTTGGCGGGCCTTTCTGCGCGCACGGCGCATGTTGCATGTTCATGCTCAGAGCATGACGGATTGTTCGCTGAAAGGTTGACGAAAAGATCAGCGACAACTTGCTGCGTGTTTCAATTTTCAGTGAGCGATCGCCGCGGTGCTGCACGGAGGAAAAGCTGCGTCAGTAGCGCAACAAGGCTGCGATTTCGCGGCCTGGCTCGGGCATGTCGTTGGCTGGAACCACATATACGACGCCACGGTGCATGAACGTGCGGGTCGCAGCGAAATCAAGCAGATCCTCATCGCCTTTCTGTGGCGACTTGTGAACTTCGACTCGTCTGGATGCGGGATCAAAAAAGCCCCATACGTGCTGATCGATCGGCACAAAGAGATACTCAATGCGGCCGTCATGCGCAGCCTGTACAGCGTCATCAATCGTTACCGCCACGCGACTCGGCTCGGCGCCTGCTGCAGTGCGAAATAACTTGGCGGCTTTCTCGCGCTCTCGAGCGAAATATGGTTCGATGATTCGCCAGGCGCGCTGGTGCAGTTCTTCCGGACGCACACCGTGGGCCTGATCGGGATTGCCGGGCACGAATTCGTCCAGCAGCACAAAGTCCTCGTTGGCTTCCTGGAAAATTGGAAACAGATACTCCACGCCGGCGAAAACCATCGGGACATGCCGATCGGGGATAAGTTTCTTCAGCGCATCGTTGACCACTCGGAAATATTCGAAGATTCGGTCTTTCGCGTGGCGTTCGCCGGCGCCCTGACCGTGAAACATCGCGGCACGCTCGCCAGCAACGAGGCCCGATCCTGATGCGATGGTCGGGGCGGGGCCGGTTTCCGTGTGCCATTGAAGCTGCTTTTGCTCTTCGATGAATCGCATGATGGTTTCGATGCCCTGGGGCAGCACAGGCGATTGGATTTCCTGATAGCTGCCGCGTGTGCATCGCAGCAGACGCGTTTCGTTTAAGCTGACGCCGACGATGTAGAACAACCCGTCGCCGGTGAGCATGGGAAACAGCGGCTTGAGATGAAAGCGATCGTTCACGATGGTCAGTTCATCAAAGTGAATCGGCAGCCGAAACAACCGCTGATCGTCGCGCATGATGAAGATGGCCAGGCCGTCGCTCTGATGGCGCCAGAAGTCCGGTGCGTCCAGAAATTCGCGAGCCGGCTGCAGCAGATCACGGGCTTCGGGCAGGCGCATGCCGCCGCTGGTGAGTTTGAGTTCCGCTTCGTCAAGCAGGTTGCGCAGACGAATGGGATCCTGGCGTATGTCAGGTCCTCGGCGATGCGTAGGCATATAGATCGACACGCATGGCCACCTGTGCGGCTGGATCAACTGGCGAACATCGTCCACGGAGACCTGATCGGTGTCCTGCAATTGAATATCGTTGACTGCAAGCTGCGCCATGTCGCAGCATAGTGCAGCGGCGAACCGAACAGCGGTAGGAAATAGGCTGTGATTCCCGCAAAAGCGACAGCCGCCTGCATGCTGGCTTATCGCTAACTGCAGGCGGCTGTCGTATGTGTGCGTACGGCGGCGGTTGGTTGATTACCGCGAAGCCTGTGCAGCGGCGGCGGATTGTTCGGTCATTTGCGGGTAGATCAGGATGCGGTCATGGCAGAGCAGAATGATGTCGTTGGCGCCGTCGCCGGTGACGTCGGCGATCAGGCATTGGCTGGGCTGGTACTCGCGGCTCTCGCCGGACATGAAGAGCTTGGACTCGAAGACCTTGAAGCCGGTGACGTACAGCAGCTTGTTCGACTCGGTGAAGGTGAACAGCTCGCACATCTGCTCGCCTGCGTCGAGGGAGACCAGATCGGTGAAGCCGTCGCTGTTGATGTCGCCTGCGGTCAGCTCATGCTGCAGGCGTCTGTCCTGATCGGTTCGCCAGGCAGCGAACTGCTGCAGGGCGATTCGCTCGCCGGCGAGTTTGATGACGGCGAATCCGTCATCGCCGATGGCGAGGATGTTGGGCCTGTTGTCGCCGCCGAATGAGCCTGCGTAGACGGCGTTGAAGGAAAAGCCGCGAACGTTGAGCGATTCAAGCTGCCTCCAGGCGGGCGACTGGGACCTCATGCCAGCAGCTGAGCCGGCGGAGGTTGCTGCTGCTGCGTGAGCATCCGGATCGGCCTGTCCCAGGACGATGAGCCGGGAATTTTCCTTGTCAGCAGCCACGATTCGGTTTTCCAGCAGTGCGATGGAAACGAGCTTGGATGACGGATCGTTGGCGTTGATCTGTCGCACGACCTGCCACCCGGGGCTGACGCCGGTTAAGGGCGTGGTTTCGTATCGCAGAGCACGGACGAAGTTTTTGTCAGCGACAAGCAGTTCGGGCAGGCCGTCGCCATCAATGTCCATTGCAGCGGTGTTGAGGGCATTGGCAGCCTGGACGAGGCCGAATTGCCCCATGTCTTTGGATTCCAGCAGTTTGAACTCGCCTTCACCGATGGCCTGCAGCATGGTCATGGGCCGATCACGCGTAAACAGCAGCAGGTCGGTCAGGCCGTCCTGGTCGGCGTCGAGGGCCATGATCGTTTCCGGTGCACGGCTCTGCTGGCCCAGGGGAATCGTTTCGCTCTGGCCCTGCATGTCGATGAGATACAGGTAGTACTCGCGGCCGGACCGTGCGACCGTCGCCACATGCGGGCCGTGTTCGAGCTCCACCAGATTCATGCTGACGGGCGTGTGGCCGTCGGGAATGCTCAACGGCTGTGGGAACGGAATGCCGTTTTCATCCACGTGGCAGATGCCGACGACGCCTTCCTTTTCTGAGAGCACAAAGATTTCCGCATAGGGGTCATCGTCGATGTTGCCCGCAGCGAGGTAATCGATGTCGGAGAGACTTGGATACGACTCGCCAGGCTGCAGCCCTTTTCCTTTGACCTGCCGATACACCACGATCGAGTTGGATTCGGTGTTGGTAGCGACAAGATCAAGCAGTCCGTCGCCGTCAACATCCACGATGGCACAGCTGCGTTTGCGGTTGCCTGCGTCGATGAAGCTGTACACGTCAAGAGCGACATTGCGATCGCCGGTTTCTTCGATTTCTTCGGTGGCGACTTCGTACAGCACGATGCGTTTTGAAGTGCGTTCGATGACGGCGATGCGTGCTGCGGGATCATTGGGCAGACGGACAGGTTCGAATTCGCGCAGCGGCGGCATTTCGAACCTTACTTGAGGTCCGATCTGTGCCATGCCGGCTTCTTTGGCTCCGAACCACAGGCGAACCGGCGCTGCGTTGTCGGGGATGATGCCGGCGATGTCGAGCAGGCCGTCGCCGTTGTAGTCTTCGATGACAAATGCAATCATCGGCGCGCCGGCGGCAAGCTCGGTGGGCTGGCCCAGAGCGTCGCCGTTCATCGGCCAGATGTTGATCTTGCCGTTGACGAGACTGATGAGTTCAGGCAGTGTGTCGCCCATGACGTTGGCAACGGCAAATGCGTTGCGGTTGGCGCCGAGGTTGCGTACCGGATGGCGTCGCGAGATCTGGAATTCACCGGGGGAAGTTTGACGCATGAACACGATCTCAGCGGGGGAGCCGCCATAGATCAGGTCCATAAGGCCATCGCCGTCAAAATCATGCGGAACGACCGCAGCAACTTGATGGGTGACTGAAATGGATTCGCGTCGGAACCGCCAGTGCTCGGGCAGTTCGTTGACGCGGGAAGTGGTGCGAAATTCCTCGTCGGGACTGGCGTTTTTCTTTTGATAATGAATCTCGATACGGCTGGCGAAATTGTTCACCACCACCAGGTCCAGCAGGCCGTCGTTATTCATATCCGCAAGCGTGACTGGGCCTGCACCGCGGTCGATCTTGACGATTTCCAGCCCATCAAAGCCATAGAACTCTGCCAGGGACGGCTCCTGAGCATGTGCCGCGAATGCAAGGAATGCGGAAAGACCGAAGACAAAACCGGGATGGACTGCAATCGACATCATCAACTCCTGGGCTGGCTGAACCAAGTGCCAACGGCATGCGGCCGATCATCCAATAAGTTTGTCACCTGGAATGAATCGGCAAAGTGGTGATACGTTCGGCTTCATCGTATACTAAAACGCGTTGAGTCCGCTTCATTTTGAGGTATGAAAATGTTTCAGAAAACATCGGCCAGGGCAATTTGGGCGGTGATAGCAGGGTGGGGATTCCTGCTCTCGGCCGCATCAGCAGACACGATCACGTTGAAAAGCGGTGCAGTGCTGCAGGGGACTGTGCTCAAACGCACTGAACGAGCAATCTGGTTGGACGTTGGTCCGCGTGTGCTTGAGTTCAGCATCGATGAAGTGGACTCGGTGGAAATGAGCGATGCGGACGCTTCGCTGGAAGTAAAAGCCGAGTCGCTGTATCACGTTGCGATCAATCCGCCGGAGATGAGCCCGAAAGAGCAGGCCAAGCGCGTCGGTCCGGCGGTAATCAAGGTGTCAACGCCAAGCGGTCTTGGATCGGGCGTCATCATCAATGAAGACGGCCACGCCATCACCAACGCTCACGTCATCCAGGGTGAAACCAACCTGCGGGCAACGGTGTGGTTCCCGCAAAGCGACGGCACGCTCAAGCGTGTGGTGATCGAGGATGTTGAGATATTGTCGGTCAACAACCATCTTGATCTGGCAATGTTGAAACTTCAGCATCCCGACGGCGGTAAGTTCATTTATGCCCCGCTGGAACGCGATGAAAAGATCGAAGTGGGGCAGACGGTGTTTGCCATCGGCAACCCGCTGGGACTGGAGCGCACCCTCAGCCAGGGCGTCGTCTCAACCAAGCAGCGAAGCTTTGAAGGTGTGAGCTATATTCAGACCGATACAGCCATCAACCCCGGCAATTCAGGCGGGCCGTTGTTCAATACGCGAGGCGAAGTGATCGGCATCACCAACATGGGTGCGATGTTCGCCCAGGGATTGAACTTTGCCATTCCCTCACGTTATGTGAAGGACTTCATCCGCAATCACGATGCATTTGCGTTTGACAAGGACAACCCCAACTCAGGGTACAACTATCACCGCCCGCCGCCGCGACGAAATTTTGAAACCGCTCCACAACTGAAAGATGCATCAGGTCACACAGAATAAGCAATGGGGACGGGGTGTCGTGTTGTGTGTGATCGCTGATGTTGCTTTGCTGCTTTTCTGAGCGTGCATGCTTGACGCATGGCTCATTGCTCACCTGCCTTTTCTTTTCTCGAAGGAATCAAACGTGATCAGGAGACTTCTTGCCGTTACTTCAGTGGCTGCGCTGACGATTGTCTCGCCGGTGCTTGCGCAGACCACGATTGAGCGCATAGCGCCGGAAAACAGCGTGTTCGTGATCGGCGTGAAGAATGCGCAGGAATCGATGCAACGGGTACAGCGCACCGGCTTGTGGTCGTTCTGGCAGTCCAATGAGATGAAGGCGCTGCGGGCCGACTTGGTGAAGGAGCTCAGCGAAGGCCTGGACAAAGCGTTCCGCGAACTTGGCGTTGAGGAAGGCTCCCTCGTGCCGCCTACCGGCGCACTGGGGCTTGCGGTGTTTCCTGTAATGAATCAGGAAACCGGCATGCCCCAAGCGGCGTTGCTGATCATGGCTGACTATGGCGAAAACGCGGAAAAGACCAACGAGCTTATCCTCGCGGCTCTGGACTATGGCGAAAAAGAAGGCAACCTCGAATACGAAGAGGAAGATATCGCCGGCCGTACGCTGTACGTGATCGATCTTGCGTCGATGAACGACGACGCTGATGAGGACATGGACGATTTCGGCGGCATGGGCGGCATGATGCCCATGGGTGATCCGAGTGACATGTTCGAAGGCATCGAGAAGCTTTATTACGTTCGCGATGCCGGCGTGCTCATGTTCGGCACCGATCTGGCCAGTCTGACCGAGGCGTTGGAAGCGGTTGATGGCCGCGGCCGGGCTGGCGTGGGCGAGCGTGCCGAGTTCCGTGGGGTGATGGATCAGATCGGCGAGAACGATATCTATGCCGTACTGCTCACTCGTGACATCATGGACCTGCTTGCGGCCTCGGATCCCATGGGCATGATGATGATGATGCGACCAACGCTGCGTGCCCTGGTGGGTGAGGTGCAAGGCTACGGCATGGGCGCTCGCTTTGACACGCCTGCGGCCATGGTCGAGCAGTCGCTGGGAATCTACATGCCTCGCGGTAAGCGAGGTCTGACGGCGTTGATGGATCGTCCGGCACCGCGGGCCATGCTGCCGGCGTTCATCAGTTCCGACACGATCAGCTACAGCAGCTTCACCTTCAACTTCAGCGGCCTGATGGGCGTGATTCGCGATGTCATAAATTCGAATTTCATGCTGCAGGCTCAGGCAGGTGAATGGCTCGATCAGATAGAGCCGGTGGTGAACCAGGTGACCGCAACGCTGGGCACGCAAATTCACAGCGCTTCGACGCTGACCAAGCCGATCACCGCGGGAAGCAACCAGATGCTGACCGCCATCGAATGCACCAACCCAACAGAGTTCGAAAATCTGTTTGCCAGCGTGGCTGCACAAGCGGGTATGGAGCCGCGCGATTTCCTCGGGCAGCGGATCTACACCTTGGACGGTGCGATGCTTGGCATGATGATGGGCGGCATGCCCGGCGCAGAAGTGCCTTCTATTTCACTGGGCATCGGCGGCGGGTTTGTCATGATCGGCACCACGCCGGCCGTTGAGCAGGGGCTTCGCGCAACTGGAGAGCGTGGGGCGGCAGGCCTGACAGACAACGCCCGTTTTCGCCGTGCCATGGCCGCGCTTTCCAACGAACCGGTGGTGGCGTGGGGATACAGCGAGCTTGTTGACACGATCGAATCCGCCATTCTGCAGCAGCTGATGCAACAGGAGCAGTTCATTGAAGAGTTGCGCCAATGGGGCGACGATGAGTTTGCTGATGAAGTGCAAGCCGACATCGACGAACAGCGCGCAGTGATCCAGAAAATCAATTTCGATCAGATGCGCCAATACTTCGGCCCGAGTTCATGGGAAGTGCGATCGGTTGCGGACGGCTTTATTGCCCGTTCGTACCTGCTCGCTCCGGCGAACTGACAACGGACGGCAGGTGAATCCAACGCCCGGTGGATGGGTTTTTTCGTCTCGCTGCGTTGATCATTGCCTTCACGATCATCATCACCGGCTCTCAGCTGCACTCAGTCGAGAGCCGGTTTTGTTTTACTTGAACGGCTGCGCCACCTCGCGTTGATGCATGATCTGCGAGACGCGTTCCAGCCAGTAATCGTCGGGCAAAGCGTATGGCCTGAATTTCTCAAGCTGTCCCAGTTCTTCGCTGAAGAAGATCGCGCGATGCAGGCCAAGTTTGGCTGCAGCGGGTGAGTCGATGAGATTGCTCGAATCGGCTGCGCCCATCTGGAACAGCACGCGGATTTCAAATTCGCGCAGACCCTGGCGATCAAGCGACCGCGAAACATTGTTGGCCGTGTCGCACCACGCCAATGTGTGAATGCCCACCGCTGGCCCTTCGCGCAGGATGGCAGCGAACTGTTTTTCGGGTTTGGGCGGCGCATCGGGATCAAAATCCGACGATGAAAAGCCGAAGTCCTCTTCCTGTCGAAGCATGCGGAACCGCTGCAGGCCGTAAATGAGCAGGAAGATCGGCGGCGCATCTGATTCATTGGCCTGCTGACGCCGCTCCAGTTCCTCGGCAATGTCGTTCATCGCGGTCGGCACATCACGATAGCTGACATTCTGCACGCCATGCGGCAGCGCTGCGGCGATGCGCTCCAGATAGCCTGCGTTTGGAGCGTCAACCGGACTGCCATCGAGAAGAAAGAACTTCGCATTCCCCGGCGCATGCTGCGCTGCAAGGCTGATGAGCGAGCTGGCCATCATCGCCAGCGCGGATTCATCGCGCTGGCCGACAATCAGCAGGTTATGCCCGCTCTGTCTGCCAAGCATGGCAGCGGTGGGATCCTTGATGGCGATTGCCTCGCCCAGCCATGCCATGCTCGTTGAAGGCGATTTGATCCAAGCGTCCTGTGACAGCAGATCAGCAAGCAGGTGGTTGCGGTCAAGCAAGGCAGGCACGTTTCCTTCAAAGACAATCTGAGGCTCCGGCCGACGGAACTCATGCTGCTTTGCAAGCTCAGCGACGCGCTGCAGGTACTGTTCGCGTTTTTCATCCGGCAGCCAGACAACCTGGAATGGGCTGTTGCCTTCAATCATGCCGGAGGCGTCGTTGTAGATCGCCTCGCCGGGGCGCGCCAGCAGGCGCGCAGCCGCATTGTCATCGCTCAAAATAAGATACGAGTCCGCCTCGCTGCACTGCAGCGCGATGCGCACCGCCATCTGTCCGATTGTGCTTCGAGCCAGGGAGTACGCGCCGCCGAGCGTCTGTGAACCGAGCAAAACGTGCATGCCGAACGCGCGGCCTTGTCGCACCAGGCGGTCCAGCAACAGCGCAGCATCCTGGCCCAGTTTGTCGTCTTCGGTGAACAGTTCCTGAAATTCGTCGATGATGAGGAGCGTGCGCGGGAGTTTTTCAGGATGGCCGCTGCGGCGATAAGCAGCCAAATCCTGAACACCGAGATCGCGAAACAGATTGCCGCGCCGCTTCAGTTCCGCATCCAGCCGCTGCAGCACGCTCAAGCCGAATTCACGATCGCTCTCAATCGCCACGACGCGCGCATGCGGCAGCTGATGCGTGGCGTACGTCTTGAACTCCACGCCTTTCTTGAAGTCAACCAGATAAAACTCCACTTCATCCGGGCTATACCACAGCGAGAGATTGGTAATCAGCGCATGCAGCAGCGTTGATTTGCCCGAACCGGTCTTGCCCGCGATCAGTGCATGCTGCGAAGTGCCCTGGCCCAGTGAGAGATACTGAAGTTTCGTCGCGCCGCACCGTCCCAGCGGCACGCGTACCTCGTGATCCGTCGATTGCGACCAGAATTCATCCTCCGCGGGAACGATCACTTCAAACGGCACTTCCACGCGATTGGCCGACTTCGCCGCCTCGCCGATCGCATGCAGCTTTTCCGTTACAAACGCTTCATCCGGCGGTTCATCCAGCGACAGCGGGAATGGCGCATAATCATCATCGCGCCACACGAACCGGCCATTGTCATACACCAGATTCAGGCTGTTGCGTTCAAGGTCGACCAGTTGAAAACCGCTGGGCAGTTGCAGCCTGGTATCGACCGTGATGAGCGTGTACACACCGCAGCGTGCGCCGGAGTTCACAATGCTTGCCAGCCGCCGCGCTGCGGTTTCGCTGAAATTCACGGGGAAATTCGCAATGACAAGAAATCGAAACGGCTCTGCGATTTCGCCTGCGTCTTTGTTGTAATCACCGATGGTCTCGTATTCGTTTCGCAGATACTTCTGGATCACGTTCTCCATGTGCTCGGTGAGATCCAGCAGACGCTGCTCGATGTGGCGATCTTCGGTCCAGATCTTTTCCGCCACGAACGCGCCTTCATAATCAGCAAGGTGCATGAACCCCGCAAAGTTCTGTCCCAGCCCCACCGGATCGAGAATGGTGAATCGCACCTTGCCCGGCGGGATGGTGGTGAGCAGACGAAACATGATCGTCTGCAGCGTTTGCACCGCCTGCTCGCGCCCTTCTTCACCGGTTTTGATGAGCACCGAGCAGTGATCGGGAAACGCCAGCATTGCTGGCAGGTCAAGCCGTTCCGGCCCCGGGACGATCAGCCGCTTATCGGTCGGCAGTCCGCCGGGAATCGCATGCAGGTCGACCGACATGCTGCCGAATCGAACCACGGGCGAGAACTCCGTCGGCGGCTGCCAATTACGCCATGATTCGTCGTCCCATGCTGGAAACAGCCGCTGTGTTTGGCGCGTGACGTGATCCGCCGTGGCGTATGCCGCAGCCATACCCTGCTTCCACTTTGTTTCCAGCGATTGCCACTCCGTGTCGTACTGTTCTTGGAGTTTCTGCTTGCGCTCTGTGTACTGCTGTTCATGCGCGCGGATTTCCTGTTCGTAGGTTTGATCGAGTTCCTGCGTGCGCTGACGATGGCGATCCTTGAGAGCCTGGAGTTGCTGTTCGTATTGCTCAGCGCGCTCGGCCAACAGGCGAGGATATTTTTCGTTGATGCGCTCCAGATAATGCTGCTGCCGCTGCCTGATCTCCTCAAGGATGGGATCGTACTTCTGATGCGCCAGACGAATGTCGCTGTCGCGTTTGGCGATCAGTTCAGCTTTGAGACGTTCGCACTCGGCTTCGGCCTGCGCGATGCACTGATCAGCTACCGCGCGGCCGCTTTCGATTGCCTGCCGCAGCGGCTGCAGCAGACGTGCAGTTTGCGCACGGCCGAGAAAATACAAGCCAACCAGCAGCGCTGTACCAACGCCCGCGCCAACGCCGGCGAATGTCCAAACGCCTTGGTCGATGTTCCAGTTGCGCTGCCAGGCAGCGATCGTGCCGCCAATTGCACCGGCCACGATGATCCACAACCACGGCTTGATGCCGATGAACAGCCGTGCGACAAAGCTGCGGCGCAATTGCTCCAGCACGCGTTGCGCTTCAACCATCGCCGCATCGAGCGTGGATAGCGGATTATCCTGCGGTGGAGTCGATACAGTTTGAGCCTGCCGGCTTGGCGGCCATGTGGCATGGCGCTGACGATAACGCTTCAGCAGCGCTGTGACCTGCTCTTCAATCTGCTGCAGCTCCTCCACTCGGCCGTCAATGCCCTTGCGCGCCTGCTGAAGCTTTTCTGTTGGCTGTGTTTCGGTCGCTTCGTATACAGTCTCGGCCAGCCAGATCGCTTCCTGCAATGCCTTTTTCGTGGCGATCGTGTTCTGCTCGGCCTTCTCGTTGATTTCAGCCAAGTCAAGCTTGTAAGTTCGCTCGATCGACTCGCGGTCGCTCTGGTACTCGCGCTCCAGACGTTCCGATTCGTGCTGAAACTCCTGGTCGGCGGCGCGGCGTTGTGCCTGGTACGTCTCAGTGAGAGACTGTTTCGTGTCTTCGTACGCTGCGTCCGCAGCCTTGTTGCCTGAGCGATATGTTTCCTCGACAGCCTTTTCACGTTCGGCCCGCTCGGCTGCCAACGCCAGCAGAGAACGCACCATCGCACGCTGCTGGTCGGTAAGTCGATCATCATGCATTGATTGATTGACCTGCTTCAGAGTGCCTTGCTCAAGATGCTCCCAGAACAAGTGGAGTCAGTGGGGGGATGTCTGTTCGGTTCATGGTAGCTGTCCGATACCCGACCAACAGCCTATACGCATTATCATACGGCGTGTGTGCCCCAAACCTGCTGCCAATGCCGGCAATTGTTCCGCCAAGGTTATTTATTCGCAGTCGCGACGTACGCGAGCGAGCAATTCACCCATGTGCTCCATTGCGGAGACGGCAGCCCGCACCTTCGGCTCCAGCGGCGCAAGCACCGTCTTTTCAAACTCCGCGCTGACCGGGTCGTCCCATTGTTCTTTGGCTTTTTCCCAGCGCAGCATCAGTTGTTTGAGGGAGCCGGCGAGCTTGGTGCGACCTGTCGATAGACTCATGGCGATTGCTCTTGATTGTCCGACGCATCGTCGATTTGGCCTGTTTCGTTTGCAGCGCTTTTGGAATCTGCATCGGATGAGACCTCAGAGAGGGCGTCCGCATGATTCGGGCTGAGCGCTTCGCGTCCGCTGGATGGCGCTGCGAGCGTCACGTATTTCTGCAAGCTGTCGATCATGCGCTCCAGCCGGGCAATGGCGTTCGGCAGGTCGCCGGCCACTGCGCCTGATACCTGCTGACATTGGGCCTTGAACAGCATGAACTCGCGATCCAGTGCATGGGCCCACTTCTTGACCCGGCGAAGTTTTTCCTCCGCCTCCTCCAGTTGCCGCTGGGCTTGAGCGAGCGCCTTGCGTTCCAGTACCGCGGAGGTGCGCACGTCATTAGAGGCAAGCTGAGCCTTGAACAGTTCGCTCTTGGCTTGGGCGACCTTTTCAGCGCGCTTTTTGATCTCGCGCTGCCAGTGAGCCATGCGGTCCTGCTGCACCCACCAGATGGAGCGCTGCACGTCGGATTGTGCTTCGCTCAGCGCGACGTTGGCTTCTTCAATGAACTCGATCAGCGCCGCTTTGAAATCCCGCAAAGCATTGATTGATGTGACGCGTGCGAATTCAGCCATGGGCGGACAATCCAGCAGGAACGAACCTCAAACGACACTTCAGGCAGCACGGTCAGCGCTGCTGCAGGTACTCTTCGACGCGCTCAGCCTTGCGGATGAGAAAAGGAATGTGTTTGTTGGACGATTCGACGAACCGCGCGAGCACTTTCATGGTTTGTTCGAATTCTTCAGCAAACTTGTTGTGTTCCTGATCGCGCCACGTCTGGCCCAGCGTTACAAGCCGGCCATGCAATACCGCCATCTGGCTGCCAAGCTGCTCGTTGAATCGCTTGAGGTCATGGGCGAAGCGCCGCAGTTCATTGGGATCGACAATGGCTTTGGACATTCCTGCTGACTCCTTGCCGCACACGAGCGAGCGCAACAGCGCAAACCGGCGGCTGACAAACGAACATACGTAATTTGTAGGGTAGCGGCTTCAATCAATGAATTGCAAAGAAAATACAACCGGGGGCAGCACAGGCGCGTGTCTCTGCCGCATAGCCATGCACAAGCGGCATGTGTTTTCTGGTGCTGTCCCAGACGCCCCAAGCCGCAGCCGGAGCGTGGGAAGCCGCCATGGTACCCGGTTGCGCCGGTGGACGCACTGCAGGCAGGCTGTTTGCCGTCCGATCGGTGTTGATTGCGAAGTCAACCCCATTTGAGGGTGATCACTTTGGGTGGAGAATCGGCAGCGCAGCCATATGTTGCAGCGCTCTGCCCGGGCGCTTGGCGTCATGGTCTGATTGCGATTTTGGAAGGTCCACGACATGACCCGCTCATTGAACCGGC
Source organism: uncultured Isosphaeraceae bacterium (assembly GCA_964575335.1). Lineage (GTDB taxonomy): Bacteria > Planctomycetota > Phycisphaerae > Phycisphaerales > SM1A02 > CAZNPU01. The sequence continues at coordinate 32,850 of CAZNPU010000008.1, read as the reverse complement.
GAACATCATTCGCAGTTGTGTTTGCGATGACGGCGTTGCTGCTGGTGAGCAGCGCAGGCATGCTTGCTCAAAGCGTTCATGCTGCCGCCGCGGTGCAGGATGCAGCGGAACGCGATTATCGCAGCGCCAACGGGCTGCTGAACCGCGGCATGTACGAGCTTGCTGTGTCGGAATATCGCCGGTATCTGCGCGAGCACCCCACGCACGAAAAAATTGCTGTTGCACGCTATGGCCTTGGTGTGTCGCTGTATCGGCTCAAGCGGTTTGATGAAGCAGTGGGGGAGCTTGAGCAGATTGGTGATCTTGAAGGGTTTGAGTTCGCGCCCGAAACCTTATTTGTGCTTGGGCAGTGTCATCTGGAACTGCGGGCATATCAACGTGCTGCGGATGTATTCACAATCGTTCTTCAGCGATATGCGCAGCATGAGTTGGCTGATGACGCTGCAGTCTTGCTGATTGAAGCGCTGTATCGCAGCGAGGCGTTCAAGAATGCGGCGGATGTTGCAGAAGTATTGATCGAACGCTGGGCTGACAGCCCGCATCAGGAGCGAGCGATGTTTCTGCAGGGGCTGTCGCTGATGGCGATGGACAATTTCGCCGACGCTGCTGCGGCATTTGCTTTGATGCGGGAAACGTTTCCCGACAGTCATTTGAGGCCGCGCACAACATTGTTGCTGGCGCAATGTCTGCATCGCAGCAACCAGCCCGAATCTGCAATTGCGCAGTATCACGAGGTGTTGAAGCAGAATGTTGAGGAATATGTGCCCGATGCACTTTATGGCCTGGCAATACTGCACCTGCAGAGCAAGCCGGAGCAAGCTGCACAATGGCTTGATCAACTGATTGAGCGTTTCTCAACGCATCGACTGATCTCGCCGGCGCTGGTAATCCGAGGTCGCCTGGCGTTTGATCAGGGTCAGTACGATCTCGCGATGGAATGGTTTCAACAGGCTGCGGACATGGGCGGCGCGCAGCAGGACGAAATAGCGTACTGGATGGCCAAGTGCGACTTGCGACAGGACAAGCACGCATTGGCAGTATCGCGGCTTGAAACGGTCATGCGCGAACATCCTGCAAGTTCGCTCCTGCCGGAGATAATGTACGACCGCGCCGTGGCGCTGATGCGTCTTGGCGAAGCGAGCGCGTCGGCTGATGTTCTGGATACTTTCCTGCTGAATTTTGCTGACCATGCCCTCGCGCCTGATGCGCTGTATCTGCAGGCGATGCTGGAACATCAGCAGCAGCAATTTGAAGAAAGCAGCAGGCTGTGCAGCAGTTTCCTGAAGCGACATGCCGGCTATGCACTCGAGCCTGCAGTGCAGTTTCTTGCTGCGGAAAATGATTTCCTCAGCGATCATCTGAGTGAAGCGGCGGACAAATATCGCCAGTTTCTTGTTTCGCACAGCGATCATGAGCTAGCAGCGAACGCGCGCTACCGCTTGGGGGCAACGCTCTATCGCCTGCAGGACTACAACCAGGCCGAGCCGCTACTGGCTGCGGTGATTGCAAAGGATGATGCATCTGAACAGTATCGGCATGCGCTGCACATGCTTGGCGATGTGCATTTTCAGCAGGCCGAGTGGCGTGATGCTGCGGAATTTCTGGCTGAATATCTTTCATTCGGATTCGATCAGCCCTTTTCTGACGATGCGCTGCTGAAACTTGGTCTGGCTCAACTTCGCATGGGCAAGTCAGACGAGGCCCTGAGGCAATTTGTTGAGCTCACCGAGCGATTTGTGCACAGCGTGCATCGTGCGCAGGCGTTCTTTGAAAAGGGGCAGATTCTGTTGAGCCAGGGCCAGTTCGATGAGGCTGTTGCTGCGTTTCAGCAGGTTGTGGCAGAATCGCCAAAGTCGCGGTTTGCGCCCTATGCCCTGAATCATCTGGGCAGCATCCTGATGCAACAGCAGCAATATGCAGAGGCTGTGGAATGCTTCAAACAGGCGGCAGAAGCATCGGACGACCAGCATCTGTGCAGCGAGGCGCTCTTTCAGCAGGCACAGGCCATGATGGCTATGCGCGATTATGCATACGCCAGAGCAATCTTCGATTTTTTGATTGAAACACATCCTGGGCATGCCCGAATACCGCAGGCGCAGGCTCATCGCGCCCTTGCTCTGGCGCGTGATGACAATAAGGCTGCTTCGGTTGATGCAGTTGACGCAGTTCACTCAGTATTGCGCGAGCATGGAGCATCATTGGAAGTGCCATTGTTGGCTGCGCTTGGATACGAAAAGGCGCGGTTCTTGCGCAAACTTGGCCGAACTGACCAGGCCGTTCATGCATATCACGAGATGATCGCTGCGTATCCGCATGAACCAGTTGTTGCCTACGCAATGCTCGAACTTGCTGAACTTGAGGCGGAGTTGACGCATTACGACGCAGCAATCGGGCTGCTGACGCAACTGCAGGAACGCGATAGCAGAAGCAAAGAAACTCGCGAGGTCTGTATCCCCGGCAATATCCGCGAACGTGCACTTTATCAATTGGCAATATGTAAATTTGAACAACAACATTATGATCGCGCAATTGTATTGTGCGAACAGTTCTTGGAGGAATACCCGCAGAGCGAGCTAGCTCCCTCAACGCATCTTGTTGCAGGTGAATCGCTGTTCAAGCTGGAAAAGTATCAATCAGCGATTGAGCATTTTACTGCGGTTATCGAACATCATGCTCCTGACGATTATCATGATAATGGCGATGGCAGTGCATACGGCGCAAGCCTGCTGCGGCGGGGCGAGTGTTACGCAATGCTGGGACAGTGGGCGCAAAGCGAGCGCGATTTTGCGCGCTGTCTTGATCGAGTGACAGAGAACCGATTGCGGCTTCACGCACATTTCGGCATCGGCTGGGCGCAGGAGAACCAGCAGCGTTATGAAGAAGCGATTGCGTCATACCGCAGCGTTATTGAACAGCATGATGGGCCAACCGCAGCGCGGGCACAGTTCCAGATCGGCGAGTGTCTTTTTGCGCAAAAGCACTATAACGACGCGGTGCGCGAACTCCTGAGGGTGGACATTCTGTATGCCTATCCCGAATGGAGCGCTGCGGCAATGTACGAGGCTGGCCGATGCTTTGAAGCGATGTCAAAGATCAACGAAGCTCGCAATCAATTTGAACAGGTAAAACAGCGCTTTCCGGAATCGCAATGGGCGTCAATGGCATCGCAGCGACTTGCTGCAATCGATGAGCGATCGCTGACAAGGTGAATGCGCTCTTTATGCAGGGCGCGCATTGTATGCCGCATCTGAAAAGCACCGGCGCCTATGTGCCGTTCAATATAGATGCGAAAAAAAGGCTGAAACAGTGAGCACAGCACCAGTCATGTATGTGTCGGCCATGTGGTGGAGTTCACCAGGCATGACGCTGCTGTTGCAGGGAGATATCACGCCGATGCATGCAGATGAAACGGTGCAGGTGCAATCAGTGTGGGATTTCATTGTCAAAGGCGGGCCGGTCATGATTCCCATTGCGCTTTGTTCGGTGGCCGCGTTGGCGGTGATGATGGAGCGTCTGGTGAGCCTGCAGCGACGCAACGTCATTCCTCCAGGATTTCTGCCGGGCCTGCGCAAAACGCTGGCTAGATCATTAAATAATGTGGATGAAGCGCTGGCGTATTGCCGGTCGAAGCGATCACCTCTTGCCAATGTTCTTGCTGCGGGCCTTAAGCGCATCGGCGAACCTGTTGATGTCAGGGAGCGGCATATTCAGGAAGCAGGCGAGCGCGAGGCGATGAAGCTGCGCAAACATCTGCGCGTATTGTCGGTCATTGCGTCAGTTGCGCCGCTGCTAGGGCTATTGGGCACAATCTTCGGCATGATTACAGCGTTTCAGACGGTTGCTGCCTCTGGCGAAGCCCTGGGCAAAGCTGAATTGCTCGCTGCCGGCATCTATCAGGCGATGATCACCACCGCAGCAGGATTGATCGTGGCGATTCCCGCGCTGATCTCTTACCAATGGATCAGCAGCAGGATTGATGCGCTGGTGATGGAGCTTGATCGCCTGACCATGGAGTTCATGGAAGACGACGTTCTGACGCGTATGCGGCAGCAGACAACAGGAGATAACGGCATGGCGAAGCATGCATCGTCACTGTCGCATGCCAGGAACACCGAAATAGAAGAACCCGTGAAAGTTGCACAACGCTCATAGCCGCTGATTGCAATGCGGAAAGAGTGATCAATGAAAGATTCAAATCAATAATCGCAGCTTTCCAACCATGTTCATCAAGCCTAGCCAATCACCATTGCAATCACAGCCCGGCGTATCGATCGACCTGACGCCGATCATCGACATGGTGTTTCTGCTCCTGATTTTCTTTCTGGTGGCAACCACGTTTCACCAGACCGAGCAAGAATTGCAGATCGCACTGCCATCAGTCAGTGCGGCGCAATCGATCAGCGTGTCACTGCGCGAACTGGTGATTCATGTGAACAGACAAGGCGAGATCATTGTCAACGGCCAAACGATCAGTGCTGATGCGTTGCGGACAATCATGACCGAGACCGTGGCTGCGAATCCTCAACAGAAAGTCACGCTCCGCGGCGACCGTGACGCAGCCTACGCCAGCATCGCCCGTGTGCTTGATATCTGTAAGGTCAGCGGCATACAGGAACCGTACCTCGATACCGCTCCCACACAGTAACGGGATGCAAGCATTCTGTTGGCTGTTTGTGCGAATAAATGGCATCAGACATTCGATGGCAGATGACTGTTCTCTTCAGTGAAATGTTTCTAGGTAGTTGACGTATGAAACACATTGGGCGATTACTGCTGCTGGCTGTGTTCGCCTTGGCGATCATCAGCGTTGCGGGCGTGATCTTCTGGCGCCAGCATGAGCAGCATTATGCGTTTTATACTGACAGCAACATCATTCATCAGGTGTACAAAGACATCGATCCAGCTGAGGCAATTGGGTGGGCTGGCCTTGTGCAATTTCTGCAGTCGATGCCGTGGCGAGGGCTGCTTGCTGTATTGGTGCCAGCGTTGTTCCTGCTTGTGGTATGGCGCAGCATGCGTTCACAGCGAGTAAACCTGCTGGCCCGATGTTTGATAGTTTCGCTTGTCATTCACGCCATTATTATGATTGTCTTTATGTTCTGGCGGGTGACGGATCCAGTCATTGCAGTATTGCAGCCAGACACAAGTGCGCGGGTATTGCTCACAGCGCCTGCTGATGTGCATGAACTGCAGAGCCAGTTGCGCAGCAGAATGACTGAACTTGTAATTGATGTCCCAGCCATTGCGCCACTGCATGCGCCGGTGGATATTCCAGTAGAGTTACCAGCAGCTATACATGCAGTGCCGCCAGAGGTGTTTGACGTGCCTAAGGATACTGTGCTACTGTTGAGGCCAACTGCTACGGATATGGCGATTGCCTTGCCCGATCCGGTACTCCTCATGCCGGACCGAGGCGAGAATGCATCTGAAAGCGTTGAAATCCCTGCTGTGCTCTCGCTTCCACAATCACAGCCGCTGCCGACACATTCTGAACCGGTTGCAACAGCGCTCATTGCCATGCGGGTCAAAAGTGCAGCAGCGAGCGAGGTGCACAGTGAACGAATATTTCCTGAACCTTTGCAGACAGATGCTGATTTTGCAGTGTCTTTGCCGCCGGAGAATACAGCGCGGATGCCGGAACGACTTGCAGGCGACATCACGTTGATCGCGCCGCTTGCAGACTCGCTGCCAGTGATGCAGCAGGCTCGCGAGCCCGATTCAGCGTTTGATGGAGTTGCGCTTTTTCCCGCATATGAAATCGACGATCTGCTGCACATCGGCACGTCATCCACAGCATCGGGGATTGCGCTGCCGGAGGCATCTGCAACTGATGCGATTGATGCCTCGCTTCCGCAGCGCGATGTCATGCAGGCTCTTGTCCATGGAAATGTGCAGGTTCGCAGCGAAGATCTGGTGGAACCAGCAGTATTTGAGTCCGATCGAATTATGCCGCCTGCTGCTGTCGATTTGGAACCCGAACCGATCGAAATGGAAGACGATCGGCATGTTCTACATCGCATAAACAGGATGGCGGATGCGAGCGTGCCAGTCGTGCATGATCCGGTGATGATCGATGAACAAGCGATCGACGACGCCATGCTGGCAATGCACACTGTCTCGGAGATCACGCTCAGGATACCAGCCGACACTGTGCCCCCAACCAACATGTATGCGGCGCGATCGGAACCGAATCGGCAGGAACTTGTCCGCCAACTGGGCGGTGATGCACAAACCGAGCAGGCTGTCATGCGCGCCTTGGCGTGGCTAGCGGCTCATCAAAGTCAAGACGGCCGATGGGCGGCGCGTGGATTTGACGATCACTGCGGCCAGTGCGGGGGTGCTGCGCAGTTTGATGCCGACGTCGCCACCACCAGTCTTGCGCTTCTTTGTTTTCTCGCAGCCGATCACACGCACGTCAAGCCTGGACCATACCGCCATCAGGTTGAAAAGGCCCTGGCGTGGCTGCTCATGCAGCAAAAGCCCGATGGCGATCTCCGCCGCGGCGAAACGATGTACAGCCACGGCATCGCTACGATCGTGCTGGCTGAAGTCTACGGCATGACAGGTGATGAGTGGTTCGCGCAGCCGGTCAAAAGCGCAGTCGACTTTGTCGCTCGCGCACGTCACGGCGCGACTCCTCAATCGCGACAACCATACAGTGCGGAGGTCGTATCACATCTGGGCAGTGGCGGATGGCGCTATCGGCCGGGGCAGTTCGGCGATACTTCCGTGCTGGGCTGGCAGGTGATGGCCCTGATCAGCGCCAAGCGGGCTGGGATCGATGTGCCGCAGGAAGCGCTGCAAGCCGCGGCGGATTGGATGGAACAGGTCGATCAGTCAAACCACAAGGGGCTGTACTCATATCAGCCAAACCAGCGGCCAACGCCTTCGATGACGGCGGAGGGCATGTACGTGCAGCAATTGCTCGGACGATCGCGGGATGAACTGTGCATGCGAAACTCAGCAGACTACATCATCCAGCATTTGCCCCAGTGGAGCAGCGAACCCAATACATACTACTGGTACTACGCCACGCTGGCGTTGATTCAACACCAGGGCGAACACTGGCAGCAATGGAATGCCGCGATGAAGCGCGAGCTGCTTGCCAATCAGTGTGTCAGCGGGCCGGCGGCAGGAAGTTGGGATCCGGTGGATAAGTGGTCGATCGTCGGCGGCAGAATCTATCAGACAGCGCTCTGCACGCTTTCGCTGGAGGTGTATTACCGCTACCTGCCGATGTACGCTTCGTTCGAAACAATTCGGTAGAACCTGCTTTGCTGCTCGTCTTTATCAATAACCGGCAGTTGACGGCTGCGCGAGCCAACAGTCAGCAGTCGCCAATCAGTTGCGGCTTGTCAAAGGCCGACGATCGACAAACAGAAAGAAACAATCAAAAACCGCTGTCTGCTGATGCAGGCAGCGGTTCTCGGTTCATGCATCATGCTCGAATGCTTTACATCTTCTTGGCGTAGCGCGCTTCGACTTCCGCCCAGTTCACGATGTCCCACCACGCTTTGATGTAGTCAGGGCGGCGATTCTGGTAGTTCAGGTAGTACGCGTGCTCCCACACGTCCAGGCCAAGAATCGGATAGCACGGCGTTTCAACCAGGCCCTTCATCAACGGGTTGTCCTGATTGGGCGTCGATGTCACGATCAGCGAACCGTCATCCGCCACGCCCAGCCATGCCCAGCCCGAGCCGAAGCGTTTGGCGGCGACATCGGAGAACTTGGCCTTGAAGTCATCGAATGAGCCAAACGCTTTTGTGATGGCTTCGGCAAGCGGTCCGCTGGGCATCGCGCCGCCTCCGCCGCTGGCGCCGGCCGGGGCCATGATGCTCCAGAACAGCGTGTGATTGAAATGCCCGCCGCCGTTGTTGCGCACCGCGGTGCGAATATCCTCAGGCACCTGCAGAATGTTGGCGCAGAGTTCTTCAATGGTCATCTTCTCAAGCTCAGCCCTGCCCGCGATGGCGTTGTTGAGGTTGTTCACGTATGCACCGTGATGCTTGGTGTGATGGATCTCCATCGTGCGGGCGTCGATGATCGGCTCAAGGGCGTTATAGGCGTAGGGCAAATCGGGCAGCGTGAAAGCCATGTTGGTTCCTCTCCTTGCGGGATTGCGTACATGGAAAACAAGTCAACGAAGCGGCGGTCAACGTCGCAGTCAGATACCGATCATAGCGAGCCTTGCGCGCTGCTGGCTACTGAATGCACCACAACAACAGCAGCGTCAGCAGACAAGCCGCTCCGGTGTGTGGTGAAAACGACAAGTCGTTGTTAGCATCTGCAATGCGGTCTTGATGCTGCAGCGGGGGAGCAGTGGAGGAATTCATCAATGGCAGATCCGAAGAAGCGCATCATTGTCGATGGCGTTGATTTCGAACAATTGGTTCAATTTCCGAAGATCATCGGCGCGGTCAGTTCTGCCCTGCAACCGGCGCGGCTGATACTGGCGCTGTTCATGGTGGTGGCCCTCGTGGCGTTTGGTGAAGCCTGGGACAGCCTGACAACGCCGAGCGTGCATCCTGCAGGGTTGGTGGCCGGCCGCTGGAGCGAGACCGACACCCCGGCCCAGCAGCGTGTGCTTCGTGATGCGCTCAATGCCTTTGCGTTGACCGATCAGCCTTTTTCTTCCGGAACCGACCAGTCGCTCGATGAGCTTGAAATCCGCGACGTCCTGGCGCAGATCACGCGCAACTATCGTCAGCAGCGCGAGGCGGCGGCTGATTCAGAGACACGACGACAACTGGATGAAGAATATGCACGCGCGGTGCGTTCCATTGCCGCGGTGCAGCCGCGCGGCGCGTTCGATGCCACAGCGTCGCACGTAGCCTCAGCCGTTCGCCGCATGATCATGGGCGTGCTTTCGCTGAGCGGGACAGAAGTGCTGGCAGGGGCGGCGGAACTGTTTGTCGGGACGCCGCGGCTGCTGTGGGCGCATCAGCCGTGGTTTCTCGTGTTGTACAGTTTGTTCTTTCTGGTTGTGTATTCGTTCATCGGCGGAGCGATATCGCGCATGGCGGCCTGCCAGTTTGCCGGTCATGAGCGGCTGCGTTTTCGCGAGGCGGCGGATTTTGCGATAGGCAACTGGCCGCGCCTGATCTGGGCGCAGGCGTTGCCGCTGGTCATCGCGCTGTGTCTTTCTGCGTTTGTTGTGATTCTTGGTCTGCTGATGGGATTGCCTGCGCTGGACGTGCTGGGAGGGTTGCTCTACGGCGTGGCGCTGCTGGTGGGTTTTCTGATAGCGTTTCTGCTGCTGGGATATGCCGTCGGCGGTTGGCTGCTGGTGCCGGCCGTGGCAAGCGAGAACTGCGAAGGCGCCGACGCCATGCAGCGGGCGTACGCCTACACCGTGATGCGGCCGCTGCATCTGCTGGGCTATTGGGTCGTTGCGCTGATCGGCCTGGCCCTGGGCTTTGTGCTGGTGAGCGTGGTTGCAGCGTTGATGATGAACGTGACCGCAGCGCTTTATGGGGTCTTGACCGACAACCCGGCGATGGGGATCGCAGGCGGATTCGGATGGACAGACCTCTCACCTCAGTCAGTCGACAGTGCAGCAATGGCGTGGCATCACGTGGCGGCTGCATCACTGATTGACTTCTGGCAGACGCTGGTGGTGAGCCTTGTGGCTGCGTATGTGATCTCCTATCACCTCAGCGCATCGACCATCATCTATCTGCTGATGCGCCGAACCGTTGATGGTCAGGATGTCAGTGAGATCTGGCGGCCGGGACTTGTGCCCGGAACGCTCACGCCCATGCCTGAACCGGTCGTGAAACCTGCTGCATCGTCTGCCGCTGCAAACGAAGGCGCAACCGATGGCGCAGCGTTGTAAGGCAATGCGCATCATGGCGACGGACGGACGTTGCCTTTGTGCGTCAATCAGTGTCAGCGCACGAGCAGTGGGGCAATGCCAGGCGTGAGATTGCAGCAGGTTCTTTGGGACCGCACTGCAATCGCATCCAGGGCATTGCACAGCATCACAAATGACAGCATCCCGCATGTTGCATGCGGGATGCCATGTCATGTCCTGTTGAAAAAGCGTGATCAGCGCTGATCGATATGACGTGATGTCAACGATCAGTCTTCTTTGATCTGGAAGATCGACTGTGTGCGGAGCACTAGGCCGCAATCGCTGCGGCAGTGATACGACTGCACGTGAACCTGGTCGCTGAATCGCTGCATGTCGAGCAGCGACAGGTTGTTTTTCCCGCACTCGTCAGTCCAGACCGCCATGAGGCCTTCACACATGCGGCCGTGCTCGAGCAGCTCGTTATAGGTGCTCATGTACAGGTGATCTGAAAGCGTTTCGGTCTGCATGGAGGTCATGAAGATGACGCGGTCGGCAAACTCCGCTTCATGATCCTTTTCGCCAGCGCAGGGCAGCGTGGTGATCAGGCCCCGTTCCGGCAATCGATCGTGCTGATCGGTTATGACCTCGGTAACACATGCGCCGTCATACTGGAAGCGCAGGGCATGACCGCCTCGGAAAATCCAAGCCTCGAACTCATACCCGCCGTGCTCAATCCGACGACGGCCGTTGATGGGAAAGAACTCGGGATGAACCGCGTTCCGATACAAAAGCATGTTGTACGCTTGCAGACTCGTTGTTTTTGATGCGAAGTTCATGGATTTACCTCAGAATATTCGGCAAACGAGTCTTTCGTGCCCTCTCCTCGAACGAGGAGCATTGTTGCGAAACTGGATGCAAAGGCAACAGTAATCTTCAAAATATTCCACCACTTTTTGATCCCTGGCCTTGACGGGTTGTCCGCAAGACATTGGGTGTGAGGCGGAACGGTATGCAACTGCTAGCACGCGGCGTATTTACGGCAACGATCACCAGTTGACGAATGCCGAACCATTGTCCGGTAACTCGACAAGGGCAAATCGTCGCCGCTGCGCTTCGCTGTTCGCATCGATACTGACCCCAGTTCGACGTGCAGCGAAAGACTCGGACACTATCAAATCCTCGTCATGTCCATATTTCAACATATATTCCCGCCTGGACGATCCTGTTCGGGCAATATGTGCCGAATGTTGCAGTGATTGCTCGTTCTCGCCCGGGCAAACGCGTGCAATGACGCGTAAAGGGCGATTCCGCGATGCATACGGTTCAACTTTTTGAAGATGCTGCAGCACCCACGCCCGTGCTGCGCGGTGCGACTGTCATCATCATCGTGGTACACTGATGCGAGCAGTTGGCGCTGAAGCTGACACATCGTGCGCATCAGATCGGAATGCGCTGATCGATCATGCATTGAAGCTTGACGCGCAAGCCCGCATCGGGAGCAGGAGCAGGAAGATCCATGAACGCAGCAGACCACCAATGTGCGAGCCGCATTGTGCGTCAGCACCTGGAAACCAGTCGCCTGATGGGCATTGATTTTGTTCCAGTTCGTTGCGAGAGCGTGCTGTGTCCTGAAGAAGGCACGCTGACAGATGCCGCGGCTGCGCCTAGCCTCAAGACGATGAATGGAAGCGGCGCTGACAGTCGGCCGGCAGGAGGGAAAGAAGCAAAAATTGCTGCGCTGAAGGCGTTGCAGGCCCGGCATGACGCTGAGTGTCCCCATTGCACCAGCGTCACGACCCATACGCAGACGGTGTTCGGCGAGGGGAATCCTGACGCGGCGATCATGTTCGTGGGTGAAGCGCCGGGTGAAGAAGAGGACCGTACGGGGCGGCCGTTTGTGGGAAGGGCCGGCCAGAAACTCAATGACATCATCCGGGCGATGGGGCTTACCCGAGACCAGGTGTATATCGCCAATGTGCTCAAAAGCCGCCCGCCCAACAACCGCACCCCGCTGCGGCACGAGATTGAGGCCTGTGCGCCGTTTTTGATGGAGCAAATCCGGATCATTCGCCCACAGGTCATTGTCGCTCTGGGAGGGCCAGCCGCGAAATTTCTGCTCAAGACTGAAACCGGCATTACCCGGTTGCGAGGCCAGTGGGGGTGGCTGGAGGAGGACGACCTCCGCGTGCCCGTTATGCCCACGTACCACCCCGCGTATCTTTTGCGCAACTACACGGTCGAAACGCGCCAGCAGGTGTGGTCGGACATGCAGGCGGTACTCAAACGCCTGGCATCACCCGAATAATGACCGGGCCGGGCAGCGGGGGTGAGGGGACGGGGCAGTGAGGCGGAGTCGGTGGAGCAGAGTCATCGTGGCTCATCCACGGGCCGGCTGCGCGTCGGTCTGATAACACGCCGCTTCAGGCAGTCGCAAATAGAATCTGATGAGAAATCGCATCATAAATCATCATGCGAATTCTGCGAAAATTTGTGTTTTTTTTATCGCCCTGCAACCCCAAGCGGCCAAGTATCGAATATACTCATGTGCGGCTGATCAAGTCAGCCCCCTTCCGTAAGCCCCCCCCACAAGGAGCCCGTCTTTCGCTGTCACCAGCGACGGGCTCTTTTCTTTTTTTGGAACAAGACAGCCGAGTCCGGTTCCCTTGGGGTGACGGCCTTTGAGCTGGCACCGGGGAGCTTTCACCGGCAATAAGTCCAGTTGCAGCACCTTGCTGCGTGCTGCACACGTTGTGGGGGTTGTTGAGGCTGCAGGAGTTACGCACAGCCCGGCAGCCCGGCTGGTCCTGCTGTCTCTCCGCTCTCACAATGACACCGTCCGGTTGCAGGGGGCAGTCGGCCCGGCTGCTCTCCACCGGCAGCAGCAGGGAGGCTCGCTTGATCGATTGGCGAGATCTCGCCATGATGCCCCGCCATGATCAGCGTCGTCCAGCGCGTGCTTGAAGCCTCGGTCACCGTCGATGCCCAGCAATATCACGCTGCCATTGGCCCGGGGCTGTGCGTTCTGCTTGGCGTTGAGCGAGGCGACACCGAAGCGGATGCAGCGTGGATGGCGGGCAAGCTGGCTCGACTGCGCATCTTCCGTGATGAACAGGACAAGATGAATCGGTCCGTGCAGGATATCGCTGGCGAAGCGCTTGTCATCAGCCAGTTCACGTTGGCTGGCGATTGCGCCAAGGGGAATCGGCCGAGCTTTGTGAACGCAGCAGAACCGGAGCTTGGGGAAAAGCTTTATGAGGATGTCTGCCGCCGATTGCGCGATGAGCATGGATTGCCTGTCAAAACCGGCATTTTCGGAGCAGCCATGCGTGTCCAGCTCATCAACGACGGCCCGGTCACCATGATCCTGCGATCCCGATGATCAAGCAATCAGCGTGATTATCCGGCCTGTGCTGCATCCTGCTGCCAGCGTTGTCAATGCAATCTGACGCAGTTCGGCAACTTGATGACTCGGCTCAGCCCTTGTCAGCTCAGCGCCATCGCTGCGCTGGTCACCATGACCAGGCCCTGCTCGTCATAGGCCTGGCGATAGTCGATCAACTCAACGGTTTCGGGCTGGGTGAGCGAGAGGATCGCAGCCATGTTTCCGATGCTGCACCATCGCGTGGGATTCTTGTTCCATCGCATGGCAGCGAGGAACTCTTCCGCGTCGCCGGTCAGGAATTTGGCCATCATCTCGCGGTCATGCCGCTCAACATCAAAGCGTCGCTGCTCGTCGACCGGACGAGGCTCGCCGAAGTGCGGCCCGACGTGTGAGAGATCGCTGGAGGCGACAAACAGCGTCCTGCCGCCCACGTCGTCAAGAATTTCCCGCAATCCTGCAACAAATTGATCGGTGCTGACCCGTTCGCCGTCGTTTGCAATCATCGGCGTGAGCGGATCGGGGATCAGTGCCGCCACGATCGGCACATCGCCAAAGCAGTATTGCAGCCACGGCAGGTGAAGTTGAATGGAGTGTTCGGGCAGGTGATCGAGTTGATCAACGATCAGCGGCCGACCGAACCGCTCCACCAGCCGCCCGATGACCTCTGAATCAGCTGCGCAGCAGCCCATCGGCGACTCGAAGCCGTATTCCGTCAGCACCACGCCATCGCCAAGGCCGAAGTGATTCGTTCCCAGCACCACGACGCGATCGGGAGCGTCGGCATTCCGGAGGCTGTAATACGCTGCTGCGTAATTGGGCCATCCTCGCTGATAATCCAGATGCGGTGCGACGATCCCAATCGGCGGGGCTTCAAGTTCCGGGTCTTCGGTTTCGGCAAAATACTTCTCAATGGCGGCCCGGCAGGCGTCCTTGTCGGCACCCATGGATTGCGAAGCCGTGGGCGGAAACGAGCCTTTGAACTTCAGCCGTTCCATCATCTGGGCTTCGAGTTCCTCAAAGGTGGGGCCCCACAGCAGGCCCACCTTGTCCAGCCCCTTGGCCAGTTCGATGAACTGATCCAGGTTGCCCTGCATCTGCTTGGCGATCTGGTCAATTGAGCGATCGCCTTTGAAATGCTGCAGCACCTGCAGGGCGGGCGCGGGGACAACCATCGTCTGCTGCGACAGCATGGCTGGATCGCGCAGAGCGACGAATTGTCGCCCGTCCTTGACAAGCGGAATCGGCTGGATGGGCCGCAGGTGCGGCTGACGGATATGTTCGGGCAATGCTTCGAGGTTCATGGCGTTACCGGAGTGCAACTATAATCCGCATCGGTCAATTCGGCGCACGAGAATACCCGCCATCGGCAGTCTGACAATCCAGATAGCTGAAAACAGCGCGGATTTCCTTGTCAGCCAGATGATTCAGGACACACGCGTTGTCGAAAGTTGAACCGTTTGCTGCAATTTTTGCCGGCTTTACGCGGTTGTGATGCGGGTATGCGGCTGGTGAAGATGGACCGGGCTGCGGCGAGCGCCAGCCAGCAGGAGGTTTGAAAGATTTTCGATCTGCACCATCGCAGGGATGAGAAACAGGTCGATAATGGCTCCTACCACGAACAGGCCGCCTGTCAGCAGCCAGAGAAGTCCTGTAATCCAGCGGCCGAGGTAGAACCGGTGCAATCCCAGCATTCCAAACCCGCCAACAAGCCACAGCAGATATGCAACGAGTGAATTTTTCACAGCAATAGATTGGGACTGCTGCCGTTTAGATTTCAGTCCCAACCGTTTGAAGAGGTCGATTTGTCACCGTAGAAAGCCGAATTTTCAGTGAAAACCTGCCCGTTGGTCCCGATGTCCCCGGAGGCATGTCGGGGCTGTCGGGTTCCCTTGATTTTGGAATTTGGTTCTTTCAGAGCCGTTTCTTGGTGGGAGATGTCACCCGATGAAAATGTCCAAGTTCGTATCCATACCGCTGTGCCTGGCATCCGCGATGGTGCTCTATGCGTGTGAGAGCAATGTAGACGATGCAGGCGTCACTGTTCGTACTGCCAGCCACGCAACCTCAACAGCAACGGCTCCGGAAGCGGCAGCAACGCAGCCGGCGGCACCGCAGGCCGCTTTATCCCAGGAAAAGAAGGCCAGCGATGGCAATGCGTCGCTGCGGAAGCCGGAAGCGGACGATGCCAACCGCGTGCTCTCGCCAGCGACGGTCAAAGGCGGTGCTGAAACTCAGGCTGAATTGCGGCAGCAACCGGCTGCTGCTGTGTCGGTGGTGAAGGCTGAGCCGGCTGTTGTCGATTTTGGCGACGTAGCCACCGGCGACACCGGCGAGGGCAAGATCAAGCTCACCAACACCAGCGACAAGCCTGTGACCATCGTGCGGGCCAACGCCTCGTGCGGCTGCACGACGATGAAGCTGCAGCCCAACACTGTTTTGCCGCCCGGCGAGTCGATCGAGGTCGATGTGAGGATGTCCGTGGGCATTCGTCCCGGCCCCGTCGCCGGCAAGCAGGTGACCTTCGTGATCGAAGGCCAGCCGAACAACGTCATTGTGCCTTTGAAGGCCAATGCGGTGAGCTTTGTCGAAATGGAGCCGATGGAGTTGACGCCTGATGAGACGCCTGAAGGCGGTCGCATCAAGCTTCGCGCAGTGGACGGCACGCCGTTCCGCATCATGAGCATGCAACCGGCTCTGATCACCGAGTTCCCCGATGAGCCGGCCGTTGAACATGAGCTGGTCTTCGATTGGAATAGGTACCGTGAGCTGGGCATCCGACACCGGCCGACGATTTTCCTTGACCATCCCAAGTGCCAGTCGGTTACGCCCATCATCAAGTGGAATCCCGAAGAGATCCGCCAGGCGGTGGCAAAGGAACGCGAGGCGAACCTGAAGAACCAGCAGGCGATCAAGCAGCCGTCAGTGCAATCCGCGCAGCAGGCAAGCGATCCCGATGCCGTGCTGGTTGCCATGATCAGGGAGGGCCGAAACTCCGAGGTGCTGGCGCGGCTGCAGGCCGGGCTTAGCCTGGAGTATCGCGACAACACCGGCGCCACGCTGTTGAGCCTGGCGGCGAGGTACGGCAACGTCGAGCTGATCCAGGCGCTGCTGGCGGCAGGAGCGGAGCTTGAGGCCACCGATAATGTCTCCCGCACCCCGCTGATGTGGGCGGCCCAGTCCAAGAACGTCGAAGCGGTGCGCGTGCTGCTTGACGCGGGCGCCTCGCCCACGATTCGCGATTCCATCGGCAACTCGGCTCTGGCCTGGGCTGCCGGCGTGGGCGATCCCGAGACGGTGCGCGAATTGATCGACGCCGGTTCGGATGTCGAAATTATCGGCGCGATTACGGGTTGGACGCCGCTGATCTGGGCGGCAGGCTTCGGCGATCCCGGTTCCATTGAGCCGTTGCTGGAAGCCAAGGCCAACATTGAGGCGGCTGACTTCCTGCAAGGCGCCACCCCGCTGATTCATGCGGCACGCACCGGCAAAGTCGAAGGCATCAAGATCCTCCTCAAGCACGGTGCCAAGATCGACACCCGCGATCGCAACGGCAACACCGCGCTGCTGGCGGCAGCAGGAAATCCCGGCGGCACCCTGGAGAAGATCAAGGTTCTTGTCGAAGCCGGCGCGGATATCCATGCCAAGGACAATCGCGGCCTGAACGCGCTCGATCTGGTCCGCAAGCGCACCGATCCCCAGGCGAAGCAGATCGAGGAGTATCTCGAGTCTCTGCTGGCCAATGCTGATGACGCAGAAGGCAAGGAGTAAGCCGGCGCCAGATAAGTTTTGCGTGAAGATTGCCATGACCTTTGCGTCGTTGATGCGCTGAGTCTCTGGCATCTTTCCAGCAGGAGCATCTCCCAGCAAGCAACGCACTCGGGACGGCACAGCCGCCGCCCGAGTGCGTTGTTGTTTTTTGTCTTCTGCAGGGGCGGGTTGGCCACGTGATTTCTGGTCGTTCGGCTATGATGAACGACCGCAGTTTTTCCACATTCCACCTTACTGCCATTCGAGATTGACTATGTCATCGACAACCCGCGTTCGACGAAAGACTTCGTCAAAAAAATCGCGCCATGCGGCGAGCAAATCCGGTTCATCAACAACGGCCGGCAAACGAGCGGCCACTCGCGCGCGCAGCGCCTATCAGGAACTTATCAAACTGGTGCGTGAAGCCAATCTGATGGCAAGCACGGCTGCGGTTCTGAGTTGGGATCAGGAAACCATGATGCCGCCCGGCGGCGTGCAGCATCGCAGCAATCAGCTTGCGCAACTTGCCCGGTTGAGCCATGAGATGGCCACATCGCCTCGCATTGGCGAATTGCTGGAAGAATGCGAGGCTGACGATCGCCTGCTGAAGAATCCGCGCAGTGTGGCGGCGGTGAACGTGCGTGAAATTCGGCGTGAATATGACCGCAAGACCAAACTGCCGACCGCTCTTGTTGAGGAAGAAGCGCATCTGGCGAGCCTCGGTCAGCATGTGTGGGCTGAAGCGCGGAAGGAATCCAACTTCAAGAAGTTTCAGCCGTATCTGGAAAAAATCGTCGCACTGCTGCGCCGCAAGGCCAAGGCATACGGCTGGGCGCGCGGCGGCGAGCCGTGGGACGCATTGGCGGAAGATTACGAACCGGGCTGCACCGCCAAGCAGGTGCAAGCGGTGTTCACGCCACTGCGTGATCGGTTGCAGCACCTCATTAGCGATCTGATGGCCAGTCCCACCAAGCCGAAGAATACGTTCAACGAGCGCGTGCTTCCGATCGATCAGCAGGAAAAGTTCGTGCGCTTTGTCGCTGAGGCGATCGGGTTTGATTTCAATCGCGGTCGGCTCGACGTCTCAACGCATCCGTTCTGCAGCGGCTTTCACTGCAATGACGTGCGTCTCACCACGCGCTTTCGCGACACTGATGTGAACGATGCGCTTGGATCGACCATGCACGAATGCGGTCACGGCATCTATGAGCAGGGGCTGCTGGAAGAACACTTCGGCACGCCGATGGGCAGCGCCGTGTCGCTGGGCATTCACGAAAGCCAAAGCCGCATGTGGGAAAACCAGGTCGGCCGCTCCCATGCATTCTGGAAATGGCTTTATCCCAAGCTCAAGGATTTCTTCGGCCGGGGTGTCAAGGGGCTGCGCTTCGATGACGTTTATGGCGGCGCAAATATTGTGAACCCGGGTTTCATTCGCGTTGAAGCGGATGAAGCCACCTACAACATGCACATCATGGTCCGCTTCGAGATCGAACGGGCGCTGCTCAAGGGCGATCTTGCGGTGAAGGATCTTCCGGGCGTGTGGAACGCGAAATATAAGGAATACCTTGGGCTGAAAGTGCCCGATGATCGACGCGGCTGCCTGCAGGATGTCCACTGGTCGATGACGGCGATGGGCTACTTCCCCACATATACGCTGGGGAATCTCTACTGCGCGCAGTTCTTTGAGAAAGCGCTGGAAGATATGCCCGATCTCTACGAGCAGTTTGAGCGCGGCGAGTTCGGCATGCTGAAGACGTGGCTGAACCAGAACATTCATGCGCACGGCCAGCGCTATCGCGCTGCGGAGCTGTGCGAAGTGGTGACCGGCAAGCCGCTCTCGGCCGATCCGCTCATGCGCCACCTTGAAGGCAAGCTGCGGCCGATCTACGGGCTCTAAATGAAAACAGCAGCGAAAGCGGAACTCGACCGCTGAAACAAGAAATAGTCCAATGGCCTTATGCGCCGCGGTACAACAGTTGTGCCGCGGCGTTTGTTTTGGAAGGGCAGGGCATATTCGCTATGGGATCGGCGCTGCAATCGGCGGATTGCACCAGGTTCCGCCCAACGGCGCAGGGCGGCGACAGCTTGTGATCTGAGGCAACGTAATCGGTACGCCATCGGCACACAAAGCGCCAAGAATCGCAAACGCCATCGCTTCACGCGCTTCAGCGGGTACGCCAAGCGAATCGCTCAAATGAATCGGAATGCCCGCCAGCGAACTGATTGCAGAAAGTAGCGCACGGTTCCGCACTCCGCCGCCGGCCAGGATCGCCTCATCACACGTTGCCTGGCGCAGGCGCTCTGCAATGCAGCGAGCGATCGCATGAACGGCGCTGGCAGCAAGATCAGCAGGCGAAAGCGATTCGCGGTGAGCATCCACCCACGCAATCGCCTCGTCGCCCGTTCCCAGCGATCGTCCGCTTTCACGCTGCTGCGACAGAATCGAATACAGTTTGTCAGTTGCGCGCGGCTGGACGTTGCCCGAACTTGCGGTGCGTCCACCTTCATCAAAAGCAGCGCCCATCGCCTTGCGCGCAACAGCATCAAGAATCTGGTTGCAGGCACAAACGTCGTAACCGCGAATCGCGTCGAGCAGGGGAGCATGCTGGCAGGGGGATTGGCCAGCTTGTTGCGGCGTGTTTGTGTGCTCCTGTGCCTCGCTGCGCGACGCTGGCAGCACCGTGATATTACAGAACCCGCCGAGGTTCACGATCGCGCGGCATGCATGCGGATTACGAAACAGAACCCAATCTGCGATTGGCGTGATTGGCGCGCCCTGCCCTCCTGCAGCCAAGTCTGCCTGGCGCAGGTCATATACAACCGGACACCCAAACCGCTGCGCGAGCAACGCTGGATTGATCAACTGCCATGAATATGGCGGCTGATGAAATACCGTTTGACCATGCACGCAGATCAACGCAAGGCCGGACGACCCGTTGGCATTCAGGGGATGGACAAGGTCAGCGCAATTACTCATTCTGATCAAGCTGTCGATGACATCAGCATGAAATTCCCCCAGCACCCAAGCCAGTTGAGCAAATGCACCTGCTGACAATGGCTTTTGGGATGCAGCTTCGCGAAGCGGATTGCGCAAATCGCCCAAGGGCCTGGCGATATGGTGAATGAGCTTGGCGGTCATGCTGAGGCCAACGCCTTCGATGCGCACCAGGGCGGCATCGATGCCGTCAATGCTGGTGCCGGTCATCGCGCCGACGGCGTATCTGACCGGCAACGCTTTTGCATCAGCCGCTGACTCGTTCATGGTGCAGATCGTCGCTGTTTGGGCGCGAAGCCGCAAGCGGGGATATGATCGTTACCCATGATCAAACGCATTCTCGTCACCGGCGGGGCCGGATTTCTCGGTTCCCATCTCTGCGACCGCCTCGTGGAAAGCGGTCAGGATGTGATCTGCATCGACAACTTCTTCACCAGCCAAAAGAGCAACATCGAGCATCTGCTCGGCAAGCCGAACTTCGAGCTGATCCGCCACGATGTCATTCATCCGATCTGGCTTGAAGTGGATGAGGTGTTCAATCTGGCCTGTCCTGCTGCGCCAGGGCATTATCAATACAACCCGATCAAGACCATCAAGACTTCGGTCATGGGAGCGATCAACGTCCTGGGGCTGGCCAAGCGAACCCGCGCCAAAGTGCTACACGCTTCCACCAGTGAAGTGTACGGCGACCCGACCGTTCACCCGCAGCCGGAAAGCTACCGCGGCAACGTCAATCCCATCGGACCGCGTGCCTGCTACGACGAGGGCAAACGCGCTGCGGAAACTCTCATGTTCGACTACCACCGCCAGAACAACGTGAACATTCGCGTGGTGCGCATCTTCAATACCTATGGTCCGCGCATGCATCCCTATGACGGCCGCGTGGTGAGCAACTTCATCCGCCAGGCGCTCAGTGGCGAGGACATCACCATCTATGGCGACGGTTCGCAGACGCGATCATTCTGCTACGTGGACGATCTCATTGACGGTCTGCTGGCCATGATGGACGCTCCGGACGATTTCACCGGCCCGGTCAACCTTGGCAATCCTGGCGAGTTCACGATTCGTGAGCTGGCGGAAATGGTGGTGGAGTTGACGGGATCACAATCGAAGATCGTCCGCGCAAAATCCCTGCCGGAGGATGATCCCATTCAGCGCCAGCCCGACATCACGCTGGCCCGTGACCGACTGGGCTGGCAGCCGAAAGTAAGTCTGGAGGAAGGGCTGAAGCGAACGATTGAGTGGTTCCAGAGCGTGGACCTCAGCGCATTCCGCGCGCCGACGCCGAATTATTGAACCGCGTCATATTCGATTGGATGGCCAAAGCAAAAGCCGATGCGTGTGCTCGGTGGTCAATCGCCGTGCCGTTTGCGAAGCCGCGTGCTCAGTCGCAGCAGCAAATGCACGCGCTCGAATTCATCGAGCCAGTCCTGCAATGTCGCGCGAAGCTCGTCCTGCGGCACCGGTGCACCGGGCAGCGGGCACGACGCACCCAACTGCCTGGCTGCCAGCGCGCGATAGCGTGTCAGCGTGCGATCGCCCATGACCGACACCAGTTCATAATCCTCAGCCATGAAGATCACCACCGGGACGCGCAGCCCGGCGTTGATCGCCACCTGTTGGGCAAGATCGAGGTGCTCATCACGATCGATCCATTTGAGGTCGATCGCCTGCGGGTTGGCGTCGGCGATCTTCTGAATAAGCGGGCCTTGCACCACGCAGTCGCCGCACCAGATTCCGGATATCGCCAGCACGCGCATCTGCCGGGTGAACCCCTCAATCAACTGGTGTTGCTGCGGCGTCAGGTCGACTTCGCGATCGATCTTTCGCCAATTCTCCGCCTTGGCGGGATCAGTGGCGAGATACGCAGCGTATTCCATTCCAGCACGGTGCTTGGTTTGCAAAAACGAAGCGTTCATCAGCGTGTTCTGTGAAGTTGTCATTTCAGAGGGTATCCTTTTCGCCTTTCCGATCAACGGGTCAACAGAATTGACGCCCGTCAGCGGAGCCGGCGCATGGCTGCACTTTTCGTTCTGACGCTGCTGATCAGTTCCGGATTGCTGTTCCTGATCCAGCCGATGTTCGCCAAGCTGATTCTTCCCTTGCTGGGCGGAAGCCCCGCAGTGTGGAACACCTGCATGGTGTTTTATCAGGCGATGCTGCTGCTGGGATACCTCTATGCGCATCTCTCCACCACGCGGCTGGGTGTGCGCCGGCAGGCGCTGATGCACATCGCTGTGTTGATGTTGCCTCTGGCGGTGCTGCCCTTATCTGTTCCTGAAGGATGGCTGCCGCCTGTAGAAAGTAGCCCGGTGCCGTGGCTGCTTTGGTTGCTTTTGGTTTCAGTGGGATTGCCGTTTCTGGTTGTGTCAAGCAGCGCGTCGCTGCTGCAGCGCTGGTTCAGCGCCACCGGGCATCGTTCAGCACACGATCCGTACTTTCTCTATGCAGCAAGTAATTTTGGCAGCATGGCTGCGCTGCTGGCGTATCCAACACTGGTAGAGCCGCAGCTTGTGCTGGATCATCAGCGATGGATATGGACGATCGGCTATTTGATCATGGTCGCGCTGACGATCGCCTGTGTTGTGAGCGTGGTGCGGTTGCCTCAGAGCAGCGATCAGGATGCTGATGTCGCTGCCGCTGCCGATTTGCAGCATGTTCGGAGCACAAATTTCGTTGCAGAGCCGATTTCATGGCGGCGGCGATTGCGGTGGATCGCCCTGGCCTTTGTGCCTTCAAGCCTGATGCTGGGCGTGACAATGCACCTGACCACCGACATCGCAGTGGCGCCGCTGTTGTGGGTGATTCCGCTGGCGTTGTATCTGCTCACGTTCATCCTGACTTTTGCGCGCCGGCAATTGTTTCCACATTCTCTGATGCTGCGGCTACTGCCGATTGCGGTCATCGTGCTTGCGCTGATGCTGCTTATTGAAGCGACCGAGCCGGTGATGCTGGTGGTGGCGGGGCATTTGTTTGCGTTTTTTGTGGCGGCGATGGTGTGTCACGGCGAACTTGCCAGCGATCGGCCACATGCCTCGCGTCTGACCGAATACTACCTGTTGCTGAGCGTAGGAGGCGTGCTGGGCGGGGTGTTCAATGCGATCATTGCGCCGCAAGTGTTCACGCTGGTGGTGGAGTATCCGCTGGCGATCGTGCTGGCGTGTCTGCTCGTGCCTTCACTGCGGGATCAAACCGCCAATCCCAACGCTGCAGCATCTGCAGTAGTTCCTCAATCGCGCCGGCAATGGTCAGCGAAGCTTGCGGGCGATCTTGCTGTGCCGCTGCTGATTGGAGGCTTGGCGCTGACGCTGATTGTGGTGACGGAACTTGCGGAACTTGAAGGGACGCTGCGCATGGCTTTGGCAGCGGGGGTTCCGGCGCTTGGTTGTTATCTTGTCTCAGGCCGTCCGATTCGTTTCGGCCTTGCTATTGGAGCGGTATTGCTGGCGGGCACGTTTAATACCGCCAACCGCGGCAATCAGATTGAAGTGCATCGCAGTTTTTTTGGCGTGCATCGAATTACCCGCTCTGGCAGTTATCGTGATGATCCGACGCTGCCGCGTCACAACATTCTCTATCACGGCACCACGATGCATGGCAAACAACGCATCGACCGTGAAACCCTGCAGCCAAGTGATCCGGAGCTAGCCCTGGCCTATTACGATTCGGAAGGGCCGATCGGTCAGATCATGGCGGTATGGAACGAGCATCGCACGGTCGAGAAGGTTGGCGTTGTGGGGCTTGGTGTGGGCAGTCTCGCAGCGTATGCCAGGCCCGGCCAGCGATTCACCTTCTTTGAAATCGATCCATTGGTGAAACAGATCGCAGAAGACCGGCGGTTTTTCAGCTATGTCGCAGCCGCTCGCGAGCGCGGCGCGATTGTCAACATTGTTCTCGGCGATGCGCGTTTGACGCTGGCCCGGTGTTATGACAACGCTGAGCTCGATCTGCTGGTGCTGGACGCTTTCAGCAGCGATGCAATTCCGGTGCATCTGCTGACGCGGGAGGCAATTGAGCTGTACCGGCGCACAATCAAGCCCGGCGGCGTAATTGCGATTCACATTTCCAACCGCTATCTCGATCTTCAGCCGGTCATCGGCAATATTGCTGCGTCGCTGGGCATGGTGGCGTACATTCAGGAAGATCTGCTGTTGGGCGCGGATGAGATTCGCCATGCTGAACGACATCCCTCACGCTGGGTGCTGCTGGCTGAGCAGCCCGAAAATCTGAGCCCAGTACTGGCTGGCAATCTTGGGCTGCGCTGGCAAGCTGTTGAAGGCGATGGGGGTGAAGCCTGGACTGATGATTTTTCCAATATTCTCAGTGTGATGATGTGGCAGTAAACAGTAATGCACCGGTGATAAAGGGCATCAGTCAGTTATCAATCTGGCCGACGCTCTCTTACGCGCGGCTTCTCCTGCAAAGGCGCGGAAGTCTCAGGACGTCATCTCTTCCAGGCAGTTCGTTGCGTCAAGCTTGGGCGGGTCATCGATCTGAATTGTGAGCGAACTGCAAATAGAAAAACTCCCCAGTTGCCTGGGGAGTTGGAAGTGGTTGATTGTTGGAGAGGCGACTGTGGGTCAGTTGCCAAGCCCCGATCCTGATGGGCCTCCAGGTATACCAAACGCTTCCGGATGGGTGACCCGTACCAGATCATGGTGCATCACGAACGGCAATTGGCCGGACGGAGTGAATCCGCCCATGCTGAGCGAGTAGATACGTATGTAAACGCGACGATCCTTCCGATCAATGAACCGGGCCGCATTGGCAACAGACGTGTCGAATACGTATTCTGCGCCTGCAAGAACCGGCGCTACGCCGAGGAACTCCCACTTCCTGTCTTGTGAATTATAGATCTCTATCAGCACGAGCACTGATTGTTCGGGAGACACCACGCGCGTTTGAACAAAGAGCGTGGGTGAGTAAGAGCGCAGTTGAGACGATACGACGATGTCGGTTGTCTGGCTCGTGGCAATGTAGCCAACGCGCCCGGCAGGGCCAGACAACACCGGTCGATGCGATCGGTCGGTATGGATTGAACTGACCACGAAATGGTTGTTGTCTGCTGCACGCAGGGAGTACGAGTTACCGAATTCGTGTTGCCCCCGAACGATCACAACATCCTGCAGCAACGGATTGCCGTCGTATATGCCGGCGCGGAGCACGCTTTCGGCGGTATCCACAACGTCAGGGTAAGCGATGGGCGGGTCACGATCAGCGGCGACGCTTGCGATTTCTTCCTCAGGATCGAAATCGCCAATGCAAGGATTCTGCAGGCTCGGTCCGGGCGTTGCATCTCTGCTTACTGCGCCACATTGGTTGTAGCCAGCGCTGCCTATCACAAATTCTCGCAACTGAATCGGCGTCAGGGGAATGCCATACACCATCTTGGCAATGCCTTGAAGCGCCGCAGCCAACGATGCGATCTGCGGTGTCGCGGCACTCGTGCCGTTGAACTGCATCGTGTAGCTGCGCATATTCCCTTCGAGGAGCAGGTCACCGTAGCCAAGGGTGGCTACGCCAGCACCCCAGGCGGCTATATGCACGGCATGGGCGTCAGAGCATGTCTGGCAGAAGTTACTGAAGCCAAGGCGACAATATGGGAATCCGGGTGTCACGGCGCCGACGATGATCGCATCTGATTCCTGGCCTTGGAATTGAGCAACGCCGTCAAGATTGCAGCAGCTGTTTCCTGCGGCGATGCATGAGGTAACGCCCATGTCAGAAGCGAATCGGATCATCATCCATGTGGCTGCGTCTGAGACCAGCGTGCCGCAACCGGCAGGCCCGATCGAGAACGACATGACATCACCAGGGCCGAATGTGGTCAGTGCATTGGCAATGGCGTTGAGAGTCCGTCCGCCTTCTTCCAGTGAAACAATCGGATAGAAGTACAGCTCTGCCTCGGGCACCATGCCAACGATGCCAACTTCGTCACCGTCGACAGCCAGGGCCTCGAGGCTGTGGCCGGGCATTCCATCGTCGCGGGCGCCGATGATGCCGAGGCATGCTGTGCCGTGATGGCCCGACAATGGGCTGCCGGGGTTGTTTGGATTGATGACCTGGGTCTGATTCGGCTCAACGATGACCCGTCCAAGCAGCTCTTCGTGGTTGGACAGCGGGTTGTTGTTGTCCTGCCAGTTGCAAAACGCGGTGTGCTCAATGACCGCTACTTTGATCGTTTTGCCTCGGGTGTAGTTTTCCCTGACAGGGGTTCCCAACTCGATAAGCAACTCGGCAAACTCCCACATCCCCTGCAGATCAAATCCCTCACCGCCATAGCCATACGTGGGATTGGGATCAAGCGGATCGTCGCATGGATTGAAGATGATGCCGCCGCCAATATAGAGAGGAAGATCGGCACCATGCTGAGCCTGGTAAGACAGGCTGGTGAGATAGCCTTGGCCAGGAGCATAGTTGGGTGTTGTGCCACCTACGATGTCTTGGCAGAGTTCGAAGGCCAAATCAACGCAGTCAAAATCCCAGAAGCCGGCACAGCAGAACGGGTCTACCGCGCAGACCGCTTGGCAGCATATCGAATTGCTGCAGCCTGGAGTGGGGGTAGCGGTGAAGCACGGCCCGCCAAAGCCGCTGAGGCAGACGTTCTCGGGGGGACCAGGGCAGAATTGATACGCCAGGAGAACACATAGTTCGTCCCAGTGTGGTGCGCCACGAATACCACCCGGGAAATTCGCGTCTTCCTCACAGCAGAATGGATCAATTTGGCAAACAGCCATGCAGCATTCCTGATCATTGCAGTAGCGGCCGCCGCCCAAGCCATTCGGATCGTGGCATTCAAAGCAATCACCTGAAAATGGATGGCCACACTGGAAATCAGAGCAGATCTGATCTTCGCTGCAGTTGGATCCAACGCCTCGCCACGGATCCTCCTCGTTGACGGCCACCGCTTCGCATGCGGTTTGCGTTAATGTCTCACAGCCCTGTTCAAGGCAGCATGCGCCGTAATCATCACATGGGACCATCGGATCGCATACCGTATTGTCGCCTTGATAGACGCCACCGGACTGGTTGCACAGTTGTTGGGAGATGACCACGCATGTAACCATGCCGTCTTCACTTCCCAAAGGCACACAGCACGCACCGATGTCGTCGCCGCCGTAGGGGGTTTCGTACACAGGCTCGAATGACACGTATTCGATCTCAGGGCGATCGTTGAGCCGCTGCGCTGCGCGCACCATGAGCTGCGCATCGGCGCCAGCGGGTGGCGAGAGATACATGAGGCCGCCCAGATCGGGTTGTTCGCGTCCGCTGTAGGCCCGCGCGCGAGCTTCCAACTCTGCAAGCGTCTGTTCCGGAAGCGTGATCGCCGGCTGCAGCTCGAGGTTCATTTCATCGAGAATGGCCTGCGTCGCCGCAAGATTGGCGCGAGTCCTCGACTCCAGTTCGCCACGCACATTGGCCCGTGCTTTGACGTCGTCTCGGAACTTGACGAACAGGCGACCAGTTGTACTCACCGGCCGCACGATCTCTTCTGATCGCGGCTTGACAAAAACCCTTCTGGGGGTGAGTTGATTGGCTCCGTCATTGTGATGAGCAGGCATTGGCGCAACGTCCGGACGAAGGACGGGTTTGCTGTCAATGCCTCCGGCCCAGATCGGGCTTGTCGCCACGAGCAAGGTGAGTGCAACCGCTCGTTTCAGCATCATTGCTTCATTTCTCCAATTGAGTCCAACGGGCGTGCTTGCGGACCTGTATCTTCAATGTTGTCTTTGAACGCAGCAATCATTGTAACGTCCACGTGGGTTTCGTGTGCAACCACTCTAGATGCACGAGTTTCGGGCAACAGGCGTGGTTTTGCACAATCATGCCAGATTACGCCACAACAATCGAAAGTCGTCGCAGACATGTGCCTCCTGCTGACAACCGTACAGCACCTCAATTTCGGGGCGTGTGCTGCAGCGCAGCCGCTGGGAGCGTGAGCATGCTGCGATCGCTCAGCGCAGCACGACAGCGCAGCTTATCCATAACGGCCACACCTATGTACGCGAAAACGGCCTGCGCGATGCGCAGGCCGTTGCTTTTTTGCCAAACTTTTTGATCTGAACCGTCGGATCAGCGTTCAGTGACGCCTGCACCGGAGCGAGGCACCACTTCCACCACCGCTGAAGCGCGTTCGGCGCCAAGGGCTTCGGCGGCCTCAGCGGCTTCGGCCATGAGCGTTTCTTCGTCTTCATGCATTGTCGGCTCTGGCTCAACCAGTCGCTTGACACGCATCTTCACGTACGGCTCAAAGCCGGTGCCGGCGGGGATCAGGTGACCAAGCAGGACGTTCTCCTTCAGGCCCTTGAGATCGTCCACCGCACCGCGCAGGGCCGCTTCAGTCAGGACCTTGGTGGTTTCCTGGAATGATGCGCCAGAGAGGAAGCTCTCAGCCTGCAGCGACGCCTTGGTGATGCCCAAAAGCAATGGCTTGGCCGTGGCGGGCTTGGTCTTCTTGGTCTTGGCCGGAGCCTTGCCTTCCGACTCAGCCAGCGCGTTGGCTTCCCGAACCTCATCGCGATGAACCAGCGCGTCCATCGGCAGATTGGTGTCGCCCGGATCAGTCACGCGAAGCATCTGCGAAATCTGCTCATTGGCCTGGCGGAAGTGGAACTTGTCCACGACCTCGTTCGGCAACAGTTCGGTGTCTCCGGATGAGAGCACGCGAACCTTGCTGAGCATCTGCCGCAGAATGACCTCGATGTGCTTGTCCGAAATCGGCACGCCCTGAGCGCGATAGACGTTCTGCACTTCATCGAGCATGTAGTTGTACAGCGCTTCTTCGCCGCGAATCCGCAGAATGTCCTGCGGGATCAGCGGGCCTTCGGTCAGCGGATCGCCAGCCTGCACGTGATCGCCGGTATGCACCAGCAGGTGCTTGCCTTGGGGCACGTGGTGATCGTGCTCGATGCCGGCATCGGAGATGACGCGGATGGTCATCTTGCCCTTGCGCTTGTCGGAATACAGCTCGACCCGACCGGAGATTTCGGCCGTGACGGCAGGATCCTTCGGCGTGCGGGCTTCGAAGATTTCGGTCACGCGAGGCAGACCACCGACGATATCGGCTGAGCCGGCAACGTCGCGCGGCTGACGGGCAAGCATCTGGCCCATCTTGATCTTCTGGCCTTCTTCCACCTCGATGCGGGCCTTGGCCGGCAGGTGGTGGAAGTCGAGGATCGTGCCGTTTTCATCTTCAATGATGATCTGCGGATGCTTTTCACCAGTGTGCTCGATCACGATCAGCTCGTTCATGCGACCGGTCTTGCTGCTTTCCTGGCGAACCGTTTCACCGATTTCAATGTCCTTGAAGCGGACGATGCCCGATTTCTCAGCGAGAATCGGTATGCGGTGGGGATCCCATTCAACCAGCACCTGTCCCTTCTTGACCTTGGTGCCGGTGGGGGTGCGGATCATTGCGCCGTAGGGAACCTTGAACTTCTCGAGTTCACGACCGCGTTCATCGAGGATGGACAATTCGCCGTTTCGCTTCAGCGTGACCAGGGCCGTGGTGTCGCCGACCTGAACTTCCACTTCGTTGCAGTCGCGCAATTGGACTGTACCGCTATGGGCGGCGCGGTGGCTGGTTTCCACCAGGCCGCGGGCAGCGATGCCGCCGGTGTGGAAGGTACGCATCGTCAACTGCGTGCCCGGCTCGCCGATGGACTGGGCGGCGATGGTGCCCACTGCGAGACCTTCTTCGACCAACTGGCCGGAGGACATGTCCATGCCGTAGCACAGCGCGCAGCAGCCGCGGGGCGTGTCGCAGACCAGCGGACTGCGCACCTGCACTGAATCGATGCCAAGCGCTTCGATCTTGTGGGCGACCTCTGCAGTGATCAGTTCGTTCTCGGAAACGATGGTTTCATCGGTTCGCGGATCGATGATCGTCTGACGTGCGGTGCGGCCGATGATTGCCTCGCGCAGCGGCACGTCAACCTCTTCGCCCTTGTAGATGGCCCGCTTGGGAATGCCCTGCTTGGTTCCACAGTCGTGTTCAAGAATGACGACCGACTGGGCCACGTCATACAGCTTGCGGGTGAGATAACCCGAGTCAGCCGTCTTGAGTGCGGTGTCGGCCAGACCCTTACGCGCGCCGTGGGTTGAGGAGAAGTACTCCAGAACGTTGAGACCCTCGCGGAAGTTGGCGCGAATGGGCGTTTCGATGATTTCACCCGACGGCTTGGCCATAAGACCACGCATGCCGGCAAGCTGCTGCATCTGGCTGATGTTGCCTCGGGCGCCCGAGGTGGACATCAGATACACCGGGTTGAGGTAGGGCGTACCTTCCGTGGAGTCGATCGGCACTTCATTGCCCAACTCATCGCGTCGGTCATTTTTCAGCGTTTCAATCAGGCTCTTGGTGATCTGTTCACGGCAATGAGCCCACAGGTCCAGCAACTGGTTGTGACGTTCACGCTCGGTGATCGCACCAGCTTCGTACGCACGTTCCACGCGCTCCACACGCTGTTGAGTGGCGGCAATCAGTTCCGCCTTGGCTGCGGGAATACGAAGGTCGGTGATCGCGATCGACAGACCGGAGGTTGTCGAGCTCTTGAAGCCCAGATCCTTCATGTCGTCCAGCAGCGTCAACGTTGCCGGACGTCCCAGCAGCGCGTAAGTGTCGTCGATGACGCGGCTGCAACCTTTCTTGCCCAGCGTGCAGTTGTAGTAGGGCATGCCGTCAGCGAGGATGTCGCTAAACAGCACGCGACCCACCGTCGTCACCAGCCGCTTGTTCTCGGGCATCGGTTCGGCCCTGCCGCGCTCGCTGGTGACCACTTTCGTAAAGCGGTTCAGACGAACGACGATCGGATCGTGCAGACCGATGCGCTTCATGTCATAAGCCAGAATCGCATCGTGGGCGTCACGGAAATGTGGCAGTTTCTCCACCGGCACGTCCTGACGGCGGGCGGCATCGTCCATAAAGGTCAGGAAGTACACGCCCATGACGATGTCCTGGCTGGGCGAGACGATCGGGTTGCCGTTGGCCGGCGAGAAGATGTTGTGCGTGCTGAGCATCAGCACCTGTGTCTCGACCTGAGCCTCGATCGACAGCGGCAGGTGGACAGCCATCTGGTCGCCGTCAAAGTCGGCGTTGTATCCGGCGCACACCAGCGGGTGAATGGTGATGGCGTTGCCTTCGACCAGCACCGGCTCAAACGCCTGAATACCCATGCGGTGCAGGGTGGGGGCGCGGTTGAGCATCACCGGATGCTGGTAGATGACCTGCTCCAGAATGTCCCACACCTCCGGATCGCGCCGCTCCAGCATGCGCTTGGCCGACTTGATCGTATCGGCCAGGCCGTGCTCCTTGAGCTTTCGGATGATGAACGGCTGGTACAGTTCCAGCGCGATCTTCTTAGGCAGACCGCACTGCCAGAGCTTGAGTTCCGGGCCGACCACAATCACCGAGCGCGCTGAGTAATCGACGCGTTTGCCCAGCAGGTTCTCGCGGAAGCGTCCCTGCTTGCCCTTGATCATGTCGGTGAGTGACTTCAGCGGGCGGTTGCTCGAACCGAGTACCGGACGTCGGCAGCGGCCGTTGTCAAACAGCGCATCAACCGCCTGTTGCAGCATGCGTTTTTCGTTGCGGATGATGACCTCGGGTGCGTTGAGGTCCATCAGCTTCTTGAGGCGGTTGTTGCGGTTGATGATGCGTCGATACAGATCGTTCAGATCGCTGGTGGCAAAGTTGCCGCTTTCCAGCAGCACCAACGGGCGCAGATCAGGCGGAATGACGGGAATGACATCGAGCACCATCCATGTCGGATCGTTTTCGCTGTTGCGAATCTGCTCGACAAGCTTCAGCCGCTTGGAAATGTCCTTGATCTTCTGCTTGCTGCGGGTTTTGCTCAGCTCTTCGCGCAGTTCCAGAGCCGTGCTGTGCAGGTCAAGGTTCGCGAGCAACTCGCGCACAGCATCGGCGCCCATCATTGCGGTGAAGGCGGAGCTGCCGTATTTCTCAACCGCTGCACGGTAATCATCTTCGGTGAGCACCTGCTTGTATTCCAGATCGGTGGACCCGGGATCGGTGACCACGTAATCCTGGAAGTAGATGATCTTTTCCATATCAGCGGTCTTCATGCCCAGGAGCGTGCCCAGACGGCTGGGCAGGGCCTTGAAGAACCAGATATGCACAACCGGCGCAGCCAGATTGATGTGGCCCATGCGCTTACGACGAACGCGGCTGTGGGTCACTTTCACGCCGCAGCGGTCGCAGATGATGCCCTTGAACTTGGTGCCCTTGTACTTGCCGCAGGCACATTCGTAATCGCGCTCAGGCCCGAAGATGCGCTCGCAGAACAGGCCGTCCTTTTCAGGGCGGTACGTGCGGTAGTTGATCGTCTCGGGTTTCTTGACCTCGCCGAAGCTCCACGAACGAATGTCGTTCGGGCTGGCCAGGGTAATCTTCACCGAGCCGTAGTCATTGACGCGATCGTAAACAGATTCAGCCATGGGATTCGCTTTCGGCTTTCGGCTGTCAGCTTTCGGCTTTCAGCAAGTGTTCCTCAGTGGTTCAGACAGATGAGTGTTGCAGTGAGTGGGCTGCGGCTGGCAGCGACTGATGTGTGATAGCCGCAAGCCCGCCAGCGACTGGGTTACAACAGACTTCCGCCATCCAACTGCTGCTTCTCCAACGTAATGTTCATGCACAGACCGCGGATTTCATGGCAGAGCACGTCGAACACCACCGGCATGCCGGCTTCGAGCGTGTTGGTGCCCTTGACCATGGAGTCGTAGATCTTGGTGCGACCCTCAACGTCATCGGATTTGACGGTGAGCAGTTCCTGCAGCGTGTAGGCGGCGCCGTAGGCTTCCAACGCCCAGACTTCCATCTCGCCGAAGCGCTGGCCGCCGGTGCGGGCCTTGCCGCCCAACGGCTGCTGGGTGATGAGCGAGTACGGGCCGGTGGCGCGGGCGTGAATCTTGTCG
>CAZNPU010000007.1:62769-124149 GCA_964575335.1 uncultured Isosphaeraceae bacterium | reverse complement strand
CGCTGGGGTGATTGATGCGGCCCCAGCTCATGTCGGTGATGTGCAGCAGGCCGTCGAGGCCGCCCAGATCGACAAATGCGCCAAAGTCGGCAATGTTGGTGACCGTGCCGGTAACCAGATCGCCTTCCTTGATGGTCTCCAGCAGCCGGCTCTTGGCCTGATCGCGCTCCATTTCGATGAGCTTGCGGCGGCTGATGACGATGTTGCGGCGTTCTTCGTCGATCTTGAGAATGCACGCGCGGATGGTCTTGCCAAGATACTCGCCGATATCGCCAGGTCGGCGGATATCAACCTGGGATGCGGGCAAGAAGACCGGCACGCCGATGTCGACCAGCAGGCCGCCCTTGATCTTGCGCATGCACTTGCCTTCGACGATATCGCCTTCCTTCTTGGTCTCCAGAATGCGCTCCCAGCCGCGAATGCGGTCGGCCTTGCGCTTGGAGAGCTTGATGGTGCCGTCGGTATCTTCGAGTTCTTCCAGCAGCACCTCGATGGTGTCGCCGATCTCGACATCCTCGGGATTATCAAATTCGCTCTTGTTGATCAGGCCTTCAGACTTCAGGCCGACTTCCACGACAAAATCATCGCCTGCTCGACCGACGATCTTGCCTTTGAGAATGGCTCCCTTCTGAAAGCTCTGAATGTCGCCCTTGAGCAATGTATCCATGTCGCCTTTTGCGACTTCGGCGCCAAAGGCGTCGCGGATCATTGCTTCAGCGTCCGCTTCGATCGTCCCGGCTTCAAGTTGTGAGATCAGATTGTAATTAACCATGTAAGATGACTTTCAATGACTTCACCGTGGCAACGCACCACGGCTGGTGAGAGACAGCCGCCAGTCGACCTCGGCACGCGCCGAAGAACACCGCCTGACGGTCCGGAATCGCCGCATAACGTGTGGCGAACAGGTGAATATAGCAACGCATAGGGCAAAGAGCGAGAAAATACGCATTTCTGCCCCTGTCGCCCGGCACAGAATGGCGATTCTGTCCGTGATTGCCCTCGCACACCTCGGTTTCGCGCTGGCTTTGCATCCGCTCACGCCTGCTTCACATCGGTTTCACGACATTTGGGGCGTCGATTACGCATCGGGGCTTCGCATTGGCCCGTCGCCCGCGACCAGCGGCGTCGATGATGGCGATGATGACAGGTTCGCCACCGCGGCTTCGGTGCTGCTGATTGCAGGTTCCCGCATCGGCCGCTGGCGGTCCATGTCCCGCCACATGAGGTTGAAACCGATTGCGCCGATGGTGTTCAGCGCCAGACATGCCCCAAAGGTCCATGCCCCTGCGCCGGGGCTCCAGCGCTCCAGCATCTGATAAATGCCGACAGCGAGAAATGGCGCCAGCAGCCCGCGAATGCCGGTAAGGGTGACGTGAACGCCCATGTACTGGCTGGCGTTATGGTCTTTGGCGAAATCATTGTGCCCGAGGTTCCACGCTAGCACCCCGCCGCCGAAGGCGATCCCCAGCAGCGCTGAGGTGACAAAAAGAAACCACGCCTGTCCGGTGACCACCGCAAGCAGCATGCCCGCTGACGTCAGCACAAAGCTCCAGCTGTGAATTGACCGGAACTGAACCACATGGCAGCGGTCCAGCAGGCGTGCCCACACCGGTATCGCCAGCGGCATCATGAACGCAGGAATCGCGCTGGTGATCAGAATGCTGGGCCAGTACCCCAGCGCGAACTGATCCTGCAGCACAATCGCCAGTGGGGCCATGATCATCAGATTCCCCAGGCCGAAGACAAACATGTTGATCATGAACCGCCGGTAAGCCGGATCGCCCGCCAGCACGTGCCAGACCGACATCGGGTTGAGCGATGGACGATCCAGACCCGCGCCGGCGCGTTCAGCCCGAATGAGCCTTCGCTGGCCGCGCAGCCGCACCTTGGCGTAGATCGCCGTGCCGATCAGCCCGCCCACGGCAGCCAATGGGAACATCCAGTGGAAGCTTCGCTCGTTCCAGTCCATGGCCAGCCCCACTGCGAAGGAGACCACGCACATCACCACGGCCTGCACGCTGGCGAGCTTGCCCGCAATCTTGGCCCGGTCGGCTCGGGGGTAATTGTTGCGCCACACTGCCGTGCGGATCAGAATCACGCCGGTCCAGCAGATTCGCGCCGCGTAGGTCGCTGCGCACAGGAGCATCAGACCGAACAGGTTCTGCGGCGCAAGCGCGATCATCGCCACGAAGACAGCTGTCAGCACCTGCAGCCAGGTGATGAATTTGATCTTGCTGCGGCCGTGCGTGATCGACGCCCACATGAAGCTGGTGATGTTGGCCAGCGAAGGAGCGGCGGTGACGGCTGCGACAGCAAAATTAAGCTGGGCCGGCGTAATCGACTCCACGCCCATGAATCCGCGCTTGGCGATCACGCTGATTACCCCCGCCTCCACCGCGCCCAGCATCATGGGCAAAAACCACCACGCCAGAAGCTCGCGGCCGTAATTGGCTCGCAGCATCGGCGGGAGCGTTCGGGGATAAAACGAAGCAACTGCAGAGCGAAGGGACCTGATGGCAAAATCCATGGAAGCCACGGCCAAGCTTTGGCGCAACAGCCCGCCCAAGCAAGCCCAACTGAGCCAAAGAGAAGAAAAACGCCTTCGAGATCAACTCGAAGGCGTCTGATATCACTTGGCAATACACCGGCGAACATGCTCGCCAGCGGCTTGACGCGAAACGCAAAAGCGTCTGAAGCGAGATGAATTACCGCGGCTGGCCGCTCAGGTCGGCCACGGGGAACGGCGTGAGCCGGCTGGGGTTGTCGGTGTAGAACATGCGCGCCAGATCGTCAGAGAGCATGCGCAGGTTCTCGTTGGCAGCAAGCGCGAAATTGTTGTGCGCATCGACCGGACGCATCGACAGGCCGCGCATTTCAGGCGTCAGATTGCCGGTGATGGAGCGGTGGGAAACTCTGCCCTGATTTCCGTTGCAGCCGCCAAGAACGACAGCGGCGAGCGTGAGGGCGGTCAAGCAGATGGAGGTCTTCATTTGGATCTGGCCTCGAAGAAATAAGGAAAATGCCAAACTTCAGGGCGTTCAAGAATTCTAGGGTGTACCAGCCCAGGCCGCACCTGTCAATGCCCCAGCGGGCTTGGGCAAATCGCCGCATGTTGCCCGCAGCCATTGAATTGTGAGCGATTCAGGCGATACACTCTGCACAATACGGCGTCTGATCCCCTCGGGTTGCTCCTTGCGACGGGTGTATTTGCTCGAGCCTAAGAATCCCAACGGGATCGCTACAAGTGCTGCGACGATGGCCAAGCCTCCATCGAGTGGAAGGCCGGGATCGACGGCCAGCGAACCCACCTCGAGTTTGGGGTTCGAGCAAATCCCGGCGCAAGCCGCACCCTTCCTCACCGGATTGTGTCGGGTGACCCGATGGGATCAGACGCCGCACGCCTTTTCGTTCCAACCCAACCCAGTCCAATACATAAACCTTCAAGCGCAGCAGGCAGTGGGGGGCAGCAGAGGAGCACACGCAGGCAGCGTTCCGGCTGTGCCATGGCGCGGTGGCTGGCGTTTGGACTTTTGCGCGCCCTCGCCTTCAAATAACCAGCATGAATCACGAAAACCTCTGGGCGCCATGGCGCATGGCGTACCTGCAAGAAATGAAGCGCAAGGCAGAGCAGGTCGGTTGGTCAGCGACGTCGGCGGGCAACTTTCTAAGTGAGTACTGGGCCTCGCCGCAACACGACGAAGCGAATCTGGTCGTCTATCGCAATCAGCACGGCATGGTGCTGCTGAATCGCTATCCCTACGCCAGCGGTCATCTCATGGCGGCTCTGGGCGAAGCCCGGCCGACGCTGCTGGATTACGAACCCGAGCAGCGCGCAGCGTTGTGGCATCTGGTTGAGGTGGCTGTTGATCTGGTGCATCGCACGCTTGCCCCGCAAGGCGTCAACGTGGGCATCAACGAAGGGCGCGCCGCGGGCGCAGGGCTGCCGGAACATCTGCACGCTCACATCGTGCCGCGCTGGGGCGGCGACACGAACTTCATGAGCGTGGTGGGCCAGGTGCGCGTCATTCCTGAAGCGCTGGAAGTCATGTGGCGGCAGTACCGCGAAAACGTTCCTGCATAGCGGCGGGGCGCGCCTTGCGCTGACGCACTGGAACTACACCTTGATCTGCGGGCGCTGGGGGTGCAGCCAGTCGATGTGGAAGAACTCGCCGCGGGGCTGATCGACGCGCTCGAAGGTGTGCGCGCCAAAGTAATCGCGCTGTGCCTGCAGCAGATTGGCGGGCAATGTTGCAGCGCGGTAGGAGTCGTAATACGCCAGCGAAGACGCAAACGCCGGGCAGGGCACGCCAGCAAGCATCGCCGTCGCCAGCACCGCTCGCCAGGCATGCTGACGCTGCTCAATCTGCACGCGGAAATAAGGGTCAAGCAGCAGGTTCGTCAGATCCTTGTTGCGCTGATACGCCTCGGTGATTTTTTGCAGGAATCGTGCGCGGATGATGCACCCGCCGCGCCAGATGCGGGCGATTTCGCCGAACTGCAAATCCCATCCATACTCCGCCGCCGCGGCCCGCATAAGCTGAAAGCCCTGTGCGTACGCGCAGATTTTTGAGCAGTACAGCGCATCGCGCACCGACTCGATGAACGCCTCGCGGCTGTCGAGGCGGTCAGCGATCTGGCGGGGATCAGGCCCGCTGAGCGTTTCCGCTGCAGCAAGCCGTTCATCCTTGAGCGAACTCATCGCGCGGGCGAACACCGCCTCAGCGATGCTCATGGCGGGAATGCCCATGTCCAGCGCATTGACCGCTGTCCACTTGCCCGTTCCCTTCTGACCGGCTGCGTCCAGCACCACATCGACAAACGGTCCGCCTGTGACGGGGTCGCGTTGTTTGAGAATGTCAGCGGTGATTTCGATGAGGAAGCTGTCGAGATCGCCCCGGTTCCACTTCGCAAAGATGTCGCTGAGCTGTTCTGGCGAAGCGTTCAGGCCATAACGCAGCAGGTCGTACGCCTCAGCGATGAGTTGCATGTCGGCATACTCGATGCCGTTGTGCACCATCTTCACGTAGTGCCCTGCGCCGTTGGGGCCGATGTACGCGGTGCAGGGTTCTGCATCCGGTTCCATGATCGGTTGGCCCGGCGCTGCGCCGGTCAGTGGCTTGCCGGTTTTCGGGTCTACCTTCGCCGCGATCGCTTCCCAGATTGGTTTGAGCCTGGCCCATGCGTTGGGATCGCCACCGGGCATGAGCGACGGGCCGAAGCGTGCGCCTTCCTCGCCGCCGGAGATGCCCGAGCCGAAGAACGTGAGCTTGCCGCGGTATTTTTTTTCGCGCTCGATGGTGTCGGTCCACAGGCTGTTGCCGCCGTCAACGACGATATCGTTTGGCTCGATGCCCGCTTCGATGAGCGATTCACAAACCGCATCGACCGGCCGGCCGGCTTTCACCAGCACGATGATCACGCGCGGCTTTTTGATCGCCCTGAGAAATTCGTCAAGCGTTTCGCACTCGACCAAAGAGCCGCCAAGCGAACCAAACGAATTGGGCGGGTGCTCCCTGATGAATTTTTTTGTGACTTCAACAGTACGGTTGTAGACCGCCACGCGATAACCGTGGTCAGCCATATTGAGGATCAGGTTCTGCCCCATGACGCCCAGGCCGATCAGCCCCACGTCGCAGGTCGAAACGGTTGGCGAGTTCTCATTCATGCGAAGCATCTTTGCGACCGCAGTGCAAGGTGGCAAATCGCCATCGACATGTATGTGACAAATCACCCTCGGTCAGGTTTACCGCGGAGAGCGCGGAGGAGGGATGAAGAGTTGCAGTAGTGCTCGACGCATGGTGTTCCAGGTCGCAGCCTGAATGATCTGGTCAGTTAATTGCTACTTTGCGAGGCACTTCTTACCCCCCATCCATTTTCATCTTCTTTCCCCCGTCTCCGCGATCTCCGCGCACTCCGCGGTGAATCACTCTCAGCTGATGTACTTCGGCGTTGGTTCGTTATGGTTCAATCTCATCAATATCAACGCCCACATCAGCGGCGGTCGAAACATGGTCTTCATCATCACTACTGTCGTCCGTCCACCATTGCTGAGGCGGTGCGAGGTCGTTGTCGATGCGAACGTGCAGGGGCACGGTGAATTCGCCAGCCCAGTATTGAGCCGCTTCGCCGGCTCGCAGGGCCAGCAGCGGATCGCCTGTTACGCGCAGCTGCCAGCGTCCATCGTCGCCGTTGGCGTGCTGCAGCAGGTCGAGGTTTTCGTAGCTGACTTCAAAGCCGTAGTTGTTCAGGACATTTCTCCCCGCCTGCCACCACACGTTCAGCCGCCGCGCCACCACGCCATCGCACAGCAGTTCAGCCCGCACCCCGACAGCGGTATCATTGAATTGAGGGTGATTGGTCGCGTGCAAGCCAACGTTGATCCGCACCGGCGAGCGGCCGCCTGACCAGCGCACCGCACCACGCGCAAACACCTGCTTCATCGCGTCGGTCATCACCGGATCGTCAACCGGCTTTGCTGCCTGCGCAAGTTCGCCTTCAATTCTGATCGGCAGTGTGACACGCTTCGCAAAGACCGGCTCCCACGAGAGCGGTTCAGCATCGGCAGGTGCGCTGCTTTCGGTTTCGCTTTGGCCATTCAGCATGACGCCGGCAAACGTTGTCTGCGCATCGGGCGGCAGGCGTCGCCGATCAATCTCGAAATCAATGACGATTTGGGTCGTCGATGGTGGCAGCACAGGCAGCTGCAGCGCGAACGGACTTCGCAGAAAACGTGTGTCAGGTGCGCGGTAGAACGTAAGCGGCGTTGCGCCGGGCAGATGCGGCGTAGCGCGGATGCGGCACTCCATGCCGGCCGGCCACCAGTCATGCACCTGCACATTTACTGTCACCGGTACTCCCGCAGGCCAGACCTCGCGCATGTCCACATCAAGGCGCGGCGGAATTGCAAGCAGCGGCGTTTCCAGTGCGCTGTTGCCCACAAAGCCGTCTCGCCAGGCTTTAATCGGATTCCCATAGCGCACAAGCCAGTCATCATCGCACGGCCGCATGCGCCAATCGCCTGATGCGCAGCGTTCGATGAACAGTTGCATCTCGTGTTCGGAAAGCCGATTCAACTGGGCGCGCGTCACCACCTCAGCATACGGGCTGCTCGGCCCGTCGCCGCTCAGCGGCAGCATCCACAGCAATACGCGCGTGGGCAGATAGGAGGTCCACGCATTCTGATTGACCTGATCGATGATAAAAAGCGCAAAGGCGGTCGCTGCGATGATCGCGCCAAATCCGACCCCATAACGCCGGCGCGTCGCGTAGAACTGTTTTTCTTTCCGGGCGGTAAAACCACATTCAGCGCAGGTCATGCCCGGCGAGTAGGCCATGTCGTACCAGCATCGCGGGCAACGCCGCCTGCCGCGCGAGCGATCAGCAAACAGCGCCCACCATGCTATGTACACCAGCGCGACACTCACGCCGAGAACGCTCAGCACAATGAGCCACTGTGACCAGCTTCCGAGCGTGAACATGGCTGGAAACAGTGTAGCTGCATGCTGCCTCTGCTGGTCTGAGAAGAGCAATCAGACTCAGCCTGATGTGCCGGGAGCTTGTCTCCGAACCGGTTCTGAACCGCTGCTGGCAGCCTCATGCGTGCTGGCCCCGCATCGGTTCGCTGGCGTTTGCCGCGGTGCGTGCGAGGCTGCCTGCCAATTCCCCAGTTTTAAGACGGTTGAGGCATCGTGTTGAACAACGTTGTCGATTTTCCGCCTCGCCATGTTGCTGTAAATCAACATCTCAGCTGGATGCCAGTGGTTTTTCAGCCTTCAGGGCGGATGATGACAGTGGCGCAGCATTTGTGGCTGCTTCATCGGAGGCAAGCGATGAAGACCACGGCGGCAGCGATGTCTATCAGCCTGGCGATACTGGCCACGGTCGGCGGTGGATGCGCTGCGAGACAGCAACAGCAGCAACAGCGCCATCACAGCAGCAGTGCGCATATCGGGCATGACGGCGAGGAGGCTTCAGCAGCAGTATCCGCACTGGTGATGCCGACGCCGGAGCTGCGGGAGCTTGCGGCACATCGCGGCCGATCCGGTTATCCACAGGCTGTGCACGATCCTCAATGGGAATTCAGCCGCAACGACCGGCAAATGGGCCGATCGCCTTATGCCGTTGCGGACTGGCAGTATCTGGAGGTGCGGCATCGCGAGCACCTGCGGACGGTCAACGGCAAGCCGCGCGAGTATTCAACCACATCTCGACGCTCCATCGAGCGGCGTATCGTGCGTTAGCCGATACTACCTTGTTTGCCCTGTTTTACAGGCAATTTCCGGATAGAAGCGGCATTTTGGCGGGTGCGGCCGGATGGCCAAATGCTGTAAGGTCTTGTGGCACTCAAAGTTGCCCTTGACGAGAACGCTTCCACCCCGCATACTGGACGTTGGTCGGGAACGCCGGCTGTGTATGGAGGCGCGGATCTCGTTTAAGGGTCATACCTGTTGCTGCATTCGGGGCGACGATCGGCCCGAAGGCATCGCAGGGCAAAGAGGAACTCAGCCGAAGGGGGGCTGCTGCCCATGTCCACAACAACGAAGAAAGATCTCATCGATCGCATCGCCGATCAAACCCAGCAGAAGCGGACCGCTGTCAAGCGGACCGTGCAATGCTTCCTCGAGAACGTCATCAAGGAACTCAGCGAAGGCAATCGGTTGGAGTTCCGTGATTTCGGCGTTTTCGAAATTCGTGAGCGAGCCGCTCGCATCGCCCAGAATCCCAAGACGCTCGAGCGCGTTACCGTGCCGGCGAAAAAGACCGTCAAATTCAAGGTCGGGCGGCTGATGAAAGAAGCGCTTGAGGCGCAGGACAACGGTCACGTCAAAGACCTGCAGTTCACGCTCGCCAGCGGCGAAGGCAACGGCAGCCAGAAGTAGCCGTCCGCGGCCGGTTGAGACAAAGCAGCGCCGCAGGCGCATCGCTTTGTTCGTTCTATGGTCTCAGCGACGCGCCGGTGCGCTTCCGGGAAATACGCAACCTTGTGACCCAAGCCGGGGCCTGGGTATCGCTGCGTGCTTACGATACGTGCGCCTGTCTGTCATTGGCGTGGTGTTGCGCGTGATTGCTGCGCGTCTTACGAGGAAGGAACGCTGTCATGCCGCTGCGGAAGAACCTTGCTGATCTCGCGGACGAAGCACGTCGACACGTGCCGGAGATTGATGTGGATGAACTGCCTGATGAGCACGAGGGTGCGCTGATTCTCGATGTGCGCGAATCGGATGAGCGCGCTCGCGGCGCAATCCCGGGATCAGTGCATATTCCTCGTGGCGTGATCGAGCGCGACATTGAGCGCATTGCCTTCGGCGGCAAGGTGAGCGACAAGGACCTTGATCGCCCGATTGTCTGCTACTGCGGCGGAGGACATCGCTCACTACTGGCGGCGCGAACGCTGCAGGAAATGGGATTCACCAACGTCGTCTCACTTGCGGGCGGCTTCCGCGCGTATGGCGAATCCGGCCGGCCCGTTGACATTGATCGCAACGCGCAGCGCTGAATGAAAACAACGCGTGCGGTTTGGCTGAGCGTTGAGCGTCTGCTGCGCGATGGCTGCATGGTTCCATGAGAGCGACGATGCGACAGGCTGCAGAGTGCAGCGTGACACGTGCGATTTGTCGCAGTTGCGCTCACATTCAGCGCGGCAAAACAACTGACAATCGTTTGCTGCATTCAGCAGAGTGCAGGCGGCATGCGCAATGCGCTGAAGCTCCACTTGGGTTTGCGCATCGAAAAATCCAGGTGGAGCGATTCTTATGCGCATAACCGGCAGAAAAATAAGAATTTCGCATCCTTTTGGTTTTGGAATTTCGAAGAATCAGGGTAAGTTCCCTAAGCCTGCGTGCGGCGTCGGCCGGGTCATCTGCCGCGGCGCACCAGTCCACGGCGACGCGAAGGACTCGCGTCTTGCGTATTCGGCGCCACGATCGCGCCGGCGTTTCAGGGCACAGCGTTGACCGTGTCGTCGACGCGCACGCCCGCCACGTTGGTTGTTGTTGGAGAGACCATGGCAACGGCTCCCTTCGGCATTATGAGCAAACGTGTTCGGCTGCGTTGGGGCATGTTGCTCATTTCCGCCACAGCGGCAGTGGTGTTGAACACTTCGTCTGCTGATGCTGCCTCCAAGTCTCGCCGCAATGACCATCACCACCATCATCAGCATCTTCACAATGAGGCGATCGCTGACCACGATGCGGCGCGCGACTATGGCTCATGGGAGAATCAGCTTGCGCAAGCGCGGGCGTTGATCGAGTCCGGCCGTCACGAAGAAGCCGAGCAGATTTGCCGGCAGATTCTGTATGCAAATCCGCTGTGCCACGATGCCTATGCGCTGATTCATCAGGCTGCGGTCAATCGTCCCATCGCTGCGGATTCGCATTCGATGCAATCGGCGCTTCATTGGCTTGATACGCGATTTCGCATCGTTGAAACGGAACGCTTCGTGCTGCTTTCCGACGCTGACGAACGCGCCATCCAACAGCATGCCATCTGGATGGAGCAAACCTACGAACAGTTTCTGCGCTTCACAGAGCTGAGCGGACTTCGGCCGCTGCCTTTGCAGCACAAACTCGTCTGTGTGCTGTTTGATCGTTATGACGATTACCGCGCATTTGCTCGTCGCCATGACGGCGTGATGAGCAATTCCATCAGCGGATATTACTCGCCTCGCAACGATCGGGTGGTTTTTTCGGTTCAACCGGACGCGTGGGGCGATTCACGCACCCGCTATGTCGCCAACGGAGCAGGGGAAGGCACGGTCGGCTACGCTGAAGGCAGTCAGGTTCCTGCTGCGGGTCACGAGCATTGCTGCCCGCAGGAATCCGCTGCTAAATGCGTGCATGAGACGATTCACCAGCTCATGTTCCATACGCGCGTGATGGCGCCGGAAACACAGTATCCGCTGTGGATCTGCGAGGGGCTTTCCACTGCATTTGAAACGCATGTTCCAGATCAGCCGTTCGGTCCCGATCACGTCTTCCAGCCGCGGCAGGAAGTCTTTCAGCGACTCCTGGCATGGAACGATCTCATTCCGCTGCGCGATCTGGTGGCGATGACGCGGCTGCCGTCGTCGAACTACGACCGCTACAGCATCAAGGCGGTTTATCACCAGAGCTACGCTCTGGTGCAATGGATGTTTCAGCATCGCAGAGAGCAGATGCGCACCTATCTGGAACTGATGCTGTACGAACCGCCGGGGCGGCTCCCCGAAGCGCGGCATCTTGAACTGTTCGAGCAGGCCTTCGGCGATGTCGAATCGCTTGAGGCGGAATGGCTGCGCGACGAACGCGCCAAGCTGGCGGAGCGAGAGGGCGATTGATCTGTGCCGGGCTTGCGCTCTGCGTGCACATGTCGCTGACATGAGATGAATCTTTCATCAAAATCCGGATGAACTGCGGGCATTCCGCAGCAGAATTGTCCAGCGCGCCGCAGCGCCAGGGCGTATGATGGCGGCATCGTCATGATGCGCGACACCGACCACGCCCAAACCAACAACGCCATTACCCGGCGGACAGCGCTCAAGCTTGGCGCTGCGTCAGCGCTTGCCGGCGTCGCTGCAACTCTTCCACGCCGCAGTGCCTGGGCAAAGACGCTTGCGGGCGATGCGAAGGCCAAGCCGTCGCCCCGGAACATTCTGTTCATGGTGGCTGACGGCATGAGCCCGGGCGTGCCCGCGATGGCTGAAGCATTCTCGCATCTGCTGCGCAATGGCGGCACGCAGTGGCATGAGCTTTCCGGGCAAAGCCGCGTTGTTCACGGCTGGTTTGATATGGCGTCGCTCAACTCGCTGGTGACCGATTCAGCGGCAGCAGCAAGTGCGTGGGGTAGCGGATCGCGCGTTTTCAACGGGACTGTCAACATGTTGCCCGACGGTCAGCCGCTTACGCCGCTCGCAGCGCTGGCCAAACAACGCGGCAAGGCAGTTGGGCTGGTTACCACGACGCGCATCACTCATGCCACGCCAGCCGGATTCGCTGCGTCGGTTCCCTCTCGCGAACTCGAAGACGAAAT
The DNA here is from genome assembly GCA_964575335.1 of uncultured Isosphaeraceae bacterium. Taxonomy (GTDB): domain Bacteria; phylum Planctomycetota; class Phycisphaerae; order Phycisphaerales; family SM1A02; genus CAZNPU01. The sequence continues at coordinate 112,143 of CAZNPU010000007.1, read as the reverse complement.
CGCGCCGCAGTATCTCAATATCGTTGATGTGCTGCTTGGGGGGGGACTGCGGCATTTTGATCCAGCCGTTCGGCGCGATCGCCGGGATGTTCTCGATGAATATCGCGCTGCTGGCTATGCGGTCTGCCGCTCTCGCGATGAACTGCTGGCTGGCAACCTGCGCGCAGGAGAGAAGCTTCTTGGGCTGTTCAGTCAGCAGCACTTGCCATATACGATCGACCGCAATCGCGAAGCTGATCTGCAAACCAGCGTTCCGACACTGGCGGAAATGACGCGCATCGCGCTGGAAACACTTTCGCGCTCGCCCGATGGTTTTCTGCTGCAGGTTGAAGGCGGCCGGGTCGATCACGCAGGGCACAACAACGATGCAGCAGCATTGCTGTGGGATCAACTGGCGTTCGATGAAGCTGTTGCGCTGGCTGTTGAGTTCCAGCGCGTCAACCCCGATACGCTTGTCATCATCACAGCCGACCACGGCACGGGCAATCCGGGCATCAACGGCATCGGCAGCCGCTACAGCCGCAGCACGCATCATTTTGAACGCCTGGCCATGTCGGTTGCATCATTCCAGGCGATGCACGCGCGGTTTGGCGAGATTCAAAAACAACATGGCAGGCCTGCGAACACCAGCGAAGTGAGCGATATTTTGCACTGGGGCACAGGCATTGAACTCAGTCAGGAGGAAGCGGGGGTCATCGCCAGCTATCTTGCGGGCAATCCCGCACCGGAACTGAATCGCGCACAGGCGAATATCTCCGGCGCAGCGGCGCAGATTCTGGGAAATCACAACGGCATCGGATGGACGGGGGTTGTGCATACGTCCGACTGGGCGCCGATTCTGGCCTTTGGTCCGGGCAGTGAACGATTTGCAGGACTGCTCAAGAACACCGATGCGTTTGAGCAACTTGCGCAGCTCATGGGTATTGCACATCGCAACCCGCGCATGACGCCGGAGCAGGCCAGGAAGTTCGCGCATGCCCAACCGGCTTTGTCGCACAGCGTTCATGTCTAAAGCCGATGCGATGGGGGATAAGAGAATGGTGGTGAGATCGCAGACCAAGGCGCGAACGCTGATCGTCAAAGCTCAATAAAGATCAATTGGCCAACAGCTCAGCGCATTGAACGTGCAGCAGGGAACGAACGGGCTAACCGGCCGTTTCTTGATGCTTGATGCGGGCGTATCGCGTGTTCATGTGCGTTTATCCGCGCATTGGCCTGCACAGCGAAACGACCTGGCGGGCAGGCGGTATGTGGTAGGATTGGGATTTGATTCCTCAGGAGCCACGATATGCATCGAATGTTTGCGCTTTGTGTCGGGGCTTTGGCGCTGGTAGGGCCAGCACGCGTGTCGGCCCAGGAAACGCCGATTGCATTTGAGCACGCGCGGATCTACACGATTGATCCTGAAATCGGCAACATCGACCACGGCACGCTGGTGGTGCAGCACGGCAAGATTGTTGCAGTCGGCCCGGCTGATGAAGTTGCGATTCCCGACGGCGCTCAGCGCATCAACGCCACCGGCCGAATCATCATGCCCGGTCTTGTCGATACGCACAGTCACATCGGCGGTGTCGGCGGGGCGGACGGCTCAGGGCCGATTCAACCCGATGTGCGCGTGTTCGATTCCATCAACGTGCTCGATTCGGGGTTCAAACGCGCAATAGCGGGCGGCATCACCACCATGAACATCATGCCCGGCTCGGGCCACCTGCTCAGCGGGCAAACCATTTACGTCAAACCCCGCGGCGGCAAAACCATCGACAGCCTGTTCATCCTTGATGATGAGGGTCAGCCGATGGGCGGCCTGAAGATGGCCAACGGCACCAATCCCATGCGGGCCTCGCCGTTTCCGGGCACACGAGGCAAAGCGGCTGCGCTGGTGCGCGAACGCTTCATCAAAGCCCAGGAATATCGCGACGCAATCGAGCGCGCTGCAGAAAACCCGGAGAAAATGCCCGCCCGGGACATCGGTCTTGAGGCGCTGACAGAAGCGCTGGAAGGCAAGCGCATCGTGCATCATCACACCCACCGCCACGATGACATCATCACCGTGCTGCGTCTGGCGCGCGAGTTCAACTTCCGCGTTGTGCTGCATCACGCCAGTGAGGCATGGAAGGTGGCGGATGTGATCGCTGCAGCCGATGTGCCGTGTTCGATCATTCTGGTCGACAGCCCGGGCGGAAAGCTCGAAGCACTGAACATGGTGCTGAACAACGCTCCTGCGCTGGAGCAGGCTGGCGTGCTGACAGCGTTTCACACCGATGACTGGATCACCGATTCGCGACTGTTCTTGCGCATGGCTGCGCTGGGCGTGCGCGCAGGCATGTCGCGCACCACTGCGCTGGAAGCGCTGACGATCAATCCGGCGAAAATGCTCGATCTGCAGGATCGCATCGGTTCGCTGACGGTGGGCAAGGACGCTGATTTCATCATCCTCGACGGCGATCCGCTGAGCGTGTACACCAAGGTGCAGCAGACGTGGATTGAAGGCGTCAAGGTCTTTGATCGGAGCGATCCGAAAGATTATCTCTACGCAGTGGGCGGCTACGGAGCCGGGCACGATCAGTCGCCGTATTTGTGCTGCCAGGAACATGCAGGAGGACATTGATCGATGCGCTGGAACATGCGTGTGCGCCTGATGATGTTTGCTGCCGCGGCAGCGTTCGGGGTGATGTCGATGACGGCGCAGGCGCAGGTGGCGGTGCGCGGCAAGGTGATCTACACCATGGACACCGCGCCGATCATGGACGGCGTCGTGGTGATACGCGACGGGAAAATTGCAGCCGTCGGCCCCGCGGCAACCACGCCCATTCCGGACGGATTTCGCGTGCTTGAAGCGGAAATCGTGACGCCGGGCCTGATTGACGCCCACAGTACGGTGGGGGTGTCGGGCATCTACAACTCGCCGCACGATCAGGACCAACTGGATCGTTCGACAGCGATTCAACCGGAGCTTCGCGCCATAGACGTCTACAACCCGCTGGACAAATTGGTGGAATACGTGCGCGGATTCGGCATTACGACGGTGCACACCGGTCACGCGCCGGGCGAACTGATCTCCGGCCAGACGTGCATTGTCAAAACGGCGGGCACGACTGTGGAGGAGGCTGTTCTGGTGCCGACTGCAGCGGTGGCGGCTACGCTCGGGCCGGATGCAACCAAGTCCGGCGGCAAGTCGCCGGGCACGCGGGGCAAGATGGTGGCGATGCTCCGTGCGGAGTTCATCAAAGCGCAGGAATATCTTGAAAAGCTCGAAAAAGCCAAAGACGATCAGCCGCCGGCGCGGGACTTGAAATTGGAGATGCTCGGGCAGGTTCTCAAGCGCGAGATTCCGCTGATGGTGACCGCCAACCGCGCGCAGGACATTGCTGGCGCGCTTCGTCTGGCGGAAGAGTTCAACATTCGGCTCTGGCTGGATTCCGCAGCGGAAGCATATCTGCTGACTGAGCAGATCAAGGCTGCCAACGTGCCGGTGATCATCCACCCCACGATGCGCCGCGCGTTTGGCGAAACCGAGAATCTGAGCTTTGAGACCGCAGCGAAGCTGCGCGAAGCGCGCATTCCAATTGCCATGCAGAGCGGGTACGAAGGCTACGTGCCCAAAACGCGAATCGTGCTGTTTGAAGCGGGCGTCGCAGTCGCCAACGGCTTGCCGCATTCCGATGCGCTGGCCAGCATCACCATCGAGGCGGCGCGCCTGCTTGGCGTTGCTGATCGCATCGGATCAATCACGGTGGGCAAAGACGGTGACTTGGCGCTGTTCGACGGCGATCCCTTCGAATACACCACCCACTGCGTGGGAACCATCATCAACGGCCAGGTGGTCAGCGATACCCCGCAGTAAGGCGTCTGTTGGGCGTGCTGCTGGTGCGGCAGATGCTGCGCGGAGGCTTGCCGATAGGTGTTGAGGCTGGGCCTGCCGGATGGATATATCTGCCAGTTGGGGTGCCCATGTTGCGGCCGAAAAAAACTGCACAGGCGCGATGCAGGGTGAAAAAATGGGTCATTCAAGCTGTCTCAGCGTCTGAAAGAGTGATATTGTTGACTCCGTTTAGGGCCATTCATATATTGGCCGATCGGTTTTCAGGAAGTCAGCGGGCGCGTCTCTGATTGGTTCGCGAGGCGAGTAGCGTGTGTGTCCCGTGGGCTTGTCGGGGCAGGACAGGCGGAGTGGTGCTTTGACACAACATGCTGATATTGCTGTATTTGGATGCGGCGGGTGGGGGAAAAACATCGTGCGCACGGTTAACCGGCTCGGCCGGCTGCGGGCGGTGGTGGACCCCTCTGAAAAAGGCCGCGCCACCGCACGGGAGCTTGCGCCAGATGCCCAGGTTCATGAATCGCCTGATCCGGTGCTCAACGACCCGGCAATCAAGGGCGTGATGATCGCCACGCCTGCTGAGACGCATTACGCGATGGCCTGCGCCGCCATTGCTGCGGGCAAAGACGTCTTTGTTGAAAAGCCGCTGACGATTGATGTGAATGACGCGGTTGATCTGGTGAATCGCGCTCATGATGCGCAGCGCATCCTGATGGTGGGGCATCTGCTTGAATACCACCCTGCGATTCTCAAACTGCACGAACTGATCACTGCCGGCGAGCTTGGCAAGGTTCGTTATCTCATCTCCAACCGTCTCAACCTTGGCAAGATTCGCACCGAGGAAAACGCACTGTGGTCATTTGCGCCGCACGACATCGCGGTGATTTTGCGATTAGTCGGCTCGCTGCCGTTTGAAGTGGTCGCCACCGGCGGCTGCTACGTGACGCCCAATATCGCTGACGTTACCGTCACGCAATTGCTGTTTGACAACGGCATGCGATCCCACATCTTCGTGAGCTGGCTGCACCCGTTCAAAGAGCAGAAGCTGGTAGTCGTGGGTTCGAAGAAGATGGCCAGCTTTGACGATGTGGCCAAAGAGCTGATTCTGTACGATCAGCGCGTCGACTGGCAGCAGGGCCAGCCCATTCCGGTCAAGGGCGAAGGGGTGAAGGTTGAATACCCCCAGGATGAACCGCTGCGGCTGGAGTGCGAACACTTCCTGCAGTGCATGGCGACGCGCGAGACTCCCTGCACTGACGGTACCAACGGCCTGCGCGTGCTGCAGATTCTGCACGCGGCGCAGCGGTCGCTGATGACCAACGGCCAGCCGGTTCCGTTTACTGATCGATGGAACCTCTCAGACCGCCCTTTTCAGCAGCGTGCCAATGGCGCGCCGAAGACGAGCGGGAACGGGGCAGCCAATGGGGGGCATGGCCTGATGCATGACGGCCGCCCGCCTGCTGCAGCTGCCGGCGCTCAGCCGTCAGGCACGTGACGGCCGTGCTGCCTGCTGTCTGCGGACAATTTTGATCAACGCCGCCTTTTCGCGCGTCGGCTGGCTATGCTCAATGCTCAGTTCGCTGTGCATCTGTTATTGTGTCGCACCCAATTCCAATCCAAGGCCCATTCATTATGCCCGGCTTCGATCCTGCCAAGTATCCCGGTGTTCAAATTCACGAATCGTGCTATATCGACGAGCCATGTGAGATCGGCAAAGGCACAAAGATCTGGCATTTTTCGCACGTGATGAAACACAGCCGCATCGGCGAGAACTGCAATCTGGGGCAGAACGTGGTGATCTCGCCGAACGTCGTGCTGGGCAACAACGTAAAGGTGCAAAACAACGTCTCCATCTACACGGGCGTGGAGATCGAAGACAACGTGTTCTGCGGCCCGTCGATGGTGTTCACCAATATTCTCGTCCCGCGCAGCGAAATTGTGCGCCGCGATGAATACGTCAAAACCATCATCCGCACAGGTGCAAGCATGGGCGCCAACTGCACGATCATCTGCGGCACGGAAGTGGGGCGATACGCCCTGATCGGTTCGGGCGCGGTGGTGAGCAAGGACGTGCCGGACTATGCGCTGATGGTCGGCGTGCCGGCGCGCCGCATCGGGTGGGCCTGCCGCTGCGGTTATACGCTGCCCAAGACCGCTGACGCCAACGGCATGCTGCAATGCCAGGTCTGCGGCAACCAGTACACTGAAGAAAACGGACGCCTGCATCCTGTGAAGGAGACGCAGGGCTGAGTACCATCGTTTGTTGCGTGTGCTGTTTGAAGGAAATCGCCTGAGAATAAGCGCCCGCAATCTGATGATTCTGAACTTTCACCTTTATTTCTCATCTCATCGCACCTCCCATGACCACTCCCATCACCGTTCCACTGCTCGATCTCAAGGCCCAGTACGCTGCAATCAAGGATGAGATTCGCAACGCGATTGAGGAGGTCGTTGAGAGCCAGCATTTCATTCTCGGCCCGACGGTCAGCGATCTGGAAAACGCAATCGCGCAGTATGTCGGCACAAAGCGTGCGGTCGGATGCGCTTCGGGTTCCGATGCGATCATGCTGGCGCTGATGGGACTGGGCATTCAGCCCGGCGATGAAGTGATCTGCCCGGCGTACACGTTCTTCGCAACCGGCGGGTACACCACGCGAGCCGGGGCGACGCCCGTGTTCGCTGACATCGATCCGGTGACGTACAACATGGATCCGGAGCATGTGCGGCAGGTGGCGAAAAAGTGCACGAGACTCAAAGCGATCATGCCGGTGCACTTGTACGGCCAGGCCGCCGACATGGACGCCTATGAGCAACTGAGCAAAGAACTGGGCGTTCCGATTGTGGAGGATGCGGCCCAGGCCATCGGCACGCGCGACAACGCAGGCGCTCGTGTCGGCACGCGCGGTGCGATCGGGTGCTTCAGCTTCTTCCCGTCCAAGAATCTCGGTGCGTTCGGCGACGGCGGCATCGTGACCACCAACGATGAAGAACTCGCTGACCGCATCGCCATCCTGCGCGTTCATGGCGGCAAGCCGAAGTACTATCACAAGTGGATCGGTGTGAACTCCCGCCTCGACGCATTGCAGGCGGCGATTCTGAAGGTGAAGCTGCAGTACCTTGATCGCTGGACGGAAGGCCGGCAACGCAACGCGGCTTATTACGACAAGCGATTCGCCGACGCCGGTGCGAAAACGTCCGCCACGCCGCTGAAGGGTGAATCGGGTTTGCCGCTGCGTACGCCGCATCCTGCGAGCGGCAAGGCGTGGCATATCTACAACCAGTACGTGATTCGCGTGCCGGCTGAAATGCGCGATTCGCTGCGGGCACACCTTGCAGAACGCAAGATCGGCACCGAGATTTACTATCCCGTGCCGCTGCATCTGCAGGAATGCTTTGCCTATCTCGGGTACAGCAAGGGCGATCTGCCTGAATCGGAAGCCGCCGCCAATGAAACCATCGCGCTGCCGATTTATCCCGAACTGACGACCGAGCAGCTTGATTACGTGGCCAATACGGTGATTCAGTACGTCGAGCGGGCAGCAGCTACAATGAGCGCTTGATGCACCCTGGCAAGACGACAACCAGACAGGTTGTGCTGGTGACGGGGCATTACGCCGGCTCAAAACGCAAAGCGGGTTTTCATTGGCTTGCAGATGCGTACTGGCGTTCCGGTTGGCGGGTGATTTACTTCACCGCTGCCTTCAGTTGGCTTTCGTGGCTGCGGCGGGATCATCGTCTGCAATACGGCCTGCATCGGCGCAATCGCAGGCTCGAATGGCTCAATGATCGTTTGGGCAGTTATGCGTGGTACACGCCGTGGCATCCGGTGAAGTTTCCCGTTGCACCGCTCAATCGCCTGGCGCAACCGATCTTCAGCCGCTACGCGTCGTTTCCGCTTGGGCCGATTGAAAGCGAACTGGCGCGATCGGACCTTTTCATCTTTGAAAGCACCGCGGGGTTGATGCTGTTTGATCGCTTCCGCACCATCAATGCCAATGCCCGCATGGTGTATCGCGTTTCCGATGACATGTCGCTGTTGCGGGTGCATCCGCTTGTCGTGGAGTGCGAAAAGCGTCTCGCACCGCAATTTGATCTGATCAGCGTACCGACGGAGGCGATTGCTCATAAGTTCCGCGGCATGGGCAACGTCGTGCTCCATCAGCACGGCATCCGCAAGGACCTGTTCGATCAGCCCACGCGTAATCCGTATGCCCAGCAACAGTGGGAGAAGAATCTGATCTTTGTCGGCGTCGCCGGCCTGGATACGAACTTCATCGCTCAGGCAAGCCGAATGTTCCCGCAGTGGGGGTTTCACATCATCGGTCCCATCGGCGGCCTGCCGACGCGCGAGAACGTCATCGCCTATGGCGAGATGCCTTTTGAGCAGACCGTGGCGTACCTCAAGCACGCTGACATCGCCCTGCACACACTGACGCCGAGCAAGCTTTCCCAAACGCGGCGGGACAGTCTGAAGGTCATTCAATACGCCTATTGCCGCCTGCCCGTGGTAGCGCCGGAATTTCTCCGCAGCGAGCGGCCGAATATGGCGTACTACCAGCTGTCAGACCCGGCATCGATACAGTCAGCGCTCAAAGCCGCAGCGACAATGCCCCGCGACCACGCCTGGGCGGCCAGCGTGCGAACATGGGACGAAATCGCCTCCGAATTGGCCGGCGACAACAGCCCGGACGACAACAACTGCAGCGATGCACCGTGCGTCACAACGATCAGGCGCGCTCAGGCGTCTGTCTCCCGCTCTTCTTGATTCAAATTCACCGCGGAGATCGCGGAGATGGGGGAGAAAGGGAGACGAGGAGACAGGAGAACTTGACGAGGTGACAAGGTGCAGGGGTGATGGGGCGATATATGGAGTAGATCACCTTGTTACCCTTGCACCATGCCATCTTGTCTTCCCTCCGCGTTCTCCGCGATCTTCGCGGTGTGACAAGATGACAAGACAAGGTGGCCTGTTCCGTCATCACCATCATCTCTGCACCTTGTCAGGTTCTCCTGTTTCCTCAGCCGCCTGTCTCACCAGTGTGAATCGATTGGCATCGGCACTGTCCTGCTGCACCCGCACCACGGGATCGCCCGGCTCGTGATCCAGCACCAGCCGCCAGTTTTCAGCAATCGCTTTCTGATACAACCGGTGCTTGGTGATCATGTTGTGATACGGCAGCATGTCATAGCCAAGGCTGAACGGCAGGCCGACGTGGTTCACCGTCGGCAGCACATCGCCGGGAAAGCACACAATGCCATGTTCGTCGTAAAATTTCACGCCCTGATGTCCCCAGGTGTGGCCGAGCAGCGGGCAGACCTTGATGCCGGGCAATACTTCGTGCTCGCCATCGATCAGCTTCACGCGATCTGCGATGGGGTCCAGATGACTGCGCAGGTACGTGCGGTTCATCGTGGATTTGTTTTCCAGTGCGTCGTTCCACTCGGTTTGCTGTACAAAGATCTTCGCGTTGGGGAAGGTGGGCACGATTGTGTCCGAACCGTGTTTTTTTGAGGTCAGTCCTGCTGCGTGATCAAAATGCAGGTGGGTGACGATGACGCTGTTGATGTCAGCGGGATCGAGGTCGATCTCATGAAGGGCGTCAACGACGGTTCGATGTTCAAGATCGTAAAAGCCGCGTTCCTTGTCTGACCACTTGTTCCCGAAGCCGGTTTCCACCAGCACGTTGGTTGAGCCGTCGCTCAGCAGTAGGCAGTTGGTCTGCAGCGGGATGCGGTTCTGGTCATCAGGCTCAACGAATCTCGACCAGATCGCTTTGGGCACAACGCCGAACATGCCTCCGCCGTCAAGGCGAAGACGCCCCGCGCGGAGCAAACGCCAGGACCATTGGTGGTGATGGTGGTGGTGGGACATGACGCATAGTGAACCCTGCCTCGCTGCGTTCGTCAAAACTCACGCCGCCTGCGCAGGCGTGTGCGCACGCTCATCACCGATTCGCAATCAGTAAATCAATAGTACAGATAACCATCATCCTGGCCGGCCCGCATGGCAAGGACGACTGCAATCAGAACCGGCACAGCCACCAGCGCAGCTCGCGCAAGCGCTGCCTGCCACGGGCGGCGTGTGCGAAGCGGGGGCAGTTCGCCAAGCCACAGCATGAGCGGAGCGATCGCAAGCAGAAGAAAGCTGGCAATCGACACGCCGCCGCGCCGATCAAACTCGCCCAGTACGAGCATGGCTGGCAGCAGCATGGCGGCAACATGCATCGGCCCGCGGGAGACGCGCAGTTTGCTGTTGAAGATCGAAATCAGCAGCACCGATCCCCATGCTGCACTTGCTGCTGCGGCGCTGAGCGAGAGCATCGCAAAGCGGCTTTCCTTGATGACCAGCGAGACGCCCGTGAACACAATGGTCATGGCCAGCGGCAGTGATGGGCCGGGATGACGCTCAGCCTGCACTTCAAGGCAAAGCCACACAATCAGCACAGCCGCCCCAAGGCCGAGTTTCCAGAGCCAGGGCTGGTCGACCGCAGGCGGCGGGTGCAGCAGCAGCGTTGCTGAGAGAGCCAGCAGAAGCCCAACAGCAAGCTGGACGACATGGCGCGGCTGCAGCCAGCCTGACACCATGCCCAGCACCGTTGCGGCAATGGCCATCGGCATGAGCCACATCCACCGCTGTTTGGGCGGAAGGCCCGGCCAGCCGTCAGCAATCTGCCACAGGCCAGCGATGAAACTCACGCCCACTGCACACGCGCCAGCCCACCATGCGTTCGCCAGCGGCTGGCTGCGACGATCCGATCGCCGCAGCGGCCACCATGCAACAAGCATGACCGCCGCGGCGATCAGTGCCGCTGGCACAACAACGGGAAGTGCGGTCTGGAGTTCTTCAGACATGCGTGAAAGCCGTTGGCTTGCCTCTCGCGCAGTAAAAAGGCGAGACAAGCTTGCCTGTTTGGATGCGGACGATCGGTGGGTTACTTCTTCACGCCTTCGACAGCAACGATGACCTGGACTTCATCGCCAAGGCCGCCGGCGGTGACGTAGGTGTCCATGCCGAAATCAGTTCGCTTGATGGTGAAGGTGGTTTCGAATCCGCATCTGACGCCCTGGCGGGTTTCCTTGGCGGGAAAGACGTCCATTTCGACGGTGATGGATTTGGTCACCCCGTGCATGGTGAGATCACCGGTGACGGCGAGTTTGTTGTCGCCGATTGCCTTGACGCTGGTGCTCTTGAAGGTGAGCGTGGGGTATTCGGAGGTGTTGAAGAAATCGGGGCTGCGCAGATGGTCGTCGCGGCCTTTGTTGCCGGTGTCCACGCTGGCGGCCTGCACGGTGATGTCAAAGCTGCCGCCTTCAACCGGCGAATATGTCCCGCTGATGGAATTGAATCGGCCGTAGAAGTTGGCCACGTCCATATGGCGAATCTTGAACACCACCCCCGAGTGCACGCCGTCGACGGTGAAGGTGTCTCCCGCTGTGGCAGCGGCAGCGACGTTCTGCGTCGGTTCTGGCGACGCTTCAGGAGCGAGGCGAGGCGTCAGACCCAGAGAAACCCCCACAATGCCAGCCAGTGCAATCGTGCCAAGTACGGTTTTGAATGTCATGAAGTGTCCTTTCTTTCTGATCTTTCGCTGATCCGCCGTCACAGTATCACGACAGGATCGATTCCGGGGGTTCCGGGGGTTCCGGAGGTTCCGGGAGTCTGGGGAGACAGGGAGATGATGAGGGAGGAGAAGGGAGTGTCTCCTTGTCTCCCCACCTGCTCTATCAACCTTGCCAAGCGCTCCGCCAAGAAATGGCTGTGGCCTGGAAGGCGTGAATTCAAACCCGCAAAGCCCGCGAGATGTTCCCGATCGTTGGGAAATGATTGATCGGGCGAGCTTGATGCCCCGTGCCTCAGCCCTGATATTCTGCGAGACAGGAAGAACGCAAACTCACGGGCCAAACAGAACAAGCAGGCGATGGCAGCGTAGAATCCGATCGACTCATCGACGACGCTCGGTCGCATCATGACCACGGAAAAGCCTGAAAACTACGATCTCGAGCCAGCTGATGCGCTATCAGGCAGCGACGAATCGCCTATCCCCCAGCCTCGCCGACCGGATATCGAGCGGCCGGCCGATGTGGAGCCGCTGCCGCTTGAGCCAGATGATGATGGCGATGCCCCGGCGCAGCAGCAGCAACAGCATTATCGCGTGGGGCAGCCGCTAAATGTGGAAACGCCGGAGGCGGAACCGGAGAAGAGAGAATCGGACGATGAGCCGCTGTCCGGGCCGCCGAAATCGGTGCGTGAGCTGGATGTGTGCCCGAATTGCGGAGCGCCGATGCGGCAGTCCGATTCGCTGGTGTGTCTGCGGTGCGGATTCGATCTCAAAACCATGCGGAAGCTCGAAACCGTCAGCAAACGGGCCAGCGGTGATGATGATGACAGTGACGCAGCGGATGAGGGGGATGAATCAGCCCAGGAGCAGCCGCCGCTTGTGGAACCGGGGTCGGGTGATCTCTGGTTGCCCGGTGCGATGGCAGCCATCAGCGGGCTGATACTCATCATCGGCTATTTCGCAGCAGTGCGTGGGCTGTATCTGGGCATTGAAGCGACCGCGATGCACGAAGGCGTGCCGTTTGCGGTATCGGCTGGTGCGCGATTCATAGCAGTGCTGAAATTCATCGGCTTCGCAGCGATCTGGACGGCCTGCGGCGTCGGCGCGCTGGCGTTTCTTGCCTCGTTGCTGGGCGTGCGGCTGGTTGCAGACTTCAGCGACATGCGCCTTGCTGTGGTTCGCATGGCCAACATCATTCTGACCGCGCAGCTCGCGACATTCATCAATCTCGCTCAGCCGTGGCTGGAATGGCTGGCTGAAGCAGTCCTGCAGGCAGGTATTTTTGTGGGCTTGTCGATGGCGTTCTTCCGGCTCCCGCCTCGCGATGCAGGCATCCTCGCCCTGGCAACGCTGGTCCTCTTTATTGGGCTGTGGGTGGCGGCGCATGCGATCGTGTGGGTTGCAGGCTGACCGTGGAATTCACCGCGGAGATCGCGGAGAGCGCGGAGATTAGAGGGAGAGAGGGAGACAAGGAGAGGGGGAGACATGGTGACCTGCTCCGTCTGTCGCTCCATCACCCCTGTACCTTGTCAAGTTCTCTCCTTCTCCTCATCTCCTTGTCCTCTTGTCTCCTTAATCTTCTCTCTCCGCGTCCTCCGCGCTCTCCGCGGTGAATCAATCATCCACCGCTCAAGACGCGTGCCGGCACGCCGATCGCCGTGGTGTTTTCGGGAATGTCGCTGATCGCCACGGCTCCTGCGCCGAGAGTGGCGCGGGCGCCGATGCGTACGCCGGGGATGACGCGTGCGCCGGCTCCGATCATTGCAGCTTCGCCAACGAGAACGCCGCCCGCCAGCACACTGCCGGGAGCGATGTGGCAGAACGCCTCCAGCACGCAGTCGTGTTCGATGATTGCGCCGGTATTGATGATGACGCCGTCCGCCACGATCACACGAGCGTTCACCACCGCGTTGGCGCCGATATAAACGCCTTCGCCGATCCGGGCCGAGGGCGAAACTACGGCTGAGGGGTGGATGATGGCTGGCGTTGGCCGCGGTGAAACCAGGCCAAGCCATTGGCGACGAAGCTGGGCGTCGCCGATGGCAGCATGAAAGTTCGCATGGCGATGGGTGGATTTGACCTCCGGCACGCTGGCGATAGCGCCAAGATGCTTGAAGCCCACGACCGGGCTTTCGGTTTCACCAGCAGGCGCAGCATCGTCCAGATAGCCTTCCACAACATAGCCTGCAGCCCGGGCTGTCTCCGCCACCACTGCTGCATGTCCGCCGCCTCCGAGAAGTATCAAGGTCTTCATAGCGCGGGGAGCTTACTGCCGATTCGGGTCAGGAGCGAGTTGGATCATGGGGAGACGGAGACAGGGAGAAGGGGAGACAGGGTGGTCTGCTCCATATATCGCTCTATCACCCCTGCACCGTGTCTCCGTGTCTCACACCCCGCCCCTTCCTCCTTACTCCTCCAGCGGGTTGCTGAAATGGGCGTTGTACACCGGAACCACCGCTTCCAGCACATGCAGCAGCACTTCCGCAGGCGTGCCGATGCAGTTGATCTCGGTGATGAGCTGCGGGTCATAGTGCGAGAGCACGGGATGCGTTTCGCGTTCGTAGACTTCAAAACGGCGGCGAATGACGGCTTCATCGGCATCGTCGTGGCGATTTTCACGCAAGGCCCGCCGCCTCATGCGAGCGACCATCTCGTCCACATTGGCGCAGGTGAGATGGATAATGCGAAGCACGGTGATATGACGATCCATGGCCGTGGCCTGCGCCAGGCTGCGCGGAATGCCATCGAGCACCAGCAGATCGTGAGCTGGGCAGTAACAGCCCGTATCAATCAGCTTCTGCACGTGCTGCTGCCAGACCTGAATGGTCAGATCGTCGGGCACAAGCTCGCCGCGGGAGGAATACTCGAGGAACTGCTGCCCGAGGTCGGACTGACGATCCAGTGACCGGAAGATATCGCCGGTAGCGAGATGGCGCATCCCGGGGATCTGACCCAGAATTTTGCCTTGGGTACCTTTGCCGACGCCGGGGGCGCCAAAGAGCAGCACGGTGTTGTAGCGGTCAGACATCAGTGAAAAAGCTCCAGCAGCCGGTCATGGACGGCTGCAGTATGGCGCATAGCCGCGTCTGAGTGAAGAGCAGATCAGTGAAATCCTAAGCCAAGCGGTTCGGCAGCCGCGAATGTCGTACCGATAATCCAGAATACAGCTCGTGCGGGCCTTGCAGAGCATGCCTGCAGCAGAAACCAAAACCGCCCATTATCGCCGATTGGCAGGGCAACGACAACGACGCCGACAACGCCTTCCCTGACGTTGGACGGATTATTGACGATTCAGCGTTCTCTGTCACCTCGAATTGAAGAACTCCGCACCGCTTCGGGAAGCGAGCGTCTGCTAGGCGTCCAGCAGACACGAGAGATATCAGACAGAGTGATTCACCGCGGAGATCGCGGAGATCGCGGAGAACGCGGAGATTGGGGAGAGGCAGGTAAGGAGACATGGTGAAAGGGTGACACGATGACCTGCTTTGTCTATCGCCCCCTCATCCCTGCACCTCGTCATCTTGTCGAACTCTCCTCATCTCCTTGTCCCCTCTCTCCTCATCCCTCAAGCATCGGGCTGGCGAATTGCGCCGCGGCGTCGTATGTTGCACCACATGCGAGGGTTGACGCGACGATGGCTGTTTCGGGGGACGCCCGACAACAGCAGCGGATCGCTGCCGCCGCAGAATGCTCTGGACCTTCCGCCGGTTGTGCGACGGGTGCTTGCAGCGCGCGGCATGCACGATGCCGAAACGATTCTGCGATTCTGCGAACCCAAACTCACGCACCTGTACGACCCCGCACTCATGCCCAATATCGACACTGCGGCAACGCGGCTTGTCGATGCTGTGCGGCGCGATGAGTTGATCGCAATTTATGGCGATTACGATGTGGACGGCATAACCGCCACAGCCATTCTCTATCACATCATCAAAACAGTTCAGCCCAAGGCCCGCATCACAACCTACGTGCCGCACCGCCTCGATGAAGGCTATGGGCTGAACTGCGATGCGCTGCGGCAACTCAAATCCGATGGGGTGGATCTCGTGATTTCGGTGGATTGCGGCGTCACGGCCAGTCAATCAGCAAAAACTGCGCGGGACATCGGACTCGACCTCATCATTACCGACCATCACAACCTGCCGCCGAATGGCGCGCCTTTGCCCGATGCAGTTGCGGTGGTGCATCCGCGGTTGCCGACCGCCGATACGCCATATCCATTTGGCGATCTGTGCGGAGCCGGCGTGGCCTTCAAGCTGGCCTGGCGATTTGCGACCACCTGGTGCAACTCGGAGCGTGTGAGCGAGCAATTGCAGAAGGCGCTGCTGCATATGCTGCCGCTGGTTGCACTGGGCACCATCGCCGACGTCGCGCCGCTGGTTGATGAGAATCGCGTGCTGACTGCGTATGGCTTGCGGTTCATCAAGCACACGCCGCTACCGGGCCTGCGCGCATTGATCGAAGCGTCGGGCCTGATGGATGAGAAAATTGATTCGGAGAAAGTTGGGTTTGTGCTCGGGCCGCGGCTGAATGCCTGCGGGCGCATGGGGCATGCTGCCGATGCGGTCCGCATGCTCACCGATGCGCCGGCTGATGAAGCGATCGCCATTGCGCATCGGCTGACGGAACTAAACCGTCAGCGGCAGAATATCGAGCAGCAGATTCTCGATCAGGCTTCGCGCATGGCTGAGGACAGGGGTATGACCGCCAGCGATCGCCGCATGATCGCGCTGGCCCATGAATCGTGGCATCCGGGGGTGGTGGGCATCGTGTGTTCGCGGCTGGTTGAGCGCTTCGGCAGGCCAGCGATCCTGTTGCAGCGTCTGGAAGATATCTGCAAAGGCTCAGCGCGAAGCATCGAGGGGTATTCGATTCATGATGGGATCGCTGCCGGAGCCAGGTATCTGACAACCTTCGGCGGACACTCGATGGCAGCGGGCTTGTCGCTTGTGCCGACGTACCTTGAACCATTTGTCGAGGTGATTACCGAGCATGCCAATCGCCACATCACTGCTGATCAACTGACGCCCGCTCTCACCATTGATTGCGATGCGCTTCTGGGTGAGCTTGATCTGGCGACGGTCAGACGCCTGCATGCGCTGTCGCCATTTGGTCGGGGCAATCGTGCGCCGACGCTGCGGGTGCGCAACATCGTGGTGGCTGAGCCGCCCCGGCAGATCGGATCGCAGGGCAAGCATCTGTCGTTGCGTTTGCGGGAAGACGGACCAGCCAGCCGCAGATGGCTGCGCGCAGTGTGGTGGAATGCTGGCGAGCGGGCTGCAGACCTCGCTGCGGGCATGAGATTGGATGTGGTCATTGAACCGAAGCTCAACGCGTGGAACGGCCGGGTGAACGTGGAAGCCGAGTTGCGCGATGTGTGCATATGCGAAGCGTGACCGCTGCGCCGATGCTGCGTTTGCTGATGCTGCAGAGTTATGTTGCAGGGTGGGGAATCATTGAAGTTTGCGCAAATGCATTTATATAAAGCAGTTGCGCCAAATCGTAAATCCTCGGCTGCGCCGCCTCGGGTGCGGTGCTTAGGAACCAAAGGGGCAATGAGGTTCTGGGCGTCAATGCGCCCTGCCGCTGTTCCGACTGTTGCGTAGCGTTGTGGTGAGACAAGGACAGATCACATCTTGAGACATGAAACACAAAGCATGCCGGTGAATGAACTTACGTCTCAACGACACAGTCAGCAGCCACCGGCGAGAAGCTTCTTGGGAAGGAGCGAAACAATGACGCAAAGGTTGATTCGCAAACTTGGACTGTGGTCGATCGCGCTCTTTGGTGCACTCACCATGCTTCTGGCGTTGCCCGCCTGTCATACCGTTGAAGGTGCGGGCCAGGATGTGCAATCGCTGGGCGGCGCGGTTCAGAACACAGCAGAGGACATCCGCCCGTACGATTGATCGATCTTCTGCGCTGTGTGCGTGTGCCTGATTGTTGGTTGATGAGATGAGCTGATTGGTTTGGTTTGCTGCATTGTGCAGGCTGGATGCTGCGGGATCGCGTCCGCAGCCACCTGCGCAATACATAAAGCAGCAATGTGCGTTGCGCTTGTCCTGGGCTAAAACGAAAACACCCTGCGACAGACGATCGCGCCCAAGCCGCCTCGAAGCGTTTGCTTCGCGGCGGCTTTTGTTATGGCATTGCCTATTGCCTGCTGGAGGAAAGTCGGAAATGCGATTAAGAAGATGCAGCGCGTCATTTTCGCAGCAGGCTGATGAAGCAGTTTCTGGCTGATCGGCTGGTGGCGGCCGATTGTGGTGAACTTTTCGCAATTATCCTTGCGACGCGGCAGGGTGATGATTAGTCTGAAGTGCTGGATGAGGTCGAATGAAGCGGCATTCGACCCGTAACGAGTTCTTCCGGGCTTTTGCGAATGGGAGGAACGAAGAAATGAACAAGGATCGACGTGTGGTTCTGAAGCCTGCCCATGTGGCCTTGGGCGTGGCGCTGTGCGGCGTGCCGATGGCTGTCGCATCAGACATCGAAGTGCTGGTGTCGGAAATCCCCGACCATCCTACTTCGCTGATTCCTGATGCGGTGGATCTCAGCGGTACGCCAGTGTCCATTCGTTACAAAGCGCTGGAAGGTTTCACGGTAAGCCCCGATGGCACGCAATGGCTGCTTCGCGGCCGCGCCGATTCCGATGCAAACTACGACACCTTCATGGTGCACGGCATTGGCAGCGTCTCGCACATGCTCGCGCAGGAAGGCCAGCCCGTGCATGGCGGCGCACCCGGAGAGGTGTATGACTTCTTTGATCCGGTTGCGGGATTCAACTCGATGAATCACTTTGCCTTCGGCGCACGCGTGCGCGGCGGCAACAACAGCGTTTTTGAAAAGGTGATGAAGTACGACGGCAACAGCATCTTCATCGCCCATCAAATGGGTGACCCGGCATTGGGTCTGATCGACAGTCCGCCTGCAAACTCCGGCGATGAAACGTTCGGCAACTCGCTCAACGCCATTCACCTGATGGACGATGGCACCGTCGGCTTCCATGCCGCCACCATCAACAACATTCACAGCTCTCGCCGACCTGCCAACTTCCACGGCAATATGGCTGTGGCGCAAAACGGCATCACGATGGTCAGCGAGCTTGAGACACTTTCCGGCTCCACCGGTGGAATTGCCAACGACAGCTTCTCCAGCTCGCTGGACGGCAGGAACTTCCTCTATCGCGGTCAGACGAACAATCCCGACAGCAACCTGCGTGCCGTGCTGGTCATCAACAATGAGTGGGTTGTTCGTCAGAACACCGAGATCGGCAACACCGGCGTCATCTGCAGCACAATCGTCTACGGCAAGATGGGCTTCAATGGCGAGTGGGTCGCGCGCGGCCTTGATACGCAGGGCCGGGGCTGGGCATTGCTCAACGGCAACATCATTGGCTTGAGCGGTGACCCTGTTGCAGGCGTCCCGCTGCGCGGCGCGCCCGTCGAAGCCTGGGCATCGGGCAACTTCTTCGGCGTTGCAGCCAATACCAAGGGCGATTACGTTCTCGTTGGCGCCACCACCAACGGTGATCCGGCAGCTGATACGGTCATCGCGCTCAACGGCCAGCGGGTTGTTGTGCGCGAAGGCGATCCTGTCGCGGTTGACCTGGACAATAACGGCCAGTTCGATGACGCGTTCATCGGTCGCAGCAACAACACGCTCTCGCCGTTCACTACCGATTCGGTGCACCTGACCGATGACCTGGTTCTGTACTTTGTCGCTTCGTTGGTCGACGCTAACGGCAACGATCTGCAGGGCGTTGCGTTCGGTTCAGGCGGTCAGGCGCTGCTTCGCATCGATCTCAAGCAGGGCAGCGTCTGCGTCGGCGATATCGCGCCCAAGGGCGGCGACGGCGCGGTGAACGTGGACGACCTGCTGGCGGTCATCGCCAGCTGGGGACCGTGCCCCGGATGCGCTGCTGATACCAACGGCGATGATGTCGTGAACGTTGACGACCTGCTTATGGTCATCGGCGCATGGGGCGCGTGCGAGTAAGACTAGCTCGTTCGTATCGTCTCTCAATACCCCAATTGACGAGAAACGCCCGGCATTGCCCGGGCGTTTTTATATTCCGGAAACGGTAATTTTTGTGGACTGATTAAGCAGAAGCTTTCCCTTTCCTGCTGAGCGATAAAGCAATGCTGCAACGCAGGATAAGTCGCAGGAACCCGCACGCCATTCGTTCGGCTTCAGGCATGTGTCAGATGAAATTGTGCGGGGCGGGTTTTGCAATCACAGCAAACGGCTTATCTTATTCGGCGAAAGTCGGCGATCGCGACGTGGGGTTGCATCGGGTCGAGTCAAGCTGTCAACACAATCTTTTTTGTCTGGGAGACTGTCATGATTTGCAACGCCCGCTTACATGATGCGCTGTGGTTGATGGTGTCGGTATTGCTGCTTGCTGTGCCTGCAGATTTGTGCAATGCCACCGATCATTTGGTTATCAGTGAAGTCGTGCTCGCGCCGGACGCTGGTGAGTTCATTGAGATTTATAATCCAACCGATCAGACAGTTGACCTCATCACCTATTACCTGACGAACAACAGCAAGTACTGGCGCGTGCCGGCAGGGGGAGTGGGAATTGAGAGCGGCGACTTTACAGTGCGCTTTCCTGCAGGAGCGACCATCGAGCCGTTTGGCGTGATAATCATCGCTCTCAACGCTGCGAATTTTCAGAACGTGTACGGATTTCTTCCCGATTATGAAATCCCGCCGCAGACCGTTTTCAACGGTCCAATCATGCTGCCTGCGTATGAATGGGCAGTGAGTTCTTCAGCGAACCTGGCCAATTCCGGTGAAGGCATTGTTTTGTTCTATTGGGATGGCATCAATGATCTTGTGCGTGATGTGGACATTGTGCGCGTCGGCATGCCGACGCCAGCCAACGATATCGCGCCCAAAACCGGATTATCGCTGGACGGATTTGATCCGGGCAACGAGCCTTCAACGTATCTGCCCGACGCCATGACCATGCCGGTGATGTTGAATCGTGCGCCGGCAGGCTTTTCACATAAGCGATTGGCATTGGAGGTCGGTGAGATTGCAGAAGGCGGCAACGGATTGCTCGGACATGACGAAACCACCGAGGATATTTCAATCACGTGGGACGGCAGCGGCATCGCCTTTACGCCGCCCACACCGGGTGTTGTGGATCTTCTCGACGCGCCGATTTGCCGTGGCGACATTGCGCCGCCCAAGGGCAATGGCATAGTGAATGTTGATGATTTGCTGACCGTCATCAGCACATGGGGACCGTGTGAGGATGGCGCATTGTGCGTAGCTGACATCGCGCCGCCTGAGGGCAACGGTGTGGTCAATGTGGATGATCTGCTTGCGGTGATCAGCGCATGGGGCGAATGCCTGTCTCGCTGAGCTGTAATACGAACAGATCAATTTGCTGGCAAGTGCGCAGCGCCGCATCGGGTGCGCGTGTCGGACGTGCGCGCCAGTGCGCGCGATGCGATTGCTTATAAGTTCCAGGTCAACCGCTTCATGGAAAATCCACATGATGCAAGCAAAAGCTGATGACTTGTTGTCGAACGATGTTTATGTGTTTGCTGCATGTCAGGTTTGTGCTGCTTGTTGATTGTCATGCCAACGCAGGCGAGTTGAACCGCATGGCTGATGCGCCAGCACGAGATGTTCTTAGGGTTGAAACCTTATTTGGAATTGCGCGCTGAAATCGCGCTTTGCAATGCGCACTGCGTCGATACGATGACCGCCGCAGGGCAGCGCATGAGCGTCACATGTCTGCCTGATCTGGTCGCGTGTGCTTGGCCAGGTAGGAATTTTGACGAACAGGAAAGGCCCGATCATGGCTAGTGGAACAGTGGCAAAGTTTTTTGATGACAAGGGGTACGGCTTCATCACGCCCGATGGCGGCGGCAAGGACGTTTTCGTCCATCACGTGGACATCAAGATGGACGGCTTTCGAAGTCTGAAACCCGGGCAGCGCGTCACCTATGACGTCGCCCAGGAACCCAAGGGGCCTAAAGCGGCCAATGTGATGCCGGCCTGACGCCGCACGTTCGGTGCAGGTTAAGCCCAGAATCTCAAGCCATGACTGCTGGCGCCGCGGCTCAGGCCGCGGCGTTTTTTGTTGCTGTTGCTATTGTTGCGGCGCCGCTTACGGCATCTCAATACGCTCAACCGCGTAGCCCGCCTCATCCACAGCTTTGATCAGATCGCTTTGTGACGCAGGCGAACCTTCGCTCAACTGCACGCGAGCGCTGCCGGTTTCAAGGTCCACCTCAGCGTCATCCACACCCTCGACACCTAACAATGACTCAGCCACGCGCCGCACGCATTCGCCGCATTTCATGCCCGCAATCTGCAAGACAGCTTCGTTGGTGTTCATCGGCTGCTCCTTGTTGTCAAGTCAATGATACGAGCCACACGCAGCTTCAAGCCCCCTCTAAACACATTGGACTTCAGAAACGCCAGCACAGGCGCACTGCAACAGCATGATTGCGCACGTAAGCACACCTCGGCAATGGGCAAACAGCAGTTAACGTTTGGACGCTACTTGCTGCCCACGGACGCTGCTGATGAGTCCAGCGATGGCTGATCTGCTGGAGAAGGTGAACCGGTTGTGATGACCGCACTGCTTCGGCGGCCAGCCATCGCCCGCACCGCTTCCTGAAGCCGGCGGGTAAAGACAGCAGGCGTGTCGCCCGGCTCAAAGCAAAGCGGCTTGCCGTAGTGCACGCGCACTTGGCCCGGCCGTGGCATGAATGCGCCGTAAGGCAAAATGACATCGCCGCCATCAACATAAATAGGAATCACCGGCCGCTGACTGAATCGCGCCAGAACGCCCACGCCGAGCTTGAACTCGCGCATCTGGCTCGTGCGGTTGCGGGTGCCTTCGGGATACAGCAGCAAGTTCCAGCCGTTGCGAATCAACTGCACGCTGGTTCGAACCGAGCGCAGCGGCGGCCCGAAGCGATCAAATGCGAAAGCATGAAACCCTGCCGCAACGATCAACTGCAGACAGTCCTTGGAAAGCCGCCTGCGGAACCCGCCATTGCTGTCAGGGCCGAAAACATCCAGCGCCGCAGCGACTGCGGTGCGATGACGCAGTGGCGCAGGCAACGTGCCCAGAATGGCAGCTGTGTCGGCATGACTGCGATGATTCGCTGCGAACACCAGCGGCCCATCCAGACGCGCAAGATCGCATTCAAATTCAGCGTGCCAATCAAACCGTCGCACCGTTTTCAGCACGCTGATTCCACCAAGGATCGCCGGACGCAGCAGCCGCACTGCAGTGCTGTTAAACCGCCGTTCAATTGCTTCTGCCGAGGGCGCCTTGTCGCGCGGTTGCTCGTTCATTTGCTTTCTCGCGGGAGATCGGCGGCGTGCGCCAGTACCTTCTCAAAAGCTTCAACGTATTGATCGAGAAGCCGGCGATCGGCATTCGGGAAACTGGGAAGCTTCAGCAAAGCTGCGTTTCCTGCTGCTGTACGAGGCAATGCAGCAGGATCATACATCGGAAGCGATTGTTCGGGTGACGTTTCCAGCCGCGCCAGCTTCGCCCAGACGCCTTCGGTGAACATCGGCTGCTGGTGCAGCAGCGGATAACGTGGCGCGCCCACCAAAGCACCTTCAGCCTGCAGCGCCTTGGCCAGATCGCGCGGTGCGATTCCTGCTTTCTGTTCATCCACCCGCACCAGAAACTCAAAATACACGCGCTTCACATCAGGCGGAGCGAGGAAAGTCTGAATCGCGCCTTGCGAAATCGCTTCCAGCCGCTGTGAAAGATAGATGCAGTTCTCGTTGCGCTTCTGATTGCGCTGCTCAAGATGACGAAGCTGCACCCGCGCCACCGCAGCGCTCAGCGGCGACATGCGAAACTTGTGGCCGAAGCCCGTTGCGGCAAAGCGTTTGTTCGGCGACTGCAAGCCAAGCAGCCGCTCATAGTGGCCAAAGCGGATTGCCTTTTCCCACAGCTCAGTATTGTTGGTGACGAACATGCCGCCTTCGGCTGAAGGCACCAGCTTGTTGGCCTGCATGCTGAAGACCGCAGCATCGCCGAGTGTGCCGATCGGCTTGCCCTTGTAGACCGCGCCGTGAGCATGCGAGGCGTCTTCGAGAACCTTGATGTTGTGCCGCCTGGCGATCGCCAGCAATTCATCCATCTTCGACGGCATGCCGAACAGATGCACCACCACCATGGCCTTGGTGCGCGGCGTGATTTTCTTTTCGACATCGGCAGGATCAAGGCCGATGAACTGGTCTTCGGTTTCAGCAAAGACAGGTATGCCGCCGCAATGCAACACAGGCATCACACTGGCCCACCATGTCGCGCTGGGCACGATGACCTCATCACCCGGACCAATATCAAATGCATGCATCGCAGCATGAATGGCTGAGGTGCCGTTGCAGTGCGCAACAGCATGCGAGACGCCCAGCCACGTTTTGTAATCGTTCTCCAGTGCTGCGACTTCATCATGAATGGAAATCTCCCCCGATCGCAGTACCCGGAGCACAGCCTGCTCGTCTTCACTGGTGATGATGGGCCAGCGCATGGCCTGGCTCTGATCGAGCGTGACGGCGGGTGATCCGCCGAGAATCGCGGGACGGGCGGGCGAAGCAGTCACGGTCGGCATGGGCTATCTCCGGATGTTCATGATGCGCACGCGAACAGCAGCAGTTGCGGTTCTCTGCGCCTTCTTATTGGGAGTGCATGATAATCGATATCAGCCGGTACAAGAGCTTTGAAGATGTGATCTGCGCGCAGCAGGGCGTTGCGATTGAACCGGCCGGGGCTTTCAAGATCTGCGGCGGGCTGTCAGCATGGCCGCATTCCGGACCAAGCATTCGCATGGCGGACGACCATCGACCGCCATGCCGCCGTGCAGTGCAGCAGCGCACAAACAGCCGCAGAGCAGCGATGCATCCTGATGGCACAAAACGCTAAGCCCCCTGCTGCTGCAGGGGGCTTGGCGAGTGATCAAGTTGTTGAGTGATCAACTGTCTGGAAGAACGAATGACAGATCACTCTGAAGTGGGCCAGAGAGGACTCGAACCTCCGACCTCACCCTTATCAGGGGTGCGCTCTAGCCAGCTGAGCTACTAGCCCGTTATCCGCCTCGCGATTGCCTGCAATCGGCTCGCGAGGGGAGCAAGTGTGCAAGTATACCATCTTCAGCCCCCGGATGTCACCTGCTGACAGCCCGAAACTTCCGCCAAACTTCCTTTGCTCTTTGCTGGGCGTTTTTGCCGCCGTAGGCACCAGTAAAACGCTTGCCTTGCGCCATGCAGCGGTGCGGGAGCGCGTTCTGACGCCATCATCCATCAGCAGAAAAAAAGCCCCGGCCGTGAAGGACCGGGGCTTTGTTCTTTGGAGGGCCTGTTTTTGAGACAGTACGGTTTTGAGGCTGATCGCACCATGTGGCGGTCAGGTTGTCCACCTGGACGCCATCAGGAGCACGGTCCCCAGGCGGCGATCACCGTCAGCAGGTCATCCACGTTGACCATATCGTCATCGTTGATGTCAGCCGAGCAACCGCCGGGGCATGGCCCCCAGGCGGCGATCACTGCCAGCAGGTCGTCCACGTTGACCGTGCCGTCGCCGCTAATGTCGGCTGGGCAGTTGGACGGGACACCGCAGTTGAAGGTGATGGAACCGCTGCCGGTTTGACCTTCAAAGCCGCCGACCCGGATGCGATATAGCGTGTTGGCGGTCACCGGGAAGCTGATCATCGAGCCGCCGCTGCCGCAGGCGTTGTCGTTGCAGGCAAGCGCCGTTCCCGGACCGGCAGGGCAGTTGACGTACGCAGCGATCTTGGTGTCGAAGTCGGCATCGCAGACGCTCACCGTCGCCACGCCATCGCAGGGGGCGAAGTATTTGAACCACACATCGTTCTCAATGTGGCTGTAGCCGTTGGCGTCGCACGAAGCCGGCTCATTGGGGCCGTCGGTCGAGGCGGCAATGGTGGTGAACGCGTAAGTGCCGTCAAAGACTGCGATTGCGTTGGCACAATTGTCGTTGGCGGGCGGCTGCGGCGGGCGTCGCTTGATCCGGAAAATCTCACCACCCATCAGGTCGCAGATGTACAACTCGCCATTGGCGTCCTCGCCGAATGAGGAGATCGACGAAATGCCCAAGCCGCCTCCGGGCGCCAGTTCGCTGGTTCGATTCACGACGGGGGGATTGGGGCTGCCGGTGTACTCCAGCGTGTAGATTTGGCCACCGCAGTAATCTGCAAAGAAGTAGTGCCCGTACATCTCAGGGATTTCCGAGCCGCGGTAAACGTACCCGCCGGTGATGGAGCAGCGGCCGGCGCTGTGGTCGTATTCGTGAATGGGGAAGACCATGGTTTGAGACGACGGGCAACCCGAGACATTGAAGGTGTGATTGCCCTCGTAGCATCGCCAGCCGTAGTTTTCACCGCCGGTGCTGCTGGCCGGCTGGACGGAGATTTCTTCCCACGTGAACTGACCGACGTCCGCAATGTAGAGATCGCCGGTGGCGCGGTCGAATGCGCACCGCCAAGGATTGCGCAGGCCGTAGGCCCAGATTTCATCAAGTCCGGGGATCGGGCCGACGAAGGGGTTGTCCGGCGGAATGGCATAGGGCGTTGCTGAATCGACATCGATGCGCAGCATCTTGCCCAGGCGCGTGGTCATGGTCTGCGCATTGTTCGACGTGTCGCCGCTCCCGCCGCCGTCACCTGTGGCGATGTACAGGTAGCCATCGGGTCCGAAGGCGAGCCAGCCGCCGTTGTGATTGCTCTGCGGCTGCGCGAAGCTCATGATCGTGAGTCCGCTGTTGGGATCCGCCACGTTGGGATTGCCGGCCGAAACCTGATATCGCCGTATGAACGTGGTGTTGCTTGAGGTGTAATTCACATAGAAATAGCCGTTTTCAGCATAGTTCGGATGGAACGCCAACCCGAGCAAGCCCTGTTCAGAGCCGGTGTTGAGACCGGTGATCGTGAGGAAGGGCGTGGGCAGGAGCGTGTTGTCGGACAACCGCAGAATGCGAATATCTCCGCGGGTGCTTTGTCCGCCGCTGCCTCGCTGCTCAACGATGAACAGCCGCTCGGTATCGCCGGGCGGGGCGGTGACGAACACAGGCCGCGAGAGGCCCGATGCGACGCGTTCGGTGGTCATGATCAGTTCGCCCGCTATCGACCGGCCATCGCCTCGGGATTGAGCCGTGGCCTGGCTGTGCAGCAGTGCGGTTGAGCAGGCGACGAACGTGGCGAGCGCCATCGTTTTCAGCATTTTCATTCTCCTCTATTACCGGCGCTGACGTCGGATGCCACCAAGCGACAGCGTTCCATATAGACCATGCTCGTGGGACGGGAACGTGAGATAAGGATTCTTTCGTCCAAACAGTACGCGGGGTTGCCCAGCGCAGTTGAAACTGCATTATTGATTGAGATGTCGGTTGCACAATGCCATCATGCAGCATTCCGACACCGCAACTGCTTGGCGCTTCAGCAGCCTTACAGGCGAAGATATCCGGCACTGAATATCCGGGCAAGGTAATTTTGCGGGAACTTGCGGACCGCACACGATTTACGGTTTCTGTTCAGTCCGGCTCGCTTTCGGCTTCAGCATCTGCCTTCCCCGGCACGCATCTCGCACCGCTTGCTCCAGTATCGGAGCATGCCGTCCACATTCATCGTGAGCAGATTGGTGGAGATGTAATGGCTGCAATCTGCGGCCGATAACCCTTCCGCCATCGCGTCCCGGCGCTGCCATTCCATATATTCCCGCAGGATGGCGTCGCGCGATGCGCCCATGTCCATCCGCCGACGGACAAATGCAGCGTTCTCGCGCACCAGTTCGCGCAGGCGATCCCAATGTGCCTGCGGATGTTGCCGCTGACCGAAATGTGTCAGATACAGTTGCGCAAATTGCTTCTGCTGCAGACGATCGATGCTCATAAGCCACGCGTCCAGATCGAATTCCGGCGGTGGCGTGGGCACCGCGATGAACCGGCCGGCGGGAGGTTCGGGAATCCCCGGTACGGTGATGCCTGCGATGTCGCCGGTGAAGCAGACCCGGCCGGCGTTTGTCTCCAGCGCAAAGGCATGATGGTGTTTCGCGTGGCCGGGCGTTTCAATCGCCGTAAAAGACAGCCCGCCGATTCGGATCACATCTCCATCATGCACGGGCGAGATGCGCTCAGGCGGAACTGGAAGCAGCTTGCCCCAGAGTCGATCCATCTGATCGCCATAGATTCGCGTTGCGCTGGCGATGAGCTTTGAGGGATCAATCAGATGACGTACGCCGAATTCGTGCACGTGAATATGCGTGCCCAGGCGCGCGAGGTGGCCTGCTGCTCCAGCGTGGTCGAGATGAATATGCGTCACCAGCGCGTGACGGATATCCGCAAGCTTCAGGCCATGCGCATCAAGACCCGCGGACAGATGTTCCAGCGTGCTGGCAGGCCCGGTTTCAATCAGCACCGCCATGTTCTCCGGCGGCGGTCCGATGACCAGATACGACGCGATCCCGCCGGGAATGCCAAGGTAATGAAGATCGAGTGTGTGGATCACAGTCTTTGTGGGAAGCAAGCGTTGAAAGTCGAAAGTTGAAAGCCAATGTCGTTCAGTGTCGCGCGATGGGAGCGAGCCTGTCAACAGCCGTGGGAAAGCCGGCTCCGGATCAATTCCGGGCGATTGCAGGCGCTGCTGCATGAATGCGACGATTCAGCGCTGCGCGAGCATACCGGCAAGTGTCAAGTGCAGCAGGTGCTGACAGCAAGCCCGAAGCGACAGCGGGATGCCTGCACGCGAGGCCCGGTGTTGTCTTGAGTTGACGACAGTGTAGAACCGGCGTTCTGCTGCGGGGTTTGATTTTCTGCGACAATTACGCAGCAATCGGGCTAGATTCAACAGATTGCGCTGGGGAAGAAGGGATATCATGTTCCCCCTGCTTGATTGTTGCCGGGTGGGCGTGGGGAAGTCGCGGTGGTGGCATTTTGAACTGATTGATTGATCGTTCGTTTGCTTCGAGCTGGCATGTCTGAAAGTTGGTCGCCGACAAGTTGGCAAGCAAAACCTGCTCTGCAGCAGCCGACATATGCCGATGCCGCTGCGGTTGACCGGGTGGTGCAGCAACTGGCAGCCTTGCCGCCGCTGGTGACCAGTTGGGAAATCGAATCGCTCAAGCAGCAGCTTGCGGAAGCGTCGCGCGGTCAGCGGTTTTTGCTGCAGGGCGGCGACTGTGCGGAGCGGTTCGAGGATTGCGAATCCAACGCAATCGCCAACAAGCTGAAGATTCTCCTGCAGATGAGTCTTGTGCTGGTGCACGGCACGCACAAGCGCGTGATCCGCGTGGGGCGATTTGCCGGCCAGTACGCCAAACCGCGTTCATGCGATACCGAAAGCCGTAACGGCCAGACGCTTCCGGCATATCGTGGCGACATCGTCAACAGCGCAGCGTTCACGCCTGAAGCGCGCACGCCCGATCCCACTCTTTTGCTGCGCGGCTACGAACGGGCGGCTCTCACGATCAACTTCATTCGCGCGCTGATCGATGGCGGCTTTGCCGATCTGCATCACCCTGAATATTGGGATCTGGATTTTGTCAAGCACTCGCCTCGTGCTGTGGAGTACCAGCGCATCGTCGAGTCGATTGGCGAATCGTTGCGCTTCATGGAAACGCTGGCAGGCACGAACGTCGGGCAGATCAACCGCGTGGACTTCTTCACCAGTCATGAAGGCCTGCATCTGCTCTATGAACAGGCGCAAACTCGCACCGTGCCGCGGCGAACCGGATGGTACAACCTCTCCACGCATCTGCCCTGGATTGGCGTGCGCACGTCCGATCCTGACGGAGCGCACGTGGAATATTTCCGCGGCATTCGCAACCCCATCGGATTGAAGGTGGGCGTGCCGCCTGCAAACGAAAGCAAGCGCGACACAAAGGCACGCATCATACGCTTACTCGAATTGCTGCATCCCGATGATGAGCCTGGGCGGCTGACGATCATTCATCGCTTTGGCGCGCGTGAAATCGCCAAGCACCTGCCAACGGTCATTGAAGCGGTGCAGTCCACTGGCAAAACGGTGCTGTGGTGCTGCGATCCGATGCACGGCAACACCGAAACCGTCACCGTGCAGACCGCCGCAGCAATCGGCAATCATTCAGGCTCGGATGAATCAACAGGCCAGGCCGGAGCAACGACGACAACCGTAACGCTCAAAACCCGCAAATTCGAGCACATTCTCGCGGAGCTTGAACAGGCGTTTGAAATCCACCGCATGATGGGAACCTATCTGGGCGGCGTTCACTTCGAGCTGACCGGCGATAACGTAACTGAATGCACCGGTGGGGCACGCGGCCTGAGCGACGCTGATCTGATCCGTGCATACAAATCACAAGTCGATCCGCGCCTGAACTATGAACAGGCGCTGGAAATGGCGATGCTGATCGCTCGTCGAGTGCAGTAGCGCAGCAGATATTGTGTGTGTCATCGTCAATCGCGCGTCGGCTCAAGCGTTGCTGTAAGAGAGAGCCACGCTGCCTGATCAAGCGCCATGCGCATGTGCGCTTCGTCGGTGAATTGCTCTTTCAATACCCGGCCGTCGAAACGAGCGCTGACGCTTGAATCGCGAAACGGCCAGGGATGAACCGCAAAATGATCGGGGCGTGCGTCGATCGGCTGCATTGTTATCGTTGTTTCACCGTCAACCGACGGCACGTGTGCGATGGTGTGCAGTTCACGAATTCCCATGCATATCTTGAGCGACATGACATCCCATGCTGCCAGCAGGCGCCGATTGCGATCAATGATGCGCTCATCAGCAAATGGCGCATACCAAGCATCGCAGAGCAGTTCTTCAATCAGTTCCTGCTGCAGGAGGCGTTGGTCATCCATGAATTGCTGCACGATATCTCGCTCCTGTTGGGGCGGGGAATCGGGCTTTGCGCCGTATCGGGCATGCAGCCCCGTGCCGTGCAGCGACACCAGCAGCGCAGCGTAGCGGTTCAGCATAAGCATGGTGCGCGCTGCGCCGGACCAGATGTCGATATGCGCTTTGGTGGGCAAATCAAGAAAGCTGTGCGGGGTTCCCGTTTCGAAATTGAGCGTGGGCGATGCCTCCCACGCGAGCCAGCCGATATCGTGCAATTCTGCAGCAAGACAGACTTCTTCGCGTGGCGAAAACTCGCCGATGAACGCATTTCCCCATGCGCGAGCCAACTGCCCGCTCACATGCGCATGGGCTGGCTGCGTGATGACGATCAAACCATGCTGTTCATCGTGTCGGTGCAGCATCGCGCCTGCTCAGCTTCTTGTTGTCTCACAGCCGCACGATGATCTTAGGGCGATAGTGTCAACGCATCATCTGCCGGGGCGGGACGGGGGAACACACTTGGAGGAAGCTTGTCAGAGATCGCAGCAATATCAGTAAGTCATCGTACGGCTCAGACCTCGCTGGCCGGCCGGCGTGTGCGGCTGCAGGTGCGCCGGTATGCCCAGGGCGAAGTGAAGAAGCCCCTGGAACAGCCTGCGACTTCTCTCATCGAATGCACAGGCGATGATCATGTTGGAGCCACGCAATCACGCGCTTTGCCGTCCAATGCTGACGGGGTCAATCCGACGGGCACGCATTATGGGCGCTTACTCATCTCCAATCACCAATGACAACTGCAGGCAGCATGATCTCCATCACGTCGCAGTGCAGCGCTGAACTGATGCAAAGCAGGTGAGGTGGCGATCGCGCAGCGTTCCGCGGCTGGTGCGTTGCTGGTGATGTGGATGCGGATTCAGATGCAGATGCGGATATGAATCCGTCGCCATATGGCGCAAGGCGATCAATCAATCGGTCGATTGATGCGCGCGGTGTCAGTATTCCGGTCAGCTGCGCCGAGCTTAGTGCATCGTCTCGTCGTCGGGCGGCACATGCGGAGCCTTGTCCTTGTGCTCGAGCAGGTCCGCAATCAGTTCGAGGCGATTGGCGACGAGCTCCATTGATTCCGGTCGGTCGGCTGGATTGATCTGCACGCAGTCCATGATCTGCTTAGACAGCAGCGGGTGGATGCGCGGGTTTTTGACGTGCGGCGGCACAGGCAGCTCAACCATGTCGGCATCCAGCGCACCGGAGAAAAGACTGTTGCTGTCTTCTTTAGGCGGCAGGGCGGTGGGGATCACCTCCCGCACCAGCACCCAGTACATCGTGGCGCCGAAGTTGTAGATATCGGTCTGCGGCGTGATGGTCTGGCGGTGGGCCTGTTCAGGGGCCATGTATCCGGGTGTACCCTGAATGCGCTTCTTGACCGTGCCGATGGGGCAGCCTTGACCCAGATCGATGATTTTCACCTCGTCATGCTCGGTGACAAGGATGTTGCTTGGCTTGATATCGGCGTGTACGAAGCCCCGGCCGTGCATGTGGGCCAGGCCATCAGCAACCTGTTTGAAGATGCGTACCGCCTGGATTTCGGTGCGAGGCAGGCGTTGATCAAGCGGCGAGGCGTCGACGAGCTCCAGCAAAAGACTGATGGCGTGAACCTTGAAGAACTTGCGGTGCTTGATGAGCCGATGCACCGCGCGGATGTTGGGATGGTTCAGCTTGGTGCCGACGACGTACTCCTGCTGCACCTGCTCGAGGAAGCGTTCGTCCTTTTCCGAGGTCTTCACCACATGCTTGAGAGCCCAAACCTGTTTGCTTTTGGGGTCCTGCACTGCGTAAAGCTCTGACGCGGCACCGGTGCCGATCTTCGCCAGGATGCGGTAGCCTGCGATGAGCTTTCTATCGGACATAGCAAGATCAAGCGTGGGCATGATTCAGGCATCGGCGAGATATGACCTTCAGACAATGCCTGGTCAATGAAAAAAGAAATGATGTTCCGGCTGGTCGGCGCCTGAAGCGGCGATATCCGCGCCCTAGCCGGGCTTATACAAGAGAGGTACGCGGCAAAGCGTAGTGGGTTCCCCGTTAACGATCAACCTGCCCCGTCACCGAGATGAATTGTGGATGACTAATCGAGCAGTTGCTCGCGCAGCTGCGCCGCTGTGAAGAACCGCCCGGGGCTGGAAGTCTGCGCATTGAGATCGCGATGCAGGTAGACATTTTTCGCGGGAATGCCCAATTTCTGCTGCAGTCGCTGAACCAGATTCACCAATTGAGCCATCTGGCGATCGGTGAACGGGCGGCGATCGCCGTTGCCGATCAGGCAGATGCCGATGGCATGCTGGTTGTAGTGGGCTTGATCCGGGCCGGCGACGTGAGCGCCGGGCAACTGTTCGTTCCAGCGGTATCCCACGTGTATCACGCCATCGCCAAGGCCGTTGCCGTTGCCGATCAGGAAGTGATAACCCAGTCCCTGATAGCCCATGGCCAAGTGCTGGCGGTTGATCGATTCCGCATCGCCGCCCGGCTCGCCCAGATCGTGGATCACGATGCTGGTCCACCGCTGGTGATCCAGCGGCTGGGCGGTCTGAAAGACCGGATCGTCAGCAATCGGCTGACGCGAAACGACTTCCACGCTGGTGAGCAAAAACCCCGAGGAGGTCTGATTATCATGTATCGCCAGCAACCCGGCCACGGTGGTCATCGCAGCCAGAAATGATCCCCAGACAATCTGGGTACGTCGGCTGGGAGGGGTGAACCGGGATGTTTTGGTTTTGCGGCTCAAAGTTGCGGGATTCGTTTGTGTGGTGGTCTTGAGAAACTATCGGATTCGTACGCCGGAAAACCTTTGACAATCTGCGCCTTTTCTCATCGGCGATACCGGTCGTATCGATTATCGACCGGTTGAATGCTCCAGTTACACCATTTATCGCGACTGGGAAAGCCGCGATCGCAATGCCGGCTGCGGATTGCCAAAGACATCAGGTTCCTCCAGCGGTGCGTATCGATTGCGCATCCGGTCGTAGGTTTCGAACTGGGTGCGAGGGGCGTCCTTGGGAAACAGCGCCTTCTGGCAGCCGCCAAGCAGGCTTGTCGCCGTCACGAACAGGGACACAATCGCAAGAACGCGCATTGCCGCAGTATAACCAGCCATCGCCTTGCTGTGCGGCGGATCGCTGCGAAACCGCAAGCGGCTGCATGAACAGCAACAACAATCACCAGCGGTCGTGGCAGACTGCCATGATGCTGTCATCGATTGGGGGTGAGCTTCGAAGCACCAGTTTCCGCGCGAATGGATCATCAACAACGGCAGGGAGGTGACTCCTGCAGCCGCCTTTGGGGGATGTCACCCGTCGCGCGTGGGCGTTGCGAGGCTCAGAGATGCTGACGACGATGGTAGCAGCAGCGACGGCATCCGCTTCAGCTTCAGCCAGTTGGCCGCTGGCGTGCCGTGCCGCGATTATGGACTCAGCGCGATCAGGGATTCAGATCGATGGTTCGCTGGGCTGAAAGTGTCTGGCCGGTCCGGCCGTCGGTATACACCACACGGACCACAGCCTGCTGATAGCCGGGTTCGTCGGCCTGGGGCGGGAGCGTGACGGGCAGTTCAATGGTGTAGTGCACGCCCGTCAGCGATGAGCGATAGGTGTCGCGGAGCTGAAGCGGCGAAAGCGTCTGACGCCCGATGCTGATCGGATCAGCGTCCGGCGGCAGGATCGCAGCGGTTACGGAAAGCGTTCCCGCAAACTGTACGAAGCGGCCAAGACCGTCGGCAGGGTTCACATAAAGTATCAGCCTGTCAACGCGCCCGTCGCCATCGTCATCGCGGGCATGACTCAACCGGCCGATGGACACGCTTACGACATGCGGCGTTGCGGCACGGACTTCCTCAGGCAGCGAATCTGGAACCGCTGCAGCGGCAGCCAGTTCGTTTTGCAATTCCCGATTGCGGCGTTCCAATTGCGCAAGGGAAGATTCAAGCTCGACGATTCGAGCGCGAAGCGCATCGTTTTCGCGCGACAGCGTGCGTCCACAGCCGCACATCCCGCCGGCGATGACGGTGATGGCAAGTGTTGTGTGGATCCATGTGTTCAAGCGGCCCGCCATGCCGGGATTGTACGCCAACTTACGCTGCGGCCTGCTGCAGGGACGAATTGCTTCATAACGCCAGCGTGTCTGGAAAGGGAAACGGAAACAAGGAAATGGAGAGACGGCGGCGGTGAGCGGATGAAAAAAGCCGCTGCGGTGTGACTGCAGCGGCTTGAGGGATTTACGGCAAGTGTCAGGTGGGATCAGTCGCCGTTCTGTTCTGATTTGGCGCTTTTGGCTGATTCGGGCAATCGCTCCAGAATCTTGTCCGCCAGGCCGTAGGCCACCATTTCCTCGGCATTGAGCCATTTATTGCGTTCGCAGTCGGCGGCGATCTTTTCAAACGGCTGACCGGTTCGATCGGCGTAGATGCGGAAGAGCACTTCGCGCAGCCGCAGCATTTCACGCGCTTCGATTTCCAGGTCGGTCGCCTGTCCCTCCAGCACGCCGCCCAACAGGGGCTGGTGCAGCAGGTTCTTGGAATTGGGCAGGCAGTACCGCTTGCCCTTAGCGCCGGAGCAGGCGATGAGCGACCCCATCGACGCAGCCTGGCCGATGATGTACGTCGCCACATCGCAGGGCAGGAAGTTCATCGTGTCGATGATGCCCAGGCCAGCGGTGACGCTGCCTCCGGGGCTGTTGATGTAGAGGTTGATGTCGCTCTTGGCGTCATCGTTGGCCAGATACAGCAACTGCGCGACGATGAGGTTGGCTACTTCATCGTGAATCGGCCCGCCCAGAAAGATGATGCGGTCGTTGAGCAGGCGGGAGTAGATGTCATAGGCCCGCTCGCCGCGGCCGGTCTTTTCGATGACGATGGGAATGAGTGTAGACATGGGAGTGAATGTCGAAAATTGAATAAGTGAAAGTCGAAAACAACGGTATGCGGCGCGGCTGCGTCAATTGTGCTGACAGTCAGCGTCATTGTGGCATCCGGCCGTCAGCCACTTTCTTCGACCTTCATTTCTTCGGTTCTTCCTTCTTCTGGGGGCTGAAGACCTCATCCACCAGGCCGTAGGCTTTTGCTTCCTGCGCGCTGAAGAACTTGTCGCGCTCGCCGTCCTTGGCCACCTGTTCAACGGGCTGGCCGGTGTGCTTGGCTATGATTTCGTTGAGCGTCTGCTTGGCCTTGATGATCTGCTCAGCCTGAATCTGAATGTCGGTGGTCTGACCGGTCACGCCGCCATAGGGCTGGTGGATCATGACTTTGGCGTGGGGCAGGATATGCCGCCGTCCGGGCGCGCCGGCGCACAGCAGCACTGCGCCGCCGGAGTATGCCCGGCCGATGCAGTAAGTCGCCACATTCGAGCTGACGAACTGCATGGTGTCGTAGATGGCCAGGGTGTCGTCCACCGAACCACCGGGGCTGTTGATGTAGAGATTGATGTCCTGGCCGCGTTTCTGATCTTCCAGATACAGCATCTGCATCATCACGCGTGCTGCGGAGACGTGGTTGATCTCGCCCACAAGGAAGATGACCCGGTTTTCGAGCAAAAGCTCTTCCATGGTCATTTCGCGCGTGCGCTGATAGGCCACCGCATTGCGGATATCCGGCGGCATGCCGGGCAGATCAAGCTCCTTCACACCCGCCCAGGGACCCATCCAAGGTCCAGGCGCCGGCCAGGTCGGCTCAGCGCGAAGAGGTGTTCCGCTGTTGAGAAAATCAGATGGGCTGTGGGTCATGGTCATTGCGATTCAGTTCCTCGTTGAGCTGCCGCATCATAGGCGCGGGGGATGTATCGGCAAGCTGGCATCACCTGGTGAGTGCAGCATCGAGAGTTCATCATCTCTTTGGATTTTTCTCAATACAGCTCAAGTGACAAGCATCAGAGCTGCGACAGCTTTCAGTGATGACGGTGACAGGTGTTGGCGAAAAAACAGTGCATATCTCAAGCAGGCGCATATCTTGCGCAGCAGCTTATGTGATGTTATGGCAAGAGAGCGGGGGTGCATCATGTAGGGAGTCAGCAGTAGCATTTCGCGTCTAGAAATCCTCCATCCCAGCCGTCGGACGGGGCAGTTTGGTGTCGCCGGGATCGAGATCAACAGCGTGGTCGGCAGGAAGTGTGATGATGAACGTGCTGCCCTGGCCGGGGTGGGATTGCAGCAGAATGTCGCCGCCGTGCTCGTTGACGATTTTTTTGCTCACAGCCAGTCCAAGCCCGGTGCCGCGTTGCCCCTTTGTCGAGACAAACGCTTCGAAAATCTGCTCCTGCCATTCAGGCTCGATGCCGACACCGTTGTCAGAGATGCTGATTTCCGCCAGTTGCAGGCTGGGTATATAGCGCGTTTTGACGGTAATGACGCCCTGCTTGACCGGAACCGCTTCCACCGCATTGGTCAGGACGTTCATCAGAGCCTGATGCAGCGCGTTGGCGTCGGCGGGGATCGGGGGCATGTCGTCGCACAAATCCAGAATCAATCCCGCACGCTTGCGCTCACATTGCGGCTGAATCAGTTCGACCGCTTCCTGAATCAGGCTGTGCAGCGAGATGAGATCAATTTCCAGATCGTGCTTTTTGGAGTACGCCAACATGTTCAACGTCAGCGCGTAAATGCGATCGAGATTGCGGGCAAGAATTGGCCAGCCTTCCTTGGCCAGTTGCAGATCGCCTTTCTTGAGGGCCAGTTCGACAGCATCTGCCCCGCCGCGCAGCCCCTGAAGAATGTTTTTGATGCTGTGACTGAGTGAAGCCACGGTCTGGCCCATTGCCGCCAGTCGCTCGGTATGCACCTTGGTGCTGAGCACTTCCGCACTTTGCAGCGCAAGGCCGGTGTGCTGACCGATGGCGTTCAGAAGGCGAAGCTGCTGCTCGGTGAAGGTGAAGTTGGCCAGCGAGGAATCGATATGCAGGACGCCGAAGGTGCGTTCGCTGGTTTTGATCGGCACGCAGATCGCAGAGCGTATGCCGTAGTCGCGCACTGAATCGCCCGAGCGGAAGCGGTCGTCGTTCATCGCGTTGGTTGAGAGGATGCCCTCGCCGTGTTCGAGCGTATGCTGCACGATCGTGCGGCTGACGGGTATGCGGCCTTCATCCACCGTTTTGGGGCGAACGCGATATCGAACAACAGCCGGTTCAGGCCGGTTGGTGGGGCTTTCCTGCAGCAGGATAAAGCCGCGATCGGGCTGAAATTCATTGAAAACCAGATCCATGACGCGCTCCAGCAGTTCGGTTCGGTCGATGGTGCTGGCAGTGAGCGCAGTCAGGCTGTAGATCACGCGCAGGTGCTCCGCAGCCGCCTGAGCCAGATCGAGTGCAGCCGGCGAGATGATGTCTCCCGATTTGAGCTGGCTTTCAACGGTGACGTCGAACGCCTCTGCGGGCATGAGCGAAACCGTGTCGGGCCGCTGCTCGTCGGGGGTGAGGGCAAAGACCAGCAGCGTCGAGCCGCATCGGATCTGATCGCCCGGCTCCAACTGGACGCGCTGGGTGATGCGCTGGCCGTTGACGAACGTGCCGTTGGCCGAATGCAAATCGCGCAGATACCACTTGCCCTCATCAGGCGTCAATTCAGCATGGCGACGGCTGACGGTGGTGTCGGTAATGGGCAGCGATTCAGTGGAACGTCCAATGAGCTGCGGTTCATGCGCGGGCAGCTCAAATTTCTTGCCGCGGTCTGGACCTTGGAGAACATGTAGCACCAGCACGACCATATGGTAGGAAAGGCACACGGCAAACGGGAGCCGGAGAACAAAACACAACGCCGTGAATGCTGTGGGAGAAATGAGGGCGGCAGCAGGAGAGGACGCAACCGGTCCAGCCAGAGCGTCATAACGCGGCATTGCGCCAAAACCTGGCCGCTGGATTCGCTGCCGGCCATGACCCGCCTAAAATGCATTGATTGTTTATGCTTATGAACCACACGTGGACGCGCATCTCAACCTTCACCGACTACGGCTCCGGCCGGGCAGCCGCCACTTATCGATTTGTCCGCGCCCAGCCCGGCTGGGTCTCGCGTTTGGCGATTCTGGCGTTTCTGATCGTCATCGGCCTTCCGATTCTGTTCCTGGTCATGTTGGCGATTGCCACAGCGGTGGTGGTGTTCGGCATGCTTGCGCTGATCAACGCGCTTGTGGTAAAAGCGCGAGGCGTGATGACGTCCCGACACGATGGACGCGAAAACGTGCGCGTAATCCGGCGGGCGGATTGGCCGTAATTCATAATCAGACAATGACATAATGCACAACGTGCAGCAGCGATGCTGTTGCGTTCTGCCGCTGTGCTGTGCGCTGCTGCTGCGCAGCTACCACTGCTCCGCAAGCGTTTCCTGCTCCACCAGTTCCAGCCATGCGCTGCGAAGGCGGCGGGTGAGTTCGCCAACCGTTGCGTCTGCGATCTTCTCGCGCTCAACGCCGACCACCGGCAGCACGCCCCAGCTTGAGTTGGTGAGAAACACTTCGTCGGCTGAGAGCAGGTCGTTGATGTCAAGCATGCGCTTTTCGACCTCGATGTCCATGTCCTCCGCCAGTTCGAGAATGATCGCCCGCGTGATGCCGGGCAGGACCGGTGCGGGCAGCGCGCCGGGTTCTTCTTCGCCGCGCGCGATCGGCGTGAGCAGCCGCCCGTCTTTGACGAGAAACACGTTACTCACTGAACCGCTGGCCAGATGATTGCTCACCGTGAACCACAGTGCTTCGCCGGCTCGCTTGCTGGCGGCAAACTGCAGGGCCTGGATGCGCGGCCAGTAGTTCAGGGTTTTGTGGCCGGCCATCGGGTCAAGCGGATTAGCCCGCGCGTCGGCAATCACTACCAGAACGCCTTTTTCAAAAAAAGCGTCGGGGTAGACCGTGGGCGGCTGGGCGACGATGACGATGGTGGGATCGACCTGGCTGCGGCCTTCGGTCTGCAGCATGTTCAGGTTGCCGCCGGTGATCGTCAGCCGCACGCGCGCTTCCTTGAGTTTGTTGCGGCTGACGGTGAGGTTGAGCGCTTCGATCAATGGGTCGATGCGCAGGCGTTCGCTCAGGAGCAGTTGTCTGGCTGAGTTGACCAGACGCTCCATGTGCGCCCCGGGGCGAAAGACCACGCCGTTGCGGGCCAGCATGGTTTCGAACAATCCCACGCCATGCTGAAATCCCGCATCGAAGATGGAGACCATCGCGCTGTCGCGCTCGACGAATTGACCATTGAGCCAGACTTGCATGACAGGAGCATAGCGGGAAAACCAGCTGCGCGTGATGGTGTTGTCAGTCGGCTGGTGCGGGTTTGCTGCAGGCAGAAGACGGTTGCGGTCAATCCGACTGCGGCAGCCAGTAACCGATGATTGTAATTGGCTGATTCTTGCCGCGATGCTGCACGCGCAGGCCCAGTAGATCGACGTTGCCCGAGCGCAGGATGGCGGTGTGGGTGGCCTGGCCAGTCGCCGTACCCACGTCGATATCGCCGGGCGTGATGACAATGTCCAGGTCTTCGATTGCGTCCGGCGAGGGGCAGATGCTCTGCAGAATCGGCAGCGCACCCTGTCCGACAGCAGAACCGGCATTGAGGCGGCCTGACACGTCGCGCCCCGCTGCGACATCGCGGCACAGGGCTTTGACCATCTGTCGCACCTCCTCCATGCGCTGGGTCTCACGCTGCGAACCCCACAGCATGAGCGCGCCGGCTGCCAGCAGAATGACCAGCGGCATCAGCCAGCGGCGAACATTGGATGGTGATGTTGAGTGCATGTTCAAAGCGACGCTCCTGCAGCAGTGAGTGTAGCTGCCTGCAGGTCATCGCGACATCAAATCCGCCGATGCGCTATTTCATTATGCTGAACATGTATGAATGGATGATGACATGAACTATGAACTGAGTCGTGAAGTGAGCTTTGCCTGATCTGAACTCGAAGTGGCGGCTCAGGGCGAGTGGTTGTTCATCGGTTGTATCTGGTCCCACAGCGGATCGACGGCCACATCAGCATCATCATCCGCAGCATTCGGCGGCCGGCCTTCGGTTTGCGTATTGGCAGGCGGCGGCTCGATGTCCTCCTCGTAGACCACCGGATCGGCGTACAGCACATAGATGCTGACGCTGTCAAACGGCCGATTGAGTGCCATGTCCAGCACGCTGGTGAATGGATACGGCACATTGGGGCGGGCATTGTTCACGCGCACGATTTCGTGGCCGACCTGGTTGCCATATTCGTCAAAGAACGTAATCGCCACGCCGATGTTGCGAATGTCATCTGCTGCGTTGAGCACGCTGCCGGAGATGGTCATGGATGAGTAATCAAGGTCAAACGCAGGTGGGTACAGGCGCAGATAGTGGCCGAAGCCGCGTGCATAGTCGATGCGTGAGGGCGTGGTCGTCTGGGACTGATAGCGATAGGCCATGCGGCTGGCGTAAACGTCAAGACCCAGCGGGCTGAAACCCGCCCGACGATACCGAGCCTGGCGGGCTCGCTCAGCGCGCTCGGTTTGACGCTGCGTCATGACGATGTGCCGCTGCTGCTCGCGCTCAGCCTGCTCGATGGCCTGTTGCTGCCGCGATTCTTCAGCGGCTCTGCGCCGCGCTTCGCGCTCAGCGATCTCGCGAATGGCGGTGTACTGCATGAAATCCTGCCCAAGCTGCTCGTGGTCAGCGATGAACTGCCGCAGTTCCGCCAACTCGCGCTGGGCCTGTGCAGCTTCAAGCTGAGCCTGGGCGAGTTCATGCTGCGTGCGTCGAAGCTCATTGCTCAGCCGCCTTACTTCGTTCAGCAGCATGAGCACAGGATCATCACCATCGCTCACGGTCGGCGATGACACATCCATATCCTCGTCAGCATCAGAAAGGGGCGAAACGTCTGATTCTGATGATGACGGAGCAACAGGCGGTGCATCAACCGCTTCTTCAGCTTCAGCAGGTTTATTCTGCTGTGCGCGCAGGGGGGCGGCAAAGATGAATGAAACAATCGCGATCATCATCATGATCGCACACGGCCGGGTCTTCTTGATGAGCCTCATCATGGACACGCTCCTGTGGCGGCGCAGCAGATGCCGCTGGCATGTCGCGCCGAGGGTTTGAGCCTCCACCACTTAAATGATTGGCCAGAAGGGGGCGAACAGGCGAGGAGTCAGCCGGCTCAGCGAAGCCCCAGCGCAGGTGTCGTATGCGAATCAGTCGCTTTTCGCAGGCAGCGAAGCGGATTCAACCGCACTGGCGGACGACGGCGATGCTGCTGCTGCTGAGGATGCTGCATCGGCATGAAGCTGGCTGCGCAGTTGCCGGGCACGCTCAACCAGCGCGTTAGGATCATCATCCCGCGGCTGCATGACGTAGTGCCATTCGAACTGGGCATGCGACTGCGCGGGGATCAACTCCACTGCCAGATCAAGCGGAATGTTGTCCCACCACGGCGGGGATGCATGGCCTTTGGTCAGCAGCGGCTCCATGCCCTCAGCCTCAAGCTGCACGTCGTACACGCCATAGTGAAGGAAATCCACCGTCACCGGCGTTCGGCCGATTTCGCGGCCGTTCAGCCATACCAAGGCTCCGGACGGTTCGGAGGTAATGGTGATTGTCCGCCGGACACATCCCGTCAGCAGCAGGGGAGCGGTCAGAAGAACGATGGCCAAAAGCATGAATCCCGCACGAGGCATCGCGGCCATTGTAATGCAATGCGTTTTTGCCGCCACGGCTTTTCAAAGTCCGGAGGACAAACAACTTCATCAAACTCGCTTGCGGCTACACTACTGCTGGTTATGGCGAAAAAGAAAACCGCCCAAGTCGTTTCACTTGATGCGTCAATGCGTATTGTTGTGCTCTATGGCAAGGAGCAGTTCCTCATCGAGGAGTTCACCCGCCGCTTTGCACAAAGCCTGGATGAGCATTTCGGCGGAATCGAGCGGTTCACCTTCGACGGTGCAAATGCCACGGCAGCCGACGTGCTGGATGAACTGCGCAGCTACGGCTTGATGCAGAAGCACAAGCTGGTGATTGTGGACAATGCTGATCAGTTTCTTCAAGGCCGCAGGAAGGCTGACGATGATGATAATGGCGGCAGCGATGCGTCCGGATCGTCAACCGGCGCACGCAAGCTGCTGGAGAAAT
This sequence comes from uncultured Isosphaeraceae bacterium, assembly GCA_964575335.1. Classification (GTDB taxonomy): domain Bacteria; phylum Planctomycetota; class Phycisphaerae; order Phycisphaerales; family SM1A02; genus CAZNPU01. The sequence continues at coordinate 69,845 of CAZNPU010000007.1, read as the reverse complement.
ACGCGGAGCATCCCGTTGACGACGCAACGCTGCTGATGCGTGCTGAAACCTGGCGAGCAGGCAATCTCGACAAGCTCATCGCCAAGGTGGGCGGGGTTTACGAGTGCTCGCCGCTGGATGAAGGCAAGGCCACGATCTGGTGCATGAAGCGGTGCGAGAAGCGTCACGATGCAAAGCTTGAACATGCTGCGGCAGAGCTGCTGGTGGCGAGGCTTGGACCGGAGCTGCAGCGGCTTGATGTGGAGATGTCCAAGCTTGCGGCAATGGTCGGCTCCGGCGGCACGATTACCCGTGAAATGGTCGCCGGCGCCGTGGCACTGAGCCGCGAGGAGAAAGCGTGGGAAATTCAGGCTGCGATCGCCACGGGCAATGCGTCGATCATGCTGCGTAAGCTGCGTGAGCTGCTGGAGATATCCCGGCAGGACGTCGTGCCCATTACGTGGGCGACATGCGATCTGCTTCGCAAGATTCATGCTTCAGCACAACTGCTCGGACGCGGCGTTCCGCCTGCGGGCGTACGCAGCCAGGTCAAGCTGTGGGGCAGTGCAGCAGATCACATCATCCGTATCGCCAGTCGGACCAGTCCTGAAAAACTCGCGCAACTTTTGCAGATGGCGATCACAACCGATGCCCACAATAAGTCCGGCGTAGGCGAACCGCAGCGTAACCTTGAAGCCCTGCTGGTTCGAATTGCCGATACCATTGGGCAGGCTGCGTAGCGGGACACATGCAGTTTCAGTTCCACATCGCGATTGCCCGCTGTTTGTTTATTCGGTCGGTCAGGATGACCATGCTTGTTGCAGGAGGCTACACACCATGGGCAGGCCCATTCATATGGCGAGCGTGTCGATTGCCGGTTGGGTGCTTGCGGTGATGATCTTGTTGTCGCTTACCGGCTGCGGAGGTGAGAAGGCCCATCGGACAGGGCAGCAGGCGTTTGGTTCCGCACCGCCGCCGCCACTGGATGTGCTGGAGCAGACGACGCCCTCGCCCTCGCCATCGCCATCGTCTCCGTCATTGGCATCGTCGTCATCATCATCGTCGTCGCCATCGAGTTCCGGACTGTCGCTGGCTGAGCAGGCCCATCGTGATGTGGAAGCCATATTGCAGGCACGTCGCGAGGGAATGGCCTCGCCATCAACCACGAACAGCGATGCAGCACTGCAGCAGGCTGCAAACATGCCCCGGCGAGTGGTGATCTGGGAGCAGCCCAAATCACGTCCTGCTGCAATGACAGAAACAAAAAACACTTCCATCGCACAGGAAGTAGATCGCAACATCGAGCCGGACGCGAATACCAGCCGCGAGCTTGCTGCACGAGATTCAGCGGAGAATGATGACGCACCGCCTGTGAAGCAGGCCACGCTGGAACCGGAGCGGTTGCGACAGTTGATGGTGGACCTTTCACGTGAGCTGTACGCCACCGGTGCATACAGCAACTCGCCTCTGCGTGAACTGCTGGCCATTGCGTCAATGAGCCTGGTCGATCCCGAGCGGCGGCTTGACGCCAACGCCATACCCGACCTCACCGAGAAAGAGCGGCAACTGCTTGCAGGATTGCAGACCTTTTTCGCTGACCTCGGCCGCTCGCTCAACGATCAGGCTGAGCCTGAACGGGCGGTGCTTGATGCACTTGAAAAGCTCCGCAGCACGCTGGTGCAGGAACCGGTCTTGCGACTGCCCACCGCTGCTCTCTGCACACGCGTGGGCGGCTTCGGCGATTACACGCCCTTCAACCGCTACAGCTTTCTCGCTCACAGCGATCAGAAAGTGATCCTCTATCTGGAAATTGATGACTTCACCAGTCAGGTGAATCAGCGTGGCGAATACGTCACCGAACTTGCTCAACAGCTCACGATCTATTCCGATCGCGACGGCATTCCCGTATGGAAAGAAGAGTGGCGATCAGCGACCGACGTGAGCAAGAACAAGCGGCAGGACTTTTTCACCGTGCAGGTGATTACCCTGCCCAAAGCTCTTTCAGTGGGCAAGTATCACCTGAAGGTGCGTGTGCGTGATGAGCAGTCCGAAGCTGAGACGGAAACGTCAATCCCATTTGAAATGGTCGCTGACCCCAAACTGGCTGCAGGCATCGACCCGCAGAAGTAGCAAAGATGCAAAACTCCAGCGGCGTATCAGCCTGATGTTCGCTGGCGTGAAAACGCCTTGAACTTCGGGCTTTTTCTTCTCACTGCATGAACGCGGCTTGCGAGCAGCTCGGGCGTGAACGGCATCACGATGTAATCATCAACGCCAGCCTCGATCGCCTGCAGAACGCGATCCCGCGACGCTTCAAGCGTGACCATGATGATCGGCGTTTTGCCGTTGCGGCTGCGGTATTCACGCACGAACGTCAGGCCGTCCATGTTGGGCATGTCCCAGTCCACAAGAATCACATCAGGCAGAAATGCATCCACTTTGCTCAATGCATCCTGACCGTCGGAAGCCTCATCGATCAGCAGGGGACGCAGGCTCTCTGCTTCCAGCACGCATCGCTGAATCGTTCGCGTGAGCTTGGAGTCTTCGATCAACATGATTCGCAGCGTGGGCTGATGGATCGGGCCGAACCAGTCTCGCCGCCGAAACGCCGCCCAGCCTCGCAATGTCTTGCCAAGTTCAAGCACGAACGTTCATCTCCATGCCACGCTGCTGCACGGTCGCGACTTCCACGCCGCCGACCCAGCGTTATCGGCACGATCACACATGCAGTTCAGCAGCGGTTGATCTTCTGATCAATGTCTGTCGCCCGCCGGTCCGGTTGGGATATCGCAAGCGTGTGCTGCCTGCGTGCAGCTGTGAATTATGAATCCAGCAGAGCATAGTCGCTGAGCAGGCGTCGCAGGCCGTCGTTCATGGTGAGATAACTCAGCCGCAATCGTTCCGCAGCACTGCCGAGCCATTTCGCCCGGCCGGCGGTGCGGTCAATGCGGCCCAGTGCGGCACGAACATCAACAATGTCGATCGCAGTGTTGTTGCGTCCCGCTGCGTGCAGCCGTGCAAGCCATCCCGTGCACGCCACGTTCAGCACCAGAGCCTGCAGGCCGCCGATGATCGGCCACCCGTAGTATCCCGGGCCCCAGCATCGCCCGCCAAGAATGCTCGCTCGCAGATAACGCGTGATCAGATCATCAATCGCATGTACCGTCAGCGACACAGCAGCACCATCACCACCACCACCACCATCGCGTTCTTTCGCAGCGTCGATGCGTTCTGCTGAATCAAGCAGCACGTGCTCCGGCCAGCCTTCGCCGATTCTTGGGGCCACGCCTTTGCCGGACTTGAATCGCCGACTACGCCACAGTTGTGCAAGCGTGGTACGCAGGCGGCCGTGCTTTTCAATAAGATTGATCTTCGGGTCTTCCGTGCGAGCGAACACCGCCTGACGCAGCAGCCGCCGCTGCCGCTTTGTTGCAGGCTCAATCGGATGATGATCAAGCTCTTGGGGCAAAACCGAAAAAAGCAGATCGATCAGCTCCGCAAAACGCTCTTCACGCACCTGCTCAAGCCTGGCTTTGGCCAGCGACGACACCACCCACGCCAGCCCGTCCAGCCGCACCGAAAGTGCGTGATCATCATCGCGAAGCCAGCGATCAATGCGACTGGTCAGAACCTCAAGCTCACGCTGCGACATGCGAAGCCGATCGGTCAAAAGCGGCAGCGGAGCCTTGACGTTCAGCTCCGGCAACTGCGAGCTCATCCGCCGAAGCTCGTTGACATGCGAGCGAAGCGACGCTCCCTTGTTTTCCAATACGCTCTGACAGGCGTAGTTGATGCCCATGATCGCCCCGCGGCCGGCTGATGCGGGGGTGAGATGAAAAGGAAACACCTGGCATGCGATGGGCTTGGCTTCAAAGCCGAACGCCGCGTGAATGCGGCACAGGCCGTTGTCCATGAGAAATATGCACGCCCCGTTCTCACGTTGCCGCAGGTACGTCACCCCGCGAAAGCTCACCGTCACCGGCTCGCCGAGCGTGCGTTCCCAGTTCTGCTGCTGCAGCTTGGCGATGTCCTGCTCCCGCAATTGCACGGTGAAATCGCGGCAGCAGTTGCCGCAGCCGTGACAGGAATACGCCTGCTCACGCACGGGCAATGAAATAACGGGAAGCTCAACGCCGCTCATGGCGTGGCGATTGTAGGCCCAAAAGCAGCCCCATACCGTCTCACACCATCTCACACCGTCTCACACCGTGCCGACCTCGACCAGCGGGCTTACCCGATATGCAGACGTGCATGCACGTCTGCATGCACGTCTGCATGCGTGACCATCAGCAAGCAAGATCAAGACACGACAAGAACTCCAGCACCCAGCACATCCATCAACGACGCAACAACATGAAGGCAATCATCAGCAGGAGCAGCAGCGACGACTGTTTTCCGTTCGTTTCGCCTGTCACGCACTATTCCGGTTGTTCCTGAACAAACCGCCCGGTGCGGATTGAGCCATCTGCATCGATTTCCACCCAGCACGCACCGTCGCGGGCGGTCACCAGCCGCGTGGATTGATCAAGTGCATTTGCCCATCGATCGTTCCGCCAGCGCATCTGGCCGGTGGATTGCAGCACCACCGATGCGTCGACTTTCCGCATGAACGCCTCAGCCAGATCGCTGTAGCTGCCGTGGTGCGGCAGTTCGGCAATGTCGGCACGAATCGCATCGGCGTTTGCCAGCAGGTCCGCCATGGCTTCACGCTGAATGTCGCCTGTCAGAAGCATCCGCCTGCCCGCAGCTTCGATCTGAATGACGGTGGAGGAATCATTCGCCCGCGGATACAGCCGCTGCGGATCAGGATGCAGCCACGTCCATGTGGATGTGCCGAACTGCTGCACGCACCCGGCCGTTGCGGTGATCACCGCCACGCGAGATTCGGTAAGCGAGTGCAGCACCAGCGCTTCGGGCCCAAGCGGTTGCGACTGTGCATCAGCAAGAAACTGCGGCGTCAGAAACACTCGCTTGACCGCAAAGGCATCGACAAGCTCCGCGACCGCTGCGTAATGATCGAGATCGGGATGGCTCACCACGATGGCGTCGATCGATCGAACGCCAAGCCGACGCATGGCGGGAATGATCGTTCGCTTACCCGCATCGAGGTTGGTGCTCGAGCCGGCGTCAAAGACCACCGTGCAGCCGCTGCTGCGTAGCACGAAACAGGAGCCGTCGCCCACCGAAAGCATGTCGATTCGCAGGGCAGGCTGCTGCTTCAGCCATTGCGCCGGAGCGATAAGCGACACGATCAGAATGGCAAGCCCTCCGAACATCCACCACTGCATTCGCGTGCGAACGCTCAACGCAAACCACACTGCCCAGCAGACTGCTGCGATCGTCCAGAGTGCGGAAGGATGCGGCGTATGCACGCATGTCAAAGGCAATCCGTCGATCGCTGCCACAATGGTCAGCAGCACATCAGCACAGATTGAAAGCGGCACGCCCAGCAGCATCGCTCCGCTCGGCAATATGAGCGTAAGCAGCATTTTGGCAAATCCCAGCATCAGCAGCAGTGCAGCGAGCGGGGTGGCGATCATGCTCATCGGCACGCCCACGATGGCGATCATGCCAAAGTGATACATGCCGATCGGCGTGGCCACCAGCCATGCCACGATCGACACGCACAGGGCGGTGATGCACCACGTGCCGAGCATCTGGCCGGTGGTGGCGGCCGCTGGCATGATGCGTTGCGTGAACAACCGGCGTTGCAGCGGGCCAGCCAGATGAAGCAACGCAAGCACCACGCCGAAGGTGAGCTGAAAGCCGGGGTTGAACAGTTCATCCGGCCGCCACAGCAGCAGCCCCATGCCGCTGAGTGCAACAAGCCCGCCCACGTGCAGTCGCCGCCCAAGCAAGAGCCCCACGCTGGCAGCAAGGGTCATGATGCCCGCACGCAGCACCGGCATGCGAACTTCAACAAGCGACAGATAGATCAGCACCATCGCAATCACCAGCCAGCCGTGCCATCGCCTGGGGCCCCAGATCGCCCGTGCCAGCATCAGCACGAATCCCGCAAGTACGCCCAGATGAAATCCGGAAATGGCAAGAATGTGTGCCAATCCGACGCGTTGAAACGAATCGTGCGTGCCGTCGATGTCGCGTTCACGCTCGCCAAGCATCAGGCTTGCCAGAAGTCCGTCACGCTGGGTGTGGTTCGTGGCCGGCAGATTCGATAACAACCATGCACTTGCACGGCGGCGAAGCAGTTCACGCCAGTTCAATAGCGTGGCGATGACGGTGTTCGTGTTGTGCTGTACTGGAAGAACAGTCAGCAACTCACGTCGCGGCACGGAGAGGATGCCGGCCTGGTCGAGTGCATGGGCGTGTTGACGGGAATCGAATTCGCCTGGGTTGTGTGGCGGGGCGGGAGAGGCAAGGTAGCCCGACACACGCAGCGTGTCGCCGGCATGAAAACACGACGGGGCGACCGCTTCGTCAACGCGGACCAAGACCTTGCCTCGCATCGGCACGCGGCTGCCCTGCCGATCGAGCAACGCGGTGATACGCATGGGGAAATAGGTCGCCGGCTTTCGATAGTCGAATCGGGCCATCGAACCGGCGGTGCGAGGACGCACGATCGGCGACTGCAGGGCGACGCCCTCCACATGAACGAGCATGCGTTCCCGCTGGCTGACCCAGATCGCAATGTCATCCGCAGTGGTGTAGCGTTGATGCAGCGTCACCCACGCACAGCCGAAGGCTGCCGCCGAGCCGCACAGAGCTGCGAGCGTGAGCAATGGCAGCAGTTGCAGCAGTCGCGACGGCAAGGGCAGGCGATGGAGCAGCGGCGACGGCAGCGTCGTTGTCGTTGTCATCCTCATCCTCACGATCACGACGAGGGTCGCAACACAGACAACAAGCAGTAGCAGCAGCAGCAGTAGCAGTAGCAGTAGGGAGGCGGAAGCCCAGAGCCAGGGTGTGACCAGCGGCGTCGGCTGAACCCAGCCGCCAGCGATCCCCGCAGCAAACGCAAGCGAGAGCAACGTCATGCCCGCCGCTCCGTTTCCGGAAAGCAGCAACTGCAACTGCAGCAACAGCATCGTCGTCGTCGTCGTCGTCGTCGCCCGGTTGTCACTTGATGGCTTCAAGGGAAA
>CAZNPU010000007.1:0-62669 GCA_964575335.1 uncultured Isosphaeraceae bacterium | reverse complement strand
AACAACAAGGAGATGGTGTGGGGGGTTACGCTTCCACCAGGCCTTCGCGGATGGCGAATCGGACCAGTTCGCCTCGATCGTGAATGTCGAGTTTTTTCATGATCATTTCGCGGTGGCCGTCGATCGTTTTGGGGCTGCGGCAGAGAGCCTGGGCGATATCGCTTCGCGACATGCCGCGGCCGATCAGTCGCAGGACTTCCTGTTCACGTGCGGTGAGCAGGTCCAGCCGGGATGCGGGGAGTTGGGATTTGCCGCGTCGTCCGCCCTTGAGCGGCTGGCAGCGTTCCTGCACTTTGGGGCCGAGTGCGAACTCGCCGGCTGCCACTTTGCGGATGCCGTCGATCAGCGAGTTGGTGTCGTCGCCCTTGGAGAAGTATCCCCAGGCCCCGGCCTTGTACGCTGCGTCGATGTAGTGGTCGCGAATGTATGCACTGAGCATGACCACACGCACATCGGGCAACGCTCTGCGAAGATCGTCAATCGCCACGAACGGATCGGCCCCGGGCATTTCGATATCCAGCAAAACGATCTGGGCACGGGTGCGGCGTGCCTCTTCGACCAGATTATCAGCAGTTGACAACCGGCCGACGAGCTCGAAATCCGGCTCCAGTTCAAAGCGAGCACTCAGACCTTCGACCAGAAAGGCGTGATCATCGACACACAGAATGCGAATGGGCGGCTTGTTCATAGCAGGGCATACTCCGCAGCACTGCACAGGGCAGCGACGCATCCACAAAGCAAAAGCATAGACATACAAAAGTGTAACCGAGCAGAGCCGTTCTGCTCAGAGCGGGGATGAAACCGCTGAATGAACGGGGTGAAGTTCCCATGCACTGCTGGCATACGTTTGTCTGCATGTATTGTACTGTTGGTGTACAGTAGGCACGTTCGCGTGATGGAGAAGAGGTGGTTTATGTACCGCGTACCGCGGTGAATTCCCGGCAGGCTTGCAGCCATCGCATCGCATCGCATGCTGCGATCATGCACGTGCACCAACACTCCGATCAGCCCTGGAGCAACGCCATGGATCAACAGACGAACCGCATTATCGTTGTGGCCACGGACTTCTCGGAAACTGCAGACGCAGTCACGCGTTGGGCGGTCGATCTCGCACGCTGGCAGAAGGCCAAATTGGCTCTGGTGCATGCGATCGAGCCCTTGCTGGTGGCGGGCGGCGACATTGAGGTGCAGACGAAAGTGACCGACGCGGTCGAGCGGCGGCTTGCTGAATCGATGGCGATCGCCACCTCTGCGGGCGTGCCGGCGGAATGCGAGTACCACATCGGTAAACCGCCGAAGGTGATCGTCGATGCAGCCAGGAACATGAAGGCTGCGTTGCTGGTGGTCGGCTCACGCGGGTTGACCCGGTACGCCAGGCTGCTGCTGGGCAGCACCGCTGATCGCATCGTGCGTACCGCCTCCACGCCGGTGCTGGTGGTTCATCCTGCTGATGCAGCGAAAAAGCCGACGTTCAAGACGATTCTCGTGCCGACGGACTTTTCCGAAGAAGCAGCCCTGGCCACCAGCCAGGCGGTGCGGCTGCTGCAGGCGGGAGACGGCGGCCATCTGGTGCTGCTGCACGTCTGTGCTCCGCCGGTGGTGTATGCCGACCCGACGGTGGCGGCGGTCTGGGTGCAAAGCGATCTTGATGAAGCCCAGGTCCACGCTCAGCGTCAGCTTGAATCGCTGGCAGCGAGCCTTCGCAGCGATTCGATCAAGGTGACGACCAAAGCGATGACGGGCTATCCCGCTGACATTATCGAGCAGGAAGCTCAGGACGTTCAGGCCGATCTGATCGCCATGGGCACGCAGGGCCGCACCGGGCTTGAGCGATTCCTGATGGGCAGCGTCGCGGAACGCATCCTGCGGCATGCCCCGTGCCCGGTCCTCACCGTCCGGCGTCCGGACCCGTCCGAGCCGATCCAACTGGCTGCGTCATAAGCCGCAACCTGCTGCACACCGTCACCGATCAATGCAGCGAAATGCAAGGCGTGGGGCTTCGGAAACGCAGCATCCTTCCTGTTGTTTTGTTGCCGCGTTGAGTCGGGAGTCGGGGCTTTTGTTTGCCGTGTGATGATTGCTTTGATCTTCCCATGCAGGCAGCCTGGCTGGGCAGCGAAGAATACCGGGCGTTATGATCTCACACGCCTCGTTATCTGAAGCAAACCGCGGCGGTGCAGCAACGGATGCTGCAACAACGCAGTCCCGGTCGTCGGGCGGCGATTCAGAAGAAGGTCGGATCAGCATCTGGCCCGGTCGTGCGTATCCGCTGGGAGCGACCTACGACGGAGCGGGCGTGAACTTTTCGCTGTTTTCTGAAGTGGCCCAGCGTGTTGAGCTGTGCCTGTTTGATGAGCATGGCCGGGAGCGACGTGTCGACCTGCCTGAGGTGACCAGTTACTGCTGGCATGGTTATGTTCCCAACCTGCAGCCGGGGCAGCGTTACGGGTATCGCGTGCACGGGCCGTGGTCGCCGGCGGAAGGGCATCGCTGCAATCCCAGCAAGCTCCTGCTTGATCCATACGCCAAGGCGATCGAGGGACAGGTGCAATGGAACCCTGCGGTGTTTCCCTACGTGCTTGAAGAAGGCGATGAGGTCAAAAGCGAAACCGACAGTGCCCCTTATGTGCCTCGATCGGTCGTGGTCAATCCGTATTTCGATTGGGGCAATGATCGCCCGCCTGCCACGCCGGCACACATGACGGTGATTTATGAAACTCACGTCAAGGGCATGACGAAGCTGCATCCCGAACTGCCCGAAGCGTTGCGAGGCACTTATGCGGGCATGGCACATCCTGCCATCATCGATTACCTCAAACGCCTCGGCGTGACCGCTGTCGAGCTGATGCCCGTGCATCAGTTCATTCATGATGCACAGCTCGTTGAACGCGGCTTACGCAATTACTGGGGGTACAACTCCATCGGCTATTTCGCTCCGCACAACGAATACGCCAGTGCTGAGCATGCTGGCCAGCAGGTGCAGGAGTTCAAGCAGATGGTCAAAGCCCTGCACGAGGCGGACATCGAGGTGATTCTCGATGTGGTCTACAACCACACTGCCGAGGGCAATCACCTTGGGCCGATGCTGTCGATGAAAGGCATCGACAACGCAGCGTATTACCGTTTGGTTGCGGACAACCCGCGTTATTACATGGATTACACCGGCACTGGCAACACGCTCAACATGCGTCAGCCGCACGTGCTGCAGTTGATGTTGGATTCATTGCGGTACTGGATATCCGAGATGCACGTTGACGGATTCCGCTTCGATCTGGCGTCGACGCTGGCACGTGGTCTGCATGAGGTTGATCGGCTGTCGGCGTTTTTCGATCTGATCCAGCAGGATCCGGTGGTGAATCAGGTCAAGCTCATTGCTGAGCCGTGGGATGTGGGCGAGGGCGGGTATCAAGTGGGCAACTTCCCGCCGCAGTGGTCGGAATGGAACGGCAAGTACCGCGACTGCGTACGCGATTACTGGCGATGCGAGCCGCAAACCGTCAGTGAGTTCGCGTATCGGCTCACCGGCAGCTCTGATCTGTACGAAACCACGGGACGCAGGCCGTTTGCCAGCATCAATTTCGTCACGGCACACGACGGCTTTACGCTGACCGATCTGGTGTCGTACAACGACAAGCACAACGAAGCCAACGGCGAAGAGAACCGCGACGGCGAAAACTACAACCGCTCGTGGAACTGCGGCGTGGAAGGGCCGACGGATGATCCGCAGGTGCTGGAACTGCGTGCCCGGCAGCGACGCAATTTTCTCACGACGCTGTTTTTGTCGCAGGGCATTCCGATGCTGCTGGGCGGCGATGAGATCGGCCGCACGCAGCACGGCAACAACAACGCCTACTGCCAGGATAACGAGATATCGTGGTTCGACTGGGCCGGAGCCGACGGCGACTTGTTGGAGTTTGTCGCCAGTCTTATTCAGTTTCGTCAGCAGCATCCGGTGTTCCGCAGACGCCGATTTTTTCTGGGTCGGAGCATCCACGGCAGCGGCGTGAGCGATATTGCATGGCTGCGGCAGGACGGCGGCGAGATGAGCGAAGCGGACTGGCTGGGCGGATACGCCAAGTCGCTGGGCGTTCTTCTCAACGGAAAGGAAATCCCCAATCAGGGCGAACGCGGCGAGCAGTTGATTGATGACAGTTTCTGCATCATGTTCAACGCCCACGAGACGCAGATGCCATTTGTTCTGCCGACGTTGCCGGGTGGCAGGTATTGGGTGAAGGTGCTGGACACGGCCGACGGTTTGCCGGTGCGTGTGAAGCGTGAGCCGGGCGTACGCGAATTGCTGCCTGCGGAAGAAGCACAGCGTCTGCAGGACCTGCACGAATACGAAGTGCTCGACACGGTGCCCGAGCCGTCGTTCGACGACATCACCAGACTCGCAGCAGGCATCTGTCAGACGCCCATGGCGATGATCAGCCTGGTTGATGAAGCTCGGCAATGGTTCAAATCAAAGGTGGGCGTTCCGATGCAGCAGTCGCCTCGCGACGTGGCGTTTTGCTCGTACGCCATTCAGCAGCCGGAGGTGATGGTGGTGCCCGATGCGTCAACCGATGCACGGTTTGCGAACAATCCGCTGGTGACGTCGGAGCCGCACATACGCTTTTATGCTGGTGCACCGCTGCTGACGCCGCGTGGCCACGCCATCGGCACGTTATGCGTTGCTGATCATCAGCCGCGTGAGCTGACCGACGAGCAGCGTGAATCGCTCGCGGCGTTGGCGAGGATTGTCGTGTCGCTGCTGGAACTTCGACGCACGCTGAAGGAGATCGAACGCAGTGGTCGGCCGGCCGCTCATCAGTTCGATACGCGGCGTATTGCGGAAGAAGCCAGCGAACGCTATGCAAGCGGCGATACCGTGTGCCTTGAAGCACGGTCGATCATGGTTGTGCGACTGCTCGAAGACGACGGTGCATCATCGTCATGATCATGATGAGATGATGAGCAGCATCATCATCATGTCATGATGAGCGAGGCTGCTTGTGCTTGCAGAGGCGTTTCAGGCAATCAGAAACGCACGCTGCCGAAGATGCCGATGAACGGGCTGGAATCGTAATCTTCCTTGGCCAGTCGGCTGCCGCCTGCATCGTCCAGCTTCAGTTCGCCGAACGCCGTGACGCCGACGAGAGCGTCGAACCGTACTTCCGGCGAGGCCTGGTAGCCGGCTCGGACCCAGAAGGGGATGCTTTCATCCTGGCCGACATTATCGTTTTCGAGGCGGAAGCGGGCGTAGTTGCGTGCTGCACCGATTGCGAAATCAAGGCCGCCGCCCGGTTCCCAGATCAGTTCCACGCCGGTGAAGGCCGGCCCTGCCTGTCCGCCGCTGCCGGCGGTGCCGCGGCTGGAAAGACGCAGTTGATCGGTGAGTTGCCAGTCGATGATGATGATGGGGAACACCAATGCACTGTCTTCGATTTGCGACACCACGCCGATGCCGCCGCCGATCGTGAGCTGATCGTTGAAGTGATAGCTTCCGCCGAGGATGCCGCCGGCGATGATCGAATCGCCCCAGTCCGCACCGGATTCGCGTGAGAACTGGAAGACCGGTCCGCCGAAGACGTCGAATTCGTTTGAGAGGCTGGCGGAGAGTATCGCACCGAACGCGATGGTATGAATATCGCTCCAGGGGTTGTTCACGCCCAGTGCGGTGCCGCCGAAGTCGTAATCATCAAAGTTGTAGTTGAACTGCAGTGAGAGGCTCACATCCTCGGTCAGGCGTGTGCGTGCGGCAAGCGACGTGCTGAATCGATTGACGTCGAAATCGCCCCCTTCGTCGATGTTGGCGTTGAATTGATGGATATAACCGCCGCCGAGTTGGAAGTGGATCTCCGAATGCTGGCGTTGCGACGCCATGCCAGTGACGTCCCGCTGTGCGGATGCAGGCGATTCGAATCCCAGAGTCGCAACGACACCAGCAATGACGATCCATTCAAACCCGTTACGCATGACCTGCTCCTCAGTGTTCATTCAATTGATTGATGCGAACAGCAACAGGGTACGGTCTTTTGTCATTGCAGCAACTCGGAAGGATGTTGCCGGGCTTCAGACGCCGCGGGCACGACGGCAGTACACCAGCCATTCCAGCACCGCCAGTGCGAACGCCAGACCGATCAGCCACGGCCAGATCGGCAGCGGAGCAGTATCGCTCACGCTACGCCCTTGGGCAGGCTCGGCATTCACCGGCACGCTGGAGCGGGGGCGGATATCCGATTCAGAATCGCTCAACACGCTGACGGCCAATACATCCTGCGGCGGGATGGCTCCGTGAATGGTGTACACGCCCGCTCTGCGGATCGTCGGCAGCGTTACGGTTGAATTTGGCTGCACAGCCATGCGGTATTCGACCGGTCCTTCAATGTGCAGTTCCTGCGTTTCGCCCACCCGCACCGAAACCGGATCGCCGGGCCGATGCACCAGTCCGGTCTGACTCGAATCGGCCAGCGTGAGATAGTCCAATGCGTTTTGCAGAAACACCGCACTGCTGACATGCAGCGGCCAGTTGCTTCGTGCCATTTCAAATCCAACCGCGATGTGACGTGCACCGCGTGTACGCAGCACCGCAATAACGGGACCATCGGGACCAAATGCCAGTGGCGTCGCACCCACGGGAAGCTCATAGCCGCCAAAACCGGCAAACACAATGGTGTCCAGTGAGACCTGCCGCATCAGCGGGTGCTGCCGATCCCAGCTCAGTATGTACCGCCCACCTTCAGAGGAGGGTTCCACAGCACTCAGGCCAGGCGGCACCGCACCGAAGGTCAGCGTTGGAATGGCTGGCAGCCTCGAAGGCGAAACACGATCAAATACGATCAGGTCGTACAGCGAGGCGGAATTGAGCTGCTGGGCGTCCAATGCGGCATAGGCCTCAGGCGACAGCACCGTCAATTGCTGCGGCTCCAGTGCTGTTAACAGATCACGCAACCATGCATCGGGGCCGGTCGGCTCCGGTCCAGCTGCACCGCCCGGCTGCACCAGCGCGATCCGCGGCTGCATGGGCGGGGCGAGCACCAGCGACGCCACGTCATCGGCGGGCAGAATGTCGGGATGGTTATGCCGCAAAAGCAGCGTCGCACCAGTTGGCAGGTCCAGCGTGTGCGTCACGGACGCTTCGCCTGGGCCGCTCTCACCAGCTTCAGGTACGGTGACACGAATTGCTGCGGCCGGCTGGCCATCGACAAAGAGCGTGACGACGGTGGTGACAGGCTGTGTACCGGCATTGATCAATCGGCCGAACACATGCACGCGTGCCGGGTCTTCGTAATCTCGTCGCACGCTGAAGGCAGCAATGCCAACGTTGTTCGACATGGCGGGATCTTCGAGATCAGGCACAACTTGCACAAAGCGAAAGTTGCCGGCGGTGAGTCGAAACGACGCGTTTGCCGGGATTCCGCCCGCCAGCACGCCATCAGAAAGCAGCACGACATCGGGCGGCTGTTCGGCGGGGTCTTCGCGTCCGCTGGCGAACGCACTGGCAAGTTGCAATGCGGCTTCCAGGTCGGCCTGTTCGTCGGTCGGCTCGATGGCTGCGATGGCGTTGCGAAGCAGCCCGCGATCGGATTGAAAGGTGCTGACCACCTGCGGCTGCGAGCCGAACGCGATCACCATCATCTGACCCGGTTCGCTGGAGCGGCCAAGTCGATCGACAAGTTCCAATGCGGTTTGTTTGGCAGCATCGAGCCGGGTCAATGCTCTGCCATCGCCCGCTTCATCAGCAGAAAGAAGAGCATTCATTGATGCACTGCGATCAATCAGGAGCACGATGCGAGAGGCTGCTCCCAGATCACCCCGCACTACTGGGTCGGCCAAGGCGAGCAGCAACGCCAGCAGCAGCAGAAGCTGAATCGCCAACAGGAGCGACCACCGCAGCCGCTGAAACGGTACGTTGGCCTGCAGGTCTTCAAATGATTTCTGCCACAGCAGGGTGCTCGGTACCCGCAGCCGCTGACGACGCAGGCGCAGAACGTACAGCAACAGCAGCAGGGGGATGGCTGCTGCAGCAGCAAGCAACGCGGTCCAGGGTGAGAGAAACGTCACGCTGGATTATTGGCGCAGCATCGGCGACGCAACAGGTTGTCTGAAAACCTCGCGGACATGTCGCCGCATTGGTCGGGGCGAATAAAAATATTGATTTGCACACATCGCTGCATCGTTTACACTACACAGTGTGTTGGCGGGGGGATGGTTGGCGCATTCCGGAGCCAGCACATCAAACGCGGCCCAATTGATGGCGCTGATTTCGGGTCTTTTTTCCGGTTCGATCTGACAAACTCAATATGTGATTTGCCCGGGCCGGCAATCCGAAAGGGGATTGGTATGTTTACGCATCGACTGTTTGGAGTTATGCGTGCAGCGGCGATCGCTGTGCCGATGTTCGCCGTTGCCACAACGACCTCAGCGCAACAACAAATTAATTGTCCGCCCGATCCGCCCATCGGCACATGCAGCATTGTGCCCAACAAGGAACTTCTGATTACCGAACTGTGCGTCGTCAACGACATCTGGCGCACGCGATGGGATACGCCCGGCGCACCGCCCCACGCCAACGGTGCATGGACCTTCGGCAAACTTATGGCGTCGGCAGCGGGGTTCAACTCAATTGACGATAACCCGGTTGCGCTGTCGAACTTCGTTCGCAGATGGCTGCAACACTATCAAACCAACCTCACCATCAACGGCTTTTCCGTTGCAAGCCGTGATGTTGCGCCCACGTTCAGGGTTACGGATTTCATCAGGCGATGGGAACAGGCCAGCGGCGTCGGGCCAGGCGGTGTGCTGAACATGCGCATTGCGCCGTTCAGGCTGTGTGCGATCGTCAATCGCCTTGACCTGCGGCAAGACTCACCGACCTTCACTGCGGGCGAAGGCCGATTTGTGTTCTGCGCGTTGCACATTCCCGATCCGGGGCCAATCGATCCGCTGCCGAACCCGGATACATGGAGTCCGCTGCAGTTTACGGTCATCTTCGAGTACCACCTGCTCGCCAATGATTGCGAGGACGTCAAGAAGTGGGCCACCCTTTGGCATGAGCTTGGTTCATTGCCCTTTGGAAACCACAACAGCGCATTCAATCATCATCTGCAGAAGATCACCGACATGTTCGCCGGGCCGCACGTCAATCCTCACGGCCCCAACCGCAGCGCGCTGTCGCAATTGCGCACCAATGAAATTCACTTTACCGGTCCGTGGGAGCTGCGCGAGTTCAGATTGCGCGGGCTTCCTAATGCGCAGCTCGTGCAGACCACCGTGGCTCAAACGCCTGACAATTCGTTGACCAATACGTTTGTGCTGACCGATTACGTCGAGGACGATCTGCTTGACCTCACATTGCGCCGGCACAATATGCCTGCTATTCATAACGGCAATCCGCTGCTTGCCGGCTCATCGTTGGCTGACGGAACCTTGTGGCGCGTGCCGGTGTTTGAATCCACTGAAGTTCGTCACATTCTGGCGCTCAACACCTGCAATGGATGCCACCTGGACGAGACGTTGACGGGATTCACGCACGTCGATCCCAGGCCGCACAACAGCGAGTCGGGGCTGTCGGCATTTCTCACCGGCATCATCAACGTCAACGATCCGGATTGTCCGCCACCTGGATTTGACGGTGCGGTGCGGCGTGATTTCAACGATCTGCAGCGCCGGGCTGATGATTTGTGCGATGTGCTGAACTCGTCGTGCAACACGCTCTTTGTAACACCCAACCGTGCCACATCGCGCGTGCATTAAACAGCGAAAGGCAATCCGTGATGTAACGATGAGCGCTGGCGCATCTTTCAAAGGATGAATGCGGACAAATGCAATAATTGCGCAATGATCGATTTGTCGCTGACGTGATCCCGACATTGCGCCTCTTGGACCGTGCATTTGTATTCATGCGTTCTCTTTTGGCTGCTTGCGTTTGTGCAACAGGCGGCGCGGCATGAGCCGCGCCGTCCTGTTTTTTCTGCGCGTGATCCGCCGTGCAGTTGTGCAGTCATGCAGCCGTGCAATGCGCAGCACGATTCGGGATCGTTTGCTGTAGCTGCAGGCCGCGTTGCGGAGGTCTTCTGACTTATTGCTTCAGGTCAGAACCGCTGCTCGGAGTGATTCGGCACGTTGTCCTGTTGCTGCTGCATTTGCCCGTACTGCTCGCGCAGCGCTGCAGGATCCTGCTGATAAAACTGCTTCATCTGCTCATAAAGCTCGGGATGCTTCGAACGCAGTTGGAGCGGTTTTTCGAAAAAAACCTCGGTGAGCACCGCGAAGAATTCAGCGGGATTTTTCGCAGCGTATGGATGAAGCACCGTCGGCCTGCCCATGCGAAGATCATCAAGCAGCGACTGATATTCGCGCCCCAGCACACGCGCCCAGGGCACGTACATCGAATGCACGGGCAAAGCCGGAGCGCCGTCCATGCCACCGGTTTCGCCATCGAGCTGGTGCGCGAATTCATGTAGTACCACGTTGTGGCCGTCGTAAATGTCTGCTGCGCCTTCCTGCACGCTGCGCCATGAAAGCACCACCGGCCCGCCCGAGCCGGTGAGGCGATGCCACGATTCGCCCAGCCTTACATCCTGGCTTTCGGTCACCACGCCGGCTGGTCCGACGGATCGGCTGGTTGCAACGTAGCGGTCCGGATACACCAGAATCGTTTTCATGCCCGGGTAGTAATCGGTGTCGCGATGCAGCAGAAGCATGCAGGCCTGGGCTGCGATCATTACACGAATTTCATCGGTGATTTCAAGCCCGTTGCAGCCTTCGAAGTATTTCTCCGCCAGGAAAACCTGAATGTGGCTCTCGAGTTCAAGCCGATCATGTTCGGGCAGCAGGCGATACATCGGCAGGTTCTGCTCAAGAATCGCTCGCCAGGCGGGCGGAAACGGTTTGCGGCGCAGGCGATTTCGCCGCCAGCGCTTGAATCCGAACATGAGCTGAAATCCAGAAGATCAGTCAGAAAGCGATCAAATACAGTACACCGATTGTAGGCGTCTGGTGATATGAAGCACACTGCAGCAGAGCGCGCTGCATGCTTCACACGCTCTGGCTCTGCCATTGTGCAATACAGACACTTGTGCGGGTCACCTCAACTGTTTCCAGTGCGTTTCTCATGTTGATTGATCTGCAGAACGCCTTTGAATGATGGTGCAACGACGGCATTGTTGCGAGCTTTGGGCAATGTCCGCTCGCGTGCGTACTGACTTGCTTGTACACCCAGGCACGATGACTACGACGGAGCGATTGAAATGGCTGATCACATTTACAAGGTGACTGAACTGGTCGGGTCGTCCGCAACATCAATGGAAGATGCGGTGCGCAATGCAATCAACCGCGCTGCGAAGACGCTGCGCAATCTGCGGTGGTTCGAAGTAACCGAAGCGCGCGGCCACATCGAAAATGGTTCAGTCGCTCACTGGCAGGTCACGGTCAAGATCGGATTCACGCTCGAAGAGACATCGTGAGAAGGTCATGGATCGATCATCTCCCGATGCGCGATGAATGATGGATAATGATGCGCTGATGGTGATGACGCTGACATTGACGCATGAATAACTTGCAGCGGTATGGCGCTGTCGATCGACCGGCTTTCCGACGGATATTTCGACGCGTGTATTCGTGCCCACACAACAGCCGAGTGCGCAGCACACAGCATCTGCTACGGCGCCATCAGCTGAATATGGCGCAACAGCGCATGTGCACCACATGCATGCTCGCTTCTGGCAGCGCGGCACGTTGATCGCGCAGCACAGCTCACGGCTGGCAAGCTGCCTGTGTGAAAACGATCAGCGGTTGCGCTTACGCCGATTCCTTGGCCTTTCGCTGCGGGATTTCATCCAGTGAAAGGTTGTTTTCAATTGCGTCGGCATCGATGATGTAGGTAATGCCGGAGCGGTCGCGCTCGGGCAGGTCATACATGATGTTGAGCATGTATTCATCGAGCACCGCACGCAGCGCACGGGCGCCGGTGTCGCGTTTCATCGCACGTTCCGCAAGCAGATCCAGTGCATCGGGCGTGAACTCCAGCTTGGCGCCTTCAAGGCTGAACAGATGCTGATACTGGCGCACGATGGCGTTCTTGGGCTCGGTGAGAATCTGGATCATCGCTTCGCGCGTGAGCGGCATGAGCGGGCAGATGATCGGCAGGCGGCCGACAAGCTCGGGAATCAGTCCGAACTGCAGCACGTCTTCGGGCGTGATCTGCGCGAGCAGTTCCGCGGCCTTCTGTCGATCTGACTGATCGATGATTGGATCAGCAGAGAACCCGATGCGCTGCTTGCCCAGGCGCTTGCGAATGATGTCGTCGATGCCCACGAACGAGCCGCCGCAGATGAACAGAATGTGGCTGGTGTCCATCTGAATGTACTGTTGTTCGGGGTGCTTGCGGCCGCCCTGCGGGGGCACGTTGCAGATCGTGCCTTCGAGCATCTTCAACAGCGACTGCTGCACGCCTTCGCCGGAGACGTCGCGGGTGATCGAAACGTTGTGCGTGGTCTTGCCGATCTTGTCGATTTCATCGATGTAGATGATGCCTCGCTGCGCGGCTTCCAGATCGTAATCAGCAGCCTGGAGCAGCTTTAGCAGCAGGTTCTCCACGTCCTCGCCCACATAGCCCGCTTCAGTCAGCGTGGTGGCGTCGCCGATGGCGAACGGCACGTTGAGAATCCGCGCAAGGGTCTTGGCCAGCAGCGTTTTGCCCGTGCCGGTTGGTCCGATGAGCAAAACGTTAGATTTGTCCAGTTCAACCGGCGAATCCTCATTATCGATCTGCGTAAGGCGCTTGTAGTGGTTATGGACCGCCACCGACAAAGCCTTCTTGGCGTGATCCTGGCCGATCACGTACTGATCGAGGAATTCCTTGATCTGCCGGGGCGAGGGGATCGCCGAAAACAGCGGCCGGGCGCTGGAAACGCGTCGCCGCTCCTGGCGGAAGATGTTCTGGCACAGGTCGGTGCAGTTGGAGCAGATGTAGATGTCGTTAGGCCCTTCGACCATCGGCCCAACCTCGCGGCTGGTCTTGCCGCAGAAACTGCAGGTCGTGACCTTCCGACCACGAAACCCGCCTCCGCCACCTCCGGAGCCGCCCCCGCTTCCGCCGCCGGAATCACCACCGCCACCGCCGCCCCCACCTCCGGAACCACTGCCGCCAAATCCGCCATCGTTGGTTTTCGATGGACCGCCACGGCGGCCAGGGTTTCCGCTCCCATTGCCAGGGGCGGAAGAGGCGGCAGCGGCAGCATTGACAGCAGGCACGTTTGACGAAACAGGGCTGTGAAGCGGATCTGGCTTCCTGGTGTTGCTCATAACTTCCTCAAGGCGAAACACTTGCGACAGGCATGCGCCCCAGCGGCATGGTGCGGATGAATGCCAAGTGTATCGGGTTATGGTTCGAGCGTCTAAAGACGCGAAAGGCGATTCCGAGCCGGCTCCATACATTCTGCCCCACCAATGACGCAGGTCTAGCAGTTCGGGCAAATCAATCTGGCATCCGGGGAGCGTTACCGGGCGGTGTGTCCGAGGGCGCGGGCGATTCCGGGGGTGATTCAGGGGGCTTTTTCTGGGGTGGGGATGAGGGTGAGGGCGACTGCAAACGTCCGATCATGCTTGCTCGGGCTCGTTCGTATTCTTCATCGGACAATTCGCCTGCAGCATGAAGATTCCGCAAATCCTGCAGCGTAAATCCAATGGTCTCCCTGCTGCTCTCGCTGGTGAACCATCGCCGAACAAGCAACATCACCACCCCGCCGACAATCACAACCACTATCAACAGCAGCAGCCATGGCAGGACACTGGAAAACAGCTGACTACTCCGGTCGCCCGGTGACGATATCGCAGATATCGCAGCAGCACCGAACAGGCAGCTCATCTGCATCATGTCGTCGGCCACTCCATCAGCGTGAGGAGTGGAGTAGTGAGGAAAGAAGCGCCGGGTAGGTCGTCATCCCTCACTTCTCACTCCTTCACTCACTTCACGGGCTTATCCCCCGTTCCCGTTTCAGGAATCAGCTCCGCCGGCCTCGTCGGTCGTCTTGGTCTTCTTCTTGCTGCTGGTCTTCTTTTTGGCGCTTCCGGTCGCTTTCGAGGCTTCTGCATCAGAAGCGTTCTTCTGGTTGAAGCTCTTGTTCCACTCTTCTGCCGAGATTTCAACCTGCTTGACCTGCGCCACAAGCCGGTCGGCTGCTTTTTCGTCGCGGATCAGGCGGGCCACCTCGCCAAGGCGTCCAGCCTGGGCCAGTTCGTGGCGAAGTTTCTCCGGCCGCATGTTCCGCTGGGCTGCAATGGCGGCAATTCGGCCGTTGACTTCCTGCTCGTTGACCTCAACGCCGAAGTGCTCAGCCAGCCGGCTGAGCAGGAAGAACCGCTTGAGTCGCCTGCGCGTCTGCGCTTCGCTGTCGCTGCGAATCTCCGCAAGCTTCTCCTCAACTTCCTCAGGCGACATGCCGCGGTACAGCAGTTCAAGCCGATACTGCTCAAGATTGCGTGCAGCCTGCTGGGCCGAGAGCTTCTCGGGCAGCTCGAATTCGACCAGATCAGCAAGCTGTGAGACAGCCTGCTCGCGCATCGCAGCAGCCTGCTCGTTATCGCGGCGATGCTCCAGAGCGAGCTTGATCTGCTCCATGAGAATATCCACGCCGGGAATGCCGTAGCGTTCAGCGACGGTTTCGGCCGAGGCCGGCTCAATGCGTTCGGCTTTGCGGATTTCAAAGGTGATGACGAGCTTCGCGCCGCGGATGTCTTCAAGCTCGTGGGCTTCGGGGCCAACGGTTTCGATGGTAACGGTGTCGCCGACCTTCTTGCCCTCGAGCAAGCCGCGCAGGCCGTCGATCATCAGGCCGAGCACCTGTCCGCGGCCGCCTTCCGCTTCGCCGGGGAAGAGAACCAGTACGTTGTCCTGGCGGAAAAACGGCTCAGCTTCGTCATTCTTCACCACGCTGGCGAAGCCCAGCAGGCGATCGCCTTCCTGGAAATCGCTGCTGATTTCGTGGGCAGTGCCGTGCATGTACTGCTGCCGCTTCATCTCCGCTTCAATATGCTCGTTCGTGATTTCGAGCATGGGCTTTTTGATCTCGATCTGGTCGAACGACGGCAGATCGAACGTCGGCACCACTTCGACCTCGATGGCGAACTCCAGCGGCTTGCCCGGCTCGAGCTTCAGCTCGTCCATTGCTCCAACCGGCTCGGGATCGCCCACCGGCTTGAGGTTGTGTTCTTCGATGGCAGCAGCGTACGCGCTGGCGATCAGCTGGTTTTTCGTTTCCGTGCGGACCGAATCACCGAAGCGTCGCTCCAGCAACTGCCTGGGGGCTTTGCCCTTCCGGAAGCCCGGCAGGACGGTTTCCGCTGCGAGGGTGCTCATCGATTCCTGCAGTTTTTCGTCGATCGTCTCTGCGGGAATGGTGATGACGAGCCGCTTGCGGGCCGGACCGACATCTTCAATCTTGACCTGGTTGGTGGTCGCTTCGTTGGTTACGGTCGCCTGGGACATGGTGCTCTTCCAAATAAAGCCCCGGAGTGGAATGTATCAGTGCATTCAGTGCCTATTAGGAAACCCCGAAGGATACCACAGTCGTGCGGGGAAACCAAACTGAACTGCCAAGTTGCTGCGAGGGTTTTGAGAGCGGCTGGGGGTTATTGGATGAAGTTCTGCAGTTGGCCGATGCCAGCAATTTCAATCTCGACACGATCGCCGGCCTGCAGATCGCGGGAAACGCCCGAAATCGGCTGCGGAGAGCCGGTGAGGAGAACCGTCCCCGGTTCCAGCGGCATATGGCGGCTGAGAGCGGCGACGATTTGCCGCGTGCTGCGGATCATCTGCCTGGTGTTGCCGGAACGAACCACTTGGCCGTTGATTCGCGTGTGTATGGCCAGAGCATCCGGATCAGCGATTTCATCGCGCGTGACAATTGCCGGACCGAGCGGACAAAAGCTGGGGAACCCCTTGCCTCGCATCCATAGCGGAGGGCCGGCAGGGGTTTGAAAATGACGTGCGGTCACGTCGTTGGCGATTGTGTAGCCAAAGATGCACTGCATCGCGCCAGCTTCTGAAACTTTACAGGCACGCTTGCCGATGACGATCGCCAATTCGCCTTCGCAGTCGAGCTGCGGATTGATGTTTTCGAAGCAAGGCAGGTGAATGGGCTGATTGGGCCCCTGCAGCGCGCAGGCAGGCTTGAGGAAAACCTCAAGGGCAGCATCATCGGAACGCAGCGACGGCGAGGAAGGGGAATGCGATGAGGCGACATCCTGCTTGTCTCGGCCGTCATCAGACGCAGCGTCAGGGCGGCAATAATTGCGGCCGATACAGATGATTTCACGCGGCTCAAGCGGCGCAAGCAGTTCCACGACCCTGGCGCGTTCGCCGGTGCGCTCAAAGCCATCGGCAATGGAACCGGCGAGAACCAGCGCGCAATCCGCATCATCGCCCTGTGCTTCGCCATGCAGCACACGGCCGTCATCGGCTCGAAATCGAATCACTCGCATCGCACCAGCGTACCTGAACGCTCAGCATGACGATACGGTGCAGCCATACACAGCAGCAGCGGCTGCTGCAGCAGCGTTACCGCACAAACAGCATCTGGGCGTAGGTCGGCAGCGGCCAGAGATCACTGGGAATCTCAGATTCAAGCGTGTCAGCGACGACTCGGGCGCGTTCCATGGCGGGCAAAAGGTGCTCGCGAAGATACAAAGCCTGTTTCTGCAGGTCATCAACCTGATGAGTCGCAGCTTCTTCAACGGCCCGGGTTGCGAGCCGCAATTCGCTTATCAGATCGATCATCTGCTGCAGCTGCGCGATGGTGTCGGGACACTCCAGGCCGACGCTTTGCGTGGCGGCAACGGCTTCGGCAAGCTCGGTCTGATAGCGCAGCGCTGCGGGCAGCACCAGTTGCTTGAGCATGGAGATCAGCGTGCGCGCCTCGATGCCCAAGGTCTTGATGTATGACTCAGTCAGCACCTCCACGCGGGCTTCAAGCTCGCGATTGCTGAGCACGCCATATTTGCTGAACAGCTCAAGGGCTTCCTTGGAACGAAGTGCGGGCAGCGCCTCGGCAGCGGATCGCAGGTTTGAGAGGCCGCGCCTCTTGGCCTCGGCATACCACTCGGCGGAGTAATTGTCGCCGTCGAACACGATGCGCCGATGCTTGGTGACGACGTCCTTCAACACAGCCTTGACCACCTGCTCCTGCTTGGCCGGGGAGGGGTTCTGGCCTGCTTGCTCTTCCAGTTGCGTGGCGATGTAATCGATGCTCTCCGCGACGATCGTGTTGAGCACCGTGGCAGCCCAGGCCACCGCGGCGCTGGAGCCGACCGCACGAAACTCGAACTTGTTGCCCGTAAAGGCGAAGGGGCTAGTGCGGTTCCGGTCGCCGGAGTGCCGCGGGATCTGCGGCAGGGTGTTGGCGCCAAGGCTCAGCAGCCCGCCTTTCTTCGTCGATTTCATCTCGCCGTTTTCAAGCTGGTCGAGAATGTCGGAAAGCATTTCGCCCATGAAAATGGAGATGATCGCGGGCGGGGCTTCGTTTGCGCCCAGGCGATGATCGTTGCCGGCCGAGGCGATTGCGGCACGGAGCAAGTCGGCATGCAGATCGACGGCCCGCATGACTGCGCACAGGAATACCAGGAACTGCAGGTTGCTGTGCGTTTCTTCCAGCGGATCCAACAGGTTGAGTCCGGTGTCGGTCACCATCGACCAGTTGTTGTGTTTGCCCGATCCGTTGACGCCTGCGAAGGGTTTTTCATGCAGCAGGCAGCGCAGGCCATGGCGGGGAGCAGTGGTCTGCAGGACGTGCATGATGAGCATCTGGTGGTCGGCTGCGACATTGGCGTGTTCGAAGACCGGGGCAATCTCGTACTGGCCCGGAGCCACTTCATTGTGGCGCGTGGCGACGGGCACGCCGAGCTCAACCAGTCGACGCTCGACTTCGTGCATGAACGTCAGTACGCGTTCGGGGATGGAGCCGAAGTAATGATCGTGCATCTGCTGGCCCTTGGGGGCGTGTGCGCCGATGAGGGTTCGGTCGCAGATGCGGAGGTCCGGTCGGGCGTTGTAGAACTTCTCGTCGATCAGGAAGTATTCCTGCTCGCAGCCAAGCGTGGTGGCGACGTACGAGACGCCTTTGTCGGCATTGAAGAACTTGAGGATTCGCATCGCCTGGGCGTTGATGGCCTGGATGGAGCGCAGCAGGGGGGTTTTTTTGTCCAGAGCCTCGCCGGTCCAGGAGACGAACACGGTGGGGATGCACAGCGTGGCAGCGCCGTTGTTGCGAAGAATGAATGCGGGGCTGGTGGCGTCCCAGGCGGTGTAGCCGCGGGCTTCGTAGGTGTCACGGATGCCGCCGGAGGGGAAGGATGAAGCGTCTGGCTCGCCTCGGATGAGTTCGGTTCCGGAGAATGTGGCGATTGCTCCGCCGTTGCCGTCGGGCCGGATGAAGGCGTCGTGTTTCTCGGCGGTGGATCCGGTGAGGGGTTGGAACCAGTGGCAGTAGTGAGTGCAGCCGTTCTCGATGGCCCATTCCTTCATCGCCGTGGCGACGGTATTGGCGATGGCGGGGTCCAGGGGCAGGCCTTTGGTCATGGTGCGCTGGAGTTTTTCGAACACATCCGGCGGGAGGTGTTTAAGCATCACGTCACCGGTGAAGGTGCATGAGCCGTACTCTGCGCTGGTGAAGTCGGCGAGTGAGGAGGAGACGTCTGCGGAGGATTGATCCATAGAAGGGGTATCCGACGTGATACAAGGATTACGACGAACGGTACTCATAAGGAGGCCTCGGCGAACTCAGAACGGGGAGCAGGATGTCGTGATGATGGGGCAAAGAGGTGGCGTGGCGGGCAGGCAGAAAAGAACTGACGTGCGGCTCAGCTGGCCATGCGGAGGGGCGAGACGCTGCGGTCAGCCGGCGCTGCGTTGTGAGTATCTCCAGCTCTGGCCGCTCTGCAAGGCCGTCGCTGAAAAAGTACAAGCATATGCAGGGGATGTCGAGATTCGTTGCCGTTATGGCAATGATTTTTTTTTGTTTTGCTCTCAATTCATCTTCAATCAGCAGGCAGGGGGTGCAATCGAAGCTGTCATGCATCGAGCAGGCATGAGCCGCGATTATTCATACTGCTGCTGTTTCCCTGTTATGTGCGCCCGTCGGCGAACGCAAACCTTACACACACGCAGCCTTGGACGTCGCATCAGGGCGAGGAATGAGGCGTGAGAAGCCCGAAACGTCGCCCCCTCTTACTCCTCACCCCTTGCCACGCATCGCGTCCTCAGCTCACATCGGCGGGAGCTGGGCAGGAAGGGGGGAGAAAGATCAGGTGGAACGAAGAAGGGGGGCAGCAAGCTGTCGCACATAGTCCGCTGCTGCAGCAACCGGGTCGGCTGCCTCGCCCATGCGGCGTACCAGAGCCGATCCGACGATCGCTGCATCGGCGTGCTGCGTGACTGCCGCCACATGTTCGGGCGTGGTAATCCCGAAGCCGACCGCGATGGGAAGGCTGGACACACTGCGAATCAACTGCACACGCTGGGCGATGTCGGACAGGTTTACCTTATCGGATTCGCCGGTGATCCCCACGCGAGCCAGCAGATAGATAAACCCGCTGCACAAGGCAGTAATCCGGCCGATGCGCTCAGGGGCGGTGGTGGGAGCGATGAGCAGCGTCAAAGTGATGTCATGCCTGTGGGCGATTTCCGCCAGAGGTTTGGCGGCTTCAAGATCGATATCGGGCACGATCAGGCCGTCGATGCCTGCTTCAGAAGCCTCAGCGACGAATCGTTCCGGCGTCATGCGCGTGACGATGGAATCGCTGACCATGGCGACAAGCCCGAGTTTTGTATGCGGCCGAACGCGCCGCACCATCTCAAAGACCATTCGCGGCGTGACGCCGGCGCGAAGCGCTTCGTGCATCGACGCTGCGATGACCCGTCCGTCGGCAATCGGGTCTGAAAAGGGAATGCCGAGTTCCACAATTGACGCTCCGGCTTGCTCCAAAGCGGGAAGCGCCTGCTGTGTTATCTCCAGCGTTGGATAGCCAGCTGTGATGAAAGGCATCAGCGCAGGCCGTGACTGCGAGCGAAGGTCAGCAAAGATGGATGCGATTCGTGACAAAGTAGTTCAGCGATTGAGTAATTGATTGACTGGTTTGGAATCCCCCTCCAACCTTTGACCCCCGAACCCCTCCCCCTCGGAACTCCGCCCGCAATTTCCCTTCTGAACCCCGCGGTATACGACAGTGAGCAAAGACGCTCTGTTACTTCGTGCCTTTCGGCCCGCCATCCTGCAGATACTTGGTGCGTACCGCTTCGGTCAGGTCTACATCGAGAATATTGGCAAGCGTGGTAAGCCAGGCGAGAACATCGGCGAATTCTTCTTGCAGGTTGGCTCGGTCAGCGTCGCCTCGCTCATGCCGCCCGATGGCGTGTGCCAGCTCGCCGACTTCTTCTGCAAACCACAGAAACGTCGCGGGCGCGCCTCGCGCAGCATCGGTGCTGTAGTAGCGATCGCGAATGAGTTGTTGCAGTTCAGACAGCAGCATGGGGATCGAAACGTCGCAAAGAAAATTGATTGACCGTCTTGTGCAGAAGGCGCAGATTGAAACACGCATCGCACTGACAAGACAAAGCGATCACGGCGGCACAGCCTACCACATCGGCGAATATCACGTGGCAAGAACGGCTGATAACCCAACTGCGATTCGCTATGCCTGAGCTTATTGCTGCAATCAGGTGAAATCCGCGCCGATCGCGCTTTGCTGTTTGCATATGTTGTGGCACATTGCATGTGCGGTGGATGGACAACACCCGGTATGGAGGCCGGCGATGTCCAGGCGACAGATGAAGACAAGCGCCCTCAGGGATGCGAAGCTGACGCGATCAGCGCAGTGCAGTAGTGATGCTGCGCGGGTAGATGCGCCTTGTGTTATCGGCGCTGAGGCAGATATGACGTCCTGCGATCGGGTTCGTCAATTGTTTATGCGGTATCACCACGCTGCAGGTAGCGGCAATCGATCGATGCGGATCGATTTACGCAAAGTACAGGCGGCCGACACCAAGCTGATGGCGTGTCTGGTCGCGGTATACCGCCTGGCAAAATCCGATTCGATTCAACTGGAGCTTTCGCCCTCATCAACGGTTCGTAATCTGGCGGAGGTGTGTCGCCTTGACTGGCTGATCGAACACACCGCGCCGACAGATTGATTGCCAGACCGCTGTGCGGAATTCAGCAGGCCTCGTCAGCGATGCTCACGGGTGAGATCTCCGTGGGGTTCCCCAGTGCGCAGCAGCGCCAGGAACTCGTGATAGCTGCTTGCGCGCAGGCTACCTTCACGAACCGTTGGATCGAGAAACCTCCGCGAGATGTCCGCGAGAATCTCAAGCTGCGCGCCGTCATCGTGCAGCGGCGTGAGGATGAGAAAGATAATTCGTGCTTTCTGGTCATCGGGCGCTTCAAATTCAATGCCTTCGCGCGACAGGCCCATGCAGACCACGGGCCGATTCAACTCGCTGAGCCGGGCGTGCGGCACGGCGACGCCCAATCCCAATCCCGTCGGCATCATGCGTTCACGTTGAATGACCGCCTCTTTGATGGTTGCAGCGTCAAGGTGGGTCGCTGCGGCTGCCGCCTGCGCCAGTTCAGCAATCACCCCTTCGCGCGTGGTGGTTTGCAACTGCGGCACGAAGCCGCGCGGATGCAGGTAATCAATGAACCGGCGCGGAGTTTTGCGCTGCAGAACGCGCAGCATCAGGCCGCCGCTGAGCATTGATGTCACCAGCGCCATGATCACCAGCGCTACGAACATGCGCTCGTCGATGGCGCGATACTGCAGCGCGAGCAGGCCCAGAATGATGCCCATCGCGCCGCGCGCGTTCATCGCCACGCCGATCGCCCATGACTCGCGCCACGGAACACCGGCAACACGCGCTCCAAGTCCGCAGCCCAGCACCTTGCCGACGGTGGCGACTGCAAGCACCGCCAGCACCAGCATCCAGTCAAAGTACTGCACGAAATCGACGTACAGGCCGATGCTGGCGAAAAACAGCGGTGCAAATATTGAGGAGACGAACTGATCGATTGTGCGGCGCGTGCACTGACGAAAGTGCGGCGAATCACCCACCGCTACGCCAACCATGAATGCGCCGAAAACCGCATGAATGCCCACCCACTCGGTGAACGCTGCGCCGAACATCGCCAGCGTCATGACGAATCCCAAGACGCCGGCTGGCCAACTGGTTCGCGCCAAAATCCACGGCAGGATCCAGTGAATGACCCACCGGCCGATCGTGAGCATGAATACGACATACAGCAGCACCAGGCCGATCGTGCTCACAAGGTTTATGCCGTGCACATTGTCCGGCGTCATCATGCCCAGCACGATGGCAAAGATGATCCAGCCAATCAGATCGTCGAACACCGCTGCTGCGATTACGATCATGCCAAGATCGCTGCGAAACAGGTTCAGATCAATCAGCGTCTTGGCGATGACCGGCAACGCGGAGATCGCCATTGCCGTGGCGAACAGCAGCGCAAAGATGTGCGGCGGTACAGTGTCGCCCAGGCCAAACCACCTGGGCGCGAGAAGCGCTGCAACCAGTCCGATGCCAAAAGGAACCACAATCCCCGAGACGCTGACCGTGAGTGCAGCGCGGCCCTGACGGAAAATACTCGAGAGATTGACCTCCATCCCAGCAACCATCAGGAACAAAACCACCGCTACCGTGGTAATGCCTTCCAGCACAATCGCCGGCGTGCCGGATTGCGGAAAGATCGCATTGATCGCATCGGGCCAGATGCTGCCCAGCACCGTTGGCCCCAGCAGCACGCCTGCCAGCAGCTCGCCGATGATCGCCGGCTGGTTGAAACGACTGACCACTTCGCCGAGGATGCGCGCCGTAGCCAGAAGTATTCCAAGCCCCAGAAGGATCATCGTGATGTCGTTGACCGACAGCAGTGACATAGGCGGGGGAACTATCTTAGAACTGTTTACCCGGCGCCCGCGGCGCGCAAAGTTGCGAACGTCAACCGAATTGATGCATCAGATCATAATGAAGATCATCAGTTGGCGGTCAGCACGCAGCCGAGAAACCTGCATAAAAAAACAGCGCCTGTGCTTTGAGCGGCATGGCGTCAACGCGAAGCGAGCACTGGTTGTGCAGGCGAGCGACTGTCAAACAGCCGATAG
The DNA here is from genome assembly GCA_964575335.1 of uncultured Isosphaeraceae bacterium. Classification (GTDB taxonomy): domain Bacteria; phylum Planctomycetota; class Phycisphaerae; order Phycisphaerales; family SM1A02; genus CAZNPU01. The sequence goes on along the minus strand of CAZNPU010000007.1, from coordinate 39,518 downwards.
CGCTCAGCATTCCAACGTATGCGCTTTGTTTTCCGCGTTCTGCTCTTATGCAGCACGCTGCGCAGTGACAGCGCTGATTTTGATGGCGCTTGTGCTGGCCGGCTGTGGTGTGGGGCAGTCTGCTGCGGCTGCTGCGCCGAGGCATTCCAGGCCTGTGCTGACAACTGAAACTGTGGTGTCGCCGCAGCCAGCGACGCCGGCAGCGCCGGTGCGCAACTTTACCGGGCCGTTGACGCTGCGCGATTCACTGACGTTTTATGTCGTCAACGATTCAGGCCGCCCCTTTACGCTCAAGCTCCGCTATCACGATCCGTTGCAGGCGCGCATGGATCGCCCGATGCTGGTGCGGGTGTTTGATCCGGAGGAGCGGCTGATGGTTCGGCACGATGTGCCCGGCGAGCGCGTTGCCGGCGAAGTGCCCACGCATGAAATTCAACTGCCGATTGCTGCGAATCAGCCGGGCGTCTATCAGGTGGCGATCACTTCCTTTCACGCTTCGCTTGATTTTGATACCGAGCCGGTGTTGCCCTGGGGCGTCTATGGATCGCCTGAACTGATTGGTCGCGGTGATCAGTTTGCCGAAGCGCACATTTATCTTCCGCCTCGACTGGATCGCCTGACTATCAATTGCGAGGGCGCGCTCGATTTGCTGACGCTGACCGATGAAGCAGGCGCTTCACGCATAACGCTGCGCGGCGCAAAAGCGTCGGGACAGACAGTGTTACCGATTGAGGGCGAACATGTCTGGCGATTGTCCGTGCGCGCCAAGGGTGAGTATCGCCTGCAGTTTAGCGGCATGCCGATCATTCTCTGTCCCGATGCGCGAACCGCGCGAGCCATCCGTGGCAGTATCGACGTGCTGGACGACGGCACGATCTGCTTTCACAAGTTTCAGGTACGCGCGCAACAGATTCTCAAGCGCTATCGCGCGATGGGAGGGGCAGCTTTTGCGGTCGATGTGCCGAACGTAACGGCATACAAAGACCAATGGGTGCGCGATCCTGTGCGTCATCGGCTGCTTTGGGGACCTTATGGCGTTTACGCTGCGCTGCCGGCGGTTCTCTACGAACAGAACCTCGATCCCGGAAGTCCGTGGTTCGGCACAATTCACGCTTGGCGAGACGCAAACGGCAACGTAAGGCGCGACAATCCGTGGACCAGCTATACCCGCGCAGCGTTGACGCGTCCTGCTGAAACTGTCGGAACGCTCGCTGCTGTTTACAGCATCAATGAGCCGTTCAATCCGCTGTACCGTCATCCGGGGCTGCGCAACCGCATCATCATTGCGTCGTTGCAGGAACTGATGATGCTGCGCGAACATGAGTTGCCGCATACGCATATCACCACGTTCTACGGCGGCGAGCGGGCGTTTGTCTTCTCGCATTTCACGCGCAGTTTTCCGCTGGTGGTAAACGACTGCCCCGAAGATGTTTGTGAAGTGTGGACCGAAGGATTGGCGCGGTACGTCGCGCGGCAGTCCATCACGCAGGTGGCCAGCACGGTGAATCAATGGACGGTGCTCATGCAGGGCTTCCAGCATTTTGCAGATGGAGCCGGCGATGCATGGGCAACTGAAGTTCTCAAGCGTCATGTACGCTGGCTGCTGACGCGCAATCAGTGGAATCTCGGCCGCAGCGATGCTGGATACTTTCACGAAGCTGAAGGACCGGATGCGACGTACACCGGTATCAGCGCTCACAGCCTGGGATATATCCTCAAACAGACCCGCGACCCTGAGCTGCGCGAGATGCTCAGTGAAGCGCTGCGCGACTGTTTTGAGCTGTTCAATCACACGATCGCGCCCGAGCCGAATGGCACGTATCTGGGCGCATCGAGCTTTTGTTATCGAACGCCCGGTGATTGGACGTATCCGCAGCATGGCGGCGGGGTGGGCATGCTTGCGGATGTGTTTCCGCAGGCGGCTGTGCATGTCGGCCGGGTGTGGCTGACCGCGCCGCCGGCACGAACGCCTGTGCAGGTGAGCGAAGCGGCAGCCAGCATGCAGCAGAGTTTGCGGTATCTGGACGCTTCAACAGCATTCAGCGATCCGAACGTAGGCACCGGCCGCATTGCCGGCGGGCCGGAAATTCCCTTTGCGATCTGGCAGCATTACGCCAGTGTGCCGCTGCCCGGCGCATTGCCGATGATCGAGCAGGACCGGTTTACAAAGAACTTTGGCGATGAGTTTTTGTGCGTTCGCCGCCCGAGCTACTACGCCTTTCTCTACGCTGCGCAGAATATGGGCGAATGGCGCAGGGACCAGCGGCCGCGCGATCCGCGCCAGCAGTTCATGCACAATGCGGGCGGCCTGTGCATGTTCTGGTCGCCGCGGTTTGGCAGTTCCATTCTGGGGAAGAACTGGTCGGCTTATGCAGCTCATTGTCTGATTGCCGAACACGCTTCAGGCAACGGCGCGGACTGGGAAGATTACTGGTCGGTCAGCCGCGCGTTTGATGTGCAGCAGAGCCAGGCGACCATCTCCGGCACGCTGCGCGATCAGCCGCTTGCGTTCACAAAGCAGTATCGTTTTCTCGAAGACCGCATTGAGTGCGATCTGACGCTTCGCGCTTCCGGAGCTGCCGACTTTGCTGCGATGTGGGAGTGCTTTCCGTATCCGCTGGAGAAGCCCGAACCGATTCGCGTTGTGCTTTTGGATGAGCAGGGGCGTCGGGTGGAATCCGGCCCGGTGTCTGCGGTTGCTTTTTACGCCAACATTCACGAAGCGCACGTGATCGTGTTCGATCAGCCGCGTTTATGTGAGTTCGGGGCCGATCACGCTACCGACAACTACAAAACCCAGCGTCGGTACGGTCGCGTGCTGGTCGGGCTGCCCGCTCACTGGCGAAACGGCGAGCAGCAAACCTTCCGCTGGGCGTTGCTGGCAACTGCAGCAACGGACGTGCCGGCAACGGTAACGCGGGTTGCTGCCCGCATGCGCGAAGCCGGCAAGTAGCCTAAAGGGGAGAATTGGCAGCAAGCAGAAAGCAGAAAAAACAGAAAACGCAAAGCAGACGCCGGAAGGCGGTTTGTCCAGATGCGCCCGCCCCCGGCAGTTGTGTTCCAGTGTGACGCCCTTTGGCTCAGCGTTGATGCAGCGCGATGTGGGTGTTGATCCTGGCTGCGCCGGCTTTGGTTTTTGTGTTCTGTTTGCCTATCGATGTGCATTTCTTTTCTCCCTGCCTCGGCCGCTTGTTCCAATCCCGTCTGCAGCTTACAGTGACGCACGCCTCGTCCGGAAGGAGCCGCTGCTGTGCCGCTGGACATTTCGTCACTGTTGCGCGACCACCAAGCCCAGAACTACGATCTTCATCGGGATCACGTCAATCCTCAGTTTGTTCGTGTTCTCCGGACGATCGGGTTTGACCGCGTCTACGTCAAAGCGCTCGGGCCATATCTCTGGGACGTGCAGGGCAACAAGTACCTTGATTTTCAGGGCGGGTATGCCGTTCACAACGTGGGCCGGAACCATCCTGCGGTCAATCAGGCGTTGATTGAGTTCCTCAAGCAAGATTACCCCACGATGGTGGCGTTCGATGCACCGCTGCTTTCAGGGCTGCTTGCTGCGGAACTCAAAAAGCGCATGCCCTCGGGCACCGAGCTCGATTACGTGTTTTTCACCAACTCGGGGACCGAAGGCGTTGAGGCTGCGATCAAGTTCGCCAAATGCGCCACAGGCCGGCCGGGCATTCTCTATACCAAGAAGGCTTTTCATGGCCTGTCGAGCGGGTCGCTTTCCATCAACGGCGATGACAGCTTCCGTGAAGGGTTCGGGCCGTTTCTGCCAGGCTGCCGCATGATTCCCTTCAATGATCTCGCGGCTCTGGAGGAAGCGCTGGCCACGGGCGATATTGCAGCATTTATTGTGGAGCCGATTCAGGGCAAAGGCGTCAACGTGCCCTCGCCGGGCTATCTGCGCGAGGCGGCGGCGCTGTGCCACCGGTTCGGCGCATTGTTTGTTGCTGATGAAATCCAGACCGGCTTTGGCCGCACCGGAAAATTCCTGGCCATTGAGCACGATGGCGGCGTTGATCCTGACATTGTGATTCTGGCCAAGGCTCTCTCCGGCGGGCACGTGCCGGTGGGCGCGGTGATGACGCGCAAATGGGTATGGGAAAAGGTGTTTTCCTCGATGGAGCGCGCCATCGTGCATTCATCCACTTTCCATCAGAACAGCCTAGCCATGGTGGCGGGACTGGCGACGCTGAAGACGATCGATGAAGAGAACCTCATCGACAACGCGGCGCGCATGGGGAAGCTTCTGATGGAAGGCCTTGAAGCGATGAAGCCGCGCTACGAGCTTATCAAGGAGATCCGCGGGCGCGGCCTCATGATCGGCGTCGAGTTCGGCCCGCCCCGTCGCACATCGCTGGGGCTGCGCACCGCATGGTCGGTCATTCACGCAATGGATCAGAACCTGTTCCCTCAGGCGATCGTGCTGCCGCTGATGGACGACCATCGCATCATCACGCAGGTGGCCGGTCATAACATCGACGTGATCAAACTCATTCCGCCTCTGGTGATCAGCGAAGACGATGTGCGGTGGTTCCTGACCGGATTTGAGGATGTGATGCGCAAGCTGCATCAGTTCCCCGGACCGGTCTGGGAGGTGCTGAAAAAACTGGGCAAGCACGCTGTGACCAATCGCGCGCGTGAACCCGTGTCATCGTAACGGCAGCTTTGGGGGCAGCGGGGGTTGGATATCTGACATATCAATGCAGGCAGCGGAACACTGCGCGTCTATTGCGTTAGGATGTACTTGCAAACAGGAAGGGCGCGGAACGATCGTCAATGAGAAATGCCGTGTTGAACTGGATTGCCGACCTGGTGTGGCGTCGGCCATGGCTGGTGGTGATCGCAGCGGCGACGCTGGCGGTCATTGCTGCGGTTTATGCATCGCTGGAACTGCGGCTCAACGCCGATACCGACGATCTCATCTCGCCGTCGCGCCCGTTCATGAAGGATTACCGCCGCTATCTGGATGAGTTCGACGATCTGGAATTCATCAACATCGTCATCGCCAAAAACGGCGACGGGCAGCGGGCCGAAGCGGCAGTTGATGCGCTGGCGCAGCGGCTGCGTCAGATCGAGCGGCTGCCAGCGGTGCATCATGCGGTTGAACCGGCCGAACAGCTTCGCATTGCGACCCGCGCAATGAGCGATGAGGAGCTTGCCTCGCTGGTGATGGTGTCTGAGGCGTTTCCATCCATCCTCAGCGCAGCTGGTGCAGCGGACGTGATGCGCGACGCCAACGCGCAGTTGGGACAATTGCTCACGCGCGGCGTTGCGATGACGCCCGAAGAACAGCAGCGTGCCGGCGCTGCTGCGATCTTTCTCTTGAACGCCGTGGCAGCAGCGCGTGAAGACTCGCCCAGCCGCGAGGCGATGGAGCAGCTCCTGGGCGATCAACTGAAGCGAGAGTATCTCATCTCCGACTCCGGGCAGCTCTATTTCATCAATATTGTTCCCGAAAAAGACTTCGGCACGTTGGCCATCATCGAGCAGCCGCTGCGTGACATTCGCCAGGCGGTTGATGAAATCCGTGCGCAGTTTCCTGATCTTGAAATCGGCGTAACCGGCAAGCCTGTTCTGCAGGCCGATGAACTGGCGACCAGCAATCAGGACATGAGCCGGGCGGCGGTGATTGCGTTTTTCATCGTGTCCGGGTTGTTCATGATCATCATCGGCGGCATCTGGCGTCCTGCGCTTTCCGGGGTGGCGTTTCTTTTCGCCGGCGCATGGACCTACGGCGCAGCGACGCTGCTGGTCGGTCAACTGAATCTCTTCAGCATCATCTTTGCGCTGGTGCTCGTTGGCGTCGGCTTCGATTTTGCGATTCACCTCATCACGCGCTACAACGAGCATCGCACGCAGCATTCGGTGCGCGATTCGATCCGTCATGCGCTGCTGACAACCGGCTGCGGCAATTTGACATCGGCAACAACGACCTGCGCGGTGTTTCTCACCGGTTTGTTCACCAGTTTTCAGGGATTGCGCGAACTGGGACTGATTGCTGCAATGGGGCTGCTGTTTTGCCTGACGTCGATGACGCTTGTGCTGCCCGCCATGCTTGTGCTGCTTGATCGCCGCACGGAACGTCGCGAAGCGCCGATCTTGCCCCCTGCGGAAACCCTGCCGCTTGACGCCCCCCATCCGCCGCGGCTGACCGGCATCTGGAACTGGTCGATCACCCAGCCGGGAATGGCAATCATGATCGTCCTGCTCGGCACCGGCGGACTGTTTGCTGCAAGCGGGCGGCTGCGCTTCGAAGACAACATCCTGAACCTACAGGCAACCGGACTTGAGTCGGTGGAATGGGAACACCGCGTGCTGGCTGATTCCGTTTCCGCATCGTGGTTTGGCGCGGTGATTGTTGACGATCTGAACGAACTTGCGGAACTGGTGGAACGCGCCAGGCAGCAGAACACCATCGGCCGGGTGCGCAGCGTGCTCGACATCATCCAACTGCCGACGCCGCAGCGTGAAGAAGCGCGGCAGCAACTGCACGCGCCGCTTGCTCGCAGCACATCGATGACTTCCGTCAAGGCAGATGCTGCGGATAACCTGCACGCAGACGACCTTCGCACCGCAGCCGCGTCGCTGGCCATCCTTGCAACCGCCGCAGCGCAGCAGGCGTCGCAGGATGACATAAGGCAGCTCCGGAATCTGGCAAATGACCTCAAAGCGCTGGCGGATTTATTGGAAGATCCGTCGCAAGCTGAAGCGCTGCGCATTCGCATGGATCGCACCATCGCTGCGATCGCCGACTCGCTTCGCCTCATGCTGGAAGGCGATCAATTGCCGCTGCGCGATGCCTTGCCTGCCGCGGTGCGGAGCATGTGCATGTCAACTCAGGGCAATTTTCTCCTGGCGATGCATCCCAATCGCGATGTGTGGGAACTGGAGCCGATGGGCCAATTCGTCGCCGGCCTGCGGGCCGTTTCGCCCCACGCAACGGGCGCGCCGATCGCGCATTATGAATCGCTGCTGGATATGAAGCGTGCGTTCATGCAGATGGCGGTTCTGGCGTTCTTCGTCGTTGCTCTGCTTGTGTGGCTGGATTTCCGCAGCATCTTCGACACGCTGCTCACCATGCTGCCGCTGGTGATCGGCACGATCTGGTTGATCGAAACCATGGCGCTGCTGGATGTCTCCTTCAATCTGGCCAACTTCTTCTCCGTGCCGATTCTGCTGGGTGTGGGCGTGGACAGCGCGATACACATCATGCATCGTTATCGCGAAGGCGGACCCGCTCGATTGTCGCTTGGCTCCACGCGCAAAGCTGTGGTGCTCACCGCTGCCACCACCATGATCGGCTTCGGCTGCCTGATGCTTGCGCGGCATCGCGGGCTGTTCAGCCTTGGCGTGGTGATGGCGATCGGCAGCATCGCGTGCCTGCTGGCGTGTCTCCTCGTACTGCCGGCGCTATTGGCTCTGTACGAACGCAGGCTGCGACGCTCGGGCAACACGGCTGATGCAATAAGCGACTGATTGATGATCGACTGCACTGCTTCCCGGAGCAGCCAGCCTCAGCAGCGATCCAGCTCCGCGCATGCCCGCTGTGTGTCTTCGCTGTGTCAATACATGCAGGCAGTCGTATGGCATGATTGCATGCACTCAGCCGCAAGCCTGCTACGATACGCTTAGGCTGTGAATTTATTGCAGGAACTCCGACCGTGACTCATTCACTTTTTGAGCAGCACAAGAAGACGCTTGACGATGCGCTTGTCGCGATTCGCACCCGTACCTACTGGAGCGCGTATCCCGAAGTGCCCAGCGGCAAGATTTATGGCGAAACCGCCAAGGACGAGCAGTTGGCCGCCTTCCAGGCCCGACTCAATCAGCCGTTTCCGCTCGAACAGCCCGGAACCATCGGCTGCGTCGGCGAGGAAGTTTCGCCCTTTGGCATGAAGCTGGGCATCACCTATCCCCAGGCCGATCTTGACGAGTTGCTGGTCGCGTCGCACCACGCCATGGCAGGCTGGAAGAAGGCCACGCCGGAAGTGCGCATGGGCGTGTGCCTGGAAATCCTGCACCGGCTCAACAGACGCAGTTTCGAAATGGCCTATGCCGTGATGCACACCACCGGCCAGGGCTTCATGATGGCCTTTCAGGCTGGCGGACCGCACGCGCAGGATCGCGCGCTTGAAGCGCTCGCCTATGCGTATCACGAAATGAAGCTCGTGCCGCCGAGCGTGCTCTGGGAGAAGCAGGTCAGCAAAACCGATTTTGTGCGCTTGAACAAAACCTATCGCATCGTGCCCCGCGGCATTGCGGTTGTCATCGGCTGCTCAACGTTCCCGACGTGGAACTCCTATCCGGGGCTTTTCGCCAGTCTCGTCACCGGCAACGCGGTGGTGATCAAACCGCATCCCGGCGCGGTGCTGCCGCTGGCCATCACGGTGCAGGTTGCCCGTGAAGTGCTTGCTGAGGAAGGCTTCAACCCCAACGTCGTCACGCTTGCTGTCGACACCGCTGACAAACCCATTGCTGCAGAGCTTGCCACTCGGCCCGAAGTCAAGATCGTCGACTACACCGGCTCATCGAGCTTTGGCGAATGGATCGAACAAAACGCCCGGCAGGCGGTCGTATTTACCGAAAAAGCCGGCGTCAACAGCGTCATCATCGACAGCATCGACGACCTGCGTGCCGTCACCGCCAACCTGGCGTTCACGCTCAGTCTCTACTCGGGCCAGATGTGCACCACAAGCCAGAACATTTACATTCCTCGCACCGGCATCAAAGTCGGCGGCGAGCACAAATCGTTCGATGACGTCGCGCACGCCATCGTCGATGCGGTGAACTGGTTCCTCAGCGAGCCGAGGCGAGCTGCTGAAGTGCTGGGGGCGATTCAAAACGAGCGAACACTCAGGCGTGTGGATGAAACGGCGCTTGAAGAAGAGGGCGTGATTCTGCGCCAGTCCGCGCCGGTGGCCAATGAGATGTTCCCCGAAGCCCGCACGCGCAGCCCGCTGATCATCAAGGTCGACTCATCGCAGAAAAAGCACTACATGCGCGAGATGTTCGGCCCCATTTCCTACATCATCGCCACCGACAACACGCCGCACAGCATGGAACTGGCAGCGGAATCGGCACGCGAGCTTGGCGCGATCACGTGGTCGCTGTATTCAACCGACCCCAGCGTGATTGAAGACGTGGAAGATTTGGCAGCGGAGGTTGGCGTATCGCTGTCAACGAATCTTACCGGCCAGATCTTCGTGAATCAGGCTGCTGCATTCAGTGATTATCACGTCAGCGGCTGCAATCCTTCGGGCAATGCTGCGCTGACCGACAGCGCGTTCGTGGCGCGGCGCTTCTGCATCGTGCAAAGCCGCATCCCCGCGCCGCAACCGGCGGAATCGGCTGCACAACCCGAACCGGCCGGCGCGAAATCGTGAGCGGGGATTTGGATTGGGATTCGGATCCGGATCTGGGGCTTCCTCCCTTCGGTCGTCAGCCCCGGCGTTTCGCGTTAGCGCCAGTGCATAGGAAGGATTGTTGCGTTATGACGATGAGCCGAGAACTTAGCGTAACCACCCCCAGCGATCGTGAGATCATGATGACGCGTATGCTGGATGCGCCTCGTGAACGGGTGTTCGACGCGTGGACCACGCCGGAGATGCTCAAGCAATGGATGTATGGCCCTGAAGGTCATTCGCTGGTGGTCTGTGAGCAGGATCTGCGCCCCGGCGGAGCGCTTCGATTTGTGTGGCGGCTACCGGATGGGCGCGACATGGGCATGAGCGGCGTATATCGAGATATCGCCCGGCCTGAGCGCATCGTTCATACCGAGATCTTCGATCAGGACTGGACCGGCGGCGAAACAGTGGTGACCACGACATTCACAGAGCAGCAGGCTGGCCAAACAACGGTCACGCTGACCGTGCAGTACAGTTCGCGCGAAGCTCGCGACAAGGCGCTGCAATCGCCAATGGCTGAAGGCATGGAGGCAGGTTTCAAACGACTCGAAACGCTGCTGAGTTGAACGTACGCACTAAGCGCACACCGCACACCACATACTGCACACGCCGGGTCTGACCGAAGGGAAGACCCGGATCAGCCGCACGTAGAGCGAAACGCCGTTACTAGCAAACCAAATCATCCGGGGCTTCCTCCCTTCGGTCGTCAGCCCCGGCGTCAGTCGTCAGCTCCGGCGTGGGCGCGCGGTCGGTCGCTTATTCGCTTATGATCCGCGCATGAGCCTGACGACGGTTTACGAATCCCGGATCGTCTATAACCCCAAACGCATTCACGGAGCAGCCATCTACTGCTCCGATGGTCGCATAGGCGAACATTTTGATGATTTCCTGTTTCATGGTCTGCGCCTGCCGCGCTACGACCGCGTCGCTCTGCCGGGCGGACCCGCGTGTTTGGCGGGACATCCCCAGGCGTCACTGGAACTGGCGGGCGTGGCGGATGAACTGCGCTTTCTGGTGGAAGCCCACGGGCTTGACCGGGTGATTCTCATCGGACATGCCGGCTGTGCGTTTTACCGCGTGCGGCTGGGGCTTGAGAGCAGCAGTGCGATGGAGGAATTGCAGCTATTCGACCTGGCCAAGGCGGCGGCATGTGTGCGCGAGATGACAGGTATCGAGCGCGTGGAGACGTACTTCGCTCGGCCTCTGCAGGACCGCGTGCAGTTTGAAGCGGTGCTCATGGAATAGAATCACCATAGCATGTAAGCCGTGGCGTATTGACGCATCATCAGGAAATGACTGCTTACTGCTCCTCATTTATGCGGTGAAGCAGTTGCGTGAATGAGCATGCGCTTTGCGCATGATGAGGAGATTCAATGCCATGTTTACTGCAGGCCGCATCGTTCTGCTACTGATTGCTTTGCTGGTTATGGGTGGCGTCATGACAGCGATCGCGGCGCAGCTGCAGGAATCACAGGAACAGCGTTTTGATCATCCCAAGGGTGAACCCGTGAAACCCAAATATTCTGCATCCGGTTACGACATCACGCCATTGCCGCGCGAACAGGTGGAGCAACTGGCGAGCACACTCGATCCTGAAACGTATCGCATTACCCAAAAGGCAGGCACCGAGCCGGCGTTCTGCGGCAACCTGCTCGATAACAAGAAAGACGGCGTCTATGTCTGTGTCGTGTGCGGGCTGCCGCTTTTTGCAAGCGAGCATAAGTTTCACTCCGGCACCGGCTGGCCGAGTTTTTATCGTGAATTTGATCCCGAGCATGTCAGCCGGCAGATTGATCGCAGTCACGGCATGGTGCGCACGGAAATCAACTGCGCGCGATGCGGCTCGCATTTGGGGCATGTGTTTCCCGATGGTCCGCCGCCTACAGGCGAGCGACACTGCCTGAATTCCGCATCGTTGAAGTTCTACGAGAAAGGTGAGGAAATGCCCGCTGAAAGTCAACCCGTACAGACCGAAACCGCCTACTTCGCAGGCGGATGTTTCTGGGGCATTGAACACTACTTCCAGCAAGGCCCCGGCGTGATCGACGCAATCAGCGGCTACATGCAGGGCCATGTCGAAAACCCCACCTACAAGCAGGTGTGCGCGGATAACACCGGCCATGCTGAAACAGTGAAGGTGGTGTACGACCCCAGGCGCATCAGCTATCGCCAGCTGCTCGAAGCGTTCTTCAAGATGCATGATCCAACGCAACTCAATCGCCAGGGGCCGGACGTGGGCACGCAGTACCGCTCAGGCATTTACACCGTCAATGAGCAGCAGCAGCGCGAAGCGCAGGAGTTCATCGCACAACTGCAGGCGAAGAATCTTTTCAACGGCAAGAAGATCGTGACTGAAGTTGAGCCGGCCAAGACGTTCTACCCCGCTGAGGACTATCACCAGGATTACGTCGAAAAGACCGGCCGGGCATGCCACGTGGCCAATCCGTGGTGAATGTAGAAAGCAAACGCCGCTTGCATTATGCATCAAGCACATTCACAGAAACTTTCCAATCGGCCTCGTGTTGCATCCTCAGAGAAAGCAGGTCGAAATTTTGAGCAGCGCTGCAGACGCATCATGGTGCAGCTTGCACTGTTGTGCTTGATTGTGATCTCTTTCAGCGCGTCATCGCATGCACAATCTGATGCGCTGCTGCGGGAGGCGTGGTCGATCGTCAACGAGCATTTTTACGATCCTGAGTTCAACGGCGTGGATTGGCCCGCGATGCTGGAGCGCTATGAGCCGCTGGCGCGCGAAGTGCAATCGCGCGAGGAACATGCGCAGATCATTAATGCGATGCTTGCTGAGCTGAAGACCTCGCACACCAGCTATCACGTTCCGACGGATCAGGCCTATTACGAACTGCTTGACATCTATCGATTCGCGCTGGGCGATGCGTTCGAACGCGCTGTGCCGGATGGCAAGGTGCGATACGAAGGCATCGGCATTGTGACGGTACAGCGAGATGGCAGGACATTTGTGCGCGATGTGCTTGACGGCTTGCCTGGCGCCGAAGCAGGTTTAAAGGTGGGCGATGAGATTGTGTCGGTCAATGGCGAGCGGTTTCATCCGATTGAATCATTTCGCGGCCGTGCTGGCGAGGTTGTGGAGATGATGGTTCGGCGCACAGCCGACGGTGAACCGTTTACTGTGGCGGTCACGCCGATCTGGATCGAGCCGCAGCAGGCATTTGCGCACGCGCAGCGGTCAAGCGCAACGATTGTCGAGCACGGCGGCGTTCGCATCGGCTATGTGCGTGTGCGGTCGTATGCATCACGCGAATTTCAGGAACTTCTGGTTGAGCTTGTGACCGGCGAAGGAGCGCTCGCTGGCGCCGATTCGCTCGTGCTCGATCTGCGCTGCGGATGGGGCGGGGCAAACCCCGATTATGTGAATCTGTTCAATACCGATGTGCCTGCGCTGTCGTTCAGACCCCGAGGCGGCAAATGGAACGTGCTTGATATGCAGTGGCGCAAGCCGGCTGTGCTGCTTGTTGATGAAACGGTGCGCAGCGGCAAGGAGATCATTACCCATGCGTTTAAGACACGCGGGATCGGTCCGGTCGTCGGCACAACAACGTCCGGAGCCGTGGTGGGCGGTCGACCGTTTTTGCTCAGTGACAACAGCCTGCTCATTGTCGCTGTGATGGACGTGCGCGTGGACGATCAGCGGCTGGAGGGCATCGGCGTTGAGCCGGATATTCACGTTGCGTTTCCGCTGGAGTATGCCAATGGAAACGATCCGCAATTGCAGCGGGCAATTGAAGTGGCAGCCGACGAGGTGCGCAGGCAGGCATCATCAGACCGTGGCAGGCAATGACCCAGCCGGATAGGGCATTACTCAGCAGATTGGCAGAAAATCTGCAAGGCGATGCCGCGCTATTGCCATGTGGCCGCAACCGAACCTGGCGCAGCTTCGATTTTTGCAGTGAAGCTGCGATTATCCGCCCTTCTTGAACAGATCGAGGAACCGGTTCTCGTACTGTTTGAATACGCCGAGCCGATCGAGTTCGCGTTTCAGTTGAAATGCTTTGTCCCGATCGGTGTTCGCTGCATCAAAGAGCGCTTCGATGCGCTGGCGCGTCGCGTAGTCGAGTTCCGGTTCTTTCTTGGCTGTTTCGGTCGGCTCGATGTCATCATCATCGTCATCGTCTTCAACAGCAAAGCCCGGCACGCTGAACGATTCCTCGCCTGCAGCCTCCGCCTGCTGACGCGCAGCTTCCTGCATCTTCTCCATCAACTCCAGCAGAGCCTGCTCCACAGCCTCGGCCTGCTCTTTGAGTTCGGTGAAATCGATGTCGATATCCGTCATCGAGCTGAAAACTTCCAGCACCGCCTGCGACGCTTTAGGGTTGGGAACCGCAGCTGCGAAGTAGGGCAACTCGCCCAGCAGGCACGCTGCGGGTAGGCCGTGCTCTGCAGCCGCTGCGAGCAGCACGCCGTTGAGGCCGCTGATCTGACCTTCGCGCAGAATCGTGACGTCGTGCTTCTGCAGTTCGTTCAACTGATCGCGACTGGTTGCCACGCCGAACACGCGCGGCGCATCGGTGGGATTGAGCTGCGTAGCCATGGCGGCAAAGGTGAAGACACGCGTCACGCCTCGGCTGATGGCGTACTCAAGCAATCGATGGCAGAACGCGTAGCCGCGCTCCTGCGGTTGCGATTCGCCAATAAAGATGAGCAGGTTGCGCCCGTTTGTCGGATGCCGCCACTCAAAGAACATGCTGCGCGGCAGCCGGCCGGGCTGCGCGATGCCGTTCTTGACTTCAATGTGCTGCACGTCGAACACATCGCGGCTGGGCAGCTCATGCACAAGCTGTGCGCCAAGCTTCGTCACCAGATATGCGCAGGCGCCCACAGCCACGTTGCCCATGCCGGGCCACGCCGCGATAAGCCATGTTTCCTGTCGATTCGCTTGCTCAGCCATGTGTGAAGATCACTCTCTGTCTAGATGCGTTGATACGGGTTTCGAAAACGAATCGCTGTCCGGTCGCGGGCGCATCTGCCTGAACAGCGCATGGTATGCCGTTGAAGCGGCGATTGCGGCGGACATCCCGGAGGATCGGAACTCCGGCCCATTCAGCACCGGCGCAGCAGACGCAGTGTGCGCACGTGCCGGACAGGCGGCGTTTGTGTAGGGTTCAATCCTCAATAAGTTCCGCCTCGACGCTGTCGGTCGAATCGCCTTGCGGGCGATCCTGATCGCCTTCGTCCTCCTGCTCAGCCTTGTTGAAAACGAACGACTTGCCTTCATAGTCAACCAGGATCACATCACCGGGCTGAAATTCACCAGCCAGAATGCGCGAGGCGATCTGGTTTTCGATGCGCTGCTGAATGACGCGTTTCAGCGGCCGTGCGCCGAACTGCGGGTCGTAACCTTCGTTGGCCAGCGCCAATTTCGCCGCCGGCGTCATCTCCATGAACAGACCGCGCTCCGAGAGACGCTTGCTCAGGTTGTTGATCTGGATATCGACGATTTCAACCAGATCGTCCTTGGAGAGCTGATGGAAGATGATCGTTTCATCAATGCGGTTGAGCAGTTCCGGCCGCAGTGTCTGCTTGAGGATTTCGCGCACGTGCGCTTCCACTTCAACATCCAGCGCGCCCCCAGCGGTCAACGAGAGAATCTGCTGCGAGCCGATATTGCTGGTCATCACGATGATGGTGTTGGTGAAATCAACCGTGCGACCGTGACCGTCGGTCAGTCGACCGTCATCGAGCACCTGCAGCAGAATGTTGAAGACGTCGGGGTGGGCCTTTTCCATTTCGTCGAAAAGCACCACGCAGTAAGGCCGACGGCGCACGGCTTCGGTGAGCCGACCGCCCTCCTCATAACCCACATAGCCGGGCGGCGCACCGATCAGCCGCGCCACCGCATGCTGCTCCATGTATTCGCTCATGTCGATGCGAACCATGGCGTCTTCGGTGTCGAAAAGAAATTCCGCCAGCGCTTTGCACAGCTCGGTCTTGCCCACGCCGGTGGGGCCGAGGAACAGGAACGAACCGATCGGGCGCGACGCTTCGCCCAGCCCGGCGCGGCTTCGGCGCACCGCCTCAGCCACGGCCCGCACCGCTTCGGCCTGGCCCACAACGCGCTTGTGAAGCTCCTGCTCCATGCGCAGCAGCTTCTCGCGCTCGCCTTCCACCAGACGCGAAACGGGAATGCCTGTCCACCGCGAGACGACTTCAGCAATCTGCTCAGCGTCCACTTCCTCTTTCACCAGAGCCTGGCCGGCAGCCTGGCGCTTCTCAAGTTTTTCGCTCGCAGCTTTCAATCGAGCGTCAAGCTCCCGCAGTTCGCCGTACTGAATGCGCGCAGCCCGTTCCAGATCGCCTTGCCGTTGCGCCTGCTCCAGTTCGGTCTGCTTGCGGTCAATGATTTCCTTGACCTGCTTGATCTCATCAAGCTCAGCCTTTTCCACTTCCCACTGCGCAGTCAGTCGGCGATTTTCCTCCTGCAGCTGCGCCAGCTCGCCTTCAAGCGATTCCAGACGCTTCTTCGATTCAGGATCGGTTTCCAGCTTCAGCGCTTCGCGCTCGATTTCAAGTTGCATGATCCGCCGGCGCAGCTCATCCAGCTCAGCGGGCATGGAATCGTTCTCGATGCGCAGTCGCGACGCTGCCTCGTCCAGCAGGTCGATGGCCTTATCGGGCAGGAAGCGATCGGCAATATAGCGATAGCTGAGCGTTGCAGCTGCGATCAGCGCGCCGTCCTGAATGCGCACGCCGTGATGCGCTTCGTAGCGAGGCTTCAGGCCGCGCAGGATCGCAATCGTGTCCTGCACGCTGGGCTCGCCCACGTACACCGGCTGGAAGCGGCGTTCGAAGGCTGCGTCTTTTTCGATGTGCTTGCGGTATTCATCAAGCGTGGTTGCGCCGATGCAGCGCAATTCGCCCCGCGCAAGGGCCGGCTTGAGCAGGTTGCCGGCGCTTACCGCACCTTCCGCCGCTCCGGCGCCCACGACCGTGTGCAATTCGTCGATGAACAGAATGATTCGGCCCTGGCTGGCGGTGACTTCGCGCAAAACCGCCTTGAGGCGCTCTTCGAATTCACCGCGGAACTTCGCCCCGGCAAGCATTTGACCCACATCCAGCGCCACAATGCGCGAATCGCGCATGGAGGAGGGACAGTCGCCGTTGACGATGCGAAGCGCAAGGCCTTCAGCAATTGCGGTCTTTCCCACACCGGGCTCGCCGATCAGTACCGGGTTGTTTTTCGTGCGTCGCGACAGCACCTGCATGCACCGGCGGATTTCTTCATCCCGGCCGATTACCGGATCCAGTTTGCCCGCCGCTGCGCGCTCGGTGAGGTCGATGCCGTACTTCTTCAGCGCTTCATACGTTGATTCCGCGCCCGGATCGTTCACGTTGGTGACGCCTGAGGCCTGCCGCAATGCCTGAATCGCCTCCAGAAGCCGCTTGCGATCCACGCCGTTGACCGACAGGACTTCCTTGGCGTCAGATTTCACGTCGGCCAGCGCCAGCAGGAGATGTTCCGTTGAGATGTAACTGTCATTGAGGCGCTTGGCTTCCTGTTCAGCGGTCGTCAGCACCTGCATGACCACGGGACTTGCCTGCGGCTGAGTTGCGCCGGAAATCGTTGGCTTGCGTCCAAGCTCGCTTTGAACAATCTGTGCGATGCGATCGCTGTTGAAGCCGCCCTTGCCCAGTATCGAATGGGCGATGTTGGAACGCTCCTGCAGCATGGCTGCGAGTATGTGCAGCGGCGTCATCTCGGCATGCGACTTCTCAATCGCCAGCGATTGAGCGCCAGCAAGCACTTCCTGGGCAAGCGTGGTGAACCGATCCATGCGCATGACAAATATCTCCTCTGGGCGATGCGACGTGGCCCGCCTTGCGCATTCAGCAAAGCCCGCGCCGCTGAGATACGCCCCTGGCATCGGCCCTGCCGCGTTTTTGGCTGCCAGTCTGGCAGTTGGCCCGGACCACACCGTCAACGCGGCGCATCGACCATTTGCCGAAGAATTCTCTTCCGCAATGCCGGTGGGTTTCCCTCCGCGAGTTGCACTATTCTTTAGCTGGGGCTGTTTTTCTTCCCAAGCGAATTGCTGCAGCCGCATTCGCTTCTATCCGCGGCATTGAGCCGGGCAAAGCCGTGTGACTGGTCTTGTGTTCTGCCTGTCTGTCTGCATGAAGGTAGCGTTCTGGAGAATCTGCAAATGAAACGTTGGCGAGCACTGCTGATTGGAGCGATCTGCGTCCTGACGCTTCTCAGCGGGAGCCTTGCATTTGCGTACTGGTATTTTCTTGTGCGAGGCCCGCTGGCTGGCGAAACGACGCACGACTTCGGCGTTGTCCCGATGGCTGAACCGCAGGTGAAGCTGCACCATACGTTCCATCTGTACAATCGGCTGGGCGAGCCGCTGACGATCTTGGCGGTGAAGCCCGAGTGCGGATGCGTGGTGGCGGACATGGAGCCGGTGACGCTTGAGCCGGGCGAGCCGTTTGATCTGCCCGTGACGCTGACGCTCAGTGATCCCGCAAAGACCGTGCTGCTCCGCGTTGTATTTGACGGCGATCACGGCGTGCAAATGCTCAAGCTCCGCGCAACCGGCCACTACCTCCCACAGCTTCGCGCTGTAAGTAATGTCATCGGCGTTGAGCCGGGTCAAGTCACCCTGCTGCCGGTTCACGCAGCCATGTATAACACGACCGATCCGCCAAGCGATTTGCGCATTACCGCTGCGCCGGGACTTGAAGTTCGCTCTGACGGCTGGACGCAGCGCTCACAGTCGCGCGATCCGGCTCGCATTCCGCCAATCTGGGAAACAAAGCTCCACGTTCGCCAGACAGCCGAGTCCCTGCCCGAAGATGCGGAGTTGGTACTGGAGATCGATGACGCCAAGCCGCTGCGCATTGTGGTGCATGAAGGTGTGCCGGAATCAGGGGGGATCGGTCCTCTGCCTGTGAATCCGCGTCCCAGTCTTCCTTTACTGCGCAACAGCGCCCCAAGCGATGGCGAGCGTGAGCACGCTGTTGAGCTGCCGCCTGAGCCATGAGCACATCAAAATCCATCCACGCACGCAATACAGCTCGGGCGGAAAATACCGCTGCGCCGTCCACTGCAGCGCTGATCACAGCCCTGCAGCAGCCGGGCGCGTATCCGTTTGCCGTTGAGCAAGTGTCGTTTCTGCAAACGCATATTTCACTGCTGTTTTTCGCAGGCGATCGCGTCTTCAAAATAAAGAAACCGCTTGACCTGGGATTTCTCGATTACAGCACGCTGGAGCGGCGAAAGCACTTTTGCGAGGAAGAAGTGCGGCTCAATCGGCGGCTGGCGGCGGACATTTACATTCGCGTTGCGCCGATTTGCTGCGAGCGTGACTGCTCAATTCGCATTGACGGCAGCGGCGACATCATCGAATACGCTGTCGAAATGGTGCGTCTTCCGGAAGAGCAGATGCTCAGCAGGCGTCTGGAACGCAGCGACATCAATCGGGAGCGGCTCGATCAGCTTGCTGCGATGCTCGCGCAGTTCCATCAGGAAGCAGCGACCGGGCCGGGCGTTGATGAATATGCATCGCCCGATGAGTTGCGCAGGCAGATTGAAGAAAACTTTCACGAGTTGCTGCAGCAGATGGGCGATCAGCCCCACGCACAGCAATCAATGGCCACGCCGCTGTCGCAGCGGCTTTTTCTGCATCTCAAACAGTCGCTTCTGGGGTTTGTCGAATCTCATCATGCGCTTCTTGAACAGCGCATGCGTGATGGACGGGTGCGCGAAGGCCACGGCGACCTGCATACGGGCAACATCTGCGTGATGGATGATCGCATCGTGGTGTACGACTGCATCGAGTTTTCGCCTCGCTTCCGCTGCCGCGATGTGGCGTGCGAGATGGCGTTTCTGGCGATGGACCTGGACGATCGCGGCCATCGCGAGCTTGGGCGGTATCTCCTGCAGACGTACGCTTCGCTCGCGCGCGACCGGCAGATGCATCGCCTGACCAACTTCTACAAGCTGCATCTGGCGATCGTGCGCGGCAAGGTGGCGAGCATCAAAGCCAACGATGGCGGCGTGGGGGAAGCGGAGCGGGTTGAGGCCTGCTGCGAAGCGATGCGTTATTTTCATCTCGCAGCCGGCTACACCTTGGGGCCTGCGCTGGTGCTCACCACCGGTTTGCCTGCCAGCGGCAAGAGCCATGCTGCGGCGCAGCTTGCGCAACCTTTGAACGCTCTGGTGTTGCGAAGCGATGTTCTTCGCAAGCAGTTGGCGGGGATGTCGCCAACCCAGCGGCCGCAGGGCGATGCTGCTGCAAAGCTGTATTCACCGCAGTTCACCGAGCGAACGTATCGCAAGATGCTGGAAAAAACCCGCAGCGCGCTGCAGGCAGGGCGCGTGGTGATTGTTGATGCGACCTTTCCATCTGCTGCCATGCGCATGCCGTTTCTGGAACTGGCAATGCAGCAGCGCGTTCCGCATGCGATTGTCCATGCAGTGTGTTCAGATGAAGAAACGCGCAGGCGCATGGCGCAGCGGGCGCGTGATCATCATGAAGTTTCCGATGCTGACTGGCAGGTGTATCTCGACGCAAAGCAGCGCTACCAGGCGCCGGTCGAATGGCCCGATGATCTTCGCATTGAGCATCATGCCAATCAGTCTGCTGAACAGTTGGCGGCACGCGTGATCGACGCATTGATCGCGCAGGCAACACCAGCGATCCGGCCTGATGCGGATGCGACAGCCGATCCTGGCTAAAGCCTCGCGCGATATGACTGGCGATGGCTACCACGGCGAATCAAATGCGCCGGGGTGATGTCGAATGTCTGGCGTTGCGCCCTGCGGCCAGACAATTGCGATGGCGTCAAATCGAAATGGGCAATTGGCATATTCAGCTCGCTGCTGCAATCGCGCAGCCAGCCGCGCCATTCGGTATTGTTTGGTGCGATTGACGCTGAATTCCGGCAAGGGCGTTTCGCTGCGGCGGGTCTTGACCTCAACGATCACAATTGTCCTGCCATCCGGATCAAGGGCGATCAGATCCGCTTCGTCATCGCCCACGGACATATTGCGTTGCAGGATGCGATAGCCGCGGCGTTTGAGCCACTGTGCAGCAACCCGCTCGCCTTGCTGGCCAAGCGGCGCCACGTCCCTCCGGAACAGGCGTTGAAGCCACTTCATCGCAAATAGCGCTGCACCGCCACGGCAAGAATGCGGCGCGACATCAATTCCAGTTCGTCGTAAATGCCCTGTTCAAACAGTGATCGGATGAAGCGCACGCGCTCCTCAAGTTCGCGGCGTTGCCGCAGTTCCGCCTGAAGCTGTCGCTGCACCTCATACAGGCTCCGGCCCGGCGGCTGGTCGATTGACGCAACGTGAATCCACATCGTGCGGCTGCCAATCGTAAAGCCGCGCGACGTGTCGCCCACCTCCAGCCCTTCAAGGTGCGGCGTAATGACATCGCTCAACGCGACATCGTTCACGCCGCCTGGTCCCATCTGCAGCGGATCCAGCGTGCGCACATTGGCTTCGCCAGCCAGTTCGACGATGCGCTCAAACGGGCTGTCAGTTTCAACCAGCGAATTGATCTGCTCGATCAGGTCGGTTTCGCTGCTGCTGATCGCAATCGTTTTGAACGTGACAAGCGCAGGCGGGTTGAATTCCGACCAGCGGCGCTGGTACTCCCGCTCGACGTCCTTCCACGACACAATTACGCGCGGGGCAATTTTGCGGCTGATGAGATTGCTGATCAGAATCTTCGTGCGTTCCTGCTCGGTGAAGGTCTCAAGCGTAAGGCCCTCTTCCTGCAATTCGCGCTCGGTCAGGATGCGGCTGCCCCGCGTTTCCGCGACGCGGCGTTCCTGCAGGTCGCGCAGGAATGCCACAAGCCCCTGCTTTTGCTGCACGCTCAGCGCTGCTTCAGCCTCGGCGAGAAACAGTTCGTTGATCACGAATTCCTGCAGGTGACGATCAATAATGACGCGCGCTGTTTCAATAAACTCACGAGGTGGCAGACGCCTCGCTTCCTGGCGCAGCTGATCAGCGATTGGCTCAAGAAATTCATCAACAAAGACCGGCCGGCCGCTTACCTGACCGATCACGCCGTCGACATAGACCTGATCGCCCGGGCGAAGCGCGTACTCGCCCAGCCGCACGTCGTTGGGGGTCGCAGCAGATGCGCTGGAGGTGTCCACGTCCGGCGAGGATGCGACAAGACGCATGGGCAGCGGTTTCTGCGATGAGTCGATATCGTTCCCGCTGGCTGCGCCGACGTTGCTCGCCGGGGCTGCGGTGGTTGCTGATTGCTCTGAGCGGCCGGCGCCGGGTTGAGCGAACTCAGCCAGCGTAACCGGGCGTGGGGCAATGTTGGACTGCGTGGATCGTGCGGCGTCGCAGCCGGCAACCATCAACAGGAGTCCCGCCAGCGTCAGAGCGCCTGCGCCGGTTCGTCCGCGTTGCCACAGCGTTCTCGCGCTGCTGTTGATCATTGAGCAATCCCTCGCATTTGGGTCATCGGATGGGATTGTAACGGCTTTCGGTCCCTATACTGCGGCCTGGAACACAAATCACTTCCGAACCTCAAGCCGGCAGGATGACCATGCCTGAAGAACACGACAAGCCGAAATTGCACATTGACAGCGATTGGAAAGCCGAGGCCCAGCGGGAAAAAGAGCGGCTGGCGCGCAAGGAACAGGAGCGGGCTGCAGCCGCAAGCGGGCGAAGCGCACATGAACTGCCCGAAGCGAGCTTCAAATCGCTCGTTGGCATGCTCGCTTCTCAGGCGATCATGGGGCTGGGCGCCATGGCGGACCCCCAGACCAATCGCGTGATCATCGACTTGGAAGGCTCGCGTTTCAGCATCGATCTTCTGGACGTGCTGGAGCAGAAAACCAAGGGCAATCTCACCGACGAAGAGGCAGATGAACTGCGGCAAATCCTGGCGGAGCTGCGCAGCAGGTACGTGCAGATCAGCCAGCTTGTCGCACAGCAAATGGCGCAGCGGCAGACGGCCGGCGTCAGCGGTCAACCCGGCAGCGATGTGCGCGGCCCGGTGATCGAGCCGTAATTCGCCTCTTCAGCAGCAGCGCGGTGGCAGGATTGCAGAACCTTGCTTCTTATGCATGCGGGCAATACTGGCTGGGCAGACAAAGCAGCCGGCTTATCTTGTCTTGCCTTGCAGTGCTGCTTTTTGTTGCTGAACTGATGTATTGAGGTGATGACTGCGCCATTGATTCGGCGTTACATCGCATCGCGAATCATTGGCCAGTACACGCCTGCTGCGGTCAGGCTGAATTGCACGATGCTCAACGCGATTGGGCCGATCCACCATCGTTGAGGCAAAGCGGCACGATTGGCAGCACGCTCTGTCTGATGCGGCTGCGCAAGCGCCGCCAGCCATATGAGCATGACGAGAATGATCGGCTCGCAGTATCGCTGCCACGCCTGGAAGTTCATTGACTGCGCGAGAACCCAGCCGAGCATGCCAAGCAGGAGAATCATTGCAGGTTGGCGGTTGCCTGCCGCCACAACGCTGCGCCACGCCTGCAGCAGCACGAGTGCGCCCACTGCTGCAAGCAGCGGGAACACAATGCTGCGGTCAGCAAATACCGGCAGCAGTCGCACGATATGCCAGAGCGGTCCGCCTCGCCTTCCGTCATCAAAGGCGTATGACGTGGGCATAAGCATGCAGAGCACGGCTGCAGCGATGGCGACGAGAACCACAGTGCGGCTGCGAAAGGCAAATGCCTCACGATAACCGCCGAAGGCCGGGAGAAAGAACATGCCGAACACACCAACTAGCGACAGCGCCAGGGGAATGGTCGCCAGATTCGGCCCGCGTGCGTGCTGCTCTGTAAATGCAGGCGGCGTCAATCCGCCCCACGCCAGCACGAATGCGCCGAGCAACGCAAATGCAGCCGCTATGAAAAAACCTGCTGCAATCAGCGGCAGCCATGTCTGCTGTTGGTTGTGATCATCGTGCCGGAGCGTCTTTGGCAGAGAGTTCGCCAGCGGACTTTGCAGCAGCGCCGCCAATGCGACCGGTGCAGCGGTCCAGATATGAATCTGACGCACGAACGTTACCGCCAGCACAGCAATCCCGCCCAGCGCGAACCGTGCTGCAGTTGGCTTGCTCATCACCGCAGCGCCAAGCGCAACGGACACAAACAGCCACCCAAGATTGTCAGTGGTGAGCCAGATCGAACCGGCCAGCAGATATGTCGAACACGCCAGAGGCATCACAAGCATCAACGCCTGCCAGGGCGTTGCATATCTCAAAGCGCAGCCGAAGACCACAAGGAGAAAGCCCAGGCTGAACAGATTGCTGATCAGCCGCACAATGATCGGTGAATCAGTCAGATATCGCTTGATCGTTGCCATCAGCAGGTGATATCCCGGCGTGGTGGCGGATCGATAGTTCACGAAATCAGGATGGGGCCACTGCTCGACGATCTTTTCGATCACCGGCTCGTGATAGTGGCGCTGATCGTACGCTTCCGAAGTGCCTTCGCGGCCGCTGAGGATTGCAGGCCAGGTCAGCGCGAGGAAAAGCGCGACAAGACAAAGCAGCGCCGGCAGCGGTCGTTGTGCGTCAGATGCGATCACATTGCCTGCATGTGCGTCGGTCATTGGCATTGCGCTACATCGGCTGAACGATATGAATGAACAGCTTGTCCAGCGTCTGACCGACAATCGGCACATACAGCGTCGCCAGTACGCCGGCGCTGAACAGCACAACTGTCACCAGCACGACGCGATCGTGACGCAGCGCATCGAGCGGGCTGTCGGAAAAGCCATACCATGCCCGGCGATAAAAGCGGTGAATCGCAATCATCACCAGCGGCGAAAGCAGCGCCAGGCCCAGTGCCCGGCTGCCAAAAAGCGACCAGGCATGTTCCGACAACGTGTACATGAGATAGGTCACAATGGCCAGCACAGCCCCAACGCCCAGGAGCCAGTTGAGCTCTCCGCGATCGTCGTATCCCGCGGGCGATTTCCATTCGCTCTTGCCTTGCGCTTCGGCTGAGGCGAGATCGCACAGCCTTTTGATGAATCCGAGATAGACGCAGAGGAAAAACACGCACAGCGCAAGCCAGATTGAAATCTGCACTTCGATGGCGACCGCGCCAGCCGTTGCCCGAAGCGCAAAGCCCAGCGCCACCGCCACCACGTCAACCAGCATGACGCGCTTCAGGCCCAGGTTGTACGACGCCTGCAGCAGCGCATAAAGCAGCAGCACCCAGGCAAGGCTCGAGTTCACCATCAACCCAACGATGGGCGCTGCGATCACCAGGATGCCGCCGAACGTCGCCGCGACGCCCGGCGGGATCTCGCCGCTGGCGACCGGCCGATGACGCTTGACCGGGTGCAGCCGATCCTTCGGCGCATCGACCACATCGTTGATGGCGTAGAACCCCGACGCCATGAGACAGAACGCCAGAAACGCCAGAAACGTCGCGCCAATCATCGGCAGCAAGTCCGGCACGCCCGCTGCGCGGGCCTCGGCGCTGAAGGCCACCGTCGGCAAGGCGAACACCAGCGCGGGGAGAACAAAGACGTTCTTCACCCAGTCGCCCGGCCGCATCAGTCGAATGATCGCCATCAACATGCAGCAGACCCTCCGCACAGCTGCAACTCACAGCGGCCGTGTTTCTGCAAAACCATCGCGATTCGGGTGGCCATCGTCATGTCGGGGTTATCGGCTTATCGGGCCAAATGTACAGCCGCTGCGTTGACTGCTTCGTCTAACCTGGAGTTGAAGATTACCCGGAATTGTTGGGGATTGTTCAATCGCGCTTGGCAATACTGCTTCGATTGGCGATTCAGATGGGAGCGGGCGATTGGTGGCATTGCCGACGCTCAAGGCAACGATGGCGGCTGGCTGCGTCGCGCACACAGTCAAATCAAATCCGCCAACACGCTGTCAGCGAGCATCAGCCCGCTGCGGCTTAGGCGCAGTGAAGTTTCGGTGCGCTCCAGCAATCCCGTATTGATGTGGCATTGGATTGCAGTGCGGCGTTCTGCTGCTCGGTTGCCGCGCTCAAGCAGCCAATCCACTTCGTGATGCGACAAGCCCTCAATCATCCGCAAACCCAGCATGAATCGTTCGCCGATCCGGGTATCTTCATCAACGTGCTCAACATCGAGAACCGGCGGCAACGGTCCGTATTCGAGGTACTCACCCAGCCGCGGCACATTTTTCCACCGCACCCCGTCAATATGTCCCGATGCGCTTGGGCCAAGCGGCCACCAATTGGCGTTTGACCAGTACAGCACGTTGTGACGGCAGCGATTGGATGATGCTTCAGCAGCAGCGCGGCGCGATGAGTGAGAAGAATCGTCGAGCCGCGCCCAGTTGCTGATTTCATAATGCTCGAAACCGGCTGCAGCGAGCCGCTCGATGGTCGCTTCGTACATGGCTGCTTCCAGATCCTGCTCTGCCGGCTGAATCTGTCCCTGTCGCACGCGCACCGTCAGCGGCGTATTCGGCTCATACATGAGGCCATAACAACTCAAATGCGATGGCTGCAGCGCGAGTGCGGCGTCAAGGTCGGCCTGCCATTCCACAAGGGTTTGGCCCGGCACAGCGTAAATCAGATCGAGATTGAGGTTGACGATGCCTGCTGCTCGCAGGATCTCCATGCTGCGCTCGACATTGCGCGGCTCGTGCCAGCGTTCAAGGGTCGTGAGGTGTTTCGGGTTGAATGATTGGCAGCCGATGCTCACGCGGTTTACGCCGCCTTTTGCCAGCACCTCAGCCAGTTCCGGCGTGACGGTCTCGGGATTGGCTTCCACGGTGAATTCCCCGCCGTCAGCCAAAGGCGTCCAGCGGTGGATTGCCTCCAGCAGCCTCTGCCACAGGTGGGGTTTGAGCAGGGTCGGCGTCCCGCCGCCTACGAATATCGTTTCGACCGGCTGATTCAGAAATGCTGCTGCCGCTTCAAGTTCCGCCACGAGACGGTCTGCGAAAGCCGCCTGGCGGTCCTGCGAATCCACAATGCTGTAGAAATCGCAGTAATGGCACTTGTGAAAGCAAAAGGGAATATGCACATACAGGCCCCGCACGGTTGAAAAAGCGGCTTTTTCGGCCTCAGGAGCCGATTGGGCCAGCCCAAGGCCATGCAGCACATCCGCGATCGTTATGGGGCGGTTTTTTGCTTGGAGTTGCCCCGCTGGCGTGGTAATCTGGGCAAGAGGAATCGGGGCGGGACGCATGAGTTGCTGGGGGAGGCACAAAGCAAGCAGGGGGGGTAGCGGGTACGGTGAAACGGATTGACACCATCTTAGACCCACACACCTGAGGAATGAAAGGATTCGTCCCCGTGAGCATCTGGTTGGTCATGCAGGCGAGCGACGGGCTTGAACGCACCTTTCCAGTGCGCGAATCGGGCACCATCATCGGACGCGAGCCGGGGTGCGGCGTGAGAATCCCGCTGCCAACCGTTTCACACAAGCACTGTCAGATCATTTTTGACGGCAAGCAGCTCCGGTTGATCGATCTCAACTCCGATCAGGGCACCTATCACAACGGCCAGCGCGTGGAGGAATCGGTTCTGGAGGACGACGACACGCTCACGATCGGGCCGGTGACCTTCAAGGTGCGCGTTCAGGACGAAGATCCTGCTGATGACGGGCTGGGCTGCGAGATCGTGATTGAACGCCAGTCGTATTTGGATGGCGAGGTTTCGGGAGCCGTTTCACTGCCGCGGCCTGATAGCAGTAGCGCCGCTCTGGACAGCGCCAAACACCCGGGCGACCGCATCTAAACGGTGTTTTTTGTCAAATCTGGCTTGTGCAAACGGGCAAGTGCGCGCTGAGCAGTCGATCGGTGGGGAGGGGACAGACAGGCAGGTATATGAGCCGCCCCATCATGCCCTGCGTCATGCTGCTTCTTCGCCTGCCGGCGGTTCGATCACCGGCTGGTTCTTGCCCTTGTGCGCAGGTATGCGGATATTGATGCCGCAGCCGCGGCAACGCACCAATTTGCCCCGCGCATGGCTGGGCACGGCCAGAATGCGCTTGCAGACGATGTTGGGGCACATGATTCGGATCACGTTATCTGTAGACACGTTGACCTCCGCGCCGTGTCAGCCCGCAGTTCAGATGTCTGCACGGCTGGCTTATCATCGGCTGACCAACGCCTCAACTTCAGCCCCGCAACCGTTTTGCATTGATATAGTGACCAGTTGCCCGGGTTTCCAAGCCGCCAGATTGCTGGCGCGCAGCAACAACGCTGCGACGCTTTTTCCAGTTTCATTGTTGATCCTGCCCCATGTCCAATACAGCCGATAATCATCAGTCTCAGCCAGCCGTGCCGTCTTTGCCGCCCAATCATGGCTCGGCCTGTGCCAGCCGCCACACGGCTGTCGTCGGATTGCAGTGGGGCGATGAAGGCAAGGGCAAAATCGTCGATCTGCTCACCGCTCAGCACGATGTGATCGTGCGCTACAACGGCGGCGCCAACGCGGGCCACAGTATTGTCGTCGGCGATCAGAAATACGCGGTGCATCTCATCCCCGCGGGCATTCTCTATCCCGACAAAACCTGCGTGATCGGCAACGGCGTGGTGGTCGATCCGCAAAAGCTCGTTGAGGAAATCGATCAACTTCGCGCTCGCGGCGTTGAAGTGGGCGACAACCTGCGCGTATCCGACCGCGCCCATGTCGTCATGCCCTATCACAAAGAGCACGATGCGCTGCTGGAGCGGGTGCTGTCGAGCAATGTGAACGGCGAGGCGGATCTGTCCATCGGCACCACAAAACGCGGCATCGGGCCGGCCTATGCCGATAAGGTCCACCGCTCTACCGCCATTCGCATGGGCGATCTGCTGGATCCGCAATGGCTGCGCGCCAAACTCAAGGTCATCTGCGCCATTCGCCAGAAGGAGCTGGCAGCTCTTGATATCAACGCTACACCGCTTGATCCCGACGATCTGGCGTCGAAGTACGCAGCGCTCGGCCGGCGACTGGCCGGGCACATCACCGACACTGCGTACCTGCTGCACGATTACCTGAAAGAAGGCCGATCCATTCTCTTTGAAGGCGCCAACGCCTGTCTGCTGGATATTGATCACGGCACATACCCGTATGTGACCAGTTCCAACTGCTCAACGCTGGGCATCCCTGCAGGCACCGGCGTGCCGGGCTATCACATCAATCGCGTCCTGGGCATCATGAAGGCCTACTCCACGCGCGTTGGGGCAGGACCGTTCCCGACAGAATTGCTTGACGCCACCGGTGATCGCATCCGCGACCGCGGCAATGAGTACGGCACCACCACCGGCCGGCCGCGACGGTGCGGATGGCTGGACCTGGTCGCGGTGCGCTATTCCGCCATGATCTGCGGCGCAACGTCGCTGGCCTGCATGCTGCTGGATGTGCTTTCGGGCTTTGAAGAGCTGAAAATCTGCACGCACTATCGCCTGCCCGACGGTCGCGTGACTGATCGATTCATGCCCGATGCGCACCGGCTGGAAGGCGTGGAGCCGGTGTACGAAACGCTGCCCGGCTGGACGGAAGAGATCGACGACGCCACTGATCGCGCTTCGCTGCCTACCAACGCGCTGCGATACCTCGAGCGCATCGAACAACTGACGGGCCTGCCCGTGGAAATCGTCAGCGTCGGCCCGGAGCGAAAGCAGACGCTTGCCAGCGTGTGAATGCAGCGACCGTACGATCGCTGCATTGACGGCAAGAGCCAGCAGACGTGCGGCTGATAACGGCGCATGTGCCGCCGCTGCTGCGTTGTTGATATCGCATAATCGAATGTTGATGATTGAAAGCTGCTGCTGAAAATCCCGATCAACCTATAGTTGATTTGCAATTGGGCCTGAACCGCCGGGCAACGGGCCGAGTACGATATCCCTGCCATGACGCAAGTTTCTGTCCATCCTGCCGCCGACGTCACCTCTGCTGACTGCGAACTTGCGGTGCCGGCAGAGCGCCTGCCGCGGCACATCGCCATCATCATGGATGGCAACGGGCGATGGGCAATTGAGCGCCAACTGCCGCGTATTGCTGGCCACCGCGCCGGCGCACAGTCGGTGCGCGATATTGTCGTTGAATGCGGCAAGCTCGGCATCAAGGCGCTGACGCTCTATTCCTTCTCAATGGAAAACTGGAAGCGGCCGGCTGCGGAAATCAACGCGCTCATGGGCCTGTACCTGGAATACCTCGCCAAAGAGCGGCAGGAACTGATCGATAACAACGTCCGGTTTCTGCAGATCGGGCGGCGCGAAGGACTTTCCAGTGAGGTGCTGGCTGCAGTGGATGAAACCGTAGCCGCCACCGCGCACTGCACGGGACTTACCCTGGCCCTGGCGCTCAACTATGGCTCCCGAACCGAGATCACCGATGCCGTTCGGGCGATTGCAGGAAAAGTGCAGGCAGGGCAGCTCGATCCCGACGCCATTGATGAAGAAACAATCAGCGCGCATCTTTATACCGCAGACCTACCCGACCCCGATCTGCTGATTCGCACTGCGGGCGAAATGCGCATCTCCAACTATCTGCTCTGGCAGATCAGTTACGCTGAATTGCACGTTGCTGATGTGTACTGGCCCGATTTCCGCGTACAGCATCTGCACGAAGCGATTCGCGATTACGCCGGCCGCAATCGTCGCTTTGGCGCGGTGGATGCGACGAATTCGTAATCCTTTCACTGCCGTACCGGCTCATTGATTGCTCCTCCAAAGCAAAGCCTCCCGTTGTTCCTTCCAGGAACTGCAGGAGGCTTTGCGTCTTAGGCGATCACGCGTAATGATCTGGCCAAGATTCGCTGGCTGAGTAAGGCAAAAGCACAATCGCTGCGCCAGCATCTGCATCTGCTGCAATGCCTCAAGCTGCGCACCGCCATCGCACTGTTTGCGAGATTATCGATCGCGATGATCGCGCCACAGAAGATCGGATCGATGATCGCTTTGCAGAATCAGCGTGGAGCCGTCGGAGCGCACGAAGTAATAACGATCGTCAGCGGCGCCGACAATGGCTGCTCCGCGTTCAGGAATGGCGATCACCGGCGGGGCGACACGCTGCACGAACTGCTGCACAGCGGGCTGGCTGTCTGCGTGCGCCGCTCCCGCTCCACCTGAGCCGCCTTGCGCTGAACCCAGAAAAAATCCTGCACCCACCAGCATGCCGCCGACCATCATTGCAGCGAAATGTGATCTGCCCTGCATGCGTGCTGGCGTGCTCTGCCAATGTGTGGAGCTTTTCATTGTGCAATTCCTCCGTTTCATGTGAATTGATCAGCCAACCAGCTAACAGTCAGCCAAATAAAGACATACATATCCCATCCATCAGACAGACAATCGGTGCAGCAGGCGCTGACACAAGGTCAATCGCTTTCAGTCCGCAGATGTTGCAGAAAATCGCACATGAGCCTGTTGTGGATCGTTTTTCGGCGGAAATCGTCCGACCGGCAAATTACCTCAATTGACGCAATTACCTGCAGGTGACTTGAATCCGCGTTTTCGGCGCTCAACAGTGTTCGCACGCAAGCACAGGAGATATGTCATGGTCGCGCATCGCAACAATAAGAACACCGAGGGACTGAGAATCGCCATTCTTGTTGAGGATGGTTTCGAACTGGTCGAACTGGTTGAGCCGAAGAAGGCAATGGAGCAGGCGGGCATGAAGCCTGTGATCATTTCACCCGGCAAAAATCAGGTGAAAGCGTGGGATCATGACCGCTGGGCCGATTCATTCGATGTCGATGTGCGGCTGGAAGACGCTGATCCGGATGATTTCGACGGACTGCTTGTGCCCGGCGGCGTGATGAGCCCCGACCGTTTGCGCATGAACCCGCAGGCGGTCCAGTTCGTGCGGGCGTTTTTCGAAGACGGCAAGCCGGTGGCGTCGATCTGCCACGGACCCTGGATGCTTGTTGAGGCTGACGTGGTTGCTGATCGCCGCGTGACTTCGTATCCCTCGCTGCGAACTGATCTGGAGAATGCTGGCGCGCACTGGGTTGATGAGGAATGTGTAGTGGATGAAGGCCTGGTGACCAGCCGCAAGCCAGCGGATCTGCCCGCATTCAATCGCAAAATGATTGAAGAATTTGCTGAAGGCATTCACGTCGGGCAGCGACCGAAGTAGTAATCGCCACCGCGGCAGTGAGCCAGCCACGAGAATTGCGGGCGCGCAGAAGGAGAAGGAGCAAATATCTTCGCGCTGTCTTTGCGCACCAGTAGTTCTGACACGAAAACCAATTGCAGGAAAGTTGCTACGCAAAGACAGCGCGATGGCGATTGCGCATGATGACATCGGCGCGCCAGCATGGAATGTCCGTTCGCGTTGATGGATGATTGGCGGAACTTGCAATCAGCCAGTGACAGGCAGCAACAGACGCAGATGCGTGATCAGAACTCCGCGTGTCCCGGGGTTCTCGGGAAGGGGATCACATCACGGATGTTCGCCATGCCGGTGGCGTAGATGATCGTGCGCTCAAAGCCCAGGCCGAAACCTGCATGCGGCACTGTGCCGTACCTGCGCAGATCGCGATACCACCAGTAAGCTTCCTTGTTCAGGCCCATTTCATCCAGGCGCATATCAAGCACATCCAGGCGCTCTTCGCGCTGGCTGCCGCCGATGATCTCGCCAATTCCGGGCGCCAGCACGTCCATTGCCGCCACCGTTTTGCCATCGTCGTTCAGGCGCATGTAGAACGCTTTGATGTCTTTGGGGTAGTTCATCACCACGACAGGCCGGCCGACAAGCTCTTCGGTGAGATAGCGCTCGTGCTCGGATTGCAGATCGACGCCCCATTTCACGGGAAACTCAAACTTCTTGCCTTTCGCGACGGCCTTTTCCAACGCAGCGATCGCATCGCTGTACTCCATGCGCTCAAAGCTGGCGTCGATAAACTTCTCCAGCCGCTCGATGCACGTCTGATCGATACGTTGCGCGAAAAACGCCATGTCATCGGGACGCTCCTCAAGTACGGCGCGGAAGATGTACTTGAGGAAATCCTCCGCCAGGTTGGCGTCGTCATTCAAATCGGCAAAGGCGATCTCCGGCTCGATCATCCAGAACTCCGCCAGATGGCGCGAGGTGTTGCTGTTTTCTGCGCGAAACGTCGGGCCGAACGTATACACGTTGCTGAGCGCAAGGCAGTACGCTTCCACGTTGAGTTGTCCGGAAACCGTCAGAAACGCTTCCCTGCCGAAGAAGTCCTGACTGAAGTCGATCGGTGCCTGGGGGCCATCCTGCTTTCGCGGCAGGTTCATCAAATCCAGCGTGCTCACCCGGAACATCTCGCCTGCGCCTTCGCAGTCGCTGGCGGTGATGATGGGCGTGTGGATCCACAAAAAGCCGCGCTCATGGAAGAAGCGGTGCACCGCCATGGCCATCGTGTGGCGCAGACGCGCAATGGCGCCAAAGGTGTTGGTGCGCGGCCGCAGATGCGCGACCTCGCGCAGATATTCAAAGGTGTGTCGCTTTGCCGCCACCGGATAGGTGTCGGGGTCTTCCACCCAGCCTACGACCGTGACCTTGCTGGCCTGCACCTCCACCGCCTGGCCCTTGCCTTGCGAAGGCACAAGCTGGCCTTCGACCATCAAGGAGCAGCCGGTGTTGAGGTGCAGCACTTCGCTTTCATAATTCGGCAGCGTGCTCGGCGCGACGATCTGAATCGGATCGAAACACGAACCGTCGTGCAGGTTGATGAACGACAATCCGGCTTTGGAATCGCGGCGGGTGCGCACCCAGCCCTTCAGCAGCACGTTCGACCCGATTTCAACCTTGCCCTTCAGAGCGTCGGCAACGCGGACAAACGTGGCGGGAGCGGAGGCGGCAGTTGATGCAGCAGTTTGCGAAATCGTTTCGTTGGTCATAGCACGCAGTCTATTGGCGGATGGCTGGAAATTCTTCATCGCATCTTCACTTGTCAGACGGATTTGACCAGGGCGATCCCGGCCTGGGCAATCACTGGTATGGCGACTGCCCGACCATTCCCGGCGATACACATCACGCTTCAGATCGCCCGTAGCAGGCCTCGGGTGGTTGCCAATATGGCAGTCTCGGCCGGGCTTTGAGGCATCCGTGACAGCACCTCTGAAGCCGGCGAAATGGAGCAAATCCTCATAACAATCGTATGCATAAGGGTTTACGGCGACGTGCCTGCCGGCGTCTTCGGCACGCCGCTTGCCGTTGTGCTGCCGCACAGCGATGTCTCCGCGCTCGTACCATCCTGACTCTGACGCTCAAGCTCGGCGAGAACTGCCGGGCTATGGCTGTTCAGACGCGCGCTGGCCAGTGGCCGATAACGATGCGGGTCCGGCTGGTCGGCTGAACCTGCTGTTGTCGATTGCTGCCTGGCGGCAAGGCGGTGCGCTGGAGCAGTTGCCCTCGCTGCTGGCGCCGCTGGGGATTCACAGCATCACCGCCGGTTCGGGCGAGGAAGCTGCCGAGGTGATTCGCCGGGTCACCGTGCATATCGCAGTGGTTGATCTGGCCATCCCCCTGCAGCGGTCCGAGACCGCAGCGTCATCGCCGCTAGGCGCCCGCGAGGCCGGCCCGCGGGTGTTGCAGCTGCTTCGTCGGCTCGACCAGCCGCCGCCCACGGTGGTTGTGCGCCCGCGTCAGCCAGCGATGCGGGAAAGCGTTCGCAGCCTCACGCAGGCGCTGCGCGAAGGGGCGTTCGCGGTGCTCGATCAGCCCGTGGAGCTTGAATCCATGCTCGAAGTTCTTCGTCGCATCCTTCGCCGCCACTACGCCGACGTCTGGCCGGCATGAATTCGTACTGTTTCTGCTTCTTTATGTGCGTCACCTTGCTGACGTTGAATGAAACAGAAGAAATAACTCACCTGCAAGCAACTGAATCCTGAACACCTTGTCTTCACTTTTCTTGGAGATAGCAGACATGAAAGTTCGACCTCTCGGCGACAAGATCATCATCAAGCGAGCAGAAGCCCAGTCCAAAACCGAATCGGGTATCTATCTTCCGGAAACCGCCAAGGATAAGCCAAAGGAAGGCAAGATCGTCGCACTTGGCAGCGGCATCCTGAACAAGGAAACCGGCAAGTACATTCCTTTCAGCGTGAAAAAGGGCGATCGCGTGATCTTCAACTCCTACGCTGGAACCGAGATCAAGATCGACGGCGAGGAGCTGCTGATCATGACCGAAGACGACATCCTCGGCATCATCGAAGGTGATTGATCTGAGGACTCTGTCGGCTTTCGACGTTCAGCGCTCGGCACAACGGCATGCACGCTGACATTGCCGGCAGCGGCTTACCGTACACCACGAGATTCGTATTCGACCCCTGACACTCATCTGGCATTTTTCAAGGAACTTCTATGGAACGCGGACCGCTGCTGAAGATTCTTCAAGACATGAAAGGCACCGACAAGGAACTCGATCTCCTGCTGCTCGGTGAAGCCCAGCCGGTGGAACTTCGCAACGTCGTCGATGTTGAAGAACTCACCAGCTCCCATGGATTGAAGATCGTCACGAAGCAGAATTACATCTGGCTCGACGCCAGCCATGTTTCAGCGTGCTATCAGGCGCGCACCGACCTGGAGTGACCGGGCACAGTCGAAAGAAAGCAGACAAACACAAACGAATGGTCGTTCGCTTCATTGTTCATTTGTTCGCCTGATTCCTGGAACTTTATTTTTCGCATTCGAAACGTTTTCACTCCCATGCCGATTACCATCGATCAGCTTCGTGTCGCGTTCGGCAAACTCAACGGGCAGCGTGATGTGCGAATTCACTTCGACTCCGCTGATTCCTGCAAGATCACCGGCGCGCTGCTGGTGCCTGCTGAAGACGACAACATCGTCAAGCTCACCGACGGCAAGCGCGAGTATTTCATCGACGCCAGCCGCATCGCATGGGTTGAGATCGGCTGATTGAGATGGGAGTGAACGTTGAAAATTGAAAGTGAATTGCTGACCGATTTCTGAAAACCATTTCTTCGTCCAACAAGACGCAAAGGAAGACACACGATGGCTGCAAAACAGATTGCTTACGATGTTGATGCCCGCGAAAGGATGCTTCGCGGCATCCAGAAACTCGCCAAGGCTGTCAAGGTGACCCTCGGCCCGTCCGGTCGCGTGGTGGTTCTTGAAAAGTCCTTCGGCGCTCCCGTGGTCACCAAAGACGGCGTGACCGTCGCCAAGGAAATCGAACTCGATGATCCATATGAAAACATGGGCGCGCAGATGGTGAAGGAAGTCGCTCAAAAGGCGTCCAAGGACGCTGGCGACGGCACCACCACCGCCACCATTTACGCCGAGGCGATCTTCACTGAAGGCCTGAAGAACATCACTGCGGGCGCAAACGCCAACCAGGTGCGCAGCGGCATTGAAAAGGCCGTTGAAGCCGTGGTGGCGGAACTCAAGAATCTGTCCAAGCCCATCAAAAGCTCAACCGAAATCGCCCAAGTCGGCACTTGCGCCGCCAATCAGGACGCCACCATCGGCAAGATCATCGCCGAGGCCATGGACAAGGTGGGCAAGGACGGCGTGATTACCGTTGAAGAAGGCAAGTCGCTGGAAACCACGGTCGATCTCGTGGAAGGTATGCAGTTTGACAAGGGCTACCTCTCGCCGCACTTTGTCACCAACGTGGCCGACATGGAAGCCGTGCTGGAAGACTGCTACGTGCTGGTGCACGAGAAGAAGATCTCCAATGCCAAGGACATGCTGCCGATCCTCGGCAAGATCGCTGAAAGCGGCAAGAGCCTGCTTATCGTCGCTGAAGACATTGAAGGCGAAGCCTTGGCGACGCTGGTGGTCAACCGACTGCGCGGCGTGCTGAAGGTTGCTGCGGTCAAGGCGCCCGGCTTCGGCGATCGCCGCAAGGAAATGCTGCAGGACATCGCCATTCTCACCGGCGGCAAGCCCGTGATGGAAGAGCTGGGCATGACGCTGGAGAACATCTCGCTCGCGGACCTTGGTCGGGCCAAGAAGGTGACCGTGACCAAGGACACCACCACCATCGTTGAAGGCGCGGGCAAGACGGCTGACATCAAGGGCCGCATCGAGCAGATCAAGAGCCAGATCGAAGCTTCCACCAGCGATTACGATCGCGAGAAGCTGCAGGAGCGGCTGGCCAAACTCTCCGGCGGCGTGGCGCAGATCAATGTCGGCGCTGCGACCGAAGTCGAAATGAAGGAGAAGAAGGCCCGCGTGGAAGACGCTCTGCACGCCTGCCGCGCTGCGGTTGAAGAGGGCATTCTGCCCGGCGGCGGCGTCGCGGTGCTGCGTGCCCGCAAGGCGCTGGACAAGCTCGAAGGCAAGCTCAAGGGCGATGAAAAGATCGGTGTTGACATCGTCCGTCGCGCTCTGACCGCCCCGATCAAGCAGATTGCTGAGAACTGCGGCCTTGAAGGCGCGCTGGTGGCACAGAAGGTCGAAGAAAACAGCAACGTCAACTTCGGCTTCAACGGCGTGACGCAGCAGTATGAGGATCTGGTGAAGGCCGGCGTGATCGTTCCCACAAAGGTCGAGCGCGTCGCTCTGCAGAACGCTGCCAGCATCAGCGGCCTGCTGCTCACCACCGACTGCGCCATCACCGAGATCAAGGACAAGAAGGCCAAGGCTCCCGTCGGCGCCGGCGCGGGCATGGACGACATGGATTATTGATACCGAATGCTTCCTCCCGACGTGTTGGGAAGAAGGATGGATGCACGCGGCAGCCGCCGGTCGAAAGATCGGCGGCTGTGCTTTTGATGCCCGGAATTTTTCTGAACAATGAGAAAAGATTGCTGCGAAATGTTATTTCACAGCGCACAATCCATACGCAGAGGGATTATTCAAAGAGTTCGCCGCCTCACCGGCTATTACATTGATTAGTAACGACGCGTGTCAGGTGGTGATTGTGAAGAACGAACTTCCCAATAAACGGGCAGTTGAGATGAAGGATGCGTCGCCGCGTTATGCCGTTGCGAGCATTTCGGCGGGAAAGTCTTTGGGAATCACCTCCGGCCGGTTGTTCAGCCAGCCGACGAGCCAGCAGAAGGCGTCAACCAGACGCGGCCCGGGGCGATTGAACATCTGGTTGCCGTCGACGAGCACAACATGATTGTCCTGCACGGCGGGCAGCAGGCGCCACCATCGCTGCGATGTAAGTTCGTGCAGATTGGTTTTGATGTGATGAAGATCGTAGCCGCAGGGACAAATAATAAGCCGTTCCGGCATTGATTGCACGAGGTCTTCAGGTGCGATCTGACGCGAGCGCTGTCCGGGCGCGTTCAGCGAATGGCGGCCGCCGGCGTCGATGATGAGCTGCGGCGTCCAGTGCCCGGCTGCAAAAAGCGGATCCATCCATTCCAGAAAAGCGACCTCCGGCCCTTCAATGTAAGGATTGACATAATCGCGGGCAGACCAATATTGCGCACGCAGATCAACCATCACGGCTTGCGCCTGGCTGTATAACTGCACCGCATCGCCAACGCGCAGCAAATCATCAAAGACGTCTTCCATGGACTGCGGATTGAGGCTCACGATGCGCGGCGGCGGGTCCATCGAGGTAGCGATGCGGCGGACCGTGTTGAGGTCGATGGAACAGACAGCGCACAAATCCTGTGTGAGAATGACGTCCGGCTTCAGGTCGCGGAGCTGCTGTTCATCAAGGTGATACAGCGATGCGCCGCTGTGCTCGCCGGCAAGCGCGCTGCGAACCTGCTGGTCGATTTGGTTGCTGGTCTGCCCGCTGGTTTTCTGGCTGGTGAGAGTGGGAAGACGAGTGACGGCAGGCGGATAATCGCACTCATGCGAACGGCCGACGAGAAATTCCTGGCCGCCGATGGCGCAGAGCAGTTCGGTTGCAGAAGGCAGCAGTGAGACGACGCGCATAGTGCAACATGGTATCGGGGAAGCAGAAAGGCAAGCGGCGCGTGTTGAAAGCGGGGAAGTGTCACTCACATCGCGCGATTCCGCTTGCCTTTTCTGATCCCCGCCCTATGCCCGTAGTCCCCATCAAGGGCCCTGCGTGACCGAACGACAGGTCACTTCTGTGATAAGTGAGGCGATGCGCCTCACGTGGATGTATGCTGCATCTGACGAATTCCTGCGCGTGACAGGAACAAAATGTTGTGTTTGTGTGAGAATCGCGTGGGAACGATCATCATGGTGGCGGCTCACTCTGGGCATGTTCGGTTTCGTCAGCCGTTGACGCCGATTCAGCGGGCAATTCCGCAGGCGATGTCTGGATGAAGCGATCACACGGTTTCATGCCCTGCGGATAAAGCGGCGGTTGGGCGTCATGGCGCATGGCGGTGGGATCGTGATGCAGCGGCGGCAACAGCACTGTGATCACCAGCCCGGCGAGAATCATGACAAGAAGCAGTTCCAGCAGCGTGTAGCCCTTGTGCCTGCTGATATCCGTGCTGGGCTGGTGAAATTGGTTGCGATGAGAAACCCCGGAAGGGCACAGCCGGCGACATGGGCAAGCCAGGTTCGCTGGCCGGCGGCTCATGCCGCAATCCATCCCCCAAAGGAACCATCGTACCGTTGAAGACGTCGCCTGAAGCATGGTGAATTTCCAGACCAAACTGACGCGGTGCGATGCAGGTTCGCGCACTTCGCGCTGCGGCAAACGGATCGCGCAGCCTCAGCGCAAAGCTGATGCGGATGCGATGATCGATGAAG
Organism: uncultured Isosphaeraceae bacterium; assembly: GCA_964575335.1. Taxonomy (GTDB): domain Bacteria; phylum Planctomycetota; class Phycisphaerae; order Phycisphaerales; family SM1A02; genus CAZNPU01. The sequence continues at coordinate 552 of CAZNPU010000007.1, read as the reverse complement.
ATGCAGTTGTGAAGCCGAACTGCTCAATTTCAGTCGGAATAGTCTGATGCCATCAGTCGGCAGTCGGTGTGACCGCACGTGGTGCAGCGCATGTGCGCCATGACAGCGCAGCAGGGCGCGAGATAGGCCGGCAAAAGTGAAGCAGTGATCAGATTGTCGGCAGTGCGGGAAATAATAAGCCAGCAATACCGGCGAATAAGAACAGGAAGCAGGGATATCCGCAACGTGCCCTGCGGCAGTCAGCCGCAATCATTCATAAGAAGTCAACCAGTAATTCTCACCAACTGCTCGGCGGGTTCCCCAAAAAATTGCCAAAATTGTCAAAAAGTTGAAATAATGGCGACGGACGATGCGGCCGACTGCCCTGCGGTCCGAACGAAGTTCGGAGATATCGTGAGATCAATCCTTGTATATCAAGGACTTAGGCGTGTCATGCTGTGTTACGCTGCCACGTCCGTTGGTGGCACAACCAGTTCATGTTGATGGTTTTGCGGCATCTCGCTGACGTTCCCATTTTCTTTGACACGAACCAATATTGGGACGGTTCCGGCA
>CAZNPU010000006.1:0-132884 GCA_964575335.1 uncultured Isosphaeraceae bacterium | reverse complement strand
TATCGCTGGCCACATACGTAAACCGGCCAACATCAAGCAGCACCGAGCGGCTGGTATTCCCCTGCCCATCGGTCAGATTGGTAAAGGTGATGACGTCTTCCACTATTCCAGCGGGAAGACTGTTGGCGGCGGCTGTCAAGGAGACGGTGATGGTTGTTGAATCACCGCCGGCAAGAACTCCACCGATGCTGCTGAGCGACAACCACGGCTGAGTCACACCAACGGAGTACGCGATGGTGTAGTCCTCGACGTTGGTTATGGTGAAGTCCATGCTCGCTGGCGAGAACGGACCGCCGACCGGACCACCGGTCACGAACCCCTGACTCGGGCTGATGCTGATGCCGACATCCAGTTCCGGGCCGGGCATGTTATGCGCGCCGAAACCAGCATTGATTTCGTAGTAGTGCGGCGTGCCGTTGAGAATGTTGTCATCGTCATCATCGAGCGTCAGGAAGTCGATCGTAATGCTCGGATCGATTGACGTTCCACTATGCAACAGAATGCTGTTGACCGTCAGAGCGGACAGTATCTCGAGATAATCGTCAGGATGGGTGGCAAACAGTTCGTTGCGCGTGCTCCACACGCAACCGGAGATCAACTGGCCGCAACTGTGAACACCGCCGGAACAGGGGTATTGCAGGTTGTTGTCGGCATTGCGCAGACACTGGCCGCATGGCACGTTGAATGCTTCACCAAGGCAGGGATTGTCGCCGATGAGCAGCGCCATGCAATCGGCCATGCCTTCGCCGTATGCGCCCTGGCCGCTGCCGCCGGTGTGCACAATGTGATGCCCGTATTCGTGATGCACGACCGGTGCGTTGGCGGTGTTGGTGCATCCGCTTCCGGATCGGTAAAAGTTGATCGATGAATAATCGTAAAAGGCGTTGCACGTCAGATTGATATTGACGTTGACGGGGAAATCAAATTGCGTGGCAATCGTGGGATATGAGGGGTTCTGCTCCAGGGCAAAGTCGCGCACGGTGTTGGCGTGAATGTAGGCGTTCACCTCAGCACGATCGAACTCGTTCAAGTTGTCAACGTTGTAAATAAGCGTGGCCGGCCCGGGCGGATTGACAAACAGCGTGAGGCTGCTGGTTGGGCCAGCTTGATTGTTCACGACAAAGTAGCGGCCCCGGATGGATGAATCGACCACAACCGGCGTGGCGCCGGGGTTTGGGATGGTAAAGTTGCCTTGCGCATCGGCGAACACCCAGTTGCCGCCAATGCCTACGCGAGCATACGGCATCGGCATTATCGCTGTGGGATAGCAGATGTCGGCTCCGTGTCCGGTGCTGGCATTGGCAAGAACCTGACCGCTGACATCAACATGCAGAATTAGATTCTCAGCGTGGAGAATCTCGCCGGTCTCTGCATCGGTGATAAAGCGAATCTTGTGGAAGTCGCCGGTGAGCGGATCGCCGCCTTCGGAAACGAACTCGACCGCAAGTGCGGGTTGTGCAGCCATTTCTTCAAGGCCGGCCCAGACCACGGGACGCACCTCGCTGAACTGCGCATCCTTGCCGAAGCGAGCGCGCACCTGACTGAAGGCTGCATCGTACTTGATGGCATTGACACGCCCCGGCGCGACGCGGAAGCCGCCAAGGTCGCGCAGCGCAGCGCCCGCAAGCACCAGCGGGTGATTCGGCTCGTTGCGGACAAGCAGCGTCAGCCGTGTGCCATACACTTCAACGCCGTCCTGATACTGCGTGTAGTACAGAGCGGTGAACTTGTATCGCCCTGTCTCTTTGTCGTACATCAACGGAACAGCGTTGCCGTCGTCGAGAAATCGCGCGCCCGGCTCCAGCGATGTGCTGTCGAAGCCGAACAATGGAAGCGATTCGGCGATGAACCGTTCAGCGCTCTGCTGCGGCGTCGCGCCTCGGCTGAATGATTTGCCGAATACGCGACTGACGCCGTGCCACGATTTGATTCGGGCGCCGGGGTTCACAGCAAGAAACTGCCCGCCTCGCTGGCGTAACTCAAATGCCCGGGCCACGGCGCTGCCGTCTTGCGGTTTGTCAAGACTGCCAGGACGAACGTCAATTCCCGGCACTCCCACCGACTGAAGCGGCTTGGCTGGTTCGAAATGCTGATGGTGGTCAGCCTGCTGCCCCACCGTGCCAGCGGTTATCGCAAATGCAAATACAGCGATACACGTACCCAGAGCGGCTTTTCTTCGAATGTGCATATGGGCGATTCCGATTCTTTGTGGCGAGAAGCCAGGTTGATTGAGCCTCACAATCGGCGTCAATTCACCTGGATCATCTCATTTTCTGAAGTCGGCAGCCCGCGCCTAGACAAAAAAAGCCAAGTAAAACATTGAAAATTGTTCCGTCCGTTCCGGGCATTCAGCACGGCTGGAAAGTCGTTCACATGCCCTGCACCGTTGCAGCAAACACAACCAGACCTACTGCCGCACGGCGCATTGAAGTTCCAGTCAGCAGATTCGCTGCACGTCCGTTTCGCGCTCACGCCGCCCCCGGGTCATTGAGAATTGGAAGGAATGCCCCGAACCCCGTGTAGAGGGAAGTGATTGGGTGTTTTGCCTGATTCTCGGGCAAAATTAGACACTTGAAAAAGAAGCGGACAGGGCGGGATTCGAACCCGCGGTACAGGTTTACCCCGTACACCGGTTTAGCAAACCGGCGCCTTCAGCCGCTCGGCCACCTGTCCCGAAAGTACCCAATCATCGCATCGACTCACCGTGCCGTCAACCGATCGGGGACAGTTGTTTTGCCGGCTGCGCGTCGGCGTAACGGCTGCAATTGGCGAACCTGTAAAGGCCGCCGCAAAAAACTCTCAAGGAAAAGTGTAGAAAAAGCCTATTTTTGTAGGACAAACTCACTTGTTGCCCACCGTGTGGGACAGTACATTTTCGCGCGACATGGCCGAAGTGACGGCCAGCCATACCACGAAAGGATTCATTCGATGGCGAAAAGCAAAACCAAAAAAAGCACCAAAACGACTGAAGTGAAACCGCGCACCAAGAGCCAGATTCTCAGCGACATCGCTGACAGCACTGGCCTCACGCGCAAAGAGGTTGCCGGCGTGTTCGACGCGATGGGCACCCTCATCAAGAAGGATCTCAGCAGCCGGGGCCCCGGCGTGTTCACGGTGCCCGGACTGATGAAGATCAAGCGCGTTCACAAGCCCGCACGGCCGGCCCGCAAGAACGTGCCCAATCCGTTCAAGCCCGGTGAACTCATGAACGTTCCCGCCAAACCGGCCCGCAAGGTCGTGAAGGTGCTTCCGCTGAAGAACCTCAAGTCCATGGTCTAAGACGCTGGATGCGCCACGTCCAAAACCGCTGATGCGATTCATCAACAAGCCATCGCATCACAAAGAACCTCGCACGCCGTCGATGCATTTCGGCGGCGTGTCTTTTTTACTGCTCAGCAAATCTTCCATATACAGGCCTGCTCCATACAAGGCAGATGCGCCCCAGCATGCAGCCCAATGCGCTCAGTGGTGTGACGAGCGTTGTGTTGCGCGATGCGATAGGCTGTTGACATGACCACATGTTCGTCTCTTCCGCCGGATCGAAGCCACATTCGCACCGAGCATCGTAACGCCAAGTCGCTGCAGCTTGATGCCCTGCCGACGCGCGCGTTTATCCAGACGATGATCGACGATCATCAGTGCGTGATCAGCGCAGCATTGGGCGCAGCGGAATCGCTTGCTTGGTTCATCGACGAACTCGTGCCGCGCATGCGCCAAGGCGGACGACTGATCTATCTTGGCGCAGGAACCTCCGGCCGGCTCGGCGTGCTTGACGCATCGGAATGCCCGCCCACGTTCCAGGCCGATCCGAACCAGGTCATCGGCATCATCGCGGGCGGCGACCAATCGCTGCGTCGATCGTCCGAAGGCAAAGAAGACGATCCAAACGGCGCAGCAGATGAACTGGCAACGCTCCGGCTCTCACCACGTGACACTGTGCTCGGAATTGCAGCAGGCGGAACCACCCCTTACGTCCTGGGGGGTCTCCGCATTGCCAAGCAGGCTGGGGCGGCAACGGCGCTGCTCACCTGCGCAGCGCAGGAGCCTGCCCCTGCAGCGTGCGACCACGTCATCTGCCTTGACACCGGCCCGGAACTGTTGACCGGTTCAACCAGGCTCAAAGCCGGATCGGCAACAAAGCTTGCGCTCAACATCATTTCCACTGCCGTGTTCGTGCAGCTTGGCAAGGTGTACAGCAACCTCATGGTTGATCTGCGCGCCAGCAACGCCAAGCTGCTTGATCGCGCACTACGCATTTTGATGGAGCTGTGCCCGGAACTCTCACGGGAAGCCGCAGCTGCGCGCCTGCGCGAAGCAGGCGGCCAGCTCAAGCTCGCCATCGTCATGCAGCGGCGCGGCGTCGATCAGGCTGCAGCTCAAGCACTGCTTGAACAACACCACGGTTGTCTGCGTCCAATCATCGATATCGATTGCGATTGATCCGCCGTTCCTCGCTTCTTTGCCGAATCTTGCGCGGCTCGCTCCAGCAGCAGCACAAGCGCAGTCCGGCCAGCAAACACGCAGGAAACGTCACATCACGGTGATGGTCGCGGCGGCAACGTCGCCATCACATCTTCGCCATCGCCTGCAATGGCGTATTCGCTGATGTGCTGCACAATCATCGGACCAATGCCCCGCACACGCTGCAGATCATCAAGCGATCGAAAAGGGCCATTGCGCTCCCGATCCTCAACAATACGATCAGCCAAGCGTGGACCGATCCCGGGCAGCAGCGTCAACTCAACCGCGCTGGCGGTATTGATGTCGATGCGCATGTCCGGCCAGGCGGACTGGTCCAGATGGATCATGTGCCCGTCATCAGTGCGAAGGACCGTGCGCTGCTGCGTCAGCCATGCAGCCCAACAGAGTGCTGCAGCAATCAGCACAATGATCAATCGCGTACCCGGAAGTGGACGGAACTCCATGATTCTGCTGTCCCCCTTGCGGCTGATGACTCAACCAACAATCGCGCAATCGCACTTGACCGGAATCGCCCGCCAATGCCTGCTGGCAAGATTACTTGCTTGCATCGGGTTGTGCCGACGAACCCTCAACACGCTGCAGTGTAGCGTTTTCGCCTGCTGCGGAGCCCTTTACGTTGATCTTGCTGGGCAGCTTCAAGGGGCCTAATGGCTTACGAAGATGCCGGCGCACGCTGATAAGCCGCTGCAGCGCGGGCTTGGGCTTGCCGGCTTCGGAGATCAGCCCTGCACTGCGAAGACGGGCGTGTGAATGATCGAACAAATCGGCCCAGAACACCGACTCCACATACGGCTTGGACATGCACACCGCAAACGCGCGGCTGATCCACCTCGCCTGCTGCTCGGGCGACCAGGGCTCAAGCCACCACCCCCCGCTGGAATCAACCGGTTCGCTCGGCACGCCCATTGCGGAAATCAGCACCGGAATCTCCAGCAGGAAAAATCGATCCAGCAGATTACTGATCTGCATGAAGTCGCGCGTGGCCATGCCATGGGCGTGATGACCAAACAGCAGTTGCACCCCCACTGCATCAAGCCGCACGCCCTCCTGCACCAGCCGATCCACAAAGGCCAGCGGGTGCAGCGAGTCACGATTGAACGCAACATGCTCGCCAAATGGCTGAGCCAATTCGACCATGACGCGAGCCCCCTTGCGAGACTGGCGGACGCGCAGAACAGCCATGCGCGTCAGATCGAGCATCTGGTCGGCTGTGAAGGAAAAGTTCTCGTTGGTGTTCAGGCCGGAGGCGATATTCCACATGCCCACCGCACCGTGATAGCGCTCCACGACCTTCTCAATGTAGTCGTAGGCCATGTCGCGGGTGGTGTCGTAATCGTGCTGCCAAACGTACATCCAGTCAGGCAGCGCGCCTTTGGAAAAATCCAGCAGCGGCCCAGCGACAATCGGCTTGCGCTGCTTGGCCATCACGTCAATCCAGCGATCAACCGGCTCCCAGTTATAAACGCCCTCGCGTACCTCAAGCTCCCGCCAGTTCAGCGGAATAACCGCCAGATCGAAGTCCCTGGCCACCAGATCGCGCAGCGGCTGGGCGTCCCGGCCGGGCCAGATTCGCACGCCAAGCGTGACCGACGACGCCGGCCGCTGGCCATAGCGGCGATGCAGTAGAATCTCGGCGTGAGCCATGGCCAGCCGCTCGCTGGCTTCAATGGCATACACCAGCGCCTTGCGGGCGTTCCGATCCGCAGCGAGCGGATCCTCGCTGGTCCATGCTTCTGTCAGCAACCGCCGGGCCTCTTCCCACTGCCGCATGGCCGGGTGATCGGCGCTGAGATCGAACATCTGCCATTCTTCGCTCTTGGCGATGAACATCTTGATTCGATGCCGGGCCAGCTCAACCGACAGGATGTACGGTTCGTCACGATCGGGCAGCAGGCACGTCTGCAGCATCAACTTGCCCATCGGGCCAGCGTCATACTGCAGGCACAACCCCACCGCCTGGCTGCCTCGCTTGCGGCAGTGGATGACCCCATTTGAAAAAGTGATTTCGCCTCGAACCGGCAGATCATCCGGGCCCAGCAGGTGCGCATCGACCAGTGGCCACTGTGCGGCTGGACCCTGATCGTCATACACGGCGAATCGAAGCATGTTCAAGCGAAATCCGTCATTCCTGAAACACTGTCAGCCGACCTGATGCTGCGCTGCACATCGAACCGTTACAGCCACAGCAGCCCCGCCGGGTGGATGCTGGCAGCCGGAAAAGGCCGATATCGGATCGCCACGATGCGATCCTCCCAGCCAGCATCCCTGGACCAACGCCCCCTCGTGGTCTTCGACGCATTGTTGCGGGTTTTCGATTCTTGGCAACTCTTGAGAAATCCGCAACATCGCAAGGGTTGTACGCTGAAAGACAGCCGACTGATCCGCCTGATATACTGGCGAAATGACGGCCAACACGCACCACGCCGGCCCCACCGCGACGCCCCAAGGCGTTTTTGAGACGCACCTGCCGCTGCCTAACCGGCGACAGGGCAAGGTGCGCGATATGTACACGGTACCCGCAGATCACCTCCAGCCGCGCGTGCTCATTGTCGCCAGCGACCGCATCAGTGCGTTTGATGTGGTCATGCCCACGCCGATTCCCGGCAAGGGAAAACTGCTCACGGAAATCAGCGTCAAGTGGTTTGAGCACATCCGCCGCGAAAACATCGTGCGCGATCACCTGCTTTCAACCGATCCCAATGACGTACCGCTGCTGTCTGCGGAAGACCGCGCACTTATCGCCGGCCGCATGATGCTGGTCCGTGCAGCCCAGGTTGTGCCGATTGAATGCGTGGTGCGCGGCTATCTCGCCGGCTCAGGGTGGGTTGAATATCAGGCGACGCAATCCGTCTGCGGTATCAATTTGCCCGCGGGGCTCCGCCAATGCGATCGGCTTCCCGAACCGATCTTTACGCCCGCCACCAAAGCAGCGGTTGGACATGACGAGAACATTGACTTTGAGCAGGCGTGTGCCATTGCCGGACGAGAGGTGATGTCGCGGCTGCGCGATTTGTCGATTCGGATTTATGCCAGCGCAGCCAGGCATGCGGAATCGCGCGGCATCATCCTTGCCGATACCAAGTTTGAGTTCGGTTTCGCGCTGGATGAAGCCGGGCGTCCGACTGACGAACTGCTGCTGGTTGATGAAGTGCTGACGCCCGACAGCTCCCGCTTCTGGCCTGCTGAGGAATATGAACCCGGCCGTGATCAGCAAAGCTTCGACAAACAGTATGTGCGCAACTATCTGCTGGAGCTTGTTGCCGCCGGCAAATGGGCCAAGCAGCCGCCCGGCCCTGCACTTCCCGATGATGTTGTAGCCAACACCATGGCGCGATACGTTGAGGCGAAGCGGCGCCTGTTCGGCGATGACGAGTCTCAACCCTGACGAAACGCCGGCAGTGATCCATGAACTTCGCTGCTGCTCCTGCGACAGACCACACGATTCCTGCACACCATGATCACGTTGAATCCCATCGAATCGCGCATCCTCGGCGTGCTGATTGAAAAAGCACAAACCACGCCTCAACAGTACCCGCTGACGCTCAACGCACTGGTCAACGGCTGCAATCAGAAAAACAACCGCGAACCGGTTACGAACTACACCGATGAACAGGTGCTCGAAGGACTCGACGGCCTGCGCACCAAGGGGCTGGTGCGCGAAGTCATGCTCAGCGGCAGCCGGGTTGAAAAATACCGCCACGTCACACGCGATGTGCTGGAGATCGGCACAAGCGAATTGGTCATCTTGGCGGAATTGCTGCTGCGCGGGCCGCAGACCGCAGGCGAATTGCGCGGCAGAGCGTCGCGCATGCATCCGCTGGAATCGATCGAGGTCGTCAAGAACGTGCTTGAGAGCCTGGCGAATCGACAGGAGCCTCTGGTCAGGCAACTGCCGCCCGCGCCGGGCGATCGTGCGCCGCGATACATGCAGTTGCTGTGTCCGAACCTGCATCCCATCGATGCCCCGTCCGCTGCAGGCGCAATGCCGGAGGCATATGCCACCAGCGCAGCAACGTCATCATCGAACGATGCGGATCTGCGCCACCGCGTGGACCAACTTGAACAGGAACTCGCGCAGCTTCGCCGCATTGTGGAGAACATGGCTCAATCACTCGGCGTGCAGGACATGACGACCGGCGTGGAATAACGCGGCGTTTTGTGGATAATCAATTCGCTCATCAATTCCGTATCCGGCCCTTTCAACGCGTTTTCATGCGTTTTGTCCAGCATGGCCGATCGTGCTGGCAACGTGTTGCGGAACGTTTCCCCTTTCCTGCCACGCTCAGCCAATCGCTTGCGATGTCCCCTTCGCCTACCATTTGACCAATGACCACGCCGGCCGACAATTTGCGTAAGCCCACCATCGGCATCACCATGGGCGATCCGGCCGGCATCGGCCCTGAAGTGATCATCAAAGCGCTGGCTGATCGCGATTTTCGCCGCCAGGCTCGCTTTGTGATTTATGGTCTGAACGAACTGCTCACCTACGCTGCGGATCGGCAGGAGCTTGAGCCGTTCTGGTACCGCGTGCAGCACGATTCCGATCGCACCACTCGGAAAATTTACGAAGACATCGTGGTGCTGGATTTTGATGAGTTCGATGGCTTGGTGAAGATTCCCCACGCGCCATCGAAGATGGGCGGCATCGCTTCCAAGGCATTTGTTGAGGAAGCCATTGGCGACGCCCTCTTGCCTGCAGAGCATCCGCGCCACCTCGATGCGGTTGTCACCGGGCCGATCTGCAAGGAGTCGTGGGTGATGGCTGGCTTTGCCAACTGGCCTGGCCATACCGAGCTGTTCGCCCATCGCACCAAAGCCAAGCGGCACGCGATGATGTTTGTTTCACCGCGTCTGCGCGTCGCGCTGGCCACTACGCACATCCCGCTGATGGACATTCGCAACACGCTCACCATCGGCAGAGTGTTCGATCCGATCGACCTGGGACATCAGGCGTGCATGCAGCTTGGCATTCCCCGGCCGAGGATCGCAGTATGCGGTCTGAATCCCCACGCGGGTGAGAACGGCCAGTTCGGCGATGAGGAATCGCGCCTGATCGAGCCGGCCATTCGCGTTGCGCGTGATGCGGGAATTGATGCCCGCGGACCGTTCCCCGCTGACACGATCTTCATTCGTGCTGCTGCGGGCGATTACGACCTGGTGGTGGCGATGTACCACGACCAGGGCCTGATCCCCGTGAAGCTGCTGGGCTGGGATAAAGCGGTGAACTGGACCATCGGCCTGCCGATCATTCGCACCAGCCCTGATCACGGCACTGCATTTGACATTGCCGGCACCAACACCGCCAGCGAAGGCTCGATGAAGGCAGCGATCGAACTGGCGGTGCAACTGGCGACCAACCGCATTGCAGGCGTCGCGCCCACGGCTGCGGATGAGCGCGAGAGCGAATCGGCAGCGTAAGAATAAACGCACAGCCAACGCCGATCCGACTTGTCCATTGTTGTTCAACCCATCAACCCGTCAAAATGCATGTGCATTGAGACGTGCTGGCCTTTTGGCATCCGGGCTTTTCGCCTACGATCACTGCCCTATGAGCAAGACCACTGCGATCGAAAACACCGCCCCCACCGTCAAGAGCATGGATGACATCGTCGCCCTGTGCAGGCGGCGAGGATTCATCTTCCAGTCGTCGGAAATCTACGGCGGCATCAACGGCTTCTGGGACTACGGCCCTCTGGGTGCGGAACTCAAGCGCAACCTCAAGAACGCCTGGTGGCAGGACGTGGTGCAAAAGGAACTCATCGGCCCCGACGGCAGACCCGTCGAAATGGTCGGCCTCGATACCACCATCATCATGCATCCCAAGGTGTGGGAAGCGTCGGGGCACGTCAGCGGATTCAACGATCCAATGGTGGATTGCCGGGAAACAAAAATGCGTTACCGCGCCGATCACCTGATCTGCATGGGTGTACGCGGCGATAAGGAAGGATTGATTTATACATTCCTCGAAGGTGATGATGAGTCACGCGCTTCGGCTCGAAAGAAACTTGAGAAAGAAAAGAAGCGCAAGATCGCGGATGAGGAACTTGATTACTGCTCTTTCACATCACTGTCACGCGAAGAAATCGCAATCACGGTCGGCCCTGATGTGAAGTCGCCCGGCACGCTCACCGAACCGCGCCAGTTCAACCTCATGTTCGAAACCTACGTCGGTGCGGTGCGCGATGAGGAATCAAAGGCGTATCTCCGCCCCGAGACTGCACAGGGCATCTTCGTCAACTTCTGGAACGTCGTCGATACTTCGCGCGTCAAGGTTCCCTTCGGCATCGCGCAGCAGGGCAAGGCCTTCCGCAATGAAGTCACGCCCCGCAACTTCACCTTCCGCTCGCGCGAGTTCGAGCAGATGGAAATCGAGTTCTTCATTCATCCCGACACCGCCCGCGAGTGGTACGCCTTCTGGCGCCAAAACCGTTACGAGTGGTGGCAGAGCGTTGGACTGACAAGCGCGAACTTGCAGCTTCGAGAACACGAGAAGGATGAACTGGCGCACTACGCCAAGGAAGGCGCAGGCACATCCGACATCGAATACCGCTTCCCCTTCACCGCTCCGGGCTTTGGCGAACTGGAAGGCGTCGCCCATCGCAGCGATTACGACCTGCGGCAACATGCCAAGTTCACCGGCAAGGGCGACAAGCTGATGTACTTCGATCAGGACCTGCAGGTGAAACTGCAGAACGAAGGCCTGCCGAAGGAAGAAATCCAGAAGCGTTCACGCTACTTCCCGCACGTGATCGAGCCTTCCGCAGGCGCAGACCGCGGCACGCTGGCGCTGATCTGCGAGGCGTACACGCCCGATCCGTCACGCGCCAGCGGCGTGTACATGAAGTTCCATCCGCGCATGGCTCCGATCAAGGCGGCGGTGTTCCCGCTTGTGAACAAGGACGGCATGCCGGAGATGGCTGAGAAGCTCTATCACGAACTGCGCAAGAAGTGGAACGTGCAGTTTGATGAAAAGCAGTCGATCGGCAAGCGTTATGCGCGAATGGACGAAGCAGGCACGCCGTACTGTTTCACGATCGACGGCGATTCGCTGAGCGATCAAACCGTGACGGTGCGCGATCGTGATACGCAAACCCAGGAGCGCATTGCCATTGACAAGGTCGCAGCGTTCCTGGCCGAGAAAATTGGAACGTAAGTGAATGAGATTGATTGACCGGTTCTTGCGCACCTTGCGCAAAGCGCAACGCCATGAGCGTCGAACCCGTCAAGCCGGGGCTGCGTCTGGTTGCTGAACAACCAGGCGCCCGCCGCCTCGGCCTGACTGATTGCTTGTTGGATGACCAATAGTAAATTGAGGCGAGCGAGCTGTTGATCGGCTGATTACCTTGCCGGCTGCGCAACGGGGGAGAATTCGTAACTCAACAATAATTCGTCAATCGCTTTGCTCTGATCTGCATCAGGTTGACTGTCCACCGCAGCAGCGTTGGCAGCATCGGCAGCGGCTTGAGACTTAGCGTCTGTCTCTGCCCCTGCCTTTGTCATCGTTACCGCAACCTCATCGATGGACGCCTCGGGTTGAGCGGCGGCATCGGGCTTGGGATCGAAGTGGGCCACGACCGCGACAACGAGACTCACGATCAGATCGGCAACAAGAAACACATGTCGGTTCATGGCGTGGTAACCTCCCAGTCAATGGGCGTGTCCCCCACGCCATGCTAGGGTGGCGATATGCGCATCTACAGCCAGCGCAACGGAATAGGGCAACCTGCCGAGGCGCGGAGATCGCACCGCTGCCCTTTGGGCAAGCCGAGATTGCTGCGATAGGTTCAATTCCCGGACACACCGACCGCGCTCACGCCGCTTCAGCAGCGGCGCGTTCGATCGGCACGTGTTTGCTGCGGGCAAACTGCGGAATGAAACCGCTACGGCTTACGCCTGCTGACTTACTTGGTTTTCACGCCTGCAACCCCCTGAGGCGCTCCGCTGGGTTTGACCTCAGTGGTGCTGGGAGAGGCTGCTGCCGAGCGATTGCTGCTCTGGCCGTTGACGCCGATGCGACAGTGGCCGTCAATCGAAGCGCCATCAGCCATAACCATGCGAGCGGCAACGACATCGCCGATGATCGCGCCTTTGGCTTTGAGTTCCAGGCGATCGGTCGCTTCCACGTTTCCTTCAATCTGGCCCTCGACGGAGATTTCCTTTGCCTTGACGGTTGCGCGGCATTCCGAACCGTCGGCCACATGGACCTTGCCCTTGGCGGTGATGGAACCTTCAAACTTGCCCAAAAGCTTTGCGGCGGAATCAAAGCTGAGGTCGCCCTTAAAAACAGCGTCGGCCCCGATGACGGTGCCGTATTCCTGATTTGCGTCAGCCATTGTCAATGTTCTCCTGTCCGTTTCCGGATGGCGTTTCCGAGTCTGAATCTGAAGCGGTCCGGCAGCACCGGCCGCAACTGTGCAGTGCAACATGCTACCGTAAAGCAAGCCGATCGTGGCGAACTCAACCGGCCAGAATTGCGCGACTGTGACAGATTGCCCGCCATGACGCAGCTAGGCGGCTTGCGACGCCAAATTTTCGGCCTCAATTCAATAAACCCGCCCGCCCAGCGGCACGTCGCGCTCCACTGCGAGCAGGACAACCCGGCCCTGCTCATCAGGCAGCCCCAGCACTAAAACCTCCGAATCGAACCCGGCAATTTTGCGAACTCCCAGATTGGTCGCTGCAATCACGAGCCGACCGGCCAGATCATCCGGGGTGTACAGATCGGTCAACTGCGCGCTGGACTGCTTCTGGCCCAGAGGGCCAAAATCAATCCACAGCTTGTAGGAGGGCTTGCGGGCCTTCTCGTTGGGTTCGGCACGCAGCACTCGGCCAACACGAAGCTCGAGCGTCTCGAAAGCCTTCAGCGGCGTCAAATGAGCGTTGTCGTGATTGTGAGGCACGCAGCAAGATCCTGTTGCAAATGCACCCGCAGCAGCGCAGGCGCAACCTCACCTATGGTGCAGCCAGCACATGTGGTTTGCAACCGCACAGTCAACGCCGGCGTTGCCCCGTGCGAAGCTGTTTTGATATTTGCGATGCTCGCTGCTCGCGGCGCAAACGCCTTTCCGCAGAAAGGCGTCGTTGCCGATCACGCTGCTCCCCATTACGAGCGGCGGCGATCAGCAGCGCACTGCCTGCCAATGTCGCAAGGGCGACCATCAAGCCGCGTTTGATCTCCGGCCCGGCGTCGCCCTGCCTTGACAGTGACGATGGCGGTGGCGATGGCGATGGCAATGACGCAGCGGGCATATGCTGGCGGTGAGGCTGCGTGACCGTCGTTGCGCTGCCCGTTTCATCCCCTGTTTTATCCTCTGTTTCACCAATGTTGCCGGCAGGCGGTCTGATCGACTCGATGGAGTTGCGGCGTCGCTGTTCTTCTTCACGTGATTCCTGCATGCGGCCTGCTGGCTCGTGGCGATGGCCTCGCTCGTTATGCTGCTGTGCAGCGGAAATCGTCGCCGGCTCGCGCCGTTCTGCATCTCGATCTTTCTCCGGCCGGCTTTCTCGCTGATGCGACTTGTCAACACTCAACCCTCGCTGCTCGCGTTCCAGATCGCCAACACGCTCTGCGTACTTGCTCGGGCGAATGTCTTTGCCCCACCGCCTGGCGTACACCTGCGTAAACTCTGCACCAAACAGAAAAATCAGCGCGCTGTAGTACACCCACAGCAGCACAAGAATGAGCGACCCCGCAGCGCCGTAGACCGATGCGGTTGATGTGTAGCCAAGGTAAATACCCAAAGCGTATTTGCCCAGGGCAAAGAGAATGGCTGTCACTGCTGCGCCCGCCCATACATCGCGCCAGGCGATTTTCACATCCGGCAGCCACTTGAATATCGCAGCGAATGCGACCGTCACGATTACGAATGAGGCGGCAATGTCGATGAGCGACATGACCAGCGGCGGAATGGGAAGCGCATCGCTGATTGCAGCGGTAACCGTGCTGGCAATCAACACCAGCAGCAGCAGGATGGCGATGCCCAGAACCACAAGAAATGCAAAGAGGCGATCACGAATGATGCCCCAGACGCCAAGCCCCCTTTTCGGTCTGACATCCCACACCGTATTGAGCGAATCCTTCACCTGGCTGAACACGCCCGTCGCAGCGATGATCAGCAGCACAACGCTGATGATTGTGGCGACAATCCCCTGAGCGCCGCGGCTGGCGTTGCGAATGACAGTTTCTATCTGCTGCGCAGGCCCTTCGCCCACGGTGCCGCTGATCTGCGACACCAGCTCGCCTTCCACCGCCTGCTCGCCCCACACAAAGCCGGCAACCGCAATCACAATGACCAGCACCGGCCCGAGGGAGAAAATGGTGTAGAACGCGATGGCGGCAGCGAGCGTCAGGGCCTTGTCAGCCATGAAGTCGTTGAACGTGGTTGTGAGCAGGTTCCAGAGCGTCTTCATGGCTGGGTATCGCCTGTTTTACTGCAGCAGCGGCCCTGAAGGCGATCTCCCGTGGCCTCGGCCGTGCCGCCTTCCCGCCGGATAACGCCGCTGTCAGGCAGCAATTCATCAAATGCTGAGACTAGATGGCTGGCGGGGCTGTTCCAGAGCGGCAGTTTTCCTAAACTATGCGGCTTCGTCGGCAGAAATATCATTGTGAGACTGCCGCAGCTTTCAGCGAAGGATCGCAATGGCCAAGGCCAAAACGCCAGCAAGGAGAGAGGTTCGCTGCTATCTGTGCGGACACCGGTTCGAGGTGTCAGCACGCGCGATGAGTCTGCCGTGCCCGAAATGCCACAAGGCGCTCAAGGTCGAAGACGTGCTGGTCAAGAGCTACATGCCCGTCACGGACCTGCAGACCTGCGGCAAGATCACCATCGCCAAGAACGGACGGGTCGTCGCCAAGCTCATCCGCTCAGGCGAAGGCATCGAGTGCGAGGGCGTTCTGGAAGGCACCATCGAGACCGATGGTGACGTTGTGCTCGGCCCCAAAGCGTCGTGGAAGGGTAAGGTGCTGTGCAGCCGTTCGCTGGCAATCGCTGAAGGCGCGAAACTTGACGGCATAGTCAGATCGCCGTGGATAAGACCGGAGCCGGATGCCTCCTCGTCGAAATGATTCGCTCCATCGCGCTGCCGCAAGAATCAGTCGGTTGCAATGCGATCGCCAAAGAGAATCAGCCACCCGATGATGAAAACCGCAATGTCGGTCAGAACATGGCTGACATAACCGGGCCAGATCGAGCGATAGCGCCATACGCACCACGACCACACGCAGCCGCCGATGAATACGCCCAGTGAAGCCAGCAGCGTCACATCCCAGCCGGTCTGCATTTTCAGAGCAAGCACATGATGGGCGGTAAAAAGCGCTGCAGACCACAAGACCGCCGCCCTGCCGCCTGCAATCGTCTCGCACTGGCGAAAGACGAACCAGCGCCAGACGTATTCTTCAAGCCACGCGTTGATCAATGACGTGTACAGCCCAAAGGCGACGAACACAGCAAGATGATCGAGCCTGTTGCGTGCTGCAACTTCCCGCATCTGTTCAACATCAATCAACTGGCAGCCAATAAGGGCATAGGTCGCCGCAATGCACGCAGCGATCGCTACGCCTGAGGCAATCCCCAGCGGCAGACCTCGCAGCGTCGGCTTCAGCTCGCCGGCACTGAAAATCGATCGCCCCATCCACACCATCGGCAATAGCAGAATCCAGAGCTTCGCTGCAGCGTAAATCACCCTGCCGATATCAGTACCCGCGGTGGGCGGGTACACCATGGCGAAGAACACCCCTGCGCTCGGGGCCGGCACGAGCAGGATCAGCGCCAGCCATGCGCGCTGCCTCATATGTGAATCCTGTTGCCCGCGCATGCATGTTAGCATATACTATACTTCGGCAGTTGCGACAGAAATTTCAGCGCAACATTCTGGCGAAGGCGCAAGCGTTGAATGCGGTCATCACGCAATGCCTTTGGCGCTGATTTTCAGACGTTGAAATACTTCGCCTCGGGATGATGCACGATGATCGCGCTGGTGCTCTGCTCAGGATCGATCTGCCAGTTCTCGGTCAATCTGCAGCCGATTCGTTCCGGGCGCAAGAGCCGGAACAGCTTTTCCTGATCGCTCATGTCCGGGCACGCCGGGTAGCCGAATGAATACCGGCTGCCGCGATATTTCTGCGTGAACAATTCGCGGATCTTCGGCGAGTCTTCGTGACCGATGCCCAGTTCCGCGCGCATGCGCTTGTGCCAAAGCTCCGCCAGGGCTTCTGCGCTCTCCACGCCCATGCCGTGCATGTAGAGATACTCGGTGTACTCGTTTTGCTCGAACAGTTGCCTTGCGCGCCGGGTCACCTCAGGGCCCATGGTCACGCAGTGAAAGCCAACCACATCCTTCTCGCCTGATTCAAGCGGCCGGAAGAAATCGCTGATGCACAGCCGATCGCGTTTGGCCTGTCGCGGGAAGGTGAAGCGTTCTATTTCCCGATCGTGATCGTCAGGATCGAAAATGATCAGATCATCGCCCGATGAGCAGCACGGGAACCAGCCGTACACCACCGCCGGCCGGAGTATCTGCTCTTCCTTGCACTGCTGCATGAGCCGCTCAAATATCGGCTCAACCACCTCGCGCAGGTTTCGCTCATATTCATCAGGCGACATGGACCCTTTCTTGAAGCCCCATTGCCCGCGGAACAGTGCGACTTTGTTGATGAACGGATAGATCTCGTCCAGGTCGATGTTTTCGACCAGCCGCTCACCATAGAACGGCGGTGTGGGCACGACGAGGTCCGTTCGAACTTTCGACCGCACCACCGCCGTCGCCGTCGCTGTCTGCACGCCGCCTTGCGATTCGCCGTCATCGGAAACCTGCGGCTTCATATGCGCCACCTTCGCCTCAACTGCTGCACGCTTATCGAGCCGAGCGGCGATTTCCTCATCGATCTCCGACAACCGGTTATCAGCCAGAAATTCGCAGACGCGCAAGCCTTCGAAGGCGTCCTTGCCGTAATACAGCGGGCCGTTGTAAATGCTGCGCAGATGCGACTCGGCATAGTGCCGCGTGAGGGCTGCGCCGCCCAGCAGAACCGGCACGTTGATGCCCATGCGGTTCAGCTCGTGCAAGTTCTCCTCCATCACGCCCACGCTCTTGACCAACAGACCGCTCATGCCGATGGCGTCGGCTCCGGTTTCGCGCAGCGCTTCGACGATCTGTGTGATCGGCTGCTTGATGCCGAGGTTGTGCACCTTGTAGCCATTGTTGGTGAGAATGATGTCCACCAGATTCTTGCCGATGTCATGCACGTCGCCCGCCACGGTCGCGAGCACAATGGTTGCCTTCGCGCTGCTGCCGCCTTTTTTCTCCATGTGCGGTTCAAGATACGCCACCGCTTTCTTCATCACCTGCGCGCTTTGCAGCACAAACGGCAGCTGCATTTTGCCCGAACCGAAGAGTTCACCCACAACCTTCATGCCCGCAAGCAAGTGATCATTGATGATCTGCAGCGGCGTATAGCGGGTCAGCGCTTCGTCCAGATGCGCTTCGAGGTCTTTGTCCTCGCCATCCACAATGTGCTGCTGCAGCTTCTCTTCAATCGTGAGGTTTTCACTGATTGCCGCTTCACGCTGCTCTTCGCCTTCCGGAAACAGCTCAATGAAATGCAGCAACGGATCAAACCCTTCGGGTTTGCCTGCAGGACGATTTTCACCTCGGCAATCGAAGATGAGCCAGCGCGCCGCTTCCCACTTGTGATCTTCGATCTTGTTGCGGGGCAGAATCTTCGAGGCATGCACAATCGCTGCGGTCAGGCCGCGCTGAATGGCTTCATGCAGAAACACTGAATTGAGCACCGCACGCGCCGGCGGCTTCAGACCAAAGCTGATGTTGCTCAACCCCAGCAGAATGCCGCAATTTGGAAACCGCCTGGCGATCAATTCGATGCCGCGCAACGTTTCCAGTCCAAGCTTGCGATCCTCTTCAACGCCTGTGGCGATGGTGAACGTCAGCGGGTCAAAGAGCAAATCACGCTCATCAAGTCCCCATTTGCGCGTGAACAAGTCGTGCATGCGGACAGCGATTTCCAGCTTGCGCTCCGCTGTTTTCGCCATGCCTTCCGTGGGATGCTCATCGATGGTGAGCGCAACGCATGCTGCACCATAGCGCTTCAGGAGCGGGCAGATATCGTCAAACCGCTTCTCGCCGTCTTCAAGGTTGATGGAATTCACAATGCACTTGCCACCGGCACGCTTGAGCCCTGCCTCAATGACGTCAGCCTGCGTGGAGTCGAGCATGAGCGGCACGTTGACCTGACGCACAAAGCGCGAGACCACTTCGCTCATATCCTTGACGCCATCGCGGCCGACAAAATCAACGCACACATCCAGCAGGTGCGAACCGTCGCGCACTTCATCGCGCGCCATCGAGACCAAGCCGTCCCAGTTTTCTTCATCAAGCAGGCGTTTGAACTTGCGCGAGCCGTTGGAGTTGGTGCGCTCAGCGATGATCAGAAAACTGTTGTCCTGAACAAACTCAACGTGGCTGTAGAGGCTCGAGCAGCCTGGTTTTTGCGGCTCAACCGTGCGGAGGGGCCGGGGGCGCGAGAGGGAGGTGGTGGCGCTGGGGGGAGTTGGGATTTGGGGGGTTGGGGAGGGATCCGAGGCTTCCCTTCGGTCAGCCCCGGCGTGGGAGGTGTGGGGGGCGTAGAGGGTGTGAGTGGTGTGGGATTGGCTCAGGGCATTGACAAGTTGGCGGATATGTTCGGGCGTTGTGCCGCAGCAGCCGCCGACGATGTTGACGCCAAATTCATCCACGAACCGCGACAGTGACGTGGTGAACGCCTCTGCCGAGAGCGGAAACGACGTTTTGCCGTTGACAAGCACAGGCAGGCCGGCGTTGGGAATGACCGAAATATGCCTTGGCCAATGCTTGCTCAGATACGCCACGTGCTCGCCCATTTCAGTCGGGCCAGTGGCGCAGTTCAATCCCAGCGAGCAGATGGGAAACATCGCCAGGGCATTGACCGCCGCAGCGATCTCGGTGCCCAGCAGCATCGTTCCGGTGGTCTCAATCGTCACGCTGACCATGATCGGGATGTCATCGTGCGACTTCCCCTTTTCTTTCAGCGCATCGAGACAGGCGTTGATGGCGCATTTGACCTGCAGCAGGTCCTGACAGGTTTCGATGATGAAGGCGTCCACCCCGCCGTCGATCAGCCCCCGCGCCTGCTCGGTGTAGGAATCGAGCATGGCTTCCCATGTCGTCTGCCCCAGTGAAATGAGCTTGGTGCCCGGCCCGATCGAGCCAATGACAAAACGCGGCTTGTCCGCTGTGGCGTAGCGGTCGCAGCACCCCCGCGCCAGTTCAGCCGCGATGCGATTGATCTCGTAGGTCCACCCCACCAGTTCCTCATCAAACTCAGCAAAAACGAGCTTGTTGGCGCCGAAGGTGTCGGTTTCGATGCAGTCGGCCCCTGCTTCCAGAAAGCTGTTGTGGATGCCTTCGATGATGTCGGGCCTGCTCTTGACGAGCACATCGACGCAGTTTTCCCGGCCCAGGTAATCCCGCTGAACATCCAGCGTCATCGCCTGGATCGTGGCGCCCATTGACCCATCGAACACCAGCACACGGCGGTCCAATTCCTGGAGAAAGCGGCTCGGCATGACGGGATGGTATCGCAGCCAGCCGGCTTGTCCAGCCATTTATCCGGATGAATGGATGAATACCACCAGATTCTGGGCAAACAGCTGCGGAATTGCCCGAGCAAGCCGGGCGGCGGTTTGATCGATATCATCTCGGTCCGGTAATTTCTGTGCAGCGTGCTGGTTTTGGCTTTGAACCACAAGCGCTGCCTCGATGGCCCGTTTCGTCATTGTGCGGCCACAATGAAACACGACCCCTGCTCCAAGGATTCGTTCCTGATGCTTCGACGTACGTCACGACACACTCAGCAGGCAGTCATTGCCGGGGGGCTGACGCTGCTGCTTGCTCTTGGATTCTTCTCGCTGACTTCACTCGCCCTCGCCCAGGACGCCGGGACGCCGCCCGCCCCCTCGGAGGAGCCACCACCAGCCGTCCCCCCCGCGCCCCCGCAGGATGGCGAAGCTGCGTCTTTGCCCTCATCAGACGCAGTCGCCGATCTGCCGTCTGCGCAAACCATTCTCACGCAGGCGATCAACGCAATCGGGGGGCGCGAAGCTTTTGATCGCATTTCATCGGTAAGCATTCGTGCGACAGCCACCTCGGACGAGATGGGCGAGGTCCAGCTCGAGTTTCGCACCGCAAAATCTGGCGGCTTTCTGGCCACGCGGCTCATGCCCGATCAGGAGGAATTCGCTGTCGGTTCCGACGGCATGTTCGGCTGGGTCAAGGATCCATCGTTCGGCTATCAACTGATGGATGATGCCCGCACCGCAACCATGCGCAAACATGCCGACATGTTCCGCATGCTCACGCATCTGGATCGCGATTTTTCAAATCTGCAGACGATCGAAATCACCGAGTTCGCCGGCCGACCATGTCATGTGCTGCGCATGACCGATGAACTGGGCATCGATCAATTCGCGTACTTTGATGTCCAGGAGCATTTACTTCGCGGATTGCGTCTGACGCAGGAGACAGAAAAAGGCCCGACAACTGCAACCGTCGAAGTGAGCCGGTGGATTGAGCTGGATGATGTGAAGGTGTTCACGCGTTTGGACATTCGCGAGGGCAAAACGCATGTCGTCATGACGTTTCACGAAGTGCAGTTCAACACCGTTGATCCTGACACGTTTGTGCTGCCGGAGGCGGTGCAGACACTTGTGAAGGACAAACTGGAACGGGAAGCGGCTGAAGCCCAGGCGTCACAAACTGACGCTCCAGAGCCGTCCTCACCGAGTCAGGAGGATTGATTCCTACGCGAAGCTGCGCTGTTTGTACGATGATGCGTGCAATTCAAGCAGCAGGCTTCGGAACATTGTTGTTGTAAACACAACGTGCGATTTCATGTTTGTCGCATCATCAAGCCCTTCATATTCCCGTGACTGAACCATCTATCTCCATTCGAGGTGTGAGCAAGAGCTTCGGCCAGACCCAAGCGGTGCGCGACCTGCACCTTGACGTGCCGCGCGGCAGTTTGTGCGGCTTTCTCGGCCCCAACGGCGCAGGCAAAAGCACCACGATCCGCATGATCATGTCGATCATTTACCCGGATGCCGGAACGATCGAAGTGCTCGGCGGAAACGCTTTGGCCAACAAGGACCGCATCGGCTATTTGCCCGAAGAACGCGGCGTGTACCGCAAGATGCGCGTCGCAGAGTTCCTGGAATACATCGCCAGGCTCAAAGGCATCACCGGCTCCGGCGTCCGTAAACGCGCACAAGCATGGCTGGAGCGTATGGAGCTGCCGCATGTCGCCCGCAAGCGATGCCAGGAACTTTCCAAGGGAATGCAGCAAAAGGTGCAGTTCATCGCTTCGATCATTCACGAACCGGATCTGGTGATTCTGGATGAGCCGTTTTCAGGCCTTGATCCTGTGAACACAGCGCTGCTGAGCCGCATGATGAACGAACTGCAGCAGCAGGGCACGACCATCATCTTCTCAACGCATGTGCTGCATCAGGCTGAGCAGCTGTGTGATCGAATCTTTCTGATCAACCACGGCGTGAAGCTGCTGGACGCAACGCTTGAGGAAATCCGGCAGAAATTTGATCCGCGCACGATCATCGCCGACCCACTCAACGGCCACGCCGATTTCACCCGCATTCCGGGCGTCGCCGCAGCCGAACGGGCCTCCAATGGCAATGGATATGAACTTCTGCTTGCCGAGGGCGCCGATCCGCAGACAGTCATGCGTGAGATCATCAACACGCAGCCGATGCGGTCGATCGAGTTGCGACGCGTCACACTGGATGAAGTGTTTGTGCAGCTGGTGATGGCCGACCAGGGCGCCGCGGCAGCAGCGAGAGCCATGGAGGAGCTCAAACATGAGTAAAGTGCTTGCAGTAGCGTGGCGAGAATTTAAATACACCGCGCTGACCAAGGCCTTCATCATCGGGACAATCATCTTTCCCCTGGTGATCTGGGCAGGCATGGCTGTCGTTCCGCTGCTTTTCAAGCCTACCCCCACCGTCGTTGAAGGCACGCTGGCTATTGTTGATCCAACGGGCGATGTCGTTACCGCCGCGATGACCATTCTTAACGCGGAAAACACCGCGCCCGATCCTCTTGCTGAAAGCATCAAAGCGGCGCAGTCCGGCGCGATTGATGCGCAGGCGATGATCGCTCTTGCCAACGATGATGTGCCCGGCAATCCATTCAGCAGCCGGGTTCAATTCAATCTCAACATCGAATCGCACGCCGACACGGCGCAACTGGATTCGCTGCATGCCCGCATTCGCTCAGGCGATCTTCTGGGAGCAGTGGTGCTGGAACCGAACGTCATCGACGAGATGGCCAAAGACGGCGTCACGCTGTATGTCGCCACGCAGGCGAATCCGGATCATGTCGAGGCGATTCGCCGCGCAATTGGAAAAGCCATCGTCATTGCCCGCACAACACGCGCGGGGCTCGATATCGATGCGATCGAAGCAATGACAAAAACGCCAATCCTGACGACGCGTCGATTGACCGAAGCGGGCGAAGCGGCAGCGGGCATCGAACTGCAGAAGCTGCTGCCGATCGCGTTCATGTTTCTCCTGTGGGTCAGTGCGTTCGCCAGCGGAAACTACCTGCTCACCAGCACCATTGAAGAGAAATCCAACAAGGTGATGGAAGTGCTGCTGAGCGCGGTCAGCCCCCTGCAGTTGATGACCGGCAAAATTCTGGGCCAGGCTGTCGTGGGGATCATGACCATTGCGGTGTATGGAATGCTCGGCATCGCTGCGCTTTCGTTCTTTGCAATGGCCGACCTCATTCAAATCCAGCAGATCATCTACCTTGCACTGTACTACTTCATGGCGTACTTCATGGTCGCAGCGATGATGGCAGCCGTGGGCAGTGCGGTGAGCGATCTGCAGGAAGCACACGCCATCATCACGCCGGCCATGATGGTTCTGTTTTTGCCGATGATTCTGTTCGTTCCCGTCAGTCAAAGCCCCAACGGCATGCTGGCGGTCATAACGAGTTTCATTCCGCTGCTTACGCCTTTCGTGATGATCATTCGCGTGACCGCAGCGGAGCCTGTGCCGCTGTGGCAGATCGTGCTGTCCATGGTCGTGGGGTTCGGCGGCGTGGCGGCAATGATCTGGATGGCCGGCCGCATCTTCCGCATCGGCGTGCTCATGTACGGCAAGCCCCCCAGCCTGCTGGAACTGCTCAAGTGGATGCGATACAGCTGACGTCATGACGTGCGTGAATGCGTCAGCGATCGTCACGCACTGCCCGACCGCACGCTGAAGGTTTTGACAATCATTGCGGTATCCGCATCATGGCGTTCTTCCGGCATGGAGAAGCGAGGAACGTCATGACCCGTGTCCGCAGCAATGACAAAGCCAGCAAACGACCGGCGCGATCGCATCAACTTGATGAAATCGATCTGCAGATTCTTCGTGAACTTCAGGCATCATCAAAGATCACCAATGCCGCACTCGCCCAACGCATCGGCATCAGTCCTCCAGCGACGATGGAGCGGGTGCGCAGGCTTGAACAAAGCGGCGTCATCACCGGCTACGTCGCACTTGTTAATCCCGATGCAATCATCGGCGGCGCCATCACCGCGCTGGTGTACGTCAGCCTGGGCAGCCACAGCAAAACAAGCCTCGAACGCGCCAAGGAGATGCTCAGCCGGTTTGACGACGTGATGGCGTGCTGGCACACCGCAGGCGATGAAGACTTCGTTCTGCAGGTGCTTGTTGCGGACATGCAGCACTATGAGCGGTTTGTGTCGCAGAAACTCACCACGGTGCCGAACATCCGCACGATTCGCACCGCGTTTGTGTTGAGCGTCATCAAACAAACCACGGAGCTTCCCGCCGGTCTGTACGACGCCGACGCTGGCCATGCCAGCCGCACGTCCCGCCGACGCTCTCGCACACGTTCATCACGGTAATCATCCATCATCGTGGCAACGTCAGCTGATGAACCGACCGTCACATTCGCAGACGACTGCGCCGATGACAACTGAAAATCGCCAGCACAAGCAGCGCCGCTGCTGAAGGCGCGGGCGTTAATTGGCCTGCTTCGATAGTGTGAATATCGATTCGTTGCTGCATCGATGCGCCATCAGCACGCTTCTGCACACGCTGATACAGATCGGACGATGCTTCGTTCAGGGTTGATTGTTGAAGCAGAACCTGTGCCCAGAGGTCTTCATCTTCGTTGGCTTTTTCTGTGTCGCTGTTGATCCACAACCGGTACAGCCCGGGCTGCAATACAGGCTGCACAGCGTCACCGGTCGCCACAACATGCGGATGCTGCTGACCATGCTCATCGGCGCACAAGAGCCAGATCGCAATCGTGCCTGCATCATCGCCAGCATTCATGTGAAGGAATAAAACGCCGGTCGGTTCGCCGTTTGCGTCAACTGCCATGCCCGCTGCATCGCTGCACATCTCAGCAACGTGTGGAAGCACAGTGCGGGGAAGCCCAACCGGCATACACGCCGAGTTCTCAGCGGTGACGCAGGCGTGATCAGCCTTACCTTCACTCAACACGAACACAGCGTACGCATTGCTGCAGCACGCACCCATCGCCAGGATCACCAACCAGGACATGCGCATTACTCTCTCCTCTTGCTGATCGTTGCCCAGACCGTTTTGCCAATGCACGGTTGAGCGCCATCAGTCAATTCATGATTGGCTGGCTTTGCGTCTGCGTCTGGCTGATCGCTGTACGCAATACGAAATCAGAAAATCAACGCACAACAATTTTCCGATTCACCCAGGAAGCAACATGCAAAACTGGCCTGACGCCGGCTCTCAGATGCATGCGCCATGCAGAACAGACAAATGCAAAGCCGCCCTCCAATGTGGAGGGCGGCAAAAACAACGATCATGCGTTGATGCAGCAACGTGCGTTAGTTTTGCTCTTCCTGGCCGAAGATCAGCAGCGGCAGCCCGCCGCCGAAGCCGAATGCATCCGTGTTGTAGATGTACTGTGCATCGAGAGCCTTATCGATGCGAATCTTCGCCTCAGAAAGATGTGCTGCGGTATAGGGATCCAGCTGCGTGGCGTTTGCCAGCACGTGGTCGATCTTGCCGCTCAACTCGCGGAGCTTGAACGCACAGAGGTTCGCCACCGGCCGAGATGCTGCGCCGAATCCTGCATTAGGCATCGTCAGATCAATCAATCGCGTGAGATGCTCCCGCTGCAGGTTGCGACGAAGGCTTGAGATCATCGGCCGACGTGCCGTATAACTTTCAGCGATGTTTGCCTGACTCAGTTCCGACCAGATCGCATCGCTCACGCCAAACAGCACCTCAGGCAGGGTAATGGCGTCCTCGGCATTGGCAAGCCGATACTCGCTGTCAAGCACGCGGTTGAGCCGCGTCGGATTCATGATCATCGTGAGAGCAGCGGCCTGCAGGCCCATGATGCGGTCGTGCACGGGCCAGGTCGGGTCTTCAAAAATGTCATTGAAGCCGCCGTCATCCCACCACTTGTCAACGGTCATCTTTTCCAGCAGCTCCGGCGTGAGACCGAAGGCGTCATCATTGAACGTATGGTCGATGACAAGCTGCAGAGCACGGCGCTGCTGCTGAACGCTCACCGGTTCAATCGGATTGCGGTCGCCGGGGTCGCCCTTCTTGTCGCGGTTGACATGCGATCCGCCGATCCAGTTCGCTGCGATGCTGACGGCACCGAAGTGACGGGCAAGCAGAATCTCATATCCCTCGCGCGCCTTGGCCCAACTTTCGCCTTCCTTCACCATGCGATCGAGGATCTTGCCTCGAAGATGGCTCACCAGCCGCAGCTGCGATTCCGCATACGCAAGCGGATCGGCTCCGAAATCAAAGCGGCGGGCCAGCGGATCCGGTCCCCAGGTGTCTTCATCGGTGGCGTAGGGCAGCTCTTTCTCTGAAACGCGGGCCAGAATGGGTTTGAGGTCGCGTTCAAAGCTGTAGCCGTACTCAATGGCCCAGTAATCGTACGGGCCGATGGTGACCATCGAGTAATCGCCCTGCACGGGGCCGTCACCGAAGTTGATGTTCAGGGGGTTGTAGTCCATGACCGAGGCGGTGATGGCGCGGCCTTTGAATTCCTCGGTATTGACGACGTCAACGCCATAGACGCTCGACGCCTTGAAGTTGTGCCGCAACCCAAGCACGTGGCCGACCTCGTGCATGATGACGTCTTTCAGCAGCGGGCCGATGAACCAGTCCGGCACGCCGTCGAGCATGTCGCCTTCGGGCTTGGCCTTCGGCTTGGGCTGAGGAGCATCGTCTTCAGCGTTTGCATCCTCCTCGCTGCCGTTTTCGTTGCCGTCGTCGCCGTCCTGCTGCATTGCTGCGATCTCAGCAAACAGCATGGGGTCGAGTCGGAACATCGCCACATCCAGCGACTTGGCCATGGCATTCATGCACATGCCGTTGACCTGGCTGACGCGACCGGCCAGGCCGTCATAGAGATCGTCGCCCATGAGCGTGGGATCGGCCTGCACTGCAGGGTGTCCGCCGAAACGATATATGCCGCGGTTGGCTCGTTGCATGGCCAGTTTGGCGATCACATCCGCACGTTCAGCAGGCGAAGCCATGCGAACGCGAGGATCCCAATTGGGCCGCTCAGCCAGCCATGCGTAGGTTTCCGGTCCAAGCCCCTCCATGGCCAGTTCTGGAATCAGACGTTGCCAGGCCTTGACCCACCCGGTGATGAAGCCTTCATCCATCACGACATCTGCATCGAGAATCTGGCCGGTACGCGGATCAACACGTGACGGTCCAATGGCAAATCCCATACCGGCATTGGTCCAGAGCACGAAGTTGTACCGGGCATCCTCCGGGTCTTTATCCATATGCGCGCCGGTGCGGGCATCCTGCTGATACACCTCGATGGCGTTGGAGATTCCCACACGCTCAAAGGCCTTGTTCCATTCCAGAACACCTTCACGAACCCATCGCCGATAGCGCACCGGAATGGTGTGCTCAAGGTAGAACACGATTGGCTCTTTGGGCGGGCTTATCTTGAGCGTGGGGTCGGCCTTTTCGAGTTTCCAGCGATTGATGTACCGCACCCAGGGCGTATCCGCGCCGGGCTTGCCGATGTCGCGATAGGTCGTGGTGAAGTAGCCGACGCGGCTGTCGGCGAGCCGGGGCTGATAGCCGGTGTTTTCCGGCAACACGTTGATTGAGTACGACAGCGTGCCAAGCCGGCCGCCCATCAAGGGCAGTTCAAAGGCCACTTCGATATTGCGCGGATATGCCTTGGCTTTGGCGATGCTGGCGAGGCTGGGGTTGGCTCCTCGCACCGCGCCGCCGAAGAACTGCGATGCCTGCCCGACAAGCAGCGCGTCCATGTCGATCACCGGCCCGCCCTGAGGCCCCATGCACACGATGGGAAGTGAAAGCACAACCCGATCGGTGTAAACGCGATCGCGTCCCTTGTTGGATTCCAGATCGCCGGTGCTGCGTACATAAACATTCGGCTCGATCAATGCCAATTGCTTGTCGTAGCGCTTCCAGTACACGTACATGTCACCGGTCTGCACGCCGGCAGTCGGAATCCCGCCCGCAATGGTAAAGGCAATGAACAGACGCTGCTGCTCAAAATTCCGGGGCAATTCGGCCAGCATCTGTCCGTCACGATTGCGGACATAGATGGTGTAAAGGCTTGCCTCGCCATCGGCAGTCGACACCACCTTGGTGTATCCCTTGGCAACGTCTTCGAATTTTGGAAACTCGTCCTGAGCACCGGATTGCGATCCCTCTGCCGCCTGGGCGAGGCGAGCCATGACTTCCGGCGGAATGGACGGCTGCGCATCCGACGCCGGCGGGTCAGTCGCGAGCGCTGCAGTTGACAAGGTCGCAGCGGCGAACAACGCCGTCACTGCACAATTGCGTGTCTTTCTCATCGGGGCCGTTCTCCGTATCAAATCAGAAACTCGAACACCATTCACACGTGACGCGAAGCACGGCAGCGTCATCACATCGCGCCGCTGTCGATACATGCCGCTCCACTTGAACGCTCAAACGCCTGGATTATAGGGTCATTGCACTTTACTCAGTTTCGCAGGCCCAAACGGTTTCGCAGCAAGAGCGCTATCGGACGCTTCGGGGGGCGATCTCAACTCAATCAGGACGGACGGGAAGCGTGTGCCTCGTCGTCGTCATCGTCATCATCGTCATAATCATCATCGTCGCTGACTGGCTGCTGGCTGGTAATTTGGGGAATCTTGCTGGTTCTTGTGATGTTGTGGTGTGCGTGTGGGGCTTGATTTTTTCAGTTGGCTGGAGGATTGGCGTTCTCACTGCAGCCGTCTGGTGTTAGGATGAGTACAGGAAACAGGCCTGCACCTTGGGTTGCCGGCTCGGGAACGGCGGGCGGGTGTTTTGATCGCTTGGCCGCTGAGCCTGAGGGCTGTTGTTGACTCTCGCCGATGACGCCGCAATTGCTGATGGTTCAAAGAGCAGGCGATCGTTGACGCGAGATCCGGCCTGTCCTTGTGACTGAGCAAACGCACACGCCCTTTCGACAACGCTGCTCTGCAATTTTCTTGGAGAAATGATGAAGACGAAGACCGAACGCCGAACTGTTACGCTCGCGGTTGCCGCGGCTGGTTGTGTCGTTGGGGGGATGGCATTGGCATCTGCTGCCCACGCTCAATCAGTTCTGAACGTCAAAGACTTTGACCCTGCTGTGGGCACGTTCGGCGTGCAGGATCTGGCGCCGGCCAAGGCTCCGAAACCGGCTACGCCGAGTTGGAGCGAGCAACTTGGTCTTCTCCGCATGATCGCTCCTGAAACGCGATTCGGAGCATTGGACGTCGCGGCACTTCGAATGGAAGACGAGCTGGATATGGGCGGGCCGCTGCGGATTTCCATCAACCGAGACGCAGCAATTACCGGCGCGGACGGCCAGTGGCTTCGCCTAGGCGACGGCAGCAGCCTGTGGATTGCTGACATCCTTGCTCAGGACGCAGTAGGCGTTCGCCTGCACATTGTCGGTGCAGATCTCCCTCGAGGCGCCGAGCTGGCAGTCTTTTCGCCCGACAATCCGGAGATTGAGCCACATCGCTTCACCGGCCGCGGCCCGTTCCAGAGCGGCGAGTTCTGGACGCCCACCGTATTGGGCCAGCGTGTTCGCGTTGAGTACTACGTGCCTGCCGCCCTTGGTGACAAGCATGGGCATGACGTTCCGTTTGTCATCGATCAGATCAATCAGGCGTATCGCGACATTTTCACGTTCCGAGACGATCGCGATGGCGGCATCGCAGGTGCCGGCGGTTGCCACAACGATCCCGCGTGCTTCCCGGAATGGAGCAATGTCTCCAACTCCGTCGGGCGACTGGCGTACATCAGCGGCGGAGTGGGATACGTCTGCTCCGGACAGTTGATCACCACGGTGGCGAACGATTTCACGCCGTATTACCTCACCGCTGCACACTGCATTTCAAACAACTCTGAAGCCAACAGCGCTGAAATCACCTGGCGGTATCGGCGAAACACCTGTGGCGGCAGCGTCGGCGTCGGTCCTACGTCAACTTACGCCGTGCTGCAAAGTGTCTATGGGCCTGCTGACGTTTCTCTGATCTTGATCGAAGGCACGTTGCCCAGCGGGCTGTTCTGGTCGGGCTGGGTCACCAGCACTCCCGCAAGCGGAACGCTGGCCACCTGCCTGCACCATCCGGCCGGCAGCTACCAACGCATCACCTTCGGCTCGAAACTCAATACGCCGGTCTGCGGTGGTTCGAGCACCAATTTCTTCACGATGAACTGGAACGACGGCGTCACCGAGCCTGGTTCCTCCGGGTCGGGCATCTTCCGAAACGACACGCAGCAACTGTTCGGCACCCTGACCTGCGGATTCTCTTCATGCTCAAACCCCACTGGCCGGGACTCCTACGGCCAGTTTGCCCGCGCGTATGGACCGGGCAACTTTTCCACGCACCTGCAGCAAGGTTCTGACGATGCGTTCGAACCCAACGACAGCTGCAATCAGGCAACTTCGATCGCACCGGGCACGTATATGAATCGAGTCGTCAAGAGCGTGTCTGAAGACTGGTACCGATTCAACCTCCCAACCGGGGCGAATATCACCATCAATCTCACGTTCAATCACGCCTGGGGCGACATCGACTGCCAGCTTTACCGAGGCTGCGGCGGAACGCTCGTGGCCAGCAGCACTTCAAGCACCAACAACGAATCGATCAATTACACCAACAACGGCGCGAGTGGAGATTTCTATCTCCGGGTCTATCTCCACAACGACACGCGTAACCAGTACGACCTGTCAATCGTTACGGGTGCGCCGGGCAACGATGCGTGCAACGACGGCCCGCTGGTGCTTGCAGGATCAGTCGGATTCACAACGATCGGCGCCACCACTGACGGCCCCAACGAACCTGGACTGTGCAATTTCTCCGGGTACTCCCATCTGGAGAAAGACGTCTGGTTCAAGTACTTCGCTCAGTGCACCGGCGTCGCCACCGTCAGCGTGTGCGATGCGGATTTTGACGCCAAGATCGCTGCGTATCTCGAATGTCCGTCCGGTCCCGGCGAAGCGATTGCGTGCAATGACGATTCGTGCGGCTCTGGCCCATCGATCAGTTTCCCCACCAACGCAGGAACGGTGTATCGCATTCGGATCGGCGGGTTCAATGGCCAATCCGGCAGCGGCACCATGGTCATTGAGTGCGAAGAACCTGCTTCAACATGCACCGGCGACATTGCACCGGCCGGCGGCGACGGAGTAGTCAATGTTGACGACCTGCTGGCTGTCATCAGCTCCTGGGGCCCCTGTTCAGGCTGCGACGCCGACACTGACGGCAACAACGTCGTGAATGTTGATGATCTTCTGACGATTATCAGTGCCTGGGGTCCGTGCCCCTGATGGGAGCCGCTCCTTTATCTCTGGACCACGAGAGAAGAAGTTGAACCACGCCCAGCTTGGCATTCTGATCTGATGGAGATTGACTGTGACTATTCGACCTACCCGGCTTCTGTGGCCGACGCTTTGTGTCGCACTTCTGGCTGCTCCGCTCAGCGCGCAGCAGACTCTCGACATGCCTCGCGGCGAATTTGTCGAGTACCGGCTTGACAGCGGCTTGCGCGGGAATGCCGGCCGCAGCATTCAAACCGTGTTCTCGCAGGTGATTGAGGTTCAGGACGCGAGCTGGATTCGCGTGTACTTTGCCGAGGCGATACTTGAGCCAGGCAGCTTTGTGCGATTGACCTCGCTGCTTGACCTGGAAACCCAGGAACTTGACGCGCGGGCAATGGCTGAATGGAGCTACGGCAGCGCGTATTTCAACGGCGACGCAGTGCTGCTCGAAGTCGTCGCCGCGCCGGGCTCCAAGCTGAACAAAGTTGCCATCGATCATGTGGCTGCGGAAATCGGACCTGCCCAGATTCCTGTGACGCTTTGCGGTCTGTGCGGCGAAGATGACCGTACGCCCTCAAGCATGGATTTCGCTGGACGCATCATGCCGACAGGATGCAGCGCGGCGGTATTCAACCAGGCCAGTTGCGTTGTCTCAGCCGGCCACTGCATGAGCGGCGCGAACGTCATACAGTTTCGTGTCCCCAACTCGTTGCCGAACTGCAACCTGGTGAACCCGCCGGTTGCAGATCAGTTTCCTATTCTGGAATCTGAATTCAGCAACCAAGGACCAGGTTCTGACTGGGCCGTCTTCCGCACCGGAACCAACAATCTCGGCCAGACGATCTACGAGCGCTACGGCGAATTTCGGCCGATCGCCAATTCAGTCCCGTCCAGTGGCGCCGTCGATGTCTGGGGCTTCGGCAGCAGCAAAACCTGCGTCGTCAACCAGACGCAGCAGCGTTCGCAGGGATTCATCACTGGCGTGAGTGCGGCATTGTTTTCTCATACCGCCGATACCACCGGCGGCAACTCCGGTTCCGGCGTATTTCGCAACGATGAGATCATCGGCATTGTGACGCACTGCCCGTGCCCCAACACCGCCCAGCGCATCGATCACGCACCATTTGTCGCTGCCCGTGAGGCATTGTGCCCCAATCCCGCCCCACCGAACGATACATGCCAGAACGCAACGGCTGTGTTTTCATCGCTCGTTTCCGTCTCGAACGTCTTTGCACTGACCAATGGCCCGGATGAGCCGGGATTGTGCAATTTCAACGGCACGACGCAGATTCACAACGATGTGTGGTACAAGTTCGTCGCTTCCTGCACCGGCACAGCGACAGTAAGCCTGTGCGGCTCGGCCACCTTTGATGCCAGGATGGCGATCTATGCCGCCTGCCCTACCGGTCCGGGTGAAGCCATCGCCTGCAGTGATAATGAATGCGGCAACCGGCCACGCGTATCGTTCCCTGTCACCGCCAATACGGTGTATCGCGTTCGCGTCGGCGGCGCCACCCACGGCGCCACCGGAACTGCGATCATGGAAATCTCCTGCGAACCGGATCAGCAGCCGTGCCCGAGCGATGTCGCGCCTCCAGGCGGCGACGGCATTGTGAATGTTGACGATCTTCTGGTCGTGATCGGGAACTGGGGATGCATCGGCGCAAGCTGTGCCGGCGACGCCAACGGTGACAACACGGTGAACGTGGACGATCTGCTTACTGTGATCAGCGCATGGGGCCCATGCTCCTGATCGATCGCAGGCAGGAAATGTTGCAATTAAAATCTGACGCGGCGCGATGAGCTCATCGCGCCGCGTTTTTTCTTTCCTGCCCATAACACTGTCGCTGCCTGATGCGGCGCTTCATCGCATCAGCAATCAATCCTGCTTCGCCATCATCAAATCGGCTGGCTGGGTTTGCATGCGCTCGTCACGAAGTCGCCGGGCCTTGAGATAAGGACGGAGCACGCCAACTGCGCTGATGCCGATCAAGAGCCAGGTGGCTCCTACGACACCCGCGCCATCCCACAGCACAAGTCCCATTCGCTTTGCCTGCGATGTGGCAAGAATGCCTGCGAATCCGGTAGCGGGGCCAAGGGCATACCCGACACCGATCAATGCTTCATGCTTGCCGCCCGCGTCGACCGCCCCATGGCCAACGGTCATCGCGTAATACAGCGCCGCGTAATAAATGATGCCCATGCCGATGCCGAACAATCCCAATCCCACCAACATCATCGGCAGGGAAATGCCCATCACCACCACGCCAAAGCCAAGGGTCATCGCCATTGCTCCCAACAGCAGTGTCCCCCATCGGCCGTGCCAGAATCCCAGGCGCCACATGAATGCCATCGTCAGCACGCGTACTGTCATCCACGTTGCCGCCACGGGCGTTTCCCACCAGACTGAAAGGTCCAGCCGCTCGAACAAATACGGAAGCAGCGGCGACATCGCGGACGTCAGCACGTAGCTCAACGGCAGCAGCATTCGCGCAGCGTGCAGGAGATATGGATACTCCAGCGGCACCGCAGCAGCTGCTGCCGTCTCGCCATGCTGCCCTCCCGGTGAGCGTTTGAATAGCAGCAGCCCCGACATGGCAATGACGTTCAAAGCGCCCAGCCATACCAGCGTCATACGCGCGTTTTCTTCCACCAGTGGCGCCATGGCTATCAGCGACAGCGCCACCGCGCTGGTCCAGCAGATATTCCACCAGCCGATCGCCTTCCGCAGCTCTGAACCGTAGCGGCCGGCTGTAAGATAACTCTCCACAATCGGCCAGAGCCAGGACGGCAACAGGCTGTTGGCGCAGGCCACGACCCACAACATCCACCCAGCCTCGGTGAAAAGCGGCCCCGTGCAGGTTATGGCCTGCGTCAGCAGGATCAACATAAGCATGCTGCGAGGCGATATCCATCGCTGCACAAGCCGAAGCGCCTTCCCTGTGCTCAGCGCCCCCACTACATACACCACCCCCAGCACGACATATAGCGTTAGCGTCTCGATGCGGTCATAGCCGTAATCGTGCTTGGCGATGAACGCCACGCCGTTCCAGATCACCCCAGTGCTTACCGATGCAAAAAACGTAAGCGCATTGACAGCCCAGAGCGGCGTCAACTGAGTGTGATGTGACACGCGGCGATGCATAGAGCCGAGCATGGTAGCCCAACAGACTGCCGACGGACGACTGCTGTGCATGCACGCGGTTGATTCTGACTGTCAGCCTTCACCACACAGCCAATGACGCGGTGTTGAGACTCAAAAATTCATTTCATTGAGCGCCGGCCGCCTGCATTCATTTCGACTGGGAAATCAGCGCGGGATACGATTTGTCAGGCGTGTAATCGCTGACCGTTCTGTCGCAGATCAGCGTGTCGGCACGCCCCGGCGGGGAGTCAGTTGTACCGCAACTGCGAGGTGAACGATGACTTCTCGAGAAACCGCTTTAGCCCACATCAGCCGCTCTTACGCGGCCAGATTCGCGGCTTGCTCTCTTCTTGCATGCGCTGGCCTTACGCTTACTGCACTGCCCACGCCAGCAGCGGCACAGGCAACTTCAGCCAATCTCACCGGCGGCGCCCACCGCAGCGTGTCAACCACACAGCCGGAACGGTTGTCGATAGACGGATCGCTTCTGCGATCGGCTCTTCCGGATGTCAGCGGATTGACCTTGGCGCAAGTGGTTGATCGTCATGGCCGCCCATTGTGGCGCGTGCCGAATCGGCACTGGCGCTTCGGACCGTATCGACATTGGGACGGCCGAACGCTTCGCGGCTTCGACCCATTGGGCCGGCCGTACCTTCTGGACCGCGGAGATCACCGATTCTGGCGTTCTTCGCCGCACCACTGGCGAAACTTCCGCAATCCGCACTTTGATCGCCGCCATCGCGACTTTCCTGGCGGCCGATTTGATCGGCACCGTGACGATCATCGCGGCATCGCCCCCTCATGGCGTCATCGCCAGTTCGATCGCGGGATTCACCGCGGACCTGCGTTTCGTGGCCACCTTGATCGCGGTCTGCATCGCGGTCCGATGATTCGCCGCAGCCCTCGTATCCGCTGAGGTTGAGGCTGAAGTCAGACGCAGCCACGCGCACAGCGCTTCCTGGCGCTGGAATCATCGACACCAGCGTGCGGGATTCGCCAGAATCGGCTAGTGTTCTGCTCTGATGTTTGGCGAACAGCAATCGCAATCTTCATCAAAGGCAGCAGCCCCCATTGCCACGACGCTCTGGGGCCTGTATTGCGCGTGCAGTTGGACATGGTGCATTGGCATGTTTCTGCCGACCGTGCTGCTGCATCGCTATGGCTGGCCCGGATTTTTTGTATTTGCCCTGCCCAATGTTCTTGGATGCACAGCGTTCGGATACGTTTTGAAAACGCGGCAGCGATCGCTCGAACTGGTGGAGCGCCATCGGTGGATGATGGTCGCGTTTTCCGCGGTCACAATTGCGTATCAACTGTTCTTTGCTGGTTTCATCACCATGCGTCTTGGAAGAGCGTCCGAGGCGATCGAACTTCAGCCGGCTCTGGCGGCGCTGGGCGGCGTATTTGTTGTCGGCACGTTGACCGGCGCGCTGGGGCTGCGATGGTGGCCGATCCTGGCAGCGGCTGTGTATGCGGTTTCGCTTGCGGCATTCGGCGCAATCGGCACGGGCGCAGCCGACAGCATTCAGTGGTTCGGGCAGCGACCATGGTATGAACTCGGACTGCTTACACCGACGATTTGCTTCGGTTTTCTGCTGTGCCCTTATCTCGATCTGACATTCCATCGCGCACTGCAAAGTTCGCCCAGCCGTCATGCGTTCGGTGTGTTCGGCGTGACGTTCGCGGTGATGATCGTTCTGACATGCACGTATTGGCTGTTGT
This sequence comes from uncultured Isosphaeraceae bacterium, assembly GCA_964575335.1. GTDB lineage: Bacteria > Planctomycetota > Phycisphaerae > Phycisphaerales > SM1A02 > CAZNPU01. Next base: position 96,643 of record CAZNPU010000006.1, on the reverse strand, counting down.
CCAGCGAACCGGCTGATGCGTTTTTGGGCGGCAACTCGCTTGCCCAGCGATTGCTGGTTGCGCATCTGTTTACGCAATTGACCTTCACGGTTGCGGTGCACATGCGCGAGATGCGAATGGCGATGGCTGAAGCGCAGCCGCCGACGCGACTGTGGATTCAAGTTGCGCCGCTGGCGGTGGCGCTGCTGCTTGCTGCCGCTGCAGCGCTCAAGTGGTCCTATGCCACAAACGAAGCGATGTACCTGCGTTTTCTCGTCTTTTACGGCCTGGTCTTTCCAGCCTACGTGCTGACGTTCATCGGCCCTTGGCGGATCAAGCGCATGACCATCATGAACTTCGCCCGGCTTGCGATCGCGGTGATTGCGTTCATGCCGCTTTACGAACTCGGCTTTATCCAGAACTGGGCAGGCTTGACCGTTGTGCCGGTGGTGTTTTTTCTGCTTTGGGTGTGGGGCACAGCCGGAGCGGCGCAAAGGGAATAAAGAAAACAGGAGAACAAGGAGATGCCGCGGCTTTTCCCTGATAAGCCGCCATTCTCGCTTCCAGGCGCACTACAGGCTGCCACAGGTGCAAGTGATATACTTCCGCCGCCATGACCCACGTCTATCTGATCCTCGCCATTGCATTTGAAGTTGGATGGGCGATTGCGATGAAGCTGTCGCTGGGCTTCACGCGCATGCCGTATGTGGTGGCGACGATCGTGATGTATCTCCTGAGCGTGGTCTTTCTCGCGCTGGCGACACGTCGGATGGATATTGGCGTGGGATACGCCATCTGGGCCGGTTCAGGCGTGGCGTTGATCGCCATCATCGGCTTTTTGTATTTCCGCGAGTCGGTGACGCTGGCCAAGGTGATCGCACTGGTGTTGATTATGAGCGGCATCATCATCCTGCAGGCAACGGGCGCAGCGCGACACACATAAAAACCCCCGAGCGAACTCGGGGGTTGAGGGGGAGAAACTGCCAATCAAGTCAAGTCGCGCTGCGCGACACTCACGCTCGCTTGCCGCAGCACTGCTTATATTTCTTGCCCGAACCGCAGGGACACGGCTCGTTGCGTCCGACGGTGACGGCAGCACGAACCGGCTTTCTCTTAGGACGCTGCGCCTCGCCGGCGGGCACCCCGGCCCGTTCAGCTGCTTCAAGATCGCGGCGCTGGGCTGCGGTGCCTGCGGATGCTGCCGCCGCTGCCGCTGCAATCGCCGGTTGAGCCGGCATGACCGGACGCGCCGGTGCAGCATGCGGCTGATTGGGCTGGCTGGCGGCCTGGCCATCCTGCGCGGCTTGAACCGGCGGCGTGCTGGTGGCCCGTGCGGGCATGACCTGCGGCGTCAGCTTGGCCTTGAAGATCAGGTCGGTCACCTTGTCGCGAATGGACATGCTCATTTCTTCAAACAGCCGCGCGCCTTCCCGCTTGAACTCGATGCGCGGATCCTTCTGACTGAATGACCGCAGGCCGATCGATTCCTTCAACTGATCCATCGCATACAGGTGATCCTTCCAGGCCTGGTCGAGAATCTGCAGCAAAACCCACCGCTCGAACTGGGTCAGTTCTGCGCGAAGCGCCGCTGCGATCTTCTCTTCGACAACCGTCTTGGGATCATCCTCAGCCCACTTGCGCTCCTCTGGAGTGAGCCTTGCGCCGAGGTTCTGCTGCAGCCACGCGTCGATCTGGTCCGGGCTTGATCCCGCAGCCAAAGCCCGCTCAGCGCGTTCGCTGATGCGCGCTTCATCCCATTTCTTTGCTTCCTCAATCAGAAGCCTGCGCAACTCGGCGGGATTCGGCGACGGCAGCGCATCCGGCTTCCAATCCAGCTCATAGCGCGCCTTCACCCATGCGCAGAACTGCATCAGCGCATGCTGCGGGTTCTGCTGCAGTCCCGCGCTGGTCATGTCGATTGCAAAATCAATCGGATAGGTAATCTCGCGCTGGGCGTAGGCTTCGCGAGCCTTGGTCATGAGGGCCGACGCAGCGGCATCAGGGGCTTCGATACCCGCGAAATCTTCCGCCTTGAACTCGCCGCCGAACTTATTGCTGGCCCACTCCGCCAGCTTGCGTGCGGCATAGTCCGGCACGAGGAACTGATCAAGCGGCGCGAGGTCAATTTCATCAATGAGCTTGAACGCAGCCCGCTCAAGCTCTGCGATCACCTCATCCTTGCTCATCTTCTCCACCTTCGAGACCGTCAGATTGGCCTTGAAGTTGGCGTTGGCCCAGTCGACCAACCCCTTCAGATCCCAGTCGGACTCGCTGGCGGTAACGACTTTCCCCTGACCGAACTCAATGTTGCCGGGCAGGAACTCGCCGATCGTGACGCGGATCATGTTCGCCGCTTCTTCTTTGGCGTCGATGTCGATGAGCCGATGCAGGTCTTCTCGATCCTTGCCGCGGATGCGCTCAGGATCGATCTGCACGTTCAGGTGTTCGCGAATCCACTCAGCAATGCAGTTGGGGACATAATTCCGATCGAGGTACGTATCGACAGCGTCGTTCACCGAATCGTCGATGTATTCGAAGATCAATTCAGTCACATTGCGGCCTTCAAGCACGTCCTGCCGCATTGCGTAGAACTCGTGCCGCTGGTGATCCATCACCTCGTCGTATTCGAGGATGTTCTTGCGGATGAGGAAGTTGCGTTCTTCGACTTTCCGCTGCGCCCGGCCGACGGATTTGGTCAGCATCGGATGTTCGATCGCGTCGCCTTCTTTCATGCCCAGTCGGCTGAGGATTTTCAGCGTGGCTGGCCCAGCGAACATCTTCATCAGGTCATCTTCGAGGCTGAGGAAGAAGCGGCTGGAGCCGTTGTCGCCCTGTCGGCCGGAGCGGCCGCGCAACTGATTGTCGATACGGCGCGATTCGTGGCGTTCGGTGCCGATCACGTGCAGACCGCCCATGTCTTCAATGTCCTTGAAGAGACGCAGACGATGCAGGAGGAATCCGCCGCAGTCGTCCAGCGCAGCAAGACACTGCTGCTCGGACATTGAATCAGCCTTGCCCGCCATGCCCCAGCAATGCTGTTCAACCCATCGGCGAAGCAGCCGCAGTCGAATGTCATCATCCGACAGATTCTGCAACTCGCTCTTGCTCAGCCCCAGTTCCTTTGAGGCGATGTGCCGATACACCGCTGCAACGATCTTGTCTTCAGGCATGTCCGGCGACACGTCGCGCGGGCAGATGCCCCGCCGCTGCCAGTGCTGGATCAACTGCTCGGGGGTAACGCTGCCGAGCTTGATGTCCGTGCCGCGGCCGGCCATGTTGGTGGCGATCATCACCGCGCCCAGTTCGCCTGCATGAGCGATGATCTCCGCTTCACGCTCGTGCTGCTTGGCGTTGAGCACCTCGTGTTTGATGTTGTACTTGCGGGTCAGCGATTCGCTGAGCATTTCCGATTTTTCCACGCTCGTGGTGCCTACCAGCACAGGGCGGCCCACATCATGGAATGCCTTGATCTCATCAACGATCGCGTTCCACTTGTCCTTGGCGGAGATGAACACCAGGTCGTTGCGGTCTTTGCGCACCACCGGCACGTTGGTGGGAATCACCACCACATCGAGCTTGTAAATCTCATAAAACTCGGTGGCTTCGGTATCGGCGGTACCGGTCATGCCCGCCAGTTTCTTGTAGAGCTTGAAGAAGTTCTGGATGGTGATGGTGGCCATGGTCTGCGTCTCCTGCTTGATGGGAACGCCTTCCTTGGCCTCCACCGCCTGGTGCAGACCGTCGGACCATTGCCGGCCGACCATCTTGCGGCCGGTGTTCTGGTCGACAATCACCACGCTCATCTGCCCTTCATCATCAGGAGCGACCACATAGTCACGGTCGCGCTGATACACGGTGTGGGCGCGGATCGCCTGTTCAAGCAGGTGCGGCAGATCGATGTTGTCGCCAACGTAGAACGATCCGAGACCGGCAGCCTTCTGCGCCTCGGCGATGCCTTCGTGCGTTAGCGTGGCCTTCTTCTTATCCAGTTCGACCTCGTAGTACTGCGTGTACTGATCACGCTGAGCTTCCAGTTCCGGCAGCCTGGCCTTGGCCTGCTTGAGCTTTTCCTGCAGCGCGGGAATCTTGCTCTTGTCGCGTGCGTTGCGGATGTCGCCTTCCAGACCGGAGATTTCAAGCTTGCAGCTTTGCACTTTCTGATCGGCTGCGTTCCATTCCTTCTGCTTTTCCAGCAGATGGCGGGCGAGTTTGTCCGCCAGGCCGTAGCGGGGCGAATGGGCGTGCGCCGGGCCGGAAATAATCAGCGGCGTGCGGGCCTCGTCGATCAGGATCGAGTCGACCTCGTCCACAATGGCCACATCGCGTCGCTTCTGCACCTGCTCGGCTGCTGAGAGCTTCATGTTGTCGCGCAGATAATCGAAGCCGAACTCGCTTGTCGTGCCGTACACGACGTCGCATTGGTACGCCAGTTGTTTCATCTGCGGCGGCTGCATGTGGTAGGGATGAATGGCCCCTACCGTAAGCCCCAGCGCGCGGAAGAACGGGAAGGTCCAGTCGCGGTCGCGCTGTACGAGATAATCGTTGACCGTGACCACGTGCACCTGTTTGCCTTCCAGCACCGAGAGATAGCACGCCAGCGGTGCGACAATCGTTTTCCCCTCACCGGTCTTCATTTCTGCAATGCGGCCTTCGTACAGCACCATCGCGCCGATGATCTGCACGTCAAACGGCCGAGCCCGGTACGGCGGCTTGGACTGCGGATACAGTTCGCGCACCGCTTCATAAATCGCGTTTGGAATATCGACAAATTGCCACGATTCCACGGGCTTTTCGTTGCCCAGCAAATCGCCAACCGGATCACGAGGCGGCGTCGCGTCGATTTCCGCCTTCACCTGCTGGTACAGCTCCTGTACCGGAGGCGGCAGAACCGACGGATCGAAATTCATCGCGGGATTGAAGATGTTGCGAATGCCGACAGCCCGGTCCATCGCCTCACGGGCGACGGCGAAGACCTCGGGGATCATGTCCACCGGACGTTCGCCATTGGCGATGCGCTGACGGAATTCGTTGGTTTTTTCTCGAAGCTGCGCATCGCTGAGCTGGCGCACCGCATCTTCGTGCGATGACACCTGATCGACGATGCGAAGATAACGCTTGACCATGCGGTCATTGCGTGAGCCGAAGATTTTTTTGGCAACGGTGCCGAGAATGGGAAAACCCATGAAAAGCCTCCTTGGGCCGGTATGCAAAAGTAATCATGTGCCTGGTGGTGATGTGTGACCGTAACGCCTTACACTGCGACACAAGCACATACACGGGGCGATGCTGTGGCGCGTGATGCAAGCCGCCCATGCCGTCTTCGATCAGACCGCAGCCGCACATGCGCGAACGCCGGCTGCTGACCCCTGATCGCCAACGGCATGATTCAGCACACTGGAGGAGGCAGGCCAAGCAGCCGCTCGGCCATGATCTGTTGCGGCGTTACGGCACGCTCGCGATCTCTCGCAAGGTGCGGTAATGGCGCATCTGCACACCCGCTGCAGCTTTGCTGGCAGTTGGGAGCCATCGCTGCAGCCGGAACAACGCGCTCAACGCCGATGAGCTTTCGCGCAGCTGCAGCAACAGCTTCAGCAATTTCGCGTGCACACGGCGCTTCGCCAAGCGCGATGCGGGCCTCTGTATTGATCGCCTGAACCGCCCCGCCGGGCAGCATCGACATGGTCGAAGCCACCGCCACCAGCGCAATCAGCGCAGTGGCCGTGGTCGCCAGACATGCTGAACGAGTTGGAGTGCGATCAACGCTCATATGGGCTGTTACGGAAATGATTATACCCCATCGGCTGAAACGATCAGCGGAGAAAGCTGCACATACTGCAGAAGCAGGTAAACGCACCGCGATCCCGCTGATTCTCGGGCCTTTCAGCCAGCCGCTTCCAAACCCCTTTACAAAGCGCTGGATGCGTTCCCATACAATCGCCTTTCAACGCAGCGATTATCTGCCAGCTTACCCCTACGATAGTGGAGTATGAAGTTTACGCTTGGCAAGTCGCTGCAGTCGGAACCGGTTGATCGCCTGTCACATGCCATCACAGGCAGCGATCACGCTCATCTGCATCATGGCCATGGTGAATCAGCCGGGGTAGACGAGCTGCATTTCAAGGTGCAGGGGATGACCTGCGCTGGTTGCGCTGCGGCGGTGCAGCGGGCGGTTGAGTCACAGCCGGGGGTGCAGTCGGCTGCGGTGAGCGTCACCGAAGGCCGCGCAACAGTCACGGGCACAGCACTCGATCCTGACGCGCTGATCAAGGCCATCCAGGACAAAGGCTACAGCGCCGAGCCGATTGAAGACCTCATGGCTCCGGCTGAGCTTAAGAGCGAAATCGAGCTTCGGCAGGCTCAGCACGAACGCGAATGGCGATTCCGCGCGATCGTCGGGCTGAGCCTCTGGGTTCCCATGGAGATTCTGCACTGGACCACTCATGCATTGGAGCTTCATGGGGCCTGGGTCGGATGGGTATTGCTTGCAGGCGCGACCATCGTATTTGCCGTTGCCGGGGCGGGCTTCTATCGATCGGCATGGGGAGCGCTGAAACGCGGCACCACGAACATGGACACGTTGATCGCGCTGGGCGCGACGGCCGCGTACCTCTTTTCACTTGTGGTATTTGTTGCGCAGCTTTTCGGTCGGCTGCATGATCAGCCGCTTTACTTTGCGGAGTCGGCAGCCCTGCTGGGCATTATTAGTCTGGGACACTGGCTCGAAGCCCGCGCGACTGCCCACGCCGGGTCAGCCGTCCGTGAACTGCTGGAACTGCAGCCTGATAAAGCGGAAATCGTCCAGACGCCGGAGCTGACGACCGAAGGGAGGAAGCCCCGGATCCTCCCCCCCACCCCAACTCTTCTCAACCACGATCAAGCGCTTTCCACCATCATAATTCCCTCATCTGAAGTCCAGCCCGGCGATCTTCTGCTCATTCGCCCCGGCGCGCGGGTGCCGATTGACGGCGAGGTGGTCGATGGCGAATCGGATGTAGATGAAGCAGTGGTGACCGGTGAATCGATCCCCGTCGCCAAACGACCCGGCGATCATGTGGTAGCCGGCTCGGTGAACACCGTCGGTCGGCTTCTCGTGCGATCGGCTGTCGATGGTCGGCACACAACGGTTGCGCGAATCGCCGAGATGGTTCAGCGAGCACAGTCGAGCAAGGCTAACATTCAGCGTCTTGCGGACCGTGTGGCTGCGATCTTCGTGCCAACGGTGCTCATTATCGCAGCGATCACACTGCTGGGATGGACGCTCGCCGGCTCGTTTACCACCGGGCTGATCTCGATGGTGACGGTGCTGATCATTTCCTGTCCCTGCGCACTGGGCCTGGCCACACCGATGGCTGTGATGGTGGGTGCGGGAGCCGCCAGCAAACGCGGCATACTCATCAAGTCGGCCATGGCGCTGGAAACAGCAGGCAATGCGCAACATGTCATCTTCGACAAAACCGGCACGCTGACCGCAGGCCGCGCCACTGTGACGGGCATTGAAGTTGTCGGCAACGTGACATGGCCGGGTAACGGCGAAACTGCGGCGCATCTTGGCGAACATGATCTGTTGCGACTGGCTGCTGCGGTTGAAGCGCCCAGCGAGCACCCCATTGCTCAGGCGATTGTGCGGGCCGCCCAGGAGCGAGAGATTGCGATTCCAGCGGTTCAACGCTTCCAGGCTATTCCGGGCCAGGGCGTGCAGGGCATTGTTGACGGTGTGCCGATTGCTGTGCTCCGCGATGAAGCAGCCAGTTGTCGCGTTGAGATGGATGGTAAAACCATCGGCCGAATCATGGTTTCAGACGAGCTGCGGCCGGACGCTCGCGCTGCAATTGATCGGTTACATGAGATGGGCCTGACCGTCACGATGCTTTCGGGTGATCGCCGCGCCGTTGCGGAGGCAGTCGGCGCATCACTGGGACTATCGGCTCAGAATGTCATTGCGGAGGCCACACCGGAATCGAAGTCAGCGTTCGTGGCGCGTTGTGCGAGCGGTGGAAAGGGCGCAACAGCACAATCAGGCAGCGAAGCTTCACAATCCGCACGGGCTGATCAAAAGCGAACGTCGGTTGTCATGGTGGGTGATGGCATCAACGATGCAGCCGCCCTCGCGCAGGCCGATCTTGGCATCGCACTGGCGTCGGGAACCAATATCGCAATCGAATCGGCTGACGTCGTGATTCCAAGCACGCGCGTCAGTGCGGTGGCGGAAACCATTGATATCGCACGCCGCACATTGCGCACGATCAAGCAGAACCTCTTTTTTGCGTTCTTCTACAACGCCGCAGCAATTCCCGCAGCAGCATTTGGCTTGCTCGGCCTTTACGGCCCGCTTATTGCTGCAGCAGCCATGGGATTGAGTGACATCACGGTGATCGGCAACGCCATCCGCTTGCGACGAAACCTGAACCGCACCAAGGTCAAGCAAACGCAGTCACACGCGTGATGGAATGCGTGTGCGTATGGATGGATAAAAAGCAGCGTTTCGGCAAAAGATCACCGAAACAACTGCTGAGGCTGATCATCCAAGTGATACGTTCGCTTTCCTACAGCCGGCATACTCACAGGGGCTGGTCAGGCGATTGTGATTGCGGCGTTTGCGCAGACTCTTTTTGACCTTGATCATGCTGTTCGCGCTGCTGCTCGTCGCCGCCGCTCTCGCTGCCTTGTGTTTCCTCGCGCACGGCTTCACTGGCTGCTTCGACAGCGCGGCCTGCGACTTCCTTGCCGCGTTCAAGGTAGTCCGATCCCTTCTCGCGTGCGGTCTTCATCAGCCGATCGCGCATGCCGCCGAGCATTCGGTTTTCCTGCCGCGTGCTGGGGATGCTCAGTCCGCCCACGAGTCCGAGGGCGAAGCATGCTGCTCCCACTGCGATGGGATATTCCTCGAACATGTCGCTGAACCAATCGCCGGCACGCTGTGCGCGCTCCTGCACTCGATGGCTGATATTTGAAGCAGTGTCGCGGGCGCGCGTTGTGACATTGTGCATTCGTTGCTTGGCTCGGACTCGCATTTCATGCATCCTTTCCATGGTGTGACTGCCCGCCTTCTGCACGCGCGACGAGGCTCTCCTGGCTATGCGTCTTGCGCGTCGTCCGAATTTAGATGTCGCTTTGCGAACGTTTTTTCGTTCCCGTCGCGCCGCCTCGCGGGCCTGCTCCATCATGCCTTCGGGACGACGTCGTTCGCCGTAGGATCCCAAATCCATGTACGGCTCTTCGCCTTCTTCGAGATCTTCGCAATCGCCCACATAATCTCCGAGTTCTTCAAATTCGTCCTCACCAACGTCTTCATCGAGGTCTTCAATTGCCTCGAATGTATATTTCTTTTGGCGTTTGGAAACGCCGAAGAGTTCACGGTCAGCCTTTCTGCCGCGCGGTGCGTTTCGTCTTGAGCGGGCAAGGAGCAAAACAGCTAAGCCAACACCCGCAGCAACAAACGGTCCGGGGTTCTCGCGAACGATCTGAGTGCCGCGACGCGCGAGTTCTGCTGCGCCTTCGCGCATCGAGTTGGCAGTGCGATGCATGATTTCGCGCGGCGCCAACCGATGCTGCAGCGCCGCGACTGTGTCGCCCAGCTCAGCGCGCGTTCGTTTCATGTCGGCGCGAATCTCATCGAGCGAACGATTGCGATCGGCATGACCGCCTTCGTCACGCCGCTTTATCTGCTGTCGCGCAGATGCGGGATCGATTCTCGTCAGACGTGTTTCTCTGATGTCAGCCGGTTCTTGAGCCATTCCTTGTTTTCCCGAATTGAATCGATCGTCTGGTGGGGAGCAAGATCGGCTCGCCGAAGCGTGTTGATGCCTTTCTGCACCAGCAGGTACCCGACAACGCCGACGACGATGCCGACAATCAGCGGCGAAAGCCACGAACTTACTCCCGGTCCTACCGCAAGCGTCAACAACTGAAAAAGCCCGGCCGTGATCGCCAGCAGTAGCACGAGCAGTCCGGCGTACGCAATTGCGCCGCCAACCGCCAGATATGCCACGTTTCGCCCGACGAGCGACGCTTTCTGCGTCATTTCCGTCTTGGCGAATTCGATTTCCTGTCGAACAAGCGTTCGAGTTTCATCGGCTAGGTCTTTGAACAGCGTGCCGAGCGATGGTTCGTGAGGGTCTGTGCGTTGAATCATGGCTGCTCCCATTCGCGGGCGCTCGGCGATGAGCCTGGGCTTGCGCCCGGCGGCGAGTCTTCCCTGGAGCCTTGCTCAGGCGATTCACCTTGTATGTCGGGGCCGGGATAGCTACTGAATCGGCGTTCCGGTCCGCCCATTGCCGCTTCGCTGATGCCGCGCGAAACATAACCTCGTTCGCCCTGGTATTCCTCTTCGTCTTCTTCATCGTAATATCGAGAGGTATCCTCACCGGCGTACCGCGATATGCTGCGTCTGCCGTTACGATCACGCGAGCTTTTCAGCACGCGCGCCACAAATGCGCCGGCCAGAAACATTCCGCCCAGGAACAGCGCCGGATGCCGCCTTGCTGCATTTTCAACCGACTCAAGCAAGTCGCCCAGGTCATGTTCACGCACGAGATCAGACAATGAATCAACCTGCATTGCTGCCTGCTCAATTAATCGGGCAATACCTGTTTCATTGTGTTCATCCAGTTCATGTGCCGCATGGCGTATCGCCTCGGCAAGACGATCGAGCTTCTCCGCAGCAATGGATTTCTGGCGTTCAGCTGCGACGCCGGCTCGTTCCTGCAGCCGGCTTGTGGCTTGCGCAGTCTTCTCGCGCACCTTGTGGCCGATGTCGCTGGCCACTTCTTTGACATGCCCCCTTACTCCCTGTTCGCGTGCATGATGATGGTGATGCTCGCTACCGGATGGTGAGGTGCCGCCTGGCGTGAACTGACTCATGGGGCTCTCCGTCGTCTTGTTGGTGCCTGGTTGTCAACATTCCGTCGCGCTCCAACCAAACTCTACGAACCCCAGAGTGAGTGGATATAGGGAAGGTCCACTAAACACCGATAGTCCGCTTATTCACAGGCCGCCGCCATTGCTGAAGCTGCCGGCAAACCTCGTAATATCCATCCCGCGATATCGACAGATATAAAAGGTGATGTGACGGGTAACGAACAGCAAGCTCAGCCATATGTGCATCAAAGCACACAGCTGAGCCCGCCCAAACGCTTTACGCAGCACGCACAGCCCATAAGAGCGGCGATAGATGAGCGCTCATGCTTCTCGCAGCACCGGCCTCATGCGCGGCGTGCTTTTTTTATATCGTTGGACACGCTCCCCAGTTGGCGATGATCAGCAGCAGATCATCAGTATTGACCAGTCCATCACCTCCGGGTGGAGCAATATCAGCCGGACAATCACCTTTTGCCGGACAGGCTCCCCAACTGCCGATGATCAGCAGCAGGTCATCGCTGTTGACCACGCCGTCACCACCGGGCGGCGCGACATCCCCAACACACACCAATTCACATTCATCAGGAATGCCGTTGAAATTGAGGTCTTCGCTGTCGCCGAAGAGTATGTCGCACTCATCCGGAACGCCGTTCATGTTGCAGTCGGCAGCCGGAGCGCCAGGGACAGGGAAGTACACCGCCCCGCCGTCGATCACTGCATAGTCATCGTTCCATGCGCCTATGGCGACATGGCCTGCGTAAACCGCAACAGTTGAGCCGAACTGACCTTCCAGTTCGGGAACTGAAGGCAAAATCTTGCCCGCCGACACCCACTGTCCTTTGTCGCGATGAAACGCGTAGGCTGCCCCGGCGTTGATTTCCGCTTCATCATTGATGTGGTCGCCGACAATCGCAAGGTTCTCATTGATCGCCACGGCAATGCCGAAGCGATCGCCGGCTGCGCCATCATCAGCGGTGAGTTTCGTTTCAAGGTTCCAGGACTCTCCAACCTGCCGAAAGAGATATGCCGCGCCGGTATCAGCCTCAACACCGCCAGCCCGCCACGCGCCAATCAGCGCGACCGGCCCCTCGCTGGTGTTGTTCATGGCCAAACTGATGCCAAAGTTTGCGTTGGCCACGGGATCATTCGCTGTCAACTTCGCCTGTTGCGTCCACGCTCCAACGCCGTTGAGTCGGAAAACATACGCAGCCCCGGCATTCGTATCACCGTGATCGTGCCACCATGCGCCAACAAGGGCGATTGGCAACTGGTCCTCGGCATGCATAATCATTGCCACGGTTACACCGAAGTGATCATTGGCTGCGCCATCATTGGCCCGCAGTTTTGCGTGCTGGCTCCATGTGCTGCCAATTCGCCTGAATACGTAAGCCGAGCCTGAGCTTGCGCCGCTGTCGTCATCGAGATAAGCGCCGGCAAGAATATATTCAACGCCGCTTGCTTCTGTGATCGCCACCGAGCGACCGAAGAGATCGCCAGCCGCGGTGTCGTTTCCGCGCAGTTTGGCTTCCTCAATCCATACGCTGCCGGTGTGGCGAAAAACGTACACCGCTCCCGAATCTGTGCCGCCCGTATCGTGCAGATACGCTCCTACCACAGCCGTACTGCCTTCTTCCCGTTCGAGTATCGCCACATCAATACCGAAGCGATCATTCGCCTGACCGTCGGATGCCTGCAATGTCGCTTCGTACACCCACTGCTGAGTTTCGGGATCAAAGCGGAAAATATATGCGGCGCCGACGTTGGGTATGTTGCCCGGGCGGTCAACTTCCGATGCGCCGACGATCAACAGATTGCCGTCCAACGCAATCGAAGTGCCAAACTGATCTCCCTCCATCAGACCCGGCGGTACAAGCGGCGAACCGGTAACCCAACCCTCGTTGTTCATCACCACGCTCGGCCGGAAATTTGACACGATATCCTGCACAAGATTGATGCTGCGAGCGTTGTCGATGGCGTCGGGGATGCCAGTTGGCGTATCCACAAACAATACGTCCGGATTTGAATAATGATCGATCCGTATGCCGGGCGCATATGACATGATGGTGCGGTATTGCTGCGCATCGCTGCCGAAGAATCGATGTCCGTAGGCAAAGTCGTGCGCGGGAATGCCGCCGGCATTATCAAGATCGTGATTGCATCCCATGTTGTGGCCAAGCTCATGCGGCACCACGCGCGTCATACCCGCAATGCAAATGGTGCTGTTGACGCTGAAGGCGTTGGATTCAAAATCAACCGTTGCAGGCGAGCTCATCATCCAGGCGATGCCGCAGATCGTATTGCCCTGTGTATGGCTGATGAGCATGGCCACCAGATCAGCGCCGTACTCATCGCGCCATTGATGCACCTCATCCATATAGCCGTCATCCGGCAGCGTCAGTCGGTCAAGTTCTGTAATAAAACTCCCCGACTCGACGTAATCCACCTCTGCTGCATGCACCAGTCGTACGCGCGGTTCAATCAGGCTGTTTTCAAACCCCAGATTTGTTTCCATGATCACCAGTTCAGCCATTGAACGGATTGGAGCGTCGTTGTCCGGGTCGTCTGGCGGCGCAACCTGCATGCGTGCTTCGGGCGTATAGACGATCATCACATCAATGATGCGCCCACAGTCAGGATCATCATCGCCGCGGCCGATTGCCACGGGCGTAGGACGGCCAGCTGGCTTGTGCACCGCATGCTCCGGTCCGCAGCCGCAGGGCGGGAACCGTTCAGCGTCAACCTGCTCTGCCACCGGACCGTTCGGCCCGTACGACAGGACGCGAAAATCACCCACTCCCGGCACACGGATCATCATCGTCAGCGCATCGTCAACCGCCGCTGCCAGAATACTGCTGTGCGGATGCCCTTCAACACGCCCCTGCCAGTGCCATGTGTCCGGCCTGCTTCGCCAGCTTCGCTCGATGACAGCAGACAGCGAGACATCATCAAACATCTTCAGCGTGACGCGCGTGCCGTGCTGCATCGACTTCAACACTGCAGCATCAATATCAACAGATCGATGGCGGAGTACGCCAATCCCGTCAAACATCGCCATTGTGGTTCGATCGGCCGGTCGCACCAGCACATGTTCCGCATGCACAAGGCCGCTCTCCGCCAGTTGCGCAGCGTTTCGATTACTGAGAAGCGCCAAAGACAACAGAGTCATAACCACGGCTGCACGGCTGACCCATATCGATCCGACAGTGTTCTGCATGGTTCACCCACACATCAAGCGATGAATTCAACATCCGCCCCGCTCTGCGTCATCGCAGCGCCAGATCGGGCATCAACGTCAGATGCGTTGGTATGACGCGCTCAATCAACCGATCGATCACAGACAGCCCAGTGTACCACTTGCCTGACGGCTTCGAGAATAGAAAACTTGCAGCTTATTGCGAAGTTCGTACGTCGATATGCGATCCCGCGGTCAACGCCCAGATCCTGACCTGCGCGGCTCATGCAAACAGCCTCAATGCGCAGAGAAATTGCGCTGAATAGAGCAAGCGATCTGTCTGTTTCAACGTTTCGCAGACGGTTGTCGGCAGGTTCCCGCACGCTGATCATCACAGGCAGATAACCTACTTTGACAGATTCATCTCCCTCCATTGGAAGGCGCCGAGGATGCCATGCATGGTCAGGTCACAGCCATGCAGCCAGCACTTGCGCAAGCACCTCAAAGGCTGCCGGAGTACGCCGAACGAGAGCTGCATGGGAAAATGTCCTGTTGTGTGCAGCGCGGCTACAATGTGCCATTTCTTCACGAACGCCATCGGTTTCGCAACGAGGATCGACGTTCAATGACGAATGTGACGCGAGCGGCTTTGATTCAGGCTTCCTACGACCATCAGCCCAACAGTTCGCTGCCTGCGATCAAGCAAACGATGATCGACAAGCATATGTCACTCATCCAACAGGCTGCGGATCGCGGTGCGCAAGTGTGCTGCCTTCAGGAACTGTGGTTTGGCCCGTATTTCCCTGCGGAACAGGATACGAAGTGGTATGCGATGGCTGAGCCGGTTCCCGATGGGCCCACAACCAGGCTCATGCAGGAAGTCGCCAAGCGGCATGAGATGGTGATGGTTGTATCTTTGTATGAGCAGGAAATGACCGGCGTGTACTACAACACCGCTGCGATCATCGACCAGCGCGGCCAGTACCTTGGCAAGTACCGCAAGAATCACCTGCCGCATTGTCACCCCGGCTTTTGGGAAAAGTTCTACTTCAAGCCGGGCAACCTCGGCTATCCGGTCTGGCAAACCGACTTCGGCAGAATCGGCATCTACATCTGCTACGACCGCCACTTCCCCGAAGGCGCGCGCGAACTCGGCCTCAACGGCGCCGAGATCGTGTTCAACCCCTCCGCCACCGTTGCAGGATTGAGCGAATACCTTTGGAAACTGGAACAGCCAGCCCATGCTGCAGCAAACCAGTATTTCATTGGTGCGATCAATCGTGTCGGCGTCGAACAGCCGTGGGAAACCGGCGAGTACTACGGCACCAGCTACTTCTGCAACCCGCACGGGCAGATTATTGCTGAGGCGTCGCGGGATCAGGATGAGGTGCTTGTGGCTGACCTTGATCTGGACATGATCCAGGAAGCGCGCAATGTCTGGCAGTTCTATCGCGACCGCAGACCCGAAACATACGAGCGTATTGCGCGGCTTTAGGTTCTGCTTGGCAGATAATTTGCACAGCGCGCAGGGGCATTGCTTTTCCTGCGCCTCGAAAACCTGCGGGGCTTAGCGCATTCTCCTCACAACCTGCTGCGCTGTATCGCGAACCAGCGCATCTTCAGTGTCATCGCCTGCGATTTCCTGCACGAGGTTGCGCAGTTCATCATCATCAGGATGCTGCGCAAGCACGTTCCCGGCTGCGATCAGCGCGTTGCGCTTCATCATGTTGAGCTTGGCCCGCTTCATTGACGATTTGATGAACGCCAGACGTCGGGCCTCTTCATCCCAGTTCAGCACTTCGAGCAGATCGAATCCTTCCCGCCGCGGCTGATAGGCTGGGTGCGTCGGCGTTTCTCGCGTGCGCCGCGTGGGCTGATTGTGCGGGCATACTTCCTGACAAATGTCGCAGCCGAAAATCCAGTTGCCGATCGCTTCGTGATACGTTTCATCGATCAGGCTGCGATGCTCGATGGTGAGGTAGCTGATGCAGCGCGTGGCGTCGACCGACCATGGCGTGATCGCCTGCGTGGGACACGCATCGATGCAGCGCGTGCACGTGCTGCAGGGGTCGGGGGCGCTCGGACCAGTTGGCTGCAGAGGCAGGGTGGTGATGATCTCGCCAAGCAGCAGGTAGCTTCCCACGCCGCGCTGAATGAGCAGCGTATTTTTTCCTACTGCGCCAAGGCCAGCCCGCTGCGCGTGTTCGCGTTCGAGCACCGGCGCGGTATCGACGCACGCGCGGAACGTTTCATCCGGAAACTGCTGGGCCAGTTCGTTGCACAGCACATGCAGCCGCTTTTTCATCACCGTGTGATAGTCGTCGCCGCGCGCATATCGGGCAATGCGGCCCAGTCGGTTGCTGGCGATTGATGATGACCGCGCTGCGGATGAATTCGATGCCGGCCCTGCATAACGGTCGGCCACGACGATGATCGATTTCGCGCCCGGAACCATTGCACGCGGGTCGATTCGCAAATCCACATGCCGGCGGAGATATTCCATTTCGCCATGCTTTCCCGCCGCCAGCCAGTCCAACAATTCCTTCTCGTAATCAGTTGGCGCAGCATCAGTTATGCCGGCAAGGGCAAAGCCCAACTCGCGGCATCGGGCAAGAACACTCTCTGACTGATTGCAAGCAGCGCGTGCCATCAAGCATATCGTAGGGGCTTGTCAACTGACACCCCACGATGTCATACTGGGGTTCCTCGAATTGTGGAAGCCATCTGTATGGCTCAGGGATTGCAACTCCAGACCAGGAGCGTATCAATGTCACAATTGTGTGTGGGACGAATCATGCGTGCAGCGGCAATGGCCGTTGTTGGCATTTTCATGCTCAGCCTTGCCGCGTGCAGTGGCGAAAACAGCGGCGGTGAACAGTCGGCTTCTGCTTCAACGGCTGCTGCCACAGTCGATCCGCGGTTTGCCTCCGCTGAGGCGCTGTTGCAATATTGCAATCAGATCACCACGACAGATCCGGTCAACCCTGCAGCACAGATTGAACTCGTGTATGCCGAGAACGAACTGCAGCAGCGATTGCTCCGCTTCATGCGATCGGTCATTCCGATCACGGATTTGGATCGGCGCATGTTCGAAAAATTCCGTGAAGGCTGGATCCCTGGCAACACCAAGCCGATGACGGCGCCGGACAAACCGGCAGTGATGATCTCAAACGATAGCAGCCGCGCCCAGGCGGAGTACCAGAACGACAAGGGAGAACCGCAAACGCTGCAACTGGTGAAGATTGGCGATCGTTGGTGGGTCTCCGGCTACACCTACGAGTACGATCCAAAGATGAGCGAAATGCTCCCGAACCTGGACGCCATGGAACGCCTGATAAACAGCATTATTCCTTATGTTCCCTCCGCTATCGCCGACATTGAGGCAGGACGCCTGACAAGCGCGCAGCAGGTTCGAATAAAGATCATGAGCCAGGCGATCAACACCGACCCCACCTTGCTCGAAGCGATCAAGCAGCTTGGAATGCAATAAACTTCGCAGCAGCCCCATGCCCACGTGGTCATTCCACGCGCTGCAGTTTTGCGTATTCCACAATCAGCGTCTTGCGGCCGACTGAGTGAAACGCCACCTGCACGCTCGAACCCGTAGCGCGCGGCGTGTAGACCTCCACACGTCCAAGCCCGAACTTCGGGTGCATCACCAGCGCGCCCACCGGAAACTCAACGTTCGCTGACGTGCGGCCCAGGCTTCTTGATAACGATGATGATCTCGTTGAACGCCCTGCAACATCGTATGAACCGCGCCCCCACGGCCGGGCGCTGGCGGTTGTTATACCTGCGGAAAAATCATCATCACCAAACGCGTTGCTGTGATCATCCTCGCCTGCCTGATCGCTGAACACCACACGATCGCTCGGCAGCTCGCGCAAAAACTGGCTGGATATCGTTCGCTCGCGCAGTCCTCGCTGAGTGCGCCATGCCGCATGCGTCATCAGCAGATGCCGCTTGGCGCGCGTGATGCCCACAAAGCACAGCCGCCGCTCTTCTTCAAGCTCCGACGGACTTGTCGCAGCACGTAAATGCGGCAGCAGCCCTTCTTCAAGCCCCGCCATGGCGACGACGTCGAATTCCAATCCCTTGGCTGCGTGCAATGTCATCAGCGTCACCGCGCCGTTGGCCGGGTCGATCGCATCAGCATCGCTCACCAGCGCGACCGATTCGAGATACGCGCTGAGCGTTTCCAGCAACGTGAACTCGCGCACCTGGCCGCTTTCATCTTCAGGCGGAACAAACTCTGCAGCAGCGTTGATCAGTTCATCCAGGTTTTCCAGCCGTTCGCGATCCTCCTCGGCCTTGGATTTTTTATACATCATTTCCAGGCCCGATTCGCGAATGATGCGCTCGACCAGTTCAGCCAGCGCCGCCTTGCCGTGCGAACCTGGCATGAGCATGTCGGCCCCGCTGGCGGTGTTGCCGCTGGCTGCAGTGCGCCATGCCGCCACCATTGCCGTGAACCGCGTCATGGCGTTGACCGCACGAGGCGACAGATCACTGATTTCGCCGGCTCGCTGCAGCGCATCAAACAGACGCAACTGATTGTTGATAGCGAAGATTTCGACTTTGTTCAGCGACGTATCGCCGATGCCGCGCGTGGGCGTATTGATGATCCGCCGCAGCGATACTTCATCGTTGGGGTTCGCCACAATGCGCAGATACGCCAGTGCGTCTTTGATTTCCTTGCGATCGTAAAACGCTGTGCCCCGCGCGATCACATACGGAATGTTCGCGTTGCGGAACTCCTCCTCCAGCACGCGGCTGAGCGCGTTGACGCGATACAGCACCGCCATTTCGCGCCACGGCACACCTTCTTCACGCCGCTTTTTGAACTCATCAACAATCAGCCTTGCCTCATGATGCTCATCAAAGCACATTACCACCACCGGTTTCTCGCCTGCGCCAAGCTCGGTGAAAATGTCCTTGTGCTTGCGCCTGCTGTTGTGCTGAATAAGCGCTGATGCCGCCTCGACGATGTGGCCGGTGCTGCGGAAGTTCTGTCCCAGCGCGATCACCTTCGCATTGGGGTAATGCTCTTCGAATTCGAGAATGTTGCGAATGTCAGCGCCGCGCCATGCGTAGATCGATTGATCAGGATCGCCCACAACGCAGATGTTGCGGTGCGATGCCGCCAGCGCGTGCGCGATCACGAACTGCGCATAGTTCGTGTCCTGATACTCATCGATCATGATGTACTGAAAGCGCTCCTGCAGCTCGCGGCGAACCGATTCGTTGTGCTTGAGCAGTCGGGCGGACACCAGCAGCAGATCATCGAAATCAAGCGCATCGTTCTTCTTCAAAATGCGCTCATAGTTCGTGTATGCCTTGGCGATCGTACGGGTGTAGAAGTCGCTGGCCTGCGCAGCGTAGGCTGCAGCGTCGAGCAGTTGATTCTTGGCGTTGCTGATCGCAGATCCCAAGCTGGCAGGCGTCCAGTTCTTGCTGTCGAGTCCCGCTTCCTTGAGCGCCTGCCTGATCGCTTCGCGCTGGTCAGCGGTGTCGTAAATGGAAAACCGTTCCGACAATCCCGCTGCATGGGCGTAGCGTCGCAGCAGCCGGGCGCAGAAGGAGTGAAACGTGCTGATCGTCAGACCGCGTTTGCCGGTGAGGTTCTCCGGCAGCAGCTTTTCGATGCGCTCGCGCATCTCGCCGGCAGCCTTGTTGGTGAACGTCAGCGCCAGAATCTGCCATGGTGGTATGCCTTGGGCGATCAGGTTCGCCACCCGACGGGTCACGACCGTTGTCTTGCCCGAACCGGGGCCGGCCAAAACCAACAGCGGGCCATCAATGTGGCCCACCGCTTCCTGCTGAGGCTGTGTCAGCCCATCCAACAACCGATTCTCCGGCCTCTCCATAACCTCCAGTGTACCCGCTTTTGCGCAACCCAACAGCGGGCTGCCTGACGCAATGGACCACAATCATAGGCACACAACACCTTGGTCGATTGACAGCTTCTGTCAACTTGTCCACACCAGCAGTTGGGGTTCGCCTTCCGGGTGCTCGCGTGCTAAGCTCTTGCTAGGCTTCGCCTTACGAACTGGCTGCAAAAAACTCAAGATTCTGGGTTTTGTTTTCTTGCAGCCACCAGATGTAGTAGTAGGATACGCCTATCAGAGCTGAAGTTTGCCCAATCTGAACTTGCCCAAGGCGACAGGAGGGATCGCGGGGTGAGGACATGACGTCCCGCTCCCGAATACGTCCGCCCAAGGCCACGGCAGGTTGGAACAAGCCACGCTCGTTTGGTTGGGAACCACAACATGAATATTGCCTGCACCAGCCAATCGCCTTGCCGCTCGGTCAACGAGCCGCAGTGAGTGATTGAACCTGCGTGCGGCGCCGGTTAGGAGCGGCACACCATGACGGTGCTCTGTGACACGCAAATTCGAGAACTCATCGGCATTGAGCCGTTCGAGGAGAACGTCAAACGCCCCGGCAAGGTCAGCTACGGGGTCTCCAGCTACGGCTACGACGTCCGCGTGGGAACGCTGTTCAAAATCTTCACCAACGTGAGCCGCAACGGCGGTCAGGCCATCGTCGACCCCAAGAACTTCAACGATGACCTGTTCGTCACCGTCGACACGCGCAACACCGGCAAGGATCACGTCATCATCCCGCCCAACAGCTTCGCGCTGTGCGAAACGGTTGAGACCTTCACGATTCCCCGCGATGTCCTGGCGATCTGCGTGGGCAAAAGCACCTACGCCCGCTGCGGCATCATCGTGAACGTCACGCCCCTGGAGCCAGAATGGCGCGGCAAGGTCACGATCGAAATTTCCAACACCACTCCCCTGCCGGCAAAAATCTACGCCAACGAAGGCATTGCGCAGATGGTGTTCCTCAAAGCCGACCGGGTGTGTGCTGTTTCGTATGCAGACAAAGCGGGCAAGTATCAGGATCAGTCAGGACTGACGCTGCCGCGGGTGGACTGAATTGGCCTTCCACTGCAGTTCCTTCAGAAGCTCGAAATGATGGAAACTGATGTGGCAGCAGCAGCAAAAGACGAATGAGCAGGATTGACAGCAATGTTTCGAGCATTGATAGCCATGCTTTCAACATTGAGATGAACGCAATATCGCTGAGATAGCCTGCCCAATTGAGTTGCAACGCGCAATCGTTCCGTTGGCCACCGACGGCCAAGTTCAAAGACAAGCACGGAAGCTAAGGACGCTCACAATGAAAAACATCCGACGCTTTGCTCAACCACACCAGGACGTGTTCTCCACCCACAAGTGGGCGTCGCACAGAAAGCATTCCCCCCTCCCTTGAGGGAGGGGGTCAGAGGGTGGGTGAAGCACGCGGCCGGTCAACGTCGTGCTGTTTGACCCACCCACCAGCCCCTCTCTTCCAGGGAGGGGGAGATTCGCAATTCGTTTACCTCTTGGCCTCGCTTACAACGGGGTTTGCCCATGAAGATCACCCGTCGATTTACTCAACCGAACCAGGACGTGTTCTCCACCGTCGAGTGGACCAAGCGCACCAGTCGCATTACGAATGCCGACGGCTCGGTTGTCTTTGAAATGAAGGATGCGGAGGTTCCCAAACAGTGGAGCCAGCTTGCCACGGACATTATGGTGAGTAAGTACTTCCGCAAGGCCGGCGTGCCGCAGGGCGATGGCAGCACCGGTCCGGAGCGATCCGTGCGCCAGGTCATTCATCGTTTGGCCGGCTGCTGGAAATACTGGGGCGAGAGGCACGGCTATTTTGATTCCACAGACGATGCGCAGGCGTTCTATGACGAACTGTGCTACATGATGCTGCATCAGATGGCTGCGCCCAACAGCCCGCAATGGTTCAACACGGGGCTGCACTGGGCCTACGGCATCAGCGGCCCGCCGCAGGGGCATTACGTTGCCGATCCTGACACCGGCGCAATCAGCCTGGCCAAAGACGCTTACTCGCATCCCCAGCCGCATGCGTGCTTCATTCAGTCGGTGCGCGATGATCTGGTGGGCGAAGGCGGCATCATGGACCTGTGGGTGCGCGAAGCGCGCCTGTTCAAATACGGTTCGGGCACCGGCACGAACTTCTCGTCGCTGCGCGGCGAGGGCGAACCGCTTTCAGGCGGCGGCACGTCATCGGGCCTCATGAGCTGGCTGCGCATCGGCGACCGCGCTGCGGGAGCGATCAAATCCGGCGGCACCACCCGCCGAGCAGCCAAAATGGTCTGCCTCGATGCTGATCATCCCGATATCGAAGCCTTTGTGAACTGGAAGGTGCGAGAAGAGCTGAAGGTTGCAGCTCTTGTCGAAGGCATGAAGCACCTGGGGCCGGATCAGAAGGCGCTTGCTGAATCGCTCGGCCTGAAGCTGAACTACGACTTCAACGGCGAGGCGTACTACACCGTTTCGGGTCAGAACAGCAATAACTCGGTGCGCCTGACCGACGAGTTCTTCCGCGCGGTGGAGCGTGATGGCGACTGGGTGCTGCGCCGCCGTACCGACGGCAAGCCCGCCAAGACGCTCAAGGCCCGCGATCTGTGGCAGCAGATTTGCCTCGCTGCGTGGCGATGCGCCGATCCGGGCGTGCAGTACGACACCACGATCAACGATTGGCACACCTGCCCCAACAGCGGACGGATCAACGCCAGCAATCCGTGCAGCGAGTACATGTTCCTCGACGACACGGCCTGCAATCTGGCGTCGATCAACCTGCTGCAGTTCTTCGATGCAGACGAGCGGCAGTTCGATGTGGACGGCTATGAGCACGCGATCAATCTGTGGACAATCGTGCTTGAAATCAGCGTGCTGATGGCGTCGTTCCCGTCTGAAGCGATCGCACGCCGAAGCTGGGAATTCCGCACGCTGGGATTGGGCTACGCCAACCTCGGCGCGATGCTGATGCAGGCGGGCATTCCCTACGACAGCGAAGACGGCCGTGCAATCTGCGGCGTGATGAGCGCGATACTTACTGGCCGCGCATACGCCACCAGCGCGGCAATGGCTGCGGAACTCGGACCGTTCCCCGGCTTTGCCGTCAATCGCGATGCGATGATGCGGGTGATTCGCAATCATCGGCGTGCGGCGCACGGCGTGCCGCGCGATTCCGATGCATATGAATCGCTGTCCATCAAACCTGTGCCGATTGATCACACACGGTTTATCAACGGCCAGATCAATTTCGCCAACGCAATGGACCTGCTGCAGCGGGCCACGCGGGCGTGGGATGATGCGCTGGAACTTGGCGAGCGGCACGGCTTCCGCAACGCGCAGGTTACGGTGATCGCGCCGACGGGAACCATCGGCCTGTTGATGGATTGCGACACCACCGGCGTAGAACCGGACTTTGCACTGGTGAAGTTCAAGAAGCTTGCAGGCGGCGGATACTTCAAAATCGCCAACGCTTCGCTGCGGCCGGCGCTCAAGAACCTGGGCTACAACGCTGCGCAGATCGACGAGATCATCACATATGTGATGGGCACATTGAGCCTTGATACGCCCCTGCCTGAAAGCATGAAGGCGCTCGGCAAGACGCTGCGCGATTTCCTGGCGAGCAAGGGCTACACCTCAACAGAACTGGTAGAGGTGGAAAACGCGCTGCCCACGGTATTTGAGCTTGGCTTTGCGTTCAGCGCATGGTCCATGCCCGAGCACGTGCTGCGCTCGTTGAACATCGATCCTGACGCGGCGCGACGCAATCCCAGCTTCAACGGTCTTCGGGCACTGGGACTGACGAACAAGCAGATCGACGAGTTGAACCGTCTGATCTGTGGCACGCAGACGATTGAAGGTGCACCGCATCTGCGGCCGGAGCATCTGCCGGTATTCGATTGCGCCAACAAATGCGGCGCAACCGGCACGCGGTTCATCGCTCCGGAAGGCCACATTCGCATGATGGCCGCCGCTCAACCGTTCATCTCCGGCGCGATTTCCAAGACCATCAACCTGCCGCGTGAAGCGACGGTTGAGGATATCGGCAATGCGTACTGGCTGAGCTGGGAACTGGGGCTGAAGGCCAATGCGCTGTACCGCGACGGCAGCAAGCTGAGCCAGCCGCTCAACACCAAGTCGGACACCGACCTCGACGACGATGACTATGAAGATGCTGATGAGGTCAACGCTGCATTGGGGGAGCTCTCAACCGAAGTTGCGGAAGTAGCGTCTGCGATATCGACCTCATCGATATCATCCGCTACCGGCGAAAGCGGCGATCGAAATAATTCAACGCCCGAGCCGACGTATGTGGAGCGGATTGTGGAGCGCATCATTGAACGGCCAATGCGCCGCCGCCTGCCCGACACCCGCAACAGCATCACCCACCACTTCAACGTGGCTGGGCATGAGGGCTATCTGACCGTCGGCATGTACGATGACGGTTCGCCGGGCGAGCTGTTCATCACCATGAGCAAGGAAGGCTCGACGATCGGCGGGCTGATGGATTCGCTGGGTACTGCGATTAGTGTGGCATTGCAGTACGGCGTGCCGATTGAAAGTCTTGTTAACAAGTTCGCCCACCAACGCTTCGAGCCGATGGGCATGACCACCAACCGTGACGTGCCGTTTGCCAAGAGTCTGGTGGATTACATCTTCCGGTGGATGGGCATGGAGTTCATTCCCGGTTACCGGGAAGCCAACGCTCCGCAGCGTTCGCAGAGCAATAGCAGCACCAGCGCCAGGAAAGACGCTGCTTCGTCAACACCTGCACCAGTTGATGCCGGTACAGCCGTCAAGGAGGACAGATCATGGTCGAACATCGAATCATCAACCGATGCGTCACCCAACAGCGGTTCTGCCGACAT
Source organism: uncultured Isosphaeraceae bacterium (assembly GCA_964575335.1). Classification (GTDB taxonomy): domain Bacteria; phylum Planctomycetota; class Phycisphaerae; order Phycisphaerales; family SM1A02; genus CAZNPU01. The sequence goes on along the minus strand of CAZNPU010000006.1, from coordinate 71,888 downwards.
GAAGCGAGCGTTGAGTTCTGCTCAAGCGAAGTCGAGCGATGCCGGCGTGGTGAAGACCGTCGATCCCCAGCCTCGGAGCCATTCGGCAACTCCCAGCGGCAATGGAGCTACAGCCCAGTTTTCGACGGCGCATGTGGTTGTTGAAACCAACACCTCGCGTCTGACTGCCGAAACCGCCAGCCTGCTGATTACCAGCAATCCGCTTGATCAATCCAATGCCGCGCTGATGGGCGATGCGCCGGCATGCGACGGCTGCGGATCGATCACCGTGCGCAACGGCAGTTGCTACAAGTGCATGAACTGCGGCAACTCGATGGGCTGCAGTTGATGCGCACTGTCAGGCCTTGAACGAACGCCAACTTGAAAGAACAAGGAGTGTGCGAGTTTGAATAACGCAAACATTGAGGCGATGGAGATCAGACGAGGAAGGAGCTTGATGCATCCGTTGCGGGTGCTGTTGAACTCGACGCCTGATGCCTCAATCAAAGACCGCCGACCTCCCGCTCCGAAGGTCAGCGCGTCAGAGTGCGATGGGTCATTGCGGGCAGGGAAAGGAGACTCATAACGGTCGGCGAGTGGATGGATTGACTTGCACGGTTGGGCAAACAAGGACGCGTTTGATCCCAATCCCCCGTGCTGATTCGCAAACGCAACGAACTCCATCGCAATGCGTTTGACAGGCCCGGGGTGACTGCTCCAAGCGACCGCTGCCCATCGCATTTATTCAAAGTCGCCGGTTCATGGATGACCAGGCGCCCACTGGGAACGCCCGCCTCTTCACCTCCTTCTCAAATCCCCGAAGAGGACCATAAGCGGCATTCCCCTCCCTCCCCCCCGAAGCGGCTCCCACCACTGCTTCGGGGGATTTTTATTTGGCCAGAACAATGTGCGTCAAACGATGAAGAAACGCTGCGATGCGTTCGCTGCCGACACATGCTGCTCAACTAACTGGTTATTGCCTGCGGATCACGCGAGGCATCCGAAGACAATCTTCGCCTGCACTCGCTGATTGCTTCATTGAGTTTCTGAACCGTCGGGCGGCCCTCAATAACGATGGCGTCAATGTCGCGCCATGCCTGGATGTCCGAAGCGGATTCGTCACCGCCCGCTTCCTGCTGTGAATCTGCAAATAGCGCAATCACCTGGCAGACGGAAGCGGAAATGCTGCCGCCTCGTTCATTGCGCTTACTGACAGAACTGCGTTCATGCGTCATCGCAGCATGCAACCGCTGCGCGTGCGCCAAATTGACTGGGTTGGCATCGGCAACCCACATGATGGCAGCAGGGCCGGAATCGTTGCACGTTGTCGGTTCAGTGCCGGTCTTCACCTCAAATCCTGCAGCACTGAGAAGCGTCGAGATCAAACCACGCACACGAAGGTCGGCAACCGTGACGCACGCGTGCCGATGCTCGGTTGATGCTGGCGTTTGTTCACCATTGACGAGTGCCGCATGAGCACGCGGATGCGTTTCGTGCGACGGGGCCGGCGATGCAACGGGCAGCACGATTGAAATGGCAGTCCCGCCGCCGCTGTGATTTTGGTTTGAATTCACTGCCTGGAACCGTTGCCGCGACGCAACAGGCGATTCAATTTCAATCCTGCCTCCAGCCGCCGCTGCAACATTGTGCACCAGCGACAGACCAAGCCCGGTCGAAATGCCTCGCGATTTGGTGGTAAAGAACGGCTCGATGCACCGGTCGCGAACCTCCGGCGACATGCCCGGACCGTCGTCTTCCACCGTCACGCGAATTGCCTTCTCATCCGGCAGTTCCCGAGCGCGAAGTACGATCCGACCTCGACGCGAAGTTCCAATCGCATCTCGCGCGTTGTTCACCAGATTGAACACCGCCTGCGTCAGACCAGCTTCGGAAACCGACACCAGCGGCAGTCCCTCGGGCACCTCGTGCACCATGTGAATATTCTTCGGCAGCACGCTCTGATAGAAGCGGCACGTGGATTGACACCACTGATGAAGATCAAGCTGTTCGACTTCGCTGTGTTGCTGTTCAGGATCAATCGCAAACAGCCGCAGTCCGCTGGCGAGTTCACGCAGATATTTTGCGGATTCGCCGATGGCGTCGAGATGCGTTCGCATTTCGTCAGACAGTTCCATCTGGCGCAGCACATCCAGGCGTGCGCGAATGGGCAGCAGCAGGTTGCCGATATCATGCCCAATGCCGGCCGAGAGCGTTCCCAGCGATGCCATGCGATCAGACAGTCGCAGCGCTTCGTAGGATTTCTCCAGTTCGCTGGTGCGTTCCGCAACCAGTTCCTCCAGCCGATCCTTGTATGCGTTGAGCATCTGCTCATCGAGCTTGCGATCATGAATGTCGGTGCACGTGCCGACCCATTCAATAACCTCACCGTGCTGATCCCGCACCGGGGTGACGCGGCATAAGTGCCAGCGATACTCGCCATCGGCGCGGCGAATGCGAAGCTCAAGCTCGATCGGCACAGCGGCGGCTATACCTCGCTCCCACTGTTCAACGACTTCCTGCTGGTCGTCAGGATGAACGATGTTCTGACTGCGCAGGGTGGCATCAAGCTGCTCCGGCTCGCTGACGCCGGTATAGTGAAGAAAACTTCGTGAAGCCCACTGAAGAGCGCCGCGCTGATCGGCGTGGAAAATATGAACCGGTGCGGTTTCGGCCAGCGTGCGATACCGTGCTTCACTTGCCCTGAGCGATTCTTCCGCAAACTTGCGCTCCGTGATGTCCTGGATTGTGGCGATGCCGTGCATCGGCCGACCATGCGCATCACGAATCACGCGGCCGGTGACAAGCACCCAGGCGATCCTTCCGTCTTTGCGAATAAAGCGTTTCTCGCTTACCCATGTGTCCTCGCCGCCTTGCATGACTGCAAGGAATCGCTCCAGATCCGCGGCCCGATCTTCCGGATGCGTGATGTCCAGATAGGTTCGCTCAAGCAACTCCTGCTGGCTGTATCCGGTGATCTCGCAGAGCTTGCGATTGACTCGCGTAAAGCGGCTGGTTGTCGGATCCAGCTGTGCTTTGCCTGAACCTGCCAGTTCAAAAATTGCCCGAAACTCTCGCTCGCTGTTGGCCAGCGCTTCTTCAGCCTGCTTGCGCTCGGTGATGTCGGTCACCAATTCAACAAAACCTCGCACCCGGCCTTCGGCGTCGATATCCGGCGTAAACGTCAGATGAGCCCATATCGGGCCGTTGTTGCCATACGGCAGTTGACGTTCGAAGCTCACGGTTTCGCCAGCCATGGCCCGGTGCATGTACGGCCGCACGGCTTCCCATGCAGTTTCGCCCAGCACCTCGGAAACGTGCCGCCCCCAAATCTGCTCCGGCTTCTGACCAAACCAGCGCTCACAGGCTTGATTCACCTGGCGATAACGAAACTCGGAATCGACATAGGAAATAAGCGCCGGCACAGTGTTGGTGATGATCCGCAACTGGTCATCGCGCTGCCGAAGCTGTTTCTCAGCCTGTTTCTGTTCGATCAAGTCGGCTGCCTGCCGGGCCAGCAGATCCAGCAATCGCAGTTCTCGCTCGGGCAGACGAAGCGGCTGGCTGTAGTACGTTGACATCATGCCGACCAGGCTGCCGTCGCGACTGATCAACGGAGTGGACTGCACCGCTCTAACGCCAGCCTGCAACAGTACCTGCAGCGCAGGCGTGTCTGCAAAGATATCGCTCCTGGTGATGTCTTCGACCACCACGCGCTTGCCGCACCTCAACGCGGATCCGCGTGCAGCCACATCGTGCGGCACCGACGCAAAGAACTCCAGAAATGGCTGCTCGAAGCCTCGCTGCGCGACGATATGCAGTGACTGCGTCGCCGGGTCGTAAAGCTGAATGTTTCCCTTATCAGCACGTGTGATGCGAATTGCCGTGTCAATGATGTTCCCGAGAAGCCCGTGCAGATCGCCTTGACGCACCAGTTGCGTGCTGACCTCGTGCAGGTGCTGCATGTCTTCCAGTTCTTCAGCCAGTTGCCGCTCGAAACTTTCAACTCGGTGTCGCTGCACCCGGGCCATATGCACGATGGCGATCAGCAGCGCCGACAGCAAGAGAAACATCACCAGCAATGCAATGTCGCGCGGATCGCGAATCGCAAAGGTCTCGCTGCGTGAACCGATCGGGATGACCACGGCAAGCGCACACAGCACCGTGGCGAGTATGCCCGGACCAACTCCGGCAAAAAGTGTTGCAATGGCAACAGCCGGAACCATGATGATGACAAACGGTGTGCTTGCGCCGAGCCAATCCCCAGCGATAATCCGGAGCAATACAGCAGCACATATCGCCATTGCCGCGAGTGCATAGCGGAATACTGCTGAGGATGTGCGATCGGCCATCAGTCAATTCTCCGCGTTGCAACCGGCAAATTCAACTGTCTGTAAATCCGTTCGTTATTGTAGAGCCGTGCACGGTTGCAATCACCGGTTGCCGCCAATTCTCTTACTGTCTTTTGCCGCCAGCAAGCATTTGGGGGGCATATTTTTATTTATCATCAGAAATTGAAGATAGGTATATCGCCCAGCTTGGAAGCGCACCTCTACTTGGGATAGAAGTTTCAATTGTCCGGTTGACCACCATATTATTGAAGCAGATCGCAGTGCAGCATCAATGACGTGGAAACTCAACAGGAGCTGCAAGCGGAACACCTTGAATCCCTATGAATCTGACTAAGCAGCGTCAGCAATAAGGCGCCCCCTTCCAGTATTGCGTGATTGATATATAAGCGAGACAGTCTTCACCCGGGGATAGCGAATTGATCATCTACTACCTATCTGTCTGTCGGCAGCGCGTCAGCAGCTTCACTGCTGCTCAGAACACTTGTATGCATCGCTCTGCCAATTCTCTGCCTGATCAATTAGTAGCTGCCGGTATTCTTCGCAAGTATTGCCACTGCGGCCGTCACCCCCAGCACGATGATCGCCGCTATCACCAACCCGCATGCCATGATTGTTCGCGCCTGTTTGCGAGCACGCTCGCGCGCTTTGGCATACGGGATGGTTGAGAAGCTCACCATGTTGTACAGCGGCATGAACCACTGCGGAAACAGCCGGTGCAGAGTGTGTTCCAGTTTCTTTTTTGCGCGAAATACATGCGATGCCGTCTTGTCGCGCATCTCGATGAAGTTCTCCAGCGCAAGATCAGCAATCGCCTCGGCATTGGGCTTGCGGCGCTGCGCATAGGTCTCAAACACCACGTTCCAATCCGGCGCAAACTCCCTGATGCACGCAGCAAGCTCGCTGCAATCCTCAAATGCCGCGTTCATCCCCTGCCCGTAGAACGGCACGATCGCATGCGATGCATCGCCCAGGAGAACAGCCTTGTCTTCCAGACGCCATGGCCAGCAACGCACCGTGACCAGCGAACTGGTTGGATTGCGCTTGAAGTCTTCCACCAGCGTGGGCATGAGCGGCACCGCGTCGGGATAGTGCTTCTGGAAATACCGGCGGATGTCCTCATCGGTCTTCAGTGCATCAAATCCGTGCGGTCCGCTGAACGGCCAGAAGCACGTGCAGGTGAAGGTGCGATCCTGATTGGGCAGCGCGATCATCATCGAACCGCCGCGCGGCCAGATATGCAGCGCATTGGGATCCATCGCAAAGCCATCGAATTCTGTCAACCGCGGATCGTTGGGAGCAAAGCCGCAGTCGGCAGCAGGCGGAATCACCAGTTGCTTGTAGCCATGCTGGAGATAATCCTGCCGGTAATCGAAGCGATCCATCTGCAGCATCATCTGTAGCCGCACCGCTGAGAATGCGCCGTCAGCGCCGATGATGCGATCGGTCTGCACCGTGACGTGCTGCCCCTTGTGCTCAAACGTGATCGTTGGCCCGCCCGGCGAATGGAAATCTATGGCGATGCAGCGATGATCGAAATGCAGCTTGACGTTCGGATACCTTGCTGCAGCGTTCACCAGCGTGATATTCAACCCGCCTCGCGATATCGAGTTGATGGCATCGTTTGGATTCTTGCTGTAGGCCTGAAAGTGCAGCGAGCCATCGAGCGAATGAATCATGCGCCCGGGCATGGGGATGACCAGCTTGAGCACTTCATCTGCCAGTTCAACTTCACGCAGGGCGCTCATGCCGCGTTCGGAAATCGCCAGGTTGATCGAGCGTCCTCCGATAAAGCCATGCACGCGCGGATCGGGCCGACGTTCGTAGACATCCACCTGAAAACCCAATCGTGCCAGATAGCATGCCATCAACGCCCCTCCCAAACCGGCACCGACAATCGTAATGCGCTCTGAAGAACTCATTGTCGTCATCGTGTGAACGAACCGTCTTTCAACATCATCAGTCTCAGACTCAACTGCAGTTTCCCATGTGCCCGCTGAGAATCTGTGCAAACTGCCAGACGTCCATGAAGCTGTTATACAGTGGAACGGGCGCCACACGAATTACATTCGGCTCGCGGAAATCGCAGACGACGCCCGCTTTTTCCAATGCGCTGAATCGTTCACGCGGCTGATCATGGACCAGAATCGACAATTGACAGCCGTGCGTTTCAGGCTCGCGCGGCGTGATGATTTCGCCACGCCAGTCGCTGTGCGCAAGCGCGTCATCCAGCAAAAACCGCAGATACCCCGTCAACCGCAGCGATTTGGCCCGCAACTCGTCCATGCCCGCTTCATCGAACAATTCAAGCGATGCACGCAGCGGCGCCATCGCCAGAATCGGCGGATTGCTCAGCTGCCAGCCGTCCGCTCCGGCGCGCGGCGTGAACTCCGGAATCAGGTGCATCTTGAAACGCGATTGCGGATCATTTCCCCACCAGCCCGCGAAACGTGAAAGCTCCAGATTGCGCCCGTGCCGCTCATGCACAAAGCAGCCTGCCACCGCGCCGGGCCCGCTGTTCAAATACTTGTACGAACACCAGCACGCAAAATCGACATTCCAATCGTGCAGCCGCAGCGGCACATTACCGACTGCATGCGCAAGATCCCAGCCCACCATGCATCCCTGCCGGTGTGCTGCTTCGGTGATGCGCGCGATATCAAAAACCTGGCCGGTAAAAAAGTTCACGCCGCCCAGCAGAACCAGCGCAATGGATCGGCCTTCACGTTCAAGCAAATGCTCGACATCTTCGGTGCGAATGATGTGCTCGCCTTCGCGCGGCTCAATCACCACAAGCGCATCATCAGGGTTCAGCCCGCGCGCTTGCAGGTGCGTTTTCACCGCATAGATATCTGATGGAAAGGCTGGGGATTCGATAAGTATCTTGTAGCGATCGGCTGTGGGCTGAAAGAACGTCACCATCATCAGGTGCAGGTTGACGGTGAGGCTATTCATCATCACCACTTCGCTCGTGCCCGATTCATCCGGCGGCACTGCGCCAACCAGCTTCGCACCGGATCGCTTGAACTGCTCGTGATACGAGTACCACGGCGTTTGTCCGCGGAAGTGAGCATCCACCGCGAGATTCGCCCAGTCGTCAAGTTCCTGCTCGATGATCGTTCGGGTTTGTCGAGGCTGCAGCCCCAGCGAGTTGCCGCAAAGATAAATCACCGGCTCGCCATTGGGCTGCTTTGGAATGCAAAACTGCTCGCGAAATCGGCGCAGCGGGTCAGCTTCGTCAAGCGACCGGGCAAAGGCTTCATCAGCAGCAAATTCGTTGTTCTGAACTGTGAGCATGGAAGCAGTGATTTTACCGTTCTATGCCGATGTGCGCACAGACAAGGCCAACCGGCGTGCTGATCTCGAGAGCGTCCTGACTTGAGAGTGGCGATGATGCACCATCTTCTTCGCTCACAGCAGCCGGCATCAACAGGCCATTTCTATTTTCTCGTTTTCCCGGTTTCTGCCGGTCAGTGTTCCGCTGTGAGCAATTGCGTGCGGCTGAGTCTGCGGTACAGTTCACACCGATCGTACAGTTGCTCATGACGCCCCTGGTCGATGATGCGGCCTTCATCCATCACCACAATGCGATCGGCGCTCAGAACCGTTGAAAGGCGGTGCGCGATGACAAGCGCGGTGCGATTGCGACAGAACTCCGCAAGCGCCTTGTTGATTTCCGCTTCTGATTCCGCATCGATCTGGCTTGTCGCTTCGTCGAGAATGAGAATGGTCGGATCGCGCAGAATCGCTCGAGCAATGGAGAGGCGTTGCCGCTGACCGCCGGAGAGCGATGCACCCTGTTCGAGCACATCAGCGTCGTACCCGCCGGGAATGCGATTGATGAACGAATCCGCATGGGCGCGTTTCGCAGCGTCGATGATCTGCTCGCGTGAAACATTGCCGAGGCCGAACGCGATATTGGATGCGATCGTGCCGCGGAACAGCACGGTTTCCTGCGTGACAACGCCGATCTGCCTGCGAAGTTCAAAGAGGTCGAAGGAGGCGATGTCGACGCCGTCGATGCAGATGCGCCCGGCCGTGGGCGTGAGCAGCCGCGGCACCATGCTCAGCAGCGTGGTCTTGCCGCAACCATTGGGACCGACGATCGCCACCCGCTCGCCATGCAGAATGTTGAGCGAGATGTTCGACAATGCCGGCCGCTCAGCGCCGGGATACGTGAACGAGATATTGTCAAACTCAATCGATTTGGCATGACGAATTGCTGCGCGTTTGGGTTTGCTGATGCTCGCGACCGATTTTTCATCGACGCTTTCATCATCGTCTTCACCGTGGTGATGCGATCGCACAGCTTCCCGCGGTTCGTCCATCAGGTCGACCAGTCGATGGGCGGGCGCGCTTGCAGCCTGAATTTCGTTGATCAGCCCCGCCAGCGGGCGCAGCGTGGCGCCGGAAACCGCCAACGCGCCCAGCGCCAGCATGACACGATCAAGCTGCATGCTGCCGGTGAGAATTTCCCGGGCAGCGAGCAGAACGAGAATAAGCACCACGAACGTCGCCAGCGACTCGACAACAGGCGATGAAGCCGCTCGGGCGGTCCGCACCTTGAGTTCCTGCTGCACAGCTTCTTCGTTCATCGCCCTGAAGCGTTCGATCGCCTCATCCTCAGCAGTGTTGGCCTTGACGGCGCGCAGTCCCTGCAGCACTTCGGTTGAAAGGCGCAGCAGCCCTTCCTGGGCCTTGAGCGAGCCGCGCGTACCCCGGCGAATGCGCTTGCCGAGCTTGCGTAACACCACGCCCATCAGAATCGCGGTGGGCACTGCGATCAGCGTGAGTCGCCAATCGATGATGACCGCGACGATCAGCGCCGCTATGCCCTTGAACAAACTGGTGACAGCGCGGCTCACCAGCGCGATCATGCCTCGCTGCAGTTCAGCAGCATCGCGAATGATGCGGGCGACGAATTCCGATGCGCCGCGGCTCATGACGCGCGACAGGGGCATGAAGACCACGTGCTCGAACGCTTCTGCTCGAATGCGCGCCACCGCGCGGGTGGTGACGGTTTGACTGAGGTATTGATGCAGGAAATTGGCGATGCCGCCCAGAATGGTCAGCGCTGCAATGATGCCGATAAGCAGCGCGACGCTCTCAAAGCGGCCCGTGGGCAGGTGATCGATGAGCGTCTGAGGAATGACAACAGAATTGCCTTGAGCGTTGAACTCGTTGGCGTAGTCAACAAGCGACCGCTCGCCAAGAATGATCGAAAGCAGCGGCTCGGCGACAAGCAGACCCGCCCCCAGACCGCTGGCGGAGAAGAATGCAAAAATCAGCGCACACACAAGTGCTGTGCGCTCGTGGAGCAGATGCGTGCTGAATCGCCAGAAGTGAGCCATGAATCACGTTTGCGCGTGCTGCTGGTAGAGCTTTGCGAAATCCTTCCAGAACGTAGGATAGCTTTTCGCGACGCATGCGGGGTTGCGGATGGCGATGCCCGGCCGAACAAGCCCAAGCACCGCAAACGCCATCGCCATACGATGATCGTTGTAGGTCTCAATCACCACCGGCTCCTTCCCCACCAACGCCGGGTCTGCTTGAAACGCCATGTCTGACCGAAGGGAAGGCCCGGATCCCCCTCCACTCCCCCCATCCCCCAATCGCTCTCCCCCAATCCCATCACCAATCCCTCCATTCTTCGGCCCGCGTGAATCCGTATCTTCCTCCCTGCGGTCGTCAGATACGGCGTGGGGGTGGGGGTGAATCGTGATCCAGTCTGCGCCGGTTTCGACAGTGCAGCCCACCTTGCCAAGCTCGTTGGCCAGCGCAGCGATGCGATCGGTTTCCTTGACACGCAGCGTATGCAGCCCCCTGATGGTCACAGGCGTTTTCGCACAAGCGCAGACAACAGCGAGAGCGACAGCGCCGTCAGGCATCTGAGCCGCATCAATTTCTTTGTTTTCGCCGATCAGCTGCGCAGGACCCACAACGGCGCTCGACGTTGCAAGTCCCGCATCATTGAGCACAAACTCAAACGAACCGCCAAAGGTCGTAACGATTTCAAGGCCCACATTCCGATCGGGCTGATTCGACGCCAAGGGTTGAATGGGAACAACCGCCCGGCTGCCTGGATGAATCGCCGCTGCTGCATGCCAATACGCGCAGCTGCTGGCATCCGGCTCAACCGTATAAACGCCGCCCGCCACAGCGCAAGGCGGAACGATGATTTGTGCGTGCTGGATGCCGTTTGCCGCCGCGGAACAATCGGCGTCAACGAATTCCAATTCGATCGCCCATTGCTCCATTGTCCATGTCGTGAGGTAAACATAGCTCGCACTGGTGACATGGCCTGTAAACGAAAGCGTGATGCCGTCTCTCAACTGACTGCCGATCAGAAGCAGCGCGGAGATGAACTGGCTGCTTGCTGTCTGCCCGACGTTCAGATGGCCTCCATGAAATTTTTCGCTCGGCGTCACGCGCACCGGCAGTCTGCCCTCTTCCTCCACATACTCAATTTGTGCGCCAAGCTGGCGCAGCATGGCGACGCCTTCTGCAATGGGGCGTTCGCGCATGCGCTTTGAGCCATCGACGATCACCGGTTGCGCAGCAAGACATGCGCAGGCGATCATGAACCTTGTGGGCGTGCCGCCGTCGCCCAGATTCACCTCGCCGCCGCGCGGAAAGCGTCCGCCCACGCCCTTGATGTAAACGTCATCGCCCACCCATCGCGCCTCTGCGCCCAGCGTGCACAGCGCATCAAGCAGCAGTTCGGTATCGTCCGCCCGCAGCGGCCGGATGAGCTTCGATTCGCCCTGCGCAAGGGCCGCCAGCACATAGGCCCGGCATGTGATGGACTTGCTTCCGGGAGGCGCGATCGATACATCAAACGGCTGCGTCAATGGCGCGATCGGCAGCGGATCGGGAAGCTGATCCAGTGGAAGCGTGTAATCAATCATGGCAACAGGCGATTGATGATTGACGATGAGCGATCCCTGGCGGACAGCCCCCAATCAAAGACCGGCGAATTCATCGCAATCAGCGGAAGTTTCAGGATCGCGCCGCGGGATGTGCAATCAGGCAGCGACTGCCGCAACTCGGCGCTGCCACGGACGGCGCAAAGGACCGTGCCGGCACGGCGACGGTGCGAGCTCGGCAATCGTTCATCGTCAGTCGTCAACGCTCTTTCCTGAACACCGCCACCACATCCTCAACGGGGATCACAAACAGCCGGTTGTCGCCTTCGAAATCCACCGGGATTGCGTTTTTGGGGCTGAAGAGGATGCGATCGTATTGCTTGATGGGATAGTCGTGATCGTGCTCCAGCATGGCGCTGATGGCGACGATGCGGCCGGTGAGCGTGGGGATCTCGATCTTGTCCGGCAGGTGGATGCCGACCTTGGTGATCTTTTTGTCTTCATCCTTTCGGATGAGCACGCGCTTGCCGATAGGCTCAACGATTTCAAGTGCTGACGAACGTGGCTTGGCTTCTTTCATGGAACACAAGTCAACATGTCCTGAAGGCAAAAGTCAACACCCAGCGGGCCGCCTGTCACTTGTTGACCGAATCGTCGCCGTTTACGCTGTCACACATGCCCCACCGACTTGAACCGCTGATTCGAGAAATTCCCGATTTCCCCAAGCCGGGGATCATTTTCAAGGACATTACGCCCCTGCTGGCCGATGCCGCCGGGCTGTCGCTTGCGGTTGAACTGATGGCCAACCCGTTTCGCAAATCGCACGTTGACGTGGTGGTCGGCGCCGAATCGCGCGGCTTTATCTTCGGCATCGCGGTGGCCCAGGCGCTCAACGCCGGGTTCGTGCCGGTGCGAAAGCCGGGCAAGCTGCCATCCAGGACCATGGCCAAGACCTACGCGCTTGAATACGGCAATGACACGCTGGAAATCCACGCTGATGCTCTCAATGGCAATCATCGCGTGCTGATGGTTGATGATTTGCTCGCCACCGGCGGCACCATGAAGGCGTGCTGCGATCTGGTGACCGAGCTTGGAGGGCAGATCGTCGGCATCTCGGTGCTGATTGAATTGGGTTTCCTCAACGGCCGCCAGGCCGTCGCGCCCCACCAGGTCAGCGCCGTGCTGCGGTACTGATTTGCTCATCACTACCGCTCCGCCAGGGCAGTTGAAACCGTGATTTGCGGGGCCGGGGACGCCAAACATGGCCGATTCCTTGCTGAGTTCGCTCCATCAGCCCGTTCAGAGCGTACAATGGGGTTTGGTGTTTCCGCTTCATCACTTTGTACGGAGGCAACTTGGATGACTACCGCCAGTCCCTCACCCCTGACCAATGCAGCGTCCACGACCGATCCGCTGCAGCTGATTGACGTTGATCACGTCCGCTTTTACGTCGGCAACGCCAAGCAGGCGGCACATTTCTACGCCAGCACGTTCGGCTTTCAGGTGGCGCAGGTGGCAGACCTCACCACCGGCTCGCGCGATGCGGCCCATTACCTGCTAACCCAAGGCAATATCCGGTTCGTGCTGACCACCGGTCTATCCTCCGATCACCCGTCCTGCCGCCACGTGATGCTCTACGGCGACGGCGTAAAGGATGTGGCGTTCACCGTGTTCGATGCGGAACGGGCCTATGAAAAAGCCCTGAGCAACGGCGGCGAATCGGCGTATGAGCCGTTCACGATGAGCGATGAACGCGGGTCGATCACGATGGCCGGTGTGAAGACCTACGGCGAGGTGGTCCACAGCTTCGTCTCCCGAACCGGCGAATACGCCCTGGCCAACGTGAAGCAGGGCGGACCGTTCATGCCCAAGTTCGAGCCGGTCAGCTATGTCCTCAACGACTACAACAAGCAGCATCCGTGCGGCTTGAAGTATGTCGATCACCTGGTGGGCAACGTTGAAGAAGGCAAGATGGACCACTGGGTGGCGTGGTACGAGAACGTGCTGGAGTTCAAGCTCTTCAAGCACTTCGACGACAAAGACATCTCCACCGAGTACTCCGCGCTGATGAGCAAGGTGATGGCCAGCGGCAATCATCTGATCAAGATGCCCATCAACGAGCCTGCTCCGGGCAAGAAGAAATCGCAGGTGCAGGAGTATCTGGACTTCACCAACAACGTGCCGGGCGTGCAGCATCTGGCGCTGCGCACCGACGATCAACTGCATTCGATCACCGAGCTGCGCCGCCGCGGCGTGGACTTCCTCACCATCCCCGATTCCTACTACGACATCGTGTGGGAGCGCGTGAACAAGACGCTGGATGAGCACGGCAAGCCGCCGGTGAAGGAAGACCACGAGAAGATCAAGGATCTTGGCATCCTCGTTGACGCTGACGATGAGGGATATCTCCTGCAACTGTTCACCAAGCCGCTGCAGGATCGCCCGACGCTGTTCTTTGAAATCATCTGCCGGCGCGGCAGCCAGAGCTTTGGCAAGGGGAACTTCAAGGCCCTGTTCCAGTCGCTGGAGCTTGAACAGCAGCGCCGCGGAAACCTCTGATCCCGCATTTCAACAATGCACGCAATCAGCAGGCCATGCGATGGATAACATCGCGTGGCCTGCTGACTTTATGAACACGATCAGTTGCAGCATCGGCACAGGATGCACGCGTTGTCATGAGAGGCCCTGCTGCGCATTGAAGACTTCCTGCAGCAAAGCGATTGTGCTTTGAATCAACGTCTCCAGTTGCTGGCTTGATTCGCTCGCTGCTGGCAGCGGGTTTGGCGTGTTGAACACATGATCGGCGCCGGGGATGATCTGGCGCCGCGCTCGCGCCCCTGCTGCTTCAACGATGCGCGTTGCTGCCTCGACCGGCACCGTCGGATCGCTCTCACCGTGGAGAACCAGGATCGGGCACCGGATGTGCGAAACCAATGCAAGCAGATCATGACCAGCCGGATCGTCAAGCATCTCCTGCAGAAACGCCCGACCGACGCGAAGCGTCTGACCGGTGCGCGACGATGGAGAATCCAGATAGCCTTGTTGCAGGAGCTGTTGCTGCTGGTCCGGTGTGAAGGGGTTACATGAACTGGGCGCAGCTGCTGTGATGACACCTGCCGGTTGCGGGAACGTAGCGTCGTTTGCAAATCGGCCTGCAGTCAGCAATGCCGTCACTCCGCCGCGCGAGTGGCCGAAGATTGCATACGGCAAGTTCGGTTCGTGGAACGCTCCTGCGTTAACGTGTTCAATCACCGTCCGAAGATCGAGCACCTGTTTGTTCCACGTGTCCTGTTCGAAAAGATCGGGCCTTGCAAAAGTGGCGATGTCGTTGGTCATGCCCGAGTGGCTGAAGTTGAACCGATGCGCGATAAAGCCCGCTGCCGCGCACCGCTGTGCGATGCGCGGAAACATGCCGTAGTCTTTGTAGCCCTTGAATCCATGTGCGATCAGCACAACGCCGCGAGGCAATGTGCCGGGCGTGCGCTCGGGCAAATGACAGTCACCGATGATCATCTGCCCCTCGGCGCCGGGGATGGTCCATGATTCAATCGACATCATCAGAAGGCCAAAAACAAAGCGCAAGCTTTGATGCGGTGTAAGAAATCACGTGACGAACGCATCGGCTGTTCAGCACGTGCTGTCAACCGATTGATGCACGCACTTCACGATCTGCACGCACCACCTGATGCGATGATGTGCGTGTCCATGCTCAGCGATCAACGGTCAACTGCACAGCCGTCTCGCTGTCAATCGCAGCAGTATGACGCTGCTGGTGCAGTCTCTGCGCCCGCAGGGTTGACCAGTCCGTCACGCGCAGATCGGGCGCGTCGGCTGTGTCGTGTATCTTCAACAGTTGATATTCGTTGTTGCGCTGGGCGGGCATGAAGCCCGCATCACGAATCAGGCGGCAGAGCATCGGCTCGTTCAGGCAATATGTCGTGCCGGCTGCGCTCACCACGTTCTCTTCCATCATCACGCTGCCCATGTCGCTGGCACCGTAGTGAAGCGCCATTTGGCCGATGTTCGGTCCCATGGTGACCCAACTGGCGCCGATGGAGTAAATGTTGTCAAAATACAAGCGGCTGATGGCCTGCGTGCGCAGATAATCGCTTGCGCCAGCCATGCGCACGCGGCGGCCGAACTCGGGATGCTCGCTCTTGTCGCCCGTGCCGTCCAGCTTCGCCACCACATCGCCCGGAAACGGCTGCGACAGGTCATCGCCTTCGCCCTGCCCCCATTCCTTGCAGCGTCCCAGCGGCGTGTTTTCCCGCTGGAAAGGCCAGGAAATGAACGCCATGTACCGCCCCCCGCCGTCGGCAGCGAAATCGTTGATGGAACGATCCTGCCAGGACCGCACAAGCTCCATGTGATGAATGCGGTCAGCGATGCCTTCAATGTGGCCGAACATCATCGTCGCGCTGGTGTTCATGCCCAGTTCGTGCGCGATGCGCATCACGGTGAGCCACGCCTCGGCATCGCATTTGCCCAAGCCGATCTTGCGACGCACCGCAGGCGCGAAGATCTCGCCGCCGCCGCCCGGCACCGAATCAAGCCCCGCTGCCTTGAGCTGCGTCATTACATAACGAAGCTGCTCCTCCAGCGTTGATCCGGGCGGCTGGAAGAAATGCACAAATTCGATGAACTCCGGCGGGCTGAAGGCGTGAACATGAATATGCGGAAATCGCTGCTTGATCGTCTGCAGCAGATCAATGTACCACTGCAGCGGCAACTCGGGATTCATGCCACCCTGCATCAGAATCTGCGTTCCACCGATGTCGGAAAGTTCCTGAACCTTCTGCAGGAGCGTCTCATAGTCGAGCGTGTAAGCGTCGTGGTCATCGCTGTCGCGACGAAACGCGCAGAACGTGCATCTGGCGGTGCAGACATTCGTGTAGTTGATGTTTCGATCAATAACGTAAGTGCGAATGTGATCGCCATGCACAACCCGGCAACGGGCGTCAGCCCAGCGGCCAAGCTCCTGAATCGGCATCTCGTGATACAACCGAAGCGCCTGTTCGGGCGTGATGCGCAATTGGCCGGCCACAACGTCAGTCAGCACGGCGGGATCAAGTATGTCCAGTTCAGGGCGGCGTTGGGCAGTCATAATCAGCAGCAGGCAATCGTGTCAGGGATCACTGCGCCGTCAACATGGCAATCGGTCAACAGACGCAAAGCTGCGACTGCAGATGAGCTGACCTTTCCGATGTGTTGACTGGCGCATCAAGCATACGTCATTGGCTTTGAGTCAATGTTTTCGGACCGGACAGCCCAAATGATACGGCTCCTGATCCATGTGTCGAGTTTGACGATTGTACAGGCCTGAAAAGCCGGGAAAACCGCGCAATCGCTCAGATGAATTTCCTGCTGCGCCGATGCAGATGTGATCAGAGCCATCGCCGCGGCTGTGTCTGCCGCCTGATCATTCCTGGACTGGGAGCAGCGTCATGCAGCCATTTCAACCCTTGTATGTGGGAATTGCTCTCGCACGGCTCCGTCGCGGCGTCAACATCTGCTGCTGGATTGTCGCCTGCTCGCTGCTGACGCAGGTGCTGGTGTGGGGGTTTGCCACATTCATGGATGTCCGATATGCGGAGTTGGAGGAGCACCACACGCGTCTGATCGTTGAAGGCAAGGCCGCACAAAATGACGCGCCCAACCGCGCTGCAGCATGGCGGCCGGCTGTGGGGACAACCGGTGCCGCCGACGTGGGCGACATTGAACCCGCCAATCCGAATGTGGTGATCACCAAATACGATCGCATCATGCACGTCGCTTCCACGCTCGCACGCGGTGCAGGGTCGCTGGCGATGGTCGTGCTTCTGCCCTTGCTGGCGGTGGGCGTGATATTGGCAGCAAGCTCCGCAACGCCGGGCGTTGAGCGGGTGGTATCGTCGTTTATCTGGTCAACGGTCGTGGCGATCTTCGTTCTGCCGGTCGGATCGGCCCTTGGCCTGCCGTGGGATGAGGGGGCATTGGCAACCTACGGCCATATCACGACGAACGTGGATAACGTCCTCGGCCCCCGGGGCGACGGCTGGGGCGGGCCGACGTTTTACGCCCGTTTCGCGCTGCTGCCTCTGGCGTGTGTGATGGGCGTCATCTTGGTGGGCTTCCGCTTCAACTACGGCGTCGAAGCAGGCATTCCTCCCAAGGAAAGCATGCGGCTTGATCCGGTACTGGAGCGTGAGGCGGCCAACATGAAGGCGACATCGCTCTACGGCAGCCGCACCGCATCGGCCATGCGCACGCTGGTGAACAAACCCGCCGAGCCGGCCGACAGCAAGTCCAATTCAACGAGCATGAAGACCTCAGCAGGCGAGATGCCGCGACGGCTGATCTGAGAGCGTCCTCACGCCGAGGTTCAACTGGTGAGCGCGATTACCGGGCCTCGAAAAATCGCTGCGATGTTCCGCCGGGACCGATCAGCGCCTGCACCGGTGCGCCACATTTTGGACATCGTCCAACATATGCCGTTTCGTCTTTATTGCGGTACATGCGGCCGTAGGTGTGGCAGCAACGAAACCAAACCGACAGAAAACGCCGACGCGGCCCCTTGATGCTTCCGCCATCTGCGCTGCGCGTCGGCGGCGAGGCATTCGACGGCACGCCGGGGATTTCAACAATGTCTTGCGGATCGGCCATCGGCAGATGTATCGGCAGGACGCAACCCTCACGTTCAAAAGCCTGCCGGACGCCCAACGACCCACAATGCAAATGCAGCCGCACACTTCATTGCGGTTGAACTGCTTTTGACCGCTGGAATTGCTGATCGCGACAATCGGCCTACTTATTCAAAAAGCGTCGCCTGCTGTGCGTTTGGCGGATAGGTGACATGATGGCCGCTCACCACTGCGAAACTCGTCAGTTGATGGGGCTTGGGATCGCCTGTGTCGTAGATATCGAGCACATGCCATCCACGCGCCAGCAATGCATCAGCGATCAACTGCCGATGACACCGCCACGGCACCGCTTCAGCGCACATGATGGCGGTTCGCGAGCGCTGCGCCTCAGCGATCAACTGCTGCAGCGCTTCATCAAATGCTGGCGTCTGCATGAAATCGGCATAGGCGCGAAAACTTTCGCTCTTCCAGCCCAGATTGATTGAATCGCGCGATGGCTGTCGCCGCCCGCCGAGTGATTGAAACGACCTGTAGGCAATGCCTGCAGCAGGCAGGCTGTGTGCCAGCGCGTCATCGTTGAAATGTGGAAAGCGGCGCGATCGGGGATAACGTCGAACATCCGCCAGTACGGCAATGCCGTGCGCGTTCAGCAGCGAGATGAACTCCTGCAGTGTGCGCGTGGAATGTCCAACGGTGTAAAGAATTGAGCCTGAGTGACTGGCCACAATTCAGCAAAGACGCGTTCAGCGGCATTGTCAACACCAGCGTGCATGCAAATCGCTGCACAGCCCAGTCGCAATTACGTTCTACGGCGATGTTGCCGGCTGAGCGTGCGTGATGGTGTTCGGGCGGGGCAGCGGAGACAAGCCGTAGTGGCTTCGCAACTGATTCTGAGCAGCCAGCTCGGTTGCAATCGCGCCGATGGAAACCGCCTGTCCGTCTGCGCCGGCTGCATACGGCACAATTATGCTTGGTGCATTGGTGTCAGGATCGGGTGAAAAAATCACAAGCCATAATCCGGGATCGGCGTTGGTGAGATCGATGCCGTGATATGTAAAGACGAAATCACCCACGCGATGCGCGATGACGTTGGCGGGCAGCGCGTCGGCCGCTTTCTGAGCCGCCATCAGTTTGCGATTGGGCGGCAGGTATTGAAAGTCATCGAGCGTGATGTCCGCCAAGGGCACATCGATCTCATATGTCGATGTCTGACTGCCAATGAAGTCCATTGGAACCACATGACCCGACACCACCAACTGTACCGCATGATCTGGCCCCTTCCCGCCATTGTTCGCTCCATAGGCGACGATTGCATTGGCGAGCTGACGTGTCTGGGGAGCTGGCAATGTCCACGTTGGAGGTCCGGTCGGCACTGTGTTTGCGCTCAGAACAATAAACCCGAACACGGCAAGAAGTGACAGGATCGGGTAGACGAGCACGGAGATAACCGCGTAGAGAGCAGAAACGCGCTGCGCTTCTTTCACCGCTAGCACCGCACTGACAATCCACCAGATCCATCCTACGTACATCCCGATGCAAGGCGTCGCTGAAATTGCATTGGCGCCGGAACTGTAGCACAACGCCTGGTATGTTCGCCCGATGCCGCATGCACACTCACCTGTCATCCACAACAGCAGATGCGTGATCGCTCCCCAAAGCACCATGCTCAGCATGAACAATATGAACACCGCTATGGCAGCGAAAAACATCGATGACACGATGACAAGGATTGAGCTCGATCCGGCGATGACGCCGATCGTCGAGAACAGGCACACCCCTGGGATAAATATCGTCAATGAAACCACTGCCGCTGTAATCGCAGCAAACCCCCATGCCTGACCGACCGAGCTCATTTCAGGCGTGGCGCGCAGAAGCAAATGCGGCAAGCCCATCGCATAGCCGACGGTGGCAAACCACGCCTTGATGAACCCTCGCTTGTCACGTTCAAGCCACGGCATGCGCGATTTGCGGGTCTGCGCTTCGTCGACCCCCGCAGTCGGCCGGAGCACCATCTCATCCATGGTGATCCAGCGATGGCATTTCACACAGGTAAACGAGTCCGGCACGAGATGCCCCTGTTCGCTCGTGCCGTAGTATGCCTGATTGCAGTGCGGGCAGCAGAACTGAACGGAATTGACGGCAAATTCAAACTCACGAGGCGTGAACGCAGTGCCGCACTCCGGACATGTCCGCGCCTTGAGATTCCAGAGCGCGTAATCGCATTTCTTGCATCGCATAGCATACCCCTGTGCACTGCGGGCAATATGTCTTGAACGGCTGTGCTACAGCACAGACAAGATCCGACTGGGTCAATCCTCCGGCGCGCCGTCGGTCACGCGCTTGTGAAACTCCGCCACAAGTTGTCTGGTCACCGGACCAACTTTTCCTTCGCCGATGACGCGATCATCGATCTGGCTCACTCCGATGATCTCCGCCGCGGTACCGGTCAAAAAGACTTCATCAGCATTGTAGAGGTCTTCAACTCGCATCATGCGCTGCTGCACATTCTTCCCAAGTGCAGGAGCCAGTTCATCAATGACAAATTGCCGGGTTATCCCGTGCAGAATTCCGGCCTCGGTAGGTGGCGTGGCGATCTGACCGTCCTTGACAATAAAAATATTATCACCCGTACACTCCGCAACATAGCCGTCGATCGTAAGCATGATCGCTTCAAGCACATCGGCATCGATAGCTTCGATCTTCGCCAGAATGTTGTTGAGATAGTTCAGGCTCTTGATGGCCGGATCAAGACACGCAATCGGAATGCGCGGCCGCTTGGCCACAATCACCTTCATGCCGTTGTCGTAAAGTTCCTGCGGATACAGTTGAATGTGATCAGCAATCACAATCGTCCCGGGTTTCGGGCAACGAAACGGATGTAACCCAAGCGTGCCCACGCCGCGAGTGAAGATAAGCCGAATGTATGCGTCACGCAGATTGTTGGCGTTCAGCGTATCGCGAATGGCCTGCTCAATCTGCTGAGGCGTATATGCCGGTATAAGGCGAATGCGCTCCGCCGAACTATACATGCGCCGCAGATGCGACTGCAGCTTGAACACGCGGCCGTTGTATGCGCGAATTCCTTCAAAACATCCATCGCCATATAACAGACCGTGGTCGTAGACGCTGACTTTGGCCTGATCGCGATCAACTAACTGACCATCCATCCATATTTTGAGCATGGGTCTCCTCTCACGCTGGCCAACCAGTGTACGGCAAAATCCAGCGTACGTGGCGGCCTGGCGCATGACGATGAACGCCCACCGCGCCCAGCCGGAATCCGGCCTGCTGCTGCGACAGAGAGTCAATTGACGGCTCAATTCACCGCCGGGACAGCACATACCGCTGAATCGCCCGCGCGACGCCCAGTTCGTCGTTGCCCGGTACCACAGCCTTGGCAAGCTGCTTGACCGCATCGCCTGCGTTGCCCATCGCCACGCCGAACCCGGCCCATTCAATCATGCCCATGTCGTATGGCGAATCGCCTATGGCCATGATCGCCTCGCGCGGAATATTGAACTGCCGGGCAATGCGCTGCAAAGCAATGCTTTTATCCGACAATGGATGCATGACCTGCACCAGCCGCGGATCGGTTTGCAAAACCGCCACCTGTTTCTTCTGCCAGAACCGCTCGCGAATCAGGTTGAAAATGGCGTGCATGTGCTCAGCCGGGCCAAGAAAGCTGAGCTTTGTAATCGGTTCAGCAAGAAACTGCTCCAGCGGCGCAATGCCGTCAGGCTCCACCAGCCGTGCATTCTCCGGCACATAGCGGGTATCGATGCGATCGGTGTACCACCGGTCGAGAATCTCGACCGCTGCCATAACCTCCGGCTGAAGCGCACGCACCTCAGCAAGAACCGATCGGGCAATCTCTGGCGAAAGCGGCTCGTGATACAGCGGCCGATCGTGGACGGAATCCCACACAAGCGCGCCGCCGTGATTGATCATCGGGCTGTGAAGGTCCAGCGTCTGCAGTATCAGCCGCGTGCCACGGGGCGGACGGGTGGTGGCCAGAACCACCATGCAGCCGGCCCGCTCAGCTGCACGACAGGCATGAATGACGCCGTGAGGCAACGAGCCGTCAGAACGCAGGAGCGTGCCGTCCACCGCAATGGCCAGCAACTTGATGACCGCGGCGGGCATCGGTCCGTTGTGAGGCGAACTACCGTTACCGCTCACTGACGGCAGTGGCGCCGCTGCTGCAGAAGCTGGCTGCGACGAATCGCCGGACTGCCGCGCTGCTGTTGCTGCGCCATCATGCGCATTGCTGTTCCCATTGCCATTGCCATTGGCATTGGCATTGACATTGACATGACCGTTGCCGTTGGCATCGTTGTTATCGCGTCGTCCAACCAGGTCTTCCAACGCTGCCTCAAGCTCCGGATAGACAAACGCGTAACCAAACCGTCTTGCCTTGGCAGGCACGACGCGCTGACTGGAGGTGATGTACCGGGCCACCTCGCCAAGCGCAAGTCGGATTGCAAACTTCGGCGTCGGTATAAATGCCGGTCGGCCGAGCGCTGCGCCAAGCGCTCGTGCAAAATCGCGCTGCCGCACTTCCTGAGGCGCAACGCCATTGAGCGGGCCGTACAGGTCGCTGTGCTCAAGGGCCAGATCGATCAGCCCGATCAGGTCGCGCCAGTGAATCCACGGGAAATACTGCCGCCCCATTCCCAACGGCCCGCCCAGCCCCATGCGAAACGCCGGCAGCATGGCCTTGAGCGCACCGCCTCGATTGTCCAGCACGGCAGCGGTCCGAAGCAGCACAACGCGCGTGGCAGACGATGCAGCCCGCTGAGCCTGCGCTTCCCACGCCACACACAACTGCGCGAGAAAATCCTCGCCGGGAGGAGACATTTCATCCAATTCAAGATCGCCGGCATCGCCGTAATACCCAACCGCCGACCCTGACACGAAGACCGCCGGCGGCCGCGCCGCCTGCGCAATGGCGTCCGCCAGTTGATGCGTGCTGTCGATGCGGCTGGAAACAAGCAGCTTCTTGTACGCTGCGGTCCACCGCCGATCAGCAATGCCCGCCCCCGCCAGATGCACCACCGCATCGCAACCGTCCACCATTTTCTGCCACGGCCCGGGCGCAGCAGGATTTCCTTCGACAACCGTGATATTTCGATTGGCGTCGGCTGCAAACATCTTGCGCGCCCGTGCCCCGTCACGCGAGAGCAATACAACCTGATCGCCACGCTCAAGGCGATCGATCACAAGTCGTCGGCCAAGCAGGCCCGTAGCGCCGGTGATGAACAGTCGCATGTAAAACGCAGTGTACGAGAACGCAACTCAAAATAATCGCTCGGCTGCCCGAACGTGAAACGCCTGCCGCACTCCACAAGTGTAGCGAGTCATCGTCACGCTCGGCCAGCGAGTTCGCACGCACGCTTGAGCACCGAATCGATCATCGCCGGCGTAAGCCGACCCGTGAAGGTGTTCTGCTGGCTGACGTGGTAGCAGCCCAGCAGCATGGTCGATCCGATCTGACATTCGCCGCCATGCTGAAACTTCGGTCGCGGCTTTGGTATTGCTGCGCCGGTGTGCGCCAGGGCTGACAACGCTGTATTCCACGCAATGCCGCCAAGACAGATGATGACCGGTGGCTTGAGCAGGCGAATCTCATCGATCAGGTATGGCTGACAGTTGGCCAGTTGCTGAGGCGTCGGCTTGTTGGCTGGCGGCGCACATCGCAGCGATGCGGTGATATAGGCATTGTGCAGCTTAAGCCCGTCATCTGCATGGGTTGATGTCGCCTGGTTGGCCAGTTTCGCACGATAAAGCGCTGCATAGAGAAAATCGCCCGATCGATCGCCGGTGAACATGCGGCCGGTCCGATTCGCGCCATGTGCCGCCGGCGCAAGTCCCACAATAAGAATCTTCGCCGAATGGTCGCCGAACGCTGGCACTGGACGTCCCCAGTATTGCCAGTGGGCAAATGCTTTGCGCTTGGTCGCTGCAACTTCCGCGCAATAGGCACGCAGCTCCGGACATCGCCTGCAGTGCGGCACACGTTGTTCGAGCACCGCAAGCGAGCGAGGCGTGTCCTGTGATTTGATGCGTGGCGACTTCCGTGACAATGACGCTTCAACCTTCCTGGTCAGACGACAGCTTGAAACAGCCTGCATCAAGGAGCGGGGCCAGTTTGAACGCGTCCGATCTGCGAATCACTTTGCCCAGATCAGGAAACGGATTCGCAGCAGCGCTCAATCTGCACAGACTGCACAGCACCGCTCCCTACGAGCTTCATCCATCATCATATCGAAGCATCGGCCGCGTTTGCCGCTGAGTTCCCTACATCCAACAGCAGCGCTGCCCCGTAAAGATTCAACAGAGAAGAGAGACGGTACAAGGTTGCCGGTTGTTGTTGAACTGACTCTCCGCCATCCACCCGGTGACCCTCGCCTCCACGCTGTTGCGTGAGGACATCGCGGCTGCCGCATCACTGTGGTCGCCGCTTTTGCATGCCTGTTGCGTTGAGCGTCAACGCACTGGCGATAATTGAACAAACACCTCAGCAGCACGAACCGTGCGCGACACCCCGGTTCACGTTGCCCACGGAACAAACAAACGTGCACCAGCGCAGATGATCACAATCATCCGCTGCTGCACCGACAGGCGGCTAGGCGCGTTATCCAAACTGTCGATTGTTTCGCGCTGTAATCATGTATCGCTGCAGATTGATTCCCGGGCAGGCTGTGGCGGACCACTCCTGATGCGTCTTCAACCGTGCCAGCGGCACGTTGTAACGCCGCAACAGGTGCGAGACTATTCGATTCAGCGCCTGCAGCTGCGCGGGCGTTGGCGTTTGCCGGTCAAAGTTGCCCAGAGCCACGACGCCGATGTTGCCCTCGTTGTGATTCTTGACGTGCGCCCCCTGCCATGCCAACGGACGTCCTTCCCACACGCGGCCTTCACGATCGACTGCGAAGTGATAGCCGATGTCGCCCCAGCCCTTGTTGCGATGCGCGCGGCGAATGGCTTCCAGTCGGGCGGCTGTGCTTCTCGCATCAGTGCCGTAAAACGGGTCCATTCCGTCATGATGCACGGTGACGTACTGCACCGGCAGCATGCGATCCATCAATGACGGCACGGGTTGGCCGCCCGCCCATTGCGATCGCGTCAGTACCCCCTCAAAGGCGACTGTTGCTGGACTACTCGGCACCGATGGTGCAGGCACTTCGTCCTGAGCGGACGGCAGGGGTCGATAAGGCCAGACCGGGCCTGGGAGCGTTGTCACCGAGCGGGTTTTTCCGCCGCACCCGGCGAGCAGAAGACCGATGCCGGCTAGCAGAAATGCGCGACGATTATGGGTCGTCGGCAAACGTTCGCTGCATGAATCGAGCTTGGAATCCGCCAGAGATCGAGGTGCGTTTTCAGGCTGCATGACAGAATCACTTTTCACGACACGGTACGCCAGCAATGACTTATCGACCGTCACGGCGCGTTGTCTGCAGTATACCGCAGTGGATTTAGGCAGCGTCTCGGAACCTGCTGTGAGTTTGGCGCCTGCGCAGGCGGATTCTTCGCCCTGACCGCTATTTGCTGAAAAGCTCCGTGAAATTCGTGCCGATAAGCGCGTCGTCACGCCTCACAATCGAGGAACTTCGATGCTTCGAGTCGCCACCAACCAGGCTCTGCCGGGCATGAGACTCGCTGTACCCGTATACCATCCGCTGCGCGGCAAGGTGCTGCTCACGGAGGGCTTTGAGCTTGAAGAATCCATCATCCGCAGACTGGTTGAGCTGGAGATCCAACACGTCTGGATCGAATATCCGGGCTTTGAACAGATCAAGCAGTACGTATCGCCGACCATCCTGAACCAACAAGGCCAATTGGTGAGCCTGATGGCTGAGGCGCTGGACTCGATGCACCGTGAGGCCCATGCTGAAATTGAATTTGCCGACTACCGCAAGGCCATTCAATGCCTGATTGAAGATCTGGTCTGCGATCCCACCGCTGCGGCATATATCGTTGAGCTGGGCGGGTCGTCCGACAGCGATCTTCGCCACGCCAGTGAAGTGTGCTTTCTCAGTCTGCTGCTCGGATTGAAGCTGCAGGGCTATCTGATTCAGCAACGCAAACGACTGCATCCGCGCGATGCGCGCGATGTGGTCAGCCTGGGGCTGGGCGCGATGCTGCACGACATTGGCATGATGGCGCTTGACCCCGCAGTGCGAAGGCAATGCAAGCAGAATCGTGATGAGTCCAACCCTGAGTGGCGTAAGCACGTCAAGCTCGGCCACAAGATGCTCAGCGGCAACATTGCCCCTGCTGCTGCGGGGGTTGTGCTGCACCATCACCAGCACTTTGACGGCAGCGGCTTTCCAACCACGATCGGCGTCGACGGCCGGCCGCGTGGACTGGTCGGCGAAGACATACACGTCTTTGCCCGAATCGTGTGCGTGGCCAATCACTTCGACCGCCTGCGCCGGCCGGAAAACGGCGTCGAACTGCCCCGCGTTCGCGTGATGCGACAGATGCTTTCCGATCCGCTGGTGTCGCGATTCGATCCCATAGTGCTTGCAGCGCTGCCGCTGGTCGTGCCGGCTTTTCCGCCCGGAACAGTAGCGACTTTGAACAACGGCGAGCGCGTCGTCGTGGTGCAGTGGCATCCCGAAGCGCCGTGCCAGCCAACCGTGCAAGTGCTGCAGGACGCGCCTCTGGCAGCTGCACGCAATGGCGCCGCACCGGTTCGCTACGATCTGCGTCAGCGAACCGACCTGCTGATTGTTGAGCACGAAGGCGTGGACGTTCGCAACGACCAGTTCCGCCTCATCTCGTCCAACGCCAGCACGTCACCCGCAGCAGCGTGAATGCAACGCACCGCACGTGGGTGGCAGAAGGCGACAGCAACTCGCCGGCAATGGCCTTTGCGCCGGTTTTCATGCTCGCTTGAAATCTCAAATTTCAGATTTCAGATCGCGAGCGTCTCGCTTCACGAACGGTCTGAAACTTCAACGCAAAACGCTCACCACTCACATCACGGCGAACTGCAACAATCTCAGCGTTCAGCGTTGGGATTCCTGCTATCTACAGGTTCGTTGATTGTCTCTTGTATCGCTCGACGCTTGACTGGACTTCCGCGATCGCGTCGGCCATGGAGGTCCACCCCAGTGTCTGCACGTGTTTGCCTTCAAGCTGTTTGTACGTGCCGAAGAAATGCTCCACCTCGCGCAGGTACGAGACCGCGACATCCTCAAGCTCGCGATATTCGTCAAACAGCGGGTCGGCATTGGGAACAGCAAGCACCTTGAAGTCGTTGGCACCTGAATCGATCATGCGAAACAGCCCGACCACGCGTGCTTCGATCAGGCAGCCGGTGAACGTCGGTTCGTTCACCATCACCAGAATGTCAAGCGCGTCGCCGTCTTCCGCCAGCGTCTGCGGAATAAAGCCATAATCGCCCGGGTAGTGGCTCGACGAAAACAGGTAGCGATCGAGCTTGAACAAGCCGGTTTTCTTGTCCAGTTCAAACTTGCTGCGCCGGCCTTTGGGAATCTCAACGATGGCGTTGACGACGGACGGCAGATCGGTGCCGGGCGGAACTTCGTTGTAGGACAAAGACATGGCCGCAACTCGCTGGTATGAAAAGGACCTCACGAATGGGAAGCGAACATCGTAGGAGTCGCCGAGCATCTGGAGCGGCTGCCCGGCGGCTCATCGAGCCCGTACTGTGACAACAACTGCGCCAATAATCCAAACTGGCGCCGGCTGCCGACTCAGGGAGCATAGCTCACCGCACCAACGTTGCCCCCTGAGCTTCGCATGCTGCCCCCGCACACACCCCCGCAGCCAGACCATCGGCAGCACTGGGCCAAGGCATTCGCACAACCGCCATAATTCCTTGAAATACAGCACCTTACGACCAAATTCCGACCGCAGATATTCGCGTGCCTGAAGGCGCAAAATGCCGCCGGATCGCCTATAATTCACAGCTTGGAAAAAACCCTACACAATCAACGCTCCGTGAAAGCTCGCCCCCCTATGCCAAACTCTGTCACCGGCACGTCCGCAGCTGCGCAGACCCCCGCTGCGGAGACCAATATTGCAGCTCCGCTTGAGGTCAATTTTGACGGTTACACGTCCGAATCGATCCAGGTGCTCGAAGGGCTTGAGGCCATCCGCAAGCGCCCGGGCATGTACGTCGGCGGCGTCGGCCTCAATGCGCTGCACCACCTGGTTTACGAGTGCGTGGACAACTCCATCGACGAGGTGATGGCTGGCTACGCCACAACCGTGACCGTCCGGCTGGGCGTGGACGGCTCGTGCACCGTCATCGACGACGGCCGCGGCATGCCTGTTGATCCGATGAAAAGCGACAACCCCGCGATCAACGGCCGACCCGCAGTTGAAGTCATCATGACCGAGGTGCACGCGGGCGGAAAATTCGACGACAACGCCTACAAGGTCTCCGGCGGCCTGCACGGGGTGGGCGTCAAGTGCGTCAACGCGCTGTCGGAGTGGACCGAAGTTGAAGTCGTCAAGGGCGGCAAGGTGTATCTCATCACCTTCGCACGCGGCGAAATCGTCAAGCCCCTGCACGTCGTGACCAAACGTCCCGACGCCACCGACGCCAACCCGCGCAAGACGGGCACCAAAATCTCCTTCCTGCCCGACAGCCAGATCTTTCCCGACACCGAATTCCGTTACGAATCGCTGCAGCACAGGCTACGTGAACTGGCCTATCTCAATCCGGGCGTAACCATCCGGTTGATTGATGAGCGAGTGGATGCCCAGGGCAAGCAGCGCGATGAGGTGTTCCATTTTGCTGAGGGGCTCAAGGGCTATGTCGAGCACCTCAACCGCACCAAGACCACGGTCAGCCCCGTCATCTCGGTCCATCGTGAAGACGAGCAAACAGGGCTGGTGTGCGACATCGCCATGCAGTACACCGACGCCACCAACGAACTGCTGCTGGCGTTCGGCAACAACATCGTGAACCCCGACGGCGGCACGCACGTTGCCGGCTTCAAGACCTCGCTCACCCGCACAATCAACAACTACGCCAAGCGTACGGGGCTTCTCAAAGACCTCACGCCCAGCGGCGACGACCTGCGCGAAGGCCTCACAGCAGTCATCTCCGTCAAGCTGCGCGATCCGCAGTTCAACAATCAGACCAAAGAGAAGCTGCTCAACCCGGAAGTGGAAGGGTTCGTCAGCGCAGCGATTACGGAACACCTCGGCGCGTGGCTTGAAGAAAACCCCGCCGACGCCAAGCGAATCTGCCTCAAGGCCGTGCTGGCGGCACAGGCGCGCGAAGCGGCCCGCAAGGCACGCGAGCTTATCAAGCGCAAAGGCGCGCTCGATTCCGGCGGTATGCCCGCCAAACTTGCTGATTGTGCCACGAACGATGTCGATCGATCCGAACTCTTCATCGTCGAGGGTGATTCGGCAGGCGGATCGGCCAAAGGCGGTCGCGACCACGACACCCAGGCCATCCTTCCGCTTCGCGGCAAGATTCTCAACGTGGAAAAGGCCCGCATTGACAAGGTGCTGGGCTTTGAAGAAATCCGCGTGCTCATCCAGGCTCTGCAGACCGGCATCGGCGAAGATTTCGACATCAGCAAGCTGCGATACGGCCGCATCATCATCATGACCGACGCCGACGTGGACGGCAGCCACATCCGCACACTGCTGTTGACGTTCTTCTTCCGCCAGATGCCCGAACTGATCCGCCAGGGCAAGATTCATCTCGCTCAGCCGCCGCTGTTTCAGGTCACGCGTGGCAAAAAGAGCCAGTACGTTCTGAACGAAGCCGCCATGGCCAAGGTGCTCACCGATCTGGCGATGGATCACGTCACCCTGTTGGTGCGCGACGCCGAGGGCAAGGAAAAGCGGCGCATCGAGGGCGAAGAGCTGCAGCGGCTTGTGCGGCAGCTCACGCGACTGCAGGACCTCGTAAAGATTGCCGAGCGACGCGGCACGCCATTCGCCTCGCTGCTGGAATCACGCGCCGATGATCCGGCCGGCGAAGGCCGCCTGCCCACCCATCGTTTGATGTGGGCGGACAATGAGCGGCTGTTTTGGTCAGAAGATGACGCCAGCAAATTCATCGAGGCCAATGGATTGATTCTCGACGATCTCGGCACGGGCAACGGCACCGTTGAAGATCGCAGCAAGCTCGCCATACTTCGCGAACTGCATGAAAACCGCGAACTGACCAAGATCATCGAACGATTGGCCGACATGCAGATCGACATCGATGACTACACGCTGGTGCAGGAGGAAGCCGTCACTGGCGAGAAGCTGCCTACGCGTTATGCCTGGCTGGTGAAGTCCAGCAATGCAAGCGAAGGCGAAGACATCGTCGATGTGCCGAACATTCCATCCATTCTCGATGCGCTGCACGACGTCGGCCGCCGCGGCATCGAAATCAAACGCTTCAAAGGCCTTGGCGAAATGAACCCCGAGCAGTTGTGGGAAACGACAATGAACCCCGCAACGCGCACGCTGCTGCGTGTGACCTGGGACAGCGCATCAGATGCCGATCAACTCTTCTCCACGCTCATGGGTGAGAACGTCGAGAGCAGGCGAGCGTACATCGAAGATCACGCGTTGGAAGTGAAGAAGCTCGATATCTGACGGCGTGCAGATCAAGCGCTGAAATCAACATCACTGAACAATGCAGCGCCGCCGCACACTGTTGTGCGGCGGTTTTCGTTATAAGCAGATGTTCGACGTTGCTCACAGCACTATCCCGCTGCGCCCCAGAACTGAATAACGCGCAGCAAGTCGTCCACGTTCACAACGCCATCGCCGGTCACATCGCCGGGACATGTCAGCGGCGGCCAGGGACACATGCCCCATGCGTCAATAACCTGGAACAAATCTGCAGTGTCCACAAACCAGTTGCAGTTTGTGTCGCCAGACAGGCTGCTTCGACCGACTGCCTGCATGAAGAACGCCCCACTGCCGCCTTCTGGCTCAGCAAAGATCATCGGCCCCAATCCACCATTCTGATGGAGCTGGAGCGAGGCGTTCTCACCCAGGAGGCTGGATCGAATGACAATGCGTCCGGGATTGATTGAGCTTTGTTCAGCAGTAACACGCAGATTGAACTGAAACGCGTTGATGGCTTCGATGATGGCTGCTTGCGTTACGCCGGAGGCAAACGTGAAGAGCATGCCGTCGCCCCATGTCCCTTGCACCGTGATCTGCAACGAATCGGCACCGCCATTCGAAACCCATGCGCCGGTTGAAAGATAAAGCTCTGCAGGCTCAGCACACAGCGGCGCGCCAATGCTGCACGGATAATCGGTCCACTCCCTCATCGCTGTCCCGCCGCTGGGCTGGGCATAGAGCAGTGCCTGTTCGCCGCCGTGCTGCACAACCTGCACATAGTGATTCATCGGCCATGCGACCTGCGAGCGAATTTCCAGGCGATGCTCGTTTTGAGCGCAGATCATCGCATCTGCGCCAATCTGTTGCTGAAGCGTATTGATCGCTGCGGCCACAGCGCTCAAAGCTGTGCCGGAAACAAAGGTGAAAGAGCCGTCTCCAACCGGCCCAATGACATGCAGCGTGACTGTGCTGGGCAGCGTCCCCGCCGTATCGGGATCATCATTGCCAACGTACACCACCGCCCTGCCGTCAGTGCACGAGATTTCCGACAAGCGATTGATCGCTTCAAAGGCATTATCAATCTCACGTTCAACAGCATGCACCCAGCGGCTGTCGGCCCGGACACGATCAGCGCCCGTCGAAGTCAGTTCACGAAGCTCTGACAG
The DNA here is from genome assembly GCA_964575335.1 of uncultured Isosphaeraceae bacterium. Taxonomy (GTDB): domain Bacteria; phylum Planctomycetota; class Phycisphaerae; order Phycisphaerales; family SM1A02; genus CAZNPU01. Next base: position 40,344 of record CAZNPU010000006.1, on the reverse strand, counting down.
CAGCTGAACTGAAGCCTGGAGTTCGCGCATCTGCGCTGCTGCCGGCGAAGCACACGCAGCCAGGCTCAGCGCAACTTGAACGCGTCTCGCCCATACTCCAACGCGCCGTGCATCCATCGTTCAGCCTCCGACATACGGCAAGGTCAAGCCCTCGGCCCTGTCAGAGCATCGGACGATCTCAGATCGAGGCGTGATATTTTGAGTTTCTTCACGCGGCAGTCAGGTTCGTGGCTGAGCCGGATCAACCAGCCCTGCTGCAGCAAACCCCGCAGCACGCAACAGACACGCATCGCAATGGCCACACGGTCGGCCGGTCTTGGGGTCCGGATCGTAACAACTGGTCGTCAATCCGTAGTCCACGCCAAGTTCAACACCGCGTTTGATGATTTGCGCCTTGGTCAGATCGATCAGCGGCGTGTGAATTCGAATGCTGCCCGCCCGCGGCCCTTCCATACCGATGCGCGTCGCGAGGTTGGCCATCTTCTCAAACGCCTCGATGAATGCAGGCCGACAGTCAGGATAGCCGGAGTAATCCACCGCATTGACGCCGATGAAAATGTCAGTACATTCCAGCACCTCAGCGTATCCCAGCGCAAAGCTCAGAAAGATCGTGTTTCGGGCCGGCACATAGGTGATGGGAATATGTTCTTCTTCAGTTTGCAGCGATGCGCCCGGTGCACCTGTATCGCGCTGCAGCCGATCCTTTGGCACGTCGATTTCCGCGGTCAGGGCCGAGCCGCCGAATGCGCGAAGATCGATGTTCATCACCACGTGCTGAACCGCGCCCAGCGATTTCGCGACCGCTGCCGCCGCATCCAGTTCGATGCGATGCCGCTGGCCGTAATCAAAGCTCAGCGCATGACAGGCGAATCCCTCATATCGAGCGATCGCCAATGTGGTGGCGGAGTCAAGTCCGCCCGAGAGCAGCACTACAGCAGGTGGCATGGTGGAAGGCATCAGGCATCGGGCACTGACTCAATCAATCAATGCCTGGCGCCTGATGCCGTCTAATGCGCATTGGGATGCACGAAGCCCTTGAAGAGCGTCAGGCCAAGGATGCGAAGGTCAAACATCAACGACCAGTTGCGGATGTAAAACAGATCGTATTGCAATCGCTTTCTCAGGTTGGTGTTGCCGCGCAGCCCGTTGATCTGCGCCCAGCCGGTCATGCCGGCCTTGACGTTCTGTCGAAGCATATAGCCGCGCCAGTCTTCACGGAAACTTTCAATAAGTTCAGGCCGCTCCGGCCGCGGACCGACCAGGCTCATCTCGCCCAGCAGCACGTTGAACAGTTGCGGCAGCTCATCCAAACTGGTGCGGCGCAGAAAGCGGCCCAATGGCGTAATGCGTTCATCATTCGGCTTGGTCCACGCGCTGGTGCCCTTGCCACGATCACGAAGCACCTGGGTTTCCGCATCAACGTGCTTCATCGTGCGAAACTTGAAGATCTTGAATCGCTGGCCGTTCAGACTCATGCGCTCTTGACGGAAGATCACCGGACCCGGACAGCTTATGCGGATGAGAATGGCGATGATCACCATGGGCACAGCAAAGATGATCAACGCCGTCAATGCGCCGACGATGTCCAGCGCACGCTTGCTGACGCGTCCCCATCCCGTCAACGGCGACTCACGCACCGAGAGAATCGGCATGCCGTCCAATTCGCTGACCGCCATGTTGATCGGCATGTACTTGGGATTCATGTCGGGCACGATGCGCACATCAACGGGAAACCGCTCAAGCCGAAGCAGCAAGCTGGGCAGTTCAGCAGCCATTCGAGCCGGCAGCGCAATCACCACGCCGGAAATGTCCACCTTCTCCAGAACCTGCTCCAGGTCATTCAACCCGCCTCGCACGGGAATGCCCAGACATGTTTGCCTGTTGGTTGTCGGATGATGGCTGATGAAGAAGCTGGGCTTGATTCCAGTCCATGAATTGCGTCGGAACGTATGGACAACCACCTGACCAAGCCGGCCGTTGCCGATGATCGCCACATGCCGCAGATTCCAGCCTCGAGCGCGCACCGCGCGAAGCGCCGTGCGGAACGAAAAACGCCAGCACAATAGCAAGAGACATGAGGCACCCGCATAAATGCCCCACTGCAGGCTGCTGAGGTTGCGGCCGTCGTACAGAACGTTTCGCATCAGCGTTGTCGCTGCAATGGCGACAAGCACGCCGATGACGACTGCCTTGATGATTGTGACCGCTTCGTAATAGAACCGTTGGTCGCGGCGAGCTTTGTAAAGTCCGGAAGAAAGCATCGCCCCCAGCATGATGGGAGTTGCCAGCAGAAACGGCACCGCATGACTGGCGAAGGTCGGGTGATCGTTTGGCGGCGCAACGTCAGCCAGCCACACGAACCGGATGTGATACGCCAGAACCGATGCAGCGATGGTCAACACGCCATCTGAGGCAATCAAGACGCTGCGAAAAAATCGATGCTGCTTCCTGAGCACGCTTTCTCAGCACTCCGTTTTCGCGCCGCTCCCGGCGCCGTTTAGGCCGCGACGGCCGGCACCCGTTCAGGCTGACCGGCTGCGCTCATTATCGGCCCATGGTGCCGATTCTCTGGGATTTTGCAACTCCGATGCCAAGTCTCGAATCGCCGCTTTGCCCCGGTCGGAAAGCTCATCGAAACTCGGCGCAACGATCTGCACCACAGCGTAGTAGTCGCCAGTGACCTTTTTGGAATCGGTCACCCCCTGCCCGCGCACCCGCAGTTTTCGACCACTGGCCGTGCCCGGCGGCACTTTCAGTTCGATCGACCGCCACTCCTTTGTGCCTGCTTTGGGCAAAAGCGGCACAGTGACCGTCGCGCCCTGGACCGCTTCAGCAATCGTGATTGGCACATCGACGTACAGGTCAAGCCCCTCGCGGCGAAAGTACGGGTGCCTGCCAACCTGCACGGTGAGGATCAGATCGCCCGGCGGGCCGCCGAAGGGACTGGCCGCCCCCTTGCCCCGGACGCGCAGCTTGGCGCCGGACTCGATGCCCGGCGGGATGCGAACGTTGATTGTCGAAACACTGCCGCCGGATTCAACCCGCAGATGCTCCGTGCCTCCCAGCGCCGCGGTCAAAAAGGTAACCGTGATGGTCTGCTCGATATCCTGCCCGCGCGCCGGCGGCCTGACGCGTGTCCTGCCAGCACGCCCGCCGAAGCCGACATCAAATGGCGACCCGCCGCCCGCGCCCATGCCGCCGAACATTTCCTCAAGAATGCTTGTGAAATCCGCGCCGCCGACCCCGCCTTCGCTGGTCCAAACGGTTCGGCCGCCCCGCGGCCCTGCGCCGCCACCCCACCCTGCGCCGGGATGTGCTCCCGCGCCGCCGCCAACGCCAGCGTGACCGAAGCGGTCGTACGACTGGCGCTTCTCCTCATCAGAGAGCACGTCGTAAGCTTCCTGAATCTCACTGAAGCGCTCTGCAGCGTCGGGAGCTTTGTTGACATCGGGGTGATACTGCCGCGCCAGCTTCCGGTAGGCCTTGCGAATCTCCTCCGGCGTCGCCGTGCGGGAAACCCCAAGCAGTTCGTAATAGTCCTTGGGTCGTGCCATAGATATTCATCTGCCGATCGGCATGTCTGTCAGAGAAGTATAGACCAGCAGGCACACATGGATGGACATGACCAGGCCAACCTCGCATAAACGCGATGATGTGCCAGGTTCAGCCCCGGTCCGGAGTGTTCTTGACTTGATTCGACTTGATGAATCGGTGATCGATCGGTTAATGCGGCTGGCCCGATTCGCCGGCCGAGTCGCGCAACGTCGAAGGCGGTGCGATCAGATTCCCCTGCTCATCCAGCGGCACCGTATCGGGATCTTCCACGAACGCAATTTCTTCAATTCGCCGAAGAATGCGAACCGCATAGCGGCCATCGGACATCCGCTCAACCTCCAAAAGCGTTGCTGGAAGTTCGCCAAGCACAAACGGCGCGCGGAGATATTGATCAAGGTGCTGATCGTAACTGAGACTGCGTGCGCTCTCCGAAGCCGGCCGGGCGTCGGGCGCTGTGCGATGATGCGCGCCATTCTGCCCAACAATCTGCCCGGCAATGCTCCAGATGATCGCCAAAGCGATCAGTGCAGCCCATCCCGAAAGCGCAATTGCCCATTGCCATCGACCACCAGCATGGCTTGCCGGGCCGGCGACCTCAGTGTCGTCAGCAAAAGGCAAATCCACCCATTCAGCCTTGCGCAACTCCCTGTCAACGTGCTGTTCCAGCAGTTGCATCGATAGCTGCGCACGCGCCAGTTGCCGCCACAGCGATGGATTTGCTTCAGCAAGACGCTCAAAGCGTTCGCGATCTTCCGCACTGGCTTCGCCATCGACAAGCCGGCTGATAAGCGTGTCGATTTCCAAAGCCTGGTCATCGTCATCAGGGTACTGGCGAGATGGTTCGATCGGCTGGGTCATCGCTGATTCCCTACCCACCTGGACATCAGGGGACGTTGGGTTGGAGGCATGTTCAGACAGCTGTTCATAATGAAATGCGAACCGTGCTGCATCGGGCAGAAAAAGAAAAAGGTTCAAACAAGCTCGCTAGCGATCGTCTTCCCTCAGAACGTTCTCGCCCAGTTCTTCACGCAACATTTTGCGCGCGCGGGCCAGGCGCGTTTCAATTGTGGTTACGGGCAAATCCAGCAGTTCGCTGATCTGCTGATACGTCATTGAGCGGACGCATCGCAACAGCAGCGGCTCACGGTACTCCGGCGGCAGGCTGAGCGCCTGGTCCATCAACCGCTGCGCTTCATCACGCTGTTCAGCAACAGCCTCGACGCCATTGTCCGCCGTTGCCGGGTGTGTGAAAAACTGAGTGTGCGGTGATTGCTGTCTGCGGCTGGGCTCTGAATCCGTCAGATGCAACATGGGCCGATGCGACCGGGCCGCTCCCCGGCAGACGTTGATGGCAATCTGTCGCAGCCACGGGCGAAACGACGCATTGTCCCGCAACGACGTGAGCCGAGAGATGAGTTTGACAGCCACTTCCTGCATCAGATCGTCCACCTCGGCCGATTTCGGCCGGTGAGCTAAAATGATCGCAGCCACCCACCGCCGGTGGGCGCGCCACAATTCCTGCTGGGCGAATCGATCACCCGCGCGGGCTTTCGAAATGAGCCGATCCAGCGCTCGCTCCGGGTGGCTCGTTGATTTATCAAGATGCTCCAATTCGCGCGCCCTGTCTGAAAAGTACGCCTATTTTGTTGTGCCGCCTTTCAGCAACACCGCCTGCGAGCATCGCTTACCCTTACGCTGCTCGTTCAGCACTCTGATGGATATATGACATGGCGGCAACGATCTGGCATCTGGCATGGCCTCGACACGCGACCAATCCTTTGACCACAACATGAGTTTCGGCGATCACCTGGAAGAGCTGCGAATGCGGCTTCTGCTGGCACTGGCGGTGCCGCTGCCCATCACCATCATCGCGTTCTTCTTCAGCGATACGCTGATCAGTTGGCTGCTGTTGCCGCTTTTTCGGGTGTTGAGAGCCCACGGTCTGCCGCAGCAGGTGCAGAATATCGGCCCTGCCGAGATGATCATGACCCAGTTGAAGCTCAGCATGATCGCTGGCGTGATTGTCGCTGCGCCGTGGGTGCTCTGGCAGGCGTGGAAGTTCATCAGCCCGGGGCTGTATCCGCACGAAAAGCGATTCGTTCGCGTGCTGTTGCCCGGCAGCGGCGTCTTGACCGTGATAGGCGTCCTGCTGATGTACTTCGCCATGTTGCCGCTGATGCTGTACATGCTGGTGGCGTTTGGATCATCGGTCGTCGTCAAGATGCCCCAGCCCGATCTCGATCCGCGCGTTCAGCAGGCGCTTGAAACCAACACTTCGCTCGCCCTGCGCTATGCCCCGCCTGCAGAACCGGCAGCAGGCGAAGCGTGGCTCCTGTGGCCTGACCTGAAACTGTTTGTCGCGGCTGGCAACGATGACGGCAGTGTGGAGGTGATCCACGTGCCCCAACCCAGCGACGGCTCAGTGGTGCAGCAATATCGCCTCAGCGAATACATCAGCTTTGTGCTGCTGATGTTCCTGGCGATTACGATCGCATTTCAGACGCCGCTGGTGGTGCTGCTGCTGGGATGGCTGGGGCTGGCGTCGGCTGATTGGCTCAAAAAGAACCGGCCGTACGCACTGGGCATCTGCGGCGTCGTGGCGGCCGTCATCACTCCGCCGGATGCGCTATCTATGATCATGATGCTCATACCGTTATACGGACTGTATGAACTGGGCATCATACTGCTGGTTTTCGCTCCTGCGTCTGCCGTAGCCGACGGCAGGCTCCTGCGTATGCGCTGGCCCGGGAATCGCTCCGATAAGCGTCGCCAAACGCCGGATAACCGCAGCTCGGCCGCACAGATGGAACTCACCGTCAGCCGTCGTCAGCGTGAAAGCGATAATGGATCTGAGAAGGCCGATCAAGAGGAGCACACACCGTGACGACCTCGCGTTTTGGCAGACGAGGCTCCAGCAGCCCGGCTCTTTGCCGACTGCGACGTTCGCGGACGTTGCGGAGAATCTGTTCCATGGCTCGACTTCGCCTGCAATCCAGTCGCCATCCTGATGTCACCGACACTGACATCGCGATGATGGAGCGCGCGATCGAGCTGGCCGACAAAGCCGCTGCCTTGGGCGAAGTGCCGGTGGGCGCGGTGGTGTATAAGGGTTCGAAAATCATTGCTGAAGCCTTCAACCTGCGGGAATCAGCAAGCGATCCCACCGGTCACGCGGAACTGCTGGCCATCGCCAAGGCGGGTAAGATTTTAGGTGAGTGGCGGCTGAGCGACTGCTCGCTTGCGGTCACGCTTGAGCCGTGTCCCATGTGTGCCGGCGCGATCGTCAACGCCCGGCTGGAGCGGTTGATCTACGGCGCAACCGATCCCAAAGCCGGCGCATGCGAAACGCTCTACCGCATCCCAACCGATAACCGCCTGAATCATCGCGTGAAGATGATCGGCGGAGTACTGGCCGATCGTTGCCGCCGCCAGTTGCAGGCGTTCTTTCAGCAGCGCCGACGCGAACAGAAAGCCAATCGGCAGTCTCGCTCAGCGTAATGATCACAACGCTGGCGCGTTGCTGACGCGGATTCATCCCAACGTAGAGGTGCAGAACCACCGCTGCTCGTCGGCGTCCAGAGTGATGCACCGGCAGGCTGGCGAGTTGTTCAATCGGCGTGCTCGCATGCGCAGCCGATGAGGAACAAGTTCAGCAGTCCAGCCGCGAACACATAAGACGCAGCATCACATCGGCAACCCCAGAAGCAGGAAGAAGACTGATACTGATTGAGTAAGCGGCGATTTGCTTGCTTGAACAGTCACCAGCGCAGCACTGCGCCGGTGCGCACAAGCGTATCGTAAACCTCAGCAGCTCCGCTCGACATGCCGAAGAATGCGCCCGATCCACTGGCGCAACAGCGGTGTCGATGCGACATTTCCCCGCCTACCATGTCTGCGTGAACGTGAAGATACTCTCTCCCATTCGCCTGGTGTGTTTTGATCTTGGCGGCGTGCTGGTGCGCATCTGTCGCTCGTGGCAGGAAGTATGCGACGCTGCGGGTTTCGATATGCGCATCGCCTGCAACAACGGCCACCCCGCTGTTGACGGTTGGCAGGAGCTGAGCGTACAGCTCGGTCTGGGGCTGATCGACGAGGCCACATGGGCCACGCGAATCAGCGAGCTCATCGACGGCGCATATTCGCCTGACGAACTGCGCATGCTTCATCAGGCAATCCTGCTGGGCGAATACGAGGGCGTATGCGAGGTCATCGACTCTCTGCATGAAGTCGGCATTGAGACCGCTGCGTTATCAAACACCAACCACGCTCATTGGGAGCGGCTGCTTGAATATCCCGCAATCAGCCGCCTGCGTCATCGCCACGCGTCACACCTGCTCGGACTGCACAAACCGGATCAAGCGATCTACCGCGCGTTTGAGCAGCACGTGAACTATCGCGGCAATGAGATTCTGTTCTTCGACGATCTGCCTGAAAACGTCGCCTCCGCACAAGCAGTCGGCTGGAACGCAGTGCAGATCGATTATCGCGGCAACACCGCTGAGCAGTTTCTCGCTGCGCTGCGATCGCACAACGTGCTGCCATAATCAACAGCGGCGTTCAACTGTCCGATTCGCCTTCATCGTTTTTCATAATCTCGCGCAATACGATCGTGGCGTACGCACCACGCGGGAGATCAAATGCCAGGCGGATATATGAACCGTGCTCGTCGATACCTGCGTCCAGCGAAGCGTTGCGAATGGGAACGCGCAGCGGACGCCGCCCGCCGTCGGGACTGCGTTCGCCAGCCAGCACCGCCTCCGCGGGAATGTCGATGGCGTCAAGCGCTTCGCGTTCGATCTCAGCCACCGCACCGCCGGCCTGCACCATCGCCTTGCCCCACATCGGGCCTGAAGGCGAAATCTCCATCGCTGCCAGGCGTTGCGGCAGTTCGCCCGTCGCCAACTCTTCCGCTGTTACAGCAAACACCGCGCGGTTGTCGTGCCTGAACGCCAGATCGCCTTCCAGCAACGTCGTGAGCGTGCCCGCTTCCAGCCGCCTGTCGAGCACGCGGTTGAACATCGCTGACTGCAGCGCACTGACCCAGAACGCCAATGCCGTGTGGCCAACCGCCAGACACGCATCGCGTTCGCTCGCGCCGCCTGCCAGCACTGTGGAAGCGATGCGTTCCGCACGATCAGAAGTGGGCCACATCGCTGCAGCTTCTTCGTATCGTCCTGCATCGAACAACTCACGCCGCTCACGCTGATATTCAGGAAACGCCGCTCCTGCTGTTCCCAGCAGATTGGCAAGCAAGCCGCGCCAGTCGCCGACCAGATACCTGGCTCCCAGCATGTGGTTGTTGCGGCGGTAGCCAAAACGCTGCGATCCGAAGTAGTTGGGCACGCCTTCACGTTCCAGAATGCGCAGCGTTCGAAGCGCCAGCGGCGCCTTGAGCGGATCGGTATCGCGAATCCGTATTGAGAACCGATTGCCCGCCAGATGACCAAGCCGCAGCTTGTTGCGATGCCACGCCGACCAAAGCACGTTCATGCGATCATGCGGCAGGTTCAGATCAATCGGCTCAGCCGGCTGGTGAATGGACACCATCTGCCGCGTCACGCCGACCTTGTCTTTCATGCCGGCAAAACCGATGGCGCGTTCACGCACCTTGAAGTGCCGACGAAGACAACTCATCATCTCCCCGTGGGACACGTTGCTTTTCTGAATGCACAGATACAGGTGCTCGCCTTCACCTTCCGGCTCGTACAGCGGAATCTCGTCAACCAGAAAATCCTCCGGCCTGACTTTGATGCGTCCGCCAACGCCGGCGGTTTGCGTCAGATACATCTGCGGCAATGGATTGATGATCCGCATCGGCAAGGAAGCGAAAGTCAACAGCTCAATACATCAACAGGCTCGCACGTTGAAAGAAGTCGACAACAGCAGCACGCAGCAGCCAGCCGCCAGTTGACTTGCTGACCTGTCGAATATTGGCCTGGCGAATGTTCGACTCACTGCGCTCTTACACAGACATCGGCTAAACCCAGCCCTCGTCGTCATCATCGTCATCGTCTTCCTCGTCGTCGCTGTCATCACTGTCTTCCATCTCCATCGCATCAAGCTGTGTCTGCTCCAGCACGTGCTCAGCGACGTAAATCGGCACATCCTCCGCCACGCCCAGCGCGATGGCGTCGGAAGGTCGCGAATCGATCTCGATCTCGCGGCCGTCCTGCTCCACGACCAATGTGGCGTAAAAAGTGCCCTGCGAAAGATCGTTGATGAGAATGCGCTTGAGCGTGCCGCCCAGGTGTCGAATGGTTGATGCAAGCAGATCGTGGGTCTGCGGCCGCGGAATTTCAATGCCCTTGAGTCGCCGATCAATGGCAAACGCCTCCGGTAGGCCGATAACGATCGGAAATGTGCGATCGCCATCCACCTCGGTCAGTTCGATGATCTGCATGTCCGTCATCTCACGGATAAAGATGCGGGACAATTCCATCAGCACAGCCATAGGTACGCCTCCATCCATCGCAAACAAGCGAATGCCTAATCGTGGTCGCGCTGCGAACACAGGGCAAGTACGATGCGGAATTTTCTGGCGTCATTGAGCGCCCATTCCCACCTCCATGTGCTCCGCGGTGGATGGATCGTTCTCAGCTCATTTACCGCAGAGAGCGCGGAGGTGAATGAGGAAGGTTGTGGCAGTGCCCGGCGCATGATGCCATCGATCGCGGCTTGGGTGATTTGATCAGCCAATGGCTGCGTGACGCAGCAACTCACCTCACCACCCCTTCCATCTCCGTGTGCTCCGCGTACTCCGCGGTAAATCATTCTCAGCCAAATTTACCGCGGAGATCACAGAGAGCGCGGAGGTGAATGATGATGGTTCGATTCAGATGACCGTCAGCCAATCAATGGTTTGGCAAGGTGAAAGGTGAAGGGAAGACACGGTAACACAGTGACAAGGTGCAGGGGTGATGAGGCGATACCAATACGCAAGCAGATCACCTTGTCACCCTTTCACTGCGTCACCTTGTCAAGCTCACCCTGTTTCTTTTCTCATGCTCTTGACTATTGACCGATGCCGTTGAAACGCTCCAGAGCCAGCAGCAGAGCCTGTGTGCCCAACCGACCGTGCCCCTGCGCCCGCACTGCCTCGTAGAGTTGCCGAGCCAGCGCCAGACCGGGCAGCGCCAATTGCATGCGGCTGGCTTCCTCCAGCGCGATGCCGAGATCTTTGATGAAATGCTCCACGTAAAAGCCAGGCTCAAAGTCGCGGCGAATCATGCGCGGGCCGAGGTTGTTGATCGACCACGCCCCCGCAGCGCCTGCCCCCACTGATTCAATCACCGTCATCGGATCAAGCCCCGCCTTCATCGCATACAGCAACCCCTCACACACGCCGATCATGTTGGTGGCGATGAGGATCTGGTTGACCATCTTGGTGTGCTGGCCTGCGCCGGGCGGGCCTTGATGGACAATCTGTCGACCGAGCTTCTCAAAGATCGGCATGGCGAGGTCGAAGTCGGATTGCTCGCCGCCGACCATAATGGAAAGCGTGGCGTTTTTCGCACCGACATCGCCGCCGCTCACCGGCGCATCCAGACTGCCCACCCCCTTCTCCTTTGCCACTTTTGCAATATGCGCCGCCAGGCTGGGGCGGCTGGTGGTCATATCAATGATCAGCTTCGGCAATCGCGATGCGCGCAGCGTGCCGGCGTCGCCAAGATGAACCGCCTCCACATCCTCGGGATAGCCGACAATAGAAATCGCTATATCTGCGCCATCAGCTGCCTGGGCGGGTGAATCAGCCCATGATGCGCCGCGGTCAAGCAGCGGCTGCGCCTTGGATTTGGTGCGTGTGTGAACAATCAGCGTGTACCCGGCATTGAGCAGGTGCTCCGCCATGGCGCATCCCATGACGCCCGTGCCGATCCATGCAATGCGAGAAACAGTGTGTGTCATGGCCGCCTGTGTACCGCGCCGCGTCCGATCAGCCAAGTTCAACAACTGGAAATAAAAAGGGCGGACGCACTGCTGCGCCCGCCCTGACCCTCCATTCCCTCACTGCATCTTCTTCGTCACGGTTACTGGCAAGCGCCCCAGTTGGCGATCACCATGAGCAGATCATTGACGTCGACTACACAGTCGCCTCCAGGCGGCGCGATATCCGTCACGCAGGTTGACGAACACGGAACATCGGCACACGCTCCCCACGTGCCGATCACGGCAAGCAGGTCGTCAACGTTGACCAGTCCATCGCAGGAAACATCGGCCGGACAGATCTCCTCGACCACCTTCACGGTCACGCTCTGGTTATCGTAAATCACGTGCAGGCCGGCAGGACCTTCAACGGCGCTGAACTTGCCGGTCAGCGCGTTTGAGGTCAACACGACAAACTCCTGGCCGACGGCCAGCTTGCAGGTGTTGATCAGCGAAAGCTGAAGGGCGCCGTCGAGCGATGCGTTGCCGCTGATGACCAGTTGATCATGCCCGTTGCTGCGCGCCGAGCCGCCGCCCAATTCGATGTGCAATGCGCCGTCGCTGGTTTGCGTGTACGAACCGTTGATGGTCAACGTGCCGATGGAAGCGCCAGGCTCAACCACGCCGCCGGTGTTGTTGACCTGGCCACTGACCTGACCGGAACCCTTGAGGGCGCCGCCCTGTACAAGGAGCGAACCGCTGCTGACAGCAAGCACGCCGTTGACGGTGGTCGAGCCGGCCGTCTGCGTCAGGTTGCCGACGCGTGTGAACGAACTGCTGCTGTTCACGAGAACCTGGCCGGCGTTGGTGAAATTCGCGCCAGAGCTGGTGATGCCGCCGACGCCGCTGGCTTCAACGAAGCCTTCATTGCGGAAACCGTTCGCGCTGTGACCACGGATCGCAAGCGCGACGTTGCCATCCGCGATGATCGTGCCCTGATTGAGGATGTCGGTCGGCACGTTGTTCGAGCCGAGATTGCCCGAGCCGCGAATAGTGTTATCGACATTCACAAGCGAGCCGATGGCGTCGGCGCGATAGATCGAGTTGTTGGGGCTGTCGGACAGTTCGATCGTGCCGCTGCCAGTGAGCGTGACTGCGCCGACAAGACGCAGATTCGTACTTGACTGATTGGCGTTGATCTGGATTGTGCCGGTGTTGTGAATCACGCCTTCGAGTTGCAGCGTGCGATTGTTGTTGATCGTGAGCAGGCCGGCTTGGGTAAGGTCAACCAGTCGAGGCGTTGAGTTTGTCACAGCGATTACACCCGTATCGGCAGTGTCAAGCACGCCGCCGGTGATGATGGCGTTGCCGTTCAGTTCAACGGTGGAACCCGCAAGGGCTTCAATGACACCGTCGACATTGAGATACTCGCCGCCGTTGAGCCGCAGCGTTCCACCATTGGCGGCCTGCATTGTGCCGGTGTTGGTGAACAAAGCGCTGTTCGGATGCACTTCAAGTCGCGTCGGTTGATCAGCGATGATCAAAGCATGATTCGTGATGGGCGTAGGCGTGCTGGACCAGCTCAAGTGCCCCGAGCCGCGGATGGTATTGTCCACGTTCAGCAGCGCGCCGGTCGCGTCGCCGCGGTAGATCCAGTTGTTCGCGCTGTCGGACATCAGGATGGTGCCGCCGCCGGTCAAGGATACCAGGCCGCCGACAGGCTGAAGGTACGTGGACGACTGATCGCCGTCGAGCTCGATCGTGCCGGTGTTGTGAATCACGCCTTCGATGTGCAAGTTGCGGCTGTTATTGATCCGGAGCCATCCAGACTGCGTGAGGTTCACCAGCCGAGGCGTCGAGCCTGTCACAACGATCACGCCCGTGTCGGAAGTGTCAAGCACGCCGCCGGTGATGATGGCATTGCCGTTCAGCTCAACGGTGGAATCCGCAAGGGCTTCAATGACGCTCTGATCGTTGTCATACGCCCCACCCGTCAAACGCATCGTGCCCCCCAGCTCCGCTCGCATTGTGCCGCGGTTAGTGAACAAAGCGCTGCTTGGATGCACTTCCAGCGGCGTCGGTTGATCAGCGATGATCAATGCATAATTCGTGATGGACGTAGGCACGCTGGACCAGCTCAAGTGCCCCGAGCCGCGGATGATGTTGTCGACATTCACAAGCGAGCCGCTCGCGTCGGCGCGATAGATCCAGTTGTTGGGACTGTCAGACAGCTCGATCGTGCCGCCGCCGGTGAGCGACACCAGGCCACCGACGGGTTGAAGATAGGTGCTCGAGGCACCGGCATCGATTCGAATCACGCCGGCATTGTTGATGATGCCCCCGCGATCGGACGCACTCACCTCCAGCCTGCGGGAGTTGTTGATCGTCAACTGATTCCCAGCCGCTACGCTCAGGGTGCTGATGGTCGTGTTCTGATTCAGAAAAACGATCGATCCGTTGTCGATGGTAACCGCGTACTGGATATCGTCGTGGTTATTGGGCACGCTGGCAGGTGACCAGGATGCTGCAACGCTCCAATTGCCTTCATTGGGGCCGATCCATTGCGACAAGATCAGCCCTGCCTGGGCGGGTTGAAAGGTGCAGGCGGTCAAGGCGCCCGCGAGGAACAAGTTCTTGCGGTTCATAACCATCTTTTCTCCATTCCATAGGGCTGACTGGAAGGCCTCATAACCGGCGTTGCGCCTGCATCTTTGGGCCTCTACAAAGCCGTAGTGGCTTGCTGCGTCGGTTCTGACACAATTCGCTGGAAAATTGAATTCGGGCCATCCAGCCCATGGGGTAGACTGGAGATGTGCTCATGCAGACCACTCACATTTCGCTTTTGGCAAGGCTCAGCGACGGAGAAGATCCGCTAGCGTGGGCGGAGTTCTGCCATCGATACGGCGAATTGATCCGGAACTTCTGTCGAGCGCAACAACTCCAGGCGACCGACTGCGACGACGTGCTCCAGGACGTGCTGATGTCTTTGACCAAGTCGATGCCGCGGTTCGAATACGATCCGCGTCGCGGCAAGTTTCGCTCGTACCTCAAAACCGTCACACTGCATGCGATTTTTGCCAGAATGCGTCAGAAACAGGGCGAGATCGCACTAGAAGATGTGAAAACCGCTGCCGAGGCGGCTGCGGCAGATCAATCCATCGATTCGCTCTGGGACGAGCAATGGCGCCAATACCATCTCAGACAAGCCATGCGTACGATCGAAGCGGAATTCAGCGAAGCCGACCGTCAGGCGTTTCAGCACTACGCGCTGGCCGGTCGCAGCGCAAGCGAAACAGCTTCAATTCTGGGCTTGAGCATCGATCAGGTGTATCAGGCCAAGTCACGTATTCTGCGGCGGATCGCCGAACTCGTCGACCAACAGATCAGCGACGAAGGCTGACGAGGCGACCGCAATGAACCCGCAAGTTTCCGCGGATTGGTATCTCGATGAAACATCGCTGCTGGAGGCGTTGCGGCAAGTTCACCGCCAGCAGATCGGCGCAACGCCGTCAATCCCCGGCTACAGCGACATCGTTGAACTGCAGCGAGGCGGCCAGGGCGTGGTGTATTCAGCCATGCAGCGCTCGACCAAACGCCGCGTGGCGATCAAGGTGCTGCTGGACGGCACATTCGCTTCGCCAGCCGCACGCCGCCGCTTCGAACGCGAGATTGATCTTGTTGCGTCGTTGCGGCATCCAAACATTGTGCGCGTGTACGACAGCGGCATCACGCCTCCGCCGGATGAGCGGCCATACCTCGTCATGGAATTCATTGACGGCATGCCGCTCAACGAGTACGCAGCGCAGCTGCTGGCGCAGCACGAGTCGCAATCATCCTCATCCCGCAGCAACATGCGCGATGGAGCCGTCAGAGAACTGCTCGGTCTGTTTGCGATGATCTGCGAGGCCGTCAACTACGCACACCAGCGCGGCGTGATTCATCGCGATCTGAAACCCAGCAACATACGCATCGACGACACAGGCCAGCCGCACATTCTGGACTTCGGCCTTGCCAAGACGACTGTGACCGACAGCACAGCAGACAGGATACGCAGCAGCATCAGCGTCACGGGTCAATTCCTCGGATCGCTTCCGTGGGCCAGTCCAGAGCAGGTGGAAGGCGATCCGAACCGCATCGATCTGCGAAGCGACGTGTATGCGCTGGGTGTGATGCTGTATCACTTGCTCACCAGCCGGTTCCCGTATGCGGTGGATGCTCCGGTTCGCGAGGTGCTGTCGAACATCATCACCGCCGATCCGCCTCGGCCAAACACGATCGCCCGGCATCTGGACGACGAAATCAGCACAATCGCGTTGAAGGCATTGGAAAAGGAGCCGGCGAGGCGTTACCAGAGCGCCGGCGACCTTGCCCGTGATATCCGCCGGTATCTCAGCGGCGAACCGATCGAGGCCAAGCGAGACAGCGCGTGGTACACGATGCGCAAGACGCTGCGCCGCTATCGAATGACCGCAGCGTTCACGACGATTCTTGCGATCGCGCTGTTCGGCGGCGCGGCTGCAGTGTCATGGCAGGCGCACATCGCCCGAGAAGAAAGCCGGCGTGCCGAGGCTGAGCGTCAACGTGCCGAGCGCCGCTTCAACGATGTGCGTGAACTGGCCAACACCTTCATGTTCGATTTCCACGACGCGATCCTGGATTTGGCCGGTTCGCGCGAAGCTCGCGAGATGCTCGTCACCACTGCGCTGGAATACCTTGAGAAACTCAACAACGAAGCAGGTGACGATCCCGAACTGCTCGCGGAACTGGCCGGGGCGTACCATCGCGTCGCCGACATTCAGGGCCACCCTTATCTGTCGAATCTGGGCATGACAGCCGGCGCGATGGAGAGCTATCGCAAGGCTCTGAGCATCCGCGAGTCGCTGCTGCTGCTGCAGCAGCCGTCAGATCTCGAACTGTCGCGTCTGATCGCCAAGACGCACAATCAGATTGGCGACATCCAGACCTGGAGCGGCGAGTACGATGCTGCGATCGCTTCCTTCACGCAGGCGATGAAAACACTGGAAGCTTCGCTTGCCATCGAGCTGGATCATCCGGGTCTGCGTCGGGAATTAGCAGCGTCGCATATGCGACTGGGCGATGTATTGCTGTGGTCTTCGCCGGACCGAAGCAAGCCGCTTGAAAGCTACCGCGCTGCCTTGTCGATCATCGATGCGCTTGCTGCAGCCGACCCGTCAAACGTGCGCGAGGCCGACAATCTGGCTGTGTGCCACAGCAAGGTGGGCATGGTGCTGGCGATGATGAACCAGGTGGATGATGCGCTGCAGCACTATTACACCGCCCTGAACTTGATCGAGCGTCAGGCGTTAGCGCAACCGGAGAGCGCCACGCTGCAGCGCAGTGTTGAAATCCAAGCCAACCAGATCGGCTCGGCGCTGCTGACCAAGGGCGATATTGATGGAGCAAAGCAGTATTTTCAGAAGGCTCTGACGATCGCTGAGACATTGCACCAGATCGATCCGGGCGATCCGCTGACCAGCAGCGACTTGGCATATACGCACAACAAGTGCGGCGAAGCCCGGAGCAAGGCTGGCAAATTTGATCAGGCGCTGGAGCACTTCGAGACCGCACTGGCAATTCGCGAGAAGCTGGCTGCAAACGATCCTGACAACGCAGGCTTTACTCGTGATCGAGGCACATCGCTGGTACTGGTGGGCAGAACATATGCAGCAATGGCAGCAGATGATGGCCAGCGCCCCCCAGCCCAGCAGCTTGAGCTGTGGCAAACCGCTCGCGAGTTCTACGCAAAAGCTCGCGACGTCATGCTTGATATGCGAAACCGCGGCATACTCAGCACATTTGACGCCAACCAGCCGGAGATATTGGGCGCTGATGTTGATCGTTGCGATCAGGCGATCGCCAGGCTCCAGCAAGACATCCTCGCCAGCGAATAATTCACCAGCCGATTACAAACAGGCGGCTCATCGATAGATGCTGCGCGACCTCAGCAGCTTCTTCAGCATTGTCATCTGGCTAATTCACCGCGGAGAAAAAGAGAAGAAAAAAGAGAAAAGACAGGGAGACAAAGAGAGGGGTGGCAAGGTGATTTGCTCGGTATGCGTATGCGCATCGCCTCATCACCTCTGCTGCACCGTGTCATCGTATCGAGTTCTTCCCCTCTCCTTGTCTCTCATCTCCTCTCCGCGATCTCCGCGGTGAATCAATCCCTCGATCCGTTCATCGCTGCTGCAGCGGACACTGCGTGGTGCGGAGCAATCGCTCGAGCATCACCACCGCCAACATCTGGTCACTATGGATGCTTCGCCAGACCTGACCATCAGCAGCCTGGGCGACAGCGATCCACCCCGGATCGCCATCGGGAAAAGTTGTCCGGCTGACGGCGGTCTGTACACCTCGATCCTGTCGAATGGCTTCGAGCAACGATGCTGCTGGAGTGTGATACATGGCGACCGAGCGTATGAAGCGATGTTATCGGTCGTCCCTCGGTATTCGCCCCTAGATCGAGCCGCGATGCGCGGACAGTTGGACTGGTAAGGCAGCGCCATCATCCATCGGCTGGTGATTCACCGCGGAGATCGCGGAGAACGCGGAGATGGAAGACAAGAAGAGGTGACACGATGACAAGGTGCAGAGGTGATGGGGTGACACGCATACGAGCAAACCACCTGGTCACTCTTTCCCATGTCTTCGCCTCCGCGTACTCCGCGGTAAATACAAAATACAGCCGTACGTTTCCTCTCTGGGGAACCCACGGCGTCACACGCCTGTTGCTTGTGTAAAGAGATGCAAAGGAAAAGAGGCGGGAAAGCGGGCGACCGGATTCGAACCGGCGACATACAGCTTGGAAGGCTGTCACTCTACCAACTGAGTTACGCCCGCGTGGACGCGTCATTATAGCAGCAACAATCAGCGTGCGCGGCCTGCCCCCATCACGCAACCACCCGGCAACCAAAAGACCCAATTCCTTACACAACCGGCAAGCAGCCCGAAAGCAGTTTGAACGCAGTAGTGATGCGCTGAAAGAAGGATGCATTCCCCCATCCTCCGAAACGCCTGTGCGGACTGCTCTCCTTCAGCGGTGGAAGCCCGGAGCAGGTCCGGCTTTTCCCGCAATCAGAATGCCACATCCATGGGAAATCCAAGCCCTCCCAACCGGATTCTGATCGTTTTTGCGGCTTTTCCGCTTGCTCAAGCTGTGAAGTAGCTGGTTCCCTTTTTGGCCCGTACGAGGCAGCGAATCCGTTACGCCTCAACCTCGCCCAGGGCTTTTCGCAATGGGCCGAGATACTTCTCGTAGTGCTTCCACCGACCGATGGACGAATCGTAAATGGGCTTGTTCACCTGATCGTAGCTCAGCGTTGTGACCACCCGGTCAGCCTCGTAGTACCGCAGGCAACGGTCATCCCAAGGCAGCCCCACAAAGTCGATGATCTGCCGCGAAATGCGCTCCTGATCGGCGACCAGTTCTTCGTATTGCACGGTCAGAATGGGCAGATCCAGCGTGGCTTTCCAGTGGTCCATCAGACGCTCGTGTTCCCTGTACGCCAGGCCGAGGTGCTCAAGATTGACCGCATACGGCATCCGGGTCGGATTGAGATGTCGCGTGTAACAGCTCAGACACGTGTCAAGCGGATTGCGGCGGATATGAATGATCCGCGCTTTGGGCAGCAGCATCCAGATGAAGCCAACGTATTCGTACTGCTGCAGCATCTTGTTCGTGACTCGTGCAGCGTCGCCGCCAAGTTCCTGCAGACGCGTGAGATAGGCATTCGCCATGCGTGTGGCGATCTCAGGGGTCATGTCGGCCACGGAGTCGGGATAGGCGTACATCGACGCAGCTTCGGTCGTGATCGATCGGGCCAGGTTCTCGATATCCTGAATTTCACCTGCGCCGTAGGCCATCGGATGGGCTGCGATGATCTGCTCCACCAGCGTCGTTCCCGAGCGAGGCATGCCGATGACAAACACCGGAAGTTCAGAGTCGTTCTCAGCACGAGCGAGCATGCGCAGACTCGATCCGCTGAATGCTGCAATGATGGAATCGTTGTAGCGGCGAAACTCCGCTGGATCGAACTTCGTTTGCACCGTCTCATGGGCCGCCACACAGGCCGCCATGGCGTCGTCATAACGGCCGACTTTATCGTAGACCTTCACCAGGTACAGCCAGAGCGTGCGTCTGGCAACGGGCGTATTGCGCTGGTCTTTGACGGTCGTCTCGGCCCAGCGGATGGCTTCATCGTGCCGACCGAGTCCCGTCAGCACGCGCGTAATTACCCCAGCCGCCTCTGCCGATACCGGCCTGCCGTCGAGCAGCGGCTGCAAGGTTTCCCATGCTTCGTCATAACGATTGCACTGATCGAGCGTTGTGGCCTTCTGGAGGATGAATGCCGGCTCGCCTGGCTTGATCGACAGCCCTCGCTCGCACAGGGCAATCGCTTCATCGGATCGCCCGACAAAATCAAGCGCATGAGCCAGCGCCAGAATCGCGCGGGTGTCATTGGGCTTGATTTTCAGGCATTGCTCAAGCCGCAAAATTGCCTGGGGAATGTTGCCGCTGCGTTGTTCAATCACCGCAAGCAGGTACTGCGGCTCGAACTGATTCGGCTGAAGCTGAACCAGCTTCCGCGCCAGGTCGCGAGCGCCGTGCGTCAATCCCTGCTCCAGGAGCTTCTGGGCCTGCTGGAGCATCATTGCGGGCGTTGGAGTATTTGAGGGCCGTGTCTTTGCCATAATGAGGGGCGCGATGATACCCGATCGTTTGCTGCAGATTCAATGCGTCTTCGTGAACACTGCGCCTGGCGCATAAGAAAAACCACGCCCTCCATCAGGAAGGCGTGGCTGAAGTGAATAATCACGTCCGTATCTGACAACAGGTGTCAGCGGCGACGACGCGTGCCGATCAGGCCTGCCAGGCCAAGCAGGGCCAGTGCGCCGGGGGCAGGAACAAGATTCACGCCGACGAGCGTGAACACGACATTGTGATAGCTCGAGAGCTCGGAGCCGCCGTTCCAGCCGTCGCCGACAAAGAAAGTCCAGGTGCCGGAGCCGCTGATGTCATAGGAACTCAGCGGGAGGCCGTTGAGGTCCTGAGTGATGGTATGGGTGTAAGAACCTGCATCGCTGCTGTTGCCGTCGATCGGCCCCATGGACGGGAAGCTGAACGTCAGGTTGTAGCCGCCAACTTCCACCGCATTGCCGTTGGCGCTCATGATGGCGAATATCGCATCGGACGCCCAGCTTGCATCGCTGTTACCGAGGTAGTCGAACGAGACGGTCCAGCTGGTCAGGGTTCCTTCAAGCTCATATTGGTGACCGAGAAACGTTCCCGGCGCGAGATCAAAGTCGCCGAGGTGAATGGTGACATCAGCATTGGCTGCACCAGCAAAACCCAAGGCTGCCACAACTGCGAGTGCGCGAATCTTCATGGATCAGTACCTTTCTTCCTCAATGATTGACAACAGAGAACAAAGACCCGAAGGTCGACGAGACACAGCCAAGACTCTGATCGGCAGCGCGGCCGACAAGGAACAACCGGGCTGGTTTAACCCAGCGCGCTCGCTCTCTTCTCTCTTGACGCTGCCTCTTGCCTCTCCACTCAAAGGCAGCTCATTGGAATTGGATCATTGCTTCACCACGGTCAAGCAGGTGCAACACCCCACGGTTGACCAACCTGCATCATACCAAAATCACACAATAAAGCACCAACAATTTCGAAAAAGTCGGCCTTTTTGATTTCCCCCATCCCGATAATTTCTGCAGCAGCGTGAATTTGACAAAACTGGACAAAGCTGCGCATTGCTCTGCAATGACGGTGAATGCCAGCTGTTTCCTGCCGCGATAAGTCTCAACAATCGTTGTCGCGCACATACGCGCGAAAGACCACTCGAAATCAACGCGCGTCTGCTTTGCGTTTCTGCCTAATCATGGCAATGTCGCGATGATTCTGCAGCGCTGCCAAACAAAATCGCCGCGCAGCAGGTGATGCTGCGCGGCGTTGAATGTAGACAGTCAATCGACTGTGAATCGAAGTGACGATCGTGCGGAACTTCGATCAGGCGCGGCGACGACGCGTGCCGACCAGGCCCGCCAGGCCAAGCAGAGCAAGCGCTCCGGGCGCGGGGACCGGCGTGTAGGTGATCGTGATGCCGCCGCTCAGGATGACCGAATCCTGGACGCCATTGCCGCCATCATTAAACGACTCGTACACAGTGATCAGAAGATCATTGTACGCCATCGTGAACGGACCGCTGCCGTAGGAACCGGGATTGTTGAACGCAGCATTCACAGGTCCCATCATGCCGGGGCTTTGGGCAGCACCAGGAACGGTGGAATCCCAGAAGCTGGTGTACGTAAAGCCATCCCAGTCATTCACCGACACCGTAAGCTCGGACTGCCAGCTGTAGCCCAGTGATTCAAAGACGAGGTTGGTGAACTCAATGTTGACGATCTCAGTTCCGGCACCGCCGCCGAAGTTGCTGAGGATCAGGAACGAGTTGCCGTTCGATCCGGGAGTTGCTGTGAAGCCTCCCCACACCTCCCAGCCACTGAGGTCGATGTACATGGTGTCAGCCTGAGCGGCGCTGGCGATGCCGACCGAGGCCACTGCTGCGATAAGTGCTGTTTTCGCTTTCAACGATCTTCTCCTTCGTAGTTTGAAATCTACCCGATACAGGGAATCTCCCGGGCAGCAATCATGGCTGGCCGGCACACACAAGACACACACATGTGCCCGATTCACGGGCACGCGTAAAGCATGGATAAAGCCGTCAGGCCATGATCCTGCTGCACCAACAACCTCGAAGGCGCAATGCCTTCTCGGCTCACTCTCTTCTCAAGAACCCCGTGAATGTCCGCTCACGCGGGGGCGCATGCATCTCCTCTGGAGGTGAGCGCTTCACGCAATTGGATTGCGTACACGCTCCTGCATGCTCCTGCCTTTCGCCTCTCTCCGTCGAAGGCAGCCCACCGGAATCTACATCGTTCTAGCTTGTATCATGCCACAAGCACGCCAATTAGTGGCATCTCAACTTCGAAAAAAATCATTTTTTTTGATTCCTGCCACCCGATAACTGCCGCAGCAGGCGTGAACTTGGCAAAACCAGGCAAAATGGCGAGCCGTCCGCAATGACGGTAGGTGCCAGTTGCCTCCTGCTGCCCAAGCCTCAACAGCCATCGGTTAACACGCATACGCGCGAAAGACCACGTCGAATCAACGTATCTGCTTTGAGGGTCTGACAATTCAAGGCAATGTCCTGGCGATCTTGCTGCAGCGCTGCCAAACAAAATCGCCGCGCAGCAAGCGATGCTGCGCGGCGTTGGTGTAGACAGTGAATCGACTGTGAATCGAAGTGACGATCGTGCGGAACTTCGATCAGGCGCGGCGACGACGCGTGCCGACCAGGCCAGCCAAGCCAAGCAGAGCAAGTGCTCCAGGCGTGGGGACCGGCGTGTAATCGATGCTCCAACCTCCCAGGGAGCCCGGATCGCCGCTCGCCCAATCCCAGATGCGCAGCGTCCATGTTCCCGCACTGCCGCTGATTTGGCTCATGGGGGTATTGTGGATATTCATGTGCCCACTGATCCATGTTGCTCCAGCCGCAGCCGAGCCACCGAACGTCTGGTTATAGGTGCCCGAGGGCAAGTTGAAAGTCGTGTCGCCGCCTGAGAGGATCGGCAGATCATTGGGGGCGCCGGATTCAACAAAGGTGTATGTGCCATTGAAGTTGTTCGCACTGCCCACAGTGCTGCCGTTGTGCAGGAGTCCGGGACGCACAAAGATGTTGTAGCCAACGCCGTTTGGATCAAACAGCACTGCTTGAAGATCGCCGACCCAGGTGTGGGCGAGGTTGGTGAAGGTGATGGAGTTCACGCTTGCGACATCGGTGCCGATATTGACGGTCGACTCGAACACTGCCGTGGGCATGGCCGTCGGAGCGCCATTGTTCCACGTTCCTCCACCGCCGGTACCGGTTGGGGGTATGGGACCGCCGGAGCCTGAAACCACATCCGCCGATGCAGCACCGGCAATCAGGCAGGCGGACGCCAAACCTATAACTGACAGAAGTGCTTTGCTCATAAGATCTTTCCTTTGCGGTTCCTTCCCCACCGCAGGGCTGCGCCGTAACGCATGTGACACTCGCATACGGCACAGTGAGACAACAAGTGCACGCGGGCCAGCACACCTGTCCCGCGAATTCTGCGATGTCGCCGTTGGACGGCCCGCAGACAATCAACAGCACAATCGCTGCCGCTTACTCCTTCTCTCCTACCCGCCTCCGTTTCTCTATCCGGAGGCGCTACTGACAATGAAACTGGATATCGGTGTGCCGACACCGAAACCGTGAAACCTCCCACGATCTATCTCAAAATCAGTATTACACCGCCTGGAAACGCACACAAACAAAAACTTGCAAAGTGCAATTTTTTATTACCGCGGCTGACAATCTGCCGCCCTGTGAATCGAACCAGCCGGCGAACCGGGACGCTGCCGATGTGATTCCGCACGTACCGTTTCGCATGCCGGGCGTGCCGAGGGTATCCTGCACAGCATGCCACCAACCCCGGAAGTGACTGTTTCCCCCGGCCGATTCGGTGAATTTGGCGGACGATACGTGCCAGAAACGCTCGTGACCGCGCTTGAGCAACTCGATCTGGCCTATCGCCAAGCCGTTGCTGACACTCAGTTTTTGACTGAGTTGGACACGCTGCTCAAGCGATTTGTCGGCCGCCCGACACCGCTCACCCCCGCACGGCGATTGAGCAAGTATCTCGGCGGACCGGCGATTTACCTGAAGCGTGAGGATTTGGCCCATACCGGCGCCCACAAAATCAACAACACCATCGGACAGGCCCTGCTGGCGATACGCATGGGCAAAAAGCGCGTGATCGCCGAGACAGGCGCGGGCCAGCACGGGGTGGCCACCGCCACGGCATGCGCCCATTTCGGCCTGAAGTGCGAGGTATACATGGGCGCGGAAGACGTGCGTCGGCAGGCGCTGAATGTCTTTCGCATGAAGCTTCTGGGCGCGCAGGTGAACGTCGTGGAGACCGGATCACGCACGCTCAAAGACGCCACCAATGAGGCCATGCGCGACTGGATGGGCAGCGTGGAACACACGCATTACATCCTCGGTTCGGTGGTCGGACCGCACCCTTTTCCCACAATCGTACGCGACTTTCAGGCCGTAATCGGACGCGAATGCCGGGAGCAATGCCTGAAAGAGATTCAGCGGTTGCCTGACCTGATTGTGGCATGCGTGGGCGGCGGATCCAACGCCGCGGGCATCTTCTACCCGTTCATTCCTGACACTCACGTGAAGTTGCTGGGCGTTGAGGCGGGAGGCCGCTCCAACGATCCGGGCGAACATGCTGCCCCGCTTACGTATGGATCGCCCGGCGTGCTGCACGGCTCGTTCAGCTACGTGCTGCAGGATGAATTCGGCCAGACCGCCGCAGCGCACTCATGTTCCGCCGGGCTGGATTACCCCGGCGTCGGCCCGGAGCATTCCTACTGGAAGGATACCGGCCGCGTTGAATACACCACCGCCAGCGATGATGAAGCGCTCGACGCTTTCAAGCTGCTGGCGGAGTTGGAAGGCATTATTCCAGCGCTGGAAAGTTCGCATGCCATCGCCGCTGCGATCCGGGTCGCCCGGCAGATGAAGCCGGATCAGACCATCGTGATCAACCTCTCCGGCCGCGGCGACAAGGATGTCCAGGAAGCGATGCGCCTGCTCGAATCCCGCGACATGCAGCATCAACAGAAATCCAATACCAGCACTCAGCCAGTAGAGCGATGAGTGCAGAACGCGGGCAATTCGAGCGTCGATCCTGGAACCGCACAGCTTTAACCGCGTGTTACATGCGGTCTTTCGGCATCAGTTCGATGACGACTGGATAGTGGTCCGATGCGTAGCCGGGCGGATGCGGGTCGTTTCGCCAGTCGTAGCTGGGCGGCGGCGTCAGTGTGCCATAAACGAATTGACTGCCGATCACCAGTTCACGGTGGGCTGCGGAATTGAGCAGGATGTAATCCAGCACGCGGTCGGATTCATGCGTCCTGAACAGGGGCGTTTCGGGATCGTTGCGTCCAGTGGTTCGGTGGGCGAAGGTATCGATCATGCCGGCAGCGAGGTAGACGCGCATCGACTTGTCCCACGGTGCACAGTTGAAATCGCCCATCACGACAATGTTGCGGCTGGGATCTTCCTGCTGAATGCGATTGATGATCTCGACGATCTTCAACGCCTCCGCCTCGCGGTGATAGTCAAAGTCGCGGCCGGCCTTGTGATGCACTGAGAAAATCGTCAGTTCGTACCCCTGCGGGGTTGTGATATTCACCATGAGCGGGCTGCGCTGAAACGTCAGACGCTGATTGGCCGGCACCGGCGCCCACCCGATTCCTTCTCGCTTCACATCATCCAGCGACAGATTGGGCCACACGCTGACGCTGGTGATTTCAAAGCGGCTCATCACGCTGCATTCAACGCCACGGAAATAGCCGACATCGCGCGACGCCAGGTACTTGTACCCCATGTCCTTGAGATACCGGTCGCGGAACCACGTCAGCGCCTCCAGCGATTCAACCTCCTGCAGCGCGATGATGTCAGCGTCGATTGCGCGAATGGCTTCAGCGAGCTTACGGCATCGCTCATCAGTCGTAGCCATCTTGATGTCGTCGAATTCGCCGCTGAGCGACGGATCATCGTTGTGATCAAAAAGGTTCAATACGTTGTACGTCGCCAGGCGAATCGCGCCCTGCGTGCGCGGCAGGGGTTTGGAAAGCCCAAAGCGATTGACCGGCTGGGTTCTGGTTTGCGGCGGTGCGGTTCGCGCACGCTGCTGCGACAGGGCGTTTACAGCGGGGCTTGACACCGCATAACTCAGGCTGCCAAACAGCACCGCCACGCCAAACACAATGCCCGTCAGCGCTCCAACTCGACACAACGATCGCAATGGCATTCTCCAACTCCTTTCACGTCCTGCGCAATGTGCGCCACGCATCAAGACAACATGTGCCGCAAAGTGTACCCGACGATCAACAATCATCCGCTGGCATGGGTGAAACTTTGACCAAACGACAACACAACGATCGCAGTTCGGCCTGGGCGGGTTAGCGGATGATTCCCAATCATGCTGCCTGCTGCAGAAGCAATTGGCAGAGTTTGCGACATGCTGCTGGCATGCTCCACAGCGGCAATGCGATGTTGTTCTATGAACGAATACGCCGCCCGAGGCGACGGCGATGAGAAGGCATCCCATGCGCTCACGAATCAGCCGTCACAGCAGCCTCCTGGCACTTTCTGTCGGTATTCTGCTTGTCCTCAGCGGATGCGTCGCCGCCGAATCAGCCCGGTATCAGCAGAAGCTGTCCACCACGCTTAAGCCGCTGCCTCGAATCACGCAGGAAATGCTGCCGACGCCAGTGCCGCCGTCGACTGTCGTCGCTGTGCCCGTGCCATAAAAAACACCGGCAGGCCCTGCAGCCTGCCGGCACACATTATTTCATTGCATTTATTGACGACTATCCCGTTCCCGCACCAGTTCCTTACAGCTGCGCACCGGGCATCACGGCCGTCCGCTGTGCGATGAAGCGTGACGCGCATCGGAATCAGCTGCGCCAAGCGCACGGGCCTGCAGGATAAGCAGCGCGGTGCTCAACTGCGGGTCCAGCCCCTCAGTGATCAGACGGTTCACGTCGGGCCGACTGGCTGGATTGGTGTCCAGCTCGCCGTCATCGTTTTGTGGAATCACATCGGCTTCCTGGCGCAACTCCAGGGCCTCGGTGATCTGCTGCGGCGTCATCTTCACCACGATGTCAGGCTCAACGCCCCATTCGGTCGCGCCGATTCGCTTGTGAACCAGCCGCCCCTTGGTGTCGCCGGGTTTGGGCGGAAGACGATAGTACTGCGTGGTCAATTTCAATCGGGCGTTGGCGGCAGTGGGATGCACGGTTTGCACGCTGCCCTTGCCGAAGCTTCGCTCGCCGACGATGACCGCAGCGCCATGCGCCTGCAGAGCGCCCGCGACAATTTCACTTGCGCTGGCTGAGCCCTGGTTGATGAGCACCACCGTGGCCACGCCGTCCAGATCAAGCGCATGGTGCGGTCTGGCACGCTGGTCGGGCCAGGCGCGGCGGCCATTCTTATCCTCGCCTGAGACAATCACGCCTTCAGGCACGAACAGGTTGCTCACCTGCACCGCTGACGTCAGCAATCCGCCCGGGTTGAATCGCAGATCGAGAATCAATCCCGACGGCTTGCCATGCTGGGAGATTTCCTGCCAGGCGCGGCGAAGGTCCGCATAAGTGTCGTCGGTGAACTGCGTGATCTTCACATAGGCGATGCGGTTGTCGTGATCGACATACCAATCCCATTCCGCGGTGCCGTCGGGATGCAAACTGCGCTTCCACCAGCCCATGACCGACGGCAGCTTGATCTGTTCCCGCGTGAGCGTGATGGCCACAATGCCCTCGACGCCGCTTCGTTTCAATCCGAGCGTGACTTTGGTGTCCCGCTCGCCTGTGATGCGATCCACCGCCTCGCTGAGCGTCCAGCCCACGGTGGATTCGCCGTTGACTTCAACGATCACATCCTCAGGCTTGACACCGCCGAAATACGCCGGGGTGCCTTCCAGCGGCTTGATGACCACAATTTCCTGCGTGTCGTTGTGGCGGATAAGAATGCCCACACCCACAAACTGGCCCTCGGTGGCCTGGCGGAACCGTGCCAGGCTGTCGGGCCAGACGATCTCGGAGAACTCATCGAGATTGCTCATCGCGCCATCGCCGAATTCGCGATAAATGACCTCGCGCTCCAGTTGAATCGTCTGGTCATTGACCACCAGCAGTTTGTCGAGAATGTCTGAGAGCGTCCAACTGTTGAGGTCCGCATCGGCGGTCTGCTCGATTTCCGCAAGCTCACTGTCGATATGCGCAACCCACTGGCGCACCTTTTCGGGATCGCCAAGGCCGGGGAAGGTTTCTTCCAGCGACTTCGTCGTGGCCAGCAATCGCAGCGATTCCAGTCCGCCGCGCAAAAGCGGCCGCCAACCGGCGGTTTCAATGTGTTCCGAAGCGGCTGTGCGCATGGCGGCTTTGAGCATGTCGGGACGGATGCCGCGAACGCGCTCGCGCCAGTCGTTTGAGCGATTGGGTTTGAACTCACCCGGCGGCTCCTCGCCAAGGCGTTGCGCACGCTGAACACGCAGCCTGTGCAGTTCGCGCGGAGCGTACTGCGCCAACAGCGCCACGCGGCGATTCACCGCTGTCAGCTCATCATTGAGTGCGCGGTACTCATCAACGCGATCAGTGTCTTCAAACAGCGTGCGGAGGTAATACAGCAGTTCCTGGGCGCGGAGCCAGTCGAGCTCAGCCTCAACCTTTGGAATCTCTTGCTTGGCCCATTCGATTGTTCGAACGATGTCGGGATTCTCAAGCGCATCGTTCATGTTGTCGCTGAGCGTCTGGACCGTCACAGCCGCCCGAAGAGCCTGCGCAAGTTCATTGGAAGCCAGATGCTCCTGCAGTTCTTCAAATGCCTTTTGCCGGTCTTCTTCGCGTTTGGCTTGCGCTTTTTCAGCATTCGCCAGGTGCAGTTCATAGGTTTCGCGGAACCGCCCGGCCTTCTCTGCAAGCGATGCGTTCTCAAAAAGCGAGTTGAAGTAGCGATCCAGCGCCTCCTGATCACCATCCATTGCTGAGCGCCAGACCTGCTGCGACCACTGGCGGGCCAGAGAATCATCAGCCAGCGTCTGCTGCGTGCCAGCAAGCACGGAAAGCAGAATGGTGAATCCGATGCAGATGGACCCGGTGCAACGACGAAACGTGTTCATAATCGGGTATTCCAGCGGCCTTGAGAGAAAAGAAACGCATACGACGCCGGCACTGCCTGGCTGAGCCGGGCACGACATCGAATGCCTGGAACATAAAAGGGTGCAGGAGTTCGAAATTGAGGGGCAGGCCGCAACATCCTGTATACAAAACTCCTTGTGAGCATCGGCTATTGCCGCCGTTTGCTTCAAACCCTTTCCATTTCGCCTTCTACGCACACCAGGTGGTGTGTGTTTGGCAGGCGGGGTATCGGACCTGTCTTCACTAATCTACCCGCTCCCGCATCGGCGGTTCCATACGGATTTGGCCGCACGAAGCTTTGTTTTCCATCTCCAACTGGCTCTGGGCCGCTGCTGTCCAAATGGTAGGCATGGCAGCACGAAGCTCGCTTTTGAGATTCCGATATACTCGATTTCGTGCTTTCTCATCGACTTCTTGCCGCCGCTGCAGCCGCCCAACCGCCTGATGCCTCCCACGACGCTGGCATCCGACTGGCCACTCTGACTCTGTTTCTCATCGCGTTGCTGACCGTGCTGCTGCTTGCCGTCATGTTGGCCATCGCGCTGTATCGCCATCGGCGTCGACATATGCAGCAACTGCAGCATCAGAAGCAAACAACGGATCAGGCACCTCTGGCGGACCCGTGGGAGGAAGCCGGCCGCCGAGCAAGGCCGTATGACACCAGGCCTCCGTCGCAGTCTTGACTACCGCCGCCGGCCTCAACGTCCCCGTTCACGCGAAGCAGCGTCTGAATCGTCCCCTGTCCCCCCTACCGCCCCGCTGCAACCATCACGGCGAGCTGCGCATATGCTGCGCGATCGCCTGCTGGAGCCTGCGAACCTCCTGGGCCTCCGGTGCAGCAAGCATCGCATCCTGCAGCCATAACCGCGCCTGATCGATTTCACCTGCCTTCAGCAGCGCTTCGCCAGCACGGACAGCCAGCAGCCACGCCCGGGGATTCAGCGGATCAGCCTGGTAGCACCGCGCCCATACCCGCGCAGCGTCCATCGGCGCGTTCATTGCCTCATATCCCGCAGCAAGCTCCACCGCTACGTATTCCACGCAACGGTCAGCCTCGCTCAACCCCACAAGCAGTTCCACGCCCCGCTTCGGATTGCCGCTGCGGCGATGGATTCTCGCTTCCTGCGCTCGCAGGCCCAAATCGGCGGGGTTCAGCCGCCGCGCTTCAGCCATGTGCTCAAAAGCCTCATCGAATCGTTCCCGCTCCATGGCGATCATGGCCAGCGAAGCGTGCGTGATGGGTTCATCCGGATCGATCGCCAAAGCGCGTTCAAGAGCAGCAATTGCCTCATCAAACCGCCGCTGGGCGATCAGCAGCTGCGCTGCGTATATCGGATACTGCGCATTGTCCGGTTCAAGCTCGCCGGCTCGCATGAAGCAAGCCAGTGCGGTGTCGGTCTGCCCTGCCGCCATCGCCATCAGGCCCGCACTGTGCTGCAAACCTGCGATGTTCGGCTGAAGCTCAATTACTTTTTGGTATTGCTCGTGGGCCTGCAGTCGCAGTTCGTGTGCTCTGGCCGGATCGCCCTGCGTTTCGGCTCTGGCAGCTTCCAGCGTCAACACCTGCCCCAGCATCTCGCGGGCACGAATTTCCTGCGGCATGCGGTCAAGAAGCGTCACCAGAATCGCGCGAGCCTTGGCGAGATCCTGTGTCTGCAGATACTGCTCCGCAGCGCTGAGCGAAGCCTCAAGGCGATCAGCGTCGATGGCGGCAGCCGAAGCGCCCGTTGTGGCTGCTGATGAGGCATGAGATGATGATGATGATGATGGAGTTTCACGCTGCTGTGCGCCGCTGGCAGCGGATTCTGCGCGATCTTCAGCGTGCGCAGCAGCTTTGCTGCCTGTTGTCTCCGAGCCGCTCTGCCCGGTGCAGCCGGCCAGAATCACCCCTGCAGCAAACAGCATTGCCGCGATATTGAGAGGCATGTGGCGTCTCATCTGCCTGTTGAATGTCCCAATTGCGTGCTGTGGGCTTATCATGACCGCTTCCAAACCGTTTGCGAACCACACGAAATCGACCGAAGCCACTGCGGATTGCCAATGACCACGACAGGCCAATCAACCTCGAACGCAAGCAAACACAACGACGAGATGGGAAAAGCTCCAGCCGGAGCTGTCATGGCCGAATTGCCGAAATCCTATACGCCAAGCTCAGCCCAGGAGCAGGTTGCTGCGCGTTGGGATGCCGCCAAGGCGTTTCACGCCGATCCTGCTGATCCGGGCAAGCCATTTTGCATTGTCATTCCCCCGCCCAACGTCACCGCAGCGTTGCACCTGGGCCATGCGCTCAACAACACGCTGCAGGATGTGCTTATCCGCTATCACCGCATGGCTGGCGACAACACGCTGTGGATGCCCGGCACCGATCACGCAGGCATCGCCACCCAGACGGTTGTCGAAAAGCGATTGCTGCTGCAGGGCAAGCGGCGAACCGATTTCACGCGCGAGCAATTCATCGAGAAAGTTCAAACCTGGAAGGATGAATACGAAGCCACCATCATCAGCCAGCTCAAAAGCTTCGGCTGCTCGTGCGATTACGACCGCACCCGCTTCACCATGGATGAAGTGTGCGCCAAGGCTGTGCGCGAAGCGTTCTTCCAACTGTTCAAAGACGGCCTGATCTATCGCGGCAAACGTCTGGTGAACTGGGATCCGGTCACGCAGACCGCGCTTGCTGACGATGAGGTCGAAATGGTGGAGGTGCAGGGCCATATGTGGTACCTGCGCTATCCCCTGGTGGAAGAAAGCGGCACAAAGCAAAACGATGATGCGCCCCGCTATGTCGTGGTCGCCACCACGCGCCCGGAAACGATGCTGGGCGATACCGCCGTGGCGGTGAATCCCAAAGACCCCTTTGCTGCCCAGTTCATCGGCCGCAAGGTCAAACTGCCGATTGTGGATCGTGAGATACCCATCATCGCTGATGACTACGTGGTTGTTCCGGTTGAGCGAGGCGGTGATGAAAACGATCCCAAAGCTCGCATCGCTACGGGATTCCTCAAGGTTACCCCTGCGCATGATCCCAACGATTACGAGATCGGTCAGCGGCACAATCTGCCAATGATCAATGTGATGGCGCCCGATGCGACGATCTCAGATCAGCACGGCTGGACCGACGTCACCAGCGAAGCGCAGCAATTCATCGGCCTCTCGCGTGAGGAAGCGCGCAAGCAGATCGTGAACTGGTTCAAAGCGCACAATCTGCTTGAAGACATCAAGCCGTACACGCACAGCGTGGGTCACAGCTATCGCAGTCACGTGCCGATTGAGCCGTATTTGAGCGATCAGTGGTATGTGAAGGTAACTGATGATCGATTAAAGGGCGAAGCGCTGCGCGCAATGGCGCCCGATCAACGCGAAGGCGTCGCGTCACTCAGCGAGCCGGCACGTTCCCGTGCCGGCACCGGCACCAGTACCGGTACGCCCGGCGCGACAGATGCACCCGCCCAACACGAAAACCAGCACGACGCTCGGCACGAGGACGTGCCGGCTCGCACTACCCCTCGCCAGGGCGATGGTGAGCTGCGCTTCTTCCCGTCGCGGTATGCGAAAACATATCAGCAGTGGCACGAAAATATTCGCGACTGGTGCATCAGCAGACAAATCTGGTGGGGCCACCGGATACCGGTGTGGCACAAGCGCGTCATGCTCACGCAACAGAACTGGTCCGATGAACTTCTGTCGTGGGGCTGGGATTCTTTCGTTGAGGGCAAGTGGCGCGACAAGGGAATCGAAGTGCGCATCGTTCGCCTCAGCGACGGATCGGTTGTTGATCCGAAATCAGATCGCTTAATGCCGATCGTGAAGGAAACCGAGGGCGAGTATGACATCTTCATCTGCATGCGGGATGAAGAGTGCTTCCTGAAATCTCAGATCGAAGATCTGAAATTCCAGCAGGATCCCGACGTGCTCGACACGTGGTTTTCTTCCGCGCTGTGGCCCATTTCCACGATGGGCTGGCCCGATCCTTCAGCGTTTCCTGAAGAAATCCCCGAAGGCGATGCGCTGCTGGAGAAGTTCAATCCTTCCTCAGTGCTCTGCACCGGCCGCGACATCATCACGCTGTGGGTGTCGCGCATGGTGATGTTCAATCGCTACTTCCGTGATGGCAAGCTGCCGTTCTATCACGTCTACATCAACCCGATGATTCAGGACGGCCACGGTCAGCGAATGAGCAAATCGCTGGGCAACGGCGTTGACCCGCGCGACATCGTCCACAGCCACGGCGCTGATGCCTTGCGCTTTACGCTCGTGCAGATTGCTACCAGCACGCAGGACGTGCGTCTGCCTGTCGATATGGCCTGCCCACATTGCAGCCACATGTTCCAGCCGAAGGAAATCACCAGTCCCGCTGGCTATCGCGTGGCGGCGCCGGAGCAAAATTGTCCGAACTGCAAAAAGCCGATGATCTCCGGCTACGGCGCAGCCAGCGGCCTTGCCTCCCCCACCGATGAAGCACCGCTTGCACGCAATTCCTCAAGCAAGTTCGACCTCGGCCGCAACTTCGCCAACAAAATCTGGAACGCCACTCGCTTTGCGCTGAGCAATCTCAATGCGGACACTGCGGGAACAGCGCAACTCGATGAGCTGCCGCTTGTCGATAGGTGGATTATCGCGCGGCTGCATCGCACACTGCACGCTGTTGAAGATGCGCTCAATGCGTATCAGTTCAACGTCTATGCCGAAGCGATGTACGATCTGGTGTGGCGCGATTTCTGCGACTGGTATCTGGAAGCCATCAAGCCCACGGTCAAGACCAATCCGGCTCAGCAACAGGTCTTGCGCACGGTGCTCAACGCCATCATGCGTCTGCTGCATCCGATTATGCCTTTCGTGACCGAAACGCTCTGGCCGCACATTCAAGCTGCTGGTCCTGCAGGACTGGACGGCATCGTGCTGCCGCCCAACGACCTGCTCGCCACCGCTGCCTGGCCGGATATCGCCTGCCGAGTTGAAGATGCTTCGGCTGTCGCAACCTTTGAGCGTGTGCAGAATCTCACCAACGCCATTCGTGCGCTTCGAGCTGAGCGACAGGTGCCGCCCCGCAAACGGATTCGTCTTGCCGCTCCGCAGGATGTGCTTGATCTGATTGCCCAGGCCGGCGGCGTGGTGGAAACGCTTGCTGGACTTGAGCAGGTTGAACTGCACAGCAAGCAGGCGACAACCGGCCCGAGCATTCCGCTTGCATTCGAAGGAAGAGAATTGCACCTGAGCGGGTTGGTTGATGAGGTTGACATCGCTGCGGAGCGAAATCGCCTGGCAAAGGTCATCGCCGACAAGGAACGCGCGATCATGGGATTCCGCAACAGATTGAGCAATGAGGGGTATCTCAGTAAAGCGCCGCCGGAGAAAGTGGAAGAAACCCGGCGCATGCTCAGTCAGGCTGAGGCTGATCTGGCCGCAGCACAACGGGCGCTAGAATCGCTGGACTGATCGTCAGTGACCGGCCAAGCGGCCACGGGAGCAGGAGTTCGCAGGTGCGAGTACCAGTACGCTTCATTCTGATTGTGCAACTGATGGCGGCGGTTGCCGGTTGTGCTTCGCGCCAGAATTCTGCAGGTTGCGAAACAGCGTTGAGCATAACAACGCAGGACGCAACGCCAGCAGCGTCCGTGCCGCATATCCGCGTTGCTGCAA
Source organism: uncultured Isosphaeraceae bacterium (assembly GCA_964575335.1). Lineage (GTDB taxonomy): Bacteria > Planctomycetota > Phycisphaerae > Phycisphaerales > SM1A02 > CAZNPU01. The sequence continues at coordinate 5,459 of CAZNPU010000006.1, read as the reverse complement.
CACCGCAGCAATCAGGATCAGATGCTGCACCAGCCCATCACGATCCGGTGACGCCGTCGCTGGAACCCTGGCAATTCGGCGAGTTTCCCGGCTATATCGTGAGCACCGCCAACTACCGCGTCTACACCACGCTGACCAACGCGCGGATGCTTGAACTGCTGCCTGATTTCTATGAACGGGCGCTGAACCATTACACCACCGCGCTGGCCGACCTGCCTCGTCCCACTCGTCCGCTGCGGACATACCTGTTTCAGAATCGCCGCCAGTGGCAGGCTAAGACGGAAGAACTTCTGCCCGATCAGGCGGAAATGTTCGCCAATCTCGGACGAGGCGGATTCACGACGCGCGGCACATCGGTGCTGTATTACATCGACCGCTACAGCTTCCCCTACGACACGCTGGCCATTGCCGCTCACGAGGGCTGGCATCAATACACGCAGCAGACCTTCAAGCATCAACTGCCCGTCTGGCTTGAAGAAGGCATCGCCACCTATATGGAAGGCTTTCGCCGCAACGACGACGGCGTGCTGGTGTTTACGCCCGCAGCCAATCGTGAGCGACAGGAGACGCTTCGGCGTGCTGTGAGGCGAGGACACTTGATCCCGCTCAACGATCTTCTGACCCGCACGCCGCAATCGTTCCTGGGCAGCAGCAAGGAAACGCTGCTGGTGTATTACGCACAGGTCTGGGCGCTGACGAACTTTCTGGCTGAGGGAGAAAACGGCCGGTACCGTGCCGCATTGGCCGAAGTGCTGACCGATGCGGCGGAAGGACGGCTGGTGGGACGACTTGCCGCCTCGACGACTGTGGTGACTGCAACCGGACGACGCCGCGGCATCAGCGTGCTCAGCACTGTCGGCCCGGCCGTTGCGCAGGAATATTTCAATCACGACCTGCGCGAGCTGGAGCAACAGTATCTGGCCTATGTCGATGAATTGCTCGAACGCACCAGCCGCAGGCGCGCTCGATCTGAATAACACTAAACTGATGAACTGAACTGACTGATACGGGGTTGCAGTGTCACGCGTACCGATTGCATTGAATGTTCAGCGCATCGGAATTCTGTCCGATTCGCATGGGCGAAATGAAATGACCCGGGCTGCCGTTGCTCTCCTGCGTCAGCGCGGCGTCGATGTGCTGCTTCATCTGGGCGACCTGGGCAGCGAGGCTGTCATTGATGAGCTGGTCGGCTTTAACGCGCGCATCGTGTTCGGCAACTGCGACTGGGATGAGCAAAGTCTCGCTCGTTATGCGGAAATCATGGGTATACAGGTGGATCATCCCCTTGGTATTCTGGAAGTGGCAGGCAAGCGCATCGCGTTTACGCACGGACACTTGCCGCAACTGATGAGGCAGGCAATGGGCGACGGCGTTGATTATCTTCTGCACGGCCACACGCACGAAGTGCGGGATGAACGCGTGGAACAAACACGAATCATCAATCCCGGGGCCTTGTTTCGCGCTGCCCGCTATACTGCGGCGATACTTGATCCGGTTCACGATACAGTGGAGATTGTGGAGGTCGCCCATTCCTGATCGCCCGTGAATGATGCCCTATGAACAGGAGCGCAACGCCGAACCCGCAGCAGTCGCAGGTATCGCCGCCGAGCGAATCCGGCGAGCGCTCATGCTGCAGCGATGCAGCGTGTGATTTCAAACTTGAACAGGTGGAGGTGCGCACCGCGTCGCTTGACGATGTGCCAGCGCTGCGTGCGATCTTTCAGGAAAGCATTCTGGAAGGCATGATCGGCGACAACGATACCGGTGCGGATATCGACAACCTTCAGGAGGGCTATTTCAGCGACGGCGGGCAAAGCTCGTTCTGGGTGGCGTCATATGCCGGCGTGGTCATCGGTATGGTGTGCGTGCAGAAAACGCACGACAACGCTGCGGAAGTCCGCCGCCTTCGCGTTCGCAAGGCCTTTCGACGTCGCGGCGTCGGAACGCTCTTGCTGAAAAAAGCGCTGAGCTTCTGCCAGCACCAAGGCTATCTGAAGGTGGTGCTGGATGTGCGAATCGAGCGCGGCCCAGCCATTCAGTTGTTTGAAAAATTCGGCTTCACCCACGCACGCACACGCGAGATCAACGGCCGCAAGCTGCTGGATTTTTACATCGACCTTTACCGCGATCCCAATCATCGCTGAGGCGCTGTATCGGCTGACTCTTCTCGCTTCGATTGAAGATGCTGAACTTTCAGCGATGCGCTGCCGGGATCGATGCCCGCTGCCCATTGGATGCCGCCAAGCACATGCTGGAGAAACGCCGGCTCGGAGAAACTTTCGATAGTGTGCCCGCCTGCTGTGTACCACGCTCGCCCGCCGCTGAACTCGTGACACCATGCAAATGGATGCTCCTGGCCCATCTGCCCGCCCGCATAAGTCGCTTCATCCAATACAGCCAGCAGCCGCAGACGATCGCCGATGCGTGTTCGCGGGTGCGCATCAAAATCGTACCACTCATCGGTGCGCTCCCAGCGTTCAGGAAGATGCGTTGTTGATGGATGCGCCCGATCAACTACTTCAACGACAGCTTTTTGAATCGCTGGATGACTGCGGAATCGCGCGCCGACGAGCTTGCCGTACCACGGCCAATCGTGTTCGGTGTCGGTTGCGGAATGTATGCCTACGAATCCGCCTCCAGCATTGATGTAGCGCTCAAAGGCTTCCTGCTGCGCATCGCTCAGCACGTCGCCCGTGGTATTGAGAAAGATCACCACGCTGTAGCGCGCCAGACTGTCATCCGCAAAGCGGTTGGCGTCCTCCGTAGCATCAACGAAAAAGCCGTGTGCTGTGCCGAGCTGCTTCATCGCCTCGACGCCAGCGGGGATGGAATCGTGCCGAAATCCTGCTGTCTTGCTGAATACCAGAACGCGCATGGGAGCAGGCGCATCTGCGTTCGCAGCGCTGCGGTCATCCTGCTGAATTGAACGCGCTGCATGTGGCGTACATGCGATGATTCCGAACATCACCAAGGCCGGGAACAACCGAGTCAGCATGTCGAACTCCTGTGCTGTTGCTCATGGATTCGCAGCGGTTATGGCCGTAGGCGTGATTGCCGCCGGCATACTCACGCCGCGGGCGATACCGGCATGCCGGTGACATTCAAACGGCCGCGAGCAACCACCATAAATCGGACATATTTATCCTGAACCCTGGGAGCGACTGCAAATTTTTGGGTTGAACACCACAACAAATTATTGTGTTTGCAAAATTGTGGTGGTAGCCTGAATCATGTTCCGTGACTGAAGCACTTCCCTCTCATCCGGCCGGTGGTGTGTACCGGCCGTTTTTGTAGCAAGTCACACGTGGAGAAGAAAGTCATGTCTGCCAAGACACCAGCGAGATTGAGTGCCCGACGCACGATCGCCGTCGCGTCACTCAGCATAGCGTCATGCGCCGTATTGAGCTTCAAAGCAGCCGCGCAGGACGCATTCCTGATGCCTACCGCCATGAGTCGCGACGTCATGCCGGTTGACTTCGTTCAGAAACAGCAGATTCCTCCGCTGGACCTCGCAGCGGTGCAGAAGCAGGATGAGGAAGATGCGCTTCTTGGCCTGGCGCCGCGCTATGCGGTGCCGCATCCTGTTGAATATACGCCCGGCAACAGCGGAACATGGGAACGGCTTGACCGTGAAACGCTGCTGTGGCGCCTGCGTGTGGAGTCACCGGGCGCCGTGTCGATCAACCTGGGCTTTACCCGCTATTTCATGCCGGCCAACGGGCAGCTTTTTATCTATTCAGCCGACATGGTTGACGTGATTCGGCCGTTCACGGCTCGCGACAATGCGGATCACGGCCAGTTGTGGACGCCGCCAATTCCGGGTGAAGAGTTGATTATTGAATTGACGATTCCCGAAGTTGAGGTTCCGCAGCTTGACCTGACGCTGGGATCGATCAACGTAGGCTATCGCGAGTTCGGTGTTTCGGCTGCCAATCGCCGAGCCAGGGCCATCCGTGAGCGTGACGGCGGCGGCATCGCTTCAGGCTCGTGCAACGTTGACGTTGTATGCCCCGAAGGCGATGACTGGCGGAATGAGATTGCGGCTGTGGGCGTGATCTCGACCGGCGGAAGTCGATTCTGCACCGGATTCATGGTGAACAACACAGCCCAAGATCGCCGACCGCTGTTTATGACCGCAGCCCATTGCGGCATTAACGCAGGAAATGCTGCATCGCTGGTGGTGTTCTGGAATTACGAAAACTCATGGTGCCGACCGGTGGGAAGCAGCTCCAGCGGCGGAAGCGGCGACGGGTCGCTGAGTATGTTCCAGACCGGCTCGACGTTCCGAGCTTCGTATGGGCCGTCGGACTTCACGCTCGTTGAGCTTTCGCAGGATCCCGATCCGTCATGGGGCGTGACGTATGCCGGCTGGAGCCGCAGCGAAGCGCATCCGAGCAGTGCGGTGGGCATTCATCACCCCAACACCGATGAAAAGCGCATCAGCTTTGATTACGACGAATGTCCGACGACGAGCTATCTGGGCACCACCGTGCCCGGCGACGGAACACACGTTCGGGTCGTCCAATGGGACCTGGGCACCACGGAGCCGGGTTCGTCGGGTTCGCCGCTGTTTGATCAGAACCATCGCGTGGTGGGACAGTTGCACGGCGGATACGCATCGTGCAGCAGCTTGACCTCGGACTGGTACGGCCGCTTCTCGGTTTCATGGACCGGCGGCGGAACCAGCAGCACACGCTTGAGCGATTGGCTGGACCCGATTGGCTCGAACGCAATGTTTGTTGACACGCTGGGCGCAGGGTTGTCGGTGACGCCGACGGATCATCCGGTACACATCGGCGTGGTCGGCGGACCGTTCAGCGATCCGAGCGTGGAATACTCGATCGTGAACACCACCGGAATGGCCGCGAATTACACGGTGAGCATTGTTGCAGGCGGCAATGCGCCGCTGTTGCTCAACGGCGGAACCTCGCCGGTGAGCGGAACGGTGGCGAACAACAATTCAGCAACTGTGACTGTGTCGCTTGCAGCGTCAGTGAATTCGCTCCCTGCGGGTATATACAGCAGTGATGTGCTGTTTGAAGACACCACCAACGGCATTCAGTACGTGCGCACGCACACAGTGGAGATTGGACAAATTGGCTTCACTGTGACGCCGGCGGGCGGGTTGGCGGCAGGCGGACCGGTGGGCGGACCGTTCAACGCAACGGAAACGTACACCATCACCAGCACACGTCCCACGCCGGTCACGGTGCGCGTGGCGGGTGGCGCGAATTGGATTTCAGTGAATGGCAGCACATCGCCGACGGATATCACCCTCAACGGAACCGGTGATGCTGCCGATGTGGTGATTGGTTTTTCCAGCAATGCAAACGCCCTGCCTCCAGGCATTGTGGAAAGCGAAGTTACGTTTACAAACATCGGCGACGGCGGGTCAGCAAGCGACACCAGCCGCTCGGTGCTGCTTGATGTTGGCCGGTTTACGTATGTGGCCAGCGATA
>CAZNPU010000005.1:0-143811 GCA_964575335.1 uncultured Isosphaeraceae bacterium | reverse complement strand
TCGTAGGATTCGAGGGCGAAGTACTTGACGAGCGCGCCGCCGGGCAGGGGCTTGTTGTGCGACTGCGCCTTGCCGTCCTTCCAGTCGGGCGAGTAGATCACCTTGGCAATGCGCGGCTTGAGAACGGTGTGGAAATGAGCGCCTAGCTCAATCAAAATGAATCGCTTGCTGGCTTCGTGCTCTCGATTTGCGCGAAGCACCGCATGTCCGGTTGAGCCTGAGCCCGCAAAATAATCAAGCACCCAATCCGTCGGTCCTGCACCGAGCAAAGTCAGTTCTAGGATCAAGCCGCTTGGCTTTGGATTCTCTAGGGTTGCGCCATCCGCAAGAAGACCTTCCAATTCGTAAGATCCAATTGCGTTCATCGGAACAAAATCCCAAAGCGTTGTGTATGTGATGCCAGGCTTCACATCACAGAGGAATCTTTTGAGCTTTGGAAAACCTCGGCCATCGGGGCCAAAGTAGATTTCATTGGCTTTAATAAGCTGCTTGATTCTGGCTTCGTTGAAACGCCAATTTCCTTTGTTCTTGGGGTAGTACTTCTCCCCTGTAAGAGGATTGACAATGGGAAAGTGCAGGGAGGAAACATAACGACCTCCTTTGACATTAGCTTGGAGGTCGCCGAGAACCCAAGGCCCTTTTGGATGATTGTCGGGGTTTTTGTATTTTGCCAGCCGCTCCCTACCTCGTGGCCGTAGATTGAGGGCGACGCAACGAGCATCCTTTGCGAACACTTGGATGTATTCGTGCTGAGAACCGATCACCTTATCGTTTGGAGGCGTGCTGCGACGTTTCCAAATAATTTGAGCAACGAATTGTGTTTTTCCGTATACATAAGCATGCAATGCCGTCAGCTGGGGAGCTTCATTGTCGTCGATGCTCGCCATGGTTACGCCCCTCTCGGAAAGCAAGGCCCGCGCAACTTCTAGCCGAGGGCCAAGCAGGCTAAGCCAACTTGACTCCACATAGCCATCTTTGTAAATGAACCCATCGTTTCCCGTGTTATACGGTGGATCGATATACACGCACTTGATCTGTTCGCGGTAGCGTTCCTGAAGCAGATTGAGCGCCTGAAAATTTTCGGAGTGGATCAGCACGCCGGTGGTCGCTTCGTCAAGTGTGGCCTTCCCTCCCAGGATTTCCTCGCTGGCGAGCAGTGCGGTCTTGAATTCGTCAGGGAACAGCGCGGTGTCCACGACGAGGTTTGGATGGGCATCGAGATATTCGCGGGTTCCCCACACGGGATCTTCGAACAGTTCGCCGGCGTCGTCGGCTTCGGGTCTGAATCCCAGCGCCTCCCATTGCTTCCACTGCGCCTCGTTGGCGGCGACGACGTCGCGCAGGCGGTCGGGGATGCGGTCGATGGTGACGAGCCAGTTCGTTTCCAGCACGAGTTTTTTCTTCAGCCACATCTTCTTCTGGAAGTCCTCGATGGACGCCAGTAGGTCGATGATGCGGCCGGCGACGCGGCGGATGGCCTTCACGCGGCCCTGGACTTTCCGCAGGTGGTCGGGCGGAAGCGTCTCGAGGTCGTCGAGACGGACGACTTCGTTCTTGATGTAGAAGTCGAGTTCGCGGCGGAGAAAGCCGCCGAGGTCCTTGTGGATGAAGTAATCGAAGGTGTTGCGCGCCGTGAAGTGATCGAGATGCTTGCCGAGGATAGTGCGCTTGGGCTTGGCCTCGGTGGGCGCGGATTGGGTGATATGTTTCAGCCATGCCGCGCCTTCGCGATCGCGGCTCGTCAGCGCTTCGAGCACGACCTTTTCGGCGAGGGCGCAGAATTGTTCGCGTTCGTCGCCTTTGGTGGACTTGGCGTACTTTCCGCCGAAGATGGCGACGCAGTTGTCGGCGGCTTTGTGCTTTTCTTCCTCGGTGGGCGCGCGGAAGTGGAAGCGGATGACCAGTTCACGTTCGGAGATTTCGATAGGGTTGTTGAAGTCGATGATGTACCGGCGTTTGGCTTCGTCGGGCTCCTTATTGTTGCCGCCACCGCCTTCCTGTGTGGCTTCGACGAGTTTGAAGTGGATTGATTTGTTTCCAATCCGAAAGCGGTAGTCTTTGTGCCACTCGCCGGACTTGATGTAGTACTGGTCCTTGTTGGCCCAGTGGAGGACGACTTCCTCGCCGGAGTAGGGGATGGCGTAGGTGTCGCCCTTGTAGCGGCGCTTGGAGATGAAGTCGCCTTCGTCGTAGTAGCGAGAGAAGAAGGCCAGGAGGTGGTTGTAGATGTCGGCTTCGAGGCCCTCCGCGGCCGTGCCGCCGGCGGAGGCCAGTTTGGCGCGAAGTTCCTGGACTTTCTTGGCGCCTTCGATGGCCTGGTCATCAAGGCCGGCGTTGCGCAGGCCTTCAATGGTCTTTTCAAGTTCGGCCTGGATCTGCTTCGTAGCGTCCTCGCCGTGCTCGTTGAGGGTGTCGCGGACGACATCCTTGAGCTGGCGGTCGAGGAATTCGGTGATCTCGGTGTTGCGGGCATTGATGATGCGATAGATGCCGAAGTCGAGATCGGACTTGTCCAGCTCGAAGAGTTCGCGCAGCTTGGCCTTGAGGGCGGCAAAGCGGCTGTCGGAGATACGGGCAACGGGTGCGTCGAGAGTGGTCATGGCTCGATGGTTGCTGGTTGGCCCGCAGCAGGAGAAGCGGGCTTGCGGTCGAGAAAGCCACGATGATACATGGCTATGCGGAGGGCGTGTTCGATCTTGCCCTGGATCTGGCGAACCCGCTCCCTCGTGAGCTTGAGTTGTTTGCTGATTTCCTTCAGGGTTTTTGGCTTCGTGTTGAACAACCCGTATCGGTGGATGATGATGTAGCGCTTGCGCGGGGACAGTTTGTTGACCTCTTCGAGCAGCGCCAGACAGCACTCGTGTTCCATGCGACGGTTCAGGATGTCGCTGGCGGGCGCAGCGATGGTCCGGGCAGACTCCAGCGGCTGTGGAGTGGCGAGACAGTGAAGCCTCAACAACATGCGATAATCGCTTTGGCCAAACCGATCGAGCAGTGTTTCGCGAGCGTCGAACCAATCACTGCGTGTCCTCGTCCGGCTGAAGGTCTTGCGGAAATGGGCGTAGTCGACGTAACGATGGGGCGGGATTCGGATGCTGAAAACGGTTTCACGGCCACAGCGTTGCATTTCTCGCAAGGCCGCTTGCCAGGCATAGCTGGAAAAATCGAAGAGCAGGGAGACGTTGAACTTGTCGATAGCCTTCGAAATACCCAACACCCCGGCCTGGATAAGGTCGGCCATGTGATCGTGACGGCAGCGGAACCTGTTGGCGATTGAGTACGTCAGGCGCGCGTTTCGCAGCCAGACTTCTTGCCTGGCTTGCACGTCACCTGCCTGAGCACGTTCAATCAGCCTTGCCTGCGTCAGGAAGCCGAGTTTTTGAAACCTGGGAAAAGCAATTTCGTGTTCCGTAGCCTTGATGGCATAGAACGAAGGCCTGCTCCGACAGCTGCGGCGGCCCCTGCGCAACCGGAGAATCGGCGTGTTCGGCAGGTTCGCTGCAGCTTTTGAACCGAGGAGCTGCGGCACCATCAGACTGTTGGCACTCATACCACCTCCCACCGTATTGCAAAGAGTGTCTGTGTTTGTGATTTCTGTGCGACGCGCTGCTTCAGGTCTGCGATAAGCTTGGCTCGCTGTGACTCAATTTCGTCTTCAAGTTCGAAGATAGCCTGACGCTGGCGACGCTGACGACGCTCCAACTCGGCAACACGGCGTTCGGCCTCTTCACGTTGCTGGAGGGATTCGGCGAGTTCAGCGTGTCGGCGGGCGGCGCGAAGTTCGCGCTTGACCGCATCAAGCTCGAGTTCTGCGCCTTTGATCTTGTCCTCGGCCCACTGATTGATCTGTTGCTGAATCTGGCGGAATCGGGCGTCGCTCCGTTCCGCAGCACGGATGAGCGTAGCATGGATCAATCGCTCGGCATCAGCGGACAGGCGAGCGTTAGTTGCTTCGTCGAGAATGGGCGACTGGCTGTCCAACACGACCCCCGGTACATCCATGAGCCGCTGCGCCTGCTCCTGGTCGAGGTTGATGCCATCATCGGTTACCGCTGTCAGCAACAGGAATTCTTCGCAGGCGTCGCTGTCAAGCGTGAGCTTATCAAGGCGCAGCCAGCCACGATGTCCAAGAAACGCCTGGAGCATGCTGATTTTGCGATGGTAGCCGGAGACGTTGAAGCGGACGGTGGCTGTCGGGAGCAGCTGCGCTTTTGCTTTCTCGATCATCCACTGGCCGAGAGGGCTGGACAAACGAAGTAGATGCGCTTCTGTAGCTGCGTAGTCGGCTTCGGATCGCACCATTGACATGAGCCGATACTGGCCTGCTGGGATATCTTCACGCAGCGGTGCTTGAAGAAATACGGTAAGCCTTTCGTCATCGAACGCGGCACATCCATCAAGCGCCCAGTGCGTTAGTTTCCAGAATCGCTCAGCCATCCGGTCAAGCGCGAGTTGAGCATGCTCGCGGCGGATTTTGAGTCGCTCATGAACGTCGGCGTCAAAGTGTTCAAAGAGCTGCTCTCTGGCGGCGGTCATTTTCTGGGCGATCACATCCTGCAGTTCGCGTTGCAGTTCGTCGAACGCCCGGGCGATTTCAGCGTCGGTACGGCAGGTCTTGAGGATCGTCAAGACGCGCTTTTCGAAATCGACGCCATCTTCGATTGCGCCAAGCACTTCGTCGCTGGCGCCGAACACACCGTCGAAAAGGCTGAATTTCTGTTGTAGCAGATCCTGAACGCGTTTGTCAGCAAGATTGCCCTGTGAAAGGAAGTTAACGACAACGACATCAAATTCCTGGCCGTAGCGGTGACAGCGCCCGATGCGCTGTTCGATGCGCTGCGGGTTCCAGGGAAGGTCATAGTTGACCACGAGCGAGCAGAATTGCAGGTTAACGCCTTCAGCTGCAGCCTCGGTAGCGAGCATGATTTCCGCACGGTCATGGAATTCTTCAATCAGAGCCGAGCGGATATCGACTGCCTTGGAGCCTGAGAGTTTGTCGGTGCCGGCATGCCGTTTGACATACCGCTCATAGGCCTGCTTAGCGCTCGGATGAGTGTTGGCGCCATTGAAAACCACGATCTTGCCCGCATAACCGTTGGCTTCCAGATAGTGGGCCAGAAACGCCTGGGTCTTCCGGCTTTCTGTAAAGATGAGGGCCTTACGGCGTGCACCAAGTTCCGCAAGACGAGCGAACGCGGCATCGAGTGCCTTGAGCAGCGCCTTGGATTTACTGTCGGCAGTGATTCGTTCGGCGCGCTCGATCAGCGAATCGATCTCACGGAGTTCTTCCTCCAACAACCGCCCCTGGATCGACTGTGACGATATCGGAATATCATCGGTCTCAATATTGAATTGCTCTACAAGGCTTTCAATGTCGACATCTTCATCGTCGGCCAGGGCGGCGAGGAACGCATCGTCCGCAGCGGTTTCGCCGATGTTATCACGAATGGCGATCAATCGCTGTCGCATGGTACGCAAGGTACTCGCCAACGCCTGGGGTGATGAGGCCAGTGATTTGAACAGGATCATCTCGATGAGCTGTCGCTGTTGTTGTGGGAACGCAAAGGCGACTTCGCGGGCCATGAAATCCAACACGTCCTGATGGAGGCGCTTTTCCTCTTCAGATTGTGCAAATGGATGCGTCATTGCCTGCCGGCGCGTGTAATTGACGTAGGGGCAGTCTCTGCGGAGCGTTCGCTTACAGAACTGTGACAGCCGCTCTCGAAGGTCGGGCAAGTCACCGTCGGCATTGCAGTAACGAGTTTGGAACGAACTTTTATCACCGAAGATGTGATCGCCGATCAGCCAACCGAGCCCATAGAGCTCCAAGAGAGAGTTCTGCAATGGTGTGGCGGTCAGCAGGAGTTTCTCGCGAAACTCAAATGCCCACCGCACTGCTTGGCCGCCCTTTCGACTGGGTTGATAGGCATTACGGAGCTTGTGCGCCTCATCGAAGACAACAAGGTCAAATGGAACGACTCGCAGGTCAACTTTCATCCGCGCCGCGAAGCTGTAAGAGATGATTACGATTTTCCCGCAGTCAAACGGGTTCGGATAGCCATCAGCGCGAAGCTGGTTCCATAACCGGCGGTCAAGCACAACGGAAGGCAGGTTGAATTTTTCGGTAAGCTCAGCCTGCCACTGTTTGCGGATATGTGCAGGACAAACGACGATCAAGCGACGCCGACGCTCAGCCCAGCGCTGGCACAGCACAAGGCCGGCTTCAATCGTTTTGCCGAGTCCGACTTCGTCTGCAAGAATTACGCCCTTTTGAAGGGGGTTGGAGATTGCAAAGAGGGCGGCATCTATCTGATGCGGATTCAGATCGACCTTGGAATCAAAAAGCGTCGTTGACAGCCGATCCATCTCGCCAACTGCGCCAAGTCGCGTAAGTTCGTGGGCGTAATAACATGCTTGGTACGGTGAAACTGGAATCATTGGACTGCTCCCCCGCCACACAACCAAGCATCAATTGGTATATGCTGAAACCGCCAATGTCCTCTCACTTTATGACCAAGGGCAGAACTCTCTTGGGCCAGTTTGTGCAGCGTCCGCTTTGGCAGTTTCAAATAAATCACCAACGCATCCGCGAGTATTGCATCATCCGGCACTGACGACCAGCGACGAGCATAAAGCGTTGCATTCGAGGCAGCAGATCGACCGAGAAAAACAGCCATATCCAGATATTGGAATTGATCTGACATTGAGTGTCAATTGTTTTCGGCAGCGTTTAACTCTCAAGTGGAGCACCCCAAGGTGTGGCCTCATGGAACCGCGCATTATGGGGTTACAGCACTGCGAAGCTGTAGCGGAAAGCCAGTTTGAACTTCTCCGGGTCTTGAACCGGTTTCCCGCAGCACACACAAGTGCAAAGCCCCGGCAAAGACCCGGTAAGGGACCAGCATGCCCAGTGACGCCGCGTCGGTTCAGAATTAGCCAGGCGCTCGCAAGCCCTGACGAGGCAGGCTGCGGCATGCACCCTACGCAGTCAGCAACTCAAGGGCCTGCGGCAACGTGCTCACCACGCGCGATGCGCCGCACGTTTGGATGCGCTTCTGAGCATGCAGAAGATCGACCGCATGCCACAAACCAACCACGATAGTCATGTCCGGAAATCGCGCGCTGAGACGTTTACAGAGATAGCGAGAGTGCATCACTGCCAACGGCGGCAACGCTGAGATGCACACGGCTGTTGGATTGTGCTGCTCCACAAATTCCAGCTTCTCTGAAGCCAGGTTCGTCATCGGAAGCGCCACTGCGCGAATGTGCTGTGCCTCCAGCAGTTGTGCCAGCATCATCGCAGCAATTTCATCCGCCTCGTCACGTGCCGGCAGGCACAGGACAAACTTGCCATCAGTAGCAGGCGTCTGCTCCGGCGCGTTTGTGCCTGCAGCGGCAAGATCATCAGCGAGGCGTTCGTTCTCGTCCTGAATCAAAGTCGCCTGCCGCGCACGTTCGCCAAGTTCTTCAACCAGGCCGCGCATGCTGCGATAGATGAACTCGGATCGCGCCTGATCGAGTATGCCATGATGTCGATCGTGCTCAGCCATGCTGAGTGCGGGCAAGAGCACGTACTCATAAAGATCGAGCAACGATCGCTCTTTGAGATACTCGTCAGCAATCTGAAAGACTTCTTCCTGATCCATCGCCAGCAGACGCTGATACACGCGCGCCTGCGGAGGAAGTCCCGGCTGATCGCTGAGCAGAATGTTCAGAAATTCCAGACGCGGCACATAGCGGCCGACCACCACAAGACAAACCGTCAGCGGCGTGGCCAGCACCAGGCCGATCGGCCCCCACAGCCAGGTCCAGAATACCGCCGAGGCGATGATCGCCACCGGCGACACGCCCGTGCCCATGCCGTACAGCCACGGCTCCATCAGGTTGTTGCTCAGCAGTTCGAGAACGATGAACATTCCTGCAACAACCAGCGGCCTGGTCCAGTCGTCAAACGCTGCCAACGAAAGCGCGATGGGCATCGAAGCGCCGATCCACGGGCCGACATAAGGAATAAACCGCAGCAAGGTTGCCAGTACGCCCCACAACAGCGCGTTGGGCAATCCGATGAAGTACAGGCCGATCGCAGCGGCTGTGCCGTAGGTTGCGTTGACGATCAACTGCATCAGCAGATAGCGGCTGACACGATGGGCAGCATCATCAATGGCCTGGGTTGTGGCGGTGAGGCGGCCGGGACCAATCAGACGCAGCATGCGATCGCGAAGATCTTCGCGCTGAATCAGCATGAAGATGACAAACACAATGACGATGCCCGCCATCGCTAGCGGCGCCAGCAGCGGCGCGAGTGTTCGGCCGATGACTTCAAGCGGTCGCGCAGGCGGCTCCACGATCTGTACCGGCATGGGTTCGGGCGCAGGCGGCGTTGTCGACGGTGCTGGTTCCTCGCTTTGCGCCGCTGCGATCATGTCCTGGCTGAGTTCGCGAATGCTCTGAGCAGCACGCCCTAACAACCCGCCCTCCGGCAGATTGACCGTTTCAATTTTTTCAAGAATGTTGTGGCGGTATCGGGGCAAATCGGCTGCCAGTTCAATGGCCTGACCAGCGACAAGCCACCCTATTGCGCCGATGAACACGAATGAAAGCGCGGTAACCACCAGGACAGCAGGCACACGACCGAAGCCCAGCTGCTGCACCCGATTCACCAGCGGCGCAAGCAGAAAGCTCAGCAAGACCGCAAGCGCAAGCGGAATGAATACCTCACGTGCGATCGACAGCACCGTAACGATGACCACAACTGTGACCAGCGTGACGAGTTGAGCGGAAGCGTCGATTGATCGGCTTTGAACAGGCGGCATCGGCATCTGAAAGGGTGCTGCTGGTCAAAGCAGAGCACGCCTTGGCTGTGATGACGATGATGGTAAGGAGGCGTCATGGTCCGGTTGTGCTGGTCAATGCCAAGTTAGAGTGCAATCCCGATGGGCGATTGCTGTGTTTTTCCGCAGGCAGATTTGCAAGCGATGTCGCGTATACATGCTCAGGCATGGATGCAGAATCATGTGACCCCCATCGATATCAACAGCAACAGCGAAATCGGTAATACGATCATGCTTGAGCCGGCTCGCCTTCGACAAGCTCACCCGTGGGCTGATAGCGAGCGTGGCATGAACGGCATTCCCACGGTTCGTCCGGGGCGCTGCGAGGCAAAAGCTCACCCTGACACCTGGGGCATTTGTGATGCGCCAGCGATGATCGCGCCACAACGTGCTCGGTGAAGCTCAGGATTCTGCCCGCCGGAATCACGAATATCAGGCTGGCCAGACCGATGAACAGCAGCAGCAGCGTGCCGGGCGGAAAGACGAACATCATCGGCAGTGCGATCAGGAACATCACCAGGTAGCACCAGAACATCGCAATGGTGAACCAGGCGTTCAGGGCATGAATAACGCGATACAGCACTGTCAATCGTAGGTCGAAATGCCGAACAAGTGCAGCCCTGCCAGCTGGCGCTCACAATCATGCTCCTGTCGCATGCACAGCAGGCGGGCAGGAGTTGAACAACAACTCATCCATAACGGACGCCTGCCACTTTTTTACGCTGTCTTTCGCATGGGTTTGCAGCCTGAACCATCTACGCTACAACGCAATCGCTCATCCATTCACAATCTCAAACATCCATCATCAACCCTCAACCAACGCCTGAACCGCATCTGGAGCAGCACGCCATGGCGGGCGAATCGAAAATAACCACCGATCATGACACCATTCGACGATGGGCTGAAGAACGCGGCGGACAGCCCGTTGCGGTAACGCGTGCCGGTGGAAATCTGTCGACCGACACCGACATGCGCATTGATTTTCTGAATGAACGTTGGAACGAGGAGGTCAAAAAGATTTCCTGGGAGGAGTTCTTTCAGCGATTCGACGAGCGCAACATGGCAATGGTATATCAGGATGAAACTGAAGGGGGACGAAAAAGCCGCTACTGCAAGCTTGTTCGGCGTGAGGAAGTCGATCAGGCGGTGATCGAATGAATAAGCCAAACGCGATCAATCCAGCACATCACCGCGTCACGTGACATCATCACCGCGAACGCTCAACGATCGACGATCACACTGCTGGAAACCCACACGCTGACAGTCTGAGGCGTGCCTCGGGATGAGTTCTGAGATTTGCGCGAGTTCTGCTCATGATTGCGCGCCGCCCTGCTGACGATTCCGCCTCACGGGCGCATCATTCTGATCAAGATCAGTTCGGCACAGACAGGAATGAAAAAGCCGCAGCAACTTCAGCAGAATCGGCTGAGCAGCATTCACAGCTCTCGCCCTTTGTCCACCGCGTTCTGATTGCCGTCGGCATTGCGTCGGTCGTTGTATTGCTGCTGCTGGTGCTCTGGGCGGTGGCGTACGTTCTGCTGCTTGCATTTGCGGGTATTTTGCTGGCGGTTTTTCTCCGTGCGCTGACCGATGGCGTGCGCCGCATATCGGGGTTTTCCGATTCGTGGTCGTTCGGCATCGTGCTAACGGGGCTGATTGCGGTGATATCGGCTTTGGTGTGGTTTCTCTTTCCGCAGGTCGCATCACAGGTTGACGAACTGCGCACCACCCTGCCGCAGGCGCTGCGCGAGCTTACTGAGGAACTTCGACAATACGAATGGGGGCAGGCGCTACTAGAAGACGTTCTGGCATCCGACAGGCTCGTGCCGTCGCGGCCGAGTGTGGCTGCCGGTGCAGCAACAGTGCTGTCGCAAGCGACGACGATCATCGGCGGCGTGTTCATCGTTTTGTTTATTGGTCTTTATGTCGCTGCATCGCCTCGCATGTATTACGAGGGATTTGTACGCCTTGTGCCGCCGCATCGACGGCATCGCGCAAGAGAGATGCTGGGCGCGGTAAACCACGTGCTCAAGTGGTGGCTCATCGGCCGGGCAATCTCAATGGTGTTTGTGGGCGCATGCACTGCAGCCGGGCTGTGGGCGCTCGGCGTGCCGCTGTTTCTGGCGCTGGGCATCGTTGCTGCGTTCCTGGATTTCGTGCCCAACATCGGGCCGGTCATTGCCGCTGCGCCTGCGATTCTGCTGGCGCTTGTTGACAGTCCGACGACCGCGATCTACGTGACGCTGCTCTATCTGGCGGTTCAGTCTGCTGAAGGCTATGTCGTCACGCCGCTGATTCAGCAGAAGACGGTATCGCTGCCGCCTGCAATCACGGTGGTAGCGCAGGTGCTGTTTTTCGTATTACTTGGCCCTCTTGGTCTGCTGCTGGCTTCACCGCTGGCAGCAGCGGCCATGGTGGTTGTGAAAGGGCTGTATGTGCACGATGCCCTGGGCGATCGGGAAGTCACAATGCTGGGCAACGATCAGCCGCAACACCAGCAACACCGCGATGCCGAGCCGGACGATCAAAAGGAAAAACAGCAGGCGGAACAGCAAAAACATAATAAAGAGGAAGAACAGCATGAAAAACCGCAGAGCCGATAGGCACCGATGTGTGCATTCCATGACATCGCTACATAACAACTGATGAGATGAATTGCAGGAGCGATAGCCGTTACGCCTCGCAATGACTGCCGGCGTGAAGAATGCTTTGTTTCGCGCAGCAAACACATCGTTGAATCAATACGAGACGAGATCGGGTCGGATTCTGATTCAGCTGCCGATTCGCCATGAGCCTGCTTGGGTCTCTTCATCGCGGAAACTACAGTCGGACAATATGCCGCGAGAAATGCACATCACAACCGAGCAGCGCACCAGCACGGCTGGCATCATCGCCATTGCAGCAGCCATTATCGGCGTCATCCTCAGCTTTTTCGGTCACCCGTTCTGGGGCATCATCACATCGCTGCTGGCGGTCATCGTCGGACTGATCGGGCTGGTTGTCTCCGCATCGCCGCGCGTGGGCGGCGGTCTGGTGAGCCTTATTGCGGTCGTCGTCGGAATCTTCGGCCTGGGGCTTGCGGTCTTGGTCGCAGTGGGTGTGATCATCTTCTGATTCTGACGCCCAGTTGACGACCGCTTCCTGATCAGCCCCATTATCATGACCGCATGGCACGCATCAGCGCCGGCTTGCTCATGTACCGGGAACGCGAGGGGCAGCTTGAGGTATTGCTGGTTCATCCCGGCGGGCCGTACTGGCAGCATAAGGATGAAGGCGCATGGACCATTCCCAAAGGCGAGATCGAACCTGGTGAAGATGAACTGACCGCAGCCATCCGCGAGTTTGAGGAGGAAACGGGCATACGACCGCATAGCCCGTTTCACTCGCTGGGACAGATCAGGCAAAAAGCGGGCAAGATCATTCACGCATGGGCATTTGAAGGCACATGCGACCCTGACAGTATCCGCAGCAATCAGTTCACCATGCAGTGGCCTCCCAACTCCGGTCAATTTATATCGTTCCCGGAAGTTGATCGCGCATCATTCTTCACAATTGACGATGCGCAGCGAAAGATTCATCCCGCACAGGCAGCGCTGCTTGATCGGCTTGTGGAACTCCGCAGCAGGGCCAGAGCAGCAGGTGAATCCCGTCACTGAATTATCTGGCGGCTGCCGACGCGCCTGAGAGCGTTGCCTGCAACTGAATCTGCGTTCCTGCGAGCGCCTGAGAAACCGGACAATTGTTCTTGGCATCTTCGGCGTAGCGGCGAAACGACTGTTCATCAATGCCGGGTACGGTGGCATCGGTCGTCAGATCAATTCGCGTGATCTTAAAGCCCTCGCCGACCTTATCGATGTGAACTTTGGCAGCCGATTCGATGCGTTGCGGCCGGAACCCCGCCTTTTCAAGCATGAGCGCCAGCGCCATTGAAAAACATCCCGCATGCGCGGCGCCGATCAGTTCTTCGGGATTGGTGCCGCTGCCGTTTTCGAATCGACCTGCAAATGAATACGCGCCTTCAAACGCGCCGCTGCCCAGTGCGATATGTCCCTGACCATCGCGCAATCCGCCTTCCCAAACCGCCGTGGCATTTCGAATCGGCATCGCGTTCTCCTTGTATTTTCAAAGTGAATCGTTGACGAAGCGCGCCTCTCATGCGCACTTAGATCGTGATTGGCTGATAAACAAGGATAGGCGGCACAACTCACGTGCGTCGGCTTCATTGGCTAAGCGCAGATGAAAACAGCCACCGCAGCGTGCCCGAGTCGATGAAAGACCGGCGAATTCCGTAATCTTCATTCTTAATTTAGCTCATCACCGTTCCGCGAAGATTCGCACACCCACAAGTTCGCGCTTGGGCTGAAGGCATTCACGATCGGTGCAGACCTGATAGGTGATGACCAGTTGCGGTCGACCACTGAATACGCCGATTTGTTCGATACGAACGGGCACCATCAGCGTGCCGTGATGCACATTGATCGTTCCGTCAGCATACTCAGCGGTATAACGCTCGCCGGCGGGATACTCCACCTTTGCCGAAAGACCTTCGCATCCTGTGAGCTCGATTTTCAGCGGCACCAGATAATCAGCGCCGGGTTGATGCGCGTTGATGTGGTAACCTTCAGCCATCCGCAAAACAACGTTAAACTGCGCGGGCACGCCGGGCTTGACCTCAACTTCTTCCGGCTCAACAGCAAGCGTGACCGGCTCGACGTGAGCGCCATACCCGCCGAGGCCGCCAAGTCCGGGCGCTGCGCGTCCGGCGGTCATCGATGCGGCATCTTCGAACTCGAGTTTCTGCGGATAGCGATCAACAATTCGCTTGAGCGCCAGCGTTGAAAGCGCCGCGCCAGTGGGATGTTTTTCGATCGCGCTGCTGAAGGCGCGCAGTGCTGCAACAGCATCGTCGAGATATGCTGCGCGGTTGGTGGCTTCATGAAGATCAAGCAAATTGTGCAGCATCACGCCGTTGCCGCTGGGCACAGAGCCGTCATTCACCGACTTGATGCGGACAAACAGATCAGTCTGGCCTTCGAGCGTATCGAAGTACCCGCCGGCGGATTCATCCCAGAATCGCTTCCGGGCCATGTCCGCCAGATTCCGTGCGTGTTCGAGCATGCGGCGATCGCCGGTTGCGCGATGCAGCGCGAGCAGGCCGCGAATAACCATGGCGTAATCTTCGAGAAACGCATCGATCTTCGCTTCGCCGTTGCGCGAGCTGCGCAACAGGCCGCCGTCTGAAGCCCGCATGTGCTCCAGAATGAACCGTGCAGCCCGCTCAGCAGCTTCAATGTAGCGAGGCTCCCGCAGCACGCGCCCGCCGTCAGCAAAGCCTGCGATCATCAAGCCATTCCACGAAGCGAGAATCTTGTCATCAATGCCAGGCTGTTGCCGCTTGTTACGCGCTGCCAGCAAAGCTGCATTGATGCGATTGATCCGGCCATTGAACTCATCAAGCGACATGCCCAGTCGACGGGCAAGCGCATCGGGCTTGTCGATGAGATGCACAACGTTCTTCGGGCCGTCTTCGGGATGATGCGGGTCTTGAAAGTTCGTGCCCTGCGTAAAGCCGTAGACTTCAAGCGCCAACGCAATATCGTCATCACCCAGTGAGGCGGCTGCGAGCGCGTCCCGCACTTCCTGCTCAACCCAGACATAGTTGCCGCCTTCACGGGCATTGACCTCCGCATCCTGTGCGCTGTAGAACGCGCCGCTGTCATCAGTCATTTCGCGCAGCACGTAGTCGAGCGTTTCGCGCACAATCTCAGCGTAGTAGTCGTCTTTGGTCAGTTCATAAGCTCTGGCGTACAGCGATGCGAGCTGGCCGTTGTCATAGAGCATTTTTTCGAAATGCGGCACGAGCCATTTTTCATCGACGCTGTAGCGATGAAAGCCTCCGCCGATTTGATCGTACATGCCCCCTATCGCCATGCGATCAAGGGTGTGCATCACCGCAGCGCGCGGACGAGCGCTGTCCCACGCTGCGCCGATAAGAAATTCCAGATAAACGGGCATTGGAAACTTCGGCGCCCGCTGGGCTGCGCCGACGAACCCGCCATTCTGCGCATCGTAGCTGGCAAGCAGTTGTGCAACGGCCTCATCAACAATGCGCGATCCGAGCGGCTGCGGCTGCGGCTGCGCAGCAAGCGTGTGCTGCTCGATGACCGCCTGCGCGACGCGCTGCGCCTGTTCGAGCACTGCTTCACGCTGCGTGGTCCAGGCGTTTGACATCTGCTGCAACACAAATGGAAACCCCGGCCGGCCGAACTTGTTGCGGGGCGGAAAATATGTGCCTGCCATGAACGGCTGCAAGGAATGCGGCTCAAGGAAGACCGACATCGGCCACCCCCCGCTGCCGGTGAGTATCTGCACCGCGGTCATGTAAATGTCATCCACATCCGGCCGCTCTTCCCGGTCAACCTTGATGCAGATGAAATGTTCGTTCATCAGAGCTGCGATCTCGGGATCTTCAAAGCTCTCCCGCTCCATCACATGACACCAGTAGCATGTCGAATAGCCGACGCTGAGAAAGATGGGCTTATCCTGCTCGCGCGCTGCCCGAAAGGCTTCCTCGCCCCACGGATACCAGTCAACCGGGTTGTACGCGTGCTGCAGCAGATAAGGACTGGTTTCATGAATCAGTCGATTCGGTTTGCGATCGTTATTGTGATCAGCGCTGGCATGGGCTGCCTGCGACTGCCTGGCGGATTGCGGCGCGGACATTGGCTTATCCTCGGTTGGAGCTTTGACCTGCTGGGCGAATACGGATCCGCCAGATTGACCGATGGCGAACTGGATCGCGATCAGGCTGGCTGCCGCCATTTGCCGCACACGCACGGTTGCAACTGCTGCAATTGTCAAGCGCATGCCCACTATGGTAGAGACCTGCCAGCGTGGTCACAACGCAAACAATCGGCTTCCGCGTGAGCGAACTGTCTGGTCTGAAGCGACCGGGCGATTGAAGGCTGGTACCATATTTGAACCGCAAGGCGAAGCCAGCCATTCCCAAAGAAGCAGAGTGCAGAATGCTTCAAGCCGCCGTGCCATCTTCTGGTATGAATGAAATTGCCCACATCATGCGCGATCTGCCCAACAGCGGTCTGGTGCCGTTGATGGTGTTGATCGTGGTTGGGCTGGTGCTCTGGGCCGTCGGCCGCAAATTGCTGCGGGTGGCATTTGTGCTGGCCGGCGTGGTCGTGGGCGGCATTGCCGGCCTGATCGTCAGCGAATCGCTGCACATTGGCATGCCGCTCTGGGCCGGTGGTTTGGCAGGCAGCCTGCTGCTGGCGATCCTGGCAATCGTCGCCTACCGCATTGCAGCAGCAGTGTCGCTTGCGGCACTTTTTGCGCTTGCTGTCCCGCTGGGGGTGCTGACGGTTTCAGAATTGCAGCATCGCAGCGGCGTCCCCTCGCTGGCTACCGACGCTGAAGCCAACCAGCGCGCAGCGCTCACCCTGGAGGAAATGGCCGCCCTGCTCAACAAATACGATGAGCCGGAGATGCGAGAGCACATCGCCATGGGGCTTGATGCGGCCAAGAGCAGCGTCAAGGACGAGCTTGAGGCGCTGAATGAAAAATTCGGCCTCTCTGAGAAGGCCCAGCAGCATATTGAACAGGTGCGGGCATTCTTCAAGCGTGTTCTTGACGCTGGGAAAGCGGAGTGGGAAAAGACGCCCGAGTCGCTTCGCCCGATGCTCACGATCGCAGCCCTGCTGGGCGGATTGCTGGGGGGGTTGATGGGAGTGCTGACCCGCAATTTTGCTGACAGCGCCGTCGCAGCCATGGGCGGATCGATCCTGTGGCTTTCCAGCGCATGGACGCTGGCGGCTCGATTTGGGTTCTCAGAAGGCCCGTGGATGCCTGCCAGCAGCATGGCGTGGCTGGCTGTCTGGCTCATCACCACTGCGATTGGCGTGGTGATTCAGTTCAGGTTCCACCGCTCACCAGCCGATAAGAACAGTTGAGCAATATGCACGGGGTGCGAAGTCAGTGAACGATCGCGCCCTTCAATGGGCGGTGCCGGGCGCCTGCGCGGGGTTCGTGGGCACGAGCCTTGAGCACTTTGCCCCTGCACGCAGCACTCACGCGAGAGCCTCGCCATGACCATGTTCCATCACATTGTCGATTTGCATAACACCACCCTTGCCACTGCAACAACCAGCGGCTTGTCGTTTCAAGCAGCGTTCGAACAGTTCGATCTTCTGACCAATCCCGACAAGCTGCTCAATGCGCTCAGCGCGTTGCCCATGATCTACGCTCCGATCATCATCGTGGTGGGCATATTGTGCGTGCTCAACGGATACCAGTGGCATAAATGGGTGGTGGTGACGCTGGCCTTGTTGCTGGGACTGTTTGTCGGGCATCTGCTCAGTCAGCAGATGGGGCGCTCGATCATCGTGGCGGTCTCGCTGGGCATCCTTTTCGCCATCATCGCCACGCCGATGCTCCGGTGGACGGTTGCGGTATTCGGCGGCCTCACCGGCGCGTTTCTGGGAGCCAACGCGTGGACGCTGGTCAACGCCTCCCCTGCTGATGCCCAATGGGCCGGCGCATGCATGGGCTTCATCGCGCTGGCAATGCTTTCGTTTGTCGTATTTCGACTGGTGGTGGTGCTGTTCACCTCGGTTGGCGGCGGCGCAATGGTGGTGCTTGGCAGCATCGCTTTGCTGATGCACGTTCCCAATTGGGATGAGCCGATCCGCCAGAGCTTGACGGCCAACCCCTATCTTGTGCCGCTGCTGGTCACCGTCGCCGCGGTGGCGGGTTTCGTGCTGCAGGAAAGCCGCGTGCGACAGGCAAGCAGCGCCGATGGCAATGGCTAAGGCTGACTGCCATTGGTAACAGCGCACCCGGTGCGGCGCTAGACAGCGCCATGCTCATGCCGCATCGACGCGCCGCTCTACACGATCTGCCAGCACATCGCGATCAGCCAGCCAACTCTGGAGGCTGCGAACAGCAACAATTCGGCGAACTGCCCTAGTGACAAACGCCATGCGACATGGTTTGCTACCACTTACCGGTGAAGCAAACCGAGTCCATGGAGGGCGGTGTGATGGAATTGATCGCATCGAGTTTGACAGCCAACCTCACACCGGAACGTGAATGGGATGGTCTGGTTCAGACGTTCTCTGAACACACTGTCTTTCATCAGTTGCCATGGCTCACATTGATCGCTGCTGTGCATGACGCTGAACCGATGCTGCTTCGGTGCATGCGAGACGATCAGTGCGAAGCGATCTGGCCCTGCTTTATCGTTCACAAAGGGCCGCTTCGGATGATCGGTTCGCCCATGCCGGGATGGAACACGATTTATCTCGGTCCGCTGTTCAAACCCGATGCTGATGTTCATGCAGCCATGCAGACCATGCTCTCGCATCGGCAGTTGAAAAAATGCGCTTATCTCGCCTGCAAGGTGCGCGATGCGTCTCGCCCGATTGATCTGCGGCCGATGGGGTTTTCTCGCATCACGCGCTTCGAGACGATGCTGCTGAGCCTGGAGCCAAATGAGCAGACGCTCTGGGCCAATTTCCGCCGTCAGTGCCGCAACCATATCCGTCAGGCGATGCGGCATAATCTGGCAATACGATATGAATCCAGCAGCAGTTGTCTCAACGAGTATTGGCGCATGACGGTTGAGACATTTGCGCAATCGAACACGTCGCCGCCGTTCACCCGCCGCTTTCTGCATGCAATGTGGGATCACCTGGTTCCCGCAGGGGCGATGCAGATTCTCTCGGCCTATCACAACGGCGAACGGGTCGCCAGCATCATCCTGCTTCGTGATTCACACACCATGTACTACTGGGCTGGGGCGTCGTATTTGAAGTACCGATATCTCAACGCCCACAGCCTGATGCAATGGGAGGCAATCTGTCACGCCAGGCAGGCTGGCCTTCAGCAATACGACTTTGTATCCGCTTATGGCAGTTGGGGCCGGTTCAAGGAGGCGTTCGGCCCTCGCCGCGTTCCGGTCAGCACTGTCTGGGAGCGAAGCGCATCACGGATGGTGACGATGATGAAAAACGGGTACAAGCACTACGTGCACTGTCGGCGTCAGGGAAATCGCTGGCCCATGATCGCAGCATTGCGCAAGGCGATCACAACAACTGCAATCGCCTCATCGCAATGAGTGGGTGATCTTTCCTACTGAAATTCGCGTCATGCTGCAGCCCCCGCAGTCCGGCGGCACGCTTCCTTTGCCTGCAAAGTATGCGGCGATCGTGACCGCAACATCGAACTTGAAGCGCTTGGATTCACGCCCGTTCGGCAATACCAGACGCTCCTGCTCGATCTGACGCAAACCGAAGACGCGTTGTTGATGATGTGCCTCAACAGCAACAAAAGGCAATCATCTCGCAACTGCAGCAGCAGTTGATGCAGTGTGCGGCGACAACGGCACAAGCGCCTGGGCCTGGGCTGTTGCAGGCAGCGACGGCACACTCGAATCAGCAGCCTGCGCCGGAGCAGCGGTAATTTCACCCGCTTCCCGGGTTGCGCTGAACAGCGGCTGGAGAAACAGCGGCAGGATGACAACCAGCGCCGCAGTGGCGATGCCTGCATAGCGAGCCCATGGGAACGGGCTGCGCACGATCGTCTCGCTTTGCGCACTCGGCTTGCCCATGATCGGCAATGCAACAAGCCGCAGGTAATACCACGCGCTCACCGCGCTGTTGAGGCAGGCGATGATCACCAGCGGGATCTGCCCGACCACCACGCCTGCGATGAACAGGTACAGCTTGCCCCAGAAACCAAGCAGCGGCGGCACGCCCAGCAGCGAGCCCGACGCCAGCGCCATCACGACCGCCATGCCCGGATGACGCACGCGCAGGCCAGCCAGATCCTCCATCGATTCGATTTCCTGGCCTTGTCGCTCAAGCCCAGCCAATACCGCAAAAGCGGCGGTGTTCATCACGCCATAGGCAAGCAGATAAAACAGCACTGCGTTGATGCCGGCGCCAGGGCCAGCAATGATGCCGATGAGCATGTAGCCGGAATGCGCGATCGAACTGTACGCCAGCACCCGTTTCACGGATTTTTGCAGGATGGCGCCGACGTTTCCGAGCGTCATCGTCAGCACTGAGATCATCCACAGCGCCGTCAGAATGGGCCAGGGCAGTCCTGTCGTCTCAACCCACTGGCCGTCCACCATCATGCCGTGGCCCGACCAGCCGACCGTGCTCAGCAGCAGAATGATCGCCACCATGCCGGCGGTCTTGGGCACAAACGCCAGAAACGCGGTCACTGATGCAGCGGCACCTTCGTACACGTCGGCTGCATAAAAGTGCAGCGGGGCCGCAGCAATCTTGAACGCAATGCCCAGCAGAGCGAGGATCATGCCCACGATGCCGATGAGGTTGATGCCCCCGTTGGCTGCCTGCAGGGCAAAGGCATCGCGAATTTCCGTCAGCACCAGCGTGCCGGTTGATCCATACAGCAGCGCAAAGCCGTACAGGAACATCGCTGCCGCCATCGCGCCGAGGAAGAAGTACTTGACTGCCGCCTCCTGCGCCCGCCGCGAACCGCGGCTGATGGCCACCATGATGTACGTCGGCAGACTGGTCAGTTCCAGCGCAAGGAACAGCCAGATCAGGTCGTTGGCGTTGGCAACCAGCATCACGCCGATGAGGCTGAGCAGGAAAAACGCATAGAACTCGCCTCGATTGGCGCGGATGGGATCAAACGCCACGCGGCCCGACTCCACCGCCGCTTCCAGTCGCCGATCGATCAGCCCCACCGCCACCATCGCGAGCGCAACGCCCATCGCGCACACGACCATCTTCACGTACTTGCCGATCATCGGCATCAGGAACAACGCCCCGGAGCCGCTGAGGATCTCCTGGCCGCGCGCACCGTCATACACAAACGGCACCAAAACAAACGCCACCGTCAGAAAGCCCACGGTAACCAGCGGCAGGGAATCGCGCAGGCGTTTATTC
Source organism: uncultured Isosphaeraceae bacterium (assembly GCA_964575335.1). Classification (GTDB taxonomy): domain Bacteria; phylum Planctomycetota; class Phycisphaerae; order Phycisphaerales; family SM1A02; genus CAZNPU01. Next base: position 123,044 of record CAZNPU010000005.1, on the reverse strand, counting down.
GGCGACAGGCCGAGAATAAACACCGTCACCACGCCGACAAACAGCCATATCTCCGGCAGAATGAACCACAGTCTGTCAGCCATCGACACGGCCTCCTGCCTCCGGGATTACATGAAGCGCCGCAAGCGATTCGCCAGCAGGCTCGACGACGACCGCTTCCTCTGCTGCTGTTGTCACCATGCGCCAGTGCTCAGCCGTCGGGGTGTGCTCTTGAAGTTCGTTGGCCATGCGGATTTCGTTGCCGTTCATTCGTTCGACGATCTCTGGATAGTGGGCCAGCACGGTTTCAATGGGCGCCTCAAGCGCGTTGGTGAACTTGACCGGTTGCAGGCCGATGTACACGCACAACACCGCCAGCGGCGCGAGAACGCCGATCTCACGCAACGTAAGGTCTGCAGGCAATTCACTGTGCCCATCGTGCCCCGTGCCGTGCGGCTCTTTCAACGGCCCCCAGACCACCTTCCCGACCATGATGAGCAGGTACATTGCGGCAAGGATCATGCCCACGCCCGCAAATGCTGCATACCACGGTCCGAGCACGCCGGGGTATGTCGGATTGACCGGGTTGGCGGCGAACGTGCCGATCAGACAAAGAAACTCACTCGTAAAGCCGTTCAGGCCAGGCAGGCCCACGCTGGCCATCACGAAAAAGACCATAAAGAAGGCCCACACGGGCATGCGCCGCGCCAGACCGCTGAGCTGGTCCATATCGCGCGTGTGGTAGCGCTCGTAGATCATGCCGATGAGGAAGAACAGCGCCCCAGTCGACAAGCCGTGGTTGATCATGTACAGCACGCTGCCCTGCACGCCCAGCGGATTGAGCGTGAACAGGCCCAACACGCAAAAGCCAAGGTGGCTGACTGACGAGTATGCCACGAGCTTCTTGATGTCGTTTTGCACCCAGCAGACGAGCGCTGCGTAGAGAATGCCGATGATCGACAAGATGGCGATCAGCGGAGCATACTCCACCACAGCCATCGGAGTCATCGGCAGCACAAAGCGGTACAGCCCGTATGTCCCCAGCTTGAGCAGCACAGCCGCCAGCACCACCGACCCTGCGGTCGGCGCTTCGGTGTGCGCCAGCGGCAGCCAGGTATGCACCGGAAACAGCGGAACCTTCACCGCAAACCCTGCCATCAGCGCCAGCAGAATCCACGCCTGCTGTGTGGGCGACATGGCTGCAGCGGTTTCAGTCAGTAAAGCAATGTCAAACGTCCACTGATTCTCATGCGCAATGGCGTGCTGCCATGCGATATACAGCAGACCGGCAAGCGTAATCAGCGAACCTGTAAATGTGTAGATGAAGAACTTGTACGACGCCCTGGCCCGATCGCTTCCGCCATAAATGGCGATGAGAAAGAACATCGGCACCAGCGTCAGTTCAAAGCACACATAGAAGAAGATCAGGTCGCGGGCCAGGAAAACGCCGACCATCGCCGTCTCAAGTACAAGCAGCCAGCCGTAGTATTCCTTGAGCCGCTCAGTCACTGCGGTGAACGATCCCCACACGCACAGCGGCATCAGAACCGTCGTCAGCAGGATCAGCAGCAGCGAGACGGTGTCCGCTCCCATGCTGAGGTTGATGCCGAACTCCGGCAGGATCGCCAAACTCTCTTCCAGACCGAAGTTGGCTGAACTCCAGTGCCTGAATCCGACAGCGATGATCGCGCTGATGATGAACGTGGCCGTGCTGGCCGCCAGCGCAATCCACTTGGCGTGCCGCGCCGGCGCGAGGACGACCCCCAGCGCACCAATCAACGGTAGAAGCAGCAAAAGCGCCGCACTCATTGGAACAACCTCTCCAGCATCGGCCGCACATACGGCATGATGATCACCACCAGCACAATCGCCAATCCAACGCCGCCGGCCATCGAAACGGCATAGCTCTGCAGCGCACCATTTTGCAGCGGCTGGAACGACCGCCCCAGCCATCGCGGGAACCGTGCGATGCCATCAACAATCGCCCAGTCGATCACCCAGCGATCAAACAGCGCCAACACATGTCCCAAAACCCACAGCGGCGCCCGCACCAGTGCGTGATACACCTCATCCACATACCACTTGTTTTCCATCGCCTTGGGCAGCCATCGCGTGGCGGGATTCGCCAGCAGCGCCGTGCGCAGCGCATCAGCCGATTTGCGATTCGCAAGATGCAGTCGCCACGCAATCACAATGCCGATGATGCCCACGATCGCCGAGACGAAATACATCGCCTTGTGCGGATCGGCCCCAAACAGCGTGCCGTGAGGCGCATCGGCGCCTGCCCCATGATGGTCGGGCATTCCGGCTGCGGCGCTTGAGCCAGCAACCATGCGATGCACCCAGCCGTCGCCGTAGCTTGGCACAAAGTATGGCACAGCAGCCAGAATCGCGCCGATGGTGATCACCACCAGCACAAAATTGATCGCCCATCGCGGGGCATGCGGCTGATGAGCGTGCCCATCCTCCGCCTCCTCGCCATGATGTTCCTCGCCCATCTCATACTGCACCGGACCTGCGCACACGCGGAACCACACACGGAAGGTGTAGTACGCGGTAAGGCCAGCGGTGAACAGCAGCAGCCAGCCCAGGCCGGCGTATTCGTTCACGAATGCCTCAGCGAGGATGGCATCCTTTGAGAAGTAGCCGCTGGTCAACGGAAAGCCCGCCAGACACAGGCAGCCGATAAGCATGGTGTAGCTGGTGATCTTCCAGCCGGGCATGTGCCGCAAGCCGGAGAGCTTGCGCAGATCAAGCTGGCCGGCGAAGCCGTGCATGATCGCGCCGCAGGTAAGAAAGAGCACCGCTTTGAAGAAGGCGTGGGTAAAGACGTGATACGCTGCGCCGAAGGTCGTAAGCACACCCACGCCAGCAAACATGTACCCAAGCTGCGACACGGTGGAGTAGGCCATGATGCGCTTGATGTCGTACTGGGCCATGCCGATGGTCGCCGCCAGCAGCGCCGTTGCGCCGCCGATCCACGCCACGGTGGGCAGAGCGTAGGGATGCAGCTCCATCACGGGGAACATGCGCGCCAGCAGGTACACGCCGGCGGTCACCATGGTGGCAGCGTGAATGAGCGCCGACACCGGCGTGGGGCCTTCCATCGCATCAGGCAACCACACATACAGCGGAATCTGCGCGCTTTTTCCGAACGCGCCGATCATCAGCAGGAACGGAATCGCCTTGATCGACCAGCCGTCCACGGTCGCTGCCTGCGGCGCAGCAAGCGTGCCGAAAAGCTCAGCGTACTGTACCGTCCCAAAGCTCGTGTAGATCAGCCAGATTCCCAGCGCCAGGCCCAGATCGCCGATGCGGTTGATGATAAACGCCTTCTTGGCTGCCGCTACGGCGCTTGGCCTAGTGTAGTAATAGCCAATCAACCAATAGCTCGCGAAGCCCACACCCTCCCAGCCCAGATAGAGCATCACGAGGTTGTCGCCCATCACCAGGCAGCTCATGGCAAAGAGGAACACGCTCACGCCCGCAAAGAACCGGGCGTATCCCTTGCCTACATCCGGTTCCATGTACTCGCTGGCGTACAGCGCGATCAGCGTGCCCAGGCCGGTGACAAACAGCATCCACAGCAGCGTGAGCGTATCGACATACAGCGAGAAGTTGGCGATGAATGAACCTGTCTGGTCCGCAGCGTTGGTCCAGCGGATATCGAACCAGTTGAACAGGTGGATTGTCACCGGCTCGGTGTAGCTGAAATACAGCGCAAGCGTGACAAGAAACGATCCGCCCAGACAGCCCACCGTCAGCCACGCGGGCAGTTTGCTGCGCACCTTCATTGCTGCGCACAATCCGCACAACAGCAGCGAAATCAGCGGCAGCCAGAGAATCCAGCCTGCCCATGCGGGGCCCGCGGCGGGGGCAGTGATGGTTGACAGCGTGGCGATCATGCGGGGTACACCTTGAGGAGACTGCGCAACGAAGAGATCCGGGTCTTCCCTTCGGTCAGACCCGGCGTCGGCGCATGGCGCCAATCGAACGTTGTGAATTCAGACATCATTCCCTCAACTCCGACCATGCGTCGGCATTCAGCGTTTCGCGCCGGCGATACAACAGCACCACCAAAGCAAGCGCCAGCGCCGCCTCGGCCGCCGCCACCGTCAGAATGAAGATCACAAAGACCTGACCCGACACATTCATGTGAAAGCGGCTGAACGCGATCATCGCAATCGCTGCTGCCTGGAACATCAGTTCCGTGCAGAGGAACATGACGATCATGTTGCGCCGGACCAGAAATCCGATCAGGCCGATCACAAACAGGATCGAGCTGATGAGCAGATAATGGCCCATCGAGATCTGCGAGAAGCCGTCAACCGCCAGAGAGCAGTAAAGCATGCTGCTGGTCATTGTTCCTGGCCTCCTCCGATCGACGCCACAGCTGCACGATGCCGCGAGACGGGTTTTTCATCAGTGTGCAGTTCCAGCCGCCGCATGCCCGCTGCTTCGCGAACCTCATCCTCGCCAAGCTCGATCTGCTTGCGTGCCAGCACCACTGCGCCGAACATCGCCATGAGAAGAATCACGCCCGCCAGCTCAAGACTGACGGGAAATCTCGCAACCAGATCAAGGCCAACCATGTGCAGGTTGTCGGGAATGGCCTCCGGCGGCAACTCCAGCATGGTCGGCTGCGTCTGATCGGGCAAAATCACCTGCACCGTTGCCGTGCCGCCTTCAACCTGCACGCGTGCCCCCTCAACCAGCTGTGCCCCTGGTGCGACCTCATCCACCACCGCCTGCAGTTCGCGCGGCATGGTGTTGAGCGCCGCATACGCTCTGGCCTGCACCTGCTGCGGCGAAGGAGGAACCAGTTCGCCTGCGCCGCGATAGGTGACGTTGGTAAACAGCGCCAGAAGAATGAACCCCACCACCACCGCCGCCATCGGCTCACGCGGCAGCACATCGTACGACGGCAGCGATTGCGGCGACGCTGTCCCCTGTGTCGCCTGCTGGGCCAGCATCAACACGAACATGTAGGTGATCAAAATCGCGCCGGCGTACACGATCACCAGCGCAAAGGCCATGAACTCCGCCTGAAGCAGCAAAAACAGGCCTGCGGAGCTGAGAACCACCAAAATAAAGTACAGCGCAGAATAAACGGGCCGGGAGTGCGTGATCATCCGCACCGCCGACGCCACTGCGATCAGGCTGAAAATCACGAAAAACGCCTGCGGCTGACGACCAGCCGCTGCGTCGTCGCCGCCAGGGCCAGCCACGAAGGTCGCTACCTGCACCAAAAGCCATGCCACCACGCCCAAGCCCACCAGGGCACTGGCTACCTTCACACCCCGTGCTGCGGGTCGAAGGAGCACATACAGGGCTGCGGCGCCGAGGACGCAAGCTATGTAGGGTATTGTTGGGGCCATCCACTTGCTCGTTCAGATTGACCGCGGCGTCGGTCCGCCGACCATGTACCCCTGCGGGCCCACTGACCATCAGCCCGCAGGCACCCCCGACGAACGGTGCAAGATAGGCGTGGAATCGTCTTCTCGCAACCGACATCGTTAGGGAATTCACAATGTCCCCGCCCCATCCGCCGACTGTATGCCATATTTCAGAGCAACTTCTCGCGACCTTGGCCATAAAACGCGCACCGCCAACCGGCTCAGGCATCACGTGTTTGACCAATCGCTGCTGAAAAACCGCTGACGCCGCCGGGTCAGTTTGACCTGCCCATCCAATCCAAGCGATGCGCCTTTGCGCGTGGATCAAGCTGCACGGGTCAGAACACGTAACGGCTGGCGAAACTCAATCTGAACGCAAACCGACCTGCAATCTGACGTCGATTCGGCGTTGCACAATCGCGCCGGCCCATCACCTCTGAATCGTCGCCAGCTTCCTTGTCCAGTTTCTCTCTGTAAGATTCAGCCGATATGGTTGCGGTGATTCGCCGACATCTGCCCAATACGTTGACCGTGCTGCGCGTTGTTCTTGCTGCAGCGTTCTTTGCCACGCTCAACGCTTACCGCTTTCCCGACATCCAGGTCTGGTGGGCGAACGTGGCGATTCTGCTGTTTATTCTCGCTGCAATCACCGATGCTCTGGATGGCCATCTTGCCCGCCGCTGGCAGGTCGAATCGCTCTTCGGCCGGCTCATGGACCCATTTTGCGACAAGATCCTCATCATCGGCGCTTTTATCTACCTTGCCGGCCCGCGGTTCGTCATGGTCGAATCCACCATCGACGGCACGACCGAAGTCACCATGGCCACCTCGGTCTATCCGTGGATGGTCGTTGTCATCCTTGCACGCGAACTGCTCGTCACGGGCATACGTGGCGTCGTCGAATCCCAGGGCATCAGCTTCGGCTCGCAGTGGTCGGGCAAAGCCAAAATGATCCTCCAGTCCATCACCGTACCGCTCGTGCTTGTGCTGGTGGTCAATTTCAACCCTGCTGAAAACGCCTGGGCCTATCGCACCTGCCAGGGATTGGTTTATCTCACGGTCATCGTCACAGTGTGGTCGGGCCTACCGTACATCGTCGGCCTGCGCAGCATGACGGTGCGATCACCAAAGGCAACAGCTTCGTGATCAACATCGCCGCCATTCGAATGGGTTTTCTCACCTGCTTCGGCGTCGGACTGCTTCGTCCCGCATCGGGCACATGGGGCTCCATGCCGCCGGTCATCCTGGCGCTTGCGCTGGTCTGGCTGCTTGCGCCAAGCGAATGGACGTTCGCCAGCTACGCCCTGCTCAACTGCGCACTTGCGCTCTTTGGCCTTGTCTTCGCCATCGCGTGCATTCGCTTCGGTCATGAGGCGGAAAGCCATTTTCACAAGAAAGACCCCGGCTCGGTCGTGGCTGACGAAGTGGCCGGCCAGTCGCTTGTCCTGCTGTTTCTGCCTTGGCACGCTGGCGATGATCTGCGCACGTGGCAATGGAATGTTGCGATCGCATTGACCGCATTTCTCACATTCCGCATCATGGACATCATCAAGCCTCGACCTGCGCGCTCGCTGCAGAGCCTGGAGGCGGGATGGGGCATTCTCATTGATGATCTCATCGCCGGCGTCTATGCCGCCATCATCGTGCAGCTTGCCACGCGAATCGGCCTGCCGCTGATGCTGTAAGCCCGCTCACACGCGCTGCGGCATGGGCGCATCGGCCACGCGCATCAGCAGCACCGCCAGCAATTGCGCGCGTTCGACGAGGCTCGTCATGTCGATGAACTCATCGAGCCGGTGCAGGTTCCCGCCCCGTACGCCGAGCGTATCGAGCGTGGGCAGTCCCGCATCCTGCAGAATGTTGCCGTCACACACGCCGCCGGTGGATGAGAACGGCAGGCGCTGCCCCAAATCCTCCGCCACCTGCCGAGCCGTTTCCGCCAGTTTCTTCACCGGCTCGATCAGCGGCTTGGCGGGACGATTAAACAGCCGGTGCACGACCACGCGCGGCATCGCATCTTCGCTCGTCGCCAGCGCATCAATCTGTCGGGCCAGTTCGTTCGCTGCGTCTTCATTCGCAAACCGCACATTGCCCCAGCACGCTGCGTAATCAGCCACCACGTTGGTCACCCCACCTCCCTGGAGCGGCCCGACGTTCACGATCATGCCGCGCTGCGGTTGGGCCATCTGCCCCAACGCCGTCAGCACTTCGCCAAGTTTCGTCACCGCGCTGACGCCGCGTGTGAACTCCCTGCCGACGTGCGCCGATCTGCCGAACACTTCAATCTTGAACTGCCCCGCGCCCATGCGCTCAATCGCAAGCGAACCGTCGGGCAGCGCAGGCTCGAGCGCAAATCCGACATCGTGCTCTTGCGCTGCGGCCCGCAACGCCTGGAAGCTGTGAAATGAGCCGGTTTCTTCATCACTGTTGAGCAGAAATGTCCAGTTCAGATCAACACCACACGCTGCGAGCGCTTCGAGCGCGACTACTGCGATCAGAATGCCGCCTTTCATGTCCACCACGCCCGGCCCGGTGGCTGTTCGGCCGTCAGGAGCAATCGACAGCTCACGAAATGGGCCATGGGGATCGTGAACCGTGTCGATATGCCCCGCCAGCAGCACGCGCTGCGTGATGCGCTTGGCGCGATGCCGCACTAAAACCGTCGGCGGCGGTGTCGAAGCTGAAGACGAGGGCGACGATGATGACGATGATGGTGTTGCTGGCGTCGTTGCAGCAGTAGCAGCAGCCGTCGATCCAGCGCAAGGCAGCGTCAGCCAGGCCGGTCGGGGCTGGCCTTCAATGTATTGCGCCGTCGCATCCAGCGCAGTCAGTCGCTCAACCAGCAGCGCGCGATACTGATCCAGTCCCGGCTGGTAATTGCGCCCGGTAGGAATCGCCACGTGCGCCGCCAGATCATCGCGCATCGCATCGCCCTGCTGGGCGATCACATCGCATACCTTCCGCTCAAGCTCGCTCAACATCATGCCAGCATGGTATCGCCCCATTTGAAAAACGCGACGTCATGCAGCATGAAGTGAGATGTGCACTCGCCCACGTTCCCCAGAACAGGAACGTCAATCAGACTTCAGGCATCTCGCAAATCGATTCCGCAGTCTTCGGCGGCACATGATCGCACACAAGCGGCCAGATGTCCCAGTCGACATTCGATGGCTGATCCGAAACTTCCATCACAGTGTACACAAATTGGCGCGTTTCCTCGTCAATGACCGTCCCGTCGCGCGTGGTGCTGTAGTACGCATCCATCCGACGCAGCACGAACGAATCAGCATCCACATAATACAGCCATCTATTTGAAATCCATTCGCTCCGACTGTTTTTCCACCCCTGCTCCCACTCGACGACGTAGCAATTCCGTCCTGCCAATTCCTCCTGCCCGCGGAAACGACCTTCGCGCAGACGCTCACTGACCACTTGGATTTGAATCGAATCGCTGCCGGCCAACCAACTCCCCATCCATACATAAGCGGCGTTATCGCCAATCACGCGTTTGCAGCAATCGCTTACTGCTTGACGATCCACTGACCTCTAAAGACCTCAGCAGCGGGGCCGGTTTTGAAAATGTGATTGGACGATTCATCCCAGCGCAAGTTCAAATCGCCGCCGGGCAGATGGGCGAGGATTTCGCGATTCGTGCGGCCGGTCAGTGCGCCCGCTGCGCAGACTGCTGATGCGCCGGTGCCGCAGGCAAGGGTTATGCCGCTGCCGCGTTCCCACGTGCGCATGGTGACTTCACAAGGCGAATGCACCTGCACAATGTGAATGTTCATTCGCCGGGGAAAAGCGGGATGATGTTCGAGCTTCGGGCCGATGCGTTCAAGTTCAACAGCGCGAACATCATCACAATAGATGACCGCATGCGGGTTGCCCATCGAAACGAAGGTTGCATCGAATGCTTCTGCTTCGTTGAGTTCGATTCGCCAGGTTGAGTCATCGCATTTTGTCAGATGCGATGCGTCAACGGGAATGGCGGGCAAATCGAATTTCGGCTCACCCATATCGACGGTTACGAGTTCGACCTTGCCCCGATCATTCAGCGTGTAGTGCAGTTCCAGTACGCCCGCGCCGGTCTGGATGCGCATGGGATTGGCATAGCTCAGGCCGTCATCGTGAGCGAACTTGCATACGCAGCGGATGCCGTTGCCGCACATTTCGCTTTCACTGCCGTCGGCATTGAACATGCGCATGCGCACGTGGGCGTTCACACCGGGTTCGGGGGGCAGGACAAGAATCAGCCCATCACCGCCCACGCCGAAGTGCCGGTCGGCAATCTTGGGCGCAAGTGCCGCCGGATCGTCAATGGCGTATTCAAAGCCGTTGACGTACACGTAATCGTTGCCGATGCCGTGCATCTTGACAAAGGAAATGGTCATCATGGCCGCTGCGGAATCATCAGAGGAGATGGAGTGTGAGGGAAGTTCATCGGCATCTGCAGGCTTCAGCTCTCAACCTTTGCGCGAACATCATCAGCAACCTGTCGCCACAGCTCTGCTGCGTCTGCATCTGCAGGACAAATCGGCGCCTGCGATGACGCTTGCCAACCCGCATAGCTTTCATACGCCAGTGCGCTGAGCAGAACGATCGCAGCAGCCCGCTTGATCCAGCGCACGGTCTGATCGATGCGAAGCTGATTGATCGGCTGACCGACAAGTGATCGCAGATAGCGCTGCCGCCATGTGATCGAACCGTGGCGCCAGCTTGGCCGTTCGGGGTCAACCGTGTTGAGTTTCGCGATCGTGCCCAGCGCATCGCTCATGGCGTTTACCGCTTCGATCGTAATGCGCGGCACGCCATCTGTTGCAGCGGCTGCATGTGCTGCTATGTGTGATTCCTGTTCCTGAAGATCTGGAACAACTGCAGATTCGCTTTCGTCATCCGCATGATCCGCATTTGTTTTATGCGCTGCGTGTGGATCAATATCAGCTTCATCAGTGTCGCGATACGGGAGCCAGATTCGCCTCTGTTCTGTGGGCGAAAGCCCCATGCCGCTGAGATGCTGCACCGCAAAGGTGTCGGCCTGGCGTTCGAATCGCCGCGAAATCCAGCCGAACACGACCAGACCCAACACAAGCTGCGCAACCATTGAAGCGACGCCGAACGTATCAGCCACAGCCTGATTGCGCACCAGCCCCATTGCGTCAATTGCGCGCAGGGGCAGTTCCGTTATGTACACCGCCAGCACGAACGCTGCCGCCAGCGAAATGATCATCCACGGCATGTGATGGCGGCGAACATGGCCGATCTCATGCGCCATCACCGCCTGCGCCTGATCCAGCCGCATCGATTCCAGCAGCGCATCGGTAATCATGACATAGCGCAGAGGCCCCACCAGGCCCATGACCGCGGCATTGATCATTGAGCCGTTGGTTTTCCACAGCAGCAGTTCTCGAATCCGCACGCGATGGCGGCGGCAGACATCGGTCAGTGCATCGCGCAGCGATCCGGGCGCAAGTGGCTCGGTGTCCAGCAGCACGCGGGCCAGCAGTGGCGCAATCAGAAAAATGCCCGCAGCAGATGCAAACGTGGCTATGCCGCGCAGCCAGTCCGGCCACGGTGGGTCGGCATGACGCCAGAGCGTATCGATCGTCTCCACTGCGCTGGCGATGAGCAGAATCGGCACCAGCAGCACCAGCACATGCACGCGCACCTGCGTGAACACATACTGCCAGCGCGTGAGCATGGGATATAGCGGCACGCCATCATCAAGCCGGCGGATCGTCAGCGCATCGCGCAGGCGCACTTCGATGGGGTAATACGCCCACCATGTCGCAGTCAGTCCCAGTAGCGCCGGTGCGATGGCGATGAGTTCATCGAGCATGATGAGATCGCCCGTGACGCTGCGCACCGCCCCCAGCCAGCCGAACACCAGCACCGCCGCTGCGTGATTGAGAACGATCAATGTGCGCGCATAACGCACGCAGCGGTCGGCCCAGATGACCGGGCCGGGCACCCGACCGGCGCGTAACTGCCGCTCGCATCGCGCAACCGCCAGCGTCGTCAGCAGCACAATCACCACAACCGGGGCGTTGGCCAATGTCGCAACAAGACCGCGACTCAGCTCCCACCGCGCGCCGATCGGATGAAGCCCTTCATCCACCGCCATCACAACAGCCACAAGCAAAATGGGCAGCAACTGCATCAGTCAGTCAATCCGGCAGCAAGAGCAATGGCGTGAGATTCGGCCCGGCCTTTGCGCAGCACATCGCTTTCCCCGCCCCGGCAACGCGATTGGAAACATGCGCTCCACACAGCTGCGCTCTGCGCCCGGCTGTTACCTGATGCGCCGCACTTCCCCGAGATCAACAACCACGCGGCTGTGTCGGTAGAAATCCACATTCAGCGTGTTCTCATTGATGAAGGTGAACACCAGGCAGTTGGAACGAAGATTATCGGCATAGTTCATGTCGCCATGGCCGGGGCCGGCGTATCGGGCATTGTTGTACCGTTGAGCGTGGAAGTGAAAGTGAAAAATTGAAGTGTAGGCAGCGTCAAGCATTGCCTGCGAGGCGATGAACTTGTTGTCGTGGTGACGGATGACCGGGTGAAACTCCAGCACCTCGAAGCGGTCCTTGGCGTCCAGCCTGATGATGCCGCCGTACTCGGTCGAAGTGTCCTGGCGATCGCGCTCAGCGTAGTGAAACAGATGATCGACAACCTCCGGCACCTGTAAAGCCCGTACTGCAATCAGCATGGTGGCCAGGTCGCCCCAGGTGAGAACGTCGCGATGCTCAAAAAGGCGCTGCTTGCTGTTGGCGCCGTACCCTTCGAAATTAGATTCGGGATAGTGATGCCTTTGCCCCTGCAGGTATGCATCGACCCGGTCATATAGCTCATCACGATTCATGGTCAATAGATCAGGATCGTGCAGCGAGGCGGAAACGAGAATCGGCAGGTCGCGCAGTTCCAGTTCGCTTCGGCGTTGCGGATCAAGCTGCGCAACGACCGCTGCAGCCTGCGACCAGAACTCCGCATGTTCGGGCTGACGAAGCTGCCTGAGCCAGAGAATCTCTTCGCGCGTGTAAGGCACCAGGCCGAAATCCACCGCTGCGGCGCGAAGGTCCATCAGCATCGTGTCTTCCGGCGTTACGTCGGCTGAAATCAGCAGTTGAATCAGGCGATCGCGCTCGCCGAGCCGATGCAGCAGGTTCCAACATCGCGTGCGCAAACCCTGCTCCGCAACGCTGGTGGATTCCATGAACGTGGTGAAGACGAGATCGGTAACGCGCTGCTCGCCGTGCATCCTGGCCAGAGCGATGTACTCCGGCCGCTTGAGTTCATCAGCAAGATGTCCCATCGGGCGCGCCCAACTGCTGATCAGCGCAGGCGTCAATTCCACCCAGCCTTGCTCGGGAATGATTTCACAGAGCCGGGTAAGCCAGCCAAGAGCGGTAGTTTGCGGCATGGTGCGGCGAAGTGCACGCATGGCCCGCTCGCGATCTCGCGAAACCAGCGCATCCAGTGCCGCTTCGCGAACCGCAACGGTGTATCCCGGCCGCATGAGTATTCGCTCCAGCACATCATCAACCGCGGGGTCGTCAGATTCGCGCACCGCTTCGATGGCCCGAAGATGCGACCCATACAGCAAGGTTGGCTGATCGAGTGTGGCAAGCGGATCGGGATCGACCTTTGCTGCGCAGCCGGGGATGAAGCCGGCCGCAATGACAATGCTCCAGCAGCCCAGAACGGTGGCAAGTACGCGATGGCGATTCAGCATCATGATGCCGCGTAGTGTACCGAGCCGGGGACTTTGGTCGGTTTCGGCGGCAACACTACCCCTGCGGAGTGATTGGCCCTACAATAGATGTGCTCAAATCGCCATGCCTGATTCAATGACCCATTCCGGCCAATCGCAGAATAATAAAGCTTCGTTGCGCGAACAGGTGCAAAAGGTGCTGGACCTGATTCGACCGGCTGTACAGTCCGACGGCGGCGATGTGGAACTGGTGGATATTAGCGACGATGGCGTGGTGCAGGTTCGCTTGCACGGCGCGTGCGTGGGCTGTCCGTCGAGCACCATGACCCTCCAGACGGGCATTGAGCGCAATCTCAAGCAGCGAATCGCCGGTATTACAGGCGTTGAAGCGGTGCCGTAAACCTCCGCCGATCTGCGTTCACATCCCCCGGACGCCGGCGGTTTTCACACAGGCAAGCACACGCTCACGCTGAAGATCAGACCAGGCACGTGCCGCCGCGAGACGAACTGCTGTAAACTTCTTTCAGGCAATGAGTTGCCCTCAAATCTCATCGCCGAACATGGTCCCGTCTCCACCCCGTTCATTTTCCGAAAATCTGAAATTCATTTTGGCAAAACGGTACAATCGTGTACGCTTGTGTCTGGTGGGAAATGCGCATGCACGCGCAGTCCAAATACAGCAGTAGGGCAGGAGGTCCTGAACATGCTTGTTATCACAAGGCGGGAAGGGGAAGAAGTCGTTATTGGCGATCCTGCAAACCCAATCGGGATAGTGCGCATCGCCACTATCAAGGGAGATCGGGTTCGCCTGGCCTTTGCGTTTCCGCGCGAGGTTGACGTGCATCGGCGTGAAGTCGCTGAGCAAATACTCTCGGCCAAGCCGTCGGTGGTCGGCACGATCAGACCGGCTGGAAACGCAGGACAATAAGGCGCGACTGCAGTCAGTATTGCACAACAAGTTCGCCATGCGCGGACGGCCTTGTGCCACATCTGCACCTGCTGCCTGCTGCCAAGTTCCTGCAACACTGAACACTGGCAGTAAGCGGATCAGTCATTGACGCACGCGACTGACCATCTGCGACACCGACGCAAGCAGCAGGCAGTCAGCATTTTCTGAAAACTGGTGTGTGGGCTTTTGACTTTCGGCTGTCAGCCACTGGCGACTGCGCGACAGGCATGTGCCTGCTGTGCGCGCAGAAGCAGAAAATGAAAAGGCACATCAGGCGCCCGGGCGAAAACTCACACCCGGCCCAGGTCACAGCACGATCACAGTCCAGCAACGACAAAGGCTCGCGGCGCGTGGTGGGAACGCCACGAGCTTAAAGGGGGAAGGAGACCTTGTTGGTCATGGCCATCCTGGCCCGTGGAAAAGCCTTCGACCTCGTCACAAGATCGAAGGCAACGAAAGTATGGCGTGGGCGCGTAAGCCCCCTGCCGTTGTCGGTCGAGTCTGACCAGCGATCCGTGCCAATCAGTCTCCACCTCGCACCAGTCGGGTCATCCATGACCCGTGGTCACTACGGCGGGACGAACGTTGCGATCGCAGTTCCGGGCAACCCGCTCTCCCATGGCGGGCGGTGATCCGCACTGCGAGTTTTCACCAACCTCACCAGCCGTCCGTGGCCGGGTAAGGCGGGCGTAATCGCAAAGCCGAGCGTCCGTGCTCGGTGTCCCTTTTAGCCGACGTCTGCCAAAGCAGGCGGCGGCGCCTCGTGCCTAAAAGTCCACGAGCCGTTGCCGGCTCACGGACCGTCTTTCTGCCCTCCAGGCAGTTGCTTGGCAAGAGCCTGACGCGCCCGCAGCATGATCTCGGCCTGCTTGGCGAGCTTCTGCTGCCGCTGTGCTTTCCACTGCACGGGGTCGCGCAGCTCCAGATGGTCCTTGACCCCCAAGATCACTACATTCTGTCCCAACCCATACTCCACGAGCATCTGCTCGGGTATGCGCACGCGGCCGGCCTTGTCGATCTCCAGACGACGCGATTGCGGGAACAGCAGCTCCTCGAACTCCATCATCTCCTCGCCGGGCAGAAGCGACTGCTCCATGAGGCTGGCCATGCGCTCGAACGTCCGTTCGGGCCACAGCCATAACGATCCGTTGGCGCCCGGCGCAATGTAGAACGCTTCGCCATGCAACTCGGGGTTCAACTGCCCTCGTACCTCGGCCGGTATGGCCAAGCGTTGCTTCGCGTCGATCGTATGTTCGTACTCGCCGGTAAACAGCACGCATCTCTGCCTCGGTTAGGACGAGGGAGAAGTTAACCCAATATCCCCCACTTTGCAACACAATGCACCACCATTTCACTCCGTTTCCCACCCTCGCATCCGAAACAATGCGGTAAGTGCTGCAATTCCACGTGCTTCCGGTAATTTCATCAGCGGTGAAAAAATGTGCACATCCAACTCACCCACCAGTTATCCACCGTCATGAACGAACCGATGAACCACACAAGCGCCTTGTTGCGCAAGGGCGGCTTGTTTATGACGCGCGATTCGCGCAATTTCTGCAGAATTGCATCGCGCGACGGGTTGATGGAAGAGGCGAATGTCCAGAACCCCAGAATGTGATCGAGACTCCGCGCTGCGTCAGATCCCCAGTGGGCTGTTTGTGCTCACCAGCCGCTATGAAGACAGCCGCGACGCCACGCTTGTCAAATGGGTGCAGCAGTGCGCTCTGATGCCGCCAATGGTCATGGTCGCCATGGAGCGCGGTTTGCGAATCGATCCGCTGATTCGCGACAGCCGCAGCTTTGCGCTGTGTCAGATCAGTGCTGACGACAGGTATCTCATTCGCAAATTCTCACAGGAGTTTGAGCCGGACGAAGACCCGCTCGTCTCGCTGTTGACCACCACCGCGCCAAGCGGCTCACCCATTCTGGATCGGGCCATAAGCTTTCTGGACTGCGAAGTCGTGCGCCACATCGAGCTTGATGCAGATTACCGCATCTACGTCGGCCAGGTTCATCACGGCGCGGTGCTCCGTCAGGGCGTTCCCGCGGTGCGCTACGGCTCCAACGGCACGTGCGATCAACACGGCACATGCGATCAAAACGGCACGCCGCACTGATCTCAACGCCGTAACCGATTCGCTTCACGCTGCATGCTCGACAACCATCAACGGCCGCTGCAGCCTGCGCACGACCAACCTTTTCATCAAAACTTCACTTCACATCCGCTGAATCACGCTCGCTGCGACTCGCTCAGCGAAAGCGGTTCTGCTATCGCATCCGCTGTCGCTGCAGATTCACCAAGCAGTTCCAACACATGCTTGTGAATCGCGCGATCGAAAACCTCTTCTGCAAACCGCAGCGCGTTGGCTCGGCAGCGATCAGCTGAAATCGATCGGCTCTGCAGCGTCTCCACCGCTTCAATAACAGCATCCGCATCCTGTCTCTCAAAGTACACGCCGGTCGCTTCGGTCACTGTTTCCAGCGCACCGCCTGCCTTGTAGGCGATCACCGGGCATCCACTTGCCTGCGCTTCTACCGGAATGATGCCGAAGTCTTCGGTCTGGGGGAACACCAGCGCACGCGCGCGGCGGTACAACTCGCGCAGTGATGCGTCATCAACGCGGCCAAGCATGGTCACGTTCGGCCCGGCCATTGCCGCCAGCGCTGAAAACTGCGATCCCGTTCCCGCAACCTTGAGCGAAAACCCGGCGCGGTTGGCAGCTTCGATCACGATATCGGTTCGCTTATACGGCTCCAGCGCCGCGACCACCAGAAACCACTCTTCCCGCGGCGTATCCGGATCAACCGTGAAATACTGTGTCCGCACCGGCGGATACACCACACTTGCATCGCGTCCATAGCAGCGCCTGATGCGCGCTGCTGTATGCGCGCTGTTGGCAAGAAATCTCGTCACGCGATCCGCAGTGCTTCGATCCCAGTCTTGATACCGCTTTCGAATCGCCTTGAGCCCCAGCGCACGCCAATGAGCGCCGGCGCCCACAGCGTAATCTTCGGTCTGTTCCCAGATATATCGCGCAGGCGAATGGCAATAGCACAGATGCGGCACGCCCGGCGGCGGCTTGATCGATTTGATGGCTGCGGAACTGGTTGAAATGAGCAGGTCGCATGCTGGCACGCGCAATCGCTCAACCGCCCAGCGATACAGCGGCAGATACCAGCGACGACACCGCCCTGCTGCGCCGGGCAATCGCTGCAGGGGCGAGGTGATGATGTTGCAGCCATCAATCGCGCCTGAATGCGGCTGCCCATCAGCGACAAGCGTGTACAGATCGGTCGGCCCATAAAGCCTGGCCAATCGATCCAGAACCCGCTCGCCGCCGCGCATGCCTACAAGCCAGTCATGAGCCAGAACAATGTGCGGCGCATCATCAATCACTACACCATTGAAACCGGAAACCGCAACTCTCGAAAGTGCAGACGGCGGGTCAACCGCAGGAATGCCGCTTGACTCGCGCCGTTTACCTGCCGGCCAACCCCGTTGCCCGTGTGGCTGCACGGCAGCGCGCAGTGCGCTTCCCGCTCACTGCGGAAGCTGCTTGCTGAGAACCGGCCGCCTATCATCCCGCTGATGCTTTCTACGCCTGATTCGTCTGTCCGCGAAATCAACCCGTCCAATCGGTTCGGCCTCGACTATGCCGCCGAAGCGGCCGCCATGCCCCCGCCGCCCGGCAGATCGATTATCGACGTTCACACGCACATCGCCGGCCGAGCTGCCGCCGAGCTGTATCAACGTGTCGCTGAGCTGTACGGCATCGGCTTGACCTATTCAATGACGCAGCTTGAACAAGTGCCGATTGTGCGCGAAGTGCTTAACGATCGCGTCCGCTTTATCGCAGTGCCGAATTGGAGCGGCGAGGACAAACGCTATGAGATGGGCGAAGGCTTCATCAAGCGCATCGAGCAGTTTCATGCACTGGGAGCGCGCATCGCCAAGTTCTGGGCTGCGCCGCGATCGGTTGAAATCGGCATGC
This sequence comes from uncultured Isosphaeraceae bacterium, assembly GCA_964575335.1. GTDB lineage: Bacteria > Planctomycetota > Phycisphaerae > Phycisphaerales > SM1A02 > CAZNPU01. The sequence goes on along the minus strand of CAZNPU010000005.1, from coordinate 105,017 downwards.
AGATCGGCGACCCATCGTTCATGCGGCTCGATGCGCCTATGCGAGTCGAAGCGATGCAGGTCGCGCACGATCTGGGCATGTACTTCATGACCCACATTGCCGACCCCGATACATGGTTCGCCACGCGATATGCTGACGCATCGGTCTTTGGCAGCAAGCGACAGCAATATGAGCCCTTTGAAGCATTGCTCGAACGGTTCCCCCAGCCGTGGATCGCTGCGCACATGGGCGGTTGGCCCGAAGACCTCGAGTTTCTGACCGGCCTGCTTGAGCGGCACCCCAATCTGTATCTCGATACCAGCGCAACGAAGTGGATGGTGCGGGAACTGAGCCGCCATTCGCGCGATACGTTGCTGGCGTTTCTCACGCGCTTCAAAGGGCGCATTCTGTTCGGCTCCGACATCGTCGTCATGGATGATCATCTCTCCCCAGCCAACGCAACGATGGAAATGGCTGCCAAAGCCAACAGCGTCGAGCAGGCATTTGATCTGTACGCCAGCCGGTATTGGGCGTTGCGAACGCTGTTTGAGACTGATTACGACGGCGAATCGCCAATTGCAGATCCGGATCTCAAGATGATCGATCCCGATCGATACAGCGAAATGGATGCGCCGCAGTTACGCGGCCATGCGCTGCCGCATGACGTGCTGGTCAGTCTGTATCACGACGCCGCTTACGCGCTGCTGGAGCCGCTGTATGCGAATCGCTGAGCGGCGCTGAGGCGCGCGATTGCCTGCGACCCCAGCAGCGCAGCTGGTGATGAACAAGCAGCGATTGTTGTTATTGTTCGACCAGATCGATACGGCCGAACAGGGACTGATCATCCAGGTCCGGTGAAGCGGTGAAAAACAGCGTGTTGCTCGGCCCAGCCGTATCATCGTTGCCGAAGGCAATTGATCGGATGCCGGTGATCCGCAGAACGCGTCCGTTGGGATCTCGCATCGCACCGATGAATTTTCCGGTGTCGGCATCAAACGCCAGGATGCGCCCGTCGCCGAAGTTGCTGACAAGAATCGCGTTGCTGAAATCGCCGAAGTCACGAGGCGCTCGCGCCACACCGACGGGCGCATTGAACTGCTCGCCAGTCAGTCGGGTAAGCACGCGGCCGTCGGCATCGAACACCGTCACCGCGCCCCGACCGTTGCCGACAACCGGCAGGCCATCGTTATCATCGCGCTCTGCAAAGGCAACGATAAACCGATTGTCGAACCGCACGATGTTCACCGGCCGCAGACGTGACGAGATCAGCGAATCGCGAAACGCGCTGCTGCCCAGGTTCACCTGGCGGAATTGACTGTCAAACGCCACAACGCGTCCATTTTGAAAATCGGTCAGCAGCAACCGGGGATTGTTCGTGCGCACGTCGATTGCCGCCCCGGTGAACTGACCGTCAAAAAAGCCGTCGCCGATGAGAAGTTGAGCGTTTTCAGTCGGCTGGGGAAACAGCGCAACAGGCGACCACCCCGAAATCGCGCCGTTCTGACCGGCGAAAATAAACTGCGCCGGCGAGCTGATCGGCAACTGACGAACAACAAAAATCTGCCGCGATTCCCCAAACGGATTGAACACGCCTGTGAAAGCCTGTCCCTGCAGGCGCGCTGCACGGGGCGCTGGCAGATTGATTGAGGTGACGTCAATCACGCCATCACCCGTGTAACTGGTGGCGATGCCTGCCTGACTGAAACTGGTATCCGATGGTGCAAATGCGGATTGGCCATTGATGACAAACCACGATCCGGTATCCGCACGTATCAATCCCCACGGATTGATCAGCCGGCTGTCAAATTGAACGACCCCGGAAATCGTCTGATCGTTGGAAACCAGATTGGTCTGTTGAAACCGGTCCTGTCCAGCAGCCTCTGCGGTTGTGATGAGCAGGCCTGCTCCCACTGCAACTGCAGCAATGCAGCGCTGAACACTGATTGCCAAGCTTCGTGTGCATGGTGCGTTCATAACGTGCTCCTCTGGATCAAATGAAGAAGGTGATTGTCGTTGTCGTGACGGAAGAACACTGCAGGACATTCAGGCGTGCCGCGCGTTCGCTCCATGCCGACATATCCGCCGGCGGGGGCAACGACGCGTGGTACCGACGACGATTGGCGTGATCGTCGTCACAGACGACATTTCGTATGACAAGGGCAATGCGGCGCGGCATTGCCGATTCCGGAAGGCAAATGCAAGTGCAGATGCAGGCTAGGCTTGCCTCAATGCGTCGTCATCATGTGCCGTGTGGACGATCGCCATGGTTGACGATGAATGCGAAGAACGCTGGCGGACTGATTTCTTCCCGGGTACTGCGTAGGAATGTGATTCGCATCGCTGCGCATTCACCGGCGTGATTCTTATCTCATGTGCCGTGTGGGTCTCTTATGGTTTGAAGAGCGGCCGGCTCAACTTTGCTGCGCCGCCGGGAGCGGTGTATGAACATTCATCAGACAATTGCCCTGACGCTGCTGGCGATCTGTGTTGGCAGCCACCTGCAAGGCTGCGTTGATCTAGCCAGCCGAGACCAGTTCTTCGAAACCGCCTTTGCGCCTGAGCCTGAATGGGTCTACGCGTACGACCAAGAAATTCCCGTGCCCCTTGAGGAGCCGATTCGCGCAGCCCAGCCTGACGTGGTTCCCCAGCCCGTGCCGGAGCAGCGGCCGATCATCGTGATCAGCCCGGATGCAGCCCGACAGCTCGAACAGGGCAGGCACGGAGAATTGGTGGCCAGCGACATGCCGCGCCCCATTTCACCTGCAGCATACGCGCGCAATGTGCGAAGCGAGTTGACCGGCCTGTGGCAAAGAATGAACGCAATTGAACAAGCTGCACACGCCAAGGGCACGCCGGCGGAACTGGAACTGGGAACAGAAGTCCGCGCGCTTCGCGCAACCACGCGATCGATTGACGATCGGCTCGATCGCATCACGAGCTATCTCAACGGCAACTGGGGATTTCTCAAGACTGAAGTCGATCTGCTGATGATCGAAGCGCAGCGAATCGTCGACCGTGCTGCAGAAGTGGTTGCGAACGTGGAGCCGCCGGAGCAGTAAACACTGCTGCTGAAGAAGAAACTGACGAAACATGCGGATTCGTCAGCGGCGCAGCGCGTTCATTGACTGACCGGATCGCTGCTCTTGGTTTTTCGCACAACGCGAATGCCATCGATGCGCATGTTCTTGTCGACAGCTTTGGCCATGTCGTACAGCGTGAGAGCTGCGATGGAAACCGCAGTAAGCGCTTCCATCTCAACGCCCGTTTTTGCGGTGATCGCAGCAGCAGCAACGATGCGCAGTCGATCCGGTTTGACTCGCTCAAACTCGATCCGCACCGCATCCAGCGCAAGCGAATGACACAACGGAATCAACTCATCACATTTCTTGGCAGCGAGAATTCCCGCCACGCGAGCTGCAGCAATCGCTTCTCCCTTGGGCAGCTCGCCTGCAAGCAACTTATCCAGCGTCGCCGGCTCGGCGCAGAGAAAGCCCTCCGCTTCCGCTTCGCGCTGCACCGGAGGCTTCTCGCCAACGTTCACCATGCGAAGCTGGCCGCGTTCATCAAGATGCGTGAGGCTGGGATTGGTCATAAGCGCAGCAGGTGATAACAGCAGCACCATCACTGAACGTAAAAAACAGCATGCGCGTGCAGCAGGCCGCACCGCACGCTGATGCGATTGTACGCTTTCACGTTGCGTTTGACCGGCTTTGATTTTTCCCTATCGCTCGTACACCACTGCTCCGCCGAGCACGGTCATGATCACGCGCGGCGGGGCGTTGATCCAGTCAGCCAGAAATGGATCGCGGTCCCACATCACAAAATCACCCAATGCACCGGGCCGAAGCACGCCTGAATCGTCAAGCCCCAGCGCGAATGCCGCCCCTGCGGTGTAGGCACGCATCGCCTCTGTCACATCAAGATTCTGATCTTCGCCAAATACTTCGCCATCCAGCGTCAACCCGGTTACTGCAGCACGAATGCCCAGCACCGGATCGGGCGAAACAACAGGCCAATCCGATCCGAACGCCAGCACCGCCCCGGCATCAAGCAGTCGCCTGAACGCATACGAACCGGCCAGACGCTCTTCACCGACGCGGCGGGCTGCATATCGCCCATCGTCAGCGCGGTGCAGCGGCTGCATGCTGGCGATGCGGCCGGAAAAACGCCCAATATCCGCAGCATCAAGCTGTTGGGCGTGTTCAATGCGCGGCCGCGTGCGCTGACAAACCGCATCATCGAGCGTGTCAATTGCATCCAGAGCTGCGCGTGCCGCCTCATCGCCAATGGCGTGCATGGCAGGCGAAAGCCCCGCTGCCGTCACCGCATGTATCCAGTCGTGCATGCAGCCTTTTTCAGCCAATTCCACAAACAGGCCCCGATTGCCTGGATCATCGCTGTATGCAGCAAGCATTCGCGCTGTACGCGAACCGAGCGTGCCGTCAATGAACGCCTTGTAGCCGATCACCGCCAGCACATCATCGTTGTCGAAATCGCGCCCAAGGCCAAAGTCCATCGGCCAGTCGCGATCAAGCAGCGTGATGCGGCATCGCAGCGTCAACTGATCTCGCAGCGGCACGTATACGTTGACAAGATCGCTGCTGTATTCCATGGAACCTGCAGCAGTCAGACCTAGCGAGTTGTACAAACCGATCGCCCTGCTCAGATTGTATTGTCGCTGCTGGACATCCGGCTCGGGCACGATCGGGTTGATCAACTGCCATGCCGCTTCTTCAACGAATAAGCCGGTCGGCTCGTTTGTGGCTGGATGACGCACAATGCGACTGCCCCAGGCTTTGTCCGACACAGCCGACGCATCGCACATCGCCAGTACCGCATCGTTCACCACCGCTGCATGAAGATCGGTGCGATAGCAGACCACCGGCCGATCACCCGCAGCCGCCAGCCAGTTCTTGTTCGGCAACTCGCCGCCGGGCCAGTTTTCCTGCGACCAGCCCGTGGCGATAAGCCACTGTTCAGGCGGCAATTCCTTATGCCTCGCAGCAATGGCTGACTCAAACGCTTCGCGTGAATGGATATGCGAAAGATCCAACTGGCTCAGCGATTGGCCGCCCAAAAGCAGATGCGTGTGAGCGTCGATAAGCCCCGGGGTGATCGTTCGACCTGCTGCATCAATGCGCCTTCCTGCCCCGGCAGGCAACTGGCTCGTCAATTCCAGCTCCCCATCCCCCACCTCGAGCACCCGTCCATGACGAATCGACAGCCGATTTGCCCACGGCTGTCGAGGATCACCAGTCCAGATACGGGCATTACACACGTCCAATTGATGAGCTTCCATTGCAGTCATGAACAAAAAGGTGATTCTGAAGGAGTGATTTACCGCGGAGATCGTGGAGAGCGCGGAGATGGGAATGGATGTGAATTGCTGAATAAAACAAACTGATCAGATCATCCAAGCCGCGATCAGCAGCATGCTGCGTCGAACACTAACACCCCTTACTCTCATCCCCCTCCGCGCTCTCCGCGATCTCCGCGGTGAATACATTGCTCGCCGGGAGATAGACAAAGGATTGCAGAAATACAAAGACCAATACTGCCGAGCCTGCTATCGTGCAGCATAAAGCAAGCGACCTGTCTCGCCATGAGACGGCGACACGTTGAAATGAGATTACGAGTACGGAGAGCATACGACATGCCTGGCCGATTGAGTCTTTTTCTGTGGATTGGTTTGGGTGCATCAATCGCTGGGGCGACCCTCAGCCTGGCCGGCTGCGGCAAAAGCGACCCTGTCTCGTCGTCTTCACCGGCTGCCCCACCCTCGCTGCAGGTTCGATCTGAAGCAGGCGATGATAAAACGCCTCTCCACAAAGAAGAGCAATCTCCAGTCGCGGCAACGCCAACAACAACTGATCCCGCAACCTCGCCCTCCTCATCAACATCAACATCAACATCATCAACGCAGCAGCCCGCAGCACAACAAAAGGTAACCGACGTCACACCGGGCACGGCAGCTACGCCGGCTGCACCGGAACCCGCCTCGGAGTCAGTCATCACGCCGTCGCAAAGCCCCACAACTGCGAGCTTCCTCGGCCTGACCGCTCCCAAACCCGCAACATGGATCTGGCATCCGCCTGCACACCCGGATTTCACCGCAGCTGAGTACGTCGTTCCTGGGCGTGACGGGGCCGACCAGGCCCGGGTGACCGTGTTTCACAAAATCCGCGGCTCGCTCGACAGCCAGATCGCCCGGTGGAAAACGATGTTCCGCGATGAGCAAGGCAATGACGTCGATCCAACTGTCGTTGAAACATTCCAGACCAATGACTTCACCATCAGCCTGGTTGAATTCCGCGGCGAATACCAAGGCCCCGGCTCGCCATCGTTCAAGCCCGATCACATCTTCATCACAGCCATGATCCACACCGAGCCAACGCCCATTTTCATCCGTCTTGTCGGCCCGGCAGCCACCGTCCAGGCCAACCGCGAAGCATTCATGAACATGCTCCACAACCTCCAGCCCGCCGAGGCGGTAAAGTAAACTGCCCCCACCACTCACTCATTGGAACTCTTTCGGGAAACCCATCTGCCATGCGATACAGTCGATTGATTGCGGGATTGATCAGCGTAGCAGCGCTGACGTTAAGCGGCGTTGGATGCGAAGACGGTCGTCTGACTGATGCGCCTCAGGCATCCGGACAAGGCCAGGGAGCGTCTTCAGCCCAGGCCGGCGCTGACAGCAACAGCGCCGTTGAATTCTCTGCCAGCTGGTATTACCCGAACCGGCCGGCAGCGCTGACAGCAATGGAGGGCAAGCCGGCGCCGCCTCTCAAACTCCGCGACTGGATCGGCCAACCGCAGACGCTCGAATCGCTGAAGGGGCAGATCGTGGTGGTTGATTTCTGGGCCACGTGGTGTGGGCCGTGCATGCGCGCGCTGCCAAAGAACGTGGAGCTTGCTGAAAAATACCGCGACAAGGGCGTTGTCTTTCTGGGCGTGCATGATTCCAACAGGGGCGAAGCGATGATGCCGCGTGTCGCTGAGCAGCTCAAAATCAACTACCCGCTGGCGGTCGACGACGGTGGTGCATCGGCCAGAGCGTGGAACATTCATTTCTGGCCCACCTATTTCCTCGTGGACGCTGCGGGCACTGTTCGTGCTGCGGGATTGAACCCGATGAGCGTCGAGAACGCCATTGAAGCACTGCTCAAGGCGCAGGAAGGCGCGTAAGCAAGGCAACTGTGCGCATGGAATAATCCGCCTGCATCCATCTGCCCACTCTTTGAGTGAGTGCTGCGCACGCTCACCTCAGCCCGGAGCGATGCGGCAACTGCCGGCTCATCATGAAAGGGGCGTGAACTGCGTGCCGCTTTCGACGGTGCCGTTGACCAGGTCTCCGACCTGGAACAGGTCCGCAGGCTGATCGTCCGTGAGCGTCAGCCACATCGGCACCGACACATCGACCAAAATGCGGCGGCGAGGCTCGTCCACGGCAAGCACCCGGCCTGCGATAAGACGCGGCTCGCCGATCATGGGCTCAATGAAACGCCCCCCGCCATGGGCTTTGAAAAGGCGAAGCGCCTTGGCGTGAATAACGCCCTTGATGCGTTTGCCCGGCGGCGTGGCAATGCTCGTCACCGGCACCGATGGCACGAGATGCAGCTGGTAATCAGTGTGCGGAACCTCAAGAACCAGCTTGCCTTCCATCGCTGACTGCAGAATCCCGCGCGTTACGGCTTGTGCCTGAATGTCAATATCCCTGTCTTCCATGGCCATCGGCGTCGACACAGTAAAACTCCCTGTTGCCTGGCGCCGCTGAAACCCGCGGCAGCCTCGGGCGGATGATAGCACGGTTCGGGCCGCCCTGGCGTGCACGCCATGAGCCGCGACGTGATTCTCCGCTCTATGCATGATTGATTGACGGCTTGCGGGCGACAGGGAGATAAGGAGAGCCTGACAAGCTCGATGGCTGACTGATCACCCGGATCGCCCCCTATCATCCTGCTTCTCTCCACGTTCTCCGCGATCTCCGCGGTGAATTGACCGACAGCGATGCTCCCCCGCCAAAACCGGGACACTACGCGCGGCGGGCCAGTTGCTGAATGGCCTGCATGCTGGAGCCGTCGATGCGCAGCACTTTTTCCGCGCTGGCTGGACCGACTTCCACGCGAACCTGCCGCGGCTTGAGCTTGAGCGCCCGGGCGATGAGTTCGCAAATGGCTTTATTGGCCTTGCCCGCTTCGGGCGGAGCGCTGATGCGGACTTTCAACCGGTCGCCGATGACGCCTGCAATCTGATCGCGCGATGCACCGGGCACTGCTTTGATCCACAGCAAGAGCGCATTGTCATCAACCTGTTCAATACGCAACGACATACAGCTCATGGTACGGAAGAATGCTGAGATTGGCTTGCCTGGCTTGATTCGCTCATCTGGCTCAGCTTGCCTGGTTGATCGGCAGCGCTGGGGGCCAACATTTCGATTCGATGCGATTTATTTTGAAGTCAGGTGGGATTTGGCATTCACTGCGCGTGAAATATATCTTGAAAGTCTCGCACACCGTGCCGAAGCCCTCCCGTACGTACACGCCGATCCATCTCCCACGATTCACTTATCTCTTCATTCACCCGAGGTGACATTCAACATTCGATGCAGATGCATCGCATGCTGTTCCTGAAGAATTATGGAGACTCATCATGCATGCTCCCACACACGCCTATGCACGCAGTCGCCTGATACGAATCGCTCCCGCGCCTGCCAGCCTGGGCATCGCAGCAGCGATGCTGATGCTGATCGGCTGCCAATCGCAGCAGCAAACTGACGGCACTCTGAATCAGGCCAGCAGCGTCAGTGTGAGCCATGATCGCAGTGTTGACAACGATGTGCGGCTGTATGACGGCTTTGGCGCGTACGGGCGAGCGGTGACAACATCATCCCCACAGGCTCAGATGTGGTTCAACCAAGGCATTCAACTGCTCTATGGCTTCAACCATGACGAGGCGATTCGTTCGTTCCGCCGCGCTGCGGAGATCGATCCTTCATGTGCGATGGCGTACTGGGGCATTGCATACGCCAGCGGCCTGCACATCAACAATCCGGAAATGACCGAGCGTCAATCCAGGCAGGCATGGGAGGCGACACAGCAGGCCCTTGCGCGTCTTGAGCACGCCAGCCCAGTCGAGCAGGCGTTGATTCACGCAGTCGCCCAACGGTACGCCTGGCCAATCCCCGCGGATCGTTCGCATTTGGATCGCGCGTATGCCGATGCGATGGAGCAGGTGTGGAAACAGTTCCCCAACGATCCCGATGTCGGGGCGTTATTCGCTGAATCGCTGATGAACCTTCAGCCGTGGGATTTGTGGACGAAGGATTTTCAGCCCAAAGGCCGCGCACTGGAGATCGTTGCGGTACTGGAGAGCGTGCTTGCGCAGTATCCCGATCATCCCGGCGCGAATCACTTTTACATTCATACGATGGAGGCTTCGAGCCAGCCGGAGCGCGCGCTGGCCTCAGCTGACCGGCTGACCGATCTTGTGCCCGGTTCGGGGCATCTGGTTCACATGCCCGCTCACATCTATGCGCGGCTGGGCATGTGGGACAAGGCCTCTGACGCCAATGAACGGGCGATCGCAGCCGACCGTGCCTACTTTGCAGTCGCGCCGGAGCCTGATTTTTACAGTCTGTATTACGTGCACAACATGCACTTCCTGGCATGGTCAGCCATGATGGAAGGCCGCTACGAAACCGCCATGCAGGCAGCGCGCGAGGTGGAATCGGATATTCCGCCGAGCTTTCTGCGCAACTATACGCATATTGCGGACGGCTTCATGCCGGTGGTGTACAAGGTGATGATTCGTTTCGGTCGATGGGAGGACATTCTCAATGAGCCGGAGCCGGAATCGTTCCGCCACTTTAGTCGAGCCATGCGGCATTACGCACGAGGCGTTGCACTGAGCGCATTGGGCCGCACGCGCGAAGCCCAGGTGGAACTCGAAGCATTTGATCGCGAAGCGGCGCTGGTTCCCGATGACTGGATGGCGGGCAACAACAAAGCCCATGACGTGATCAATATCGCCAGGCAGATGCTCGTCGGCGAGCTGGCGTATCGAGAGGGCCACTATGACCAGGCGTTTGCTGCCCTGCGCAAAGGCGTTGAGCTTGAAGACGCATTGAAGTACGACGAGCCGCCGGGTTGGATGCAGCCGGTGCGCCACGCCCTTGGAGCGTTGCTGATGGGCGTGGGCCGCTACGCCGAGGCTGAGCAGGTGTACCGCGACGATCTCAGGCTCAATCCCAACAACGGCTGGGCAATGATCGGTCTGGAACAAGCCCTGCGCGCACAGAATCAGCAGGATGCGGCGCAGCAGTTTGCAGCCGCTCGAATCAAGGCGTGGAGCCGCGCTGATGTCAAGCCAACATCATCGTGCTACTGCCAGCCGGGGCCGGTTCATTGATCCCTTCCTTCATGCATTGCTGATTGCTCATCATGAACCTATTGCTTTGATCCGCAGCGGACATGGAGGCATTCCCGCCCTCGCACACGCCTCCGTGTCCGCTGTCTTTTTCTTTCCAAATATGGAATGAAACAGAGACGCGCTTCGAAAGCGATTTCGAAAGCGAACAGGTCTGGCGCTGAAGCAACTTTCGCGCAATGACTTTTCACGCATCGCATGCAGCGTGAGATCATTCTTCAAGGATGCTTTTTCGCCGCAGAATATGGTGGTAGTGCTGTGCGAATCGGTGCGCCTCATCGCGTATGGCCTGGCACAATCGCAACCCGGGATTTTCCCGCCCGAGCCTGATCGGTTCCGATCGCTGCTGCACGTAGATCAGCTCTTCCTTCTTCGCCAGGCTGATCACCATGGGCGGCTTGACCTGTAACTGTTCGAACGCCTCCAGCGCAGCATGCAACTGACCGAGTCCGCCATCGATGAGAATCACATCGGGGTACAGTTCGTTGCCCTCTCCCGCTTCGCGATAGCGTCGGCTCACGACTTCGCGAATCGACATGTAATCGTCGTTTGTCGCAGTTTTGATGCGGTATCGCCGGTAGCCGTCTTTGAACGGGCGGCCGTCGATGAAGCACACCTTTGAGCCGACCGTCTCTCCACCGCCCAGATGGGCAATGTCGATCGCCTCCATGCAACGGATCGGCGAATCCAGTCCCAGCGTACGCTGCAGCGACCGCAAGGCTGCAGCGGGATCGGTCGCAAACACTGTAACTTCCGGCTGCCACTCCGCTTCGCCGCTGAGTCTGCGCTTTTCACGCTGATCGAGTTTCTCGATTGCAGCGATCTGATCGCGCAAGACCGCTGCTTTCTCAAAGTTCAGCGCTTTGGCTGCAGCTTCCATTTCGCTGCGCATCTCGCGCAGCATCACGCTGCGCTTGGATGACAAAAACCGCACGAAACGATTGATGTCGGCTTCGTACTGCTCACGCGAGATTCGATTCGCGCATGGAGCTGTGCATTGATCGATGGCGTGAAGCAGGCACGGCCGAAAATGCTGGTTCTTCGGATCATCCGCATGAATGTCCAGCGTGCAGGTGCGATACTTGAAGACGCGCTGCAGGAGTTGCACCGCATTGCGAAGCGAGCTGACGGAAGTGAACGGTCCGAAAATCCGAGCCCCCTTGAACGCAGGATCGCTGGGCGTGCGTGTGATATACACCCCCGGAAACTCATCGCGCATGGTGATCGCGAGATAGGGAAAGGTCTTGTCATCCACCAGCCGGACATTGAACCGCGGACGAATGTCCTTGATGAGCCGACTTTCCATCAGCAGGGCTTCCCATTCGCCCTCGCATTCGATGACGTCGAAGTCAGCCACGATGTTCAGCATCCGCTGCTTCTTCGGCCCAAGGTCAGCTGAGGGCACGAAATAGGATCCCACGCGGTTGCGCAGCGAGGCGGCCTTGCCGACGTATATCACCCGGCCCTGAGCATCCTTCATGAGGTATACCCCAGGCGCAGCGGGTAGCGATCGGGCCTTTTCAGCCAGCTTTTCGAGAGCATCGGGCGGCTGGGGTGACGGGTTATCGGGCAATGCGGACATCTCGCCAGATTCTAGGGAGGCGTTTGGGTCGAACAAACTTCTTACCGCGGAGAGCGCGGAGCACGCGGAGAAGGATGAGGGGTAAGGGTTGTGTCAGTGTTCGATGCACGATGCTGTCGATCGCAACTTGGATGATCGGATCAGTCAATGCTTTGTGCAGCAATTCACATCTATTCCCATCTCCGCGCTCTCCGCGTTCTCCGCGGTAAATCCCCCCTCATCTTGACTACCGATGCAATTCTGGCTCAATGCGGTCGTTGGACAAATCCATCACAGCAGAACATCCGGAGCGGAGCGGCAATTGACATTTGCATCAAAAACAGCCATTTTGGGGGAATAAGCCGGTCCAGCCGGCATGTTCAGCCCGTACAATCCGTTTGCTCGGATTGTGCACCAGCACAGCGTGCGTTACGCCATCATTCATTTCAAACGCGGCCCCGGCATCCCGGGTCCCTTGGAGGAGTCCAGAACAATGAAAACCATCCTGAACCTCGTCGCAGTCTGTTGTCTCGTCGCCATCGTCGGCTGCCAGAGCACCAACAAGTCCTCCGCCGTCGCTCCCGGCGCTGTCGGTGAGTGCAGCAAGAGCTGCGAGAAGGACTGCGGGAAGAATTGCGCGAAGAACTGCAGCGACAAGGCCTGCTGCGCTGACAAGGCTGCCATGGGCGCCGTTGGCGAGAAGAGCGGCTGCTGCAAGAACAAGGCTGCTGACGCCTCGATGGGCGCCGTCGGCGAGAAGAGCGGTTGCTGCAAGAGCAAGGCCGCTGGCGCCTCATTGGGCGCGATGGGCGACAAGAAGGAATGCTGCACCAAGAAGAGCAGCTGCACCAAGAACTGAGTTGTTTTGACTCATTCTTAGATCGCTCTCAATCACGTTGATTCATGCATCGCCCACCGTTCATCGCGGTGGGCGATGTCGTTTTGGATCATCGCGCTTGCTGCTACACTCCGCCAAGGCCACGGATGAACTTTCCAGGAGATTGCCAATGATGAACTGCACCGTTCGAAGCCTTGCCCTGATTCTTGCAGCATGTCTTTTCGCACAAGTTGGTTGCCAGTCCAGCGCCAACAACAACACCATGGCCCGGGGATTCGGCTGGAATCACTACGGCGAGAAGGTTGAAACGACAGCTAAGCCGGTAGCCATCAGCACTTTGGCCGGCGACGAAAAAGACACTGTGCTCCGCGGCACCATCATCGAAGTCTGCCTGCACAAAGGCTGCTGGATGACGCTGCGCGATGAGCATGGCGATGAAGTGTTCGTGATGTGCAAGGATCACAGCTTCTTCGTGCCGCGTAATGCCGCCGGTCGTGAGGTCATTGTGCACGGCTGGGTCGAACGGAGCGTGTTCAGCGTTGATGCTTTGCGCCACATCGCTGAAGATGCAGGCCGAAGCGCTCAGGAAATTGCCATGATCACTGAACCCCAGGAGCGCATCACCTTTTACGCCGATTCAGTGCTCATCAAAGGCTTCGGGCTTGAGAAGCCTCACACGGAATAACGTCTGACAAGAACGCCGACATCAACACCCTCATGCCTGCTCACCTGCTTATTCAAGGCGGCCGCGTGATAGACCCGGCCAGCGGGTTCGATCAGACCGCTGATGTTCTGATCGCTGATGGCCTTGTGCGTGAAATCAGCACATCGCCGGGCGCTCTGGCTTCTGCTGTGCATGAACTGTCGCACGAGCTGCAGGTCATTGACGCTGAAGGCTGCATCGTCGCCCCCGGGCTGGTTGACATTCACGTTCATTTTCGTGAGCCGAGCACAACGCATCAGGAAACCATCGCCACCGGATCAGCCAGCGCGATCAACGGCGGATTCACCACCGTCTGCTGCATGCCCAATACCCAGCCGGCCCTTGATTCCGCAGCATGGGTTGAATTCGTCCACCACAAAGCACAATTGGCCAACGGGGCGCGGGTGTTTGTTGTCGGCTGTGCGACCAAAGGCCGCAAGGGCGAAGAGCTGGCGGAAATCGGTTCAATGGCTCGGGCCGGTGCGGTCGCATTTTCAGATGATGGCGATGTCATTGCCGACGCCGGCCTCATGCAGCGGGCCTTGCGCATGGTCGCTGCGTGCAACTCGGTTTTCATGCAGCATTGCCAGGAGCCGTCGCTTACCCGTGGCGGCGTCATGAACGCTGGGGCATTGGCGATCAAGCTCGGCCTGGGCGGCTGGCCTGCCGTGGCGGAAGAAATCATCATCGAGCGCGACATCCGCCTGAACCGCAACATCGGCTGCCGCTATCACGCCCAGCACCTTTCCAGCGGCGAATCAGCGCAGATCATTCGCCAGGCCCAGGCGCAGGGCCAGCCCGTCACCGGCGAGGTCAGCCCGCATCATCTGCTGCTGACCGAAGATGCCTGCCGCGATTACGACACCAACGCCAAGATGAACCCCCCGCTGCGCACGCAGCGCGACATCGATCAGCTCAAGCAGGCGGTGGCGGACAGAACGATCACCATACTGGCGACGGATCATGCTCCGCATCCGCTTGAGAGCAAGGCGACTGATTTCGCCTCGGCATCGTTCGGCATCGTCGGGCTTGACTGTGCCTTGCCGCTGTACGCCAAGGCGCTGATTGCCGACGGCGTATTGGATTGGCCCGCCATGCTGGCGATGATGACGATCAATCCAGCCCGGTTGCTGGGGTTGGACAGCCGCGGCATAGGCCGGCTGGCGGTTGGCCTGCCTGCGGATGTGACAGTAATCGACCCCGAACTGCAGTGGACCATCAACGCCGAGGAGTTCGCCACAACCGGCCGCAATTGTCCGTTTGACGGCTGGAACGTGGCCGGCCGGGCCATCGCCACGATCGTGGCCGGGCATGTGCGTCTTCTCCGAGCTGCAGGTTCCGTTTCAGCCCGGTCCAAGTCCGTCACGCCCTAACCTCGTTATCGCCACCCCGTCCCCTGCCCGCACGAAGCTGAATCCCCTAGTTCCCCTCAGATCCCCCCGGGATCATCCGGATTTTTCAGATTGCCTTATCCGCTGAAGCGGGCGTTTTGTGCCAACTGTTTTGCGGCTGTCTTGCTCTGCCAGCCACAACAGAGTACACTTGCCCTTTCGCTCTGTCGGTTAGAGCAACTCAATGTCACCGCTGCAGTGGGCGGTGCACGTTGAGCTTCGTATCCTGTAGGTAAGGAATCCGGAGCGTATTGATACCCTCGCTCCACCCACAAGCGCCCTCACACGGGCGGGCCGGATTGCTTGGGAGCGATCTGGCTCCACTGTCCGTACCGTCGGTGTCGCTGATGAAAGGCTCGCCATGGCATCGCTCGTGAAAGACCTCATCGAAGCTGGCATTCACTTTGGCCAGCGCCGCAGCGGATGGAACCCCAAGATGGGTCCATACATTTTCGGCACGCGGAACAAAATTCACATCATTGATATTCGTGAAACCATCAAGGGACTGCTGCTGGCGAAGAAGTTCATCGCCTCCGTCGTGGCAGAAGGCAAGGACGTCTGCCTGGTGGGCACCAAGCGTCAGGCCCGCGCCGCGATTGAGAAGAATGCCCAAGACGTCGGCATGCCGTACGTCACCGAGCGATGGCTGGGCGGCACGTTGACCAACTTCCGCACCATTCGCGAGCGCCTGAAGCGACTGGAAGAGCTTGAGCATCTGGAAACCTCAGGCGAAATCGACACCTACTCCAAGAAGATGAAGTCGCAGCTGGCCCGCGAAAAGGCCAAGATCACCCGCAACCTGCAGGGCATCCGCAACATGAACAAGTTGCCGGGCGCGCTGTTTGTCGTTGACGTGACGCGGGAAGCCAACGCGCTTCGCGAAGCTCGCAGCCTGGGCATTCCCACCGTGTGCCTGGTTGATACAGACGGCAATCCGGATATGTGCGACATCGTCATTCCGGGCAATGACGATTCCATGCGATCGATTGATGTGATCGTGCGCGAAATCGCCGACGCGATCCGCCAAGGCAAAGCCGGCCGCACTGCCGCAGCCGAGGGCGCGGACGATCAGCAACAGCAGGCAACCGGACCTGCGCCCCGCCGACGTTCGGCACGCAGCCAGTTCCGGGCTGACAGCACTGAACCGGCGTCGGACGCTGCCGCTGCCACGGATGACCGCGGTGAGCCGGTATCCAGCAGCAGCGCAAGCACAAGCGCGCAGCAGGACTGAGGTTCGGCTGACGCAAACCGATTCGTTTGTTTGGATGATTCGTCGTTCGTCGTGAGAGTTGGCTGATTGCAGCTCAGCGCAGCGGCGTCAACAAACTGTGTGAACGAACATCGCTGCCGCTTTCGGATTCGCTTCCGACGCGATGTGCCTATCGTTCCCCAACTGCACATTCGTGAAGCGCACGCACGTACGCATGCACGCACGATCAGCAGACGAAATTGCTTGAACCCACGATAGCGAGGACAGAGAAATCAGATGGAGGCTACCAAGGTGAGCTTTACGCCCAAGGACGTCATGGCCCTGCGAGAGAAGACCGGGCTTGGCATGATGGATTGCAAGGCCGCACTGACCGAAGCCAACGGCGACATGGCCCTGGCCGAGGAAATACTTCGCGCCAAACTCAAGGGCAAGATGGATACCCGCACCGAGCGTGCGGCGGGCGAAGGTCGCATTGGCATTGCCATTGAAGGCTCAGACGCAGCCATCGTTGAGCTTCGCACCGAGACGGACTTCACTGCTCGCAATGAGGAATTCCTCAGCATGGTGGAGGACGTCGCCCGAGCCGCGCTCAAGCAGCCGGTCGGCGAAGTGAAGGCCGACGAAACCATCACCAAGCGCGTTGATGACGTGCGCATCAAGACCAACGAAAACGCCAGCTTCGCGCGAGGCGAGCATCTGCAGGGCGGAACCTTCGGCAGCTATATTCACCACGACGGCAAGCGCGGCGCGATTGTGCAGATCGAAGGCGGCGCCGTCGATGAGGAAACGCTCACCGGCATCTGCATGCACATTGTGGCTCACGTGCCTCCGCCAGTCGGCGTCAGCGCTGATGACGTGCCCGCGGAGACGATCCAGCGCATCCGCGAGGAAGGCCTGGCTGAAGCAAGAGAAGCCGGCAAGCCCGATCAGATCGCCGAGAAGATTGCAGAAGGCAAAGTCCGCAAATATCTCGAAGAACACACGCTGCTTGATCAGAAATACGTGAAGGACCCTGCTGGCAAGAAAGCCGTGCGTGACCTGCTCCCCCCCGGCGTGACGATCAAGACCTTCCGGCGATACGTCGTCGGCGGATAATCACGCGATCGAGCAATCATAAGAAACAAGAACCTGATAAACAAAGCCGCAGCATCGTCATGCTGCGGCTTTTTTCGTGCGCTGGGATAGCGCGTGGTACAGATTACGATCGCACGCTCGCCTGCGAATCCTCACTGCACAGCTTGGCCAACTGCTGCTTCCGACACATTGTCATCAAACTGCTCCAACTCGGTCGAGCCGTTGAGCGATGTCGTTGACGCCTTGCCGCCGGTGATGATCAGTTGCAGACGATCGAAATAGCCCGCCCCGACGAAGCTCTGATGTTTCACTGCGCGATAGCCCAGAGCACGCTCCATTTCAAACTCGCGCATCTGCAATCGGGCGTATGCCGTCATGCCGCTGCGGGCGTATTCGTGCGCAAGTTCAAACATGGCTGCATTGAGCGTATGGAATCCCGCCAGCGTGATGAACTGGAACTTATAGCCCATTTCCGCCAGCTCGTTCTGAAAATTCGCGATCTCGTCATCGCCAAGCGCTCGCTTCCAGTTGAACGACGGCGAACAGTTGTACGCCAGCATCTTGTTGGGATGTTCCGCCCGCACCGCTTGCGCAAACGCTCTGGCCTCTTCAAGATCGGGCGTTGCTGTTTCGCACCATACAAGATCGCAATAGGGCGCAAACGCAACAGCTCTGGCGATGGCGTACTCGATCCCGCCGCGCACAATGTGATAGCCGTCAGCCGTGCGCTGGCCGGTAATGAACCTGCGATCGACATCATCCGCGTCGCCGATGAGCAATTTCGCGCCGTTGGCGTCAGTGCGGCCGATGAGAATCGTTGAAACCCCCGCCACGTCCGCTGCCAGTCTCGCTGCGATCAGCTTTTGAATGAACTCATGCGTCGGCACCAGCACCTTGCCGCCCATATGACCACATTTCTTGTGTGATGCGAGCTGGTCTTCAAGGTGAACACCCGCTGCGCCGGCTTCGATCATCGCCCGAATCAGCTCATAGGTATTGAGTGTTCCGCCAAACCCCGCCTCGGCGTCAGCGACAATCGGCACGAGATACTGCGTACCATCAGTGCGGCCTTCGATGCGCTGAATCTGATCGGCCCGCAGCAGCGCATTGTTGATTCGGCGCAGCACTGCCGGCACGCTGTCAACCGGATACAAACTCTGATCGGGATACATCTGCATCGCCGTGTTGGCATCACCCGCCACCTGCCAGCCGCTGAGATAGATCGCCTTCAGTCCAGCTTCAACCTGCTGGATCGCCTGATTGCCGCTGAGTGCGCCAAGCGCCCGCACGAACGGCTCATCATGCAGGAGATTCCATAATCGCTGAGCGCCAAGCCGCGCCAGCGTATGTTCAATGAGCACCGAGCCTCGCAATCGCAAGACATCTTCCGCAGCATATGGCCGTTCGACGCCTTTCCACCGCGCATCGCTGGCCCAGGCGTGAGCGAGCTGCGCAGCATCGTTGAATCCATTGGAAGCGATCTTCATCAGGTTTCGCTCCTTGTAGTTGGTTTCTGATCATTCACAAGCGACGTTCAGCGCTCATTGCAAGAGCGCCGCGGTCAACGGACGAAAAACTGGCTTTGCGATCACAGCATTCGATCCATTTGCACTTCCGCACGCTTTTTTCACCGCGCCCCTGTGTTTGCAGACAATTCATTCCCACGCTGAAGTTCAAATCATTTCACTGCTGCAGCATCAGCGACTTGTTCCAGCCGATCCTGCGCGATGAGCGTCAGGAATGGCGGGAATTCGTTGCCGGTCATCAGTTGGTCCATAATTTCTGCAGCGTCATCGAAGCGGTTGGCGTTGACCGCAGCATTATTTCCATGCTGCTCGCTGAATCGTTTGAGTTCCTCATGCAGCACAGCCCGGCAGCGTTCTGCGGTAATTGCCTGACCATCATCCTCAGTTTTGGCTTGTCGTTGAAGCCACTGCCAAACCTGCGCGCGGGAAATCTCAGCCGTGGCGGTGTCTTCCATCAGATTGTTGATCGCCACTGCGCCGAAGCCGCGCAGCCATGCCTCCAGATACTGCAGCCCAACGCTGATGTTGTTGCGCAGGCCGGCGTTGGTGATGCGACCGCCGGGCACATTGAAATTCAGCAGATCCTTCGCCGTCACTTTGACATCGCTTCGCAGGTTGTGTTTCTGATGCGGGCGATCGCCAAGAGCCTGATCGAACACCTCCATCGCCACCGGCACAAGGTCAGGGTGCGCCACCCATGTGCCGTCAAAGCCGTCCGCGCATTCGCGCTGCTTGTCTTCACGCACCTTTTCCAGCGCAACGGCATTCACCTGCGCATCGCGCCGGCTGGGAATGAATGCAGCCATCCCCCCTATCGCATGAGCGCCGCGCTTGTGGCAGGTCTGCACCAGCAGTTCGGTGTAAGCGCGCATAAACGGAACCGTCATCGTCACCTGCGCACGGTCCGGCAGCGGCGCTGGCATGGTGCGATTGAACGTTTTGATGATGCTGAAGATGTAATCCCATCGACCAGCGTTCAGCCCGACAATGTGATCGCGCAGCTCGTAGAGGATTTCATCCATTTCAAATGCTGCATGGATGGTTTCGATCAGCACGGTCGCTTTGATCGTGCCGCGCTTCAGGCCAAGTTCATCCTCCGCCATATTGAACACATCGTTCCACAGCCTTGCTTCGAGATGGCTTTCAAGCTTGGGCAGATAGAAGTACGGCCCGGTACCGCGTTCAAGCAGTTCGCGGGCGTTGTGAAAAAAGTACAGCCCGAAATCGAATAGCGATGCTGAGATCGGCGTCCCGTCAAGCTGCACATGTCGTTCTTCCAGATGCCAGCCGCGCGGCCTGACCATGAGCGTTGCGACGCGATCATTCAGCCGATAGGCCTTGCCCTCCGGACTGGTAAACTCGATCGTGCGCCGGATCGCACGTTGCAGGTTCACTTGCCCCTGAACCATGTTGGACCACGTCGGACAATTGGCGTCCTCAAAATCGGCCATGAACACCTGTGCGCCGGAGTTGAGCGCGTTGATGATCATCTTGCCATCGGTCGGGCCGGTGATTTCAACACGGCGAAGCTGCAGGTCATCGGGGATCGAACCGACCTTCCACGAGCCGCTGCGCACTGTTGCGGTTGCTGATGAAAAATCAATCGGCTCACCCGCATCGATGGCGGATTGACGAAGACGCCGCCGATCCAGCAAATCTTTTCGTTGGCGGCCGAAGGTCTGCTCCAGCCTGGTGAGAAACGCCAGCGCGTCCGGAGTCAGCAGTTCGGACGTTCCCGGCAGCCTTTGGCCAACAACGCGTGCGAGTTGATCGGTCAGCATGCCTGCTCCTGTTCACAAGTCCAGCACCTGATAAACGGTCGCTGCTCGCGTCTGAGCAGCGAAGCCGAGCAGTATCATGCCACCTTTCACAGCGATTCCGCTTGGAAAGCGGCCGGATTATTTCACCATCACCCGCGCGGCATCGCCTCGTCAGCCCCGTACCCGATCACACGTTTGGCATGTAAATCCGCATCTGCGTATCCGCGTGCTGACAACACAGCACAACAGCATGCAAGCCGACGAGTGTGTCGGCGTGTATGCGCGTGACCAAACGCGCGCGTACGTCTGTTGACTTAGATGTGATAATTCACCGGCGGAAGTTCGGGATTGCTGCGCAGGTTGAACTCTGCCTTGGGAGCGCGCACGACGTGCCCGGGTGGAACCGATGTCGTAAGAAAGACGCCGCCGTTGATGACCGAGCCGGCCCCGATCACGGTATCGCCGCCCAGAATTGTCGCGCCGGCATAGACGATCACGTGATCTTCCAGCGTCGGATGCCGCTTGATGCCGCGTTTCATGCGCCCTGATTCATCCTTGGGGAAGCTCTTGGCGCCAAGCGTCACGCCCTGGTAGATGCGGCAATGATCACCGATGTGTGTCGTCTCACCAATCACCACGCCCGTCCCATGATCGATAAAGAACGATTGACCGATGCGCGCGCCGGGATGAATGTCAATGCCCGTCAGCGAATGGGCGTACTCGGACATGATGCGAGGAATCAGCGGCACATCGAGCCAATACAGTTCATGGGCCAGCCGATGCACCGTCAGCGCCAACAAACCGGGGTAGCTGAAGACAATCTCATCAGTATGCCTGGCGGCTGGATCGCCGTCATACGCTGCCTGCACATCCAGACTGAGCAGATGTCGAATGCGCGGCAGGGTCTTTATGAACGAAACCACAATCTGCTGAGCACGGCGGGTGCAGTCCTCGCACTGGGCAGCAAAAACCGGAGCACCCGACTCGATTTCCCGCTGGTAACGCAATGCACCGCTGAGCTGTTCAAATAACTTGCGGCTGACATCATCCAGCACCGCTTTGACATGCTCGGCCAACGTGTCGTCGCTAAGATTGCGCGGCCCGAAAAAACCGGGAAACATCAGCCAACGCAGCTTCTCGATAATCTCGATGATCGCATTCCGATCCGGCAGATAGGCAGCGGAAATATGTCGAATCCGCTCATCAGCTCGGATCGATTCGACCAGTCGACGAACATCCTGGCCGTGATAGGAAGGCTCGTAGATCGATGTATGAGGATCGGTGTGGTCCGACAATTCCATACAAACATGGTAGCCTACCACGGTGGGCGAATGACATGCCAGCGATCGCTTCCGTTGGCAAACTCACCAGGAATCGCCCCGAGGTTTGACGTGTGAGGAGAACACAAGCCGCATGGCACACGGGAAGATTTACCAGAGCATCGTCGATACCTGTTTCAACACCCCGATGGTGCGCCTGCGTCGCGTCGTGCCGCCGGAACATGCCACGGTGTACCTGAAACTCGAATTTTTCAACCCCATGGCAAGCGTGAAAGACCGCATCGCCGAGGCGATGATTCACGATGCGGAGCAGCGCGGCCTGATTCATCCCAACACACAGATCATCGAACCAACCTCCGGCAATACGGGCATCGCTCTGGCATTTGTCTGTGCCGGTCGCGGCTATCAACTAACGCTCACCATGCCCGAATCGATGAGCATGGAGCGTCGTGTCATGCTTCGAGCCATGGGCGCGAACGTGGTGCTCACCCCCGCTGCTGACGGCATGCCCGGCGCGGTGCGGGCAGCTGAAGAACTGCTTGCCTCAACCAAGGACGCATGGATGCCCCAGCAGTTCGACAACCCTGCCAATCCTGCCATTCACGAAAAGACGACCGGGCCGGAAATCTGGCAGGACACCCAGGGCAATATCGACATGATCGTGGCGGGCGTGGGGACAGGCGGCACCATTACCGGCGTGACGCGATACATTCGCCAGCATAATCCAGAATTCAAGGCCATTGCGGTTGAGCCAGCGTCCTCCCCAGTCATCTCAGGTGGAAAGCCCGCGCCGCACAAAATCCAGGGCATTGGGGCAGGGTTCATCCCCCGCAACCTCGACACCTCGCTGCTGAACGGCGTCGAACTGGTGACAAACGAAGACGCCTACGAATGGGCGCGACGCCTGGCCAAGGAAGAGGGAATCTTCGGCGGGATCAGCACAGGCGCCAATGTATGCGCTGCGGCTCGCGTGGCGGCCCGGCCTGAAAATCGCGGCAAGAAGATCGTCACCGTGGCCTGCAGCTTTGGTGAGCGATACCTCTCGACGCCGCTGTTTGAAGGACTGTGGCGGTGATGGCAACGTCAAAAGACAACACTCGCAGCAGCCTTTGTGACACACTGCAGGCGGGCATCCGCCGCCGCCCTGAAGCAGGAACCGCCCTGCGCATCCTGAGCGCCGATTTGCCTGGATTCACGTTCAACCCTGAAGCCCGCCATTGTGCCAGGCCTTGACGAGTTTGTTTCCCTGAAACTCCAAAAATAGTTGATGAGAAACATATTTTCATTTCGAAGCCTTCGATCCCTGCTGTATAATGACGATGGCGTCCAGCCGGCTGATTATGCATAAACGCCTATGCAACAAATAGATACGCCAAAACAAACCAAGGCACCCGTCACCGTGTCGGGCCTGGAAACAAGTATCGCCACCGTTGGGGAGCAACTGGGCCGGTATCTGTCGGCCGTGCTCGATTCGGTGCCGGGAGGACCATACGGCCCCGCTGAGCTGGCCCGAACCCTTGGCATCGACAAGGTCTTGGCGAGCCGCGCTTTGAAGGCGGCTCGCAACAAAGATCCCATGGCTGTGGTGTATCTGTCGCCCGGACCGGATCCGTTGCGGCGGGTGTTCCGCGCAGCATCGAAAAAGGGCGTGGACAGCGATCTGATTGCGGAAGCGGAAAATGCCGTCGCCCAGTTCGATCAGCTTATTCGCCACGAAGCAGGCGATCGCAGCGCGCTGGACGCCATCATCAGTGCGTGGCTGCCGGAGTCGCGGGCGGAGTTCGAATTACGACGCAAGCAGTCAGCCTTCAAGGCGATGAGCCAACTGAAAGGCGCGATGGCTGAAACATCGCTCGCCACCGTCATGCTGCATCCTGCAGCCAATGGCACGCACCTGGACATCGTATGGATCTCCGGCCTGCTGGGCCTGCAGCGGCTTCGTCCCGGCGCAGGCGTCAAGTTCGCCACTCGACGCATCACCAACGGCGACACGCCACGCCGGCCAATGTCACTCGACGGCATACCCGTTGACAGCCTTGAAGGAGTGCGGCTGGATGAATTCTGTTCCAGTCCCCCGCCCAAGCTTGACGTTCAACAAGTCGGGGAAGTGGTTCACTACACGCTGGCGGGCGATGCGTTCGGCCCCAAGTCGGCGGTCAATCTTGTGTTTGCGGAAGTGAACCTGGAGGAAATGCCGCGGTACGTACCGGCGGAGTCAAAACGGAAAGGCTACGTCTTTGCGGAAATAAGCACACCCGCTAAGGCGCTGCATTTTGATGTGTTCGTGCATCAGGACGTCTATCCCGGCTCCGAGCCGACATTGAGCATCTACGACACCGCCTTTGATGGCGTGGCGAGCGTCAACGACCCAAGCCGCGACATCGATCGACTCGATCTGGGCGAATCAATCCAGCCGCTGGGGATCGGCACGGCAAAGTTCCGCACGGCTGACGTTCCAAACTACACCGATCTGATTCGTCTGGTGTGCAACAAGCTGAAATGGGATGGTGAGCGTTTCCGCGGATACCGCTGCCGCATCGATTATCCGATCTACGGCACGCAAGTCGCAATGGCGTTCGACCCGCCCGCGCCGCCTGTAGCGTAGCGCAGAAGGATTCATTGGCCAGCCAATCTGCAACCTGAGCGCTGAGCTTCGGCAACTGCTCTGTTCAATTCGGGTGTTGATTGCAGCAGTGCGCAAGGCCTATATCCCCCCGCGCGCACACCTTAAATGCTGCGCTGCTTTGCTTTACTGCGTGCTTAGGTCTCAATACACCTCCAGCATGCAGCGGCGCGTTGGACGCACGTAGCGCTTGATCGCTTCGCTGTCCCACGCCTGCGGATCGACATCAGCCAGTTCGGGCTTCACTTTGAGATACCCTTCGCCCAAACCGTGCCGAGCCAACATGCTGAACAGCCCCACCTGCATGCCTGCAAGGCCGCAGATATAAATCAGTGTCCGCGGACTGCGCAGCAGCGGTTCAAACTGCGAAAGCTGCTCCTCGATCAGCCGATCGACGTACACGCCGCGCCGGCCGTCCGGCCGCATCTCGCGGCTGATCGCGGTGGAGTAGTGAAAATTCGGATGCTTGTCCTGCAGCGTGCAGAAGAAATCGTGATACAGCAGGTCGGTGGTGTACGGCGAGCCCATGACCAGATGAATCTGACTTGAGCACGGACCGTTCGGACCACACAGCAGTTCCATGACCATGCCGCGGAACGGCGCGATGCCGGTGCCGGTGGCGATGAACAGATAATCATGCTCCGCAGGGTTGACCGGCAGGACAAACCGCTTGCCGTTCGGCCCGCTCACCATCACTTCCGCGCCCACCCGCAAGTCGCACAGATAGTTACTGCACACTCCCAGAAACAGACGGTGGTCGTCCGGATCGTCACCGGGCTTTTGCGGCTTGAACTCGTCGATGGTGCGCTTGACCGTGGTGGCCAGCACATTGCCCTGACCATCTTCACCCCAGGACGGCGAGGCGATGGAATACAGCCGGACCTTGTGCGGCTTGCCGAATGAATCCACCCCCGGCGGAATGACGCCAAAGGACTGCCCGACCACAAAATTGCCCGCCAGCGGCGTGCCGCTGACGTCAATAGCCACATGTCGCACAAAGCAGTTGGACTTGCCATTGGTGCAGAGTTCCGACGACACCACTCTGCCGATCACTGGATCGGTAGGCAACACCAGGTGCATTTGGGCTTCGGACAGTACGGGGTCGCAGATGGTCGCAGGCTCACTCATGCCCCTACTTTAGGGCACCGGGCGCCAAATGAAAACGGCCCGGACAGTGCCGGGCCGCGAGATTCGATTTCTGGCCGCACTGATGCGGGCCAATCGGGTTCTCGACAATCGATCAATCAAACGGGTTGGTGATCGCTGCCACTTCAGCCGTCTGCAGTTCCAGCGTGGTCACGATGCGGAAGTTGGACTGCGTGCGGTGCCGCTCTGCGAAGAAGAACGACAGCGGATAGGACTTGCCGTCTTCGAGACCCAAGCGATCAAGATCGACGTACTGTTCGATCTGCGAGTGCACGCCGCCCAGATCGATCACAAGCTGGTTGTTGATGAACACCCAGACGTCGTCATCGCCGATGAACTTGAAAATCTGTCCGGTGCCAGCCCGATATGTGAACCGGGTGTGCAGCTCGAAGGTGAAGTGGAAATTATGCTTGGGCGTGCCGCTCGAGTTGCCGAACAACTGACCGTCGATCGGGAAGAACCCACCCTTTTGGGCATACTGCGGGTCCAGCTTGTCGTCAAAGACGTAGCTGCCGTCGGGCTGGCGCACGAACGTCAATCCAAGCGGCGCTGACAGATTCACGCCGGGCACGTCGTTGAACCACTGGTTGAACGTCTCCGCGGACTGAATGCCGCCGGTGCTAGGTTGATCGATTTGTCCAGCCTCTCCGTCGATCGAGGAATCGTAAAGCAGATAGCAAATGGGGCGGTTGTACTTGTCGCGCCATTGGCGATCGTTTTTCACGCGGAATCCTTGGCCGGTAAAGACGGGCTTGCCGTCGCCGCCCAGTGTCGGCGCGACGTTGCCGCAATACAGGCCGAAGCCACGGTCCGGCTGGCGTTCAAAGTCGGGGTGACCGCCCGGGACGCCTCGCTCCCTGAAGTCGCGCACCGTGCCGTGCAATCGAATAACTTCCGGCGGCTCGTTGGTTGTCGTCGATTCGGCGGGGCTTGGCGCACAGATCATCGCCGCAGCGCCTGCGAATAAGACGAATGCCGTCGCTGAACCGCCCTTTATCACAGTCATGCCACACATGTTGATACTCCCGTTACGCTGAGCGTGATCCATGCCTCACTCATCGCCAAAACGTACGATTGGGCAGCCTGCCAGCAACATGGAAGTTCCAGAATTGCACCGGCGCGCTTGAAACTGTTCAAAATGTTCCACGTGGGAAAGGACTTGCCCCAGGCCAGAATCCAGCAATGGACCGGGCGTTGAATGCATCAACGTCCGATTATTCGTAACGCACATGAAGGCTGCGCCGCGGCTTGCCGCTCGAATGCAAACGGCCCGGACAGGCCGGGCCGCATTGTGCGATAAACATTGGTTGATTGACTGGCAGGCTGACGTAGCGACGCAAATAATCGCTGCATGCCGCGGCATATCAACTGATCAGGCACTCAATCAATCAAATGCCGCAAACACCGCATTCGATGTCGCGCGGGCCGGGCCGAGCGTCGCAATGTTGGTCTTGATTCGGAACTGCGACTGCGGCTGGCAGCGCTCCGCCAGGAAAAAGTGCAGCGTGCAGGTTTCTCCATCCTGGATGCCTTCCATAGCAGCGAATCGATCAACGTCCAGAAACATTTCACGGTTTGCTGCGATGCCGCCGTGGTCGATGCCAAGTCGGTTGTTGATGAACACCCAGCAGTCGTCATCGCCCTTGAACCAGAAAAACTGTCTGGCGCTCGCATCGTACTTGAACTGACAGACGATCTCGTAGGTGAAGTAGAAATTGTGCTCGTCGGGACCGTTGCCCAGCAATTGATCGTCAATCGGATGGAAATTGTTTGTCTCGTAGCTGTAGCACTCGCCAAAGTGCGGATCGTTGACCCGGTTCAGCGTCAGCGTCCACAGTCGCGACATGTTGACGCCAGGCACGTCGCGGAACCACTGCGCGAATGACTCCACCGACGCGATGGCGTTGTTGTCCGGATGTTTGAACTTGCCTTCCTCATCGTCAGGATTGTTCGGGTCGTACATACACCACGCGATATCCACCCTTCGTGACGATCCGTTGGGCATGATCGCCAATTGCGAAAACTCACGCTGCAGACGCATGCCGTCGTTGGGATTGAACACGGGCTTGCCGTCGCCATCGAGAAACGGCATCACTGTTTTGGCCGATTTGGCTCCCGGCGTCATTGACGGGTTGACGGAAAAATCGGGATGACCGTTGCCGGGCGGGAAATCGCGAATGGTGCCGATGAGTACGAGTTTGTCCGGCGGTGTTGAAGCAGCCGTCTGAGCAACCACCTCCGGTTGCAGCAGGACGCTTGCAATGCCGAGCAGACCAATGACCGAGCCGCCAGTCACGATGCGAGTTGTATTCATGGCCAACCCTTTTCTTTGGTCACCGAATTGCAGATGTGCAGATTTTCAGGACGTATCACATCAGATCGTACAATTTGCCTCCCGTCTCCAAACTGCCAACGCAGCGGTGCACCAACAGCGGTGAACCTGTCACGCTTGTGCAGATTGGGCGGATCGTCTTCAGAACTGGATCATGCCAGTCAGGAGGCTCCGCCGAACATTCGCCAATCTTCCGCTGTGCGCTGCGTTATCTGCAGCAATCACGTCGCTGCCGCTGCACTCCAGCCGCCCCTCAAGCCGTTTGAGCACCGCTTATCCACAGCACCAGCATGCCACGGCGGTTTCTTGCTGCACACGGTCGCAAAAGACCGATACACTACGGTCCGTTTTCGTAGTCAATCCGCAGCAGGAGGATGGAACTGGTATGGATGCTTTTCGGATACTCGGCGGCGCGCGGCTGACCGGCCGCATCACCGTAGACGGCTCCAAAAACGCCAGCCTGCCGCTGATGGCAGCCGCCCTTCTGGCCGACGAGCCTCTCACGCTCCACCGCGTACCGGACCTTTCTGACATTTCCAACATGTCCAAGCTGCTGGGGGAACTTGGCTGCGAAGTGGAGGACCACAACAACGGTTCGATCACCCTGACCAACGTCGATCTCACCCGCACCCACGCCCGATACGACATCGTCCGCACCATGCGGGCGAGCATATGCGTGCTTGGCCCCCTGCTGGCCCGCCGCGGCCGGGCACAAGTGTCCATGCCCGGCGGGTGTGCGTTTGGCGATCGGCCGGTCGATCTGCATCTGCGCGGCCTGCAGGCGCTGGGCGCAAAAATCGAACTCAAAAACGGCGACATCATCGCCACCGCTGACCGCCTGAAGGGCGCGACAATCTTCTTGGGCGGCGCATTCGGCTCCACCGTGCTGGGGACCGCCAACGTGATGTCAGCCGCCACGCTTGCCGAGGGACGCACGATCATCGAATCCGCTGCGTGTGAGCCGGAAATTACCGACCTGGCCAATCTGCTCAACGCGATGGGCGCGCGCATCAGCGGCGCCGGATCGCCGCGCATCATCGTTGATGGCGTCAAGCAGCTCGGCGGGGCTGAGCACACCGTCATCCCCGATCGCATCGTCGCTGGCACCTACGCCATCGCCTCAGCGATCACCAACGGCGATCTGATCATCGATGACTTCCCCTACGACAACCTGCTGGCTCTGGTCGATGTGCTGAACAAGGTTGGCGTGCACGTGGAGCGGATGAATCCCAATGACGATCCCCGCCGCTGCCGCGTGCAGGTCACCAGCGATCGCTTGCTCAAGCCGGTCATGTTCACCACGCAGCCTTATCCGGGCTTCCCCACCGATCTGCAGGCGCAGATGATGGCCTTGCTCTGCCTGGCCAGCGGCAACAGCATCGTGACGGAAAAGATCTATCCCGAACGATTCCTGCACGTGGCGGAACTGTCGCGCATGGGCGCGCAGCTGATTCGCCAGGGACCGACCGTGATTGTGCAGGGCGTGCCGCGCCTGGTCGGCGCGCCGGTGATGGCCAGCGACCTTCGCGCTTCAGCCAGCCTTGTGCTTGCGGGACTGGCAGCACAGGGCGAAACGGTGGTCAGCCGCGTGTATCACCTCGATCGCGGCTACGCCAAAATGGATGAAGCGCTCAATTCCCTCGGCGCAAACATTCAGCGATTCAACGCCGACGCCAAGCGCGAGCTGGCGATCGCCGACGTGGCGTGAGAAACCGGCGCGGTGCACACAGCGCGAGCCTTGCCGGCCGAGTGGATCAGCTCATTGACCACAGGCAACACGATCGGCTTCAGCGGCTACGTGTTCAACCGCGAGATCGACGCCGGCGGGCTGTACGCGGTTCGTTTCCGCTACTACGACCCCGTGTGGGGCAGGTGGACATCGCGTGATCCGGCGGGGTACACGGATGGAATGAGCCTCTATGGATACGTCGAGGCTAGAACCTATCTCAGAACCTCCTTCAAGAGCAGAATTGAGCAACTGAAGTGAAGGAATCCCTGGAACAGCGTGGTCGATTTCTCCCATCGAATGCACAGCTGACGATAGTGCTGGAACCACGCGATCGTACGTTCCACCGTCCAGCGGCGACGATACCGGCGCAGTCGTCGACCATCCTGCGTCGGCACGCGCCGGTTCGAGCGGTGCGGCGCAATCAGGTCCGTGCCCTGGCACGCCATCGCATCGTCAAGTTGATCGCTGTCATACGCCTTGTCGCCGATGACGCGATCCGGCGTGACGCTGGTGAGCATGAAGTCGAACAAGGGTTGCACCAGCTTGCTTTCATGCGGCGATGCGGAGCAGGTGTCGACCGCCCCGGCACGCCGCGTGCATCAACCAACACCATGATTTTCACGCCTTTTCCGGCCTTTGTGCAGCCAATACCATCGCCGCCGCCCTTGGCTTTACTGAACGTGCCATCGATGAAGCATTCAAACAGTTTGTAGCCGCCGCGTTCTTCCACGCAGCGTCCGGCTTCACGCATCAGACGCTCGAACACGCCCGCCTGCACCCAGGTTTGGAACCATCGATGCACCGCGCTCTTGCTGCCGAAGCGTCGCGGCAGATCTTTCCACTTCGCACCGTTGTCAAGGATCCAGAAGATGCCCGCAATGGCCTTGCGTTTGTCCGTCGGCGGCCTTCCGCCTTTTGGATTCCGCGGTGCATCCGGCACGCGTTAACAAATCCAGTCCAGTTGCTCGTCCGTGAGTCTCATCGTCATGCCAACTTATATTGCGCGACGCGAAACAGGTTTCGGGATAGGTTCTAGTGGGATGACGCTTGAAAAGACTTCTTGAGACAGGTTTCCAGCGTTCAGCATTCGAGATGCCTTACAGCTTTTTTTCCCTTCTTCGCTCATACAGGAATACCGCTGAAGCCACCGCGACATTGATCGACGGCACGTTGTCAGCCATGGGGATTTCACAGACAGCATCGCACAGCTGAAGCGCAGCGGGCGAAAGACCGTGACCTTCGGAACCAAAGAGCAATCCCATGCGCTCGCATTGCGGCATGTCCCACAGCGGCTTCGCCCGCTCATGCACTTCCGCTGCGACAATGGTCATCCCCCACTCATCGCGCAATCTGGCGATATCCGCCGGCCAGTTGTCGCTCACCGCGTAGGGAATGGAAAGCACATGCCCCATCGACACGCGAATGGCCTTGCGATACAGCGGATCGCAGCAGGTTGGATCGAGCACCACGCCCTGTACGCCGAACGCTGCAGCATTGCGAAACAGCGCGCCCATGTTGTCCACATTAGTTACGCCCTCGCAAAGCAGAAGCGTTAAATGCCGGCTCGAGTGCGGCGCGCCGCCTGCGCTCTGCAATGCGGAAGATGCGGAAGCGGCTCCCGGGCGCAGATGTCCCAGGGCTGCGTCGAGCGACAAGGCTTCGGCCGGCAACCGATATCCCGCCGCCAGCGTACCGCGGTGAATGTGAAACGCTGCGATCTCGTGCATGAGCCGCAGTTCGGCGACATACACCGGCACGGTCTCGGGCAAATGCTCCTCGAGCGCCTCGCGTAAGCGCGCGAATTTCTCAGGGCTCAGCAGCAGAGAATGCAGTCGCTGGGGCATCTTCAACAAACGGCGCACCACCAACTCCGACTCGGCCATAAACAGGCCGTCCCTGCCGCGCAAATCCGCATCGCGCACGTCACGATACACGTCCACGCGAGGATCATCCCATGATGTAATCTGCACCACCTGGAGCGTCATGCAGCACACTGTAACAGCAGACAAGGCGGGATTTGACACGCTGCAAACGGAAATGTTGAAGGTCAACAATCCGGTTCAGCAGTTCGGTTCAACAGGCAAGTTCGCCTCTGCGTGCCGCTGTATTTTCCGCTCTACTCGCTGCTGGGAAGATGCGCTCGATCGTCGCTGACTATTCGCTCAGCCGCTGCAGAATGATCGGAATGGCGGGCGGCGTATCCGTGCTGAAACCGTAATTGACGATCATGCTCAGGTGATTGGCGGTGACCACTTCAAAATCATCCACCCCTTCCAGCTTTGCCGACTCCAGTGTGACGCACCCATCGCCAAGCCCGTCAACGGCTCTGGCCAGCAGCTTTGCAGCAAGTTGCTCCACAGACTGATCCGCCAGCGCGTTCTGCAGCCACTGCGGCGCATTGGGCATGTTCACCAAGCGGCGAATGCGACTGGCGATCATACTGATGTCATCGCCATCAATGGGGCTGATCTGTGCTGCGATAATGGTGTGCCTGGTATGGGTCGCCAGCGGCCTGGCGTTCAGTCGGCGAAGAAACGCCGAGCCAGGCAGCAGGTCGCGGCCTGCTTCGCCCCGGCCGTCGCGCAGCGCATCAAACAGCGAGCCGTCTCCCATAATGCTGCGATAGATATGTTCGCGCAGTTCCGCCACGCCGCGCAATCGCGCCAGATGCGAGCCGTGATTCGGCGTGCCGAGCATGATCAGCCGATCAACCGCAGGCAGTTGATCGGCGCCCATTGGCGATGTCCGGCCCGTACCGTCGCCGTTGTAATATGCTGGCCGCGTGAGCAGATCGCGCGTCACCAACCCGCCCATCGAATGCGCGATGATGTCCACACGCTGAACGCCGACCTCACGCAGCTGCGCAAGTGCAATTGCAAACAGATCCGTTGCATCTCTGATGAATGTGTCGTTGGGATATTCGAATCGAGCGACGGTATAACCATGCTCGTGCAGATGCGGAATCAGATCGCGCCACATAAAGCCAGGATCGTCAAGCCCGTGAATCAGCACGATGACGCGCTGCGGCGGGTCGGGGAAATCAGCAATCGGCAGCCGCGCAACAGTCGGCGTCACAAAATTCAGGCGATAGGTCATTGCCTCTGCGCCGCCTAGCTGATCGCGTCCGATCGCTTTCGCAAGCCACTGCTCAGCTTGCTGTGCGCCGTGGTTGAGCAACGCGCCAAGAGCCTTGCGGTCAACGCGCACAACCGCAGCATCGTCGCGCACCGTCGCTTCG
The DNA here is from genome assembly GCA_964575335.1 of uncultured Isosphaeraceae bacterium. Taxonomy (GTDB): domain Bacteria; phylum Planctomycetota; class Phycisphaerae; order Phycisphaerales; family SM1A02; genus CAZNPU01. Next base: position 72,199 of record CAZNPU010000005.1, on the reverse strand, counting down.
AGCACGCCGTCGGTGCATCGACTTAACGCGTGCAACTGCAGCCGGCCGAGTGTGGTGGTGACATCAATCGACCATTCCAGATGCTGCAGCGCATCGCCTGCTTCCATTCCCAGCCGCTCGCAGGCCTGCTCAAGCACATCGCGCAGATGCAGGCGGCCGTTCTCCAGCGGCACCGAGAATTCCAGGTGCGAGTTGTTTTCCGAGTCGCTGGCCGCTGCAACTGCCTGCAGGGACGCAAAGAGCAAAAGCACTCCAAGTACTGACAGAATTGCGTGACGACTCATGGTGCGATCCCTTTCATGTCCTGCATTTCATGCTATTCCGGAACAACGGCATACGGCAGCGCACCAACCAGCCCCGAATTCCGCTGACGCGCTGGCCCTCCCCTGCCCTCTTGATTCTTCGAGTTTGGGCTCTTGCGGTTGCTATTCCCGCTGGTCTTTCATACGCTTCGCGCCATGAAGATCAGTGAGTTCATCAAGTACCACTACCGTCACTTCAATGCCGCGTCGTTGCTTGATGCGGCTGAAGCGTACACCCGCCACATTGACGCCGGAGGGAAGATGCTCGTAACGCTCGCCGGCGCCATGAGTACCGCCGAACTTGGCCTGTCGCTGGCGGAAATGATCCGCCAGGACAAGGTCCACGCCATTTCCTGCACAGGCGCGAACCTTGAAGAAGACGTTTTCAATCTCGTCGCGCACGACCACTATGTGCGAGTTCCCGACTGGCGGGCGCTTTCGGCTGAAGATGAACAGGCGCTTTTCGATCGGCATCTCAACCGCGTCACTGACACCTGCATCCCCGAAGAAGAAGCCATCCGCCGGCTGGAGAAGGCGGTGCTGGAAGAATGGGTCAATGCCGACAAAAACGGTGAGCGCTACTTCCCGCACGAGTTTCTCTATCGCGTGCTGCTCAGCGGCAAGCTGGAGCAGTATTACCAGATCGATCCGCGCAACTCGTGGCTGCTGGCGGCAGCGGAAAAGAACCTGCCCATGGTCGTGCCCGGCTGGGAGGATTCCACGCTCGGCAACGTCTTTGCCGCCCACTGCATCGAACGTGACATCAACAACGTGCATACGGTGCGCACCGGCATCGAGTACATGATGTCTTTGGCTGATTGGTACACAAAGACCGCCAAAACCATCAAGATCCCCAACGGGCGCAGACCTGCAATCGTGTTCCCTGACAGTGCGTCAAATACATCGGCAGCGGCAGCGACAGACATCGAAGTCGGCTCGATCGGCTTCTTCCAGATCGGCGGCGGGATCGCAGGCGACTTTCCTATTTGCGTCGTCCCCATGCTGCACCAGGACCTGAATCGGCGCGGCGTACCGCTGTGGGGCTATTTCTGCCAAATCTCCGACGCTCCCACAAGTTACGGCGGCTACTCCGGCGCTACACCCAATGAAAAGATCACCTGGGGCAAGTTGAGCATCGACACGCCCAAATTCATTGTGGAAAGCGATGCGACAATCTGCGCACCGCTGATCTTCGCCCACGTGCTGGGGTGGTGATGCATGCGTTCGATGAGAGCGTAGAAGTCAGAATCGATTCAGAGTCAGGGTCAGGAATCAGGAGTCAGAGCTGCTTGTATTGTGTGCGCTGTGCGCAGTGTGTGCGGTTGATCCGCGCACAAGAGTGAGGCTGCACAAGCGCATACCCAACCAGATGCCCAAGCGCTGCTCGCTTTTGCTTGGGAAAAGGTCGTGGTGAGGCGAGCGGGTTCAAGGCGCAGAGCCACAATACGGCAGACTTCGCCACACCGTCAGGCTGGCGAATCTCCAGTCGCTCATCTCCATTCCTGCCCCTGACCTCACATCACTGACACGGTCCCCAGCTGCTGATGACGGCAAGCAGATCATCCACATTCACCATGTCGTTGCCATCAACATCAGCACTGCAGGCGACACATGGCCCCCAGCTGCTGATCACTGCCAGGAGGTCATCCACGTTCACCACGCCGTCGCCGCCGAATGGAGGCGCGATATCGGCTGGGCATGACGCAGTGGCGCACGGGTCAACCGGCGAGCACGCTGAGTTGGCGCCTTGCCAGACGCCGCCGAAACCGATCTCGCAGTCAGTTTGCAGCAGATCGCTAAGACAGATGTCGCCCAGGCAGCATGCGCCCAGCGGCTGGGGGCAATTGGCCGAGGCGCAATTGGTTCCGCCGCCCTGGAATACGCCTCCGGCTGCTGCGCACTGCAGGCTCGTCACGGCGTTCAAGCAATTGCCGTCAGGCAGGCAGCACGCGCCGAAGCATGCAGCGCTGTCGCACGTCACGCCAAAGCCCTGGAACACACCATTGGCAGCAGCGCAATTGGAGACGGTTGTGAAGACGCAGTTGCCGGTCGCGGGCACGCAGCACGCGCCTTTGCAACTGTCAGCATCGCATACGGTTCCGTTGCCTCGATACGTGCCTCCCTGGGCGGTGCAATCAGCCTGGGTAATGTCGCCGACACAAGAGCCGTTGGGCAGGCAGCACGCGCCGGTATCGGAAGCGCTCTGGCAGTCGACTACCGCGCGAATGATCCAGTCGCCGTTCATCCCCGCAAGGCAGCCGTTGATCCAACCAAAACCTGCAGCCGCAATAGCGTTGCGCCCCTGCTGGCACTGGCCGGCACAAGGCGGCAGAATACTGTTGCAATCCCACGCCACGCTGGGAAGCGTGAACTGCTGGGCGTTGGAGTTCCAGAAGCGAAGCGACACAACAAATGTCTGTCCCTTGGATACCGGCACGCGCAGCGGCACAAGTCCCGCTTCATCGAGATAGCGAAACTCATTCAAACCGCCGTCCTGCATCACCGGCCCCACCAGAACCGCAGGCACCGGCGGCTGGGTGGCGTTGGTCAGAACCGCACCGGGAACTGGAAACGTTCCGGCGTTGTAGATGGTGATGGCGTCTTCCAGGGACGGCGGGTTGGTGCCGGGAATCTGCGCCGACCAGAAAATCTGCACCGCCACGATGTATCCATCGCACGGTGAGGTAAGCCAGGCAGCTGCTTCTTCCCCCTGCACAAAGCACGGGCAAATGCCCACAGCCTGACCGTCTTGCAGATTATCGTTCTGCACTACCACTTCTGCACCAAACGCCGGCACAGAAAGGACCAGCGCTGCTGCTGCCAGAAGGTTGCATGGTGCGACACGAGCAATCAGCCTTCCAAGCATGTTGATTCTCCTCATTCCTCCAGCGCATTGGTCCAGCGCCATTCAATTGTGGAATAAAGCAAAAGCAGGAGCCGCTTCGATCAAATGCCGCTGTCACTGCGACTGCTGATGCTGCGCAATTGCGCGTGATATGCGTGCGAAGAGCGAACCATCGCTGTAACAGGATCATTATGGGGCAATTCCCTCGCGATGCCAGCAGAAAAATCGACAATAAGCGGCCTCTGCAGGCGCTGGCTGCGTGGGTTGTGGAGAAAGTCACGTGCCCATCATCGCTGCTTTGCGATGTCGGCCAGCCGCGCGGTGACCGCCCGGAGCAGTTCATCGGGTTCAGGCAGCCGACCTATGCCTTCGGTACGACACGCCTGCCATCCCGTTGCAGGCTGGATGATTTCAAACCCGTCACTGGCAAGCTGGGCAAGATTCCTTTGCGTGGACGGCTGGTTCCACATTACCTCATTCATCGACGGCGCCAGCAAAATGGGCTGCCGCTTCAAATCGATCGCTGAGGCGATCAGGCTGACCACATCATCGGTTCGTCCCGTGGCAAGCTTGGCGAGCATATCCATCGTGCAGGGGGCAATGAGCATGAGATCAGCCACCCGCGCAAGGCTGATGTGCTGCGGATCGTGCGACTCAATGTGCTCCCACTGGCTGCTGTAGACTGGCCGGCCGGACAAACTCTGAAACGTCAGCGGCGTCACGAATCGCGTCGCTGCATCCGTCATCGCCACGGTCACTTCCACGCCGGCCTGCGCCAGCGCACTAACGACATGTGCCACCTTATAGCATGCAATTCCACCGCTTAGCCCGATAATCACACGCTGTGGCGTTGGACGGTTGGCTGTTGTTGACAATTGACGATTGGATGCAGGCATTTCGCACACGCGCTCAATTCAGGGCAAAAGCATAGCCGCGGCATACTTACAGCCGCCGACTTGCGCCCCAATCGTAAATCGTCGCACGCTGCTCGTAAACGCTTAGCGCTTCTTCAGCTTCGGCGGCTGGTACCCGGTCTCGGACCAGTCCGGAGCGATCTTGCCCTGCAGAATTTCCTCGATCACCAATTCGAGATCGGTGCGACCTTGTCGCTCCACCAGTGGGCGGGCGCCATCGATGATCAATTCCTTCAGCCGGCGTTGAATCAGTGCGGTCAGTTTGAACCGGCCGCCCATCTTCTCAACAATCTCATCGCTTTTGAGGGCTTCGATCATGGGTGGAAAATGCTCCAGGGAAAAACCGGCAGCAGATCGCGCCGCCGAACCGCGTAGCATACCCGCCAACACGCGTAAAGTCGAGTCGCAACGATTTTGTCCAGCCGGCCCACAGCTTTCATGAAGGCCAAACCGCCTGAAAACCGCACCACAATACACTTATGACTGCCGCACACATGCCGGCCGGCCGCAAGGCAACTGACTTCAGCATGGCGGACCGCCTGCTTTTTGAGTCGGGTCAAAGCGAAGTCGCGTATAGCTCCAGAAGCGATTGCCCGGATTGGCTGCGTTCACACCGCCCCGCCATCACCGATTTTCCGGCCTGAGATCACAATGACGCCACAAGGTCCGACCACCACGACCGCCGCCGCTGCCCAGGAAACCGCACCGCACATCAACGCGTCGCGCTGCGGCTGGCGAATCGCCTATCGTGTGACTCGGCTGGTTGTGCTGCTGGCCATCGTGCTTCTTGTTCTCCACTTTGCCGGCTGTATGGAACGGATGTTTTACGTGCCAACCAGAGGCCCGACACCGGTGCCGCCCCAGTTCGCCGGCGCCGAAGCGGTTCAGTTCAACTCCGCTGACGGCACGCAGTTGTACGGGTGGTTTCTCCCTGCGCAGCCGAATTCAGCGGATCTCCGCGATGACGCCGGCCGTGCGCCGACCATTTTGCATGTGCACGGCAATGCGGGAAATCTGCTCGATCACATTGGATTTACAGAATACCTGCCTCGCGCCGGGTTCAATCTGTTCATCTTTGATTACCGCGGTTACGGCCAGAGCCAGGGCGTCGCGCGCTCGCGTGAGCCATTGATCGCCGACACTCATGCCGCACTCGACGCGCTGCTTGAACGTGCAGACGTTGATCCGCAGCGCATCGCGATGTACGGCCAATCATTGGGCGGCGCAATCGGCTTGAACGTCATGGCGCATCGGCCGCAGATTCGCGCTGCGGTCATCGAATCGGCTTTTGCCAGTTGGCGCGACATCGCTGCCAATGTCGCCAGCCAACGCGATCCGCCCGGCCTGATCGGTCGCGCACTTGCGGCTTTGCTCATTGCCGACACCCATCGCCCCGATGAAGCAATCGCGCATATCAATCGCCCATTGCTGCTGATTCACGGCGACAGCGATGACATCGTGCCGGTCTCACACTCCCGCAGGCTCGCAGCAGCTGCAGGCAAATGGGCCAAGCTGGTCGAACTGACCGATGGCGAGCACAACACCCTGCGCAATACCCATCCTCATGTCGATCGGCTGGTGATTCAGTTCTTCCGCGAGCACTTGAGTGACGACGTTGCAGCAAAACAAACGCTTTAGATGACGCCGGCTGGCACCCGATCACGATATGCAGGCGGTTGCGAAACTTGACTGCACTTAGCAATCAGCGGAACCAGTAGCCTCAGCATCAGCATGAGAAGTGAACTGGATCATTGGGCTTCGCTGTTGCTTCCGCGCCACCGCCTGCTTGCCGCTTCAGCTTGAGCCTGCGGCTTGTGGAGTTACACTGGCTGATGCGATCTGGGAGCAGAACGCTCTTAATGAAACTCGAACTATACAGAGCATGGCCATGCCGCGATTGACAACCCGACGCCTGCGGCTGCTGGGAGCGCGGCTCGGCTTTCAGCGCGACTGGTATCTGGTTTTTGTCGCTGCCGGCATCGGCCTGGTCATGGGCGGCATCGCCACCGCGTTCATCTTGCCGCTGCGCTGGATCGAAGAATGGGCTGAAAGCGCCGATCGCCAGACATTGATCTGGCTGGTGCCGATTGCGCCGGTGCTCGGTGTGTTGCTGATGAGCGTGTTTCTTCGGCTCGTCGGCCGCGACATGGAAGTGCCGGGCGTCTCAGCGGTGATGTACGCCATTCATCGCCAACGTGCACGCATCCCGCTGGGTGTGGCGGCACGAAAGTGGATCGCCTCCACCCTCACAATCGGTTCAGGCGGGTCAGCCGGAGCTGAAGGCCCGATCGTCACAATCGGCTCGGCGATCGGCTCCAGCATCGCGTCTGCGCTGCGCGCCAATCCGCAATACACCGCCACGTTCCTCGGCTGCGCTGCGGCTGCAGGAATCGCCTCGGTGTTCAACGCGCCGATTGCTGGGATTTTCTTCGTGCTGGAAATCCTGCTGCGCGATTTTTCGCTTCGCACCTTCACGCCCATTGTCATCGCCTCAGTGGTGTCGTCCGCGTGGACGCAGGCGCTGCTGGGACGCATGGAACCGCTGTTTCTCGTCAGCCCAGAATTTTTCCGTCCCGACGGTTACCAAACCGACCAGTGGCTGTTTTCAATCGTTGATATTCCGAACTTCGTGCTGCTTGGGCTGGTATGCGGCATCGTATCAGTCGTCTTCATTCGCGGACTTATCTGGTCTGAAAACGCATTTGATCGACTCAAAGCGCCCAGCCTCATCAAGCCCGTCATCGGTGCGGCCATGCTTGGTGTTCTTGGACTGGGCTACATGCTGCTTTTTGCATCGACCCCCCACTCCATCCCGCCGTTCTACGGCAACGGCTATCCCGTGATTCGCAATCTGCTGCAGCCGATGCTTTACACAGCCGAGAACAACGGCAACGGCATGCTGTTGATGCTTCTGGTTGCGCTGTTTGCGCTCAAGGCGATCGCCACGTGGCTTACCATTGGCTCGGGCGGATCTGGCGGCCTGTTCGCCCCAACGCTGCTCATGGGCGCGGCTGTCGGCGGCGCGTTTGGCCAAGTCGTCAACATGCTCGAATTGTTTCCTGCTGCCAACCCCGCACACTACGCGCTGGTGGGCATGGCTGCGATGATTGCCGCCACTGCCCACGCGCCGCTTACGGGCATTCTGATCGTCTACGAAGTGACGCTGCAATATGAGATCATCCTGCCGCTGATGCTCACAGCGGTCATCAGCACCTTTGTTGGCCGGCTGCTTTACAGTGAAAGCGTCTATACCTTCAAGCTCTCACAACTGGGCATTCGCGTGGGCGGCATGAGCGATCTGACCATCCTGCGCCGACTGTGCGTGCAGGATGTCCCGCTTGCGCCAGCAATTCTCGTGCATACCGACGAATCAGCCCACCGCCTGCTTGAACTCAGTGAGCAGCATCTCGTGCGAGATTTCGTGGTTGTGGATGACAAGCAGCGCTACGTCGGCCTGGTCACAGGCGATGATCTCTCTGCTGCACTGGTCTATCGCGAAGCCATTCCGCTTCTGCAGGTGCATGAACTGCAGCGCACCGATGTGCCGACTGTCACTATTGATGAGACGCTCGATCAGGTGATGGACAAATTTGCGCAGCACGATGTGCAGAGCCTTGCGGTGCTTGACCGTGCAGGCACCGGCATCGTACGAGGTTTGATCACCCGTGCCCGGTTGATGGACCGATATCAGGCCGCGCTGAGCAGAGACTGATTGATCGCCAGCATGCAGGCCACGAGGGTAGATAGATAGGCAACAATGGCGGCTGCGCTGACGAACTCATTGCCGCCTGACCGAAACACGATGATGATGGTGGTGGTGTACGACCCCACGCCTCATGCCGCCAGCCGGACTTTGCCTTTTTCTCCAGAACAACCTCAACCCTACGATTCCTTCGACAACGCTCTTTGAAACTGTTTTTTCCTCCTGCCCTGCTCGCTCACATTGTGCTCTTCGCCTTCCAATTCGAAGCGTTTGACATTCCCCCGCCGCATGCGGCTGAGCGGTCGCCGTGAATTCGGCGCGGTGTTCGGTACGAAGGCGCGTGTGAGCGCTGGCCCGCTGCTTATTTACTCGCGACCCAATGATCTGCCTCACCCGCGGCTGGGGTTGTCGGTTTCCCGCCGTGTGGGCAGTGCGGTCAAACGCAATCTCATCAAACGCCGGCTGCGTGAAGCGTTTCGACTCACCCAGCACGACTGGCCAAGCCAGGGTGCAGGCTATGATCTGGTTATCAGCGTTCGTCCGCATGAGCCGCTGCACGTTGCTGAGTATCAGCAGGCACTCATGAAGGCGATGCGCAGCATTCACAGCACATGGTCGAAGAAGCTCGACAAGAAAAACAGGAACACGTCCACCACCCAGACGACGCCCCGCGACACCAGCGCGTAAGCGTTGTAGCGTGGCCGCTGATTGTGCTGGTGCGCCTCTATCAAATGACGCTCGGTCCGTTCCTCGGCGGCCATTGCCGGTTCTACCCGACGTGCTCAGCCTATTCGATCGAAGCCCTGCAGACCCACGGCGCACTGCGCGGCAGTTGGCTCACCATCCGCCGCCTTCTCCGCTGCCATCCCTTCGGCGGCCACGGCATCGATCCTGTCCCGCCGCCGCTTGCCCTTCCCAAGAATAATGCACCGCAGAACACACAAAACACACGGGAAACCGATTGATTGTTTACGTTCAGCGTGCGCTGCGTGTCTGCATATACAACCCATGTGCGGCGCCGGTGAAGCTGCAGATCAGTGTGATCGAACATCAGTGTGTTGGCATGCCAAATGCATCACTGCGAACGAATGATGTGGTGAGCAAAGAAAAACGCCGCATTACCATGCGGCGCTGTTTTCAGATGTTCAGAACCTGGCGTCTGATGCTTCATCCGCTAAAGCTTGCACGACGTCATGCGCTGTCGGGAATCTCAGCTTCAACAAGGTTAGCGAGCATGATGAGTGATTCCTGCCAGCCGAGATAGCAGAACTCAACGGGGATGACATCAGGCACACCGGCTTGTACGACTTCCAGCTCGGTGCCGCAGGCGACTTTCCGCAATGTGACGGTAATCTGCATCTCGCCTTCCATTCCCGGCGCAGGATCATCGAAACTCTCGACGTAACACATGCGCTCATGCGGCGTCAATTCGGTGTACGTGGCGCTGAAAGAGTGGCTCTGGCCGGTGCTGAAATTCGTGAACGACATTTTATAACCGCCGCCCACACGAGCATCGATGTGATGCACCTTGGCGGTGAAACCGTGCGGCGGTGCCCATTTGCACAGCGCATCAGGATCGAGAAACGCCTTATATACTCGCTCCGCCGGAGCCCGAAACACGCGATGAAGGCGAACCGTGTTGCCGGTTGTTGCAGTCATAGTGAAGCTCCCTGTTGAAAACCCCGCAGTATACAGCGATGCACTGAACGTCGCACCATGCATGACTGGCGCAAGCGACGAGGATGCGCGGCGCTGTGCAAACGCATCATTTGACGGTACGCTGCTGGGCTATGTCGCGCATCTACCCCCCTGCCATTTTCGCCATCGGCCGCAACTACGCAGCGCATGCTGCTGAGATGAAAGGTGAAGTGTCGGAGAAGCCCGTAGTGTTTATGAAGAACCCGGCTTCGGTCATCGGCAACGGTGAGGCGATTGTGATCCCGGCAATCTGCGCTGAGCCGGGCGAACAGGTTGACTACGAAGGCGAGCTGGCGGTGATAATCGGGCGGGATTGCTGCGATGTCAGCGAAGCGGAGGCGATGGAATATGTGGCAGGCTACGCGATCGCCAACGATGTGAGCGCGCGATGGTGGCAGAAGTCCGGCTCGGGCGGCCAGTTCGTGCGCGGCAAGAGCTTTGACACATTCTGCCCGATGAGCGAAATGACGCCTCGCGACCAGGTTGCTGATCCGCAGTCGCTGCGCATCACGACGAAGCTCAACGGCGAGGTGATGCAGGACGCCACAACGGCGCAGATGATCTTTCCGGTCAAGACGCTGGTGGCGGAACTGAGCAGAGGCATGACGCTTCTGGCAGGCACGGTGATTTTGACCGGCACGCCGGCAGGCGTGGGCGCGGCCCGCACGCCCCCTCGATTCCTGCGCGATGGCGATGTGGTGGAGATATCAATCGAAGCGCTGGGCACCCTGCGCAATCCGGTGCGGCGCGCATGAGCGCGGCACAGCTCGGTTATCTACAAACCCGCATGACCGCTTGCAATTTGTTTGGTTCATGATAGGGTATCAGCGGCGACGATCTGCCGCGCATGGAGCGTGGCCACGGTGTCGTCAATCCCCACCAATCAATATCTCAGGAGCATTGAAGAAGATGAACGCACGAAGTGTTTTGACTGCCGCTGCGCTGGTGGTTGTCACCGCTGCTGTTACAACGAAGGTTGTTTCGCAGGACGCAAAGCATGATGCGCCGCCGATGTCACCGGAAGAAATGGAAATGATGCAGAAGTGGATGTCGTACGCCACGCCCGGGCCGGAGCATGCGATATTGGCGAAGAAGGTTGGCATGTGGGATCATCATGTGAAGTGGTGGATGGATCCCAACGGCGAGCCTGCGGAATCGCGCGGCAGCAGCGAACATAAGATGATCATGGGCGGGCGATATCTGATTGATAAAAACACAGGCGATACGCCCTTTGGCCCCTTTGAAGGCATGGGCTGCACGGGTTATGACAATCTGAAGAAGAAATACGTCACCACATGGATCGACAACATGGGCACCGGGATCATGTTTTCAGAAGGCACCTACGATCCCGAAACGGAGACGTTGACGTTCACTGGCGAATCGCCGGACATCATGAACGGCGGCTTCAAGACAGTGCGCACCGTGGAACGCTGGACGGGCGAAGATACGTGGGTGATGGAGATGTACGAAGTCAACCCGGACGGCACGGAATTCATGGCCATGCAGGTGACCTGTACGCGGCGGAAGTAATCGCATCGCTTCGCAACAGACGATGGGAGAAAGATAGAAGCCATGGGAACATCATCCCATGGCTTCATTTCTGCGCAACATTATGTCGGTTCTGTCAATTGAATTGCGGCCTCAGGCCTTGAGCGCTTCGGGGTTGAGCGCATGAAGGTCTTCGGGCACGAACTGGCCATCACGACGAATAACTTCGCCGTCGAATTCAATCGTGCCCCCGCCGTATTCAGGCCGCTGAATCAGGACCATATCCCAGTGAATTTCTGAGCGGTTGCCGTTGTCGGCATTCTCATACGCGCGGCCGGGCGTGAAGTGCAGCGAACCGGCGATTTTCTCGTCAAAGAGAATGTCCTTCATCGGTTCGAGAATGTACGGGTTGAAGCCGATGGCGAACTCACCGACGTAGCGGGCGCCTTCATCGGTATCGAGGATGGAATTGAGCGCATCAGAGTTGCCGTTCGCCGTGGCCTTGACGATCCTGCCATTTTCGAACTCCAGTCGAATGTCGCTGAAGCTCTGGCTGTTGTAGATGGTCGGCGCATTGAAGTGGATCACGCCGTTGACCGAATCGCGCACCGGCGCAGTAAAACATTCGCCGTCGGGGATATTCAGATCGCCGCAGCATGGGATGACGGGAATGTCTTTGATGGAAAAGGTCAGATCGGTGTCGCCGGGACCCTTGAGGCGAACCTGGTCGGCCTTGCGCATGCGCTCCACCAGCGGCTTGCAGGCAGCGTCCATGCGGGCGTAGTCCATCGTGCAGACGTTGAAGTAGAAATCTTCAAATGCCTCGGTGCTCATCTGTGCCAACTGGGCCATGCTGGGCGTAGGCCAGCGCAGGACGACCCATTTGGTGTGGTTGACGCGGCGTTCGAAATGCACCGGTTTGGAATACAGCCGGCCCTTCTTCTTCATTTGCGCATCGGGCACATCCGCAGACTCGCTGACGTTCATCGAACCACGCATGCCAATGTATGCCTGCATGAGGCTCATGCGGTGAAGGTCATACTCGGCCCAGACGGAGAAGTTGTCGTCCTCAGCGTCCATCTCCAGTGCGCGCATGATGCGGTTGTTGCGCAGCGCAACATGCGGGTGCCCGCCGGCTTTCCGCGCCGCCTTGATCAGCGCGATCACCATCTCTTCAGGAATATCGAAGGCCTCGATCAGGACGTGCTCGCCCTTCTGGAGTTTGGTGGAATGGTTGATCAGCAATTCGGCGAGCTTGGTGTAACGTGGATCGTTCATGGCATGAGATCTCAAACTGGTGTTTCAACTCGATTCAATATGATGCGTGCAATTCATCCCCAGTCAGCGGGTAACGCAGCGAAGCGAGAAGGCGTGGAGCCGCCGGAACTGCCCCTGAACGCCAGGCGTGAGCCGGATCGTTTATTCTAACGATTTTCTGCTCCGAAGAGTCGCAGAAGCAGATTGTTCATCTCTGGCTGGAAACTGGGCGACTCCCGAAGCCACAGGCGGCAGTCAATCGAGTCACGGTGCGGCTCTGCGAGGCACCAGACCGCGGCACGAGATTCACTGAAGCGCTGGCCGTGCCAGAAACCATCAGAAGCCCGGCCGTGCGCCAGTCGCTTGCCGCGCGGCGGATAGGCGTCCCATCGCTCGATGTGCGATCCGAGCAGCGCGTCTTCGAAATCGCGGGCATCCTCGGGGTGGCCGCTGCAGATCAGGATGACGTTGACCGCCTTTGGCATGAACTGCTGATAAGCGCGATGCATAAGCCGACGGAAGCGACTTGCCTGATCGACAAATTCCGACGGCAGGCCGATGGTGACGCTTACATGATCGCCGTCGTAAGGAGCGACAATGCGCACGCCGCCGATTTCACGTCCATCGTGATCGCGTGCTTTCATCTCATCGCCCACATGAGCGTGGGTGATGAACTCGCTGGCCTGCATCACCAGCCGCTGCATCTGCTCGTCGCTCAGCCCTTCGTTCCATCGCACCTGCACGATGTACGGCCGCTTGATTCGCTCCAGCACGCGTAAGCGTGATGAAATCGTCATCATTCGCCTAGCGTTATGCGGCGGGCGATTCGTATCCAGCCGCTTGACGTGCAGGTAAAACACCTGCCCGTCAGCTCGCACCTCAAAATCACAGTGTTTGCCGGCAGGTGTGCGCACCTCAAAGGTGAGATCACAGCCCTGCGCCAGCAGATGTCTGGCCACCATCGCCTCAGCGTAAGTATCAAAAAACGCCTTGCGATTGGTGTGCGACTCCAATGCGCTGAGCAATCGACGAAGACTCGGCTTCCACCGCCATTCCAGGATTTCCTGGACGACCTGCTGGTTCAGTTCATTGGCAAAGCTGCTCAGCGGGCTGGGGGTGAATCTCAACAAGTCTGCCTTTCGGATGAGCGTGCAACGGTGCGCAGCAGGAACGCTGTTATGCAGCAGAACATGGAATGGCGATGATGATGAGCGAACTTGCCCGCAACGCAGCAAATGTGCAGTTCCATGAAATCAAATGGCGACGGCTTGTCAACCAACGAATCGCTCGTGGGGCGGGATGCGCACCGCTGCGGGCGCCTTGCCGTTGCCAAAGAGCTTCTCCATCGCCTCATGCGGCTTCATGCCGTTGAACGTCATTTCGCGCCCGCCGCGCGAAAGCAGTTGATCGATCTGCCGCCGACCGATGCGAACCTTGAAAACCGCCTGCCCGCCCTGGTATGCGCGGTCGAGCACTTCTGTGCGTTTTTCCAGAAACGCGATCGATCGCGTATCGCTCATGGGCAAAGCGATCTCAAGCTCGCTCACGGTGCCCAGGAAATGCCCGAGCACCACCTTTCGCAGTTCGTCAAGCCCTTGGCCGGTGACGGCGCTGATGGGCACTGCGTCCGGATATCGCTCGCGCCATTTCTCCAGCACTGCAGGATCCTGAACGCGATCGACTTTATTCAGTGCGAGAATGCGCGGCTGGGTTGTCGCGCCGATTTCATCAAGGGTGCTGTTGACGGTCTGCAAATGCATCTCAGCGTGCGGGTCGGCAACGTCCAGCACAATGATGAGCACATGCGCGTAGATCGTTTCCTCCAACGTTGAGCGGAACGACGCAATAAGGTGGTGTGGCAGATCGCGAATGAACCCAACGGTATCTGAAAGCAGCGCGCTGTTGCCGCCGCCCAGCTCCCACCGCTCAACCCGCGTGGAAAGCGTGGCGAAGAGCTTGTCATGCGCGTAGGCGCCGCCGGCGGTGAGTTTGTTGAACAGCGTGCTCTTGCCGGCGTTGGTATATCCAACCAGTCCAACCGTGAAGTGGTCCAGAGTGCGCTGCGCCACCTCGCGCGTCTTGCGCTGCTGGATGGTCTCCAGCTCGCGCTTGAGGCTGGCCAATCGGTTCTGGACCAGCCGGCGATCGATTTCCAGTTGCTGCTCACCCGGTCCTCGCGTGCCGATCCCCACGGGCGCGCCGCCTGTGACCTGCCCCAAGTGCGTCCACATGGCGCGCAGCCGCGGGTAGGTGTATTCCAGTTGGGCGATCTCCACCTGCAGCTTGGCTTCCGCGGTGGCGGCACGATTGGCAAAGATGTCGAGAATCAGTTCGCTGCGATCAACGATCTTGCAGTTCGTGGCCTGCTCCAGATTGCGAATCTGAGCCGGCGTCAGATCGTTATCGAAAATCACCAGCGTCGCATCGGATTCCTTGATCAGCCGGTTCAGTTCTTCCACTTTGCCTTTGCCGAGATATGTGCGTCCCACCGGCTTGCCGCGACGCTGAAACAGCTCAGCGACAACGACCGCGCCGGCCGTCTTGGCCAGTGAGCGCAATTCACCAAGCGGATCGTTCTCATCGACGTACCGGCCGCGAAGCGCCACCCCCACCAGCACCGCGCGTTCGGAGCTTACTTTGATGGTCTCACGTTGCGTTTGTGACATATGTGTCAGACACAATAATAGCCGCTTTTGGGGCCACAAGTCGCATGCCGGCAGTCCTGAGGCCGGCTGGAAGCGTTTTCTATGCGGTCTGTAGGGATGGCCCCAGGCAGGCAAACGCAACGCTGAGACCGGCCCCCGCTATCATTGACTGCTCGCCCCGCAAGCAAATGGCTTTCAGGAGTGTTCTCGTGCGTGCAAAGAAGTTCGTTGCCCCTTCGCTGCTTGCCATATTAACCACTGCCCTGCTCGTGCAGCTGCCGCTGGCGATCGCCAGCCGCGCGTCGGACTACGATCTGTTCGACCCGGTCATTGAGGTTCGGTCGATCATTCAGCGTCTGTTTGTTGATGAATCCCGCATCGACGATGAGCAGATGCGCAAGGCCATGATCGACGGCATGCTGGCGACGCTGGACGACCCGCACACGGTGTACGTTCCGCCTGCTGACGTGGCCGAATTCAACAAAGACATGCGCGGCACCTACGTCGGCATCGGCTGCGAGGTGAACATCGTCGATGATTATCTCACGATTGTCTCGCCAATGGACGGCTCCCCCGCACTGGAAGCGGGCATCATGGCGGGCGATGTCGTGCTTGAAATCGAAGGCGAATCGACCCTCAAAATGCCTATTACAGAATGTATTGACCGCCTCATGGGCGAGCCGGGCACAAAGGTCACCATCAAGGTGCGCCATCTCGACGGTACCGAGCAGACGTACACGATCACTCGCAGGCCCATCGTGACCCGCACAGTCAAAGGCCTTCGTCGCGAGGGTGAAAATTGGAACTATTGCATCAGCGATCAACTGGGATTGTCCTATGTCCGCGTGACGCAGTTCAATGAATCAACGGTCCAGGAGCTGCGCAACACGCTGGATCAGATGCAAACCCGCGGCATCAACGGGCTTGTGCTCGATCTGCGCGACAACCCCGGCGGCGGACTGCTCGCGGCGGTGCAGACCGCTGACTTGTTCCTGAGCGAAGGCACGATCGTCTCAGTTCGCCCCCGGCGCGGCGATCCGGTGGTGTATACCGCGCATCGAAAAGGTACGCTTCCGGACTTTCCCATGATCGTGCTCGTCAACGGGCACTCGGCATCGGCGAGCGAAATTGTCGCTGGCGCGCTGCAGGAAAACGGCCGGGCAAAGGTGCTGGGCACGAGAACCTTCGGCAAAGGCTCAGTCCAGGAAGTGCGCGAGTTGGACTACAACCGCGGCACGCTGAAGTTCACCACCGCCCATTATCACCTGCCCAGCGGCCGCAACATCAACCGCGCAAGCGACAGCACCGTGTGGGGCGTCGATCCCGATCCGGGAATGGTGGTCGCCATTACCGATGAGCAGTACGTCGACCGCATCCGCGCTCGGCGCGAGTTTGAGATTATCCGCAACGGCAGCGACACCGACAGCGGCACTGTCTCCCCGCCCTGCGCTGATCCGCAGTGGATTCGCGAGAACCTGAAAGACGAAGAACTGGCGCGTGCCGTTGAGGCTCTGAGCGCCCGGCTGACCACCGGCGAGTGGCCCGCCGTCGGCGATGACAATGCCAGGGCTGCAGCGTTCGATCTGGAGCTGACTCGCGCAATGCGGCGTCGCAATGAACTGGCGGCAGCATTGAATGATCTCGAAAAGCGCATCAGCGAACTGCGCCAGGTCGCTGCAGATGCCGGCCGCCCGCCCCTGCTCCCGCCGGATGTCGATCTTGCTCAGGGCACGATTACCATTCACGATAAATATGGGAATGTGATCGGCACCTATCGAATCGAAGGCGGCGATGTGGAGTTAGCGCTCAATTCCGTACGCGTGACGCCGATCGAACAATGACAACGGCTCCAACAGTCCCCTGCGCGAAAGTCCAGCGCCTCAAACCCGCAGGCGGATGAGACTTCCCGCTGTTGGCGCAACGCACGCTGCCTATGCTGTAGCATGGCTTTGATACTCGGCATTGAAACCAGTTGCGACGAAACCGCTGCGGCAGTGGTGCGCGATGGGCACGCAGTGCTGAGCAATGTGATCGCCACGCAGCACGATCTGCACGCACGATATGCCGGCGTTGTGCCGGAGATCGCCAGCCGCGCTCACCTTGAGCGCATCCTGCCGGTGCTGCGGGAAGCCATGAGCGAAGCGCAGCATGAGCTTGCTGATCTTGATGCTGTTGCGGTCGGGCATCGGCCCGGGCTGATTGGTTCGCTGCTGGTCGGCGTCAGTGCAGCGAAAGCATTGGCGTGGTCGCTGGGCATACCGCTGATCGGCGTCGATCACGTGCTGGCCCATCTGCACGCTGGGCTGCTCGAGGCCGATCCGGTTGAATACCCCGCACTGGGGCTGGTGGTGTCCGGCGGTCATACAAGTTTGTATCTCGTTCACGGGCCGCTCGATGTCACGTTGCTGGGGCGAACGATTGATGACGCGATCGGCGAGGCGTACGACAAGGCGGCCACGATTCTGCAGATTGGCTACCCCGGCGGTCCACTGTTGGACAAGCTCGCACAGCGCGGCAACGACAAGGCCCACGACCTGCCCGTGACGCTGCTTGGCCCGGAAAGGCTGGATTTTTCCTTCAGCGGTCTGAAAACCGCGCTGCTGTATGCGGTGTGCGGCCATCCTGTCGGGCGCGGCGCTGAGGCCAAACTGCCGCGAGACGCATCGCACCTGACTGAACAGGAAAAAGCCGACTTTGCTGCATCATTTCAGCGGGCAGCAATCTCTGCGGTGATAAAGAAGCTGCAACGGGCGCTTGATCGTTCCAACAGTAATAATGTGCGAACGCTGCTGGTTGGCGGCGGCGTAAGTGCGAACAGCCGCCTGCGTGCAGAGCTTCAATCGCTTGCCGCCTCGCGCCAGCTCGATTTGCGTTTGCCGAAGATGGAATACTGTCTGGACAACGCCGCCATGATCGCCGGCCTCGCGCACGCTCGATACGAGGCGAAACAGTTTGACGACTGGAGTCTCGCCGCCTCGCCGCAAAGCGCAGCAGGCTGATGAAAAGTGGCGAATCGCACAAATTGTTTGGCTTGTGATGAAGAAAGAAAGATGCGGAGAAAGAAAAATGAAAATGAGTCAGCCGCAAGCTGCAGTATCGCCAACAGCGCTGGAAACTGCAGGTTCTGAATGACAAGTTTTCGAGCTTGGATTGCAAATCTTCAATTTCAGATTTTCACTTCCGCCAGCTGTTTTTGAATCTTCCGTTATCTGTTTTCCGTTTTTCACTTCCGCTTTTGTTTTCGCATCCACCTTCACCGCCATGGCCACGACTGACTATTCACATCCAGCTGCGCTTCCGGTGGAAGAGTTGCTCAAGGAATGCGAGTTCGGCTTCGGCCGCCAGCGCGGGCCGGGCGGACAGAATCGGAACAAGGTAGAGACATCCGTCATAATCACTCACAAGCCCACGGGCATTGACGGATTCGCCTCCGAGCGGCGCAAGCAGTATGAAAACCGCATGATGGCGATCAAGCGATTGAGGCTGAACCTGGCTGTCAACGTGCGCCGGCCGGTGCACTGGCAACGGCACAAGCCCAGCGAATTGTGGGAACGCCGACGTCAGGGCGCGAAAATGTCAATCAATCCCAATCACCAGGATTATCCTGCGCTGTTGGCGGAGGCGCTCGATGTGATCTACGCGCGCCGATTCGACGTTGCGGGCGCTGCTGGGGTGCTGGGCATCACGATGTCGCAACTTGCGAAACTCATTCGCCACAACAAGCACGCGTTCATGCTGGTGAATCAGGGGCGGGAAGATCGCGGTTTGCCCGCTTTGAAATAGCACGCCGCCTGCCATGCGGCTGCGCGATGTAGCCAAATCCGCACGCTCGCCCGATCAATTCCGGGCGATAAGATACCGACATGACGACAGCATCGACTGCACCGGCTTCCCCCATCGTTTCCACGCAGACGCTTCGCGAACTGATTGCTGCGGAATTGCCCGATCTGATCGCAATTCGGCATGATCTGCACGCACATCCCGAACTGGGCTACGAGGAGCATCGAACCAGCGGAGTGGTGCAGCGGGAATTGAAGAACGCCGGCGTCGCATTCAAAGCCAACCTTGCCGGCGGCACGGGCGTGATGGGACACATTCCAGGCAACAGCGAGAAGGCGATCGGCCTCCGCGCCGATATGGATGCGCTGCCCATCCAGGAGCAAACCGGCCTGCCGTACGCTTCCACCATACCGGGCAAAATGCATGCATGCGGACACGACGGCCACACTGCCATATTGATCGGCGCAGCCCGTGTGCTGGCGAAGATTGCCCAGCAAACACCGCTGCCTCGCCCTGTGTCATTTGTGTTTCAACCGGCAGAAGAAGGCGGCGCAGGCGGCAGGAAGATGGTGGAGGACGGCTGCATGGACGGCCGCATCATCGGTCCGCCGCTTGAAAACATGTTCGGTCTGCACGGCTGGCCCATGCTGCCGCTGGGCGTCGTCGGTACGCGCGTCGGACCGCTGCTGGCTGCATCCGATCGCTTCGACATCACCGTGACCGGCACGGGATCGCACGCAGCATTTCCGCACGTCAGCTGTGATCCGATCGTCGCGGCGTCTGCAATCGTCAACGCGCTGCAGACCATCGCATCGCGCAACGTCAATCCGCTTGATGCGGTCGTCGTATCCGTCACCATGGTTCAAGGCGGCACGGCGTACAACATCATTCCCGCAGACGCCAAGATCAGCGGCACGGTGCGTACGCTCACGCCGCAAACATTCGAACTCGCGCATCGTCGCCTTCATGAAATCGCTGCCGGCGTGGCTCAGGGTTATGGCTGTGAAGCAAAGGTGGAGTATCGCCAGGGCTATCCGGTGACACGCAATGACGCCGGAGCTGTTGAGATCTTCAATACCGTAGCGCGAGACGCTCTCGGTAAAGATCGCGTGCAGGACATTGAGCACCCGGTCATGGGCGGCGAAGATTTCTCGTTCTACAGCCAGGTCGCGCCAAGCTGTTTTTTCCTGCTCGGACTGATTCCGCCGGACAAAACCGCCCTGCCCGACCTGCACCAACCGGATTTCAATTTCAACGATGACGCCATCGCGATCGGCGTAGAGATGTTCTGCCGCCTTGCGCTGCGC
This sequence comes from uncultured Isosphaeraceae bacterium, assembly GCA_964575335.1. Lineage (GTDB taxonomy): Bacteria > Planctomycetota > Phycisphaerae > Phycisphaerales > SM1A02 > CAZNPU01. Next base: position 52,260 of record CAZNPU010000005.1, on the reverse strand, counting down.
CCATAGCGCACTTGCAGGGCAACGAGACTTTCGCGCAACGCGCGTACGCAGTCCTATGATCCTGCATGCTCAAAACACAGTTGGTCATTGAAGAAACGTTCGATCAGGCTGCTGATTTCGTTACTGCGCTGCGATTGACCGATGACCGCTGGAACCCGGTGCACGACCACACCACGCCATGGGTGTTTCGTGGCCAGAGCGATGCCAGATGGCCATTGCGTCCCATCGCATGGCGCCGCGACGGCCGGCAACTCCTCCAGCCGCTGGCCAATCGCATTGAACCGGTATTGGCGGAATGGTTTGATCGCGAACGAATCAAGCCGCCCGAAGATCATGTGCCGCGCGAACGTGCATTTGAACTGCTGCTCTGGGCGATGGCGGAGATTGATGCCGTTCGCCAGTTCGCTCATCTGGCGGATGAACTGGGCTTTGAAGTGGCTGACATTGACCGCCTGCCCGAATCGCCCGCACAGTTTTTCCAGGGCTTTCCGCAGCATCCCAACCAACCTCTCCTGCAGCCCAACACCGCGTTCGCCATGGCGCAGCACCACAAGATTCCCACCCGGCTGCTCGACTGGACGCGTCGCCCGCTGATTGCTGCGTTTTTCGCTGCTGAAAGCATCGAGACGATGCGCGAGCCGCCCGAGTGCATCGCCGTCTGGGCTTTGAATACCCATTTCGACATTCGCCACTGCCGCTTGCGCACTCTTGCCTGCCCTCGTCACAAGGATGACTTCCTGCATGCGCAGGATGCGTTGTTCGTATGGGATGTCGGCGCGGATTATCACTACTTGCATCACGGCCAGTGGCCGAACTTCAATCAGGTGATTTTCGAGGCATCCGACGCCTTTGACGGACCGCCGCTTCGCAAGCTGATACTGCCGGTTTCAGAAGTACAGTCGCTGTTGCAACTGCTGTGGCGAGAGCGCATCTCCCGCGCGCACCTAATGCCCAACTACGACAACGTCACCGCGGCCTTGAAGGTGAAGTGGAGCTGGCAGTAGCGCATTTGAATCGCAACTGCCCAACAACGCAGCACGCCAGCTTACCGACCGGCAATCGTGTCTGATGCGTCATCACCCACCGCCCGGCGGGCCGCCATGACTTCACGCAACCCAACCCACGAGCCATACCCATTCCATGCTGCAAAGAGAAACGCCAGCAGCGGCGGCAGCGCCGCAGCCCGTTGCGTATCAAGCACGTCCAGAATCCCAACACCCGCCAATGCGATTGCTGCCAGTGCGCCGACCACGCAATACAGCAAATTCCCCGCGATTGGATGCACCATCGTCATGATGCCGGATGCAAGAAAGCCAATCGCGCCGCCTCGCAATGCCCACACAAGCAGCGCGTACATAAACACCCATTCACCCGATGTGCTCAGCGACGTTAAGCCGAAGAAAAAACCAAAGTAACCAAAAAGCGCCGCTGAAAGAAACATGATCATCGCCCCCGACACCATGCTGTCCGCACCCTTTGCTGCCATCATGCCGCCTCCGCACCAATAAGCTGCCGCTTTCGATCCGATGTCATTACCTGATTTCACGCAACTTTACCGCGCACCGCTCCCGCGCTGAAACAATCGCTGCGTGCAGCACCCGCTGCGTTTCATATGCATCCTCAAAATCCGGCAGCGGCACAACCGGCTCCCTGCCTGCCAGCGTTGCAAGAATATCCGCAGCCTGACTCACAAAGCCGTGCTCATATCCGATCAGATGTCCCGGCGGCCAGTATGCCTCCATGTAGGGGTGCGCTCCCGGCGTGGTGCACAGAATTCTGCTCCAGCCGCGCATCGCCGGCTCCAGGGTGTTGTCCCACCACTGCAGTTCGTTCATGCGCTCGAAATCAAAGCGAATCGCGCCCAGTTCGCCGTTGATCTCAATGCAGTTGCGATTGAGGTTTCCCGTCGCCAGCCGCGTTGCTTCAAAAGACGCCACCGCTCCGCCTTTGAACCGCGCCAAAAACAGCACGCAATCATCCACTGTCGACCGCATGATTTGTCGCTTACTGCTTCGCGCTGCTGCCGCTTTCCTCCTGCGCTTCCCCGACTCCGATTCCGCCATCTCCCGCTCAACGATAAACCGTTCCTCAATCGCCCCGCTCACTTCCACAATCTCATCGCCTGTGATGAACCGAGCCATATCCACAATGTGCGCGTTCAGATCGCCGTGCGCTCCTGAACCTGCCAGCTCCGCGTTGTAGCGCCAACTCATCGGCGTTGCGGCCCCGCCCCATTCCTGCAGGTACTGCGCGCGAACATGAAACAGTCTTCCAAGCCGCCCCTGCTTCACCAACTGATGCGCGAACGCCACTGCGGGACAGCGACGATAATTGAACCACACAAATGTCTTCACGCCGCGCCGCTTGCGCTGCCGCGCTGCCTGCATCATCTGCCGCGCATCATCCAGTGTGCCTGCCAGAGGCTTCTCGCACGCCACATGCTTGCCCGCTTCCAGCGCAGCGATCGCCTGCTCAGCGTGCAAATGGTTGGGCGTCACAATGTCAACCAGATCAACTGCCGAATCCTCAATCGCGCGCGGCAGATCGATCGTCGCATCGTTCCATCCCCAACGTGCTGCGAATGCTTTTCCGCGTTTGATGTCCCGACCGCACACTGTTTGCTGCACAGCTTTCAGGGGCAGGTCAAAGAAGCGGTTCACCCCCGCCCACGCCTGCGAATGCGCTCGCCCCATGAACCCCATGCCGATCATGGCGATGTGCAGCGTTCGACCTTCCAATGCCGTTGCTCCTTACGTTTCCATTCCTATTCGCCAGCCAGTCTACGTTGCCGCGTGCCATTGGTAAATTGATATTGCCTTCTCTTGCCTCACACTGGCCCATCGACCGCGCTGACGCATAATCTACTCATCGACATCTCAAGGAGATCGGCCATGCTCACCCGCCGCCAGTTCATCGCCACCGCTGGCTTTCTTACCGCTGGATTGCTGCTACCGCCAGTGCGCGTTGCCCACGCACGCCGCCAGTTCGCGCAGACGCCGCTGCAAGCCAGAAAACTGCGTGACAATGTCTTTGCGATTCTCGAACGTGGCGGCAACAGTCTGCTTCTCCAAACCTCCGAAGGCAACGTGCTGATCGACACCAAGATCACCGAAGTCGCTGACGAACTCCTCGATGTCACAACGCGCATTGGCAACGGTGTGCCTGCCACGGTCATCAACACCCACCATCATCCGGATCACGTTGGCAGCAACTACATCTTCGCTGCATCATCCACCATCATCGCCCATCGCAACGTGAAGCCGCGCATGGAAGCCACGCTGCAGCAGGCCATCAAGCCCGCGCTTGTGCAGCAGGCGCGCACGCTTCATGCTTCAGGCAAAATCGAGCAGGCCGAAGCCGTGCTGAACAGGGTTGAATCGCTAACCGCTGCCGACTTTGGCCCCCACAAGGAGTTCACCGACACGCTCAGCCTCGAATGGGGCGACATCAGCGCGACATTGCATCACTTCGGCAACGGCCATACCGACAACGATACGGTCATCCACTTCCCCAACCTCAACATCATCCACATGGGCGATCTGTTCTTTCACGGCATGCACCCGTACTTTGATCGCTCAGCCAAGGCTGACAGCAAAGGATGGCAACATTCGGTCCGCCGCGCACTCGAGCTGTGCGATGACGACACCATCGTCATCCCCGGTCATGGCGGGATCACCAATAAAGCAGCACTGCCCAGGCAGATCGAGTACTTCGATCAGATGCGCGAGACCGTGCAGCAGGCGATTGATCAGGGCAAAACCAGAGAACAAATCGCAGAACTGAAACCCGAAGCCTTCGCTGACCTTGGCTTCGACGCATTTCGTCCCATCGTACTGACGGCAATCTACGAAGAGCTTACGGAAGACGCAGGCGAATAAGCAGCTGTTGCAATTTCAGCAGCGAGGCAAGAACGCCAGCAACGTATGCAGGTGTGGCAAATAGCTGCGCAATCAATTCCAGTAGCATACCCTGCCTGGTTTCATTCCTGATTCAAATCGCCCAGTCGACTTCACGATGCTGCTCGCAGGAAAGCAGACACAAGCGATCACGCGCATCGCTTCGGACAGGAATGTGCTGCCAGCTTTACAGCGGTCCCGGCGAAAGGAGATAAATCGCGCTGACAGCGCCGATGGGGAGAAACTTGCCAACGATCACCACCGCCAGCCCCACCCCCCACGGATGCTGCATGCGCAGATAACGTCCCGCGGCAAGCGACCACCACAAGAAAAAGAATACGAAACCACTCACAGAGAAAAGCAGGGTGATGAACGGCTCCAGGCCAGGTTTCCACGGCCCTCTGAAGAAGTTCAAGATGAAGAACCCAATGATCAATTCCAACACGCCTGCCAGCGCAACCCCATAGCAGGTGATGCGGATGATGTGACGCCAGCGCACCTTTGCTCTGCGACGTGAAATCGGCAGCGCAGCAAAGGCCAAAGCTGAGCAAAACAGCCACAGCATTCCGAGACTTCCAGCCATGACCAGCGGAAAAAATGCCAATGGTGCGATGTCTGCTGGGGCAGAATACGGCTGCGTTACGGGGCCTGACCAAGCTGTCCACGTGAAACTACCAAGCGATTCATTTGATAACGGCAGTGCAGCAGCTTGCAGAAACATCATCCACGCGTCATCGTTGAAAGTCGTCCCTGGTGCAGAAGCCTGTATCTTCCAGCTCCTCGCCGCCATGACGCCGTTGCTCAGCGCAGCAAGCAGATACATGCCAATGACCAGCACACAGATACGCAGCCATGTGCCGCCAGCGATGTTCATGCGTGATGCGAATCTCCCGCCAGAATCGCCACGGCGCCAAGACGCTACGTACGAATGTGCCGATCATCCGCCGCACCAGGCGATATTGGCTTGACGCGTTTTCTACACACCAGGGTTTGAGAAGATCGAGCCATTCATACTGCAAACCGCATTCTGTGCACGTACCTTGAAGCGGACATGCGTCAGCCCATTGTGCAATGATGCCGCGCTGATCGTAACCGCAGCGCGGGCACAACACATGTTCGGGCATCACAAACGGTTCAGCACTGTCGCCACTCCTGATTTCCGGCAAGCTGTCGGCATGGCGTATATCACGCCAGACCCACGCTATGCCGGTGATGACAAGCCACCACACGCTGCCCCAGAAAAGAATATTGATCGCCAATCCCAGCGGTATCGGCCGGTATGGAAGGATCGTCTCGTTGAACGCTTGCATGCTGCTTTCGTCAGACAAAACGATGGCATGCTGCCAGATTAAATCGGGCGAATAGATGATTGTGTGATCGGTTGCCTCAGCTACAGCATGCAGACATGCCAAAGGCCAACCCGCTCGAATGTGGGTTGACAAACGGCTATCGCTCGATGGAACAGGCTTCCAGGCCGATTTCGAATAAACCGGCATGGATGCCTAAACGCTCTGAACAAATTGCTGAAAGTGTGGGCTTCCATCGTTGAAATACGTTGTATAAAAGCGAAAGCCGCCCCCGCCATTAACGATGATCATCCATGATCCGCCGCTTTCATCTGTCACTGTATCATAGCCCAGCACGTCATCTGGTTGACGCCACGCACACGCCCACGCCACCATCACACTGGTCATAATGCCCAAGACCACAGCCACAATGATGCGACGCCACTTCATGAGATACAGGATAATACTGCAACGCCCCAACAACACAAAGTAAATCGCATGATCTGATGATTACCGCTCTGCATGCTGCATATGCAAACCTTGTCTGCTCCCTTTGTGCTCAACTGCTGAAGCTGGTTTGCAAAGCGATGCTTCTGGCTGATCCAGATATCAGAGCAAGTTCTCAGTTCAGCCGGTACAGATGCCTCAGGAATGCCTTACTGATATCCGCTTGTTCGATCAATGACCTCGCCGATTACAGTTGCAACTCCAGCGGCATGGAACCTTGCATTCCCGAAGTGATGCAGTTGCGATTGGCGGAATCATTCACACGGCAAAGGCGGCCAGAGAATCCAGTCGCCATCAACCCACGGCGATGGCCCGTGAGCAGTAGCATTCCAGTTGCGGACGCGCTGCGGTGGGAACCATCGGCCAGCAGCACTGTTGTTGGGTTGTCCGCTGGCGTCGTAAGGCGGCTCACCGCCTTCGTCGATGAGATTCGAGCCGACGGAATATAACCGCGGCTGACCATCAATTATGGCGTATCGCAACAATTGGCCGTCGAAGCGATCCACCGGAACCGCAGGCAGCAGCGATGGCACAAGCTCATGCAGCGAATCGGGCCAGACTCCGTGGCTGCGCCGATAAAGCTCCAGCGCGATGGCAGTCATAAGAGCATCGCGGTGCATCAGCATCATCTGGCTCTGGATTGTCGTTCGACTCAACGCCGGCATGAGGATCACGATGGGCCAGCGGCGAAGCTGTTGCAGCGGCGCCGCACTCCATTGCTGGATCTGCTGCTCAGCTGCAGGCTCACCGCGGAGCCACAGCGGCGTTGCATTCTCAGCCTCAATGATGGCGAGCAGGCGATCGTACTCATCCATCATCTCGCGACGACTGAGCATGACCATGCCAAGCGCAGGCGTTGCTGCAGCCAGCACCGCTCGTGGCGGATCGGCGGGTGGCGCATCAGTCAAAGTCCCCGCATGCTTTGCCTTCAGAAGCATGACAAGGCCGTCAACAGTCAGCCGCCCGTCGCCATTGCCGCTGTCGGTATAGATGCGCTGCAGAAAGTCGGCAAAACCGAAGCGTTCGCCGCTCAGTCGTATGCGCAACGCACGCTCATCGTATGTGCTCAACACATGCGCCAATCGGCCCAACTGTTCATCGCTCAATATTTCGGGAAAGTGAGCCAGCAACTCACCGACGGATTCAAATACCGCTCTGGTGATGGCGATGCCCACGAGTTCGTTGATGATAAATGGCGTCTCACGCGCATGCTGCCCTAACCCCAAACCAGCCTCGATATTGGCCAGTGCAGTTGCGCCGTCGCCCACGTGGGCGGCGCGGCAAGTGTCCATCACCAGCAGACGCGAGAGGCTTCGCAGTTCGCGAAGATGAGGCAGCAACGTCGTAAAGCAACTGTCGCCAAATTCCGACGTGTCTGCAGCCTGCATCTCCGGCCAAAGCTCACGGTCATCCGGAGCAATCTCGTGCCCCACGACGTACCCCAGGCCCGGCATTTGCGCAGCGCGGCGGATTGTCTCCAGCGTTGACGCGTGGGCAACAAGGTACTGCTCAACCACAGGCCAGTGCGCATCACCGGGTCGAAGGGCCGCAGCGTCAACGCCATCGGGCAGTTGCTCGTCCAGCGCCGGCAGCGCGAGCCGCGCTGCTCGATACAGCGGCCATGCCCGCTGGGATTCCTTCAATGACAATGCGGCTGCATTGAGGTCTTTCAGATAATTGTGACTGGGCGCAGGCCGACCTGCCAGAAAGTAAACAGCCGCCAGAAGATAAAGAATGATGACAATCCCCAAGACCTGCATGCTGCGTTTCATCACGCGCCAGGGAAGCGGACGATTGCGCTTTTTCGCCCGGCGGATCAGAATCGCAAGCTGTGCCGGATCGCCAAACGATTCAGCAAGTTCTTCAGATGATTTCCCCGCCGCCAGGCCGTCAGCAAAATGAGCAGCGAGTTCTGCTGCAACATCGCTTTTTTCAATTCGCCACAGGCGCGTGCGCTGCGCAGTGTCTTTCACCAATTGGGCAAGTGAAGGCGGAAGCTGCGCATCAGCTGTGATGCGGTCGATATTCAGGCGACCAGTCAGCCGCCCGCGCAGCACATCGCGCAGTGGCGTGGTGCACAGCAGATCAAATTGCTCCGCACCTTTGCGCTTGACGCTGGAGAATACCGCACTGGTCATGCCAGTACCTCCCGTGATGACGCAGATTCAGAAGCAGGCGTCTGGGGTTGGATGATTCCCAAAGCAGTCATCGCCTGCGCAACTGCGCTCCATTGCCGGGTTTCTTGTGCCAGTCGAGTTCGGCCCCGTTCGGTCAGCGCGTAGTACTTGCGCTGCCGCCCGGTCTCGCCATCGCGCCAATGCGCCTTGATCAGCCCCTTGGCCTCAAGGTTGTACAGCATGGGATAGAGCGTGGACTGCCCCATCGCCAGCACGCCATTGGACTGGCGGTCAATCGCTTCCACCAATTCGTAGCCATACATCGCGCCGCGCGATTCCAACAGCTTCAGCACCGCTGCTGGCCCTGCACCTCGCATCAGTTCACGTTCGACCCGCATGAAATCGCTCCGCTCAAGAAAGACCATTACTTTGCGTCACATAGTATGTCATACGTTTGACCACTGTGCAACGGTTCCCGCAAACGCATACATTGGAGGATATTTCCGGACCAGCGTGCTCGGCTGACTGAGCCTACACTGGCCGTGGAGGCCGCTGATGACGATGCGACGTGGCTTTACCGCTTTGTTCCGGCCAATCAGCCTGGCGATGATGGCGCTCAGCGCATGGCTGACCCAGCCGCTTGTGGCGCAGGAGAGTGCAGTTGATCGCTCCGCCGAGGCAGATGCGAATACTTCAGCAGAGATTGCCGCTGAGGATGATGCCGTTGAGAATCCTCAAACTGTTCGCCCCAGTCTGGCCCAGGCCAGCGATCTGGAGCGAGAGACGCTGCAGAAATTCATGGACGGCGCCGCCTGGCCCCGCCGGGCGATTGCTGTCTTGCGACTGGAGCGTTTCGGCTGCGATCAGAGCCAGAACATGCTGCTGCAATTGCGGGACGATCCTGCGTGGCAGGTGCGCTCATTTGCCATTCGCTCGCTGGCTCAACGAGGCGTGCAGGCTGACGAGACGTGGTTTGTCAACGAAAGCGACCCTCGCGTTCTCCGGACAGTGCTGCGCCACGGCTACACGATCGATCTTGAGCGTCTGCAGCGCGGCATCGGCATACTGGCGCGATCACGCCAGATCGAAGATCGCATGCTGGCCGTTGAACTTGCCGCCGCCAGCGGCGATGCGGAACTGATCAAACAGGCCAACACGGTTGCGCGACAGATTATCCTGCGCATGACGCGCGCCGAAGCCGGAATGCTTTCACCCCGCCTGGCGTTTGTCACCGGCCAGCCGAACCTGCAGCGTGATTTCCGCTGGCGGCAATGGCTGATGAAGACCGGCCGATCATTCACGATAAAGCCGACATTGCTGCCTGATGACGCTGCTGCGGAAAAAACCGCCGCCTCTTCGCGATTTGCGCAGCTCGATGCAGAGCAGTTCGCGGGTTTGCTGGATTACATGCAGTCGCTCAGCGAACAGCATCTGGATCTGGCCATTTGTCTCGACTGCACCGCCAGCATGTGGCAGGAACTGGGCGCAGCGCAGGCGGGCATCGATGATCTGATGCTTTTTGTCGGCGATGTGGTCAAATCGCTGCGCGTCGGCATTGTGGCGTATCGAGACCGCCACGATGAATTCGAAACGCGAGGATGGAACTTCACCTCCGATGTTGAACAAGCCAGACGGCAGTTGTGGATGCTCTCAGCCGATGGCGGAGGCGATGGACCGGAAGCGGTGCTGCCGGCACTTCGCGCGGCGCTGACGCAGTTGAACTGGCGCGATGATGCTTCCAAGGTGCTGGTGCTGATTGGCGATGCGCCGCCGCACATTGGCACAGGAACGCAATGCGTGCAATTGGCGCAGCGCGCTCACGCTGTTGCTGATCTGACTACTCACGTGATTCAGGCCGACGGCAAGGACGTGAAGCACTTTCCCGAAATCGCAGAAGCCGGCGGCGGGCGATGCGTATCCCTGGACAACGCCGATACGCTGATCGCAGAGATCGCCGGGTTGACGCTGGGCGAGCGATATGAAGACGAGTTCCGCGAGTTCTTCAATATTTATTTTGAACTGTGCCGGTAAACTGTCGCACACGGAGGATTGACGGATGAAACGAATATTCTCGCATCCAGTGCGATACATCAGCGCAATCCTGCTGGTGTGCATAAGCGCGCTGATGATGTCTGGCTGCCGGTACCAGATCGTGGATACCGATACGGGCCGCGTGTATTACACGGATAAATGGGTGGCAGCAGACGGCTACATTGGTCCGCTGTCGTTCATCGATCACAGCGGCCGGACAGTGAGGTTATCTTCAGGCCATGTCAAGCGCATCAGTCAGCGCGACTATGAGGAACTGACTGCTCCTCCAGCTGTGCCGGAGCAGTAACAACAACATCGGCAATCACAGCAGCACGCACATATTTGCTTTTCACTTCCAACGACTTCCAACCGCCGACAATCCGTTGCTGAAGATGCGGTAATTGCGCAAGAGCCGGCTGGCACAGTCTGCCGCCGCCGTTGAAGATTATCGCGATCAAAAAACCCATGCAGCTCATGCCTTTGCTGCTGAGCGAGCAGCTATCCCGGCACGATCGTCCGGCGCATATTCGTGACACATTGGAGCCGCCATTGTGATTGAGATATTCACCGTTGAAAACCTGCTGGCCCTGCTGACGCTGACAGCTATGGAGATCGTGCTTGGCATCGACAACATCGTGTTCATCGCGATTCTCAGCGACAAGTTGCCGCCGCATCAGCGTCAGAAGGCGCGGCAACTGGGCCTGCTTGGCGCAATGCTGATGCGCGTCGCGCTGCTGCTGAGCATCACGTGGATCATGGGACTTGAACAGACGTGGTTTACGCTGCTGGGCAATGAGTTCAGCGGCCGCGAAGTGATCCTGCTCGCCGGCGGGCTGTTTCTGATCGCCAAAGCGACGCACGAGATTCACAACAAGCTTGAAGGCGATGATCCAGATCAGCACAAAGTCCGGCGCACGTATGCATCAGCGTGGTCGGTCATCGTACAGATCATGCTGATGGACATTATCTTCTCGCTCGATTCAGTTATTACCGCAGTCGGCATGGCGAGGGCGCTCTGGGTGATGATCACCGCAGTGGTGATCGCAGTACTTGTCATGATGATCTTCGCCAGACCCATCAGTGATTTCGTTGCCCGACATCCCACGGTAAAAATGCTGGCACTTTCATTTCTGCTGCTGATCGGCGTGATGCTTGCAGCCGAGGCGTTCGAGCAGCACATTCCGCGCGGGTACATTTATTTTGCGATCGGCTTTTCGCTGTTTGTTGAAATATTGAATCTTCGCGCAAGCAAAGTGCGCAAGCCGGTGCATCTGCATCAGCCTGAATTGCCGCATGAGGAAGCACGGTGAACCGCCTCCATTGACGCCATTTGAAAGCAACAAGCGATCAATGTTGATGCTGATGTGCGCCGGCAGGCATCGAAACTGAACGCTGCTCCGGCTCGGTTCGCGCCGGTTGTGCAGCTCGCATTGCGGCGTCGTCCGTGCGAGACTTGTGTAACCCCAGGTCAACTGAACCGGTAATCACGCGAGCGCCTCGCTGAAACGCAATATACGCCCAGGCCCATTGCAGCATCACGATCAACCGGTTGCGGAAACCAATCAGATACATCACGTGCACCAGCGCCCACAAGAGCCATGCGATCAGCCCGCTGAACTTCAGCTTGCCCAGCTTCGCCACAGCTTTGGCCCGGCCGATGGTGGCGAGCATGCCCTTATCGCGGTAATGAAAAGGCGGACGCTGCTGCGGCAGAGCCTTGCCGCGCACTTCACGATCAATCACGCGCGCAACGTATTTCCCCATCTGAATCGCGGCAGGTGCAACACCCGGCACGGGCTTATTTGTATCGGGATCGACAACGCTGGCCAGATCGCCGATGACGAAGACTTCCGGGTGACCGGGAATCGAAAGATCAGGCTGCACCATCACGCGGCCGGCCCGATCGGTGGGCGCTCCAAGTGATTTGCCCAATGGCGAAGCCTGCACGCCTGCAGCCCAGATGATGTTTTCTGTATTGATGCGTTCCGGCCCAATGCACACGCCATCGCCATCAATTTTGGTCACGGGACTGTTGAGCCGCACCTCCACGCCAAGCTCTTCGAGCGATCGCCTGGCTTTTTCGGAAAGATCAGGCGGAAAGGTCGGCAAAACACGATCCATCGCCTCAACAAGAATGACCCGCGCAGTGCTGGCGTCGATGGTGCGAAAGTCGCGCGGAATCGCCTTACGAGCCAGTTCAGCCATGGTGCCGGCCAGTTCCACGCCAGTCGGTCCTGCTCCGATCACGACAAACGTCAGCAGCGCACGACGCGCTGCGTCATCCGCCTCCCGTTCGGCAGCTTCAAACGCCAGCAGAAACCGCTGGCGGATTTCCAGCGCATCATCAATGGTTTTCAATCCTGGCGCAAACCTGGCCCAGTCATCGTTGCCGAAGTATGAATGCGTCGCTCCGGCAGCAACGACAAGATAGTCATACGCAATTGCGCCATCAGCAAGATGAACAACGCGACGGGCAGTATCGATCTCAACCACGTTGCCCAGCAGCACTGTGGTGTTGTGCTGTTTTGAAAATACCGCACGAATCGGCGCAGCAATCTCAGCAGGTGAAAGCGCCGCGGTGGCCACCTCGTAAAGCAGCGGCTGAAACAAATGGTGGTTGGAACGATCAACCAATGTAATGCGCACGGGCGATTTGCCTAACCCCTTGGCTGCATAAAGCCCGCCGAAACCGCCGCCGATGATCACCACGTGGGGCCGCGCTGCGTTCATCGTCTGGATTCCTTTGTGCGCCGCGAACGTATCTCATCGTAGCGCAAGATTGCCCGGTATTCTGAATCGATTGGAAACAGATGTGCGGCAGCTTCAGCCTGCTTGCCCGATGCTCTTCGCCCTCTGCCTGCCCCGCCCAATACATGTCGCATTCTCCGGGAATGAGGACATTTCCCGAACCTGCGCTGCGGTTATGTTTACTTGCATGAAAAAGCGCGCAAGCGGCAGTCTTGCTCCATAAGCGTGCTCCTTGGCCTTTTCAGGCGTTGGCAAATCCGGCCGACTGGGTGGGGTCAAGCAGCGGCGAGCGATGAGTACAACGCTCAACCTGCTTCTGCACGCAAACTGCCGCGAGCGCTTTTGTTCAATGCACTGCGCAGCAGATTACAGGTTCGACGACGACGGCGGCGCAGCACTCCACGCCTGCGCATCTCGCTTCTTGCCGCGCACGGTCCAGCATGCTTCCAGCATGTCCTTCACGCCTTCGCCGGTTGCGCCGCTTGTCAGAATCGGATTTTCATCCCGCCGCAACCGTAAGCGCCCCGCAAGCCGCTTGGCCAATTCAGCCCGCTCCTCTTCAGGCACCAGGTCGATCTTATTGAAGACGATGATCTCGGGTTTCTCAGCAAGCTCCGTCGAGTAATCGAGAATCTCCTGCCGCACAATTTCGTAATTCTTCACCGGATCGGAGCCATCCAGCGGCGCGATGTCCAGCACATGCACCAGCACTGCGGTTCGCTCAACATGACGCAGAAAATCGTGCCCCAGCCCGGCCCCTTGTGCCGCGCCTTCGATCAAGCCGGGAATGTCCGCAATCACCAGCCTCCGGTCGCCGGGCAGTTCTGCAATGCCAAGGTGCGGCGAGAGCGTGGTAAATGGGTAAGCAGCCACCTTGGGAGTTGCGCGGCTGATTGCCCGCAGCAGCGTGGATTTGCCCGCATTGGGCAGCCCCACAAGGCCGACGTCGGCCAGCAGTTTGAGTTCTAGCCGCAGCGTACGCTCTTCGCCGGGCTCGCCGGGCGTTGATTCTCGCGGCGTCTGATTCGTGGCAGATTTGAAATGCTCATTGCCGAAGCCGCCTTTGCCGCCTCGCGCAACCACTACCCGCTGACCGGGCTGGCTGATGTCCGCAAGCGTCTGATCGGATGCATCGTCAATCACGACCGTTCCGATCGGTACGGGGATGATCAGGTCCGCGCCGTCGCCGCCGTGCATCGAACGCCCCATACCGTTGCCGCCGTTTTTCGCGCGGTAGTGAGGCCGCGGCGTGAGGTGCAACAGGGTATCGAGCGTGGGATCGGCAGCCACAATGACATCGCCGCCCTTGCCGCCGTTGCCGCCATCGGGGCCGCCTTTGGGGATGTATTTTTCACGCCGGAAACTGACGCACCCATCGCCGCCTTTTCCAGCACGAACATAGATGGTAGCGCGATCAATGAAAAGCATGGACGGAGATGCAGCGAGCGATCAAGCGTAAACAGGTGCGATCGTGGATTCAACAGTTTAGCGTGCAGGCATTCTCGTCGCCGGCGCACGTCGCCCAAAGCACCCAGCAATCATCGAGCAATTCATCCCGTCGCGCGTCGCGGCGCAGCGCCGACTGCCGTTTCATCTCATCATCCAAGACGTCGCCGCTCAGGCAACCGATCAAATGCGCTCAAATGATGCGCTGATGCCAACAAAAACACGGAGCGCCGCAGCGGCGCTCCGTGATGGATGAGTGATCGGTTCAGTCAGACTGTGTGCGGCTTCAGGTTGTCGCAACGCTGCCGGCAGCCACGTACTGCGGAATGGCAGGGTCAGCAGGAATCAGATCGACATACCGGCCACGGAAGCGGACCGTGCCATCCACCTTGGCGTGGAGGCTGTCGTCATTGGCGCGTGTAACCAGGTAGCCGGGCTTGAAACGGGTGCCGCACTGCTTCACGATGATCGCGCCAGCCGGTGCGAACTGCCCACCGTAGACCTTGATGCCGCGAAACTGCGGGTTCGAGTCGCGACCGTTTCGGGTCGAGCCTTGTCCCTTTTTATGTGCCATGACAACGTCTCCACACTGCGATCCGCAATGACGGCCTCTGCCGCCACCGGGTGAAATAAACGAAAACGAATACTGCTTTTAGGCCCCAAACGAATACACAACGGGCCGAGCCGGGAAGTGTACCGCCCCGTTACCGCAAAATCCAGCTTTCAGCGACCAGTTCCAAGGGATCAGACCCGCGCGCCACCGGGTTTCCGGGCACCAGGTAATCCCGCTGCAGCGTTTTGCGAAGAATGATCTCATTGCCGTTGATTGGGTTGATCACCCGGGCGGTTTCGCCGCTGATGCCTGCGATAAAAAGGGAAATTTCGGTCACATCCAGCTTCCGGGCCGGCCAGACCACCAGCCCTTCCTTGGCGTGTTCGCGACCCTGGAGTAGGGTGCCGATGATGGTGTTTTGGTCTTCCAGAAACTCGTTGCCCATCAGATCCAGCAGTTGCTCGGTCACCCGAGTGGGCACATCGCGGCCGGCGGGCAGTATCTCGCCAGCATCAGTAAACAGCACAAAGCTCGGCGCCCACAGCTGGTCCTTGCCCGTCCGATTGGTCACCGTATAGGTGAAAAACCAGTAGGTTTGGCCGGTTGCGGGGTCAACATACAGCCGCAGGTCGCCTGGCGAAAAATCCAGCTCCCAGCGCGTGGGCACCGGGGCGGGCTTGGGGTAGGCCACAGCAGCGCCTGCCGCTGCAAGCAGCGCAGCCGCGATGGCAACAATCGAGAATGTCCTTCTGACGCCGTGACAACACCGCAGCATGCTGATTCTCCAAAAGCGGTCCAAACGGCTATTCTAATGAACCGTGTCCGATGGTCAACGCTCGGATCATACATGACTACTTCGCAGATCAACCCCAACCAGTTGCGGCCCAATGACGACGAAAACGATCCGTTGATCATCAAGGTCGGCCCGGACCGCCGCGCTGAGGCGATTGAGCGGCTTGTCGCTGCGAGGGCACATGACGGCCGCGAACACGCCCGCCGCTTCATGGCCTACGCCCGCGAGAACCATATCAACCTCGATCACCTCTGGTCACGCCTGGATACTGCCGGCCGCATCGAGTTCACCGTGTTGGGCGTTCCCAGCCTGGGACGCACCGCCATGATCTTCGCTAGCCGCCCGGAGACGCAGCAACACGTCAAGCCGATTGGCCAGCTGATCAGGCTGGCAACTCAGCAGCTGGTCGATGTCGGAGTCAACCTTGCTCAAACCCTGCTCGATCCCGGCGACTCGCTCGAACGTGAGGCGTTTCATGCGGGAGGTTTTCGGGATCTCGCGCTGTTGAGTTACCTTGAGCGGCCGATTCGTTCTCGGAATCTGCCGATCACGCCGCCGCAGTGGCCCGCCGGCGTGACCGTAACGCAGTACGATGAATCGATGCGTGACGAACTGCTGAGCGTGCTCGATGCAAGCTACGAGCAAACGCTGGATTGCCCCGGCCTGCGCGGCTGCCGCAGGACGGAAGACATTCTCGAAGGCCACCGCGCTTCGGGCATATACGACCCCGCTTTATGGACAATCCTGCGCATCAACGATCAGCCCATGGGCACGCTGCTGCTGAATCCGTCGACTGACGGGCAGATGATTGAACTGGTGTATCTCGGCTTGGCCCAGCCGGCACGAGGCCGCGCACTTGGCACGCAACTGCTGCGTCACGGTCTTACGCTGCTTGCGAATCGGCCGGAGCGAACCATCACGCTGGCGGTGGACGAAGGCAACACGCCAGCAATTGCGCTGTATCGTCGCGAAGGATTCCGCGCCGTGATGCGGCGCGCTGCGCTGATTCGGCCGCTCAAGCCTGCATCCTCTGCGGACGAATCACAACATCTCACCGGTTTTCCACACAACGCCTGAACCGGTGGATAACACCGCAAAGAAAATTTTTCATCGGCTCTTCACCTTGAAGTCTCGGGAGTTCGCGCGTTCCGACGACCCCAGCGATCAATTTTTGACTTGTGAGCGCGCCGATCAACGGTACGCTTCGCACGTTGCTCATGGAAGGGGCAACCGCCGAAATCGACATCGGCTTGACGGCTGAATCACGAAGCTGCGCATCACGCAAACAGGCAGCCAGCGCCACACGCCGCAAGTCGTCGATCTCTCGGATGAGGCAGGCGTGATCAGTTCGGCAATGCCGCCGATGATGATTCGCCCGCCGGGGACGGATTCGAAACACAATCAAGGACGTACGCAACGGCATGAGCGCGGTGTTCGCGACTTCATGAGGCGATCGCCATGCCGCCGGAGCGTTGTGCATTCCCGGGAACCGTCTGCGGTTCCGACATTCGCCTGGACCACGATGTTCAGCCCGAAGGAGCGAACTGTGCCCATTGAGCTTGATCAGTCTGTGAACTCGCCGACTCTCAACAACGCCCTTACGCCAGGTTCCGCTGATTTGAATACCACAACCGTTCAACAGATTTCCGAAGCTCTCTCCCGCCGCATTGGCGCGCACAAGTACGAAATGTGGTTCGGCCATGCTGAACTGTGCGTGCGCGATGGTCGGCTGGAAGTCGCCACCGACAGCCAATTTGCCGCCAAGTGGATCGATGCGCATTTCGCCGATGACCTTCGCAGCGCTGCTGCAGACATGCTGGGCGATGCGGTTCAGGTTGATGTGCGCGTCGCGCCTCGACTGGCTGACGCTGATTCTGAAAAACCTCAGCCGCGCCGCGCTTCTCATGAAGCAACAGGTGAAGGGCCGCGCGAATTCGGCTCAATGCGCCACGGGCGCGACAGCGGCTCGCACACCAGCCAGTCAACTGACCGCTTCACCCCCCGCAGCGCCAGCCACGCCCGACGCACGCCTGCCTTGCGCCGGCTCAGCGATTTCGTGGTCGGTCCAAGCAATAAGCTCGCATTCGCTGCCGCAGTGCGCCTTGCGGAAGACCCCGCAGCGGGATGCATCTCGCCGCTGTTTCTGCATGGTGAGTGCGGCGTGGGCAAAACGCACCTGCTTCAGGGCATCTGCCATCGCTATATCGAATTGACCGGCAGATCGGGGCATGTGCGCTACGTCACCGGCGAGCAGTTCACCAACGAATACATTGCCGCGATCCGCAACAACAGCATCGACAGCTTCCGCCAGCGCATCCGCAAACTCGATCTGCTGGCGATCGACGATGTCCACTTTCTGGCCAACAAGGTTCGCACGCAGACCGAGTTTCTGTACACGCTGGATGCGATTGATCTTGGCGGCGCAAAGATCGTGCTTGCGTCGGACAATCACCCTCATCACATCAAGCGGTTCAGCCAGGCGCTGGTCAGCCGCTTTCTGTCAGGCATGGTGGTGAAGGTCGATCGCCCCGATCGGCAAATGCGAATCGCGCTGATTGAACGCCTGGCACATGCGCGGGGTCTGCGTATGAGCCAAGCCGCCGTGGAGGCCGTCGCGGCTCGTTGCATCGGCTCGGTGCGCGAGCTGGAAGGCGCGATTACCAAACTCGCAGCATTCCACAGCCTGCTCAACGGCCAGCATGCGCAGGATCAGGAAATTGGACTGGTGCTGGTTGAGCAGCTTTTCCGCGAGCAGCAGACGTATACGCCCGCTCAGGCGGTTCGCATTCAATCGGTTGTGGAAGCCGTCTGCACCCGACTCGCTGTCAGCAAGGCTGATCTGCTTGGCACCGGCCGGCACCGCCGTGTCGTGCTGGCCCGCGCGCTGGTGGCGTATCTTGCAAGAGAACTCACCACGCAGAGTTTCCCGGAAATCGCACAGGCTCTTGGACGAACAAATCACTCCACCGTTCACACCGCCGATCAGCGGCTGCGCCGCCAGCTTGAAAATGACGAATCGGTTGCACTTGGCAATGGCGAGGCATCAATGCCGCTTCGCGAACTGGCCGAGGAGATACGCCGCGAGATCCTGCGCAGCAACTGCAGGGACGGCGACAGGTAATATCGAAGCGCCTCACAACGCTGTGCTACACTACATCGCCATGGCGACGGCATGCGTTCGAAAACCCCTTGCGCTTGCGCTGCTGATGCTGATCGTTGCCGCAGTTGCGCCGCATCAATACGCCAATGCCCAGTCAATATCGGATGCGGCAACAGCGTCAATCGACATGCTCCGCCGCGCTGTTACGCCAAATCCCCGCGGCACACATGCAGCGCTGCTGTTCGGGCTTCGCCAACTGCGTGATCCGCAGTTGCAGCCGCTACTGCAGCATGTCGCCGCCAGCGATGACTGGCAAAGCCAGGTTCACGGTGTGCTGGGACTTGCAGAGATGTCCAGCGAAAAACGCGTTGACCCGGCGCTGATTCTGGCAATCACGCCACAGGCGCAGGAAGCAGCCATCGCCGCCGCGCTCGATCTCGAACTGCTCAGTGCGGACCAGATGAAACAGTTGCTCGCGCACGACAACCTCCACCCGATGGCGCGACTACTTATGGTGGCGGAACTGGTCATGCTCGGCGAGGCAGTTGATCGCGAAGACCTGCAGCGCATCGCCCATTCACAGGATGATCACGTTGCGGGCCTTGCGTGCGGCCTGCTCGCACAGCACACCGGCGATCTGACACCGCTACGCAAATTCCAGCCAAGACTGGAGAAGCTCGCACCGGCACTGCGTCACACAACCACGATCTGGATGTTCGACGCATTTCGTCGCTATCGCATCACGTCTGCTGCGCCGTGGATCGAATCCATTGTGCAGGACTCAACAATCAACACACAACTGGCCTATCGAGGTGTGCTTGCGCTGCTTCAACTTGATCCCGCACGGGGGTTGGCAATGTGGAACCGCTGGCTTGGCGAAAATCCAACCTACAGCCAGCGCGTTCACTGGGGTTTGGCGCTTTTGGCGACAGACAGCGATATCCCCGCAGCAGCGTACGATCGGCTTGTTGCTCCAGGCGTCAACAGCGATGACGAACCACTTATCGCTCCGATGGTGGCGGTTGGCAAAGCCATCAGCACGGGTTCCGACGTTGCTGAACCCATGATCGCACTGCTTGAGCGTGGTCACGCTGCCACAACCGAATGGGCTCTGCGGCATACTGAACAACTCCCTGCTGAACAGGCTTCGCGCATCTATCAATATCTGATCGAGCGCGTCACAGATCCCCAGCCTAGCCAGATTGATCCGGTTGCCCTGGCATCAGGGGCGGCAGCTGAACTGGGCAAGATCAATCCCAGCCTCGCGTTGTCATTGCTTGCACAGGCTGAGGATGACAGCGCGCAGCAGCAGGCGATATTATTGGGCTTGCTCGAAGTCGATGTCCCAGCATGCGGTGAGGCAGCAGCGTCGCTTCGTCGAGTCGGGCTTGGGCGAGCCGATTCGCTTGCCCTGCTTTTAATGGCAAAGCACGCACCGTCGCTTTCTGCATTCGATCAGGAACAGCTCGGGCGTCTGGCTCTCGGCGGCGGATTGCTCCCGGACGTGCTGCAGATGCAGGCAGCGTGGCTGTATCTCAAGCACACCGGCCGCGCTTCTGCTGCACTGGAAGCGGCGCTTGGGAACTCACGATGACCGGGCGGGCAGGCGCATGACCGCCCTCGTGCGACGCGCACATGCCGCAACATCGAATTTCTTGCGATGGCGGCCCCGCTGCCTTGCCGATGAACGCAGCGGGCTAAAATCTTTCACTTTGCAGGAACAAGCTCAGCCGTGGCCACCAACAACATTCCACTGAGTTCGCCGGACATCACCGATCTGGAAATCGATCTCGTCGTCGAGACGTTGCGCAGCGGTCGTTTGAGTATCGGACCGCGGCTGGAAGAATTCGAACGTCTCGTCGCTGCATACGTGAATCGTCCGCACGGCGTGGGCGTGAACTCCGGCACGTCGGGCCTGCATCTGGTGCTGATGGCTCTCGGCATCGGCCCGGGCGACGAGGTGATCACACCCGCATTCAGCTTTGTGGCCTCCGCCAACTGTATTTTGTACGTCGGCGCGACGCCGGTCTTCGTCGACTGTGATCCGCGCACGCTGAACATGCGCATTGAGGATGTCGAACGCGCCATCACTGAACGCACCAAGGCGATCATCGGGGTGGAAGTTTTCGGCAACCCGGCCGGCATGCTCGAATTAGCTGCACTTGCGGCCCGCCATGAAATTCATCTGATCGAAGACGCCTGCGAAGGCCTGGGCAGTCGCAAGGGCAATGATCCCGTCGGCCGCTTCGGCCGCGCTGCGGTATTCGGTTTTTATCCCAACAAGCAGATCACCACTGGCGAAGGCGGCATGATCGTGACTCACGATGATCGACTGGCCGACCTGTGCCGCTCGCTTCGCAATCAGGGCCGCGCCGGCGGCAGCTCCGCCACAGGCATGGGCCCGTGGTCACGGCTCGGCGCTTCGATCGGCCGGGAGATCGGCATGGATGCTGCGCTGGGATCGTGGCTGATGCACGAGCGCATCGGCTACAACTTCCGCCTCAGCGAGGTGAATGCTGCAATTGGCGTCGCGCAGATGCGGCGGCTGGACGAAATCATTGAAGCGCGCCAACGGGTCGCCGCAGCGTACACCCGCCGGCTGCTGGGCCACCCGCACCTGATCCTTCCGACGGTGGAGGATGACGTGTTCATGAGCTGGTTCGTGTATGTGGTACGACTGAGCGACCAGTTCACCGCTGATGATCGCGACCAGATCCTCGAGGGCCTGCGCCGTCACGACATTGGTGCAGCAAGTTATTTTCCGCCCATTCCGCTGCTGCCCCCCTACCGCCGCATGTTCGGTTATAAGCCCGGCGATTTCCCCATCGCCGAGTCGGTAAGCCAGCGCACGATCGCGTTGCCGTTTCATAACCGCTTGACGGATAAAGAGATCGATCTGGTGTGCCAGACGCTGGAGCTGATGATCACCCGCACAACCTTTACGCGAAGCTGAATACCGGCAATCTAAAAAAGCTGTTGGCGTAACTTCGCATTGGCCGTGCAGTGATGACAGGGCTGGTGGCGTTTGTTATTCTGCGCTCCTGTGGGCTGCCAGCACACCATTGGGGTGGCACGCCTGACCCTGGCATATTGAGGGGAACGACATGCATTCTGATGTAACCGAGGTGAAGGTTCCGGCCGGCCTGCTGGTCGCGGGCATCGTGCTGTTTACTGTTTATGTTTACTGGCAAAGCGACGCCATGACGACTGCCATGGCGCATGTCGCGCTGGGCATTGTCCTGACCGTGCAGGTTGCGCTTGGCCTGGTCGCCTGTCTCATCACAGCGAAATTCCTGAGCGTTTCATTCGGCAACCTTGGCACAGCCATTCTGAAACTCGCTGCCATCTTTCTCTTTCCCAGCACCGTCGCCTTATTCATTCCTTCTCCGCCGCTGGCCTGGCTGATTTCAATGGGGCTGTACCTGAGCCTGCTTGCATTGCTTTTTGAACTTGAAGGCTGGGAGATCATCGTCTGCGCTGCTGTGATCTGGCTGGTCAGCGTGGTGGCTCAGTTCGTAGTTGTTATGGCCATGTCGTAATCAGGCTCCGATCCGGCGCGCGAGGAAGCATCGCAATCTGAATGTCGCAGGAGCAGACGCTGTAAGTTCCCCGCTTTTCTGATTGCACTCGCTGTTACGCGCAGTAACGTAACCTCACTTTTCACACCGCCATTTTCCTCATTGGCCCGGAGCGTTGATCATGGCGCAGCTCAAACCGTATTTCGAGCAGGTGCAGGCGCATTACGACTTGTCCAATGAGTTCTTTGCGCTGTTTCTTGATCGCTCCATGACCTATAGCTGCGCGTATTTTGAGCGTGACGACATGACGCTTGATCAGGCGCAGCTGGCCAAAATCGATCTTTCACTTGGCAAATGCGATCTGCGCCCCGGTCAGCGTTTACTCGACATCGGCTGCGGCTGGGGCGCAACGATGTGGCGTGCGGCGGAGCGCTTCGGCGTCAACGTCACCGGATTGACGCTCAGCCGCAATCAGTTCGACCATATTCAACGCTCGCTTCACAATGATCCCCCCTCCCGAGGCTTCATTGATGTGCGGCTGCAGGGGTGGGAAGAGTTTGATGAACCGGTGGATCGCATCATCAGCATCGGCGCATTCGAACATTTTCGCATTGCTCGATATCCAGCGTTCTTTGAACGCTGCCGATCGCTCCTGCCCGACGATGGGCGAATGATGCTGCACACCATCGTGCAGACCGAGCCGCAAGCGCTGCATGAGCGCGGCATCAGTATCGAACACGAACACATCCTTTTCGCCAAGTTCATTCAAAAGCACATTTTCCCCGGTGGGCAACTGTGCCATCCCAGCGTCGTAATGCGCCACGCCAGACAGGCAGGCTTTCACATCACGCAGGTGCAGTCACTGCAATCGCATTACGCGCGAACGCTTGACTGCTGGGCAGCTGCCCTGCGGTCCAATCGCGAGCAGGCAGTTGCGCTGACATCGGATGAAATCTACGACATCTATATGCGATATCTCACCGGCTGCGCTGAACATTTTCGCCACGGCCATATCGATGTCATGCAGTTTACGCTCTGCAAGTAAACGTAATACGACCGGACGCAACACTGCGCACTGCAGCAGGAAAATCTCAAGAAACTGCGACATCAACAACAAATCAACAGGACTTTGGTTCAGAAGTTGTGCGCATGGTCTCTTCTGCTGCCCTGTTGATTTATTGATTGATTATGCAGATTACTTTGTTAGCTGCTGTTTAGCGCCCAAGCACCAGCAGCTGATCGATCAGCTCGTTGGTTGTGGTGATGACCCGGCTTGCAGCGGAGTAGCCGGTGGACGCCAGGATCATGTTGATGAACTCTTGCGAAAGATCGACGTTTGAAAGCTCCAGCGCGCCGCCGACAACGCGGCCGGTGCCGAACTCACCCGGATTGGCGACCAGCGCGGTGCCGGAGTTGGGGCCGACTCGAAAGAGATTGTTCCCCGCATCGACAAGACCTTCGGGATTGGAGAATTTCGCCAGCGCGATCTGGCCGATCGTTCGCGTTAATCCGTTGGTGAACGAACCTGCGATGCGGCCGTCCTCGCCGATTGAAAAATTGCTCAGCGTGCCGATTTCCGAACCGTCCTGCCAGACCGCCGCCAGATTGCTGACCGTGCTGGTGAGCGATGAGATGGCGTTGGTACCTGAATCAAAGGCCATGGTGATTGTAAGCGGGCTGACTGCACCGTTGCCTCGAATCAGTGAGAACGAATCGTTGCTGGCAGCGACAAAATTACCGCTGGCGTCAAATTCCACAATGCCCATGCCGATGATGCGATCCAGCGCATCATTATCCGACGATTCAGCAATAAACTGCCATACCGTGCCTTCGCCATCCACCGAATCCTGCAGGACGAACGTCAGATCGATTGTGAGCGGCGTGCCGAGCGAGTCGTACACAAGAAAACTGGTGCGCACCGATTCGCCATCAGCCGTGCCGGTTCGGCTCATGACAAACGGCTGACTGATGCCTGCACCGTTGTTGGTGGCCACGATGTCGCCGGTTTCAATATCAAGATCCTGTACGGTGCCCTCGTTGCCCGAAATTGTGATAACGCCGTTGGCGAAGCTTACTCCTCCGCCCAGCGACTGGCCGTTGATGGGAGTGTTGTCCAGGCCGAACACGTCGGCAAGAAAATCCATGTAATCAGCCAGTGTGGCGCCGTAGTCATCCACACCTGCAACCGGCGTCGATGAGAAGGCAAAGCTGTGCGTGCCGAGGTCCTTGCCGCCCTTTTCAACGCCGCTGATGGTGATGATGGTGCCCGCTCCGCCCTCAATTGCCAGGAATGATCCGCCCGCTCCGTCGTCAATATAGAGATTGTTGCCCGGCACGGTGAGATCATAGTTGGCAGTGTTGAGCAGCGTGGTCAGACCGTTGTCGGTGTAGAACGGACGGTTCACATGCGTGGAGCCGGTGCTCGCTATGGTGCCTGAGGCATTGAGATTGCCGTTGAATATCACATTGCGCGTTGCTTCCGCAAGCGTGAGCGTGCCGACGGGAATATTCAATTCAACCAGATTGCCTTCGATGATTTCGAAGTTGCTGTCGACGGCAAACCCCATGACTTTGGCGCCGGAAATCGTCACCAGATCATTTTCCTGATTGCGCTGAAACGCCCCGGAACGAGTGTAGTACCGTTCGCCGCCCGAATTGACGATGAAGAACCCGTCGCCTTCGATGGCGACATCGGTGCTCACACCGGTTGGGCTGATGGCGCCGTTGGTGAAATTGCGTTGTGTTCCGGCAACGGAGATGCCCAGGCCCACCTGTCCGGGGTTTGTGCCGCCGCTGGTGCCGGTGGGCGCGGTGCCCAGTGAGAAGTTGCGGCTGAAGGTTGGCGCAAAGAGCATGCGATTGGACTTGAACGCCGGAGTGTTGACGTTGGCGATGTTGTTGCCGATCACATCCAACCGACGGGAGTTGGCAGCAAGACCAGACAGGCCGGTGAACAGTGCGGTGGTTGAAGCCATGAAAATTGCTCCGTTGAATCGAAAGAACCGAAGATCACAATTCGGGTTCGTTGGTCAATGAAACATGCGAACTTGCTCAGCCAGTCGCACGATGCGCCGCTGAGCGAGGCGCATCGACGGATGCGCTCTCGTCTTTATTCAGTGCTGATTGCAATTGCTCCAGTACCCCGGCAGGCAGCAACCCGCTGCCCGGCATGGCAATGCGGCTAACTGCAAGCTCCTCGTCAATGCTCGGCACAAAGACCGCAGCATCAATGCGCATCACGCGCGTGGCTGGATCGCCGCTCAGCTCTGCCATGAGCGTGCGCGACTGCACATCGAGCATGAAGCCGCGTCCATCAATCAGCATCAGGGCCTGCGTTGCGCCGGCAGCCTCAGCCTGATCGGCAGCGGCGGCGAGCCGCTCAAGCTGCTGAGCGTCAAGCGGAGGATCAGGCTCAAATGCCAGTTCAATCTGTCTGCCGCTCTGCAGCGCGCCCGTTGATGCCAGCGCAAGCAGTTGATCAAAGCTCTGCGACTCCAGCGGCAGGCGTGATGCCGGTTGCGGCACGCTGGGCTGCCCCGGTCGAACCGCCGGTTCAAGCAGCTTAAGCAGATGTGAAGCGTTGATGGCCATCGGATTCCAATGAACAAAATCGCAGCAAAGAATGCAGGTTATTCGTCGCCCGGCGGGGTCGTATCGGCTGGCTGCTGGCCTTCCAACAGGCTCGGGTCGATGACCGTTTCGACGCCATCGATCGGCACAAGCCAGCCACCATCAAGCTCCAGATGCACATGGTCGCCCTGGCGAATTACCGACACCACATATCCCGCCACCCGGAAGTTGTCCTCGGTCATTCCGCCGATGAACTTGCCGATCATCCCGCTGGCCGAGGCAAGCTGATTTTCAAACACAAGCGATTTCAGATGCTCGGTGAGCCTGATGTCTGATTCGATCGAGCGAATTGAATTGAGCTGATTGAGCAGCGCAGCAGAATCGTTGGGTGAAAACGGATCCTGATTGGACAACTCGGTAAACATGATGCGGATGAAGTCCTCGGAGGACATCTCGCTGAATCGGTTGGCCACATTTCGCTGCCCAGTCAAGCTGGAGGCTGTGGGATTGATCTCAGTCATGATCGATCAGGTCCTTGGGGTTATTCGAGGCCGAGTGCGGCGGAAAAACCGTGCGCTTCAGAACCAAACAGGCTGGCGAATGACACGGTGCGACGCGGCGGCGGTTGATCGTCGCCGGAATGCTCATGACGGCCGCGGCTTTCACCGCCTGCTGCATCATGGTGTGAGCGCTGGTCGTGATCGCCGGCGTTCGCGTTTGAATCATCACGCATGAAATGCTGCGACTGGCCCTGCGAAAGCTGCACGGTGAGCCGGTCGACCGTCAGACCCTGGTTTTCGAGTGCGGTTCGCAGCATGGTCATGTGTTGATCCAGCAAGGCGCGTGCCTGCTGCGTGCTGGCGTGAAATTCCGCCGCCACCATGCCGCGGGCAATGGTCATCTGCACGCGAAGCGTGCCGAGTTCCGGTGGATCGAGCCGCATGTTCATCGCTCCGCCGCGCTGGTTGATCATTGCGGTCAGGCCGCGCATGATGCGGCTGGCAAATGGAGATGATTCTGCGTCAGCATCGTGCTGCGTGAATGATGTTGCATTCGCCTCGCCGCCGCTTGCGCTGGTGCTGGCAGCCTGCGCTGCGTTCGCCAGTTGACTGCTCCCGATCGACTGCGTCGCAGGACGGTCAAGCTGCTCTGCGCCTGCGGTTTGTCCTGTTGCATTTTCCAGTCGCACCGCAGTTTCTACCTGCAGGGCTCGCGCAGCAGCGGGCAGGAGCGAGCTGTCCTCGCTCTGGTGATTGAACGCCGGCATTGACGCCTGAGCATTGGCTTTGGTGTCGACAGATCGATCCTGCTGCACCGCAACGGCAGCGTCTGTGCGCTCGGCTGCTGATGATGCAGGTGGAGAAGTCTGCTGCGCTGCGGCTGCGCGCCAATTCACATTCGCTGGCGGTGTGACATCGGGTTCACGAAAAAAACCTTCTCGAATCGCACCTGCCGATGCAGACTGGCTGTCTGCCGGCTGACTGTCTGCCGGATGGTTATTGACCGGAATCGTCGATCGGCCGGTTTCTGTATATGTCTGCTCACGTGGCTGATCACCTTGAGCAGCACGCGCTGCAGATGGAGCTGACTCAGGGGCTGCGGCTGCTGCTTGCGGTGAATGGATGTTCTTCGCATCTGAGCTGGTGTCGGCCTGTGCCGCAGCGGCAACACGCAGGTTGGATGTTTCATCGAGATTCGTCGGCAGCGGCGAATTGTCCGCGGGCAGGGGACGATCCGGAATCGGCTGTGACGAAGATGATGCGGAATGATTTTCCTGCACTCGACCGACAGCGTGCTGCGCAACGTCATCGTCTGACGGCGGAACTTGCGCTTCGTGAAGAATTTGCTGCGCGTCAGGCGCAACATTGGCATTGCCCCCCTCAACTGTAAAATCCCATGACACCGGCGTCATTACCGGCTCTGCTTCAACCAGCGCAGGTTCCGCTTCTACGTGCGGCAGTGTATCGACGCTCACATCATCCAGCGTGGATTCATTCGACACAGACTGCTGTTGTGAACTCGGCTTATCTGGAATGGACGGGCCGGGCTGACCGGTCGGTGGCGTGCTTGTCGAACGCGTGTTTTCGCCGGATTTTTGCGGCTCTTTCGTTTGATTGTGCCTGGGCGACGCTTCACCGAGCACTTGCCTGAACAGCGGCTGGGCATCGGCGCCGGAAGCGCGTTGGCCATTGGAACCGGCGATGGATTGAACCGGCGGGTTCAGCGCTGCTGACGGGAAGCTACTGGGCGTTGGCAGAACGGTTTGCATTGCGGGCATCCTCGGATCCGCTGGCCTCGCCATCCTGGGCAAGGCCAAAGGTCCGAAGTCTCTCCAGCAATTCCGTTGCCAAAGCACTTTCCGCTTCAGTTTTGAACTCGCGAAGGATCTTGCTCGCAGCCCGTTGATTCATCGCTTTCAGATACGCAACCGCCTGATCCATCTGACCGTCAGCGATCAACCCCATCAAAATGCGCTTGCCCTGCTTGGGCGCAATTTGTTCCAGCAACCGCACCGCCTGCAAAAACTGCTCGTCAGCTCTGCGCTGCTGCTGCGCTTCTGCCTGGTTCGACCAGCCTGCCCGAAGCTGCTCAAGCTCGGCGCGACGACTCTCCAGCTCGGCGGTCGCCTCATCAAGCTGCTGCTGCAGCATGCGTTTCTCATCAGCCAGCCGGCGCCGCGTCTGATCTTCCTGGCGACGCGCCAGCGAAACGTGCTGAATTTGAGAAACGCTGTCCAGTTGCGGATCGGCCCGTCGTGCCTCTTCAATCTGGCGTTGACGCTCAGCATTCGCCTGCGCTTCGGCTTTCGCAGCTGCAGCCTGCGCTTCGGGAATCGTCATGGCGAATGTCTCGCGCACGCTGGCCAGTCGCTCAGCATCAAGGCGCTGGCTTTGCCACAGCCATACCACCACCATCAACAACGCCAGCAGGTGTACCACCGCGAGAAAACTGAGCACGTTCCAAAGCGTTCTCATCCCGGCTGCTCCTTGTGTTGTTCCGACTGACGGGCAGCAGCGATCACCGCAAGCTCATCCATCGCATTGACCTCCGCTTTGTTCAGCGCCGCCTTCCATTGCTCAAATCGACGTTCACGCAGCAGTTCGACGGCCCGTCGATTGCGCGCCGCTTCGATCAGTTCACTCCTTGCCGCTTCCAATCGGCGATGCACGCCCGCCAGCTCCAGCACCACGCGCTGGGCTTTGCGCATCACGTGCAGCGATGACGCAGCGTGCATGCGCAACTGCTGCACATCAAGCTGTCCCACCATGCTCGCCTTCAAGCTCCGCTTGCCCTCAGCGATGACCGCCTGCTGATGACGCAGGTTTTCCTCCAGCCGCAAGCGTTCCTGCTCAATTACCGCCACGGCGCGCTGCTTTTGCTGCTCGGTCATGCGACGAGCCTTCAACAACGGTTCCAGTGGAAACTTGAACTTGGCCATCGCTTATCCGTGAATGAAGTTGGCGTGCGTGTGCATGGGGTAACGAATCGTCAGCAACAAAACCAGGGCAATTCCAATTGCATGACATGCATCATGACTTGCGCGATGACGGCGGTGACGCCGATGCGCCTTGTGCATTGGCGCGGGCTGCACGTTGACTGAACTCCTGCTGCGCCGCTGCCGCCAGCTCCAGAAGCGAGCGACAGGTGTGCGGATACGCCGCTTTCTCCGACGTTGACTGCTGCAGAAACGCATCAATGGCCTGCTTCATCGAAATCGCCACGTCGCAGGTGGGGTTCGAACCTCTGGCGTAGGCGCCGATATTGATCAGTTCTTCCACATCGGCATACGCTGCAATCAATTGCAGCACGCTCCGCCGCGCCGCAATGTGATGCTGATCGCACACATCGTTGGCGACGCGCGAAATTGAATCAAGCACATCAACTGCCGGATAATGACCTCGCGATGCCAGCTTGCGTGAAAGCGAAATATGGCCGTCGAGAATGCCTCGCGCCGCGTCGGAAATCGGCTCGTTGAAATCGTCGCCTTCCACCAGCACCGCATACAAGCCGGTAATCGAACCGCCGCTCTCCACCGCGCCGGCCCGCTCCAGCAGCGCCGGCAGCATGGCGAAAACGGAGGGCGTGTAGCCCTTGGTGGCGGGCTGCTCGCCAACGTTCAGACCGATCTGGCGCTGAGCCTGGGCGAAGCGCGTTATGGAATCCATCATCAGCATCACATCCGCGCCGCGATCGCGGAAGTACTCCGCCACCGCAGTCGCCACCAGTGCAGCGCGCACTCGCAGCAGCGGTGATTCATCGCCCGTGGCCACCACCACAACTGAACGGGCCAATCCTTCCGGCCCCAGCGAATGTTCGATGAAGTCGCGCACCTCGCGGCCGCGCTCGCCGATCAAACCGATCACGTTCACATCAGCAGCGGTGTTCCGCGCAATCGCACCGACCAATGTCGATTTGCCCACGCCCGGACCGGCAAAGATGCCGATGCGCTGGCCCTTGCCCATCGTGAGCATCCCGTCGATCACGCGCACGCCGGTCGGCAGTGGCTCGTCAATTCGCCTCCGCCGCAGCGCGAGAGTTGGCACAGCCAGCAGCGGGCGGGCAACAGTGTTGATAGGGCGTCGCCCGCCGTCGATCACGCGGCCTAACCCGTCAATCACTCGTCCGAGCAGCGATTCGCCAACCTGCACGCTCTGGGCGGTTTGTTCTGCGATCACCATTGTGCCGGGCGCGATGCCGGAATTTGCATTCAACAGCATGACGATGCTGCGCGGGCCATCGAACCCCACCACCTCGCCGCGCAGCGACTGTGGTGTCGGAGCTGTACGATGTCGCGACGGCTCCAGTCGCACCAGCGAACCGATAGGCGCAGGCAGATCATCCACCAGCAAACTCAGGCCGCGCACAGCCGCCACCGTGCCGACGATTTCCCGCGTCTGGAACTGTTCGAGTGACTGAATGGTCGAATCCAGTACGGTCATGCGTCGTCAGTTGCATCGAGATTCGCCGATGGGCCTGCGTCCTCGCCATCGCTCTCATCACCGCCTTGCGTCGACGCCGGCATCGGCACCAGCACTTCAGCGATTCGATCAAGCTGCGTTTCAATTGTGGCATCGATGCGCCCGCCCGCGGTGGCTATCACGCATCCGCCGCGAGCGATCGACGCGTCCTCACGCAAGGCCACGTGTTCGCACCGCGCGATGGTGGACGCCAATTCAGGAAGCACGTGTTCCGCCATCGCGCGATCTTCAGGATTCACCACGACCTCAACCGCGCTGGGACGGCTGAGCAGTTTGAGCGCTTCGGCCAGTTGATCGCGCACCACGGTCGGATCGCTCTCAATCACGCGGTGCGTCACCTTCTGAGCCAGAAGAAATGCAAAACGGAGCACGTCTTCAGTTGCATCGTGAAACATCGCTTCCCGTTGCGATTCCCACTGCTCAAGCGACGCGGTCCACTGCTGCGTGAGTGTCGCAAGCTGCTGGGCATGCTGCTGCAGGGCCTGCTCGCGCCCCTGACGTTCGCCGGCCTCGCGCCCTTCAGCCATGCCGCGCTCGAATCCTTGCGCATAGCCTCGCTCGTCAGCGCTGTCGATCAACTGCTGCGCCTCAGCCTTGCCCTGTTCGACGATGCGCTGCGCCTCGGCC
This sequence comes from uncultured Isosphaeraceae bacterium, assembly GCA_964575335.1. GTDB lineage: Bacteria > Planctomycetota > Phycisphaerae > Phycisphaerales > SM1A02 > CAZNPU01. The sequence continues at coordinate 21,089 of CAZNPU010000005.1, read as the reverse complement.
CGCGCGTTATCCAACATGCGTCGGGCCTGCTGCGCCAGATCGCTCATGTCAAGAACGATCGCGTCTTTCAACAACCGATCAGACTTGGCATGTTTGATGAGAGCCATAGAAGCGAAAAACGAAAAACAAAAAGCAAACAGCAGAAAACAACTGCGATGCGCGCCGGAAACGGCTGACGCGTCTCGACACGAGATTCATTTCTGTTTTCAACGTTCTGCTTTGATCATCTCGATCACACAACCATATCTTTCTCGCCGCCGCGGCCGGCGATGACGATTTCGCCCGAATCTTCGAGGCGGCGCACGATGTCCACGATGCGCTGCTGCGCCGCTTCTACGTCGCTCAACCGCACCGGCCCCATGTACTGCATGTCTTCCTTGATCAAGTCGGCTGCGCGCGCCGACATGTTGCTGAAGATCTTCTCCTTGAGCTGTTCGCTGGCGGTCTTCAGCGCCAGGCACAGTTCGTCATTGTCAACTTCCTTGAGCACAGCCTGAATGCCCTTGTCGTTGACCAGCAGGATGTCCTCAAAGACGAACATGAGCCGCCGAATCTGCTCGACCAGATCGGGGTCTTCCTGCTCGATGCCTTCCATGATCGCCTTTTCGCTTGCGCGATCGCAGAGGTTGAGAATCTCCGCCACCGTCTCCACGCCGCCCACGCGCTCCATCGAATGCGTGAGCATGTTGGATAGCCGCGATTCCAGACCCGCTTCCACCTCGCGGATGACGTCGGGGTTGGTCTGCTCCATGTTCGCCACGCGGCGCACCACTTCCACCTGCTTCTGCGGCGGCAGGCCCACCAGAATCTCCGAAGCCTTGTGATGCGGCAGGTGACTGACGATCAGCGCGATCGTCTGCGGATGCTCATCCTGAATGAACGTCAGCAGGTTCTCGCTCTCGGCCTTCTGCAGAAACGAAAACGGCGTGCGCTGCACCTGCGTCTGAATCTGCTGAATGACGCGCTCAGCCACCTTGGGATCAAGCGAATCCTTCAGCAGGCTCTTGGCGTAATCCAAACCGCCTTCCCGCACATGCTGTGACGCCATGCGCAGGTTATAGAACTCTTCAATAACGGCAAACGAAAGCTCCGGCGGTATTTCTCCCAGCGAAGCGAGCACACGCGTCACTTCTTCAACCGTTTCCGAGGGCAATGTCTTGAGCATCAGACCTGCGGCTGACTGATCAAGCGTGAGCAGAAGAATCGCCGCCTTGACCACGCCGTCAAGCTCATTGATGTCGTTGGGTAATCGTTGTCCGGGGCGATGTGCCATAAAGTCCTCGAGAATTCCTCCAACGTCACGTCAACGCAACGGCATGCTTTCGCATCGACTCGCTGCTGTATCGCGCTCACTGCCGACAAGCGCGTGATGGGAAGCAGCCGCCGATTACACCTCGCTCTTGATCCAGCGCCGCAGCAACATCGCTGCTTCTTCCGGCGCGGTGGTCACCATCTCCTTGATCTGATCGAGCATCTGCTGGCGCCGAATGGCGTCATCGTTCAATTCCACGCCTTCCAGCGCAGGCGCCGCTTCGTCCGCTTCGCCGACCAGATCTGAATCGGCAGCGGCCAGCGCAGGCGGCATCCCGACCAGTTCCGCCGCGGTGGGCAATTCTTCACGAACGTTGGCTTTGCGCACCATCAGAAACATCATGACCAGGCTCAGTGCCGCCAACCCGCCCAGCGTCACGTACTTCACAAGGCTATCGTTTACTCCGCCTCCGGTTATGCCGCCGATGCCGCCGGCGCCGCCTGCAGCGCCGGGCACAAGCTGCGAACCGCTGGTCAGCACCGCGCCGAAGTCGGGGAACATTTCCACGCGAACCACACCAGCTATCGCGCCTTCCACTGCATCGGTATCGATCAGCGGCGTGATGAACTCGCGCAACCGCTCCGACTCCGCTTCGACAAGCTGATCGAGCGCAGCGGGGTCAGGCTGCGCTTCCGCATCGCCCGCTCGCTCCTGATACAGGCGCACAAAATACGAACGCGGTACGCCGATGGTGGCGTTGATCTTCAGCGCATAGCCGCGTGCATCACGCAACTGGCTATTGGTTCGATCCACCACGGGAATGGCGGTTGTCTCGGTGCGTTCGTCAGCAAGCTGCGATCCGCCCCGCCCCATTCCGCTGAGGCTTGCTCCGGTGTTGGGCATCACGCCGGGTTCAGCGCCGACTGCCATGTTGGTGCCGGTGATGCTGCGCGTCGATTCGCCGGTCACCCCCAGCTTCGGGTCGCCGAACTTTGACGTGTGCTGCACCACTTCTTTGGTGTCCACCTGCGCATTCACTGCGATACGCACGCCGGGAATGAACCCCAGGACGCTTTCCAGGGTGCTCTTGGCGTGCTTTTCCGCAGCAAGCTTGACGTCAAAGTAGCGGCTGGCGGTGAGGTGGTCGTTCGTGCGGGCCTGCATGGCCCGACCGGTACGAGCATCGACAATGGCGACGTTTTCCGGTTTCAGCCCGGCATGCGAACGTGAAACAAGCTGCGCGATGGCGTCAACGAGCGTCTGGTTCAACTCGCCGCCGCGCGTGGTAACCGACACCGATGCTGACGGCGGCACATGCGACTTGCCGATCGCGCTGATTCCCTCAGGCTGATCGATCACCACGGTTGCACGCTCGATGCCGTTCATCTGGCTGATCATGTTGCTCAGCACGTTCATCTTCGCCACGAGATACCGCTGGCGATTCTGATCGCGGGTGCGAATCAGGCTCTCGTCGGTCATAAGCCGATCAAAGTTGATCTGATCGGCGTCGATGAGCTGATTCTCGGTGAGCTGCGCAAGGATGGTGTATTTCTGCTCAGCGGGCACGAGCAGATCGCCGCCCTCCTCGCTGTATTTGATGTTGCGCATTTCCAGGTAGCTGATCGCCTTTGCGCGAGCATCGGGCGTGAGCGTGCTCTTGAGGCCCAGCGGCACCAGCGCCGGCTGCCCCGCATACAGCGACACCAGAAACAGCGACATAACGAGTATCACCATCAACGAGCCAACCAGCATTTTGGCGGTTGGCGGCAGCGTCTTCATCTGCTCGATGATGGTCTGAATTGTCCGTTGCAGCGACTGCATTCAATAGGCCTCCATGCCTCTTCCCGCCGGGAACGCCACCGGGGTCGCAGCGCCGGCGACCCCGCAGGTGCAGTAAGCGATCGCCCTCCTGGCGCAGCTCACTGCCTTCTCATCTGATATGCCACTGTATCACAACATCATGGCAATCTCGATCAGATCCTCAACTGCTTCACTTCCTCATACGCGTCCATCACCTTGTTGCGCACCTGCAGAAGCATCTTGAAGGCAATGTCAGCCTTCTGCGTGGCAATGATGACGCTCTCCACATCGTCGCGCCGACCGGCGGCAAGATCCTCCATCGCCATGTTGGCGTCGCGCTGCAACTCGTTGACTTTCTGAATCTGCTGCTCAAGAAGCGCCTTGAAGCCCGGGCCTTCGCCTTCGCTGCCAGCGCGAGGCGTCGGCGCAGCCGGTCGCTGCACCGGTCCAAGGTTTCCAATTAGTCCAAGCGGATCAGACATAGGCCAAGCACACCATCAGGTACGAATCAACATTCGTCAAGCTACAAACCGAAGTGTTTGCATCTGATTACCTGAAACTCACTCAGGCAAGCATCTGCAGCGCAACACTCATCATCGACTTGGTAGCCTCCACAACCGCAATGTTTGCCTCATACGAACGGGCCGCCTCCATCGCGTTCATCTGTTCGATCACGATATTCACGTTGGGATACCCGACATACCCATCCGCGTTGGCGTACGGCGAACTCGGTTCGTACACCATGCGAAGCGGGCTGGGATCGACCTCAATCGAAGCGACGTGCACGCCTTCTTCTGACCCGCGAGCCGGATCGCCTGCTGCGAGCATCGTCACGCGACGCCGGAACGGCTCGTATTCGCCGTCAGCGTTGAGCAGCGCGTCTTTCCCCGCAATGTTGGCGGAAATCACATCCAATCGCACGCGGTTGGCGATCAGAGCCGATGTCGAGATGTCCAGGGAACCATACATGAGAGTGCGAAAGATCCAGGGTCAAAGTTGAAAACCAGGCCGTTACATGCGTTCTCGAATTGCGGTATTGAGCAGATTGAAGCGGCTCTGCAAAAGTTGCGCTGCGGTGCGGAACGTCATGAAGTTCTCAACAAGTGACTGCATGACGCGTTCCATATTGCGATCGTTTCCGTCATGAAACAGCAGATTGTCGCCGGTCGGCTCCGGATTCAGGATAAGCCCCCTTGCCGTCACCTCAACTTGTGAGGTGGATTCCAGCGGCAGGTCGTTTCGCCTTCCATCGGTGCGGCCGCCTGCGCGTCGAACATCAATCGCCTTGGCCAGTTGCTTCTGAAACGCCTCCACCGATACGTCAACGGGCCGGAAATTCGGCGTTGACAGGTTGGCGACGTTGTTGGCGATGATGCGATGCCGCTGGCCGGCAAACTGCATGAGCCGCTCAAGCGCCGGAAGTGCATCACCATTGGTTACGCCATCTATCATCGCAGGCAAAATCTCAACATGATCCAGGCATCACAAAGCAATCATCAGCAAAACACGGGCCGCCGCAGTGCAGCCTGCAACAACGCACAAGCCAGATGCATCTTTTGCGCGTTCGGCACATATTGCGCGGTCGCCAACTGCGCCTTTGTGTCACAATGACTCCGATACGAGCCGCTGCTCCTTCCATTTCTTGAGTTTCAGGCCCAAGGTGCGAACGCCGATTCCCAGCGCCATCGCACTGCGCTGCCGGTGGCCGTTGTTGTGCTCCAGCGTCGCCACGATGACCTCGCGTTCGATCTGTTCAAGCGTGAGCTTGCCGTCGCAGATGATGGAACTGAGATCGGGCGTCATCGCATTGCTGCCGCCGCTGCGAACTTCGATCATCGAGCCGGGCCGCGTCGCGGTCGGGGCCGTTGCATCCGCAGCATGACCGTTGACAGCAATCTTCTGCTCGGCGTTTTGCAATGTCGGCGCAGCCGGTTCTCCTGCATTGAGCCAGGGCGCGATCAATGACGCTGCGATCGTCTGATCGCGGGTCAGCACCGCAGCACGCTCACAGATATTCTGCAGCTCGCGCACGTTGCCGGGCCAGGGATATTGCTGCAGCAGTTCGATCGCCTGCGGTTCAAACGTTTTCACCGGCTTGCCTTCCCGGCTGGCCACCTGCGAAAGAAAATGCGATGCCAGTGCGGGGATGTCTTCGGGATGCTCGCGCAACGCCGGCATGCGCAGCGGAAGCACGTTGAGGCGGAAATAAAGGTCCTGTCGGAACGTACCACGGGCAACCTCAACAGGCAGATCGCGATTGGTGGTGGCGATCACGCGCACATCAACGCTGCGGCTGGTGCTGGAGCCGACACGCTCAAAGGTGCGCTCCTGCAGCACGCGCAGCAACTTGGCCTGAATCTCCGGCGCAATTTCGCTGATTTCATCAAGCAGCAGCGTGCCGCCATCTGCCAGTTCAAATCGACCTTTGCGCAGTTTGTCGGCTCCGGTGAACGCGCCTTTCTCGTGGCCGAACAGTTCCGATTCAAGCAGGTTTGCAGATAAGGCGGCGCAATTGATGGCCAGAAACGGCATGTTGGCGCGCGGGCTGTTCTCGTGAATCCATCGCGCCGCCACTTCCTTTCCTGCACCAGATTCGCCGCTGATCAGCACCGTTCCATGACTGTCAGCAATGCTGGCCAAACGTTGACGCAACTGCGTCATCAACGCGCTGTCGCCGATCATTTCATGCGTCTGCTTTCCGCTGCGATGCCCGGCAGGCGCAGCTGCAGCCCGCAGCACGCTGTTTTCCTTCAGCAATCGCGCATGCTCCACAGCGCGTTCCACCGTCACCAGAAGCACGTCGCCGCTGAACGGTTTGGTGATGTAGTCGTACGCCCCGTTCTTCATTGCCGCCACAGCAGTTTCCACTGTGCCGTACGCGGTCATCAATATCACAGGCACCTGCTCATCAATTTTGCGAATCTCACTCAGCAACTCCACGCCGTCCATCTCCGGCATCTGCAGATCGGTGATGACCGCATCAAATGACCGCTCAGCAATCTTGGCCAGCGCCGCCTTGCCGCTGTTGGCAGTCACCACGCTGTGCCCTTTGCGCACCAGCGTGCCAGCGACGCTGTCACGCATCATTTCCTTATCATCAACAACGAGCACCTTGCTCATGATTCCTACTCCGATTCTGTACGAGTGAGAGTGAGATCGCTGGCGTGCAATGCGTCGTCAGCCGTCATCGAACCGCTCGGCGGTCTGGCGGGCAGACACAGCTCCACGCGCGTGCCGCCATCTGCGGTGTTCGCAATGCGAATGTGTCCGCCATGCGCATCTACGATCCGATGCACAATGGCCAGCCCAAGCCCCGTGCCGGTTGCGCGCGTAGTGAAGAACGGGTTGAACACGCGATCGACGACTTCTTCGGGTATACCCGGGCCGGTGTCCTGCACCCACAACACGATGCGCTGCGCCTGCCGCCCATCAGGACATCGCACCTTTCGTTTTGCTGCACCAAGCGTAAGCGTTTGCTGCGTGCTCTCCGCTTCCACCATTGCCTCAATGGCGTTGCGCACCACATTGCTCAGCGCCTGCACCATCAGACATCCGTCCGCCTGAAGCCGACACGGTGAATGATCTTCACGACGCACTTCGATATCGCGGCCAACCAGCAGCGATTCACAGCTAGCCAGCGCGCGCTCCAGCAGCTCCGTGGCAGTCGTCGGCTGCGGGCGAATGGTCATATCGCGGGCGAAGGTCAATACATCGCGCACAATCGCATCCAAACCGACAACGGCACGATCGATTTTGCTGCACAGCGCCGACTGTTCAGGCCGATCCGCCAGATCCTCCGCCAGCATCTGCACATACAACTGAATCGACCCCAACGGATTGCGCACCTCGTGGGCAATCCCTGCCGCCATCTGCCCAAGCGCCGCCAGCGATTGTGAGCGGCGAAGCGCAGCGTTGGCCTCGGCCAGTTCGCGCTGCAGCCGCGCAACCTGATTGTGCAGCGCCACGTGCGTGGCCTGCAGTCGCTGCGCGGTCTCCGTCACTGACTGCATCAGATCGCGCAGATCGTTGACGTCCAACTGTCCGCTGACGTGTGGCAACTCTGCATCAGGTGAAGCTGGCGCTTCAACCTCAACAATGCGAAGCGGCTTTTCAAGCGTCGTGATGGATTGACTGCTCAGTGCGCTCATGACTCACCCACGTCGATCCGCATATCGATTCCGGTCGCCCTGAACGGTCGTGTACGCGTTTCGAGCCTGCCGGGCTGTCCCGAGTGTTGAAAGCTCCTGTCTGACCTGCTCGCGACCGTAGCGCAACGTGGCCTGATCCTGTTCATCCCGCTGCATGACCTGCGCCAATCCGTCGCCGATGCGATCGATCAACAGGCGAATGCGATCGCACTGCGATTCGGGCACACCTTCCAGCCGGCGGTCCAGGTCCCGCGTCAGCTCGGTGAGTTCGTGCTGGCTTTGAGTGAACTCATCAATGATGCTCTGGCGCTGCGCAAGCAGTTCAAGCAATTGATCGGTGCTGCTTTCTTCAATGAGCGCCGACTGCCCCTGCGCCAGCGCAGCCAGCCGCTGCACCATGTCGTGCTGGCGTTCAAGCACGTCGATCAGCGATTGCGGCCAAGGTTTTTGATCCAGCTTCAAGGTCTCGGACATCCGTGTCCTTTCCAATTTCGTTGCATTCTCGAAATCGTTTCTGCGCTCTGCGATCTGCACGCGCTTCCGGCATCGCGCGTCAGTCGCCCTCAGACTATCCGGGAGCTGCGCTGGCGGACGCTGTGCGAGTGGCTGCCACCGGGTTGTTGTCCAGCCATCGCTCCCATGCTGCACGATCCATCAGCGCATCAGGCGCTGCAAATACAGCATCGGGAAGCTGCTGCAATCTCACCAGTGCGCGGCGATGAGCCGCAGCCGCCCGGTCCGCATCACCCAATTCGTTATAGCAGTTGACAATCTGCACCAGCGCGTACATCGAGCTTTGATGCGAGCTGTATCGCCTGGCAACCTGCTCGTAGTACTGAATCGCAGCGCTGTATTGCCCCAGATGAAATGCGCAATCGGCCTGATACAGCCGCGCACGCCGGAGCATGTTCTGCTCAAACAGAGACAGATCCGATGCCGCGCCTGATTCGTCCGCTTCAACCACGAGGGTGAAGGCATCCTTGGCGGATTGCAGATGCGCAATACGCAGACTGGTAAGCTGTCCGATCTCACCTGCGGAGATGCCGTAGTCGTTCTCGATTCGATCGGCAATGATCATCGCGTTGGCGCGATAGCTGTCCGCAAGCAGGTAAAGCACCTCCAGCCGGCGCGGATCATCGGGATATCGCTGCGTCGCTTCGGTCAGCCGTTCGATAGCCTGAACGAACTCGCCCTGTTCATGATGAATGCGGCCGAGTTCAATCAGCGCATCGCGGTAGTCGCGTGCATCGGGTTCGAGCAGCCCACCGCCGCTCAGCACAAAGTGCAGTTGCTGCTTGGCGTCCTCGGGTCGATTGACCGCCAGCAGGCATCGAGCCAGGGGCACATAGCTGCGGGCAGCGAAACCGGTTCGCCCGTGATCTTCCAGAATGCGCTCATAAAAATTGATGGCCTGATCACAATCGCCTTGCGCATGATGCGCCTGCGCCAGTCGAAACAGCACCTCCGCCCGACGCGGATCGTCAATGGCGCGACTGTCCCGATAGCGAAGAAAATACTGGATGGCCAAATCCTGCCGTCCGCCGCGATCAAAGCTGTCCGCCGCCATCCACAGCGACGTGGCCCAGCTGTTGTCGGCATATCGATCGGATTGCTCAGTGTTGGCATGACGCAGGTAATAGTGCCCTGCTTTTTCATATCGAAGGCTGGCCTCATATCGAATCGCCGGATCAATCTGCGCCATTCCACCGTAGATCGCGTTGGGGATTTCGCCGCCCGATGCCTGCCGGATCAGGTCGTCTGCCATCTGCCGATTGGTCGATGCGAGTCGAAACAGCACTTCGCCGGGCGTCTTTTCAGGCGGGAACAGTTCTTCAGCAATAGTTACATAGGCCAGCGCACGATCCAATCGGCCCAGCGCAAGAGCTGCGTCGTGACGATCGCACAAACTTGCCGCCACATGCTCCGGCGTGATATCGCGGCGCAAACCGACGCGCTGCAGTTGTTCCACAAGCTGGCGATAATCCGCCTGGCTGGATTCATGTTCACCGGTCACGCCATACGTTTCGGCGCGGCCCAGCAGTCCCGGCAGGTAGCTGCGGGTCATCACGTAATCGCTCACGATGTTGTGGAAGCGTTCAAGCGCAACATCGAACTCGCCTCGCGCAAAGGCGATTCGCCCCAGATACAGCATGGCGTCGCCACGCACAGCATGCGAGCCGGGCAAAAGCTGCAGAGCCGTCTCGAGATGCGCAGCAGATTTGTCGTAAGCGCCAAGCTCGAAATACCCCCGGCCGAGCAGGACGTACAGCTCTCCAAGCCCCGCGTTTTCGCTGTGAAGGTTCCGCCCCTCCAACCGCCGCATATCCACCAGCAGCAGATCGATCGCCTGCTGCGTATGACCGGCGATCAAACGAAGCTCCGCCATGCGCGCCACCGCCCACAGTTCATCCTCCGTTGAAAGCTGCGGATCAACTCGGTACGCAGCGAGCACTTCCATCAATTCATCAAACGGCAGAACCGCGGCGCGCAACTGATATTCGACAAGCCGTCGGAACACACGGTTGCGGCTGGCGCGCACCGCCTGCAGTCGTTCCTGCTGAACCTCAGGATCACTTTCCAAACTGGCAAGCGACGCATCGAGCTCCGCAAGCCGCGTACGCGCACCGGCCATGTCGCCGCTCGCCATCATCGCCTCGGCCCAACGCTCCAGCCGCTTGGGATCAAGCGTCGCGCCGAGGCCGGCTGCGCGAGCGTAGTGCTCAGCAATATGCCGACTGACCGACACCGAACCGTGAGCAGGCGGCTGGGTATAGAAGTGATAGTCCGCCACAGCGCGATGAAACACCGCCCGCTGCGCCGGCTGCAGCGAATCCAGATGCGGCTCGATCGCCGTTCGCAGTTGCAGGGCAGCACGCTCATGTTCGCCGTCAGCAATGTGCTGCTCGATCGCGGCAAGCGTTGCGTCAAAATCGAATTCTTCAGTCGGCCCCATTGCCGACCGAATCCCCCAGACAATCAGGATCGCGCTGAGAATGATGGTGGGAATCTGCCAGGCGTTGGCCCAGATCGGCTTTGGCGTATCCGTCTTTTCGCCAGTCTGAGCGTCATCTCTTGACGCGCGTAAATTGCGCTCGGCCTTGTTGTCGCCAAGGTCGAGATGGGAATCGGCCGCAGCCGGTCCGTTCGCGTTGGTCTGATCGCCTGCCAAACGAGATCCTCTCCTTGTCCCAGCAGCCATTGGCAACCGGGCCGGACGATCGTGACGCAGCGAATCCATTCGCCGCAGGAACGCTTATCGGCCTTTGGCGGGCATTATCTGCAGCATTCACCGCCCGGTGCGCGGAAATTGCGTCTTCTCTTTGCGGGTGAGTTATCGGTCGTTGCGTTCTCGCTCACCGGTCAATGTCAGGTCGCGAACCACGACCGTGCCGGATACCAGGTCCGGCAACCCACGACCGTTTGCGCTCATCATGTTGAACAGCACCAGCGGTGGTAGGAAAAAGACCAGTCCTTTCATGACGGCGCGAAGCGCGATCCGTCTGACCGTCGGCCTGCCGCCTCCGGTGTCCGCGATGCGCGCACCGATCAGGGCTTTTCCGATCGAGGTTGCAAAAACCACTTCCATGATCGTTGTGTGCACAAGCGTAATCGCCGCCATTAGCAGGTACGGTACGCTCTGCTGCATCTCGATCGTGAAGATCGGCAGATAGAGCAGATCCATCGGATGAGAACCGGTGAGCAGCACCGCCGCTGCTGCGCCAGGCAGCAGGTCGATCAGCAACGCCACTGTGCGACGCATCAGCGGCAGCGTTTCGACGCCGGCAGGAAGCGACAACGAAACCGATTCAGTCGGCCGCACCAGAAACAGCAGCAACGCGATCGTCGCTGCCATCGCCATCAGCAGCGACATCTGCCAGATCTGAGCTGCAGCAAGGCGCTGCGGCGACATGGGTTGCGCAGCGGTCACCTGACCATCCAGTTGATCGATGATGCGCATCAGAAGCTGATCGTCATCGGTTTGCTCAAGCAGCACGATTCCAAAACCGGCACCGGTGATCTGCCACTTCCCTGCGGGCGTCGGCAGTCTGACCAGTGAAATCAGGCCGGACGATCGCAAGTAGGTGATTTCGATTTCATCAGCGCGATGATGCCGCACCACCGCTGCAATCTGGCCGTCCACGCTGATCATGCGCTGCACCGCATGAAACGGCAGGCTGACCACCTGCGTGCTCCATCGGCCCGAAGCTGTCCGCTCATGCCATCGCGACTGCGCCGGATTGGACGGAAACGGATCAAGCACGCTCAGCAGCGCACCGTCTGGGCCGGCGACCGCAAGCATGCTTCTCACAGTGAGGCGAATATCTTCCGGCACATCCAGATCGACCCACGTGTCGCGCTGCCATTGCACCAGGCGCGTCGAGACGCCCGACCGGTTGTCGCCAAGCAAGGCGATCGGCCCCTGTGCGTTGGCGGTAAATGCGATCAGTTCGCCATCACCCGAAAGCGGCGGAAGCATTTCCAGATAGCCCACCGGGTCGGTCAGGTAAATGCCCATGGCTTCATGTTTCCGAACGCGAATCGTAAAGACTTCACGAACGGAGCCTGTCACGCCGGACTTGGGCGGAAAGATCAGCCAGAGCTGATTATTCCACGAGGCCAGCGCTTCCGGACGCCGCAGCATCGCGACAAGCGGCTTGAAAACGCCAGCATCAAGATCGGTTGCGCGGTGGCAGAGCAAAAACGCATCAGATCCCGCCGGCTGATTGGGACGCGGCTTTGCCGGACTAATAAACCACAGGTGTTCACCGTGCGCAGTCGCCAGCAGGCGGTCATCGGCTGGTGCTGGATCGCTTGCTGCGCTCAGTGAATCCTGACCGCGGCGTGCAGCCGCCGGCCAGATCATTACCATCGCCAACACCAGCGCGACTGCTATTCGCAGTTGGGAAATCAAATTCATGACCGAAAAATCATAGCGGGATCAGTGGAAGCTCACCTGCCGGCATTCTGAACGTGCGTCAGATCGCCTTCCACTCGATCCGGGTTCAACCCTCGGCGCAGTCGCTCAAAGTCAAAGACACGTTCGAGTTGTCCGTACTCGAACACGCCGGTGGTTTCGGATATGAACAATGTTGCGGTCATCTGCTGCCCCTGTGTCGGGTCGCCGATGATTTCAATAACTTGCGCCATTCTCGGGTACGCTGGCACCGACGTATCGGGAACGCGCACCGATTCGTATCGGCGCAGCGTGCTCGCCACCGCCACCTCGCCGGACTCAGCGAGGCTTTCGACGCGATGCGGCAAGAGCGTTGCGCGATCCAGATAGAGCCGCACCGGTCCGCCCCCGCCCGTTGCAGATACAACCCATGCGTCAAGTTTCGCGTCATAGCTGACGCGCTGCTGTCCATTTGATTCAGCGGGCAGACGTCCAAGCCCCAGCAGGTCAATCAGCGCCAGCGGCTTCACATCCAGCGTGCGGCCGACCATCACCTCCGCGCCTTCATGTCGGCCGACATACAGCACGCGCTCCTGGCCGGTCATATCGAACAACCAGTACGCCTGCTCATTCGAGCCCAGCCAAAGCAGTTCGCGGCCAAGCTTATCGACTTTGAGCGCAGAGTGCCGCGGCAGCACAAGCCACAGGTCCATGTCGCCCTGCTCAAAATGCCGTCCGCGATCATCAGTCCAGCGCAGCTCGATGACGCCTCGCGAGTAGGTGCGATGCAGTTGATCGATTCGCGCGTTGTGCGATGCTGCCAATTCTTCGTAGCTGGGAACATCCGCCGGCGGCTGATCGACGGTCTGTTTTCCCCGACATGCTGTGAGCAGCAGCGCTGCAATCAGCATCACCAGCGTAATCGGTTGCGCAACAGGTATCCGGGCAACGCGCCAGCACCGCGTTCGATGTCGCTCCGCGCTGGTGTTCATGTTCATAATTCCGCCTGCAGAATTTCGCTGAGTTGAGTGGTCAGCTCGCGCACATTGTCATCGCTGAGGCTGGGATTGATCACCTCAATCGGTGGCGCATCCGACTGGCTCGCTCCCTTGGGCGCAAGGAGCCATCGCTCAACGCCCCCATCCGTTGCGCGGCCGACGAACTTCAGTTGCTTCTTCCGCATCAATATCAGCGCCAATACGAAGCGAAAGGCAACCCGCTGCGGCCGTGTATCTGACGCCAGACGCTCAAAGACATCCATCAATACCGCGTCGTCGACAAGCATTTTGGGCTTGGCATCGGGGTGCGGCACAGTGGTTTTCCAGAAGCTGAACAGCCGTTTCGGCCGCGCTCCTGCTTCCCATGCCTGAAGTGAGAAATCCAGACGATCAAAGCCCTCATCTCCCTCTCGCTCACATAAGGTGGCGATGCAGGGCGAGCCGGGCTCCAGTTCGCAGCCGGTTTCGCTGCAGCGCCCGGTGGGCTTGGCAATCTGATAATCGGTGCCGAATCGTGACATACGGAGTGATGGTACGCCATCGCGCCGCAAGATTCACGTCCGATAGCCCGAAGCGCATCGATTGTGCTGCTTGCACCGCCGATTGATTCGATACAGGAAAAACAGAACCTTCTTACCTGGTATAAAGCAACAACCTCGCGGCGGACATCCGAACCGCCTACGGTAGTGCTGCGTTATACTGGCGATCGCGCGACAGAGCCTGACCGGGCTGACCTTGGCACACTCCATGTTCGGCAACCCCGTCCAGTTCATCCGCAGTTATGAGCCATATGAGGTCATCATTGAGATGACCATCATCTGGCTGGCGGTGTACGTGGTGTTCCGGTTTTTACGCGGCACGCGCGGGGCGGGCATTTTCAAGGGTTTCGCCATCATTTTTGTCCTGGTCACGCTGCTTATCCAACTGCTGGGCCAGGGGACCGACGCATTTGCGCGGCTGAACTTCATCTATGCTCGTTTTCTCAACCTGGCCGCAATACTGCTGATTGTGGTTTTTGCCCCAGAGCTGCGGCAGGCGATGATCCGGCTCAGCCAGCCGCGCCATTTCCGCGGCTCGGCAGCCCACATGCGCGCGGTGATCTCTGCCGTAAGCGAAGCGGCTCAGTTTCTCAGCAAAAACCAGTTCGGCGCGCTGATCGCCATCGAGCGCAGCGTCAAGCTCGGAGGCCTGGTGGAGGGCGGACAAACACTCGACGCCCTGGTCAGCGCCCGCCTGCTCGAATCGATCTTCTGGCCCAACAGTCCGCTGCACGATCTGGGCGTGGTGATTCGCGGCAACCGCATTATCGCCGCCGGCGTGCAGTTTCCGCTGGCTGAGGAAGGCGTGCTGCCAGCTCGATCTGGCTCCCGCCATCGCGCTGCTGCCGGCTTGACGATGGAAAGCGACTGTCTGGTGGTCATCGTCAGCGAAGAGACCGGCGCGGTGAGCATCGCGGAGAACGGCCGCATCGATTACAACCTCCCTCGCGATCAGCTTGAGAGCATTCTCGCCAAACGACTGGAAGCCCCGCAGGTGACAAAGCCTGCCAAAGACCTGAACAATCGCCTTGACGAGGAATCCGCCAACGATCATGAGGAATCACGCCAGGACGCCGCCGCGTAGCAACATCATCATCGCGATCGCACGGCTGTTTTCCGAAGCTGACGTATGACATCAAACGACTTCAACACGGATTTGCGTGGCCGCAGCCCCTGGACGCGGGAACTGTGGACCTATGTCATCGTCACGCTGGTGACCGTGCTGATCTGGTTCTGGGCAGCGGGCGAAACCCGCGAAACAAAGGTCATCAACAACGCGCGCGTGCAGTTCACCGTGCCCGAGCCGGCCAACTGGGTGATAACCCCGCCGCCACCTCAGGCTGCGACACTGACGATTGAAGGCTCCACGTTTGCGCTGCAGAAAGCTGAGGCGTTGCTGCGCAGGCCGCTGGAGATCAGCGTTTCCCCCACACCCGGCCGCCAGACCATTGACATCCTCGAGCGGCTGCAAACGCACGACCTGTTGCGTGAGACCGGCGTCACCGTGGTTTCCGTAGAACCGGCACAGGTGGAAATCGAACTCGACCGAATCGAACGGTCCACTGTTCGCGTCAAGCCATCGCTGCCGGGAGTAACGACGGAAGGCGAGATTGTCATCGATCCGCCCGAGGTGATCGTGGCGATGCCCAGCCAACTCCGCCAAAGTTATCCTCAGGGCGTAACGGTTGAGGCTTTCGTCGACCGCGCGGAACTTGACCGCCTGCAACCGGGCGTTCCCCACACGCTCGAAGTCAAGCTGCGCATTCCGGAACTGATCGGCCTGGTCGGCAGCAACAACAATGTCACGATAACGCCGTCGCGAGCCATGATGACCTTCACCATTCGCTCGCGGACGCGTGAAACCCTGCTGGAAAGCGTCCGGGTGCAGGTGGCCGGCCCGCCGGAGGATCGCAACGCATACACGGTGGAAATCGAGCCGAAGCAGTTGCGCAATGTGACGATCATCGCCGATGCGGATCTGATCCGCCGCATTGAGAACAACGAAGTTCCCGTCTTCGCCATGCTGCACTTGAGCTCGCGCGAGAAGGAAGCACGCATCGAGTCGAAGCGCATTACGTATTTCATCGCAATGGTGCCCGAAGCCAGCGGCACGCGCGGCGTACAGGTAGAGGCCCGCGTAGACGGCGTTGCCGAGATGCCGCTCGTGCGCCTGAACATCACCCGCACCGGAACGCCATAACGCCAACGCGAACCACCAGCAACCTCAACACGCCGCTGCGCCGGATTTCAGAGCGGGTATCTGGTGCAAAGGATGCACGCGGCTTGGCGTTCAATCCCTGCGACTCATCGACATAGCGTTGCGTACTTCTGGCCTGCTGTATTGTGCCCTAGCTGCTTTCTGTCACACCCACTTTGTAGCGTGCCAGTGCTTCTTGCCGCGCTTGAGCAGTATCGTCCGACCGTGAAGCAGATCGCGCATCGACAACCGATACGATGCATCAACCTTTTCGCCGTTCACCGCTACTGCCCCGCTGTTGAGAAACTCGCGTGCTTCGCGCTTGGACGCAGCCAGCGTGGTCTGAGGCAACAGGTCAACCAGCGCGACGCCTTCGCCTTCCAAACTTGCCTTGTCGTGCGTTGAGTGAGGCACGTCAGCGAGAACTTCATCCAGCATCGCGTCGTCAATCTCGCGCACGTTGCCGGAAAACAGCGCCTGGCTTGCTGTTTCCACGGAGTTCAGCACACTTTCGCCGTGCAGCAGCCGCGTCATGTGTCGGGCCAGTTCGCGCTGGGCGATGCGCAGGTGCGCAGCGGCCTGATGCTGGCGCACGATGTCAGCGATCTGCTCCTGATTCATCATCGTGAACCATTTCAGGAATGACTCAACATCGCTGTCATCAACATTGATCCAGTATTGATAGAACGCATAGGGGCTGGTTCGATCAGCAGTGAGCCATATGGCGCCCTGCTCGGTCTTGCCGATTTTCTTCCCGCTGGCGCTTTTGACCAGGGGCGAGGTGATGCCGAAAGCCTGATTGGGGCCCATCTCGCGTCGAATGAGATCGATGCCTGAAACGATGTTGCCGAACTGATCGCTTCCCGCGGTCTGCACCGTGCAGTTCATGGTGCGTCGCAGGTGCAGAAAATCATACGCCTGCAGGATCATGTAGCTGAATTCGGTGTAGCTGATGCCGTGCTCGCGCTCTTCCAGCCGTCGCTTCACCGATTCGCGCTGTATCATTTCATTGACTGAAAAGTGCTTGCCCACATTGCGCAGCACATCGATATACCGCAGTTCACAAAGCCAGTCGGCATTGTTCACGATGACCGCTGCGTTGGGATTGCTCGGGTCGAAATCGAGCAGCTTCTCGAAAATGCGTCGCTGACCGTTCACATTGGCTTCGACCTGCTCGCGTGTGAGCAGTTGCCGTTCTGCATCTTTCCCGGACGGATCGCCGATCAAACCGGTCCCGCCGCCCATCAGCACAATGGGTTTGTGGCCGCACTGCTGCCAGTGCATGAGCAGCTTGATCTGGATGAAGTTGCCGATTGTGAGGCTGTCGGAGGTCGGATCGAAACCGCAGTAGCCGACGCGGCCGGGCGATGCAAGATGCTGCGAAAGCTCTTCATCCGCTGTGGTTTGATACAGCAGGTCCCGCCAGCGAAGCTCATCCAGAAATGAAAGTGCGCACATATGTGAGTAATCGGCCCTGTTTGCGTGGAATCACAACGCCCTGGCTTGCGTTCAGCCGGAGCATCAAGTCGAATAAGCCAACACTGTACGCCGTTGTACCGAAGATTTCACCATTTTCAGCTAATCGAGGAGGTGCACGATGCACACAGATGATGGCGCTTTGACCGATGCAGCCAGCCACGATTCCATGCGGCTTCATCGGCGAGAGGTTCTGGCAACACTGGGTCTTGGCGCTGCCGCCATGGCGAGCGCGGGATTTGGGCTTGATGCAGTTGCCGCAGCCGGCGTGCAGGAAACCAGCCCTGTTCAGCCGAGCAGCCCGACTGTTCCGCCGCTTTCCATGGGATGGGACCCCGCAGCCAGGCAGTACGTGCTTCCCCCGCTGCCGTATGACTACGACGATCTTGAGCCTCATATCGACGCGCAGACGATGCGACTGCATCACGATCTGCACCATGCCGGCTATGTCCGAGGCGTGAACAATGCGCTGCAGAAGCTGGCGGAAATCCGCCAGGGCACACGCGATGCGTCAGAGGTCAAGCGATGGGCGCGCGAGTTGGCGTTCCACGGCTCCGGCCACCTGCTGCACGTCCTGTTCTGGAACGTCATGAGCCCCACCGGCGGCGGCAAACCCGACGGCCTGATCGCTGAGCACATTGACCGGAACTTCGGCTCGTTCAAGCAGTTCTCCGACCTCTTCCAGGCCGCAGCCACCAATGTCGAAGGCAACGGCTGGGGCATTCTCGCGTACGAACCGGTGAGCGGCCAGCTCATGGTGATGCAGGCTGAGAACCACCAGAACCTTACCATCTGGGGCGTGGTTCCTGTCCTGGTGATCGATGTGTGGGAACACGCCTATTACCTGAAGTATCAGAATCGCCGCAAAGATTACGTGAGCGCATTCATGAACGTCATCAACTGGGACATGATCAATCGCCACTTCGCCGGCGTGCTGCACTCACCCGTGCCGCGCTGATCCGATCAGGATGACCACAAACGCGGCGCGTTGCTCTGCAACGCCCGCCAATCCACATAATATATGGCTGTTCGCATCGCACCCGCTGTGACGCTCACAACTTCGGCACAGCGGGTTTCTTTCAATCCGAAGCGCGGCGGACGCCATGATGGTTGCTGCAGTGGAAAGCCGCTTCAGTGACTGAAATTGTTGCGATCGTATGCGCTGATCATTCATCAGCAGCGCGGCAAGCCCAACTCGATGCGTTCGCTTTGAATCGGATCACTGCCATGTTGCGACTTCATCCTTGATGCGAGCGAGATTGAACCAGATCAAAATGAATACCGGCCAGATGAGCTGGAGCAACACGCTGATGCCTGCAATCAGTATGACCAGGTCCGAGGTCACCGTGAACGGCGACGCCTGACCGCGTGCCTGCATCTGCTGATTGGTCTGATCCGCTATGTCCTGCGCAAGAATCACGGTTAATGCCAGAACGATGGCCGCAAGGGCCGCTCTGAGAAATGCCCAGACGATGGAGGCAGTGCGGCCCCAGCGTCGACGCTGAACAATGCCGACTCCACTGAACAGCAAGAGCAGCGCAAGCAGAAACCCGATGCAATAGCTGCCGATATTCAGCGCGAGCACCGCTCCCTGCGCCTGAGCCTGTTGCATTTCCGGCGGCATGAAGTTTTGCACGAATGGCGAGGCGAAGGTCATGATCGAATTGCAGCCATAACACAGAAGCCCCAGTGAACCGAGCACGATTGAAATCGTGCCGACAACGCCCGGCCAACTGGATTGCGGCTGCGGCACCCCGCCATGCGACCAGGGCGAAATCGGCGGCATCTGCGGCGCAGTTCCCTGTGATGGGTCGATTGATTCGTACATAGTGCTTCCACCTTCTTCTGAAACGCTGCCCCTGCATTTCACATTCAAGCGGCTTGATGTTTCACCGCGTGATCAGCTGCCCGATCACATTGACTTAGAACTGCCGCAGAAATCTCGCATCGTTCTCGAAGAGCCATCGGATATCGGAGATGCCATACTTTCGCATGGCGATGCGCTCGATTCCCAGACCAAACGCAAAGCCTGTCCACTCTTCGGGGTCGTATCCGACAGCCTTGAAGACATTGGGATCAACCATGCCGCAACCGCCGAGTTCCACCCATCTGTATTCGCCTCCGCCGGACTTGACTTTCATCTTCATGTCCACCTCCGCTGACGGTTCCGTGAAGGGGAAGAAGCTTGGGCGCATGCGTACTTCCGCGCCCGGGCCGAAGTACGCACGGGCGAATTGAAAAAGCGTGGTCTTGAGATCGACCATCGACACGTTGCGATCGACGTAAAGCCCTTCGATCTGATGGAACATGCTGAAATGCGTGGCGTCATGCGTGTCGGGCCGATACACCCGTCCGCAGGCGATGACCTTCAGCGGCGGCTGCGTCTTTTCCATCGTGCGAATCTGCACCGTGGAGGTTTGCGAACGCAGCATGAGTTGAAGCAGCGTATTTGCGTCTGAGCTTACGGGTGATGCGTGTTCAGCGTTGTTGCTGCGATCGCCTGCGTTTCCAAACGGCGCGATGTAAAAATTGTCTGTCGCTTCGCGTGCCGGGTGGCCCTGTGGAATGTTCAGCGCATTGAAGTTGTGCCATTCGTCCTCGAGTTCGGGGCCCGTGGCCACGGCAAATCCCATGCGCGCAAAGACCTCGGTGATCTCATCAATTGTGCGGGTGAGAATGTGCCGCCGCCCCAGTCCAAGGGGAATCCCCGGCTCGGTCACGTCGATCAACGGGCCGGACGTCGCTGCAGCATCGCGGGCAACTGCAGCTTTTTTCTGCTCAAAGGCGCTTTCAAGTGCGCTTTTGACCTGATTCAGTCGCTGCCCTACGCGCGGCTTATCTTCCTTGGGCACATCCTTGAGCTGAGGCATCACCGCCTTCAGCGCGCCCTTGGAGCCAAGATATTTGATCCGCCACGCCTCGATCGCCTCGGGCGTAGCAGCGGCTTCGAGTTCGGCAAGACCATTTGATTCAAGCTGATTGAGCGTTTCCAGCATGGCAGGCAGTGTAGCGAGATTCATGCGCTGCAAACAGGCAAAGCAAAGTGAAGAGGTACGTCATTCCTGTTTTCCTTCAGTGTGCTGCTGCCTGGAAGAAGTCGAATGTCCTCCTCCTGCAATCAGCAGGACCATCATCACCATCATCACGTCCGACTCTCACGCAGCTATTCGAATCAATGCGATTCGACTTGATCTCGATTCGCCTCACCACGCTTCATCGATTCACTACGCCATCGCAACATCAACGCTGAAGCGAAGCAGGTGCAGCGAGATTTGAGATCAAAAACGAAAAAGGCCCTTACAGGGTTTACCCTGCAAGGGCCATAAGCGTCGGCAATGACCTACTTTCCCGCGGTGCAGTATCATCGGCGGTACGAGCTTAACTTCTGAGTTCGGGATGGGATCAGGTGTCTCCTCGTACCTATGGTCACCGACAAATCCCGCACCGGGCGCTTACCCGATGCGGGGGAATGTCATGATGGATTGTCGCCTGGGGAAGCGGTTGCTTCCCGGCAGCAGCGTGAGTTTTGAGAACGTTTGACGCTGACGCGGCTTGTGCGTGCGTCTGACGCGGATTACGGCGAATTGCTTCGTCGGAACCCGGTCGGCACGACCAAGTCGTTGACCGTTAGTACCGGTTCGCTCAAGACATTTCTGCCCTTACACGTCCGGCCTATCAACCCGGTAGTCTTCCGGGGGTCTCTCGTCAAAGACATGCAACAATCATCTCCAGGGGGGCTTCCCGCTTAGATGCCTTCAGCGGTTATCCCGGCCGCACTTAGCTAC